>NZ_JANZXA010000005.1 GCF_025153475.1 Novosphingobium mangrovisedimenti
TCCTGATCGCCATCGGCATCGGTAACCGTCTGGACGACCTTGAGGTCCGCCGCATTGGCCAGCGTCAGGCCCTCGCTGTCATCGTCGCTCGCCGTGCTGCCGTGCCAGATGTTGTTGCTCTGGGCGAAGGTGACCACGCCTGTCGTCTGGTTGATGCTGATCGTGAAATAGGTCGTGCCGCCGTAGGAGCCGGTGACGGTATTGCCTGACTGGTTGAGCACGATCTCGTTGCCCATCGCCCCGCCGACACCCAGCGTGTAGAGCCCGGACCCGACATTGGAGCCGGTCAGGACAAGGCTGTAGCCCACCGAACCGGCGCCATCGGTGCCGTAGTCCACCGGGTTCCCGCCGTCGGTGAAGTTGTCGGCGAAGTTCGCGGTGGTCGAGGCCAGGCCCGCCGGCGAGCTATTGCCATCGGTCTCGCTTCCTTCCGGACGCGTCTCGTCGAGCGTCAGCGTGTCGGGCGTCCCGTTGATCACCTTCGCATCCGGCCCGTCGTCGTCGACGAGCAGGTAGTCTCCGACTGGCTCGGGTACGATGATGCCCTCGTCGATGTCGACCCTGCCGATGTCGAACGAGCTTGTGTTGGCCAGGCCCTGCACCGTGAAACGATTGAAGGTCGAACCATCCTCTGCGGCAAATTCGATCGTATCGCCGGTCGTGGCGCCGGCAACGACAAAGGCATTCGTATCGAAGGTGACTGTAATGCCACCTTGTGTCGAACCGCTGCTGCCCGTGCCGGATACGATGTCGTTGTCCCACACATAGGTCGTCGACCCGCGCGTGATTTCGACATGGTCGACGGCGACCGCGCCATCGTCATGCAACGCGCTGTCGGTGTCCGTATTGCCTATGTAGTCGAAACTTTCTTCCGGTGTCGTGCCGCCGCCGGCTTCCCAGAGGGCGACCTCGAACATCGCCGTGCCGCCGCCATCGGTCTGGGAAATGAAGATCGAAGCGCTGGGGGCATTGATGTAGCTGTCGTAGTCGATGTCCTGAATATTGATCCCCGTGGCCTGCCCATCAGTTGACGCTGCCAGCGGATCGAGACCTCGTACGAGCGTGAAGACGCCGACCGGGCCGTCCACCGCCGTGCCCTTCTCCTTGGCATCCGTGAAGTGCTGAGAAAGGATGCCAATGGTGGCGTTAATCCCGCCCTGGCTGGTGTTCACCGTATCGGACGGGTCCGACCCACCGGTAATGATCTTGCCGTACTTCGACGACGTATCGTCCTGATTGACGTTCAGGTCCTGCCCGGTGATCAGAAGGCCCGCACTATCGCTGCCGACCGCCGCCCAGAGGAAATTCCCGGAATCGAGATTGTCGAAATCGAAGCTCAGATTGGCCGCGACACTCACGTTCAGGATGTCACTAAAGTCGATCGAATCGTCGGGGTTAGTGGCAAGCGGGTGATCGAACGGCATGAAGGTGACCATCTCCATCTTCGCCGTGATGCTGTACGGATCGCCCCCGGAAAAATCGGGCTCGATAAAGAAGGCGGCAACCAGCTGGCCGCTGATTGCGCTGGCCGCACTCGTCGTGGCCAGAACGACCTTTCCGCCCATCGCCGACCAGAGGAAAATGTTGTCTCCACCCACGGTCTGGAGCGGCACTCCCGCGGAAATGAAGACCTGGTCGCCATCGAAGGCATTGCCGCTCGCGTCCGAGAGGAAGACGTCGGTGATCGTTTCCTCGGAAGTCGCCTCGATCGTCACGAAATCGCTGTCGCTCGCGCCGTCCACCAGCGCGGCGAAGGCCAGGAGATCGTCGCTCAGGAATGTGCCATCGTTGAGGCCGTTCAGGAAATCGAGGAAGTCCTGATCCAGACCGCCGACGAGTATGTCGTCGTCGTTATCGTCGGTGCCACCGTCTGCGTTTGTCGTGATGCCAAGCGCAACGTCGTCGTCCTGGAGGCCCTCTGTCTGGTCCAGCCGGAGGGTTCCATCGAATGTAATGTTGATAGCCACGACACATACCCCTTTCATGCAAAGTCCAGGGGACGGCCATCGTCATTGGGCATGGCAAGCGCTTTGACGGTGGCTCCGTCCTCGCGACCTGAAAATGAGAATATCTTATATTTCCAAAATGATATGGAGCACTCGAAGAACCCCTCCGAGCGCCATAACGACAAACTCCCGATGGCCTTTGCAGCTTGCATCGAGAACATCCATTTGACCTGCGAAATACGCGATATTTCAATTAAATAGAGCTGAAAATCGATACCGCGGAAGCACCAAGCATCGATTGATCCCGGAATACATATCGACGGAACCGAATCGAGTGGTTGACTACGTATTAAACGATATGATTACGTAAAAATCAACCAGGAGCCCCCGCTGGCACGAATGACTACTGCATCATCTGCCCTAGACGACTGTGAAACTTGCCAATTCCTCCCCCTTTCCAGGAGCGGGAACAGCAAGCATCCCGTCATTCGGCCGACCATTGAGCGGTCCGGCACCCAGAATCGCCCGATCACCTGCCGCAACGATGTTCCTGGGCATGCTGCTCGGCTATCCCATGGCGATGGACGAGACTGCCTCCAGAGCCGAGGACGAAGCGCGCTATGTCGAACAAATCGTCGGCGTCTTCATGCATGCCGCGCGGCCTGGTAATCGGCCGTCAAAGCACCTGCCGTTTCCGCGCCCCGTCCGCAAAGATGCGAATGGCCCTGACAGAGGGCTTGCTCGACAGGCGATAACGCATAGGCTGCACCGATGCAGCCAGCCATTCATGCGATCGTCCGCCGTTTGCTCTTGCCGACAGGCGCCGCACTTCTGCTCGGAGCCACTGCTCCGCTGGCCGAACCGCCCCGTTTCGAGCACTGGATCAACGGTACGACCGCGAGCGAGCCGGAGACGCAGGTCCAGACGATTGATGCGGACACCTTCGTCATCCGCCAATCGGTCAGGACCAACTTCGAAGCGCCCTTCCTTTACCTGCTGTTCGGGACGGACCGCGCGCTTCTGCTGGACAGCGGCGCCGGCGGGCTGGAGATTCGGCCGACCATCGACCGGTTGGTGGAGGAATGGCGGGCCAGTCACGGTGATCGACCGATCCGGCTCGTCGTCGCCCACTCGCACGGCCATGGCGATCATCATGCCGGCGACGACGAGTTTCGCGACCGGCCCGATACCGAAGTCGTGGGCCTCGCCCCCGAACAGGTCGCGGCATTCTTCCAGATCGGGGATTGGCCGGACGGCATCGCCCGCTTCGATCTTGGCGGGCGCGTTCTCGACATCATCCCAACGCCCGGCCACGAGCCGGGCCACATCATGGTCTACGATGGCAGAACCCGGTTACTGTTCTCCGGCGACATGCTCTATCCCGGAAGGCTCTACGTGCCGGTCGATCAATTCGACGCGTTTCACGCCAGCGCCGACAGGCTTGCAGCCTTCGCGAAGACCCATCCGATCCGCGCGCTGCTGGGAGCGCATATCGAGATGACGACCGTTCCCGGGCAGGATTACGCGATGCGCGCGCCAAGTCACCCGTCGGAGCATCCGCTGCCGCTGTCGCCCGAAGTGATCGACGAGCTTCAGCAGGCAGTAGCACAGGCAGGTCCCGAACCGGTGATAGACCGCCATCCCGACTTTATCGTCTATCCGCTCGCACCCAGGCCTGCGGCGGAATGACGTATCCATGTCCCCTGCCGATTTCGTGACTGGCAGGGGCAACTCGACACCCTGAGCCCCCGTCACGCGGCTTCGAGGCTGGCCATCCTGTCGTAGGAAGGTGCGTTTTCAGTCGCGTGGCTGTTCGCCTGTTCTGATGCCCTGATATGTTTCAGGAACTGCTCGACCTGCGTTTTCAGGACGACGGCCTGCTTCTCGAGTTCGGTCGAGGACGTCAGCACCTGCGAGGCGGCCGCGCCCGTCGCCAGGGACGTCTCGCGGACCTGCTCGACATTGGAAGTCACGTCGTCGGTGCTGCGGGCGGCGAGGTCGATGCTTCGCGCCAGATCCTGGCCGGCAACCGACTGCTGATCGACGGCCGCGGCAATCGATACCGACGTGGCTTCCAGTTCCTCGATGTCCTTTTCGATCGCGCGAAGGGCCGCCACGCTGCAGTCCGCCGATTCCTGGATGTCGCGGATCTGCTGGGCGACTTCCTCTGTCGCCTTGCTGGTCTGATCGGCGAGTTCCTTCACCTCGGATGCGACAACGGCGAAGCCCCTGCCCGCTTCCCCGCCGCGCGCGGCCTCGATCGAGGCATTGAGCGCGAGCAGGTTGGTGCGATGGGCAATCGTCGAGATGAGCTTGACGATCTGACCCGCCTGTTCGGTCGAGTTCGCGAGGGCGGAAATAATGCTGTCCGTGTCCGCCGTCGTGACGGTGGCCTTGCGGGCGAGTTCCGCCGAAGTCGCGGCCTGCCGGCTGATTTCGTTGATCGACATGGCGAATTCGTCGCTCGCGGCGGCGGCGGCGGTGACGCCTGCCGAGGCCTCGCTCATCGCCGAGGACACCTCGCTGGTCTGGTTTGCCGATTGTTCGGCGGCGGCAGCCATGGAACTGGCGGTGAGTTGCAACTGGCTGGAGGCCGCTGCAACCCCGCTGACGACACCACCGACCGTCTGCTCGAACTTTTCGGCCAGTTCGAGCAGCACGGCTGTCTGCTCCGCCCGCAATGCCTCGCGCTCGCGCTGGATTTCCTTCTGCCGTTCGATTTCAGCCTTGGCCGCTTCGGCCGCTTCAGCGCGCATGCGGTCCAGCTTGAGATAGCCGCGCCGGAAGACCTCGAGCGAGCGGGCCATGTCGCCAATCTCGTTGATCTGATCGGTACCCGGAACCGTGATGTTGTTGTCGCCGTCGGCCAGCTTGAGCATGGCCTGCGCCATGTCCGTGAGCGGGCCGGTGATGTCGCGACGGGTCAGGCTGAGTGCGAAAACCCCGTTCAGCGCCGCGAAGAGCGCAAACGCGAACATCGCGATCTCGCTCCAGGCGACGAAGCTCTCCCTGTCGCGCTGAACAGCCGCGGCACGGCCAGTCAGCGCCTTCTGCAGCGCCATCGCCTTGCCGGGGAGTTCAGTCACTTCGCCGGCAAGGCGCGCCGGCTGCCCATCCGCTGAAACCTTTGCGCCGTAATCGGCCAGAGCCCTGTCGAGCTGATCGAATGCCAGTGCAATTTCAGGCGTGACATTCCCGGCGCCAAGGCGGGCCTTCGCCAGCTTGTCGTCCGCTTCCCCCAGCAGCGCACGGGACCTGCCAAGTTGCGACGCATCGCCATTCCTGGCGGCAAGCTCGGCCTGCAGCAGGGCTTCGCTGATGTTGCTACCCGCACCCGAGACGAGTTGGGCGGAATTGCTCAGCCGGGCGAATTCCTCCGCACTGCGCTGGATCGTGGACAGAACCAGCCAGCCCGACGTCGCAATGATGACTGAAAGACCAAGGAAAACGCAGATGACGACGCGCATCTTCGTCACAATCGACTGGCGACCGAACCAGTTGCGCTTCGGCCCAGAGGTCATTTCCGGCATTGCAGAATCCCCATCAGCAATCTGTTCCCCTCGTCCCCCTCGGGGGCCCCTTGCTCTCGTGAACCGCAAACATTCGGGGCAATCCGACATTAGGGCAGCGCACTTAAGCAAGACTTAACTCTGGGCGCCCGCCTTCCGGGCGATTGCGGAGCGCGTCAGCCGGCAGCCCTGCGCGGAGCCTCGTCCTGTCGTTGCGCGGCAGCGAAAGAGGAAAGCCGGTGAAGCCCGCGCAATGTCCGATCCGGCACGATGCGACCGGTCTGGCCGATCGACGTCTCGCCCGCGCCGAGCATCAGCCAGCCGTCCGGAGCGATCGCCGCCGACAGCCGTTCGAACGCGCATTTGCGCGTGGCATCGTCGAAATAGAGAAGCACATTGCGGCAAAGCACGATGTCGAAGCCGCCCTGGCATGGCAATGGATCGAGAAGGTTGTGTCGCTCGAACCGCACCATGCGGCGCAGCTTGTCCTGCGCGCGCCAGCCTTGCGGGGTTTCCTCGAACCACTTGACCATCTGCCCCACGGCCAGACCGCGCTGGATCTGGAAGGGCGTGTAGCAGGCGGCACGCGCGGCCTCTATCGCCGCGCTGGACACATCGGTGCCGAGAATATCGACCTTCCAGCCTGCCCATCGGCTTTCCTGCTCCGCGAACAGCATCGCGAGCGACAGGACTTCCTGCCCCGTCGAGCAGCCGACCGACCAGATCCTGAGGCTTCTGGCCGATGCCCGCTCCCGCGCGAGTTCGGGAAGGACCCGCTCGTCGAGCAGTTCGAACATCGCGCGGTCGCGGAAGAAATAGGTTTCGTTGTTGAGCAGGGCTTCCGCCAGCGCCGAACGGTGAGACAGTGCCAGCTTCGCGATCAGGCGATCCAGGTTCGCAATGCCATGTTCGCGGGACAGGCCGGACAAGGCAGTTCCGACCCGCCAGATGCGGTTGGTCGGAAAATCCTGCCCGGTCTGCGACTTGAGCAGTTCGGCGAGGATCTGCTTCGACGTTTCGCTTATCTGCACGCGACCGCTCCGACACTTGCGACGATGCGGGACGCGATTTCCGCCGGCGGAAGGATGGCGGACGCCAGACCGGCTTCGGCCACGGCACGCGGCATGCCCCATACCGCGCAACTGGCCTCGTCCTGCGCGAGGACCGTCCCCCCGGTCGCGACGATACGCGCGGCACCCTGGGCACCATCGCGCCCCATGCCCGACAAGACCACCCCGAAGGCCCGGTCACCGATCTCGTCGGCCAGCGACCGGAACATCGGATCGACCGAGGGCATGCAGCCGGTTGCCGACGGCTTGCGATCCAGGCGTACCGTCAGACGTCCCGAGCGGGTTTCAAACATCAGGTGCGCATCCCCCGGCGCGATCAGGATCCGGTCGCGTTCGACGATCAACCCCTCTTCGGCGACCAGCGTCTCGTATCCCGACGCGATTTTCAGCTGTCGCGCGAAGGCGGGCATGAACGCGCAAGGCAGGTGCTGCGTCACGAAGATCGGAACACCCAGCCGTGGCGGCAGCCCCGCGAAGAGGCTCGCCAAGGCGTGGATGCCGCCTGTCGACGCCCCGATCGCGAGTGCGCCAACGGTGGCCCTGGAAGACAGGCGGGCAGGACGAACGGGCAGGACCGTCGCGGGGGCCGGTTCCTCGGCGGCGGCAGCGGCACGCCCGAGTTCGCGGATCTTGCCGATCAGGATTTCGCGATAGCCGTCACGAAGGCTGCCGGACTCCGGCTTGGGAAGCGTATCCGCCGCCCCCAGCGAAAGCGCGGCGAGCGTATGTTCCGCGCCGTCGACCGTGAGAGCGGAGACCACCAGTATACGGGCCCCGCGTGCCCTCTCGATGATTTTCGGCAGCGCTTCCAAGCCGCCCATTCCAGGCATGTCGAGATCGAGCAGGATGACGTCGACACGCGTCCTGCGCAGCGTTTCCAGGGCATTCTCGGCCGTGCTGGCCAGCGCCGTCACTTCAAGCGCGTCGTCCCCGTCGATCATGCGCCGCAGCGCGGTGCGGGCGACGAGCGAATCGTCGATGATCATCAACCTTACAGGCTGACGCACCTCGGCGTGCTCCTGACTTTTCGTGACGGAAGACGACGCCATGGCCGAAGGGCTCAGGCAACACCGACAAGCTGGAGCTTCATGTGCAGCGTCTCATGATCGAAGGGCTTCATCACGTATTCGTCGGCACCGGCTTCGATGGCGGTGCGAATATGCTCGAGGTCGTTCTCGGTAGAGCAGAACACGACCTTGGGCTGGTCGGCATGGCCGCCCTGGCGCAACAGCTTGACGAATTCGATCCCGGTCATCACCGGCATGTGCCAGTCGAGCACGATCACGTCGGGCATACTCTCCTCGCACCGGGCAATGGCTTCCTGGCCGTTGCTCGCTTCCCTGACGGCAAAGTCCAGCGTTTCGAGCGAAGTGCGCAGGAACTTGCGGATCATGCTCGAATCATCGACGATCAGACAGTTCTTCATTTGGACGGTTCCCTTCATGAACTGCCGACACTAGGCCGTGATCGTGACCAAGGACTTAAGCGGCCCGCACTTCCTGCGGCCCGGCGATCAGAGCGGCGACATCGACCAGCAGCAGCGGCCCTTCGTCGGTCTCGACCATGCCGTGCGACATGGCGGCCCAGTTGCCCCCCATGCGGGTGCGTACCGGCCCGGGATCGGACCGCGCCTTGGTAACGCTCTCGATGCCGTCCAGCAGCAGCGCATAGGCATGCCCCTCGTGATCGACGACCACGGCCGGGGCGCCGGCCTCCCGGTTGATGGCCTGCCCGAGCGCAAGAGCGCTCTGGCAATCGATCACGGTCAGCACCCGGCTGCGCAGGGCCGAAAGTCCTGCGACATGCGAAGGCGCGCAAGGGACCGGCGCGAGCATCTCAAGCTCGATCACCGACTGCACGTCGCAGGAACGCAAGGCGACTTTCTCGCCGGCCGCCACGACAATCAGGAGCAGGTCGTTCACAGGCTTTGCCTCCCACGGGAAAGATTCAGCGCGGACAGCAGCCCTGCGTGATCGTAACGATAGATGCTGTCGGGCTCGTCCTGCAGGTCCGCCGGCTCCGACCGCAATCGGATGACCTTCCGGGCACTGATGGCAACGCCATCTTCGGGCTGCGTCATGATCGCCAGATCCGCTTCGCCGTCACCATCATTGATGATGCGATAGCCGGCGGCTTCCACCATCGGCCGCACGAAATTCTGGATCCACGGATCGTCGGCGGGAAGATGACAGACCGGGGATGCCTCGCCCGAGGTCCTGGCGGCGTGGCGGGCAAAGAGCTTGTAGGGGGCAATCACCGACGTCGGCTCGCCGTCGATCAGGACGACGCCCGCGATGTCTCCCGAATGATCGGCAGCCACGAATTCCGCCTTTATCTGCCGGATACCCAGGGCCTCGTGAATGGCATATCCGATCTCGGTCCGGCCGTCGTGGAGCCGGAACAGCCGCAGCTCCTCATCCGGCAGGGGCACCTCGTCGGTTCCGGCAAGCGGAAGAATGCGGTCACCGATGACCACGCGCATGCGATCGCCGTCGGTTTCCACCGCGCCTGGACCGACTTCCTCGATCCGGGCGACAACGGCCATGGGCATGGCCTTGCGCCTGCCATCCCGGCCGATGAACAGCAGCACGGGCGTGGTGCGCGCGGCCTTCGCGGCTTCCGGCGTACCGGCCTGCCGCATGCTGCGTTCGAGCGCGTCGAACTGGAGCCCGCCTGCCCTCGCCAGCCCCGTCGCTTCGAGCAGCAGGATCGGGTTGCCGTCATCGGTAAGGGTCGTACCCGCATAGATGCCCGCAGCGATGATGGCCGGCGCGACGGGCTTCACCACCAGTTCCTCATGATCGTGCACCCGGTCGACCGCCAGCGCGAAGAGTTCGCCGCCGGTGAGCCGCAGCACGATCAGCGTGCGTTCCTCGTCCGCGACACCGCTGTCCATCCGCAGCAGATCGGCCAGGGCCAGGCACGGCAGGCGCCGCTCGCGGATCTTCGCCAGCATGGCGCCCCCGACGCGGGACATCTCCAGCGTACCCGCGTCGACCCGGGCGATCTCCTCTATCGACGATCGCGGGATGGCAAAGCGCTGGCCGGCGATACTCACGGTCAGGGCGGGAATGATCGTCAGGGTCAACGGCACGCGCAGGCTGAACCGGGTGCCCGTGCCGGGAATGCTTTCCACCTCGATCGTGCCGCCGATCCGCTCGATATTGGCACGCACCACGTCCATGCCGACGCCCCGCCCTGAAATGGCGGTAACGGTTTCCGCGGTCGAGATGCCCGGTTCGAAGATCAGCGCGGTGCGTTCGCGCGGCGACAGGCGCGTGGCGTGCGCGGCGCCGATGATCCCGGCGGCGACGGCCTTTTCCACCAGCCGCGTGTCATCGATACCCCGTCCATCATCGACGATGTCGATCAGGATCTGATTTCCCGACTGGCGCGCGGTTATGGACAGCAGCCCCATGTCGCGCTTGCCCGCCGCAAGGCGCGCGGCAGGCGTTTCGATGCCGTGATCGATGGCATTGCGGATAATGTGCGTCAGCGGATTGCGGATGATCTCGATCATCTCGCGGTCGAGTTCGACCTCGCCGCCGTCCACGTCGATCATGGTCTGCTTGCCCAGTTCGGCGGACAAGTCGCGGACAAGCCGGGGCATCCCGCCGAACAGGCTTTCGATGCGCTGCATGCGCGTGCGCGTCATGGCATCGCGGACATCGGCAATGATCGCGGAAAGACGCTCGAACGGTTCGCCGACACTGGCTTCGACCGAGCTTTCACGCAGCCGGCGGGCCAGTTCGTTGCGCGCCAGGACCATGTCCGAAACGCCGCTCATCACCCGGTCGAGCAGTTCGACGGGAAGCCGGATCGAACGCTGGCTCGACGGCAGTTTGTGCTGCCCGTCGTCGCCGCTGACCAACGACGACTGGAGCAAGGCCGAGACATCCGCCTCCGGCTCGAGCGCGGCGATCAGACCTTCGTCGCCACCTGCGGGGAACTCCGTCCCTTCCTCGATCGCATCCGCCATGTCGCCGATGCGGTCCAGAATTGCGAGGACCGCGCTGACCAGGGTGGAATCGGCCTGGCGCCGGTTGGCGCGCACGTCTGCCAGTGCATCCTCGGCGGCATGGCTAAGAGCTTCCAGACGGGGAAACTCGAAAAAGCCGCAATTGCCCTTCACCGTGTGGAAGAAGCGAAAGATTGCGTCCAGCCGGGCACGGTCGCCGGGATCATCCTCCCACGCGACAAGCTCCCCGCCCAATGCCTCGAGCATTTCGCGCGTTTCCGCCAGGAAATCGGCAAGCAGATCGTCCATCTATTCCCCCCGCATGACCGGCTTATGCGGCAGAATGTTTTAACCAAGGGTTAGGCTTGCCCGCCGAACGACCGGCACGGCGGCCGCATGGACGGCGACGAGGAAAGGTGCCTTTCGCGTTTTCTTTTCAGCAAGGATTTCCCCCTAGCATGATCCGAAGCGGCAGGGGGGACGTTTCAAATTGATCGAAATCGAAGTCCAGAACGAGACGCACCAGACGCAGGAACGCCTGAGGTTCGCAGCCTTGCCCCGCATCGGCGAAGGGATCAGGCTGCTTGAGCCCAACGGGTTCTGGTCATCATACGACATCATCGACCTGTGGTACCAGAAGGCCGAATATGGCGACGTCTGGGTGCCCTACATCCATGTGCGCATCACGCCTTCCGACGAGGTTTCCGAGCCGGTGACGATGTCCAAGGTGCAGCCGGACGAGCAACAGGAAATCGTCGATCAGGCCAAGACCATCGCCCACATCCTGAATGGTCATGAGGACGCCCAGGAAAGAGGAGCCGTGCCATTCTCGAAGGTCTGATCAAACGCTCCCCGCCCCGCGCGCGACGTGAGAGCGAACCACCCGCAGTCGTGGAACCGGTCGCGGTAGCCGAGGCACCGCGTACCCGGCGGTGCCTGCTCGTCGACGATTCCCGCGTCATTCGAAAAGTGGCGCGCCGCATTCTGGAAACGCTGGGTTACGAGATCGCGGAAGCCGAAAACGGCGAGGAAGCGCTTGCTAAGTGCAAGACCGCTATGCCCGACCTGATCCTGCTGGACTGGAACATGCCGGTGATGAGCGGCATGGAGTTCGTCACCGCCCTGCGCAGCATGCAGAGCGAGATGCGCCCCAAGGTGGTCTTCTGCACGACCAACTCGGACACGGCCGCGATTCGTCAGGGCATCGAGGCCGGGGCAGACGAATACGTGATCAAGCCTTTCGATCACCAGACCTTGCAGGCGAAATTGCAGCGCATCGGCGCCGCATAGACCCGCAACCGCAGGCTTTCCGAAGCGCCGCTGCCGTCAGCGAACAGCGGCGTTGTCCTGCAGCAGGACGCGATGCAGGATTTCGGCGCCCGTTGCCGCAAACTGCGCTTTCGAGAAGCGGGTGAACATGTCCGCCCGCGCGGCTTGCCCCATTTCCGCAAGAGCCTCCGGCCTGGAGAGAGCCTCGCGCAAGGCGTGAACGAGCGAATCCACCTCGCCCGGCTCGACCAGCCATCCGGTTTTGCCCACCGTGATGGAATGGGGCATTTCGCCCACCCGCGAACCGATAACCGGAAGGCCCGCGGTAAGCGCCTCGTGCGCCGCGATGCAAAAGCCCTCGGCTCGTGACGGCTGCAGGTAGAGATGCAGGCCGGCAAGAAAGGTCCGGGGGCTGTCGGTATAGCCAGCCAGCCTGAATTGCGTGACACCGGCCTCGGCCGCAAGGGCCTTCAGGCGATCGCCCTGGGTCCCATCCCCGGCCACGGCAATCTCGAAAGGCACCGGTGGCTCGAAACCAGAGGCGCGCAGGCGGGCCAGCGCGGCGATGAGAACGTCATAGCCCTTGGCCGGATGAAGGCGGCCGAGGCTACCCAGCCGCAAGTGTTCTCCGGGCGACCAGGGCCTCGCTTCGGGCATGGCCGGATCGGCAAAATAGATCGGCCAGGTGACCAGCCGGTCGGGCGCCACCCCCAAACGCTCGACAGTCAGGTCGGCGACCGATCGGGAGTCGGCCACCCACAGCGCCGCGCGCGATTGCAGCAGACGCATGAGCCTCCGGTTCCAGGGCTTGAGGAAGGCATTGTGCTGCCATGCGATGACCGGCAGGCCCAGCGCCGGGCCAACCAGCAGGCCGAGGATCGTCGCCCGGCTGAGCGAGGTCCAGACATGGGTCGCGCCCCAGGCACGCACCTCGCGCTTCAGCCATCGCGCCGCGGCCAGATGATCCTTGTCGCTTCCCTCGCGGATCACGGGATCGAGGCCCGCATCGACCATCGGCGGCAGGGCACGACCGTCGCGCCGCAGTAGCGCGAAAACGCGCACGTCCGCGCCGGCATCGCGCAGGACCTGTCCTATCGCCGGAACCGGAAGCGCGGCTCCGCCTCCCTCCAGCGAGTTGATGACATAGGCGATGCGAGGACGGGTCATCCTGTCCGCCCGCTGCTGCGCCAGGTCAGGAAGACGAGCAAGGCACTTGCCAGGATCGCCTGGCCGAGCGCCTGTATCCCCGCGCCCATGAGGTCGAAGCGGTGCAGCAGCCACGGCAGCACGGGCAGGAAGACAAGGCTGGCAAAAAGGTTGGCCCCCATCGACCGTTCGGGGTGGCCCAGCGCGGAAATGGCCGAGCTGCACGGCGGTCCGACAAGGGCAATCGCGCGCGCCGCGACGAGCACGATCATGACCGAGGCCGCCGCCGCGAAGGCCGGCCCGGCCAGCAGGCCGACAATCACCTTGGGAAAGAACGCCACGATCAGGACGATGGGCGCGGCGGCCAGCAGGCTGATGCCCGCGACCTTGGCAACAGTCTGGCGCAGCGCGCTTCCGCCGCCGCCTTCCGCGACGATATGGGATAGCTCGGCATAAGAGGTGTTGCCCAGGATCTGCGCCGGCTGCGCGATGATGACCGTTGCACGCTGGGCCACCGCGAAGAGCCCCGCCGAAGCCGGCCCCAGCACCCAGCCCACGATCAGCGGCGCAATCCGCCCGGTCAGGTCCCTGAGCGTCACATCGGCATTGCTGGCGATCAGGAACCGCCAGATGCCCGGATTTTCCAGCCGCACCGCGCCCGGCTCCGGTTTCCAGAGCCCCGAACCCAGACGACGCGCCGCGAACCACAAGCCCATTCCCCAGAGGACGGCGAACTCCGCCAGCGCGGCAAGCAGCCAGGCGGCCAGGAACGACTTGAGCCCCCAGCCGAACGCTATCACGACGATCGTGCCACCAACGCGGACGATCGGCTGGACGAGATTGTGCAGCCCGATCAGGTCGAACCGGCCAATCAGCTGGAGGTATCCCGCAGGCGTCGAGCGGATCGAGCCCAGAACGGCGAAGGCATAGACGGGCGCGAAGGCCATGGCCTTGGCCGACCAGCCGAGATGAGGCCCCACGAACGGCGCGAGCACCATGGCCGACACGATCGCAAGCGCCCCGCCGGTCAGTTCGACGGTGGCCCCGAAGCGCAGCAGGCGCCCCAGCCGGTGCGTGCTGCCGTCACGATCCGCTTCCGCGCCGTAGCGCAGGATGGCTTGCCACGAGGGAAACTCGATGATGCCGCACACCGTCGTCACGTAGGCGTGGACCAGTACCAGCACGCCGTAGTCGGTCGGGCCAAGGTAACGTGTCGCGAGCAGAAGGTAGAGCAGGCTGAGGATGCCGGCGCCGGCCTTGCCGCCCAGCACGAGGCCCAGTCCCCTGAATATCCGGCGAATACGACTGTCCGCCGGTGCTGCTGTCGCCGACACCCTGTGCTCCCGATCCGTGCGCACCCGCCCCGTCGGGCGGCCCCGGTTAGCAGCAAATGTCATATGATGGTAGCGGGCCCGCTTCGGTCCGAACTCACGCCGTGACAAGGCGCAGGTGGGTTCGCGTCGGCGTCCGGCCGTGCGCGAAGTCGACAATCGCCGATGCCGCGCGGACCGACGAGGGCGTGGCGGTAATGTCGAAACTGGCGGCGAACATCTCTTCCTGAACCGCGCGGTAGCGCGTTTCGTGCAGTTCCTCCGCACGGGCCAGCGCGGCGGGAAGCTGTTCGGGGCTGACGATGACTTCCCCGGCTTCCCAGTGCAGGAAATTGGGGTCACCCACCCAGTCGAGCCGGGGCGAGTTGAGGAAGATGCAGGGGCGCGGGTGAAGCAGGAACTCGTAGACCTGGCTGCTGGCATCGCCCAGATAGATGTCGGCGGCCAGAGTATAGGTCATGTCGGTCGAGGCGCGGCTGCCGAGATCGAACTTCATGTTGTCGCCCCGCAGCAGACGCTGTGGAATGGCGCCGGCGCTGTTGATCGACAGCTTGTCGATGGTGAGCACGAAGCTGCGCTGGAACAGCATGACGTGCGGTGCGAAGATGAGACCGTACCGGGGATCGTCCTGGAACCGGTCCAGCACCTGGACACCGTGGCGATACCACGAGGAAAGATGCGGTGACGGGTGCGGGTTGTAGAGGACGACCTTTTCCGCGGTGGGCAGGAAGCGGTGAATCGGCTTGTCGCGGACGAGGTCGAATTTCGGATACCCGACAACGGTTATCGCCTGCGGCGAGACACCCGCTTCGCGGATCAGCCGGTCCCGGATTTTCGGGCCCGAACACAGGACGTGATCGAAACCGGCGCTGGCCTTGTCGAAACCGATCGCGCGATCGCCCGCCCCGTGGCGGGTGTGGATGATGGCCAGGTTCTTGAGGCCGTAGCGCGACTTGAGAATCAGCGAGGTTTTTTCCGCGACGACGAGAATGTCGAGCCCGCGAAAGAAGTCCAGGTTATCCCTGTAGATGAGCAGCTTGTGCGCCGGTATGACCTTGCCGAACATGGCATCGAGGCTGCGCGAGAAGCCGGACGGTGCCAGTTCGACGTGCTCGATGCGCGTGCCGATCAGGTTCCCGCCGATGCGCCGCACTTCGTTGACCAGTGCCGGGGTGGTCGTGGCGACGACGATCTCGCCGGAAAATCCGCCATTCGCCAGAGCCATCGCGATTGGCAGGCTGTGTGCGACCTGATGAATCTGGTCGTGATTGAACAGGAAGCCGATGCGCATGAGCCTGTGACGCCACGCGCGCGCGATCCCCTCAGTCGGCTGGAAAAAATCTTTCACTTCATTCCATTTGCGCTGCGGACACGCCTTCTGGCCTTGCCGGAACTGCGGAAAACGGGGCCCGGCGACGTCGGACAGGACAGAGCATTACGGAAAGCCCCCTTAATGAAGTTGCTTCGTTCGGCCGCCCTTGCCGCCGCATTCATCACTATCGCGGCCTACATTCCACACGGCACGCCGGCGGCCGTCGTGTCCCGCCCGTCAGCCCGGATCGTCCACGCTTCCGACGACACGGCCGGGACGCTTTCGGTGATGACCTGGAACGTGAAAGGGCTTCCGATGCCAGTGGCATTCGGACGCCCCTCCGCCCTGTCGGAGATCGGCCGCCGTCTGGCCTCGCTGCGACATGAGGGCAGGCAGCCACACATCGTGCTGTTGCAGGAAGCCTTCATCTCCGAAGCCAAGTCGATCGGCGCCGAGGGTGGCTACCCCTACATGGCCATCGGCCCGCAACCGGACGATGCGGCCCCGTCCCCATCGCTGGACGCGGGCTTTCGGGAAAACGCCCGGTGGCGCAAGGGTGAGGACGACGGCAAGTGGGTGGGCAGTGGCCTGGTGATCCTGTCCGACTACCCGATCGTCGAGACCGCCCGCATGGCCTTCCCGCAGGACCAGTGCGCCGGCTACGATTGTCTCGCCGCCAAGGGCGTGCTGCTGGCGCGGGTTGCCGTACCGGGCACATCGCGACCGGTCACCGTGATCGACACCCACCTCAATTCGCGCAAGGCCTCGGGCGTTTCGGTCGCGCGCGCCAATACCGCCTATGCCTGGCAGGCCGGCACCGTCCGACGTTTCGTCGCGAAGAATGTGGGGCCGGAAGATGACGTGATCTTCGGTGGCGACTTCAACATCGGGCACGACCCGCATCGCCTTGCAGCAGCCGGCCGGGGCGGTGGCTTCCTCACGGGCAGCAAGGAGGCGATCGCCACAGCGGCAGGCGCAAAGCTGAGCGCCCCCGGAGACGAGGCCGACTTCCTCGCGGTGCAGGATCGGGCCAAGGACAAGGAGTACTACCGTCCCGGAAACGGATCGCGACTGGCCTTGCGCGGCGTCGAGATCCCCTTCGGGATCGCCGAGGGCGGCTTTGATCTTTCCGACCATCTTGGCTTTGTCGCAACCTATCAGTTGGCGGCACGGCAATTGTGAAACCTGCGATGCACCGTTCCCGATCACCGGGACCGGCGCCTGTCTCACATGGCATTCATTCAATGCCGGAACGAAACGCAATCAGACAATTATCCCGCCTTTCCGCCAGTCATACTTGACCCTGACGGACCATCGGAACGCATCCGGAGTTCCAGCAGTTCCTGCGCGACAATCCGGACAAGAGGGACAAGGCCGTGCGCGAACTGCTGCGCATGTTCAGCGTCGTCTCCAGCCAGCGCCGAGTAACGCGGGATTTCGTCTGGTACGGGGTGCAGATGAAGGAAAAGGACCTCGTCGTGATGTCGATCTTCATTGCCTGCCGCGATCCCGAAGCCTATCCGAACCCGAACCAGATCGACCTCGAGCGGGCGGAACAGACGCTCTCCTTCGCCAGCGGCCCGCACCTGTGTCTTGGCATGCACCTCGCCCGGCGCGAACTGAAGATCGCGATCCAGAGCTTCCTCGACCGCTTCGATGACATCCACATCCCCGGGGTCCTGCACTACCTATTCAGCAAGCCGCTGGTCTGGAACAGCCAGCTCATCGACATCTTCGCTACCTGCACCGACGTCAAGAACGCCGTGTGCGCCAGCCCGCTCGGCATCGGCCAGATCTCGGATGACAGCACCAAGGACTACTTCAACAACAAGGGCCTCTACGCCCGGGCGACATACAGGATTTCGGACCAGCTGAGCATGACCGGCGGCATCCGCTACACGATGGACAGGTAACGGGATCTGGCACAGCGCCTCAGCGTCGTCGAACCGACCCGCGGGCTCCTTTTCGCATCAGAACGCTTCGGCCTTCTCGCCCTCTTCGCGGCTGGAAAACCACGCGATGGCATCGCGCACCGTTTCCTCCAGCGGACGCGGGGTCCAGCCGAGTTCGCGACGGGCCTTGCCATTGTCCAGCTCGCGAAACACGTCGGAGAGGAACATGGCATCCGTGCTGACAAGATAATCCTTGCGCCGCAGCAACTTCAAGACGCGCTCGATCGTCCAGGCCAGCGTATAGCCCGCCTTGTACGAGATGAACCGGGGCGGCCTGGTGCCGCAAATCTTCGTCGCCATCGCGTAGAAATCGCGATTGCGGACATATTCGTTGGCAATGATGTAGCGTTCACCGATCCGGCCGTGTTTTTCCGCTAGCAATGCCGCCTGCGCCGCATCGCGGATGTCCACCGTGGGCTGGCCGACATCCATGCCGATCGGCATCTTGCCACGCGCCACGTCCCACAGCGCATGGTTGTGCGGCGTCGGCTGGTAGTCGTCGGGTCCGTAGGTATTGGCAATGCACAGCGCCACGCCGGGCAGACCCTTTTCGCGGCAATAGGTCAGCAGGCGGTTTTCCGCCTCAAGCCGCGCACGGATGTAGGGCGGAGCGCGATCGAGCCAGTTGAACGGAATATCCTCCGTGACCGGACCGTCCGGATTGATGCCCAGCGTCCCCATGGTACTGGTGAAGACAAAGCGCTGAATGCCGCATTCGAGCGCCGCATCCATCGCGTTTACCAGCCCGTCGACATTGTTGCGGAAGATGATCGTCTGGTCGGTCAGCCAGAAGCGCGGATCGACCACGCTGTAGAACACCGTACCGCATCCCTGCATCGCAGCGCGCAGCGATTCCGGATCGAGCACGTCGCCATAGACGATCTCGACCGACGGGCCTTCTAGCGCTTCCTGGCTGCTACTCTTGCGCAGCAGCACCCGCACCTTCCGGCCCTGCGCCACCAGCTGGCGCACGATATGGCTGCCGACGAAGCCGCTGCCGCCGGTAACCAGCGTTACCCTGGAGTCCGTGTCCGTCATGCTGTCCCCGTCGATAAGCGCAAAGGTGCCGGCCAGAGCGCCGGGCGAGCCCGATGGCCTCAGCGGTAATGGGCGCGGTCCGGTTCGCCAAGGCCCGGCGAGACAGAAGCGCCACGCCGATTTCTGCCAGTGTCCGCCAAGGGGGGACGCTCCCGGCCGGGCGGCTAGCGCCCGGTAAACACGGCAGGACGGCGCGCAAAGACGGCGGCCACGCCTTCCTCGTAATCGGCGGTACCCTTGAGAGCGGTCTGCTGCTCGTGCTCGTGCGTCATGGCGGCCACGGCCCGGTCACCCACCTCGGCGGTCAGGGTCGCGCGGATGGATACCAGCGCAAGCGGCGCGTTGCAGGCGATGTCGCCCGCCATCGCCAGGGCCGCGGCCTCGAAGTCCTCTTCGTCCGCAATGCGGTCGACGAGTCCCCAGCCCAGCGCCTCCTCGGCTTTGACGCGATCGCCCGACAGCATCATCCAGCCTGCCCGCTGCACGCCGATCATGCGCGGCAACGTGTAGGTCAGCGCGAAACCGGGATGAAACCCCAGCTTGACGAAGTTGGCCGAAAAGCGGGCCCGGTGCGTGGCAATGCGAAAGTCTGCCGTAAGCGCAAGGCCAAGTCCCGCGCCGATCGCGGCCCCCTGCACGGCAGCCACCATCGGCTTCTTGCGCCGGAAGATGCGTGTGGCGTTTTCATAGAGCCTGCCGATCTCGTCCATGCCGCTCGAACCCTGCACGGATTCGTCGCCTGCCAGATTGGCGCCGCCGCAAAAGCTCCTGCCCTCGGCCGTGAGCAGGATGCAGCGGATGTCGCTGTCTGCATCCATGGCGTCGATCGAATCGGCGATCGCCCCCAGCAGCGGCGGCGAGGCGAAATTGTGCGGCGGGGCCGAGAAGTGAATTTCGCCGATGTTACCGTGGCGTTTCGTCGAGACTTCGAATGCCATTTCGCCTCCCTTTGCGCAGTCATCCCGCGCTGAGCACGGGAACCCGGCTTGTCAACCGGCATCACGGGGTTTGGTCAGGAAGCAGGAGTTCGACAGTCCCTCAAAAGTACGCACCAAGGCTCTGGTATCCGGTAGAAATGCGCGTGCCTTGCGCGCCGATCCGTGCTGCACCACCCATGTTTGCGGCGAAAATCTTTGATGCCCTTCATATAATTTCGTAAAATCAGATATTTAGATGATAATTGAAGGCCATCGAAAAAGAGTTGAAGCCAAACGCCCGCGCCGTCTGTATGGGGGCACGCACGAACCTTGATGCGATGGACGGCTTCGCGCCGCGACGATCGCATCGAGCCAAGGCGTTATCCGGCAGTACGCGTCCGGCAATGTCCGCGTCCGCCGCCGCCCATGGCCCCATTTTTGACTAGCGAGAAGAATGCCTTTTTCCCACCTTCCGCCATTGCTTGGCGATGCCTTGTCCGAACGCGGCTATGCCGCTCCCACGCCGGTGCAGGCCGCCGTCCTCGAACAGGAGGCGCACGGCCGCGACCTGATCGTTTCCGCCCAGACCGGGTCCGGCAAGACCGTGGCCTTCGGCCTAGCCATGGCCGGCGACCTGCTGGACGAGGACGGCGGCATGCCGTTTGCCACGCCCCCCCTCGCCCTTGTCATCGCCCCCACGCGCGAGCTTGCCCTGCAGGTCAGCCGTGAGCTCATCTGGCTCTACGGCAAGGCCGGCGCGCGCATTGCCACCTGCGTCGGCGGCATGGACGCCAGCAAGGAACGCCGCACGCTGAGCCGTGGCGCGCATATCGTGGTCGGCACGCCGGGACGACTGCGCGATCATCTCGAACGCGGCGCGCTCGACCTCTCCGCCTTGCGGGCCATCGTCCTCGACGAGGCGGATGAAATGCTCGACATGGGTTTCCGCGAGGATCTCGAGGAAATCCTCGACGCAACCCCGTCCGAGCGACGCACCCTGCTGTTCTCGGCAACGATGCCCAAGCCGATCGCCGCGCTTGCCCGGCGCTACCAGCGCGATGCGCTGCGCATCTCCACGATCGGAGAGGATCGCGGCCATGGCGACATCAGCTATCAGGCGGTAGCCGTGGCTCCGGCCGACATCGAGAACGCCGTCGTCAACCTGCTCCGCTTCCACGAGGCGGAAACAGCGATGCTGTTCTGCGCCACCCGCGACAATGTCCGCCACCTGCACGCCAGCCTGCAGGAACGCGGCTTCGCAGCCGTAGCGCTTTCTGGCGAGCACAGCCAGAACGAGCGCAACCAGGCGCTTCAGGCGCTGCGCGACCGCCGCGCGCGCGTCTGCGTGGCGACCGACGTCGCGGCCCGTGGCATCGACCTGCCCAGCCTCAGCCTCGTGATCCACGTCGAGATCCCGCGCGATGCCGAGACCCTGCAGCACCGATCGGGCCGCACCGGCCGCGCCGGCAAGAAGGGCACGGCCGTGCTCATCGTGCCCTACCCCCGCCGCAAGCGCGTCGAGTCCATGCTGCGCGGCGCGCGCATCCCGGCCGAATGGATCACGGCGCCCTCTGCCGATGACATCCGGCAAGCGGACAGCGAGCGAATGCTCGCGGCGCTGCTCGCCCCCGTCGAGTTCACCGAGGCGGATTATACCCTCGCCGACCAGCTCCTGACCGAGCGCACGCCGCGCGACATCGCCGCCGCACTCGTCCACGCCCATCGCGCGCGCCTGCCAGAGCCCGAGGAACTGCTGCCCAGCGATGCCCCGCGCGAACCGCGTGGCCCGCGCCCGGGCTTCGAGGACAGTTCATGGTTCCGCCTGAATGTCGGCCGCAACCAGAATGCCGATCCGCGCTGGATCCTCCCCTTGCTGTGTCGGAGAGGCCATGTCAGCCGCGGCGACATCGGCGCGATCCGCATTGCCGCCCGCGAAACCCTGTTCGAAGTTCCGGGGACACTCGCCACGCGCTTCCTCGATGCCGTCCGCCGGACGGCCAACGAGGACGACGAGGTCGAGATCCAGCCGGTGGAAGGCAAGCCGCGCGAAGCCGCGCGTCAAAACCGCCGGCGCGACGGCGCCAAGCCCTATGCGCCGCGCAAGCACGAACATGCTTCGGGCGGTGCCCCGCACCGGCCGCGCAAGAAAGGCCCGAAACCCGGAAAACCTGGCGCGAAGTCCCGCTAACTTCGGCCTGGTCCTAGCGGTGCTTGGCTTCCGCCGCCGCGATCGTGGTCAGGTTGAGAATGGTGCGCGACGTCACGCCGGGGGGCAGCACGTGGATCGGCTGCGACAGGCCCATGAGCATCGGGCCCACCGTCGGCGAACTTGACGATGCCCCAAGCGCGGTGAGGGTGATGTTGGCCGCGTCCAGGTTTGGCATCACCAGAAGGTTGGCAGGCCCGTCGAACCGCGAATCCGGGATCAGGCGTTCGCGCACCGGCTGGGACAGCGCCGCATCCGCATGCATTTCGCCATCGACGGCAAGATCGGGCGCCTTTTCCTGCAGCAAGGTGTAGGCCGCGCGCATCTTGCGGGCACTCGGGCTGTGGGATGAACCGAAATTGGAGTGGGACAGCAGCGCGACACGCGGCTGGAGACCGAAATGCCGCAGTTCCTGGCTGGCCAGCATGGTCATTTCCGCGATCTGCTCGGGCGTCGGTTCGCTGACCATGTGGGTATCGGTGAGGAACAAGGCACCGGCATCGAGGATCAGGCCCGAAAGCGCATAGACACGCTGCGCGCCCGGGGCCCGGTCGATGATGCGCAGGACATGCTTCACCTGCCCCCAGTATTCCGAATTGCCGCCGACAAGCGCCGCCTCGACATGCCCGGTCTTGAGCAGCATCGCCGCCGTCACGGTGGGCCGACGGTAGATGTGACGCACGATTTCCGGCACCGGCACCCCCTTGCGCGAGGCAATGGCGCGGTAGGCGTCGGCGAGCGATTTCATGATCGCTTCGTCCGCCTCGGGATCGATCACCTCGACATCACGGTCCAGCTGGAAGCGCAGGCCCAGGCCGGGCAGGCGCTTTTCGAGGATGCGCCGCCGCGCGACGATGACCGGCCGCACGATACCATCGTCCAGCGCATCCTGAATGGCGCGCAGCACGCGTTCATCCTCGCCCTCGCCATAGGCGATGCGGGTCTTCGTCCCGCGCGCCGCCTCGAACACCGGCATCATCAATTGCGCCGAACGGGCATTCTGCTGGGCCAGCGAGCGGCGATAGGCTTCGAGATCGAGCTGACGGCGGGCAACGCCGCTGTCCATCGCCGCCTTGGCGACGGCCGGCGCGATCTCGGCGATCAGGCGCGGATCGAAGGGCGTGGGGATCACGTATTCCGGCCCGAACACCAGCTTGCGCCCGCCATAGGCCTGCGCCACGCTTTCATGCGCGGGCAGCCGCGCCAGCGAGGCGATCGCCTCTGCCGCGGCGACCTTCATCGCCTCGTTGATCGTAGTCGCGCCGACATCGAGAGCGCCCCGGAAAATGTAGGGGAAGCACAGGACGTTGTTGACCTGGTTGGGATAGTCTGACCGCCCCGTGGCGATGATCGCATCCGGGCGCGCGCTGCGCGCGACGTCGGGCAGAATCTCCGGCTCGGGATTGGCCAGCGCGAAAATCAGCGGCTTGTCAGCCAGCAGCGGCAACCACTCCGGCTTGAGCACGCCCGGCGCGGAAAGACCGAGGAAGACGTTGGCCCCCGGCAGCACTTCGGGCAGCGTGCGCGCATCGGTCTTGCGGGCATAACGCGCCATGTTCGGCAGCATGCCTTCGCGGCCGGCATGGATCACGCCGTCCTTGTCGGTCAGCGTGACGTTCTCGGCCGGCAGCCCCATCGAAACCAGCAGGTCCACGCAGGCCATGGCCGCAGCCCCCGCACCCGAGGTAACCAGCTTGGCCTCGGCCAGCGACGTGCCCTGCAGCACCAGCGCATTGCGCACCGCCGCCGCGACGACGATCGCGGTGCCATGCTGGTCGTCGTGGAACACCGGGATGTTCATTCGCTCGCGCAGGGCCGCCTCGATGGCGAAGCATTCCGGCGCCTTGATGTCCTCGAGGTTGATCCCGCCGAAGGTCGGTTCGAGCAGCGCGACGGCATCGACGAACTTCTCGGGATCGGTCGTGTCCACCTCGATGTCGAACACGTCGATGTCGGCGAATTTCTTGAAGAGAACAGCCTTGCCTTCCATCACCGGCTTGGACGCCAGTGCCCCGATCGCGCCGAGGCCCAGAACGGCAGTGCCGTTGGAGATGACGGCAACGAGATTGCCACGCGCGGTATAGTCGTCCGCCTTGTCGGGATTGGCGGCGATCTCTTCGCAAGGCGCCGCGACCCCGGGCGAATAGGCCAGCGCCAGATCGCGCTGGTTGACCATCCGTTTGGTGGGCTCGATCCGCATTTTGCCCGGCTTGGGCGAGCGGTGGTATTCGAGGGCGGCGTTCCGGAGATTTTCGTCCATGTAAGTGGCCTTTAGGAGCCAAAAGCCGCCGTGGCGATCCCTAATTTTCGAACTTTGCTGGCCTGTGGATCACGCTCTCCCCGCGCTTGCGCCAGACCGCTGCGAATCGACTTGCCTCAAGCGTTCAGGTCACCGTGAAACCGCCATCGACCGCGATGACCTGATTGGTCACAAGCCGCGCCATGGGAGTCGCGAAGTAAAGCACGGCGGAGCCGACATCACGCGGCGTGCAGTGCCCCAGAGGCGGTGTGCGATTGCCCGGGCCGATGGGCGGCGGCCCTGCCGCGCCGATTGCGCCGGGCGTGCCGACACCGCCGGGCAGCACGGTGTTGACGGTGATGGCTTGCTCGGCCAGCTCGAACGCCGCGCTTGTCGTGAGCGCCGCCAGCGCGCCCTTGGATGCCATGTAGGCGGCCAGCCCCTGCACGAACTGCCCGACGAGGCCGCACGAGGCGCAATTGACGATGCGACCGCCCTCGCCTTTCGCGATCATCGCCTGCGCCACTTCGCGGATCATCAGGAACGGTGCGCGGGCATTGACGTCGTTGATCCGCTGCCAGTGCGCGGCCGTGCCATCTACCAGCATTTCGCGGTGCTGCAGCCCGGCATTGTTCACCAGCAGCCATGGCGCGCCGTGACGCACGACCGCCTCCGCGCAGGCGGCGACAATCGAAGCTTCGTCCGACAGATCGACGGCCACGAAATCGGCCGCCGCGCCGGCATCGATCTGCTTGCGCGCACCGGCCTTGTCGCGGTCGGCGATCACCACCGTCGCCCCGGCTTCCGTCAGCACTTCGCAAATGCCCGTGCCGATGCCGCTGGCACCGCCCGTAACCAGCGCAACGCGCCCGGTCAGATCGAAAAGTCCGCTCATGTCTTCGGCATGTCCTCTCGCGATGGTGTCGCCATGGCCCGGATCGCTGCGCCGCGCCCGTCCACGACCGAGCGCTGGCGCGCCCTCTCAAGATTATCCTCGCCGCCCGCAATCACGACCGGACCGTTGGCGATATTCGCCAGCGCCTTGCGCGCGACCGCCCCGGGGTCTTCCGCCTTCGAAACATCGATACCCAGCCGCTCCATGGCCGGTGTCGCGGTGAAGCCGATCACGAAGTGCAGCACATCCACGCCGAAAGCCGAGCACTCGGCCCAGAGCGCTTCGGTGAAGGTGCGGCTGAACGCCTTGGCTGCCGTATAGGCCGCCAGCGAGGGCGAGCCCATGTAGCCGGAGAGCGATCCGGTCAGGACGATCCCGCCCTTGCCGCGCGGCTTCATCAGGGCGCCATAGTGCCGCGCGAACTCGGTCTGGCCAATCACGTTGATCGCAATCACCGAGCGCGTCACTTCCGCCGGAAGATCAACGAAATTGCCACGCGTGTTGTTGGCCCCGGCGTTGTAGAACAACAGGCCAACCTCGATGTTGTCGGTCGCCTCACGCACGCGCTCCAACGCATCGGGCCGAGCCAGATCGGCGCTGACGACACGCACCTGCCGCCCGGCACCGCGCAGTTCCTGCGCCAGCGCCTCCAGCGGCTCTATCTTGCGCGCGGTCAGGACGAGATCGAACCCGCCAGCCGCAAGCTGGCGGGCGCATTCGGCCCCCACGCCTTCCGATCCGCCGACAACAAGGGCCCATGGCCCGTACCGTTCGAGGTCCATCCCCTGATCTCCCACACAAGGGGACCGGGGGATGTTTCCCCTCAGTCCTTGGCGACAGGCAGCCAGACGGCGCTGGCCGCGTCGCCACCATAGTGTACTGTTTCAGTGGCCTTCACATAGTCCTTGGGCATCGCCTCCATGATCGATGGCACCCAGGTCTGCGGATTGCGATCGTAGAGCGGGAACAGGCTCGACTGGACCTGCACCATGATCCTGTGCCCCGGCAGAAACACGTGATCGACATTGGGCAGGTCCCACTTGAAGGCATAGGTCTTGCCCGGCTCCAGCGGCGCGGAGGTGGAGAAGCCATGGACGTAGCGCCCGCGGAAGATCTCGATGCCCAGCGCCAGTTCGTAGCCCCCCATCACCGGATCGGCCGAGTTCTCCTCGGGATAGACGTCGATCAGCTTGACCACATAGTCGCTGTCCTGCCCGGTGGTGGCCGCGTGCAGCTCCACCTTGGGCGCGCCCTTGATGTGGACCGGCTTGTCGAGCACGCCGGTGGTATAGCTCATCACGTCGGGCCGGCCATCGACGAAGCGCTGATCCTGCACCAGCCAGGTCCGCCATTCGTCACCCGACATGTGGATCGGACGCGGCAGCATCGGCACCGGCTTGGCCGGATCGGAGACGTAGCTTTCGCTGCCCGCGCCCGGCTTGGAAAACGACAGGCTGGAATTCGCGCCAAGGTAGAGCGGGGTGTAATCCCCCGCCGGCCATTTCTGCGAGACTTCCCAGCGATTGGTGCCGGTCGCATAAGTCAGCACGGGCGGCGTGTCGCACTTGGGCGCGTGGGTCTTGAGGTGGCAGTCGAGGAACGGCTTCATGTAGCGGGTGCGGAACTGCAGCCCCGTGTCCCCTTCCCACTTGAGCGGCCCGAGCGCGCGCGCCTCGTAGTTCACCTGGGAGTGGCGCCAGGGGCCGATCACCAGGCTGACCATGTCGTTGTTCGTGTCCTGCGGCTCCAGCGCCTTGTAGACCGCCGGAGCGCCATAGCTGTCTTCCTGGTCCCACTGGCCCACGAGCAGCATCGTCGGCACCGTCAGCTTGCGCTTGGCGAGCAGCTTGTCGACCGCCTGCCCCTGCCACCACGCATCGTAGCTGGGATGCTCCAGCATCTTGCGCACGATCGGCAGTTTCAGCAGGCCATAGGCTTTGGCATAGGCCATTGCCGAACCGGCCTTGAGATAGGCGGTATATTCGTCCCCGGTCCCCTTGGGCACGGCGCCGCCGCCGCTCTTGACCGTCTGCTCCAGATCGTAGTCGAACCCGAAGGTGCGGAAGGCGCCGTTGTGGAACCAGTCGTCGCCCATCCAGCCATCGACCATCGGGCTTTGCGGTACCGCAGCCTTGAGCGCGGGGTGCGGATCAATGAGCGCCATCAGCGACGTGAAGCCGAGATAGGACGAACCGGTAATGCCGACCTTGCCGTTGCTTTCCGGCACGTTCTTCACCAGCCAGTCGATGGTGTCGTAAGCATCGGTCGCGTGATCGACGCTGGTCTTGTTGAGCGGCCCGCGCAGCGGCCGGTTCATCACATAGTCGCCCTCGGACTTTCCGAGGCCGCGCACGTCCTGATAGACGCGGATATAGCCGTCATCGACGAATTCCTTGTCCATGACGGGCAGGATTTCCTCGATCTTCTGGCTGCGGTTGCGCGTCGTCGCGCGCTGCGCGTCATAAGGCGTACGGCTGAGCAGGATCGGCCCGTCCTTCGCCCCCTTGCGGAAGACGATGACGGTGTAGAGCTTGGTCCCGTCACGCATCGGCACCATCACCTCGCGGCGCACGAAGTCGGCCTGCGGCAGAACCCAGTCGTAGGATTCGACCTGCTCGTTTATCATCGTGTCGGTGGGCGCCGCGGCGTGGATGGCGGCAGTCGTGGTGAGCGCGAGAACGAGGCTCGCGGCGATCAGGGGGTGCTTCATGCGCCATGGGTGGCGCGGGCGGGCCGCCCGGTCAAGCGCATGCCCCGCCCCTGGCCCTGAAAGTTCACGAAGTTTGTCCGTACCGGCGCGAGGTTTTTCCAATTTTTATATTATATTCAATAATTTATATTATTCAGAATTTCACACGGTGACAGGCCGTCCGGTGCAATAGAATCAACTGTTCAAGGAGCGCCGACAAATGAATGCCGTGCACAGTGTGACAGCCTCCGTGAGTGTAGGAAATGCGCCCGTCGCTTTGTCCAGCCGCACGGGCAACCAGGACGGACGCGACTTCTCGCATCTGCATGAAGCCGGAACCGGACGGCGATGAGGCACAGGTTTTGCGAACACTTTTCCGCCTGAACCACCGTCCGCCAATGGGCATCTGTTGGAGAGCGCCAAACAACCGAAAAGTCGGGGTTAGCGGACATTGCGAAAGCGGCGGCTTCCGATTATCAGCGAGCTTGGCCGCGATCAACGCCTGCGCCAGCCGTTAATCCAGCTACCATCGATGCTAATGCATGCATTAAGGTCAATTAGATAGACCAAGCATCTTCATGCCATCGTGGATCATATTGCCAATAAGCGGCTCATTTGTAACTAACTTTATTTTATTTTGTCGGCTCTCATTTCGGATATTATCGACGAGTTCGTCAAATTCATAAACATTACAACTTCCGTCTCCAACTACACTAATTGCAACCACTTCAGCGATAGCGGTGTCATCGAGATTTTCGAGAACAGATTTAAATTTCATTGCGATTTCATCATTTTGCTCGACTCCTGAAGCGGAGGACGCTTCTTTAACCTTGCCGACGATCTCATGCCTTTGCATGCTTTGGAGCATCTCTGCCTGAAGGGCTTGAGCGGAAATAAGTACGATTTCCAGTTGATCTCGTGGTATTTTTAGGCATACCATGAATATATCTCGTAATTATGGCTGATATTGCGATCAATGCGCCGAATTTAGTTGAAAAAACATTACGAAAATAACAAAACTGTTTCGGGGAATGCGTTTCGGCCGTTACCCGATGTTTTTCCACGCTGCCCACGCAATTCAATATCCATCGCGGGTACTGGAATAATGAGCGATGAATGGCAGTCTTGTCGGCGGCTCCGGAAAGGCCGGCTTCCGGTTAAAAGGTTGAAATTCGGCCCTTCCGATGAACGTTCGACCGCTGCTGGCAGTTGATCATCTTGGCTGGACGGCGGCAAAGCCGGGGCAAGCAGACAGAGCCACCGCCGTCGCAGCTTGGACTAAACCGATGCCGGACGCAGTCAGCTATTGTTCGGGTTATCCGGATTTGAAGCTCGCCGTTGCCATAGGCCGTACGCGAACCGAACTAAATTTACCAACCCAAGCAATCCGCCAACTGGAACTACCCATGACGGAAGCTCCACGCTCTTGGTGATGCCAAACATCCACCATACGAAGAGGCTCCAAAAGCCGACCTGTATGAGGAGCATGGCTGAGTTCTTCGCGTCTGCACTCACTGATCACACTCCCCGAACATCGCGCTGATTGCACCGAAGATGGCGGCCTTTAGGAATGTCCGCAATGTCGGCGCATCCGGAAAGACTGCTGTTCACTACCTCCCGGCATTTCCGACCAGCAGCTTGTCCCTCCGGACATCGCCCAAAAGCAAAAGGGGCGCGGAAGCCTTAGCCTCCGCGCCCCTTCGCTAACGTGAGGATCGAAATCAGGCGGCCTGCTTGTGCCGCTCGTTCGCTTCCAGGTTGAGCAGGTCGGCCATCTCGAAGGCCAGTTCGATCGACTGCGCGCCGTTGAGGCGCGGGTCGCAGTGCGTGTGGTAGCGATCGCCCAGCGCCTCGTCGGTGATGGCGATGGCGCCGCCGGTGCATTCGGTCACGTCCTGGCCGGTCATCTCGATGTGGATGCCGCCGGCATGCGTGCCCTCGGCGCGGTGGACGGCGAAGAAGCCGCGCACTTCGGCGAGGATGCGGTCGAACGGGCGGGTCTTGAGGCCGCTGTCGGTCTTGATGACGTTGCCGTGCATCGGGTCGCACGACCACACCACCGGATGACCCTCGCGCTGCACCGCGCGCACCAGCCTGGGCAGGCCGGCCTCGACCTTGTCGTGGCCGAAGCGGCTGATCAGGGTCATGCGGCCCGGCTCGCGGCCCGGGTTGAGCGTGTCGAGCATGCGCAGCAGCGCGTCGGGCTCTAGGCTGGGGCCGCACTTCATGCCGATCGGGTTGCCGACGCCGCGCAGGAACTCGACGTGGGCCGAACCCTCGAAGCGGGTCCGGTCACCGATCCACAGCATGTGGGCCGAGCAGTCGTACCAGTCGCCGGTCAGCGAATCGCGGCGCGTCAGCGCCTGCTCGTAAGGCAGCAGCAGCGCCTCGTGGCTGGTGTAGAAGCTGGTGCCCTGAAGCTGCGGCACGGTTTCCGGATCGACGCCGCAGGCTGCCATGAATTCCAGCGCCTCGCCGATGCGGTCCGCCATCTGCGAGAACTTCTCGCCCCAGGGGCTGCGGTCGATATGTTCGAGCGTCCACTGGTGGACCTGGCGCAGGTTGGCATAGCCGCCGCCCGCGAAGGCGCGCAGCAGGTTGAGCGTCGCGGCCGACTGGCCATAGGCCTTGAGCATGCGCTCGGGATCGTTGCGGCGGGTTTCCTCGCCGAACTCGATGGCGTTGATGATGTCGCCGAAGTAGCTCGGGTATTCCTTGTCGCCCTGCTTCTCGGTCGGGGCCGAGCGCGGCTTGGCGAACTGGCCGGCCATGCGGCCCACCTTCACCACCGGCTGCTTGCTGGCGAAAGTCAGCACGACCGCCATCTGCAGCAGCACGCGGAACGTGTCGCGGATGTTGTCCGGGTGGAACTCGGCAAAGCTCTCGGCGCAGTCCCCGCCCTGGAGCAGAAAACCGCGGCCCGCGGCCACTTCGGCGAGGTCCTTCTTGAGATCGCGCGCTTCGCCGGCAAAGACCAGCGGGGGATACTTTGCGAGCGTGGCTTCTACCTCGCTCAGTTTCTCCACATCGCCATAAACCGGAAGGTGGCGCGCTTCCTGCGCTTTCCAGCCGTCCGGGGTCCAGTTGCTAGCCACTTCGAATACTCCTGTATCCCGCCGCCTCGCGCGCCGGAAAAAATCAAGGGGCGCCCCATAGCGCTCACGGGCAATTTTTGCAAAGCCGCTTTGCCCGATGACAGCGATCGGTTGCGCGGCAAGACCGTGTTCGCGGGCCATCATGGCTCCGCAGCGATCGGACCTAGCGCGTGGCGACGCTGGTCTTGTCCTTCTCAGGCACGACTTCCAGCCGCCACGAACTGCCCTCTCCCAGATAGCGCGCGGCGAGCTGCTGCATCGTCTGCGGCGTCGTCACGGTGTAGTCGCTGAGGACGGTGCGGACCGAGCCGAGCCGCGAGGGATCGCTGGTCGCCCCTTCGAGCTGGCTCATGAAGAACGAGGTGCTCGATGCGGCGCGCGTCACTTGCTGGCGTAGCGGTTCGGTCACGCGTTCCAGCTCGTCGGCCGTGGGCGGGTTGGCGATCAGGTCCTGCGCGATCTCGTCGGCGACCTGGAAGAACACCGGCACCGACTTGGGATCGAGCTGCGCCATCGCCGTGATCGAGCCGCCCGCCTGCAGGTCCACCGGCCAGGTCGAGAAGACGTAGGGCGCATAGGACACGCCGAGCTTCTCGCGCATCGCATCGAGCAGGCGGTTGGAGAACAATTGCGTGAGGATCTCGAGCTGGCGCGATTCCCGGATGCCCAGCGAACCGCCGCCGGTCGGCCAGGAAATCACGGCCGCGGCCTGATCCGGATCGCCATGGTGGTGCAGGACGATGGCCTTTTCCGAAGGCCTGGGCACCTGCACTTCGGTGACGTCCGCCGTCGAGGGTGCAGGCGTGCGCGGCTTGAGCGCGCCGAACGTCTTTTCCAGCGCCGCGATCGCCTTGACCTTGTCGAAATCGCCGAAGATCTGCACTTCGACCGGCCCCTGCGACAGCGCCTTGCTCCACACCCGCTTGAACCCTTCGGGCGTGGTCGCCTCGATCTCGGTGGGCGTCGGCGTTGCAAAGCGCGGGTCCTGACCGCGCTGGTAGAACTGGAGGTCGCGGTTCAGCACGCCTTGCGGCGAAGTGGCGTAAGTGTCGTACTGGATCTTCGCCGCCGCCTTGGCGCGCAGGAACGGGTTCTTGTCCCACTTGGGCAGATCGAGCTTCGCCGCGAAGAGATAGAGCTGGTCGGCCAGGTCCTGCGGGCGCGTTTCCGCCGAAAGCTCGAACGTGGCATCGTGCACGTCGAAATCGAAACCCATCTTGCGCCCGGTCGCGATGCGGTCGAGATCTTCCTGCCCGAGCGTGGCCACGCCCGAACCGACAAGCGCGTACTGGCCGAGCGCGATATAGGGCGCATCCCTGGGATCGATCGAACGGTAGCCGCCACCGAAGCGGACCTTCACCATGACCCGGCCCGGTTCCTCGGTCACCGGCCAGAGCATGACCTTGACGCCGTTCGCGAAGGTCAGCTGCTCGATGTCGAGCAGGCCGGTCGGCTGATCGGCGATCGGTTCGGCCGCCGTCCCGATGGCGGGAAGCTTGTCGAACGAGACCGGCGCGGCCTCGGCTGCCATGCGGATGCTCTGGTCGGGCCTGACCGGTTCGAGCAGCGCCTGCTGCAGCGCCTTGTCGGTCACCTCTCCCGGCTTCTGCACCGTAAACAAAGCGCGCGTCACAGTGCCGGAAAAAAGCTTGCGCGTGTGTTCTAGCACCTTCGCGGGCGTGAACAGCGGCTTGGACTCGCGGAAGATGTTCAGCACGTCATCGGGCGCGGCGACCGTCTCGCGGATGTCCAGCGCATTGACCAGATCGTCCGCCAGCTTCGAGCCGGGCAGGATGCGCTGCTGCTCCACCGGCACCTGGAAGGCGACGTCGAGCTCGGCCACTTCGCGGTCGATTTCCTCCTGCGTCGGCGGCCGGGTGAGTGCATCGGCGATCACCGCGCGGACATCGTGGAGCGCGGCCTTCCAGTCATCGCCAAGCGGGGTGACCGAAACGAACGTGGCATCGGCCGAGCGCGCGACATCGTTCTGGTTGACCGAAGCGGACAGGAAGCTGCCGCCGGCCCGCGCCTTGGATTCCAGTCGCCGGTTGATGATCGCCTGGGCAATCGAATCCGTCATCAGCCCCTGATTGTACACGATCGTGTCGTTGACCTGCCGCCAGGGCCGCAGGATCGCATACATCAGCGAAGGCGGCAGATCGGGTTCCACAAGCACGCGGGTTTCGCCCACCGGGTTCTTCGGATCGACGCCCCTGGGCGCAACCGGATCGCCGAAGCTGGGCACCGGTGCCAGCGGTCCCGAAGCGCTCCAGTCGCCGAACCACTTGTGCACATAGGATTCGAGCATGGCCGGATCGGCATCGCCGGCCACGATCACCGTGACGTTGTCGGGCCGGTACCAGCGCGAATAGAACGCCCGGACGGACTTGGGCGTCGTCGCCGTCAGCGTCTCGACGGTGCCGATCGGCTCGCGCTCGGAGAGCGGCTGGCCGGCGTAGAACACCTGCTGCATCGCATCCTGCAAACGCTTTGCCGCACCGCCGCGCTCGCGCATTTCAGCGAGCACGATCGGCAGGTCCTTCTTGAGGTTCGACGCCGAAAGCGTGGGCGCGGTCACCATGCCGGAAAGCAGCTTGAAGGTCTCGTCCAGCGAGCCCGGCGTGGCGTTGGGCAGGTCGAGCTTGAAGACCGTCTCGGTGGTCGTGGTCTGCGCGTTGGTGTCGCTGCCGAAAGTGGCGCCGAGGCGCTGGAAGGCGGCGATTGCCGTACCCTCGGCCAGGTATTTCGACTGGCGGAACAGCATGTGTTCCAGCAGGTGGGCATAGCCCCGCTCCGAGTCGGTTTCGTAGAGCGAACCGGCATCGACGCGGATGCGGATCGAAACCTGCCCCGGCGGCACGCCGTTCTTGCGCACGGCATAGCGCAGTCCATTCGACATCTCGCCGAAGTGCCAGGCCTTGTCGTGCGGGATGTCGCTGTTGCGGTAGAGCCAGGGGTCCTGCGTATCGGCCAGCAGGGTTGCGGGGACTTCCGCTTGCTGCGCGAGAACAGGCAGGGCGGGAACCTGGGCGAGAAGCAACAGGCAGGCAAGCGAGCAGGCGGCGCGCGGGAAAGTCTTCATCAAGGAAGCTATAGGACGCGAGTCCCTTAAGGGCCAGTGAATAGCGCGCGCCATTACCCCCGCTAACTCTTGACCCTTCGCCCACTTCTCCTAAATCGCCAATGTCATGTTTATCGAAACCGAAACCACGCCCAATCCCGCCACGCTCAAGTTCCTGCCCGGCAGGCAGGTGATGACCGCGGGAACGCGCGAATTCACGTCCTACGAAGACGCCGAGGCTTCGCCGCTGGCCGGGGCCCTGTTTGATCTCGGCGACGTGAGCGGCGTGTTCTTCGGGCAGGACTTCATTTCGGTTACTGCGGCGCCGGGCGCCGAATGGCCGGGGTTGAAGCCGCAAGTCGTATCGATCCTGCTCGATCACTTCGTGTCCGAAGCCCCGCTCTTCGCCGGCGGCGACGCCAGCGGCATCGCCGTGCCGGCAGCGGAAGACGAAGACTTCGGCGATGACCCCGCCGATGCCGACATCATCGCCCAGATCCGCGACCTCATCGATACGCGTGTGCGCCCGGCCGTGGCCAACGACGGCGGCGACATCGTCTATCGCGGTTTTCGCGAAGGCGTGGTCTACCTCACGATGCAGGGCGCCTGCTCCGGCTGCCCGTCGTCGACCGCCACGCTCAAGCACGGGATCGAGAGCTTGCTCAAGCACTACGTCCCCGAAGTAACCGAAGTCCGGGCCGCCTGACGCGAAGCGGGCGGCAGGGTGACCACCGAAAAACGCACGCTGGTAATCGATTCCGCGACCGACGCCTGCTCGGTCGCGCTCCTCGACGATGGCCAACTGGTCGCCGGCGAGTTTCGCGTGCTCGGGCGCGGACACGCAGAGGCGCTCGTCCCGATGATCGCGGCCCTCCCCGGACGCGGGCGCGCGAACCGCATCGCCGTCTCGCTCGGCCCCGGCAGCTTCACCGGCGTAAGGGTCGGGCTGGCCGCGGCGCGGGCGCTGGCACTGGCCTGGAGCGCGGAACTGGTCGGCTATTCCAGCCACGCACTGGTCGCAGCCATTGCCCGGCAGACGCACGGCGCGGTCCCGGTCTGCGTGGCGATGACCGGCGGACACGGCGAATGGTTCGTTCAGGGCTTCGACGCGCAGGGCAAGGCCTCGGGCGCCCTCGCCTCGCTGCGGCCCGAAGCGGCGGCAACCGCATGCCACGAGGAGATCGTGGCGGGAAACCAGGCCCAAGCGCTCGTGAACCTGCGCGGGACCGGGCAGGCCATGGCCGCCTGGCCCGATGCCCGCGCCTTCGCGATGCTGCCGTCGGAAGCGCTGCTTGAAGACGTTCGCCCGCTCTACGGCCGCGCGCCCGACGCGCGGCTTCCCGCGAGCGCGCCACCGGCACCTGCGGCATGACCGACGACATCGACCGGATCATGGAAGTCATGGCGGCCGCCTTCGACCCGACCTTCCGCGAAGCCTGGAACAGACGTCAAGTTGAAGACGCGCTCAAGTTCGGAAACAGCCACTATTGCCTTGTGAACGAGGAAGGTGAGTGGCCACAGGATGACGAACCGACGGCCGGCTTTTGGCTGTCGCGCACCGGCTTCGAGGAAGAAGAACTGCTTCTTCTGGGCGTATCCCCCGCTTTTCGCAGAAAAGGCCTTGGCCGAAATCTGTTGAGAAAGCTTCAAGGCGGGGCAAACGAACGATGCGTTAAACGGCTCTTACTTGAAATGAGAAGAGGCAACCCTGCCGAGTCGCTTTACAGAAGTTGCGGATTCTATTCGATTGGCGAACGCAGAGATTATTATCTTACGACAAGCGGTCAACGGATCGACGCCATTACGTTCGCTTGTGACCTCGCGTAAACGCAAAGCGCACTTTAACAGTTAAGATTCTCCATATAATTCCCTACGTTGTGTGAAAGTTCCAATTGAACTTGCACTTTGCGGCCAAATCGTCCAATGGACGCTGCCACAGGCTCAAAAAAACCTGAATATCGCCCTAATGGTCGCTCAAAAGGATAATAACGTGGAAGACATTCAAACCGACACGAACGAGACACTCATCACGCTGACGTCGGACATCGTTGCCGCGCATGTGAGCAACAACAACGTCAACGTCGAAGATCTCCCTTCGCTGATCACCAACGTCTACGGCGCCCTCGCCGGACTTGGCGGCCCTGCGGTTGTCGAAGAGGAAAAGCCGGAGCCGGCCGTGTCGGTCCGCGCCTCGGTGAAGCCCGATTACATCGTGTGCCTTGAAGACGGCAAGAAGCTCAAGATGCTCAAGCGCCATCTCATGACCCACTACAACATGACCCCGGAAGAATATCGCGCGCGCTGGAACCTGCCCGCCGACTATCCGATGGTCGCCCCCAACTATGCCGAGAAGCGCCGCGAACTGGCCAAGAAGATCGGCCTGGGCCGCAAGCCCAACGCGCGCCGCGGCCGCAAGCCCAAGGCCGCCGCAGCCTGACGGCCTGAACGGGGAAGGAAACCGAAACGGTTTTTCCTTTCGGCAACTTCCCTGTGCAAACCTTTGTGCCCACTGGTTTCCAGTCGGGCCTTGATGGTTGAGATTGCAGGCGCACCGGCCTAACATGTCCGGTGCGCCGCATTCATTTGACAGGTCAACACGTGCACCAACCCATCGACATCGAAGCTCTCTGCGCCGAGCGCGGCCTTCGCATCACCGAACAACGTCGCGTGATCGCGAAAGTCCTGTCGGACAGCACCGACCATCCCGACGTCGAAAAACTGCACGAACGCGCTTCCGCGATCGATCCGGGCATCTCGATCGCCACGGTCTACCGCACAGTGCGTCTGTTCGAAGAGGCCGGCATCCTCGACCGTCACGACTTCGGTGACGGCCGCGCCCGCTACGAAGCCGCGCCCGAAGCCCACCACGACCACATGATCGACGTGGAAACCGGCGCCGTCATCGAATTCGTCGATCCCGAACTCGAAGCGCTGCAGCGCCAGATCGCGGAACGCCTCGGCTTCCGTCTCGTCGACCACCGCATGGAACTGTTCGGCGTCAAGATCGAGCGCGAGGACGGCGACAGCAGGTGACCAGGGCGGCGTCCACCCCGGCGCCAGCCCGGGGACGGACCATCGCGCCATGGAACTGGCCGCTGGTGGCCATGCGCCTCGCCCTGCTGCTGGCAACGCTGCTCCTGTGTACCCCGCTGTACTACCTGCTCGCCCCCCTCACCGCCCGCAATCCGGTGCCACGCTGGTTCCTGCGCGCGGTGACGGCGATCGCGGGCGTTCGCCTCCGCATCGTCGGCGTGCATCCCGCCGGGCGCACCTTCTTCCTTGCCAACCATGTGAGCTGGCTGGATATTCCGGCCATGGCAGGCGCCACCGGCACAGCCTTCATCGCGCATGACGGCCTTGCCGCCTTCGGCCCCTTGCGCTGGCTATGCGGCCTCAACGACACCGTCTTCATCGCGCGCCACGACCGCCGCAGCGTTGCCGCGCAAGTCGAGCAGGTCCGTTCCGCGCTGTTCGAAACGGGCGCGCTGACGATCTTCCCCGAAGGCACCACGTCGGACGGCACCGCGCTGCTGCCGTTCAAGTCCTCCCTGCTGTCTGCACTCGAAGCCGAGGCCGACGCCGACCAAATTCCGGTCCAGCCGGTCTGGCTCGACTATGGCGAAGAAACCCGGGACATCGCATGGGCAGGCGCCGAACCAGGGCTGGACAATGCGCTGCGCATCCTCGCACGCTGGCGCCCGGTCAGACTGGCCATCACCTTCCTGCCGCTCCTGCAGGAGAGCGAACGCGTGGACCGCAAGGCCATGGCCCATGCAGCCAGCCATGCCATCAGCGCGGCAATGGCGACCCGCAGGGGCTAACCCGCGCGGACGAAGCCGGAGCTGAACAACCGGCAGGTATCAGGGCGCAGCTAACACACATTGGACGGCGGGAATGTCGGGGTCAGCGGGCTGCTTAACTGGGTGGGCGCGGTTGTTCGTCGTGCCGCAGAGTCAGAACCTCCACACCGCTCGCTGTCACTGCAACCGTATGCTCGAACTGAGCAGAGAGTTTTCGATCGCTGGTGACGACGGTCCATCCATCTTCCTCGGTATATACCTTTCGCCTTCCCTGATTGATCATGGGTTCAATCGTGAATACCATGCCTTCTTGCAGCCGCATGCCGGTTCCCGGTCGCCCGAAATGCAGCACCTGCGGTTCCTCATGCATCTTGCGCCCGATACCGTGTCCGCAATATTCGCGCACGACCGAGTAACCGTTTCTCTTTGCATGTCGTTCGATGGCGAAACCGATGTCGCCGAGATGTGCTCCCGGCCGCACCTGCCTGATACCCATCCACATTGCTTCCTGGGTAACTCGGACCAGACGTTTCGCCGCGGGCGCGGCGTCTCCAACCACATAGGTCTTGCTCGAGTCCGTGATGTAGCCGTTCTTTTCCAGCGTTATGTCGAGATTGATGATGTCGCCTTCCTGCACGATCTCGTCCGCGTCCGGCACACCGTGGCACACGACATGATTAATCGAGCAGTTGAGGACGAACTTGAAGCCGTACTGCCCCTTGCTCGCTGGGCGTGCGGCAAGATCGATAGTGATGTAGCGCTCGACCAAATCGTTGATCTGCATCGTTGTCATGCCGGCAAGGTCCAGCCCGTCGAGCATCTCGAAGACCGAGGCCAGCAAGCGGCCCGAAACACGCATGAGCGACAGTTCTTCGGGAGTCTTTACCATATCAGGCAGCGAATTCCTGAGCGGGACAGTCTTCGACGGCAGCCAGTTGTGCCTTGACTATATCGCTGAAAGACAGGGTTGGATTGGCTTCAGCAAGCTTGCCGATCTTCATCCAGAACTCGGCTTGCGCGTTTATGGAGCGGCACATCACCGTGCTGGCTCTACGTACTTCTTCGTGCAGATCGTCGTTTATCTTTACAATGCCCATGAGCCGCTCTCACAGCAAATCTATATACGATTCATATATAAAACGTATATAGATTTGTCAATCCAATGGCATGGATGCGACTTAACTCGCCTCCCAATTGGCGTTGGGCCGAAGCGAGAGTTCTACAAGGTCATCTGTTACCGCAGCCACGAACGGCAGCTATGTCGGTGGCTCCGGAAAAGACCGCTTTCGGGCTTTCGGATCAAAATCGCGAATTGCGGCCGCCGATGGCAACCGTCGAACTTGTGCCAGCGCCCCGGGCGGCCCGCTCAGCGGGTGGCGTTATAGGCCAGCTGGCTTTCGTTCAGCTGGAACCCGACCAGCACCTCGAACGAGGCACGTGCCACCGCGGCCTTGACCTTCTGATCGGAGAGCGGATCGACGGCGGCGTCGGCGTCGCCGGCCTTGCGCCTGCGGGTGATGCGCTCGCGAATGTCGTCGGGCAGCGTCGCGGCCGCGCGGTCGATATAGGCCGAACCGGTGCCGCTCACTTCCGCGCGATCCTGACCGTCGGCGAAATTCAGGGTCACGTTGCCGACGCGCTTGCTGACCACGGCGGTGCCGCCCTGCAGCACGGTCACGAAATAGGGCAGCGTCACCTGACGCGCGCCGCTGGTGTCGTTGCGGCGGGCAGCGATCTTGAACGATACCTGCGCGAAGACCTTGTCGCCCGCGTCCTGGTTGCACTGGGTGCGCACGTCGGTCATCGCCGCGACAACGTCGATATTGCCGGCGGTCGTATCGCCCGGAACGCGGAACAGCGTGACGTCGCCGGTATAGTCGGGAATGCCGACGGCGGGGCACTTGCTGCGGACCGCGGTAATGCCAACGCCCTGGTCGACCACGATGTCCCCCTTGGTCTTGCACCCGCTGAGCGCGGTCAACGCGGCGGCGGAGCAGAGAACAGTGGCAGTCAGACGGCGTGCATTCATCGTCACTTCCTCAATTGGCGTGCGCTTGCCCTAGCGATGCAAGCGGCAAAGCGCTAGAGGGCCGATCATGAACGCGCCCTTTCCGTCCCCGACGAAACAGCCCCTGCGCCTCCTGATCGCCGCTCCACGCGGTTTTTGCGCCGGCGTGGACCGCGCCATCGAGATCGTCGAACGCGCGATCGAGATCTACGGACCGCCGGTCTACGTGCGCCACGAGATCGTCCACAACAAGTTCGTGGTCGATTCCCTCAAGGCCAAGGGCGCGGTGTTCGTGGAGGAGCTGGACGAAGTGCCCGACGGCGTCCCGGTGATCTTCAGCGCGCACGGCGTGCCCAAGGCCGTCCCCGCCGCGGCGACGGCGCGCGGGCTGGAATGGCTGGACGCGACCTGCCCCCTGGTCAGCAAGGTGCACCGCCAGGCCGAACGCCAGATCGAGGCGGGCCGGCACATCCTGTTCATCGGCCACGCCCGCCATCCCGAAGTGATCGGGACGTTCGGCCAGGTTCCCGAAGGCACGATAACGCTGGTCGAAACCGTGGACGACGTGGCAACCCTGACCTTCGCGCCCGACACCGAGCTGTCCTACCTGTCGCAGACCACGCTTTCGGTCGATGATACCGCGGCCATCATCCGCGAGATCGAGGCGCGCTATCCGCAAGTCGTCGCCCCCAAGGCCGAGGACATCTGCTATGCAACGTCCAACCGTCAGGCCGCGGTCAAGCAGATCGCGCCGCTGTGCCAGCTCATGTTCGTGATCGGCGCGCCGAACAGCTCCAATTCGCTGCGCCTGGTGGAAGTGGCGCACCGCGCCGGGGCATGCGCGCAGCTGATCCAGCGCGCCAGCGACATCGATCCCGAATGGCTGACCGGCGTGGAAACCGTGGGCGTCACCGCAGGCGCATCGGCGCCCGAGCAGCTGGTGAACGAAGTCGTCGACCGGCTGAAGGCGCTGCGCGACGTCACCGCCGAGGAAATCGTGACGGCAAAGGAGCACATCACCTTCAAACTGCCTCGCCAGTTGATGCGCTGAAGGAAACCCGGTCATGGCAGTCTATACCCGGCTCGGTGCGGAAGAGATGGCCGCGATCATCGGCGCCTTCGACGTCGGCACCCTGGTTTCGGCCAAGGGCATCGCGGAAGGCGTTTCCAACAGCAACTGGCTGATCGAGACGCAGGACAGCAGCGGCGCTGCACGGCGCTTCATCCTCACCGTCTATGAAGCCCGCACCGATGTGCAGGACCTGCCCTTCTTCCTCGACCTGCTCGATCACCTGGCCGCGCGCGATTGCCCGGTCCCGCGCACGATGCACGATCGCGACGGCGCCAGCCACCGCTTCCACGAAGGCAAGGCGCTGGCGCTCATCGAGTTCCTGCCCGGCGTATCGGTTTCCGATCCCGCCCCGGCGCAGGCCCGCGCCGTCGGCGCCGCGCTCGCGCAGGTGCACCTTGCCGCCGCCGACTTCGGCTGCGAGCGCGTCAATTCGATGGGGCTGGCCGCATGGCAGCAACTGCTGGGCGACTGCGGCCGCGAAGGCCTTGAAGCGATCCACCCGGAACTGGCCCGCATCGTCGAGCACGAGCTGGCCCTGCTGTCCGCGCGCTGGCCCGCGAACCTGCCGCGCGGAGTGATCCATGCCGACCTGTTTCCGGACAACGTGCTGATGCTCGGCGATACGGTTACCGGCCTCATCGACTTCTATTTCGCCTGCACCGACATCACCGCCTACGACGTTGCCGTCACCCACGCCGCGTGGTGCTTCAATGCGGACGGGACCCGCTTCCTCCCGGCGCTTTCGAGTGCGCTTCTCGAAGGCTACGACAGCGTGCGCCCCCTGCTCGACGACGAACGCAAGGCCCTGCCCCTGCTGGCGCGCGGCGCGGCCATGCGCTTCCTGGCGACCCGCGCCTACGACTGGCTGAACACGCCCGACGACGCGCTGGTCACCCTCAAGGACCCGATGGCTTTCGCGCGCCGGCTCGAATTCTATGCCAATCCGGCCAATGCGAGTATCTTTGCCTCATGAAGAAGGTCGATGTCTTCACCGATGGCGCCTGCAAGGGCAACCCGGGGCCCGGCGGCTGGGGCGTGCTGCTGCGCATGGGCCGGCACGAAAAGGAAATGTCGGGCGGCGATCCCGAGACGACCAACAATCGCATGGAAATGACCGCCGTCATCAAGGCCCTCAATGCCCTGACCGAACCGTGCGAGGTCACGCTCCACACCGACAGCCGCTATGTCATCGACGGGATCACCAAGTGGGTCCACGGCTGGAAGAAGAAGGGCTGGGTCAATGCCAGCAAGCAGCCGGTGCGCAATGCCGACCTGTGGCACGACCTGATCGAGGCCGAACTGCGCCACAAGGTCAGCTGGATATGGGTGCGCGGCCATTCGGGCCACGACGAGAACGAACGGGTCGACAAGCTCGCCAGCGATGCCGCGCTGGCGGCCGGATAGGCATTTCGAACGGCGGCACCTTTCTTCGCGCGTGCGGTATTTTATGCTGCATGTGCGAAATAGACGCTGACCATTGCGTTCTTCGCAAGCAACCTGCCACTTTAAACATCGCCCTTCACTCGCCATAGGCACGCCCATGGTGAAGGCGATCTTGAACAGGATTGGGTACGAGCTGCGCGCCATGGCGACGCCGGGCCCGCGCATGGCCGATACGGCGGCCTGCGTGATCTCCGTTCTGCTCGCCATCGTGCTGGCCCAGTTTGCCGGTGCCCGGATGGTATCCTGGGCGGCCGTCTCGGCGCTGGTCCTTCTGAAGAGCGACGCGCTCGAAACGCTTACGCGCGGCGTCATGCGCATGATCGGCACTGCCGCCGGCGCGACCCTTGCGCTGGTCGCCGTGCCTCTCGCGGTCCATTCGATGATCGTCGCCAGCCTGAGCGCGGCGGTGATCGGCGCCCTCGGGCTCTACGGCATGCTTACCGGCCGCCGGGCCTATGCCTGGCTGCTGTTCGGGCTGACATTCGAGATCGTGCTGTTCGACAAGCTGTCCTATCCGCATATCGATACGATCGAGCTTGCCCGCACGCGCTTCGTGGAAGTCGCGGCAGGGACGATCGCCTGCGTTGCCGTCAGCCTGGGCGCGGCCCTGCTTTCCGGGAGCGGCTGGCTCGCGAACCGCAAGCAGCGGCCCGACCGCATGCGCTGGAATGCCCAGGCCGCCCGCCACGCGGCACAGGCCGGCCTTGCCCTGGCGCTACTGCCGCCCGTCTACGACCTGACCCGCCTGCCCGAGCTTTCGGGCGCGGCAATCACCATCATAGCCGTGATGATCGTGCCCGTCGCCGGACTGGGCCGGAGCGGCCTCGTTCCGGTCAGCCGCAGGCTGTTGCACCGCGCCATCGGCTGCATCGCCGGCGGCATGCTGGCCATATCCGTCCTGCTCCTGGCCGATGGCAGCCCGGCCGTGATCATCGCGGGGACCGTTGTCGGGCTGGTTATCGGCCGCCATCTCGAAACAGGCGGCTCGGCGACCAACTACGTGGGGCTGCAATTCTCGATAGCGCTGCTGATGGCGCTGGTGCCGGACACCTACGGGGAAATGGACCCCGGCCTTGCGGTCGACCGGCTGATCGGCATCATGGTGGGCATGGCCTTGATGGAGCCGGTGCTGCTCACCTGGCACTTCATCGCTGCCCGCCTGCCGCATCGCGGCGGACCCGACCGGCCCGCCGCGACGACCTGATCGAACGGCTCAATCGACCGTCTTGTCGACCACTTCGGCATCGGGGCCGTTCTTCTTGATCGAATCGATTGCGTTCTGCGCCGATGCCTTGCTCGAATAGCCTTCGGTCCAGAACATGGTTTCCGCGTTGTAGCAGAAGTAGGCGACGAACTCGCCGGCCTTGTTCTTGCGGATTTCGAAGCGGTGGGCCATCAACTATCTCCTTGGAAAGGTTCGCCCCGAACTGAGCAATTCCAGCGCGCCGATGCAACCCGTGATCGAAACTTTGTCAAACAGGGGTCACGAAAAGCGGCCCGGTGCGTAAGGTTCGGGATCGATCGCGCCGCCCGCATCGCCCAGCAGCAGACGCGCCCCCACTTCGGCGGCGGCGGGAGCGGTCTGGATGCCGAAACCGCCCTGCCCGGCAAACCAGAAGAACGCGGGATCTTCCGGCGCGAACCCATAGACCGGCAAGCGGTCCGGCGCGAAGGACCGCAGCCCCGCCCAGCGATGTTCGACGCGCGCGATGGGCCAGTCGACCACCTGCTCGAATCGGTCGATGGCAATGGCGATGTCCAGTTCCTCGGGCGCGGCATCGCAAGGTACGCTGGGCGTCTCGTCGTGCGGGCTCAGCCAGAGCCGGCCGCTCTCGGGCTTGAAGTAGAAGGTCTCGGAGATGTCGAGCACCAGCGGCATGTCGTCGAGAGCCGGAGGCGATACGGCCAGTTGCGCCATCGTCCGGCGGTAGGGCGTGATGCCAAGCGGGCGGACACCCGCCATGCTCGCCACCGGATCGGCCCAGGCCCCCGCGGCATCGGCCAGCACGCTCGCCGCGATACGGCGCCCGTCTGCCAGCGTGAGTTCCCAGCCCTGCCCGGTCCGTTCCACCTCCCTCAGCGCCGCGCGGCACCACAGTTCGGCCCCTGCCTTGCGGGCCTGCGCAAGATAGTGCTGGTGCAGCCCGGCGACATCTATGTCGCAGCAGGTCGGCTCGAATGCGGCGCAGGTCCAGCCCTCGCGCAAGTGCGGGACGTAGCGCTCGATCCCGGCACGGTCGAGCAGGTCGACCTCCAGCCCGATGGCACCATAGGTCTCGGCGAATTCGGCGACTCGCCTCTCTTCGTCCGCGCGCCCCAGTGTCACTGCCCGTCGCGGGGACAGGATGCCCAGTTCCTGCAACACATGGCCGGAGGCGGTCGTCAGCGGCTGTACACCGGGGCCGCCATAGCTTTCGGACCAGAACGCGGCGGAGCGGCCGGTGGTATGATAGCCGGGGCGTTCCTCGGCCTCGATCACCAGCACGCGCGCACGCGGACCGACAGCAGCGGCAAGCGAGGCACCGGCCATGCCGGCGCCGACGATAACAACATCGAAACGTGCATCCATGGCGATCACCCCCTAGCGGGAACGACCCGATCCAGAAACTCCCGGATCGCATTTATCGCCCGATCACGCACCGGATCGACCTCGCGCAGGATCTCGTGGCGGCATTCCTTGCCGAATGCGACCAGTTCGGCCTTCGGCAGACGCGCAGCCGCGCGACGCACCGCCGCCCACGAAACCAGTCCGTCCTTGCGCGTCGCCAGGATCAGTGTGGGCACGTCCACCGCCTCGAGCAGGTCCGGCGCTTCCAACAGGCGAATCGAGGCAAGCGCCCGTTCGATCCAGCCCCAGCTCGCCGCACCCATCAGGATCGCCGGACGGGTGGTGCGCCACCATTCCTCGTCCTCGTAGCGCGACAGGTCGTGCGTGAGCAGCCGGTAGCGCGAGTGGGGAATGACCTGTGGCTTCTCGTTCCCGCTCCAGGCCGGGCGGCGCGGATCGCCCAGTCCGGCGATCATTCTGGCTATCACGTGCAGCACGCTGCTCGGCATCCAGTCCGGGTGCAGGCCAAGCATCGGCGCGGACAGCACCAGCGCGTCGGGCCGTACCTTGCCCTCGGTAACGGCGCGCAGCACGATGTGGCCGCCCATCGAATGGGCAACGGCGACATGCGGCGGCGGCGTGCGCGCGGCCCAGTCCGCCCAGAGCGCGGCGTAATCGTCCACCCAGGTCGCGAAATCGTCGATGTGCCCCGTCAATGCATCGCGCCCGAGCCGCCCGCTGTAGGACTGCCCGCGCCAGTCCGCGGACGTGACCCCCCAGCCCTCGCGGTGCCATTCGGCGAGCGTCTCCAGCCATTTCTCATACGTGTCCGCGCGACCGGGCATGAACAGCAACGAGCCGCGCCGGGCGTCTGCGGGAGCAGGCCAGTCGAGCCGGCGAATACCGTGTCCGTCGGCGGCATGCCAGGTCGTCTCCCGGGCATCGGCGGGGACTGTCCGGCGCATGGCTGGCAGCGAGGGGCTGAAAGCGGAAGATGTCACTTGGCTAATTCCGTGCTCAGCCGACTGGTTACTTTTTAGTAAGTGATACCCGCTAGATCATACCCCCGATCAAGGGGGCAATTACATGTCGGGCGGTATATTTTCGTACGCATTGCTGGCGGGATTGGCAACCGCCCTGCTCGTCGCCGCCTTCACCGATCTCAGGCGTCGCGAAATAGACAACTGGCTTAACGGCGCGATCGCCCTGGCCGCACCGCTGTGGTGGCTGTCGATGGGTTTCGACTGGGTCGAGATCGGCTTTCAGATCGGCCTGGCCACCGCTACCTTCGTACTCACCTGCCTGCTCTTCGCCCTGCGCCAGATGGGCGGCGGCGACGTGAAGCTGCTGAGCGCGCTGGCCCTGTGGTTCACGCCCGTCAGCTTCGTCCAGGTCGTCATGCTCATGGCCGTGATCGGCGGCGGAGCGTCGATCGGAATGGCCGCGCTGAACATGAAGCGCGTGCCCGGCGAGACGCTGCGCGACGCGCTGGCACTGGGGGCAGCCGCCGCCTGGGTCTGGGGCGCCTGCGCCATCGTGTTCTCGATGGCCACGCGACGTCCGCTGATGGACAGCAGCACCGTGGAGGCGCTCTTCGCGGTGCTACCGCAGGCCTGGATCCTGTTCGCGGCCGTGCTGATCGTGATCCTAATCTTCGCTTACGGATTCTTCCATATCGTGCGCCGCCAGAAGTCTCGGCTGCCCATTCCCTACGGCATCGCCATCGCTGCGGCAGGCCTGTGGGTGCTGGGAGAACAGACGCTTTCTGCAGCCTGGTTGGCAGCGCAATCGGGATGAACTCCATTTTAACCAATTCGCCCGATTGTAACCATTCAATCCGGGGATTCTCAGGGGGCTTATCGAGCCATGGATAAGAAGAAACTGGTACTGCTGGTTGTCGCGCTGCTTGTCGCGGTTGGCACCGCACTCGCCGCACGATCGCTGTTCACCGGGGCCTCGGCGCCGCAGGCAGAGGCCGTTCCCGTCCAACCCAAGGGGCCGAAAGTCCTGGTCGCGCAGCGGGCACTGCCGGTCGGCACGATCATCACCGCCGACGCCGTGTCCTTCCAGGACTGGCCCGAAGAGCTCGTCAAGGACGCGTACTTCATCGACGGCGAAGCCGACATGGGCAAGCTGCTGGGCACCGTGGTGCGCTATCCGGTCACCGCCGGCCAGCCGCTGACCCAGGGCGCGCTCGTCGCTCCGGGTGACCGTGGCTTCCTCGCCGCGGCGCTCGGGCCGGGCATGCGCGCGGTCACCATTCCCGTTTCCGCCCAGACGGGCGTTGGCGGCTTCGTCTTCCCGGGCGACCGCGTCGACCTCATGCTGACGCAGCAGGTCAAGGGTGAAGGCGAACCGCTGCGTACGGCCGAGACGATCCTGCGCAACTTGCGCGTGCTTGCCACCGACCAGGCCACCGACAACGACGTTGTCGACGGCAAGACCGTGGTCAAGGCCTTCCGCACCGTGACGCTCGAAGTCACCCCGCGCATCGCCGAAAAGGTCGCCGTGGCACAGGAGATCGGCGCGATCAGCCTGTCGCTGCGCTCGATCGCCGACAACCAGGGCGAGTTCGAACGCGCGCTGGCCAACGGCGACGTCAAGGTGCCCGAAGGCGCGACCAAGGAGCAGGAAGAACAGCTCATGCGCCAGGCGATGGCCAAGCCGATCGAAGGCAAGACGACCTACGTGACCGGCGGCGACGTCTCGCGCTTCCAGCGCTCCAGCCGGCCGGCGATGCCCGGTGAGGGTGGGGCCCGTCCGCCGATGATGGCCTATGGTTCGGCCGGGGCGTCGATCCCCGCCGGCCCCGTGGTCCGCGTGACCCGCGGCAAGGAAACGACCCTCGAATCCGTGGGGGCCAAGTGATGACCGCCGGCAAGAACGAAATTCTCACCTTCGCCCGTTTCAACGCCTTTGGGGGCACACTTATGAAACCGCGTCTTCTCAAGACCATGATGACCGCAGCCTGCGCTCTTGCGCCGCTGGCCGTGACGGTCTCGGCCCCGGTCACCGCCCAGTCGGTGCAACGGCCCGCGCAGAGCATCGACCTGTCGATCGGCAATGGCCAGCTGGTGAACGTTCCCGGCTCGATGACCGATGTCTTCGTCGCCAATGACCAGGTGGCCGATGTCCAGGTAAAATCCCGCAGCCAGTTCTACGTGTTCGGCAAGGCCGGCGGCACCACCACGGTCTATGCCAGCAATGCGGCGGGCAAGGTCGTCTGGTCGGGCACGATCACGGTCGGCTCGAACCTCGACAGCGTCGATTCGATGCTGAGCCTGGCGATGCCCGAAGCCAAGATCGGCGTCTCGACGATGGGCAGCAACACGTTCCTGCTGACCGGCACGGTCAAGACGCCGGAAGACGTCTCCGAAGCCGAACGTCTCGTCCAGGCCTATGTCGGCGACAAGGCGAACGTGATCAGCCGCCTGCGCATGGCGACGCCGCTGCAGGTCAACCTGCAGGTGCGCATCGCCGAAGTCAGCCGCTCGCTGGTCAAGTCGCTGAGTTCCAACCTGACCACGATCGACGGCACCGGCGGCTTCAAGTTCGGCATCGGTCAGGGCCGGGAGTTCTACAACACCTTTGCCACCGATCCCAACCTGCCCCTGGGCATGGGCAGCGCCGTCCAAGGCTACACCTACGATCCGATCACCGGCAACATCGTCCTGAAGCCCGGGACGAATGTGCTCCCGCTGACCGGTTCCAGCACGCTGTCCGGCATGGGCAAGTTGTTCGGCCTGAACATCCTCGGCGCGCTCGACGCGGGCGAGACCGTTGGCCTCGTCACCACGCTTGCACAACCCAACCTCACCGCGCTTTCGGGTGAAACCGCCGACTTCCTTGCCGGCGGCGAATATCCGATCCCGGTCAGCCAGGGCCTGGGCGCGCAGTCGATCGAGTACAAGAAGTACGGTGTCAGCCTGTCGTACACGCCCACTGTGCTCGCCAACGGCCGCATCTCGATGCGCGTCCGTCCGGAAGTCTCCGAGCTGTCCAGCCAGGGTTCGGTCAACCTCAACGGCTACGAAGTGCCCGCACTGACCGTGCGACGCACCGAGACGACCATCGAACTCGGCTCGGGCCAGAGCTTCATGATCGCCGGCCTGCTGAGCAGCAACACCCAGAACAACATCCAGAAGATGCCGGGCGCCGGCGACCTTCCGATCCTGGGCTCGCTGTTCCGCTCGACCAGCTACAAGCGCGGCGAAACCGAACTGGTGATCGTCGTCACGCCCTACCTGGTCAACCCGGTTGATGCCTCGCAGATCGCCCTGCCCACCGACGGCTTCAACTCGCCCAACGAGCTGCAACGTCTTCTGGGCAACATGGAAAACGACGGTGTCAGCGGCGCGAAGCGCCCCGGACCGACCCAGGCGCCCGCGCCCGTCGATGGTCCCTCCGTCGGCGCCGCGGACATTCCCGCAAAGCCCTCCAAGGGCAAGGCGTCCAAGCACACCGCATCCAATGACAGCGCCAAGCCCGGCTTCAGCCTGAAGTGAGAAAGGTGAACACCATGCGTTCCTTCAAACCGGCCTATGCCACCCGCCTCGGCGGCGCCGCGCTCGCTCTCTCGCTGGGCCTCGCCCTTGCAGGATGCGGCGGCATCCCGACCAACCGCTCGCTGTACTCGGTACACCAGCCGGTGGTCGAAAAGGTCAACTACACGCTCGACGTCACGACCAGTGGTTCGGGCCTCGCCTATGGCGAACAGAGCCGCCTCGCCGGCTGGTTCGATGCCATGGGCCTCAAGTACGGCGACAAGGTCTACGTCGACGATCCGACCGGCAACGCGGGCACCCGCAGCGCCGTCGAAGCCGTAGCTTCGCGCTACGGCATCCTGCTCGGCGACAATGCACCCGAAACCGCTGGCTATGTAACGCCGGGCAACGCGCGCATCGTCATCGTGCGCAGCAAGGCTTCGGTGCCGAGCTGCCCGGACTGGTCGACCAAGAACGACTTCAATCCCAACAACGGGCTCACCAGCAACTACGGCTGCGCCACCAACACCAACCTCGCGGCGATGGTCGCCAATCCCGAGGACCTGCTGCACGGCGCGGACGCGACCGGTTCGACGGTCATGATGAGCTCGAACAAGGCGATCGACGCCTACCGCAACGCCGCGCCCACCGGCAAAGGCAACTCCGTCAGCGAAACCGGCACGAAGGGGAACTGAGCCATGAACGCACCCTGGAAATCCGGCAGCCCGAATGGACGGGACCAGTTCGCAGCCTATCTCTGCGACGATGCCTCGCTCGACGTCCTGCGCCCGGTCGCGATCGAAATGGGCTGGCAGTCCGAAAAGTGCAACAAGGGCGGCCTGCGCAACGCCGTCCAGTCGCTCTCGATCACGGCCTCGCCCAACATCCTGATGATCGACCTTTCGGAAAGCGGCGATCCGCTCAACGACATCAACGCGCTGGCCGAAGTCTGCGAACCGGGAACGGTCGTCATCGCGGTGGGCCAGGTCAACGACGTGCGCCTCTATCGCGACCTGCTCGCCAGCGGCATCCACGACTACCTGCTCAAGCCGCTCTCGCCGGCTCAGCTGCGTGACTCCCTGTCGCAGGCGCAGACGGTGTTCTCGGCGCCGAAGCACAGTGAAGCGGGCTCCGGCAAGGAACACATCTCCACCGCCGTGATCGGCACGCGCGGCGGCGTCGGCGCTTCGACGCTGGCGACCTCGCTCGCCTGGTTGTTCAGCGCTGACAACAAGCTGCCCACCGCGCTGCTCGATCTCGACATCCACTTCGGCACCGGGGCCCTGTGCCTCGATCTCGAACCGGGCCGCGGCCTGACCGACGCGATCGAGAACCCCAGCCGCATCGACGGCCTGTTCATCGAACGCGCCATGATCCGCGCGAACGACAACCTGGCGATCCTTTCCGCCGAAGCCCCGATCAGCTCGCCGCTGATGACCGACGGCGCGGCCTTCCTCCAGCTCGAGGAAGAGTTCCGCCAGGCTTTCGAGATGACCGTCATCGACATGCCGCGCAACATGCTGATCAACTTCCCGCAGTTGATCACGGACGTGAACGTCGTCGTGCTGGTGGCCGAAATGACGCTCGCCTCGGCGCGCGACACGATCCGTATCCTGTCCTGGCTCAAGGCCAATGCCGCCCATGCACGGGTGATCGTGGTCGCCAACAAGGTGCAGCCCAGCCTTGCCGAAATCAGCAAGGCGGACTTCGAGGCATCGATCGAGCGGAGGATCGAGCTTTCGATCCCCTACGACGTCAAGGCTGCCTCGATGGCGGCCAAGCTGGGCCAGACTTTCGCCGACGCCAATCGTTCGAGCAAGGCCGGCGGTGTCATTCGCGAGCTGTCGCGCGCGGTCATCGACCGCGACGGCGAGGACGACGGTGCCTCGCTCAAGAAGTCGCTGCTGGGCAAGTTCGACATCAAGTCGATGATGCCCAAGGCCAAGAAGGCGGAAACGGCGGCGGAGTGACGCTTGCGCGAAGGGGTTTCACTCCAAGCGCGGCAAAGCCCGCCAGCAGCTAGAGGCACAGGACGCTCATGAACATTCTTCCGTTGATTCTGGTGGCAATGGGCCTCACGGGCGTCTTGGCGCTGATCTGGTTTGCTTTTACCGGTCCTTCCCCCGCGAAGGAATCGACGCGTCGTCTGCGCGCCGTCCGGTATCGGCACTCCAACAGCACCACGGACCGCGTCGAGGCGCAGATGCGCCGGGCGGTTGCCGCGCGCAAGCCCAAGCTGCATCAGATCGCGGGGTCGGGTTCGCGGATCGATGCGCTGGCCTTGCGCCTGCATCGCACGGGCAAGCCCTGGACGGTGTCGCAGTATTTCTATGTCTCGCTCGGCCTCGCGGCCGCCGTCGCCGCGATCATCTTTCTCAAGTCCGGCGCGCCGGCCCTGTCGCTGGTCGTCGGCCTGCTGGTCGGCGCCGGCCTGCCGCACATGGTGGTGAACAACTTCATCAAGCGGCGTTCGAACGCCTTCACGGTGAAGTTTGCCGACGCCATCGACCTGTTGGTGCGCGGCCTTCGCTCCGGCCTTCCGGTAACCGAGACGCTGGGCGTCGTCGCCAGCGAAGTTCCCGGTCCGGTCGGCGAGGAGTTCAAGCTCGTCACCGAACGCATCAAGATCGGCAAGACCATGGAGGATGCCCTCCAGGAGACCGCCGACCGCCTGGCGATGCCGGAGTTCAACTTCTTCTGCATCACGCTGGCGATCCAGCGCGAGACCGGCGGCAACCTGGCCGAAACGCTCGCCAACCTGGGCGACGTGCTGCGCAAGCGTGCGCAGATGAAGCTCAAGATCCGCGCCATGAGCTCGGAATCCAAGGCCTCGGCCTATATCGTCGGCGCCCTTCCCTTCATCGTCTTCGGCCTGATCTGGTGGATCAATCCCGGTTACATCGGTGAGTTCTTCATCGACGAGCGACTGATCGTGGCCGGTCTCGGCGGGATGGTCTGGATGGGCATCGGCGCCTTCATCATGGCCAAGATGGTCAGCTTCGAAATCTGATCCGGGGAAGGCAAGGAACCATGTTCAACCAATCCGCAGGCCCCACGCTCCTCGGTTTCGACGTCATCCTCGTCGCCACCGTCCTTGCGATGATCGCGGCGGGCGCAGTGATGCTGGCCATCTATGCCGCGGTGACCGTGACCGATCCGATGGCCAAGCGCGTCAAGGCGCTCAACCAGCGTCGCGAAGCGCTCAAGGCCGGCATCATGACCACCGCGCGCAAGCGCCAGAGCGTGGTGCGCCGCAACGACACGACCGACAAGATCGGCGAGTTCCTCGGCAACTTCAAAATGTTGCAGGACAGCCAGATCAAGGAGATCGAGCAGAAACTGGCGCAGGCCGGCATCCGCAACAAGGAATGGGCCGTCGCCGTCGTCTTTGCCCGCCTCGTCGCGCCGATCGTGCTGGGCGGGCTTGCCGCCGTCGTCATCTACTGGATAGACTACTTTCCCGCGTGGAGCCCCTTCAAGAAGTTCATGGGCTTCGCCGTGATGCTGCTGGCCGGCTACAAGGGACCGGACATCTTCATCCAGAACATGATCTCCAAGCGCACCGACGCGATCCGCAAGGGGCTTCCCGACGCGCTCGACCTGCTGGTGATCTGCGCCGAGGCCGGCCTTACCGTCGACGCGGCCTTCGAGCGCGTCGCCCGCGAACTGGGCCGCGCCTATCCGGAACTGGGTGACGAATTCTCGCTCACGTCGATCGAGCTGTCGTTCCTGACCGAACGCCGCCAGGCTTTCGAGAACCTCGCATGGCGCGTCAATCTCGAGGCGGTCAAGGGCGTGGTCACGACCATGGTCCAGACCGAACGCTACGGCACCCCGCTCGCCTCCGCGCTGCGCGTGCTCTCGGCCGAATTCCGCAACGAGCGCATGATGCGCGCAGAAGAAAAGGCAGCGCGCCTTCCGGCCATCATGACCGTGCCGCTGATCCTGTTCATTCTGCCCACGCTGTTCGTCGTCATTCTCGGCCCGGCGGCCTGTTCGATCGCCGATGCCTTCTCCGGCGGCGATCCGCATCCGCCCAAGGCGGGCTGACGCTCCACTCCAAGCCATCAGCCGGCCCCGTTCCCGCAAGGGAGCGGGGCCGAACTGATTCCGGCTGCGACGAACTGCCTCGCACAAGTGTCGACTTGTTAACACTGTCAGGGTCCCGTCAGCTCCCGCGCTCACATGGGAATGCGCAGGGCAACACTGTCGGGGGCTACGACAGAGGAGTTTGAGGATAATGATTTCGAAGACGTCAACAGCCCGCTTCCTTGCTGGTGCAGCCCTTGCGCTGTCGGTTGTCGCAACCCCGGCCCTTGCCGGTCCCGGTGGCGGCGGCATGGGTGGCGGCGGCATGGGCGGCGGCTCCATGGGTGGCATGGGCTCCATGGGCGGCGGCATGATGACGGGTTCTTCCTCGGGCATGGGCTCGATGGACCGCATCCGCACCCGGGACCGCGATCAGGATCGCGTACGTGACCGTGCGATGGAACAGGAACGCAAGCGCATTCGCTCCCAGGCCCAGACCCGCGATCGGGCCCAAAACCAGAACCAGACCCGGGACATGAATTCCGGCACGGCTGCTACCCCCGGCAGCTGAGCGGCCCGAGGGTCGCACCTCAAGCCCCTCCCCGGCCACGGCCGCGGGAGGGGCTTTCTCATGACGGGGCAACGCGCATTCCTTGTCGCTCTCCGCGTCGATCAGGCTTCCTCCTCCCGCAATCCGATGTTGCGGAAACGGGCCGAAACGGCCTAGCATCCGGGAAAGACAGGAAGAGGATAGCCCCATGGACCCCGCGACGAAAAAGACCGCCCTTCGCATGATCCCCTATGGGATCTACGTCATGACCGCCAAGGGCACCGACGGTCAGCTGGCCGCCGCCACCGTGAACTTCGTGACTCAGACATCGTTTTCCCCGCCGCTCGTCGCCGTGGGCGTGAAGGTCGATTCAGGCTGCCATATCGCTGCCAGGGAAACGGGGCAGTTCGCGCTCAACATGCTCGGCAAGGGACAGCAGGGCGCGGCCTTCGCCTTCTTCAAGCCGGCCGAGGTGGAAGACGGCAAGCTTTCCGGCGAACCCTTCCGGCAGGGCGACAACGGCGCCCCGATCATCGACAGCGCGATCGCGGCCGTGGAATGCAAGGTCGCGGAGATCGTCGCGGTGGGCGACCACCACGTGATCATCGGAGAAGTCACGCAGGCCCATCTCCACAAGCATCCCGAAGGACGCCCCGATGCCGCCATTCTGGAAATGAAGGACCTGGGGGACAACGTTTTCTACGGCGGATGACAGGCCGCTACGCGGGCGTCTCCACCAGTTCCGCAATCTCGAAGCGGTAGTCCTTCCAGCCGCGCATCCGCGCGCCCTCCTGCGCGGCCGCGCGCAGCTTCCTTGCTTCGGCAAGCGAACCGGCATGCCCCCAGAAGACCTCGGTCCTGCCGTTTTCGAGCTCGGCGACGATCCGCCAGTAATGGGTAAAGGGATCGGCGGTCGGACCGATGGTCTTCACGTAGCCATCGGGCATCGTCGCGGTCAGATAGCGCTTCTTGCGTGACCTGCGCGCCATGGCGCCCTTCAGTCCCGCTCGCCGTAGATCCGGCAAGCCACCGCATCGAGCCGCGCGATCATGGCCGGATCGCGCGCGTCGGACGCGGTGATGAAGGCATGTTCCAGCGCCATGTCGATCGGGCTCGGCTCGCGCACGGACGGGAGGCCGGCAGCGAGAGCGGCCACGGTCGCCCGGGCGGTGCGGGCATTGGCATGCAGCACCGCCAGCACGTCGGTGACTTCGACGCCGGCCTCTTCCTCGCGCCAGCAGTCGTAGTCGGTAACCATGCCCAGCAAGGCATAGGGCAGCTCCGCCTCGCGTGCGAGGCGCACCTCGGGCATCGCGGTCATGCCGATCACGTCGGCGCCCCATGACTGGTACATGCGGCTTTCGGCGCGGGTCGAGAACTGCGGTCCTTCGATGGCGACATAGCAGCCGTCCTGATGCACATCGCCCCCGGCCCGGCGCGCCGCGGCCGCCAACATGCCGGAAAGCCGCCCGCAGACCGGGTCCGCCAGGCTGACATGCGCGACGAGACCGGGACCGAAGAAGCTGTTCTCGCGGCTCGTCGTACGGTCGATGAACTGGTCCACCGCCACGAACTGGCCGGGTGCCAATCCCTCGCGCAACGACCCCACCGCCGAGAGCGAAACCAGATCGGTCACGCCGCAGCGCTTGAGCACGTCGATATTGGCGCGGTAGTTCACGGCGCCTGGCGGAATGCGGTGCCCTGCCCCGTGCCGCGCCATGAAGGTGAAGCGCACGCCGCCCAGCCTGCCGGTCACGACGGGACCGGACGGCTCGCCGAAGGGGCTGGAGACGAGGATCTCCTGCGCGTCCTCCAGGTCGATGCCGGCGGCAAGACCGGACCCGCCGATCACGCCAATGTGCCAGAAACTGCTTTTCTCAGCGCGCAAGGATACCTGCCATGATGATGTCGATCGTGTGTTCGCGATAGCGGTCGCGCAGTTCCTCGGTCAGCGTGTCCTGATCGAAACAGTGCTTGAGCACCAGCCGCGTCGAGAAGAACCGGTCGACCGCTCCCGTCACCGTGAAGTAGAATAGTTGAGGATCGATTTCACGGAACACGCCCGCCTTCACGCCGTCACCGATAAGCTGCTCGTAAGCGCGGTAGATCGGCGAGAGATAGCTGTCGGCGATGCGCTGCGCCTCGACATCGTCGCTCTCGCGGATGACCCGCATGGTCAGGCGATTGAGATAGGGCACCGCGTAGAAGGTATCGACCACCTTCCACAAGTGGCGACGCAGCTTCGACTCCGGGTCCCAGCCGTCCTTCGCCACCAGCGCGTCGACACTGGTGACGATGGCCTGCCAGTCGCGTTCGAGCAGGGCCTTGAGCAGCCCCGCCTTGTTTCCGAAGTAGTACTTCACCAGCGCCGAATTGAGGCCGGAGCGCAAGCTCAGTTCGGACAGCGAGATGTCGATTACGTCACCTTCGCGCATGATGGCGCCGGCAGTGTCGAGCAGCAGCGCCCGCGCGCCCGGCGGCGCGGCAAGCCCTGTCTCGTTCCCTGCTGGCGTCATACTCCGGCCCTTCATGATCGCTGCTTACTTCGGCCCCATGCGGATCGCGCCGTCGAGACGGACCGACTCGCCGTTCATGTAGTCGTGCTCGACCATGAAGAGCGCCAGCTTGGCATATTCCTCGGGCTTGCCGAGACGCTTGGGGAACGGGACCATCGCGGCCAGCGCATCCTGCACCTGCTGCGGCATGCCCGCCATCATCGGCGTCTCGAAGATGCCCGGCAGGATGGTGTTCACGCGAATGCCGTTGGCCATGAGGTCGCGCGCGACCGGCAGCGTCATCGCCAGCACGCCGCCCTTCGAGGCGGCATAGGCGGCCTGGCCGATCTGGCCGTCCTGCGCCGCGACCGAGGCGGTGTTGACGATCGCCCCGCGCGAACCGGCCTCGTCCACCGGATCGAGCGTCGCCATGCCCGCAGCCGACTTGCTGATACAGCGAAAGGTGCCGACGAGGTTAATGGCGATGGCCTTCTCGAACAGCCCCATGTCGTGCGCCTTGGGCTCGCCCGTCTCGCGGTTCTTGCCCACGGTCTTGGAAGCCGGCGCAATGCCCGCGCAGTTGACGAGCACGCGTTCCTGCCCGTGCGCCGCGCGCGCCTTGGCGAAACCGGCATCGACGCTGGCATCGTCGGTCACGTTGACTTCGCAGAACACGCCGCCGATTTCCTTGGCCATCGCCTCGCCGGCTTCGGCATTGAGGTCGAAGATCGCAACCTTCACGCCCTGCGCCGCCAGCGCCCGCGCCGTCGCTGCCCCAAGACCCGAGGCCGCGCCGGTAACGACGGCGGCAACACTACTATCAAGCTTCATTTCGTATTCCCTTCCCGAACGAGCTGCACGCACGCGCCGCCGCGATTGGCGGACGGGTGCGCCCCGATGATTTAATCAACCGGTTAAGCAGCACATCCGGGCAGGTCAATCGGTCAGGGCAAAATCACGCCCCGGCGTCATGACACGTGTAAGGTCCCCGATCTGCGCGAAAAGCCGCTTCAGTTGGCCTGATCGAGCCCGCGCTGGACCTGCGAACGCTCGATATTGGCGCGATCGCTGCTGCGCTGCGCGTCCCACTGGCTCTTGCGCATGCAGACCTTCTTGGAACGCAGGAGCGAACCGATCTGCTGAATTCTTTCGCAGATCACGGGGTCCGCCTTTTCCACCGCATTTTCGGTCTCGGCCGCAGCGGTTTCGGTCTTGGAAACGGCATCCGCGGAAGCCTTGGAATCCGGCTCGGCGAAGGCAGGAACGGCAACAACAACAGCTGCTGCCACGAGAATACGGGAAACAAGATGCATGAAAATCTCCACGGCACGAACGCAAGGCTCAAGTGCCTGAATTGACAGATGTCCCAAGCTATTATGGATTTGTGTTTTCTTCAAGCACGCGCAATGTCGAAAGCTATTGTCATGCGTTCACCGGCGTCGAACGGCCGGGTTCCGTGCCACATCCAGCTGGGGAACAGCACAAGTCGCGCTGGCCTGGGTTCGACCGTGCGGCGCGGCGCGATCGTCAGGCCCAGTTCGCCAGGCGCTCCGCCCAGGTCAAGACAGCCTTCCTCCTCGCCCAGCCCTTCGGGCACCGACACGTAAAGCGCCGAACTGATCCAGCCTTGCGGGTGATGGTGTGCTGTATGGAATCCGGCCTCGCCCAAACGCACCGACCAGCTTCCGGCAAAACGCGGACGCTGCACGCGCACTTGCGAAAGCATGGGGTGCGCCGCGTCTGACGGCGGCAGCTGCGCCATGAAGCTCGCAACCTCGCGCCGCAGCACCTCGCGCACGCGCGCGATTTCCGGTTCGGTCCGCGCCAGCAGCGCGCCTTCAGTCTGCGTTCCGCCGCGCACCGACTGATCGAGGAAGCGGCCGGAGCCCGCGTGCAGGCGGCGCAGCAGCGCACGCAGAGGTTCAAGGCCGATCTCCTCCGGATCGAGGTCGACCACCTTGTGAAGGCCGGCCTGCCCGTCGAGCCATTCGGCACGGGGATCACCGGTAAGGCGCCACGCCAGCGCCGCGTAGGGCCAGACGCCTTCCGCGCCGGTCGCGGCCAGCCAGGGCTCCACTTCGGCGGCCGCGCGCGAAGGTTCTCCCGTGCGCAGCCAGTGCCGCGCGCGCCAGACGGCATGGCCGGCATCTGCAGGTGCCCCCATGGGCTCGAAAATCACCTTGGCCTCTTCGCTCCGCCCCAGTTCGTCGAGCGCGGCCGCCTGCGGCAACCGATAGGCGGCATGGGCACCGCGAAGCGCGATCGCCTGCCGCGTGGCTTCCAGCGCCTCGGCATGACGCTCCGCCTCCATGAGGAGATTGATGCCCAGGACCCGCAGGCGATCGGCCTCCGGGTAGTGCTGAAGCGTGCGCTCGATTGTCGCCAGCGCCTCTTCCCCGCGCCCCATCAGCGCGGAAAGCTGGGCAAACTGGCGGTGCCCTTCATCCCAGCCGTGGTTCGCGGCGAGCATGGCATCCAGTTCGGACAGCGCCCGCTCCTTGTCCCCTTCGGCGAACCGCGCCGATGCCAGCCCCAGACGGATTTCCGCCTTGGCCGGTGACAGCTGGACTGCCTGCTCGAACAGCCGCGAGGCCGGACGGCCGGCCTCCAGCGTGACATGCGCGAGGGCATGGACGAGCCCCGGATTGCCGGGCACGAGCCGCAAGGCCTGTTCGAGCGCCGCAATGGCGTCGTCACGCCGGTCCAGCGCACGGCGCAGCATGGCCGCCCAGTGCAGCACCGTGGCATCGCCGGGATGGGAGCGGAGCCAGTCGCTCAGCCGCCTTTCGGCCTGCTCCTCGTCGCCGCTGCCCAGCGCCCGCTCCGCCAGCGCGGCGAGATCCGGGGGAGTATCACTCACACCGTCCCTCCCTTTCCGTCAGTCCCGCGCACCGGACATGCCTTCGGAGCCGATCATGGCGGCCACCGCCGCGCGCTCGACTTCGGAAAGACCGGGGTGCCAGGCATCGAAGATCAGCACGACGCGCAAGGCATCGCTGGGGTTCATCGCCTCGTGCTCCATGGTATCGTCGAAAGCGAAGGCCTCGCCCTCCTTCCACAGTCGCGTCTCTGCCCCCACGCGAAACCAGCAGCCGTCAGGAACGACGAGCGGCAGGTGGCAGACCAGCCGCGTGTTATCGACCCCCACGTGCGGCGGAATCGCGGTGCGCGGCGCGAGCAGCGAGAACATCGCGTTAGGCGAGGCGCCGGGCACCCGCGGCTGCGGCACGCGCGAGAGGATTTCCATCGTGCGCGGCGCCTGCGCTGCATTCTCCGCGACTTCCACGCCCTGCTTGAGCAAGTGGATCGCGCTCCAGTCCTTGTTCCGGTTGAGCGAGCGCCACTGCGCCAGCGCCTCGCGATCCTCGTACTGGATATAGGGTTCCAGTTCGGCGCGTTCCGACTGCAGGAGCGCCAGCATTTCCGCGCGGATCGCCTCGAACCCGGCTTCCAGTTCCGCCAGCCAGGGCGTCGTGCTGCGCGGGTGGAATTCACGCTCGACAATGCCGGGATAGTGAAAGTGCGTCGGCTGGCTGTGATAGACGCGCGTCTTTCTCAGGACATTGTCGCGAAAGCGGGCGATGCGCCAGTTCTCGTCCTCGTCGGCATGCGCCGCTGCATCGGCCGCCGCAGCCGCCAGCCGCGCCTCGCGTGTCTCCTGCCAGGCGGCATGGAAGGCCTCTCCGGCAGAAAGCGCGGCAGCAAGCGGCGGCGGCAGCGTACCGTCCGGCTTCTGCGCGATCGCCTCGGCCCACGCTTCGCCCGCACCGGCATCGTTGAGCCGCTCGAGCAGACCGGCCCGCATGACCAGCGCCACGAAATCGAGCGGCGCGATCTGCAAGGCACGGTGCACCGCATCGAGCGCGCGGTGCGGCTGACGCAAGGCACGGCGCAGACCAGCCAGCTTGAGCCACTGCGCCACAGCTTGCCCACCTGCCGGTTCCGCTTGCCTGAGCAGGGCCTCGAGTTGCTGCGCAGCCTCCGGCAGGCGGCCCGCGCCCGCCAGCTTGTCGACTTCGGCAAATCCGGCTTCTGTCGTCATGGCTTGCGCTGCGCCCTAGGCCGGTTCCACCGGAACCCCGGAAGGCTCGCCCCATTGCGGAACACGATCGTCCCCCAGCGCATAGCCGAACTGTTCCACCCAGGGACGCAGGCGATCGAACACGGGTTCAAGGTACTTTTCATAGCGATGCCAGCGACCTGCCGCGCGGGTATAGATCGGCTCGGTCACCTGCGAATAGCTGGCCGTGCGCACGATGCCGCGCGCACGTGCGGCCTCGCGATGGTCGAACGCCTCGCCCTGCCACGGCAGCCCTAGCCATTCGAACAAGGGGCCCAGTTCACGCCCCTGATCGGCCACCAGCCTCTCGTAGACGATCGTATGCACCGGCAGATCGAAAACCTCGCGAGCCTTGTTCCAGTAGGAAAAGGTCATGTCGTAGAGCCGCGCGGCGGTTTCCAGATCCAGGAAATTGCTCATCGCGTGGTTGGTGCGAAAGTTGGTGATGTAGCAGCTGAGCAGCACGTCGCAGGGGTGGCGCAGCGCCAGAATGAACTTTGCGTCCGGAAAGAGACGACGGATCACCGGCACCTTGTTCAGATGTAGCGGATGCTTGTCGATCACCATGGTATCGGGGCCGAGATCGCCCAGCGTCGCCACTTTCTCGAAATAGCGTGCGCGGGCCTGCGCGATGTCCCCGGCGCCGAGCCCCGCGAGCGCGTCCAGACCGCCCAGCTCGTTCTCGATGTCGAGGATGAAATGCTCCTCTTCCATGACCAGCGTTCCGGGAGCGGACATCAGCATGGTATCGAGCAGTGTCGTGCCCGACCTCGGGAACCCGAGCAGGATGACCGGCGACGGCCGCTCTTCCGGCGGTGACGGCGACCAGCTGGCAACCCAATCCGGTGTCAGCGTGCGTGCCCCCTGCTCCACCATGTCGCGGTACATCGTGGCCTTGGCAGCGGGATCGGACGGCTCGGCGAGATGCTGGCGGTTCATCTCGGTGAATTCCGCGAACGCCTCGTCGTACCGGCCCATGCGGTCGAGCAGAATACCGCGCAGCTGGTGCTTGCGGTTGGCGACGACAACATCGCCGGCAGCCTCGAGCGCGGCGAAAGCCTCCTCGACACGATCGGCACGCTTGAAACGCAGCGCATCGATGAACGAAAGCGTTGCCGCGTCACCGCCAGCGGCCTCCGCCCGTTCGCGCAACGGTTCGAGCTCGGCTTCCCGGTTCGTCCTTTCGTAAAGCGCGGCCAGTCCGACAAGCGAGGGCCATAGCGCCGGATCGATCGCCAGTGCCGCCTCGAAAGCCGGCTCCGCCGTCGCATAATCGTTACGCTTGGACGCCTCCTGCCCGTAGTCCGACAGTACTCCGGCATCCCCCGGCGCACGGCGCGCGGCTTCCGCCAGCATCTCGAACGAACGGTCATCAGCGCCGGCCCGACGATAGAACGTCGCGAGGGCCAGGACCGGTTCGACGTCGGCGGGATCTTCCCGTGCCGCGTCCTGCAGGACTTTCTCACCCTCCTCGAAGCGTTCCGCTTCCAGCAGCGCATTGCCCAGATTGACCCTGATCGGCGCGGCATCGGGCGCGAGCTTCAGGGCCTTCTCCAGCACCCTGGCCGCCTCGGCGTGCTCGTTGATCGCACTGAGCGCGTTTCCAAGGTTGTTCAGCAGGGCCCAGTCATCGGGAAACCGGGCCAGAACGATGCGATAGAGCCGCACAGCCCGTTCGAACTCTTCCGCCTCCTGCGCAAGGTGGCCGCCGAGGCGGGCCAGCCGCAAGTTGGGTTCCGCCCTGGCCGATGCATCATCGCAAAGAGCCAGTGCCGCGGCGGCCCGTCCGACATGGAACAGGGCTTCGGCAAGGTTGACACGGACCGTCATGTCCTGCGGACGGAGCCGGTGGGCAACCTCGAGATAGGTAATCGCGCGATCGAAACGGCGGCGATGCGATTCGACCGCCCCGGCCAGAGCGGCAAGAACAGGGTCGTCTCCGTGCGTCGCGAACGTGGTGGCGGCAAGGACGGCGGCTTCATCGAGCCGGCCCGCTCGTGCCATCATGGCGATCTGCTGGAGGGTTTGCTGCGGAGTTGGGGCTGCCATGCGCGATCCGGATATTCATCAGCGTCGGCATTGCACCGACCGTAAATAAGAAGGCGGCGGCCCTCCATGGGAAGACCGCCGCCCAGACTAGTCGCTTTCAGAAGCGATTAGAAGTTCATCGTCACACCGGTGAAGATGTAGCGACCGAGCGGATCGTAGGTGCCCGGATAGGTGTTGCCGTTGCAGAGGACGCTGGCACAAGCGCTCGACGACACCAGCGGCGGCTGCTTGTCGAAGAGGTTGGTCGCACCCAGACGCCACTGCAGGTGGTCGCCGATGTCGTAGGTCATCGTCAGGTCGAAGTAGTCCTGAGCGGCGATCTTGGAGTCGAGCGAGTTGGTGACACCAGCCTCATAGTCGACAGCCGAGATGTGACGCCACTGAACGGACGCACCGAAGCCGCCAGCCGTACGGAAGGTGGCACGGGCCTTGTGACGCCACGTCGGCAGCGGCGTGGCCGTGGAAGAACCACCGCAGGTCGGACCATAGACACCCGAGCAGTCGTAAGGCGTGCTCAGGCCGTCGTCGACGACGTAGCGGTCGAGCAGCGTTCCGACGAGGTTCAGCGACAGCGTGCCGGCCGAAGCGATTTCAGTCGACCAGTTGCCGGTGAACTCGAAACCACGGGTCTTCACGCCACCGACGTTGACCGGCGTATCGATCACGTAACCGTCCGAGCTCAGCCAGAGCGAGCCGGCAGCGTTACGCGTAACGAGAGCACAGGCCTGGAGGTTCTCGTCGTCGACGCACGAATTCAGGATGGCATCGGCGCCGTAGCCCTGAATCGCGTTCTTCACCTTGATGTCGAACCAGTCGACGCTGATCGTCAGCCTGGGGATCCAGCGCGGCTGGATAACGACACCGAGTGTCTTGGTGGTCGCCTTTTCCGGATTGAGATCCGGGTTACCACCGATCAGGCCGTTGTACTGTTCGGCCGGGTTGGCAGTGACCTTGCTGCCCAGCGGAATGCCCTGGGCAAGACAGCCCACGTCGGCAGCCGTGATGGTGAAGCCGCTGCAGGGGTCGCTCACGCCATCAAGCGCGACGATCTGCGGCGCGAACAGCTCCTGGATGTTCGGCACGCGAACCGCGCGGTTGTAGCCGGCACGGATGCGGATGTCTGACACCGGAGCGAAGTCCACACCGAGCTTGAAGGTATCGGTGTTGAACGTGCGGCCGTTCGAGATCTTGTAGTGCGAATAGCGATAGCCGCCGTTGAACGACAGGTTGTAGACCAGACCGTCCTGAATCAGCGGGATATCGATTTCGCCGAAGAACTCGGTGACCTTGTAGTTGCCGGCAGTGTCCTTGGTCGGTGCGCCCTGGCCGGTGAGGTCACCGGTGTTGAACGCATTGTCCGCCGTCAGTTCAAGAGCATCGCGGCGATATTCCGCACCGATCGCGATGTTGATGCCGTCCGATGCCAGCGGCGACTGGATACCGTACTCGCCGAGGAGGCCGGTGAAGGTCGCGCTGAACACCTGCTGCGAGGTCTGCCCCTTGATGATGCCGGTAGCACCCAGGTAGCCGATCTGGTCAGCCGTGATCGGATTGCCGCTGAAGATGTCGTAGGGCACGCAGTTCGGATCGGTTCCGTTGAGCGCGGCGCGGCAGATCGGGTTACCGCTGCCATCGGTCACGACATCGAGAGCGTTCCGCAGGCGGGCGACCGAGAACTCGTTCGAGTAGACCTGCGTGTAGTTGGTACGGCCGTACTGGTAGTAGGCGTCGTACGACCATGCCTTGCCCAGCTCGCCACGCGAACCGATGACGGTGCGGAACGAGGTGTGCTGGAGGTCCGAAACACGCGGACCGCCTTCCACGTTGCGACGCAGAAGCTGGAAGAACGCGGTGTTCGGGTTGGCCGGATCGGTGACGGTGGCCTGCACCGCGGGATCGAGGCCATCATAGAGCTTCTGCACCAGCGGGAAGGTGCCGAGATAGCCGACGACCATGTTGCGATCGGTGCAGATCGCGCTGCGCTGCGCATCCGACATCAGCGGGTTGTCGCAGTTGATGGTCAGCGTGTTGCCGAAGTCGCCCGACGGAGCGATCTGGGCCAGCGTCCGGTCGTCCATGAACATGAATTCCATGTACGGGTGGATCGCTTCGTTGATCTCGTAGTCGGCGAAAACGCCAGCGGTGTAACGCTCGTCAGGACGCTGGAAGTAGTTCAGCGGCGCATAGTTGTAGCGCTGGACAAGGCCACGGGTGAAAGTGCCCGCGCCGAGACCACCGATCGTCGACGTCGTACCGACACCGCCGCCGGCAATCGGCGTCGAGTCGTAATAGATGCCGGTGCCGATCTGGTTGGTCAGCGAACCGCCGCAGCTGAAAGCGCCCGACGCGCTGGCCGAGATCGTGCACGACGAGTAGTCGCGCTTGCTCTGCAGGACCGGGTTCGCCTTGCGGTAGCCGACGTAGGCGGTGGCATGGCCGCGACCGTCGTCGAACGACGTGCCGAACGCAGCGGTGATGTCGTACTGGCCGCCGTCCGTCACGTTGCCGGTCGGGTAATCGAAGCCCGAGAAGCCCGAGGCCTGACGCGCGTCAAGCAGCGGCGTGATGAAGTTGTTGCGGTTGTCGTGATTGTAGAAACCGTAGTTGGCGTCGATCTTGAAGCCTTCGAAATCGGTATCCATCACGAAGTTGACGACACCCGCGACAGCGTCCGCACCGTAGGTCGCCGAAGCACCGCCGGTCAGAACGTCGACGCGCTTCACGAGCGCGGCCGGGATGAAGTTGAGGTCGGCGGCCGACGTGGTGGTGTTCGGGTCACCGGTCATCAGGCGACGGCCATTGATCAGCACCAGAGTACGCGACGAACCAAGGCCGCGCAGGTTGACGGTGGCAGTACCGGTCGCGCCGTTGGCGAGCGACGAGCTCTGCGACGCAACGACCTGCGGCAGCGAGTTGAGAAGGTCTTCGGTGCGCGTCGTACCCGAAAGCGAGATGTCGTCCGACGTCATCGTCGTGATCGGCGCGATCGAGGTCTGGTTGGGCGCAACAATGCGCGTACCGGTAACGATGATCGCGTCGCCTGCACCTTCGTCAGAAGCTGCATCCTGCGCATATGCCGCACTGCTGAACAGAGCGAAGCCCAGCACCAAAGGCGCTGCACCCGCCTTGAGCGCGGTGAGTGTTTGATTTTTCACAAGCGTGTCCCTTTTTCTAAGGCGCGGTGTGACCCCTGCGCCTTGGATTTAATTCTAAGGCGCGGTGTGACCCCTGCCCCCTAGATTCCCCGACAATGCCCTAGCCCACAGGCTTGTGAAGCACTGCCGGTAGATGTCCTTTCATTGCGCAAAGAAGGAATTGGGCAAAGAGCTTTGGAGACGAAGCTGCAACATTCGCGAGCGCTTGTGACAAATGCGCAACAACCCCCGGCAAGCCCGACCATTTGCCCCGGAACCCATGGATTCAAAGGGGGAAAGATCATATTTTTTGTAAGCGATATTGAAGCAACATCGTTTCACCAAAGGCGGTATTGCACTTATATTACTGCATCGACCACCAAGATTGCAGAGCCGTGAGCGATCGCCCACGCGGCCATATTGGCAGTGCCCCGCACACAAAAATGTGCAATATTTCCCGCCCTTTTCCGCCACGCTACGCACTGACGCCTTGACGGAAGCCCGGCGAGACGCTTCCCCTGCCCTCGCTCCGGCTGGCTGCAACCGGATGCAATCCTGCGATTGTGACCCTGTTGAAGAATGGGTCGGCGAAGAAGGGGACACGTCTTGTACAAGGGCTTTCTGGCTGCGCTGACCGCAGCGCTCCTCGTATCGCAACCGTCCTTCGCGAAGGACGACTCCAGGCCGGACCTCTACCGAAAGCTGATGGATTGCCGGGCCATGTCGAACCCGGACGAACGCCTTGCCTGCTACGATGAGCAGACCGCCGCGCTCGACGAGGCAACGCAAAAGCGCGAAATCGTGATCTCCGACAAGAAGGCCATCGACACCGCCCGGCGTGGCCTGTTCGGCTTTGCCGCGCCAATCGGCAAGCTCATGGGCTTCGGCGGCAACGATGACGAAGACGACTCCGATGAAATCAAGGAAATCGAGACGAGCGTCTCCTCCGTGCGTCGCTCCGGCAGCGGCTGGCTCCTCAAGCTGGAGGATGGCAGCACCTGGGAACAGAACGATACGCGCGACTTCGTGCTGTCCCCCAAGGTCGGCAACACCGTCCGCATAAAGCGGGGCGTACTCGGCACCTACCTCGTGTCGGTGCAGGGACAGCGCTCGATCAAAATGCGACGAATCAACTGACCGCGCCGGCGCGACTCTCCCCCAATCGCGACACGATCCGGCGCGCCCGCCGAACGGCCACAAGACCTTTTGCCACACTGCAGCTGCCCGGGCTGATCCGGAGCGACAGCACGCGCCCCGAACGCCCTGCGGCGGCCACGTAAGAGTTTTTCAACGAACTATCGCCAAAAGCAATTTTCAGAGCTTGCCTCACGGTCGCGCGACTCAACGATTGCCGAATGCAGTCCGCCAATTCGCCAGCGCCCGCGACAAGGCCAGCCGGGGCTTTTTTTGGAGACTGTGACACGATTGTCACAAGTATCGCAGCAAAGATCTAAACGTAACGAAAACAGTTGAATGGTCGTTCATGCGGGGCAACAAACTGGAGCCATTGCAGCGACGCGCACACGGGGCGCGAGCCTGTGAACAATGAGCGCCCAGCAGGAATGGTCACGCACCCGCCGGCCGCTCAATATGCAACAAGGGACACATCACGTGAAAACTTCCATCAAAAAGGCTGCGCTGCGAAGCGCTACGTGCCTTACGTTCGCATCATTGGCGATAGGCTTTGCCACCTCGGCAAACGCACAAGATACGAAACAGCCGGCTCCCGACAACGACGCCTCGCCGTCGATTATTTCAGAGAATGTCCCGGTTCAGAGCGACGGTACCATAATCGTCACCGGCTCGCGTATCCGGCGCGATAATTTCAGCACGCCGGGACAAGTCAACATCATCACACGCGATGACGCCGTGCTGGCCGGAACGACTTCCACTGCCGATGTGTTGCAAAGCTCATCGGTGACATCGGGCACATCGCAGATCAATGGCTCCTTTCTCGGTTACGTATCCGAAGGTGGCCCCGCTGCCAGCACCGTCGGCCTCCGCGGCCTTTCATCCTCTCGTACGCTGGTTCTGCTGAATGGCCGTCGCCTCGCTCCGGCCGGCGTCGGCCCGCAACTGGTTGCCGCCGACCTCAACGTGCTGCCATCCGCGATCATTTCCCGCATCGAGGTTCTGCGCGAAGGTGCTTCGTCGGTCTACGGTTCGGACGCAATTGCAGGCGTCATCAACGTCATCACCGATCCGAAAGTCGAAGGCATCACCTTCGACGCCTACACTGATCAGCCAGTTCAGCACGGCGGTGGCGGGCGAACCTATCGCACCTCGGTCGCTGCCGGAAAGGTGTTCGACCGTGGCCACATTACCGCATCATTTGAATATCGCGAACGGACCGGAATGCGCGTGGGCGACCGCGGCATCTTCAGCTGCCCCCGCGACCTGTATTTCGACCCGACAACGGGCGACGAAGTCGGCGCAGTCGATCCCTCGACCGGTCAGCTCATGTGTTTTCCATACACCACCGGCGGCGGCTCCGGCATTGCCAGCGGTTACGGCATCTATTACAGCTTCAACACCGGCCAACAGGGTCGTATTACCTACGACGAAAACGGAAATACGCGCCTTGTCAATGGCTTGTTCCGCGTCGGCCCCAGCCCGGTACAGCTGAGGGACCATATAATTTCGCCTGTGCGCACCTACACCGGCTATCTTGACGGTTCCTATGAACTGGACATGCTCGGCGATGCGGAAATCTACACGGAGGCTCTTTTCACGCGTCGCGAATCCCACCAGGATTTCTCAGGTCAGATCAGCATCAACCCGTCTGTCCTCGATCCCAACATCGAGATCTATGGCGGCAGTTACGACGGCACGCCCTTGTCGGCCTATGGCTTCCCCGTCAGCCCCTTCTTCCCTACGGCACTGTCGGATCAGGGCATCAACTACTACACGCCTTTCCTTCTGCCCACGACGATGCGCACAAGTTCGCAGCGCGTCGACTTCCTGCGCTGGAACGGCGGGCTGCGCGGCAGCCTGGGCTTGGGCGACTGGCGATATGACGCGAACTTCCAGTATTCCCACACAAAGTCGCGATACGCTATTACTCAGACGACGCCCGAACGCCTGAGCAATGCCCTTGAAACCGTGCTGGCGCCTGCCGGAACCCCAGACGATCTAATCACCTATGCCCAGCCCTACCAGGCTGGAGCGGGGAACGGATATACCTGCGCTTCGAACGTCGATGGCTCTGGTAATTTCATCAGCGGTTCGAGCTGCGTTCCGCTCAACATGTACGACGTGAACATCTTGCTGAACGGCAACGTGCCGGCAAATGTCTACAACTACCTGTACAGGTCGGACGTCGGCCACACCAAGTTCGACCAGACCACAATCTCGCTCAACGTTGACGGTTCACTGTTCGAAATCCCGGGCGGAACTGTGCGTGCAGCCTTTGGTTACGAACATCGGCGCGACAAATTGAATGACACGCCGTCGATCGATGCTCAGAACGCCAATCTGTACAACTACAGCTCGGCCCAGATCACCAAGGGCTCGGACACCGTCGACGAAATCTACGGCGAAATCGGAATCCCGTTCCTAAGTGATCAGCCGTTCTTCAAGCTGTTGGAACTTGATGTCTCCGGGCGTTGGACACATTACAAGTCCTACGGTTCGGACTTCACGTACCACTTCAACGGCCAATGGGCCGTGAACGACTGGGTTCGCTTTCGTGGCAACTACGGCACCTCATTCCGCGCACCGAACCTCTATGAGCAGTTCGTTGCCGACCAGACCGGCTTCTACGGCGGCGACGTTGACCCCTGCTCGGCTTTCGGCACTGCCTATTCGCCGGGTGACACTGTCTACGACAACTGCCTGAGCGTGCTGCAGCCGATCTTGGGCAACAATGCGGTCAACTACATCGCAACCTCAGGGCCGATGGTGACGACGCGCGGCGGTGCCGGTCTCCTCAAGGCGGAAACATCCCGTTCGTGGGGCGGTGGCGTGGTCTTCACGGTCCCGACCGGGCCGTACGACTTCTCGCTGGCAGTCGACTACTGGAACGTCAAGGTGAAGGGAGAAGTCACTACGCTTGGTTCACTGATCCTGCGCCGCTGCTACGAGGCCGACGACTTCCCGAACAACCAGTATTGCGATCTGGTCGCCCCGCGTCGTCCGGCCGGCGACCCGCAGCAGGGCACGCTGGCCTCGTTCCTCAATCCTTACCTGAACGTATCCCAACAGGCTGCGTCGGGTATCGACTTTGACGTGCGCTTCGCAACGGACATCGCCGGTGGACGTTTCGTGGCCCGAGCCGAGGCAACACGCAACATACACCAGTACTACCAGCTCTTCGCAGAAGATGAGAAGATCGATTACAATGGCACGCTGGGTGTGCAAGGGTTCGGTGCTGGCCCGAAGTGGGTCGGCAACCTCGACCTGAAGTATATCTTCCCTGGCGACAAGTTCACTGTCCGCTATGGGATCACCTATGTGGGCAAGCAGGACTCGTCCTCGGACGGTGAAGGCATAGTTGCCCCCTACCTCGGCGCCGTCAATTATGACCTCGTCGCAGAGGAATACTGGGAACATGGCCTGTCGTTCCAGTGGAAGGTCGAGGATCTTGGCCAGATCACGATGGGCGTGAACAACCTGTTCAATGCCAAGCCGCCGATCATCTCATCGTGCCCGAGTTCGGTCTGCCAGTACACGCGCATCGGCAACCGCTTCAACTCGAGCAACTACAACCTTGTTGGTCGCTCATTCTTCCTGAACGTGACCCGCACGTTCAAGTAAGTTTGCTTCCGGGTGCGCCCGGGACAACGGCAGAATCGGGGGCAGGGCTCGAAGAGCCCTGCCCCCTTCTTGCATTTACCGCTCTTGCCCGCGATGAAGATGGCATGGCGCCATACCAAAGCTTTCCAAAACCCGAGATCGTTTCCCGGCTGCAAGCCGCCGCCGCACGCTTCATCAGTGAACCCGAAGCAGCATGCGCCGATATCAAAGCGCTGATACGGGACGAGCCTGATTTCCTTCCTGCACGTCGGGTTCTGGCAAGACTGCTGCGAAACCGTGGCCACACCTCGCAAGCTATGCTGGTCGAAGCGGAAGCGATAGCTCTTGGTATTCAGCGTCCTGGATTTGCATCCGCGCAAGAGGCCTTTCTGTCCGGCGACATAGCGAAGGCCGAGCCGCTCGTCCGAAACCACCTGAAGCAGGATCCGGAAGATCCCGCTGCAGCCATGATGCTCGGTGACATCGCGGCACAATGCCGGGCGCAACGGGAAGCCGAAAACCTCTACCGCAGGGCAATTCTTCTCGCCCCGACCTATGTCGAAGCGCGGATAGCCCTCGCCAAGTTGCAACGGGATACCGGGCGTTACATCGAAGCCTTGGATACCCTCGCACAGTCACTGAACATTCGGCCAGATCACCTTCCATCGCTTTCGCTCAAGGCGGCCATTCTGGTGCAACAACGCCGTTTCGAAAAGGCCGAAGCTGTATTCGGCGAACTTCATGACCACCATCCGCAAGACGCGCGCGGGTGGTGCAATCACGCCTTCCTGCTCAAGACAATCGGGCACCTCGGCGATGCAGTGACGGCCTACCGCCAGGCAATTGCCATAGACGCCGCCAATGGCCTGGCATGGTGGGGGCTTGCCAATCTCAAGACGGTGCACTTCAACGCCGACGACGTGGCAGCCATGCGCGACGCGCTCAACGGCGCGTCGGTTACCAGCGAACAGCGTGTCCACCTGTCTTATGCGTTGGGCAAGGCATTGGACGATCTGGGCGATTCGGCCGGCGCCTTTGCCGCCTATTCGCAAGGTGCGCGACAACGCCTGCTTGAAACGCCGCACGATCCACTCAAAAACGAGCAACACGTAAGCAAAGTGCTCGCAACATGCACGGCGGATTTTTTCGAGGCGCGCACCGGCGTCGGCCATCAGGCACGCGACCCGATCTTCATTGTAAGCCTGCCACGCTCGGGCTCGACTCTTGTTGAGCAAATTCTCGCCAGTCATCCGCTGATAGAGGGCACCGAGGAGTTGCACGATATCGAGCGCATCGCACTTGGACTTGCTCCGCAAGGCGGAACTGGCGGCTGGCTCGACGTCGTTCGCTTGCTCCCCCCCGAAAAGCTCCACGAACTTGGCGGACACTACATTGCCGCAACCCGCCGCTTTCGGGAAACCGAGCGGCCATTCTTTACGGACAAAATGCCCAGCAACTGGGTCTTTGCCGGGCTGATCCACCTTATCCTGCCAAACGCGAAAATCGTCGACATCCGGCGTCATCCGCTAGGCTGCGGCTTCGCGAACTTTTCGCAGCACTTCAATCAGGGCATCAATTTCTCATACGATCTTGAGCACATCGGCCGGTTCTATTCCGCCTACGTCCGGCAGATGGCGCATTTCGACAAAGTCCTGCCCGGCCGCATCCATCACCTCACCTACGAAGCGCTGGTCGAAGATACCGAAGCCGAAGTTCGCCGCCTGCTCGACTATCTCGAACTGCCGTTTGAACCTGCCTGCTTGCGCTTCTTCGAAAACAGGCGTGCAGTTCACACACCCAGCTCGGAACAAGTGCGCTCTCCGATTACCCGCGACGGCATGGAGCGCTGGCAGCGGTATGCCCCGTTTCTTGAGCCACTAAAGGAGGCACTCGGACCCGTGCTAACGCACTACCCCAAAGCGCCTCCTTCTTTCACCGACTGACGATGCTCACACCACGCTGATCACCAGCGCGCCGTCGCCCTCCTCGATCCGCACGGTCGAGCCGTCGGGCACTTCACCGGCGAGCAGCTTTTCGGCCAGCGGGTCCTGCAGATAGCGCTGAACCGCGCGCTTGAGCGGCCGCGCGCCGTAAACGGGATCGTAGCCCACCCGGCCCAGCCAGCGCTTCGCGGCGTCGGTAAGGTCGAGCACGATCTTGCGGTCCTTGAGCAGCTTCTGCACCCGGTCGACCTGAATATCGACGATCGGGCCCATGTGTTCCTGGCCAAGGCGGTGGAACAGCACGATCTCGTCCAGGCGGTTGAGGAACTCGGGGCGGAAGTGCGCCTTGACGACGTCCATCACCTGCGGCTCGACGCTCTCGACGGTCTGTCCTTCCTCCAGGCTCGTGAGGTACTGGCTGCCCAGGTTCGACGTCAGGATGATCAGGGTGTTGGTGAAGTCCACCACCCGGCCCTGCCCGTCGGTTAACCGGCCATCGTCGAGCACCTGCAGCAGCACGTTGAACACGTCGCTGTGCGCCTTTTCCACCTCGTCGAACAGCACGACCTGATAGGGCCGGCGCCGCACCGCTTCGGTGAGCACACCGCCTTCCTCGTAGCCGACATAGCCCGGAGGCGCGCCGATCAGACGGGCAACGGCGTGCTTCTCCATGAACTCGCTCATGTCGATGCGCACCATCGCGGTGTCGTCGTCGAACAGGAAGCCGGCGAGCGCCTTGGTCAGCTCGGTCTTGCCAACGCCCGTGGGGCCGAGGAACAGGAACGAGCCCAGCGGCCGGTTCGGGTCCTGCAGTCCGGCGCGAGCGCGCCGCACGGCCTTGGAGACGGCTTCCACCGCATCCTTCTGGCCGATCACGCGCTGGCCGAGGACTTCCTCCATCTTGAGCAGCTTCTCGCGCTCGCCCTCGAGCATCTTGTCGACGGGCACGCCGGTCCACTTGCTGACGACACCGGCGATGTCATCCTCGGTCACTTCCTCGCGCAGCATGGCGTTCTCGGATTGCGCCTGCGCTTCGGCAAGCTGCTTCTCGAGGTTCGGGATCGTGCCATAGGACAACTCGCCCGCACGGGCGAGATCGCCCGAACGCTGCGCCTGTTCCAGTTCGAGGCGCGCAGTGTCGAGCTGTTCCTTGATCTTGCCTTCGGCGGCGATCTTGTCGCGCTCGTTCTGCCAGCGGGTGGTCAGCTCGCTCGACTGCTGTTCGAGATTGGCAAGTTCCTCGCGCAAGGTGGCGAGACGGTCCTTCGACGCCTCGTCGCTTTCCTTGGCCAGAGCCGCTTCCTCGATCTTGAGCTGGATGATGCGGCGGTCGAGGCCTTCGATCTCCTCGGGCTTGCTTTCCACTTCCATGCGAATGCGGCTCGCGGCCTCGTCCATGAGGTCGATCGCCTTGTCAGGCAGGAAGCGGTTGGTGATGTAGCGGTTGGAAAGCGTCGCGGCGGCAACGATCGCGCCGTCGGTGATGCGCACCCCGTGGTGCACCTCGTACTTTTCCTTGAGCCCGCGCAGGATCGAGATCGTATCCTCCACGGTCGGCTCGTCGACGAAGACGGGCTGGAAGCGGCGCTGCAGGGCCGCGTCCTTCTCGACGTACTTCTGGTACTCGTCGAGCGTGGTCGCGCCGATGCAGTGCAGTTCGCCGCGCGCAAGGGCAGGCTTGAGCAGGTTGCCCGCGTCCATCGAACCTTCCGAAGCACCCGCGCCGATCAGCGTGTGCATCTCGTCGATGAACAGGATGATCTCGCCCTCGGCGCCCTTCACTTCGTCGAGCACGGCCTTGAGGCGTTCCTCGAACTCGCCGCGGTACTTGGCGCCCGCGATCAGCGCGCCCATGTCGAGCGCCATGAGCTGGCGGTCCTTGAGGCTGTCGGGCACGTCGCCATTAGCGATGCGCAGCGCGAGCCCTTCGGCAATGGCGGTCTTGCCGACGCCGGGATCGCCGATGAGGACGGGATTGTTCTTGGTGCGGCGGGCAAGGATCTGCACGGTGCGGCGGATTTCCTCGTCGCGGCCGATGACCGGGTCGAGCTTGCCGTCCTTCGCGGCCTGCGTGAGATCGCGCGCGTACTTCTTCATCGCGTCGTAGGCGTTCTCCGCCCCCGCGCTGTCGGCGGTGCGGCCGCCACGCAGTTCGGTGATCGCGGCTTCGAGCGCCTGCGCGGTGACGTTACCGGCCTTGAGCGCCTGCCCGGCCGGACTCGTGGTGGCGAGCACCAGCGCCAGCAGCAGCCGCTCGACCGTCACGAAGCTGTCGCCGGACTTGGTCGCGGCCTGCTCGGCAGCGTCGAGCACGCGCACGGCATCGTTGTCGAGACCGGGCGAGGCCTGCGCGCCGCTGCCCGAAACCGACGGCACCTTGGCCAGGGCCTTGTCCAGTTCCTGGGTGGTATAGGCGGGATTGCCGCCGGCGCGCGTGATCAACCCGGCGGCCATGCCTTCGGAATCATCGAGCAGCGCCTTGAGGATATGCTCGGGGCTGATGCGCTGATGGTTCAGACGGATCGCGACAGTCTGCGCGGCCTGAAGGAAACCCTTGGCGCGGTCGGTGAATTTTTCGAGATTCATGGTGTGTGATGCCTCCTGACCCCGACGATATAGTGTTGCATTTTTACAACACAAGAGCCTCTACCCACTATTTATGCCCGCTCTAGATGGGCGGTCTTTGACAGTGCGCAAGCATTTGCGCACGAAAAAGGGCAGCCCGCGAACGGACCGCCCTTTCAACGCCTTTTCAAGTGGTTCAGTGCGCGCCGATGGTGTCGGGGTGGCCGTCCGGATCACCCGAGACAGTGCCGTCCGCGGAAAAGCCGACCAGCAGCAGCCCCGCCAGGTGCGGCGTCGCCATCGAGGTGCCGCTGATGGTGTTGTAGCCGCCGTCCCGCCAGGTGGAGAGGATGCTCACGCCCGGCTCCGCATAGTCGATCGGCGGATTGCCGTAGTTCGAGAAGCTGGCCCATTTGTCGCCGTCGGAAAAGGCCGACACGGTATAGACATTGGGACCGTTGACACGCGCGGGCGAGTAGTCATTGGCATTGGCGCCCGAATTGCCCGCCGCGATCGCGAACTTCACGACCGAGGAGGCCGCAAGCACGGCGGCGTCGAGCGCATCGTCGGTCGGACCGCCCAGGCTCATGTTGGCCACGTCGCCCGCCTGCCCGTGCTGCCCGACCCAGTCGACACCCGCGATGACGCCTGCGTAGGAGCCGCTGCCGCGGCGGTTGAGCACCCGCACCGGAATGACGGTCGCCCCGGCGGCGACGCCGATCACGCCGATCGAATTGTTCTTTGCCGCGATCGTGCCCGACACGTGGGTGCCATGGCCATTGAGATCCTCTGTCAGCCCTTCCTCGCGCGTGACGAAGCCATTGCCCAGCGACGCATCGACAGTGAGGTCGGGGTGCGTGGAATCGATGCCCGTGTCGATGATCCACGCGCGCTTGCCCACGCCCGAAACACCACCGTTGACGCGCGCGATGCCCCAGGGCGTCTGCTGGCCGGTGCTGCCGCCACCGCCACTGCCTGGCTTGCCCTTCTGCGCCTCGATCGGCGGCGCCAGTTCGATCACGCGATCGGGTTCGCAATAGGCGATCGAGGGATTGCGAGCCTTCATCTGCGACGCGGCCTGCGCGCTCATGTTCGTCGAGAAGCCGTGGATGGTGTACCTGTAGAGATGCGTCACTTTCCCGCCAGCTGCGGCGGCGGCCCGGTGCGCCTCGGACTGCACGCCCCCCGTGTTCACCGCCTTCTTGTTGAAGACGCAGATGTACGAATTGGGAATGATGTCGCCGGACTTGGCCAAAGCCGGACCCGCAGCGACCAGGGCGGCCGTCGAGCACGCCAGCGTTGCCATGAGTTTGATTTTCATATGCCCTCCGCTTCGAAATAAAGGCGGCCATACGCCCCCCGCTTCCGCAGAGACTAGCACTCCGCCCCCCGTCGTCGAGGGTATGCCGGCCGGTTAGCCATACTATTTCGGGACACATCGCGGAATCGCAGTTATTCCCATGTTTTCATTGCATAAATGACCCGAAAAAAGCGCCATCCAGATGTATGAAATTGCGAGCAACCCTCTTGCTTCACCCTATATGTGTTCATTATTGAACATTCCCCGGCAGAGAACGACGAAAAGCGGCCGCGCCAGCCGTCGCCGAGTCCCTGTTGCCGCCTCGTCACCGTCGCGATGGCGGTAAATCAACGATGTCGTTCATCATGCCCTTGGCCCGGTTGCAGCCATCGCCTAGCGTGCCCGGGACAACCCACAACAACGGGAAGAGGTATCCAGACGTGGCGAAATTCACTCCCCAGCAGGCAGCGGACGTTCTTGCGATCAAGCAGGTCATCTACGAATGGGGCGACGAGCTGGACATCAACAACGGCCTCTCCATGCGCAAGGCGGACTGCCTGGCGGAGGACGTGCAATATTTCGTTGGCGGCGAATGGCGCGACGGGCTGGCGGCGGTCGAGGCCTTCTACAAGGGCCGCGCCGAAGCCATGACGGCCGGTCCCGGCCTGATGACGATGCGCCACATCATCACCTCGCTGCGCGTCTCGTTCGACGACGCCGATCATGCCAAGGTGGGCTACCTGCTGGTATTCTTCGCCACCGTGACGGACCTCGACAAGTACTGCGATCCACTGGCCGTGGCCGACGTGAAGATGGAATGCCGCCGCGACAACGACGGCGAATGGCGCATCAGCCGCTTCGACAGCGGGCAGATCTTCAAGCGGGGGTAATCCGGCGCCTGCTCAGTTCCCGCCAAGGATGCCCTTGAGCAGGCTTCCGGCCGGCTTGAGCGGATTGGCGCGCAGCTTCGTCTCCTCGTTGCCGATGTAGCGGAAGATGCCGTCGAGCGCCTGCCCGGTGACGGAATCGCCCAGCTTGTCGTGCGTGATTCCGGCTTTCGCGAGCACGTTCGACCGGCGCGTGAGGCTGTCGAGTTGCCCATAGGCGCCGACCTGCGCGAGACCATCGTCGACCAGCGGGCGCAGCTTGCCCCTGAGCTCGTCTCCGGCGCTGCGCCGCAGGTACTGGGTCGCCCCGTCGTTCTGGGTGGCGATGCCGGGGACATCGGCCAGCGACAGCCGCGAGATCGCCGAACGGAAGATCGGCTTGGCCTCTCCCGCGGCGACGCCTGCGGCATCGTTGAGCCGCCGCACCAGGTTGTCGGTGAGGCCCAGCTTGCTGCCGGTATCGAGCACTTTGCCGAACACGCCGCCGAGCCCACCACCCAGGCCGCCCACCAGCGGAAGGCCGATGCGGATGTCCGGATCGTTGTAGAAAGCGCCGGGCTCGGCCAGCTTGTCCAGCGAACTGTCGGACGCGCGACCGAGCAGGTCGACGAACGCGCCTCCGATCCCCGCGGCCCGCGCGGCTCCGGGCCAGGTGGCAGCGATCGCGCCGCCGGCCAGCGTCGCCAGCATGACCGCAACGGCATCGCGCCGCCCCATACGATCCTCAAAGCCCGCCATCACACTATCTCCTTTGAAAGTCGGGTGAAGTTTGCACGCCGATGCGCCTCACCGCAACCCGAAGCCGCACTGTTCAGCTTGCGGCAGGAACAGTCTTTGCTAGACCTCGTGCATGCGCATTGCCCCCGTTTCGAGCCTCACCGCTCTCGCCGCCGCCCTTCTCCTCGCCGCCGGTTCCGCCGCGCCCGGCACCGTCGCATTCGCGAAGACACCCGCCCCTGCCGCGCAGGCTTCCGCCACGGCCCCGGCAGCGCTGCAGGATCTCGTCTCGAAGGTCGACATTCCCTACGAGAAGTTCATCCTGCCCAACGGGTTGACGACCATCGTTCACACGGATCGCAAGGCGCCGATCGTCGCGGTCACGCTCTACTACGAGGTCGGCTCGAAGAACGAGCCGCGCGGCCGCACCGGCTTTGCGCACCTCTACGAACACCTGTTCTTCGGTGGCTCGGCCAACGTGCCCAATTTCGACATTCCGCTGGAGGCCGCGGGATCGACGCCGACCAACGGCTCGACCTGGTACGACCGCACCAACTACGTCGAGACCGTGCCCACCGGCGCGCTCGATCTGGCGCTGTTCATGGAAAGCGACCGCATGGGCCACCTGCTGCCCGCGGTCACGCAGGACAAGCTCGACAAGCAGCGCGGCGTCGTCCAGAACGAGAAGCGGCAGGGCGACAACCAGCCCTATGGCCTCTACGACTATTTCCAGGCCGACGGGCTCCTCCCGATCGGCCATCCCTATCGCCATTCCACCATCGGCTCGATGGCCGATCTCGACGCCGCGACGCTGACGGACGTGCGCACGTGGTTCACCGATCACTACGGCCCCAACAACGTCGTCCTCGTGCTCTCGGGCGACATCGATGCCGGCACCGCCCGTCCCAAGGTGGAAAAGTGGTTCGGCGGCATCCCACGCGGCCCCGCCATCGAGCCGGTCAAGGCCGGCCCGGTCACCCTGCCCGCCCCGGTCTCGCGCGACATTACCGATCAGGTCCCCGTGCTGCGCCTGACCCGCAACTGGACCGCCCCCGGCCTCAACGATCCCGATACGCCCGCGCTCAGGATCGGCATGCATATCCTGGGCGGCCTTGCCAGCTCGCGGTTGGACAACCAGCTGGTGCGCGGCAAGGAACTGGCCGTTTCGGTCACCGCCTACGACCAGGTCTTCCAGCAGCTCGGCTTCCTGACCATGTCGATGGACGTGAAGCCGGGCGTCGCACGCGCCGAAGCCGAGGCCGCCTTCGACAAGGTACTGGCCGACTACCTGCGCGAGGGCCCCACCGAGGATGAAGTGCGGCGCGCCGTCACCGCCCTGCTCTCGGGCGAGATCGGCGGGCTCGAACGCGTCGGCGGCTTCTCCGGCAAGGGTGCGACACTGGCCGAGGGTCAGGTCTATTCGGGCGATCCCGCGCACTACAAGAAAGACCTTGCCGCCATGGCCGCGCTGACGCCGGCCAGCATCAGGGCCGCGCTCGGCAAGTGGCTCTCGCGCCCGGTCTACGCGCTCAATGTCGTGCCGGGTCCGCGCACCGACAGCGGCGATGCCCTGGGCGGCTGGGGCGACGAGGCCGATCACCCGGCCCCGCCAGCCGATCCGCACGCCATGGCCCCGCCGCTGCCCCCCGCCCCCGAGCGCACGGCCCCGCCGGTCCAGCCCGTCGCGGCGCTGAAGTTCCCGGCAATCGAGCATGCCACGCTGGCCAACGGCATTCCCGTAACGCTCGCCCGCCGCACCGCCGTGCCGAAACTGGTCATGGCGATCGATTTCGACGCCGGCTATGCGGCCGACGCGCTCGATACGCCCGGCACGCAGGGGCTGATGCTGGCCATGCTCGAAGAGGGCACGACGACGCGCAGCGCCACGCAGATCGCCGAAGAGCAGGAACGGCTGGGCGCCAATATCGGCACCGACGGTTCGCTCGACACCAGCACCGTCACGCTGAGCGCGCTTTCGGACAACCTCGCCCCGTCGCTGGCGCTGACCGCCGACCTGATCCTCCACCCCGCCTTCGCCGAAAGCGATTTCACGCGGCTCAAGGCACAGGCCCAGGCCGAACTGGCGCAGACGCTTTCCTCGCCCAAGGCGCTGGCGGCACGCACGCTGGAGGCCGAGGTCTATGGCACGCATCCCTATGCCCAGCCGCTCGACGGCCTCGGCAACGCGCAATCGCTGGCCGCGCTGACGCCGGCCGACATGCGGGCCGCGCACGACAAGTGGCTGCGTCCCGATCTCGCCCGCATCACCGTGGTCGGCGACGTGACCATGGAACAGCTCAAGCCGATGCTGGAAAAGGCATTCGGCCAGTGGAAGGCCCCGGTAAGCGCACCTCCCGTCAAGCCGGTCGACGCGGCGACACCGGCGGCCAGCGCGCGCATCGTCCTGATCGACCGTCCCAACTCGCCGCAGTCGGTGATCCTGGCCGGACGCGTTCTGCCGCTCACCGGCCAGACGCCGGACGAGGAGCCGCTGACGCTCGCCAACGACGTGATCGGCGGCGATTTCCTCTCGCGCCTCAATCTGGACATCCGCGAGGACAAGGGCTGGAGCTACGGCGTGAACACCAGCGTCAGCCAGCCCACGGGCCCGCGCCTGCTGCAGGTCTCCGCGCCCGTCCAGGCAGACCGTACCGGCGCCGCGATCAAGGCGATCGTCGCGGACATGTCCGCCCTGCCCGCCAGCAAGCCGATCACCGCCGAGGAACTCCAGCGCGTGACCGAGGGCGCGATCCGCGCCCTGCCCAACCAGTTCGAAACGAACGCCTCGGTGCTCTATGCCATCCGCAAGAACGACCGGCTCGGCCGCCCCGAAAACTACTACGAAAAGCTCGCCGGCACCTACCGCGCGATCGGCGCCGACCGGATCGGCGAGGCCGCGCGCGAATACCTGCAGCCCGAGGGTCTCACGTTCGTTGTCGTGGGAGATCGCAAGGTCGTCGAACCCCAGTTGCAGGATCTCGGCCTGCCGATAGAAGTGCGCGAGGCCCCGAAGGGCCCGGAAGAGGAGTGAACCGCATGACCATCGCCGGAAGCTACGACTGCGTCACCAAGACCCCGATGGGCCCCCAGAAGGGCGTACTGACAATCGTCCCGGGCGAAGGCGGCGCCTTCTCCGGGGACATCACCGGCGACCTCGGATCGATGGAGATCAAGGGCGGCACGATCACCGGGAACACGCTGACCTGGCAGATGAAGATGACCATGCCGATGCCGATCGAACTCGACTGCACCGCCACGATCGAAGGCGATGCCCTGACCGGCAAGGTCAAGGCGGGCATGTTCGGGACGATGGATCTGGCGGGTACGCGCAAGATGTAGTTCCGCCCCGTTCAACGGCCCGGAGCCCCCAATAAATCTCCACATCGTAGTGGCTTGCTCCCGACGTTCGGCAAGAATAAGAATGCCGGCGCGACGACTCTGCTCCCTGCATGGAAGTACAGGCTTCGCATTTGGGAGGGGGGAGATAACGCTTGGGGCAGGCCCGCATCCGGGCTGCGCTTGTCGCAGCATTCCTTGGCGCGCAGTCCACGGCCTTGCCGGCACAGGACATGGAAACAGATGCAGGTACGGACACCACCGCCTGCGAACTGCATGTCTGGCCCGCCGACGGCCTGCGCTCGACCTATCATGGCTGGTTTCACGGAGGCATCGTGGATGGCGCCGTGGAAGGTCGCGAGGGGTACCGAAAGCTGCCGGGCATTCCGTTGGACACGCCCCATCAGGTGGAACTGTTGCGCGCTTCGCCCCTGGCCGAAGCGCTTGCCCTGCCCGGATACCGCACGCTCGTGCATGAGCAGGCCCTCGACAGCAACACCGCAAGGCACACGCCGGGCCGCCTGATCGCGGACGCGCCCTCGTGCTATGCCGAACTGGTGGTCGACGACGTGTTCTTCCAGGAAGACATCGTCAACGGCAAGTTCCTGAAAATCCTGTTCCGCTACCGCTCGTTCGATGGCGATGCGCTGACGCGCCGTTTCGGGACCTACACGCAGGTCCCGCTTACGGCTTTCCCGCCCGCGACCCCGGATGCCGTCGTGGCCGCATCGAGCGACATCGACCAGGCATACGAACGCTCGCTGACAGAGTTCGGAACCGCGCTCCAATCGCCTCCGAAGCAGAAGAAGAAAAAATGAAAATGACGTCCTCGTTCGTGGGAGAACATATGAAAGCCTGTCGTTTTATTCTGGCCGCGTCGGCCATTGCCCTGCTGCCGGCCATTCCGGCTTTTGCGCAGGATGAAGGCACAACGGTGGAAACCCCTGCCGCCGCCGAACAGGCCGCCGAAGACGCGGTCGAAACAACCGAAGATGCCGTCGCGACAACGGAAGACATTGTCGAGACCACCGAAGACGCCGTTGAGGCAACCGAGGAAGCCGGGCAAGCCGAGACGCAACCTACCCGGATTTCCCCGGCCGAGCCTGCCGACGGGTGCGAATTGCACATCTGGCCGGCGGAACGCATGAACTCGATGACGTCCGGATTGCTTGGCGGCGGCCTGATCGACGCCGCGCTTCACGCGGGCACCGATGCCAACAACAAGACGCTGCTTGCCAGCGCTCTCGACAGCCCCAGCCAGCTCGACGCCCTGACCTCGCTCGACCTGCGCACGGACCTCGGGCTCACCCCGGGCACGACCTACGTGCTTCACCAGCAGCCGCTCGAACGCAAGACGATGAACAGCGTCAAGACGCGCCGCTCCGATTCAACCGCGACCTGTTATTCCGAACTCATCGTCGCCGATGTCTTCTATCAAAAGGCGATGATCTACGGCCGTTCGCTCAGGACCCTCTTCATGGTCCGCGAGTTCGGAGACGACCAGAAGATCGACTACCAGTACAAGGCCTGGGGCGGCAACGGCCTCAAGCTCTTCCCGCCCAAGGAGGGTGAGGACGCAATTGCCGCGCTCGATGAACTGGTCACCGTGTTCCAGGGCAACTTCGAGGAATTCGCCAAGAACGAACGCACGGCGAAAGCCCGCGCCGGCAAGTAAGGCCTTGCCGAACACCGGCGGCACTGCCCATGGCAGCGCCGCCGGTTTAGTACATCAGTCCAGCTTGCCCTTCAGGATCTCGTTCACGACCTGAGGGTTGCCCTTGCCCTTCATGGCCTTCATCGTCTGGCCGACGAAGAAGCCGAAGAGCTGGACCTTGCCGGCCTTGTACTGCTCGACCTTGTCGGCATTGGCGGCGAGGACCTTGTCGACTTCGGCCTCGATCGCGCCGGTGTCGGATTCCTGCTTGAGGCCTTCGCGCTCGACGATCGTGCCGGCATCGTCGCCGGTTTCGAGCATGATCTCGAGCACCTGCTTGGCCGCCGAACCGGAAATCGTGCCCTTGGCGATCAGCGCCAGAAGTTCACCGCCCTTTTCGGGGGTTACCGGCGATTCCTCAAGGCTGGTGCCCAGCTTGTTGAGCGCGCCGAACAGTTCGGAGATCAGCCAGTTGGCCGCCTGCTTGGCGACCTCCGCAGGCTGCTTGCCCGAGGCCTTGGCAGTCTCCGCCAGCAACAGTTCGAACCAGCGCGCGGTCTCGACATCGGCCGTCAGAACGCCCGCGTTGTAGGCAGACAGCTCCAGATCGGTCTCGTAACGGTGACGCTTGGCATCGGGCAGCTCGGGCAACGAATTGCGGCATTCCTCGAGGAAGGCATCGTCGAGTTCGAGCGGCAGCAGGTCGGGATCGGGGAAGTAGCGGTAATCGTGCGCATCTTCCTTCGAGCGCATCGAGCGCGTGGTGCCGGTGCCCGGATCGAACAGGCGGGTTTCCTGAACGATCTTGCCGCCACCTTCCAGAACATCGACCTGGCGGTTCGCCTCGTGCTCGATCGCCTGCATGACGAAGCGCACCGAGTTGACGTTCTTGGTCTCGGTACGGGTGCCGAACGGTTCGCCCGGGCGGCGCACCGAGACGTTGACGTCGGCGCGCATCGAGCCCTGGTCCATGTTGCCGTCGCACGAGCCGACATAGCGCAGGATCGTCCGCAGCTTCGACAGGTAAGCCCCCGCTTCGGCGGGAGAACGCATGTCCGGGCGGCTGACGATTTCCATCAGCGCCACGCCAGAGCGGTTGAGGTCGACATAGGACATCGTCGGGTGCTGGTCGTGCATAAGCTTGCCCGCGTCCTGCTCGACGTGGATGCGCTCGATGCCGATGGTCTTGGTCGAGCCCTCGGGGTCCTTCTCGTCGAGCACGATCTCGATCGAGCCCTCGCCCACCAGCGGGTGGTAGAGCTGGCTGATCTGGTAGCCCTGCGGCAAGTCCGCGTAGAAGTAGTTCTTGCGGTCGAAGCGCGACCACTTGTTGATCTGCGCATCGATGGCGATGCCGGTGCGCACCGCCTGACGGATGCACTCGCGGTTCGGTACCGGCAGCATGCCCGGCATCGCCGCATCGACCAGCGACACCTGCGAATTCGGCTCCGCACCGAACGCGGTGGCCGAGCCGGAAAACAGCTTGGAGTTGGACGTGACCTGCGCGTGGACCTCAAGGCCGATCACGACCTCCCAGTCACCGGTTGCGCCCTGGATGCGATAATCTGACATAAGACTTTCGAAAACACTCTTGTTTGTTGCCGCGCTCTACCGCGTGACGGATGTTCCGGAAAGGGGCAAGCCCAAAATGAGGGCTGGTTAACGCACCTGCCCACCTTTATAAAACCCCATAGCCCTTCTCAAGCGGATACAGCCTCCATGACCCAGTCTGTCCTAGCCGAACGCGCCGAATCCGACACCACGGGCAAGCCCGTTCTCGATTTCAAGCGTGACGACGGCTTCTTCGAACTGGATCGCAAGGCCGCCAGGGAAATCGGCGCCTCCTACGCGGAGCGTTACCGCACCGCCTCGCCCTTCCCGCATATCGTCCTTGATAATTTCATGGATCGGGAAATCCTGCGCGAGGTCAACCGCGAGTTCCCGCAATCGGAAAAGGGCCGTTTCTCGGACGAATTCTCGCAGCTCAAGACCGGCTACACGCTCGACAAGATCCGCAGCGCCTATATCCAGGACCTGTTTTCCGCGCTGAATTCCGCCGCCTTCCTCAACTTCCTCGAGAAGATGACCGGCATACAGGGTCTGGTGTCCGATCCCCGCTTCGTCGGCGGCGGCCTGCATGAAACGCGCCGTGGCGGCCACTTGTCGATCCACGCGGATTTCAACATCCATCCGACCTCGCGGATGCGTCGCCGGCTCAACCTGATCCTCTTCCTCAACGAGGACTGGAACGAGGAATGGGGCGGCGCGCTGGAGTTGTGGAACAAGGCCATGACCGCCTGCGAGCACAAGGTCCTGCCCGAAATCGGCCGTGCGGTCGTCTTCAACACCGACAGCACCAGCTATCACGGACACCCCGATCCGCTGGAAACCCCGCCCGACATCACCCGGCGCTCGATCGCGCTCTACTACTACACGGTTCCCGAAGGCCTGCGCATTCCGCATACGACCGTGTGGAAAAAGCGCCCCGGCACCAACGACAAGGCGGCATCGCTGGGCGAACGGACGAGCTACGTCATCCGTCACCTGCTGGGCAAACGCTCCGAGTACTGATGCGCCAAGGGCGCCGTCAGCCCCTGCCGATGCGTCCCGGTCCTGCCATGCGCTTGCGCATCGGCAGCACCGGACGGCCTACTTATTTCAACGACCGCATGTAGTCGGCCGTGATCTGCATCTCTTCGCGCAGCATCTCTGCCGCGGGGCCATCGATCGTTGAGTTTTCGCAGAGACGAATGATCACCTCCCGATACTCCGGGTACTTTCGCAATTCAAAAGCCGCCGCCATCTTCGAGGCCACGCTTCCGTCCGGTTGCCCCAGGTGATCCATGATCTGGAAAAAGCGCTGGTATTCCTGATGGCTGACCTCCCGACGCCGCGCCAGCGTGTAGAATATCGCCGACCATGCGAGCGCACCCAGGGGAATGACGATACCTGCCCACGCCAGCCATTCGCCGGCCGTAGACAGGTTCATCATCATTACCACCACTTCTCCGGCTTCGCCGTGAACCCGGCCCGCTGCTCGATCGCGAGGCCTGCGTTCAATACGCCCTGCTCGTCGAATGCCTGGCCGATGATCTGCAGCCCCAGCGGCAGGCCTTCACGGTTGAGACCGGCAGGGACCGACATCGCCGGCAGGCCCGCCAGCGAGGCGGGCACCGCGAAGACGTCGTTGAGGTACATCTTGAGCGGATCGTCGACATTCTCGCCGAGCGCGAAGGCAGCGCTCGGCGCGGTCGGCGCGAGGATCACGTCGCATTCGGTGAAGGCGTTCTTGAAGTCGTGGCTGATCAGCGTGCGCACCTTCTGCGCCTGCGTGTAGTAGGCATCGTAGAAGCCTGCCGAGAGCACGTAGGTGCCGATCAGGATGCGGCGCTTCACTTCGGCGCCGAACCCGGCAGCGCGGGTTGCTGCGTACATGTCCTGCAGGTTGGCGCCATCGGGCAGGTCACGCAGGCCGTAACGCACGCCGTCATAGCGCGCGAGGTTCGAGGAAGCCTCGGCCGGGGCGATGATGTAGTAGGCCGGCAGCGCGTACTTGGTGTGCGGCAGCGAGATCTCGACGATCTCCGCGCCCGCGTCCTTCAGCCATTCAATGCCCTGATCCCAGGACTTGGCGACGTCCTCGTCCATCCCGTCCATGCGGTATTCGCGCGGGATGCCGACTTTCTTGCCCTTCATGTCGGCCGAAAGGTTCGCTTCCCATTCGGGAACGGCCATGTCGAGACTGGTCGCGTCCTTGGGATCGAAACCGGCCATGGCTTCGAGCATGATCGCACAGTCGCGCGTGTCGCGCGCCATCGGCCCCGCCTGATCGAGCGAGCTGGCGAAGGCGACGACACCCCAGCGCGAGCAGCGCCCGTAGGTCGGCTTGATGCCGGTGATGCCGGTGAAGGCGGCGGGCTGGCGGATCGAGCCACCGGTGTCGGTGCCGGTCGCCGCCGGGCACAGCCGCGCGGAAACGGCGGCGGATGAACCGCCCGAGGACCCGCCCGGCGCCAGCGCGGCATTGCCGCCGTCGTTGCGCTTCCACGGCGAGATCACGTTGCCGAAATAGCTGGTCTCGTTCGAGGAGCCCATCGCGAACTGGTCGAGGTTGAGCTTGCCAAGCATGCCCGCGCCCGCATCCCACAGCTTCTGCGAGACGGTGCTCTCGTACTCGGGCTTGAAGCCTTCGAGGATGTGGCTGGCCGCGGTGGTCTGCACGCCGACCGTGGCGAACAGGTCCTTCATGCCGATCGGCACGCCGCCCATCTTGCCCAGCGCCTCGCCCGCGGTGCGCTTGGCATCGGTGGCCTTCGCGGCCTCGATCGCGGCTTCGGGCGTCGCGACGATGAAGGCGTTCAGGGCCTCCTGCGCAGCGGCGACATTGGCGTTGAAGGCTTCGGCCACTTCGACGGCGGTGAAGTCGCCCTTGGCAACGCCGTCGCGGATGGCAGCTACGCCGAGTTCGGTAAGGTCAGTCATGCTGTTTTCCAGCCGTTGTGGCCGCATGCCCTTCGACAAGCTCAGGGCGAGCGGAGATAGAATCGTTCTGTTCCCAAGACCGCTCATCCTGAGCTTGTCGAAGGATGCGTATCACTCGATCACCTTGGGCACGCCGAAGAAACCGTGCTCGGCCGCGGGCGCATTCGCCAGCACGGCATCGCGCTTGTTGCCGCCGGTGAGCGGATCGGCATCGATCACGTCGTCGCGCAGGCGCAGCGTGTTGGGGATGACGGCGGTCATCGGCTCGATGCCGGTGACGTCCACTTCGCCGAGCTGTTCGACCCAGGCGAGAATGCCGTTGAGCTCGGGCACCATTGCCTCGAGTTCCTGCTCGCTCACCTTGATGCGGGCAAGGCTGGCGATCTTGGCCACGGTTGCGGTATCGACCGACATGGCTGTTCCTCAATGATGCGAGGCCGACGCGCGGCCTCTCCCGGAAAATAGGCTGTGAGCGGGCGCTAGCACCCGCTCCAGACCGCATCAAGCGGCCATAGGCCGGATCAGGGGTGGACCGGAGCCTCGCCGCCCTGGGACTGCATCTGCATCTGTTGCAGCTGCTGCATGATGCGCTGCTGCTGCTCGATCTCGGCGCGGCTCTTGAAGTCCAGCAGTTCGATCTCGAAGGTCAGGTCGGTGTTTGCCGGAATGTCGCCCACGGCCTTGCTGCCGTAAGCCAGTTCCGAGGGAATCTCGACCTTGTACTTGCCGCCGCGCTGCATCTGCACCAGCGCCTTGCTGAAGCCGGGGACGACTTCGCCCAGCGCCATCGGCACCTGCGTGGCCTGATCGAAGACCTTACCGTCGGGCAGCGTGCCCTTGTAGTTGATGAGCACGACGTCTTCCATCGTCGGCGATTCGCCGGTGCCGGCGGTCAGCGTCTCGACATGAACGGCGGGCGGCAGCGCGGCATAGGCAATGCCGCCGGCAGCCAGTGCAATCGCGGCCACGCCCAGCCAGATCTTGGTGAGTGCGCCCTTGGCGATCGGCTGGAGCGGGACGCGGGTGATCTCTGTCATCGTCGAATGGCCTCGTTCGGGTTCGCCCCGGAGCATGGATGCACAAAGGGCGCGGATGGGATTTCCGCGCCCTCATGGCTCAAGCCGGGCCCACGTTCAAGAGGAACCGGAGATTTTGCGGCGCCCTGCGCACAAGCGCAGGATTCCAGCCTTACTTGACGCCGTCGCGCTCCATGCGCTTGCGCTCCAGCTTGCGGGCGCGACGAACGGCAGCGGCCTTTTCGCGGGCGCGCTTCTCGGAGGGCTTTTCGTAGTGACGGCGCAGCTTCATTTCGCGATAGACACCTTCCCGCTGCAGCTTCTTCTTGAGCGCACGAAGGGCCTGATCAACATTGTTGTCGCGAACCATGATTTGCATAAACCGACACACCTCACAAATCGAATGCGCTAGCCCCGCATTCCGACGCGGGGGCACACTCATATAAAATACGAAAACACGCCGAATCCCCATCGGGGTCGGCTCGAAGTTGGGGGCCGCTAGCACCGGACTGGCAAAAAGGCAAGCAATCTCGCGAGAGAACTTGTCTCGCGCCGGGCACGTAACTCGGCCTTCGATGCCTTAATACCACACCTGCGCCGGTTATTCCAGTTGGCTGGCAACAAGGCCGCATCCGGACGAACCCGCTCGCAAGGCGTTCCATGCAGATGGGCATTCCATGCAGATGCATGCCGCACCGCGCCGATTCGGCACACCCGCCCGAACCGCGCCCGCCCGATCATGGCGGAGATTGGAAAACCCCGCGTTCGCGGCTAAGGCGGCCTGATGCCTCAACCTTCCTTCCTTGCCGCATCGCTTTACGTAGCGCTGGGCGGCGGCACCGGCGCCTGGCTGCGCTTTCTCGTCGGCCGCGCCTGGACCGCCATGATCGGCCCCATACGCGCCAGCGAATTCCCCTTCGCCACGCTGACCGTCAACGTGCTCGGCAGCCTGTTCATGGGGCTGCTGATCGGCTGGCTTGCCCGCTTCGGCAGCCATGGCGAAGGAACGCGGCTGTTCCTCGCGACCGGGATGCTGGGCGGCTTCACCACCTTTTCCTCGTTCAGCCTGGACATCGTCACGCTGGCCGAGCGCGGCCAACTGGGCCTTGCCGCCTTCTACACAGGCATTTCGGTAATCGCAGGCGTGACCGGGCTGTTCCTCGGCCTCGCGCTCATGCGGCACGTGGGGTAAGCGCGATGGCTGATACCGATTCCGTCCGCCAGTTCACCGTCGGCACCGACGACGATGGCGTCAGGCTCGACCGCTGGTTCAAGCGCCACTTGCCGCAGGTGGGCTTCGCCACCGTATCGCGCTGGGCACGCACCGGGCAGATCCGCGTCGACGGCAAGCGCGCCGACGTCGACACCCGGCTGGAGACCGGGCAGGTCCTGCGCGTGCCGCCCGGCGGCGAGGCCAGGCCCGGCGGCAAGGCGCCCCGCCCCCGACGCGAACTGACCGAGGAAGAACTGGCCCTCGCCGATTCGATGGTGCTGACGCAGGACCGCGCCGCGATCGTGCTCAACAAGCCGCCCGGGCTCGCCACGCAGGGCGGATCGGGCATGAAGCAGCACGTCGACGGCCTGCTCGATGCCTTTGCGATGGGCGGGCCGGGGGACACAAAGGATCCCCCGCGCCCGCGCCTCGTCCACCGGCTCGACAAGGATACCTCGGGCGTGCTGCTGATCGCGCGCACGCCAGGCAGCGCCGCGTTCTTCTCCAAGCGCTTTTCGGGGCGCTCGGCCAAGAAGATCTACTGGGCGCTGGTGGTGGGCGTGCCGAACATCAGCGACGGCATGATCGAACTGCCGCTCGCCAAGCAGCCGGGCACCGGCGGCGAGAAGATGCACGTCGACGAGGAGAACGGCCAGCCCGCGCGCACCCGCTACCGCGTGCTCGACCGCGCCGGCAACCGCGCCGCCTGGGTGGAACTGCATCCGCTGACCGGCCGCACCCACCAGCTACGCGTGCACATGGCCGCCATCGGCCATCCCATCGTCGGCGACGGCAAGTACGGTGGGCAGGACGCGTTCCTTTCGGGTACGATCAGCCGCAAGATGCACCTGCACGCGCGGCGCCTCATCATCGACCACCCGGACGGCACCCCTCTGGACGTGACCGCCCCCCTGCCCGAACACTTCGCCAATTCGATGGCCTCGCTCGGCTTCGACGAGGCGGACGGCGCGGAACTACCCCCGGCCCCGCCCGAGCCGACCAAGGCCGACGAAAAGCGCGCCGCCAAGGCCCACGCCAAGGAATACCGCAAGGAACGCCGCGGCGAGCGCCGCAAGCGCAGTGACAGCCCGTCGGGGCGGGTCCGTTCCGGCAAGGCGGCCGGCACCCCCGGCACGAGGAAGACGCCCGGCAAACCCGGCGGCAAACCGTCCGCCCGACCCGGCCCGCGCAAGCCCGGCGGTGCGCGTCCCGGCGGCCCGAAAGGCCGCCGCTGATGCACCCCAACGCGCAATTCCGCACGGAGAACCGGGCGCTGATGGAAGCCCTGGTCGCCGAGATCGGCTTCGGCATGATCTTCGCGACCACGCCCGACGGCCCGCGCGTGGCCCATACGCCGCTGCTGTGGACCGGCGATGGCGCGCTGCAATTCCACCTCGCGCGCGGCAATGCGCTTGCCCGCCACCTTGACGGCATGACCGCGCTGGCCGTGGTCAACGGCCCCGAGGCCTATGTCTCGCCGCGCTGGTACGAGAGCACCGTGGAAGTGCCGACGTGGAACTACGTCACCGTCGAAATCGAGGGCCGCGTGCGGCGGATGGACGATGACGGGCTGCAAGGCATGCTCGAAGCGCTCTCGGCCCACAACGAGACGCGTATCGCCAGCGGCACGCCCTGGACGATGGACAAGGTGCCCCCCGCACGGCTGAGCCAGCTCAAGGGCGCCATCGTCGGCTTCGAGCTGGAAGCGCAGGCATGGCGGCCGACCTTCAAGCTCTCGCAGAACAAGAGCGCCGACGAGCGCGAGCGTGTGGCGCTGGGCCTTGAACAGGAAGGCTCACGCGCCATTGCCCAGCTTATGCGGGACGTGGTCGGATGAAACTTGCCGTGTTCGATTGCGACGGCACGCTCATCGACGGGCAGGCCTCGATCTGCGAAGCGATGGAGATCGCCTTCGCTGCCTTCGACCTGCCCGCCCCCTCGCGCGGGAACATCCGCCGCGCGGTGGGCCTCTCGCTGCCCCGTGCGATCCGCCAGTTGCTGCCCGACAGCAGCGAGGAACAGCAGCACGCCATGGCCGATGCCTATAAAGAGGCCTTCCGCACCGCACGCAGCGAGGGTCGTGTCGCACAGCCGCTGTTTCCCGGCATCGAGGACCTGCTGCGCACACTCCACGGCGCGGGCTGGACGCTGGGCGTCGCCACCGGCATGTCCGATCGCGGGCTGGCGCATTGCCTTGCCGACAACGGCATTTCCGACCTCTTCGTCACCCTGCAGACCGCCGACCGCCACCCTTCCAAGCCGCACCCGGCCATGCTGGAAGAAGCGCTGTTCGAAGCGGGCGCACTGCCCGAAGAGGCGGTGATGATCGGCGATACCGGCTACGACATGCAGATGGCGACCAGCGCCGGCACCCGCGCGATTGGAGTCGACTGGGGCTACCACCACCCGCACGAACTGATCGCGGCCGGGGCCGAAAAGGTCGTGGAGACCCCCGCCGAGTTGCTGGAATACCTTCAGACATGAGCGAGAAAGATCCCGCCGCCGCGCGCTTTGCCGCGATCCACATCACGCGCCTGATGGGCGTGGCCTTCGTGGTCGTGGGCCTGCTCGTCGCCACCGGTCGCCTGCTTCCCGGCCTGCCCGATTGGGTGGGCTATCTGCTTCTCGCCAACGGGCTGGTCGACATTTTCGTCATCCCCCCGATTCTCATTCGCAAGTGGCGCACACCGAAATGAAACGCTTCTACAAGGACGTAACCGTCGATCAGACCGACGGCGGCTGGCGCGTGCTGCTCGACGGGCGCGGCATCAAGACCGCCGGCGGCCGGGCGCAGGTCGTGCCAAGCAAGGCGCTGGCCGAAGAACTCGCCGCGGAATGGGCCGGTCAGGGCGAAGAAATCGACCCTGCCGCCTTCCACTTCCGCGATCTTGCCGATTTCGCCATCGATGCCGTCACGCCGGACCGCACGAAAGTGATCGCCGACCTGCTGCCTTATGCAGAGACCGATACGCTGTGCTACCGCGCCGATCCCGACGAAGCGCTCTATCAGCGCCAACTCGAAGTCTGGGAGCCGCTGCTCGCATCGATCGAGGAACGCCTCGGCGTGCGTTTCACACGCATCTCGGGCATTCTCCACAAGCCCCAGCCCGAAGTGACGCTGGCGCGGCTGCGGCAAGAGATCGAAGCCGAAAGCAACTTCGCCCTCGCCGCGCTCAAGATGCTGGCCAGCCTCGCCGCCTCGCTGACCATCGCCACCGAGGCGATCCGCCCCGGCGCCGATGCCGAGGCGCTGTGGAAAGCTGCCGAACTCGAATCCGACTGGCAGATCGAGCTGTGGGGCGAGGACTGGGAAGCCGCCGAACGCCGCACCGCCCGCTTCGAGGCCTTCACGCTGGCGATGCGCATGGCGGAACTCTCGCGCGCCGAATGAAGCTGATCTTCAGCCGCAAGGGGTTCGACAGCACGGCCGGGGGCGTCCCCTCCCCGATCGTGGACGGCGTGCCCGTCTCGCTGCCGATCCCCGCGCGCGACCGTTCCTGCACGACCTTTGCCGACCGCGGGCTGCAGGACCTCGTCACGCAGACCACGCGCGGCAAGCTGACCGGTGCGGACTTGTGCCATGACGATCCGATGTTCGCGGATGGACTGTGCTGGTTCGGCCAATGCGGCGCGGCACAGGGGCACCTCATCAAGCACGGCGTCGGTCCGGGCGATCATTTCGTGTTCTTCGGCCTCTTTGCCGATCCCGAGACGGGCGAGCGACATCACCGCATCTTCGGCCATATGAAAGTGCTGGCTTGCGGCGCGCCCGATGCGGTTGCCCGCTCACAACACTGGTGCAATCCGCCGCGCCCGCATCCGCACCTTTCGGGCGAATGGCCGGCCAACAACGCGCTGTGGTTCGGGACCGGCACAACGGCCGTCTCGGCAAATCCCGCCCTGCGCCTCACCCGGCCCGGCGGCCCGCTCAACCTGTGGGACGTGCCGCCTTGGCTAAAACGCCGTGGCCTCACCTACCATGACCGACCCGAACGCTGGATCGGCCGCACCGGGCTCGATTCCGCCAAACGCGGGCAGGAATTCGTCTGCGACCTCGGCCGCGCGCGGGAACCGCGCCGCTGGCTGGAACAGATCGTTGCGCTGATCGAGGGCTGCTGACGCGAAAAAGCCCGCTGCGGACGAACCGAAGCGGGCTTTCCGTCAGGGCTGTGTGGGAACACGCCAGCCCTGTCTTCTTGAGATCGGATCGATCAGAACTTCACGCCGAGCGCGACGATGCCGTTGTGGCGGCTGAAGTCGGATTCGTAGTTCGAGTAGCGATACTCGGCCTTGACGAAGATCTTGTCGCTCAGGTCGTACTGGTAGCCGGCGCCGAGACGGAAACCGTCGCCGTTGGCACCGTCGCTCGCCGAGTCCACGCCGTCGCTGTAGGTCGCGCGGATGCGGGCGTTGGTGTAGCCACCGAAGACATAGAGCTTGCTCTTGTCGCCCACCGAGGTGCCGAGACGGACGACGGCGGCCAGATCGCGGCCGGTCTTGACGCACAGACGATCGCCGGCGGCGAGGACGTCGCGGGCGCATTCCTTGGTGGTGCTATCCGCAACGGTGCCCTGGATGCCGACGAACATGCCGCCCGACAGCGGAAGGTCGTAGCCCGCCGAAACGCCGTAGTTCAGGCCCTCGTCCGACTCGCCCTGGACCGAGATCGAATCGAGACCGGTTTCCACCTGCACATAGGCCTGGGCATTGGCTGCGGCCGGGATCGCGAACAACGCGGCGGCAGCGCCTGCAATGGCGAACTTCTTCATGATAACTCCTGCATGTACTAACCTTCCGCGCCGAATTCGGCTGCGGGGAGGCGCCGCATACAGATCGAAAAAATGCAGGCAAACCGGATAGTTGCCACATCACTGAAACAGAACTGTCATTGTTGCGGGGCAGCAACAGGCCAGAACCGGCAAAACGGGGAACTTCCCCGGATTTTCCCCGCTTCAAACGATTAAAGAGAAATGCTTGAAGCCTGTCCAAGAATTATTTTTGCAGGCAGGCCTTTAAAAATGCAAAGCCGATTCCAAGGGAACGTTACTTCGGGCTTTCACCCGCAAGCCAGTCCGATACCTGCCGCGCGACGTCGTTGGCCGCTGCATTTAGCGCGGGGCCTACCGCCTCGGCCTTCGGCACGACGTCGTTGACCACCGCCTCGAAGCGCTTGGTGGCGATCTGCGACCCATCGATGCCATCGGTACGCACGGCATCGAAGCTTACCACGACGGCCCGCTTCTGCGCATCGTAGCCCAGCCGCAGCAGGCGTCCGCCGATCACGGTCTTGCCGGTCACTTCGTAGTCGCCGCCCTCGACCACCAGCTTGCCGGTGCGGGCGCGGATCGTCTCGGCCAGCAGCGAACGGAACTGGCGCGTGGGCTTTTCGATCCAGGCCGCGTTCTTCAGGTAGGCCAGCCGCGAGGCATCCACGCGCACCGGCACGCGCAGCACGTCGAGACTGCGATCGGCATCCGGATCGAGCACGACGATCGCATCGGCCAGCTGCCCGCTCACGGCCGCCCCGGCCGGGGCGGTTTCCTCGGCGGTCAGGCGAAACAATTCCTCGGGCGCCTTTCCGCCAAGGCTGATGCACCCCGACAGGCCGAGGCACGCGGCCGCGATCAGCAGGCCCTTGACGATACGGTCTGTGCCCGAGGGCTTCGTCGCTTTTTCCATCACGTTCCCAATCATGGCCAGAGTCACGGCTTGTAGTCGGGCAGCTTCTGGCCCTTGAGCAGTGCGCCGGCCCCCTGCTCGTCGATCTTCTCGGTCACGTTGCGCAGCGCCTTGCTGGTCGCGCGCAAGTCGCGGATCGCGGCCTCGGCGGCGGGCAGCGTGCTTTGCGAAACCTGGTCCAGCGCCGGCTGCGCGTGCGCCATCGTGGCATTGAGCTGGTCCATCGACTTCTGCGCCGAGGACAGCGTGCGGCGAAGCTGCGCCGCCAGCGAATTGCTGTCCGTGCCCAGCAGATTGCCGGCCTTGTCGGCAACGCCCTCGAAAGCGGCGAGCGTCTTGGTCGCCTGATCGAGCGTGCCCTGCAGCTCCTTGAGCGTCTTGCGCACTTCGGGCGTCGCGCCGGACAGGTCGCGCGTCATCTTGTCGGCATTGTGCAGGATGCCGGTGATCGAGCGACGGTTGTCCTCGGACAGCAGGAGATTGAGATTTTCAGTCAGCGTCGCAAGGCGCTCCATCAGCAGCGGGGCGTTGGCCAGCACCTCGCTGAGGCCGCCACGGCTGGTGGGAATGACGGGGACCCCTTCCGGCCCGGGCTCGGTGAGCGGCGGAGCGCCCTTCTTCGCACCTTCCAGCTGGATGTCGGAAACGCCGGTGAAGCTACCCTGGATCGTCGCCGAGGTGCCGATGGTGATCGGCACCTTCTCGTCGACGCGGATGCGCACGCGCACGAAGCTGGGGTCCTTGCGCCACAGTTCGATCTGCCGCACCTGTCCCACCGGCACGCCCGAATAGGCGACCTCCGATCCCTTGGCGAGGCCGTCCACCGACTGCTTGAAAAAGATGTCGTATTCGTTCTGCGCACCCTCGTTGAGCCGCGCGATCCAGACGATGGCCGCGGCGAGCGCCACCAGCAACGCCAGCGTGACGGCTCCTACCCAGACGTGATTGGCCCGTGTTTCCATGCCGTAAGCCTATGCCCCCGTGTTGCCTGCACTGTCCATGGCGGTCTCGACTTCGGGATCGCCTTTTGCCGCCAGCGCAGCCCGGCCGCGCGGGCCGTTGAAGTATTCCTGGATCCACGGATGGTCGAGTGCGAGAAGTTCCGGGATCGTGCCGACCGCGATCACCTGCCTGTCCGCGAGCACCGCCACACGGTCGCAGACGGCGTAGAGCGTGTCGAGGTCGTGGGTGATGAGGAACACCGTCAGCCCCAGCGTCTCCTTCAGCTCGCGCGTCAGGTTGTCGAAGGCGGCCGCACCGATCGGGTCAAGCCCCGCGGTCGGCTCGTCGAGGAACAGCAGTTCCGGATCGAGCGCCAGCGCGCGCGCCAGACCGGCTCGCTTCTTCATGCCGCCCGAAAGTTCGCTGGGATACTTGAACGCGGCCTCCTCGGGCAGCCCCGACAGGCGCACCTTGAAGCGGGCGATCTCGCTGCGCAGTCTGTCCGAAAGCTCCGGGTAGAACTGCTTGAGGGGGACCTCGACGTTCTCTTCCACGGTCAGCGTGGAGAACAGTGCGCCGCCCTGGAACAGCACGCCCCAGCGCGAGCGAATATCGATGTCGTCGCCGTCGTGATCCGCCATCATGTCGTGCCCGAGCACTTCGACCGAACCAGCGGCGGGTGGCTGCAACCCGATGATCGAGCGCATCAGCACCGACTTGCCGGTACCCGAGCCGCCGACCACGCCCAGCACCTCGCCCTTGCGCACCTTGAGCGAGAGGTCCTCGTGCACGACATGCTCGCCGAAGGCATTGCGCAGCCCCTCGACCACGATGGGGTATTCGCCCCGATAGTCGTCAGAAAGGTCCGTCATTTCCAGCCGATCTCCGTGAAGAAGATGGCGAAAAAGGCGTCGAGCACGATCACGGTGAAGATCGCGGTGACCACCGCCTGCGTGGTACGCGTGCCCACTTCCTCGGCGCTGCCCGAAACCTGCATGCCCTGGTAGCAGCCGGCCAGCGCCACGATCAGCCCGAAGACCGGCGCCTTGGACAGGCCGACCCACACGTCGGTGATCGGCACCACTTCCTGCATGCGCTGGAGGAAGGTCCAGAATGGGATGTCGAGCGCGAAGTTCGAGATGAAGGCGCCGCCGATGATCGAGAGCACCGCCGAATAGAAGCCCAGCAGCGGCATCATGATCATCGAGGCAAGCACGCGCGGCACCACCAGCGCCTCCATCGGCGAGACGCCGCTCGTGCGCATGGCATCGACTTCCTCGGTCAGCTTCATCGTACCGATCTGCGCGGCGAAAGCCGATCCCGAGCGGCCCGCGACCATGATCGAGGTCATCAGGATGCCCAGTTCGCGCATCGAGAGGCGGCCGGTGAGGTTGATGGTGTAGATCTCCGCGCCGAACTGTTCGAGCTGCACCGCACCCTGCTGCGCGATGACGATGCCGATCAGGAAGCTCATCAGCCCGATGATCCACAGCGAGTTGATACCCACGTACTGCATGTGGTGCACCAGCGCCGTGCCGCGCAGGCGCGAAGGGTGGCGCAAGGTCGTGCCCAGGGCCGCGATCAGTTCGCCCAGGAACGCGATCGACCTGACGAAACCGTGCCCCCAGCCGATCACCACATCGCCGATGTCGGCCAGCGTGCGCGGCAGCAGCGACGGCCCCGGCAGGGGTTCGGCCGGATGTTCTCCCACGCTGCCGATCGCGGCGAGCAGCCGGTGCGCCTGCTCGCTTTCGCCGGTGATCGAAAGGCCGTGCTCGCGCGCGTAATTGGCGACGAGCCATGCCCCGGTGGTGTCGATATCGTCCACACCCGACAAGTCGATACAGGCGAAATTTCCGTCGAGCGCGGCCAGCCGGGCATCGAGATCGCCGAGCGAAAAGACTCGCAACGCCCCCTTCAGCGCCAGTGTCGGGACGCCGCCATCGTCGCTTTCCGACAGGGTAAATTCCGCGTATTCGCGCATGTCCGCCCGTATTTGAGGGAAAAACCGTGGTCCGGCAAGTGGTTCTACCCATGCGACGAAGCGGAGGCCACCTCCCCGGCCGCCATGGCGGAAAAATATTGTGCAGCACTCTCGCCTTGCACGGAAACCCGGGCGCTGGCAAAGCCCCGCGCCATGACTGAAACCGCGCCTGAAACCGCTCTCGACAAGACTTTCGACCCCGCCCAGATCGAGGCCAAGTGGTATGCCCGCTGGGAACAGGATGGCCTGTTCCGTCCCGAACGCCCGGATGCGCAGCCCTTCACGATCGTCAATCCGCCGCCGAACGTAACCGGCAGCCTGCACATCGGCCACGCGCTCGACAACACGCTGCAGGACGTGGTGATCCGCTACGAGCGCCTGCGCGGCAAGGATGCGCTGTGGGTGGTGGGCACCGACCACGCGGGCATCGCCACGCAGATGGTGGTCGAGCGCCAGCTGGAAGCCCGGCAGGACAAGCGCACCAACTACACGCGCGAGCAGTTCGTCGACAAGGTCTGGGAGTGGAAGCACGAGAGCGGCGGCACGATCACCGGCCAGCTTCGCCGCCTGGGCTGCTCGATGGACTGGAGCCGCGAACAGTTCACCATGGACCCGCACTTCACCAAGGCCGTGGTGAAGGTCTTCGTCGACCTCTACAACGAGGGCCTGATCTACCGCGACAAGCGGCTGGTGAACTGGGACCCCCGGCTCAAGACCGCGATCAGCGACCTCGAGGTGGAAACGCGCGAGGTTCAGGGCAGCTTCTGGCACTTCCGCTATCCGCTCAGCGACGGATCGGGATACATCACCGTGGCCACCACGCGTCCCGAGACGATGCTCGCCGACATGGCCGTGGCGGTGAACCCGGAGGACGCGCGCTACAAGGCCCTGCTGGCGCGCAAGGCCACCGTGATCCTGCCGATCACCGGGCGCGAGATTCCCATCGTCGCCGACGAGCACGCCGATCCGGAACTGGGCTCTGGCGCGGTGAAGATCACGCCGGGGCATGACTTCAACGACTTCGAGGTCGGCAAGCGCGCCGGGTTTAAGCCCGCCGACATGCTCAACATGCTCGATGCCGAGGCGCACGTGTGCCAGACGGCGGACGGGCTGATCCCCGAAAAGTACCTCGGCCTCGACCGCTTCGAGGCGCGCGAGATGATCGTGGACGAGATGAAGGAGCTGGGCTTCCTCATCCCGCACGTCACCAGGGACAAGGAAGGCCACGAATTCGCGCACGACGCCGAGCCGCGCACAATCCAGACGCCCTACGGCGACCGTGGCGGCGTGGTGATCGAGCCCTGGCTGACCGACCAGTGGTACGTCGACGCGGCGAAGCTGGCCGGTCCGCCGATGGAAGCCGTGCGCTCGGGCGCGATCGAGATCGTCCCCAAGACCTGGGAAAAGACCTTCTTCAACTGGATGGAGAACATCCAGCCGTGGTGCGTGTCCCGCCAGCTCTGGTGGGGCCATCGGATTCCGGCGTGGTATGCAGAGGACGGCGAGGTCTTCGTCGCCGAGACCGAGGAACAGGCGCAGGCACTCGCCGGCAACAAGTCGCTCACCCGCGACGAGGACGTCCTCGACACCTGGTTCTCCTCCGCGCTCTGGCCCTTCGCAACGCTCGGCTGGCCGGACAATGTGATTGAAAACCCCGCTCAGCCTGAGCTTGTCGAAGGCCCCTCGCCCAGCGCGGAACGTGCTTCGACCCTTCGACAAGCTCAGGGCTCAGCACGAGCGGAGAAGGTGAAAGCGGTTCCGGGCTCGCTCCTCGACCGCCACTACCCCAACGACCTGCTGGTCTCCGGCTTCGACATCCTGTTCTTCTGGGATGCGCGCATGGCGATGCAGGGCATCCACTTCATGAAGGAAGTGCCGTGGAAGCGGCTCTACCTGCATGGTCTGGTGCGCGCGGCGGACGGGGCGAAGATGTCCAAGTCCAAGGGCAACGTGGTCGATCCGCTCGGCCTCATCGACCAGTACGGCGCCGACGCGCTGCGCTTTTTCATGGCCGCCATGGAAAGCCAGGGCCGCGACGTGAAGATGGATGAGAAGCGCGTCGAGGGCTACCGCAACTTCGCCACCAAGCTGTGGAACGCCGCCCGCTTCTGCCAGAGCAACGGCATCGGCGCGAGCACCTCGGTAGCGGCGCCCGCCGCCACCAGCGCTGTCAACAAGTGGATCATCGGCGAAGTCGTCGAATGCCAGGCCGAACTCGACAAGGCCATGGCCGACCTGCGCTTCGACGCGGCGGCGAACACCGTCTATCACTTCGTGTGGGACCAGTTCTGCGACTGGTACATCGAACTGGTGAAGGGCAATTTCGATGCGGAAACCAAGGCCGTCGCCGGCTGGGTGCTCGACCAGATCCTCGTCATGCTGCACCCCTTCATGCCCTTCGTCACCGAAGAGTTGTGGAGCAAGATGGGCGACCGCGCGGACTATCCGCTGATCACCGCCAAGTGGCCCGAGCCCGGGGCTTCGGTCGATGCCGGGGCCAAGGCCGAAGTCGAATGGCTGATCGCGCTGGTCGGCAACCTGCGCGGCGCGAAGGCCGAACTCGGCATTGCGCCGGGCGCGCGCCTGACCGCCTACCTTGCCGATCCGTCCGATACGACGAGGGCCATCGTCGAGCGCAACGGAGCGGTGGTGGACCGCCTCGCCCGTCTCGACGCGATCCATTTCGAGGCAGCCCCCGCCGGACCGATGCTGCAGATCGGCGCAGGCGACGCCATGCTGGCGATCCCGCTCGAAGGCGTAATCGACATCGCCGCCGAAAAGGCCCGCCTCGAAAAGGCGCTCGCCGCCTCGCAGAAGGAAGCCAAGTCGCTCGAAGGCCGCCTCTCGAACCCCAAGTTCGTCGAGAAGGCCAAGCCAGAGGCGGTCGAAAAGGCCCGTGCCGACCACGCCCACCACGCGGCGGAAGCGGAACGACTGGCCGCCGCGCTCAAGCGACTGGGGTAATCCTCCCCGGCACGGGGAGGGGGACCATGCGAAGCATGGTGGAGGGGATTTGCCCCCCGACGCAAGGTAGAGTGGCAGGGATCGTCCCCTTCCACCACGCCTCTGCGCGTCGCGGTCCCCCTCCCCGTGCCGGGGAGGACATACCGGCCCTGCGCGCAATTTCATTTTCCTACCCGCGCGCCTTCTGCCACTCTGGCGCGATGACCACCCTGCCCCGCACCCCGCAAATCCCGCAAAAGGTGACAGTCCGGCGCAAGGTGACACTTTTCTCCCTGGACCGTGTAAACCGTGTCAACCGGACCTGTAACCTTGCGCCCCCGAACCCATGCTGACGCTCGCCACCACCACTCCGGGTGAACCCGAACTGTTCGCCTCGCTGCAGGGCGAAGGGCCCTCGATCGGGCGGCCCAGCACTTTCGTGCGCCTGTCTCGCTGCAATCTCGCCTGCCAGTGGTGTGACACCGCCTACACATGGCGGTTCGAGGGCGACAACCGTCCCCACCGCGACACCGCCGCGTTCGAACGCAAGGCCAACCAGCTGTCGCTCGACGAGACCGACGTGGCCGGGCGTATCGCCGCCCTGCCCCCGGACCGGCTGGTGATTACCGGCGGCGAGCCGCTGCTGCAGGGCGCGGCGCTGGCCCGCATGGTTGCCGCGCTCAACGAACAGCGGCCCGGCATGCACATCGAGATCGAGACCAACAGCACCGTGGCGCCGCACCCGGCGCTCGATCCACTGGTCCACCAGTACAACGTCAGCCCCAAGCTCGCGCACAGCGGCAACACGGCGGACCTCGCGCTGATCCCGGAGCGGCTTTCCGCCTGGGCCGCCGATCCGCGCGCCTATTTCAAGTTCGTGATCGCCGAGCCCGGCGACCTGGACGAAGTCCTTTCGCTGCAACAGGCCCACGCGATCCCCGGCGACCGTTTGTTCCTCATGCCCGAAGGACGCTCCAGCGATGTCCTGAAAGCGCGGTCGCAATGGCTGGCGGAAATTTGTTCCCGGAACGGATTTCGCTTTACCGACCGCTTGCACATCCATCTCTGGGGCGACACGAGAGGAACATGAACGAGGCCTCCCCCATCCCCGCAGGCGAAGATCCGACCAGCGAAACCGAAGTTCCGCCGCAGGACCTCGGCCCCGTGAAGGGCGACCTGACGAAAGGGCCGATCCTCAGGACGCTGCTGCTGTTCTCGCTGCCGATGCTGCTCTCCAACGTGCTGCAGACGCTCAACGGCTCGGTCAATGCCATCTGGGTGGGGCGGCTGATCGGCGAAAGCGCGCTGGCGGCAACGGCCAATGCCAACGTCATCATGTTCCTGCTCTATGCCACCGTGTTCGGCTTCGGCATGGCGACGACGGTGCGCGTGGGCCAGCACTTCGGCGCGCGCGACATCGACGCGGCGCGCAAGACTTTCGGTTCCGGGCTGGGGTTCTGCTTCGCGCTCTCGCTGATCGTCGCCGTGGCAGGCGGGATCTATGCCCCCGCGCTGCTCCACACGCTGGGCACCCCCGATGCCAGCAAGGCCGAGGCGCTGTCCTATCTGCGCGTGATCTTCGTCACCATTCCGCTGGGCGGCATCAACATGATGGTCTCGATGGCCATGCGCGGCGCGGGCGATTCCAAAACGCCGATGAACGCGATGATCCTGACCGTCGCGATCGACACGGTGCTCAACCCGGTGCTGATCATGGGGCTGGGGCCGATACCCGAACTGGGCATCGCCGGTTCCGCGCTGGCGACGGCCTGCGCCAATCTCGTGGGCATGACGTTCCAGATCTGGCGGATCTACCGACAGGACCTGCCAATGCGGCTGCGCGGGGCCGAACTCGGCTACGTCGTGCCGCAGGGCAGCGAACTGCGCTACATCGTCACCAAGGGCCTGCCGATGGGCGCGCAGATGCTGCTGGTTTCCTCCGCCGGGCTGATCATGGTGGGCCTCGTCAACCGCGAGGGACTGAATGCCGCGGCGGCCTATGGCGCCTCGCTGCAACTGTGGAACTACCTGCAGATGCCCGCCTTCGCGATCAGCACCGCGGTCAGCGCGATGGTCGCGCAGTCGCTGGGCGCGGGCGATCATTCGCGCGTGGGCAAGGTCACCCTCGTCGGCATGGGTACGAACCTCGTGATGTCGATCGCGCTGGCCGCGCTGATCGTCGGGTTCGATCGCCCGCTGCTGGCGCTGTTCCTGGGCGGCAACAGCCCGGCCCTGCCCGTCGCCGAGCATATCCAGCTGATCTGCACGACCTCGTTCGTGATTGTCTCGATCACCATGATCCTCACCGGCACGATGCGCGCCTACGGCGCCGTGGTGGCGCCGCTGGTGATCATGTTCCTGGGTCTCTATCCGGGGCGCCTCGGCTTCTACTTCCTGGCGCGGCCGATGATCGACAGCGAGGCGGTATGGTGGGCCTATCCGGTCGGGTCGGTGCTCACCGTGGCGCTGACGCTGGCCTACTACCGCTTCGGCAAGTGGCGCGACGCGTTCAGGATGTGACGCGCCGCGTGCCGGCCCGGCGCAGAGGGGCCTAGCGCCCCTGCGCGCGCCAGCGCTGGACGATGCGCTGGACCATTTCCTCCTCGCCGCCCGAGCTGTTCCACAGCTCGGTGAACGAGGGGTCGGCAGAGGCCGGGCGCTTGTGTTCCTCGAGATCGTCGAAGGACACGCGGATCGGGATCGCGACGCCTTCCCCGCAGATGATGCACTCGCGGTTGCGCAGCGCCGGAATGGAATCGAGGAAACCGCGCGCGCCTTCGGGCATCGCCGCGCGCACGAAGGCCTGGTCGCGATCGTTGTTGAGGCGCATCGAGATGATCGTGCCGCACTGCGACAGCACGCCCTCGGCAAGGTCCGACGGACGCTGCGTGATCAGGCCGAGCGAGATGCCGTACTTACGGCCTTCCTTGGCGATGCGCGAAAGGATGCGCCCGACCGAGGAGCCGTCTGCGTTCTTCTCGTTGGGCACGTAGCGGTGAGCTTCCTCGCAGACCAGCAGGATCGGCCGCGTCTTTTCCTCGCGCGCCCAGATGGCGAAGTCGAAGACCATGCGGCTGAGCACCGCAACCACCGTGCTGGTGATGTCGGACGGCACGCCCGACACGTCGATGATGGAGATCGGCCGGCCATGCGCGGGCATGCGGAACAGCTTGACGATGAAATCGGCCATGGTGTCACCCACCAGCATGCCCGAGAACATGAACTGGTAGCGCGGATCGCCCTTGAGCTCGTCCAGCTTGTTGCGGATGCGCAGGTACGGCGCGCTGGAATGGCCCTTGTCGAGCTTGCCCATCTCGTTGTTGAGAATGTTGGACAGGTCCGAAAGCAGATAGGGAATCGGCGAATCGACCGTGATCTTGCCCATCTGCTCGGCAAGACGATTCTTCGAGCGCGCCTCGAGCAGGCACTTGCCGAGAATCTCCGCATCGAGCTGGCGTTCATCGCCGTTCGAGGTGAGCAGCGTCTCGCAGTGCTCCTCGAAGTTCATCAGCCAGTACGGCATCTGCAGGTTGGAAACGTCGAGGATCACGCCGGTATTGCGGAACGCTGCCGAATATTCGCCGTGCGGATCGACCATGATCACATGGCCCTCGGGCGCGTGGTCGCAGATCCGGTGCAGGATCAGCGCGGCGCTGGTCGACTTGCCGGTACCGGTCGAGCCCAGCAGCGCGAAGTGCTTGCCGAGCAGGGCATCGACATAGAGCCCGGCCCGAATGTCGCGGGTGGGATAGACGTTGCCGATCTGGATCGCGCTGCGACCGTCGCTGGCGTAGATCTGGCGCAGGTCCTCGCTCGTCGCCGGATAGACCAGCGCGCCGGGAACCGGGTAGAAGGTGACGCCGCGCCGGAAGCTGTGAATGCGGCCCGTCAGGCGCTCTTCCTCGCCCTCGCCAAGGAAGTCGGCATCGGCAAGGATGCCGTCCGTGACCCGTCCGTCCTGCTTCTGGTTGCGCACGCTGGCGAGCAGCCAGCCATTACCGACGCGAATCTTGATCTGGCTGCCGACCTGCCCGGCAAGCGCGACCGCCGGATCGGAATCTGCAGCGGTCTGGTTCAGGCGGTTGGCGTCGAAAGCGATGCGCGTTCCCGATCCGGCGATCTCGAGGACAACCCCGATCGGTTCGCTTGCCTGGCTTGCCGCGGGGGCCCTGCCGGCCTGCGGAGTTTCACCGGCAGTAGCTTCACGAGCACCGGCAAAGCTATCAAGTCGCATCTGGTTCATTCAACACCCGAAGTTCTGGCAACCGCTGCATCCCTAAGGGAGAGGCCGTTAATTTCTGCCTAAAGCCGCGAAAGCAACGATTGCAGAATCGGATGTCCGGAGTGTGGGATCAGACCAGCGCGAACAGCCGGCCCGCCAGCCAGCCCATCGCCACCGAAATGAAAACGGCAAGCACGCCATAGGCAAAGCCGTAATCGTTGGAAAAGTGCGCCACCGCGCGCTCGAGGCCGAGCTTGCGCACTTCCACCTGGCTACTGGCCGATGCGACCACGCGCCCCTGCGAGATCGCGAATGTCTCGGCGGTGTAAGTCCCCGTGGGCACGCTCGAGGGCAGGCCGATATGCGCTTGGTAGAGAACCTGCTCGCTGACCGTCACGCCCCCTTCGTCCTCGCGATAGAGGCCGTGGCGGCGATTGAGATCGACCAGACCATCGGCGAAGCGGGCCTGTTCCGCGGGGTCGAACGCCCCGATCGGCGAGAGCTGCAGCCATTTCAGGCCAAGTTCGTAAATCGCCGCTGTCTTGTCGTCGACGATCTCCGAGATCGGCCGGGTGGAGGCAATGGCATAGTAGGACGGCGCGGACCGGAACTCGGTGCTCGCGGCATTGATCCAGATTCCGGCAACCTTCTGCTTCTCGCGCAGGACGATCGACTGGGTCGGCCCCTTCAGCACGATCACGATGTCGTAGTCCTGCGCCGCGCGCGAGCCTTCCGGCGTAAGGATCGCGCCGAAGAGCAGGAGATCGGTCCCCGTGAAGCCCTGCTGCAGATCGACCTCGTGCTGCGAGATTTCCGGCACCAGAATGGGATCGCGCGCACCGGTCAGCAGAACGAGCGCGAAAAGCGCCAGAACCGGGGCGAACCGGCGGCTCACAGCGGAGCCACCGAATATATCTCGTCCGGCCGATAGCCGAGACCGACGGCCATGCGCGCCGCGACCAGCAGGACGATGACCGCCAGGATCAGGCGCAGCTTCACCGGATTGGCCTTTTGCGAGAACTGCGCCCCGATCTGCGCCCCAGTGACCGACCCAAGCAGGAGCAGCGAAGCGAGGACGATGTCGATCGCATGCGTAGTGAGCGCATGCATCATCGTGGTCGCCATCGTCGTGAACAGGATCTGCCACAGCGAGGTACCGACCACGACATTGGCGCTCATGCCCAGGATGTAGAGCATCGCCGGCACCAGAATGAACCCGCCGCCGATACCCATCAGCATCGTCAGCACGCCCGTACCCATACCCAGCAACAGGGGCGCGAGCGGCGAAATGTAGAGCCCCGAACGGTAGAAGCGCCAGCGCATGGGCAGACTGGCCACCATCGGATGGTGACGCCGCTTCCTTGCCGCGATGGGCACGCCGCTGCGCTCGGCGCGGATCGCCTGGATGCTTTCCTTGGCCATCAGGCTGCCGATCGAACCAAGCAGCAGGACGTAGAGGATATTAATGACGGTATCGATCTGGCCGAGCTGTTCGAGCAGCTTGAACAGGACCGCACCGATCCCGGTGCCCAGGATGCCGCCGGCGACCATCACCGATCCCATCTGGTAGTCCACGCCGCCACGCCGCGAATGCGCGAAAACGCCCGAAACGCTGGCGCCCGTCACCTGGCTGGCGGCGGAAGCGGCCGCAACCGTGGGCGGAATGCCATAGAAAATCATCAAGGGCGTCGTCAGAAAGCCGCCGCCCACGCCAAATATCCCGGAGAGCAGTCCGGTAATCGCCCCCAGGGCAATAATAACCAGCCCGTTTACCGAGAGATTGGCGATGGGAAGATAGACGTCCATTTCTTGGCTCTCGCTACCGCAGCACGCGGCGCGAGGAAAGCGACGAATCAGAAACCTGCGGAAAGAGTCACTGCCGGTCCCGACCCCGGTTCCGCATTGCCGGCAACCCGCACCCGCCAGTCCAGCGCGATCCGGCCGAACACGCGCCGGCTCAGCGGCAACGTGACGGTGGCGGACGGCCCCATGTCCAGTCTGGCGGCGCCCTTCTGCGCTCCGCCCCAGAGCCCTCCGCCCAATCGCGCCTCGGCGGCCCCGAGGCGCAAGACCCGCCGGTCCACACGCACCTGCCCATCGGCAAACGGGGTCGAGAACTCGCCTCCGACATAGCCGCCCTGCAGATAGGCTTCCGCCTGCAGGTCATGTGGCAGCGCGATCGGCGGAAGCTGGGTATAGACGAAGGCGGCGGGCTGGAACCGGCTTTGCCCCTCGTAATCGGTGAGCCGGCCTTCGATGGCGGCCACGACGGGGACCGTCGGCAGCGGCCGCCCGGAAAGGCCCAAGGCCACGGAATTCTCGCGAAACTGGCCGAGCGCTGTTGTCGTGCGGGCATAGATCGTCGGCCGGTAGGGGCTGGTGCTGTCGACCAGATAGCGCAGCACCGCACCAGTCTGGCTCGCTCCGTAGGCCGCCGGAAGCACGCCGGAAGACAGGCCTTGCCCGGCATCGTTCCGCAGCAACGCCCAGGTATCGAACGACCAGCGCGTGACCCGCGCGGGCTGCGGCAGGGGGACCGGCGGCACGGCCTGCGGAGCCGCACTCGCGCGGGGAAGCTGCGGATCGGGAGAGAAAAACGGCGGATTGGAACCCCGCAGGGCACTATCGACGAACCCGACGCGGCCAGATGCGGGCATCAACGATCTGGCTGACGCTCCCCAAACCGAGCCGGACGGGTCCCAGACGCCAAGTGGCCGGACAACGACCGGCGCCGGCGGCATCGCGCCGGCAATCGTCGGCTGGAACGCGACGAAGCCGCCAGGATAACGCGTCCCGTATGCCGACAGGAACCCGCCCACGCTGGCTGGCGGATAAGCGGATGCATAGACGGGCGACGCGAGCCCCGGCAGCGACTGCGGCCCCGCACGGCCATCGACGACGAACCCGACGGTCGATAAGACCGCCCCGCCCGCGCCGGCGTGCATCGCGACTGCATCGTTCGTCAGAACCGGCGCTTCCCAGGCAGTCGCCCGGCCGCCGATCCAGCCGGCGAATATCGCCAACAAGGCGACCAGCGGCTGCCCCCGGGTGGTTTGCGCCCCCCTCACCGTGTTGCCGTTCCACCAGCGGCAGCCAGTATCGGATGGGCATCGTGCGAGGTCTTCTCCCACGTCACGGCGGCGCCGCGCAACGTGCGCATGTACCCGGCGAAGGCCTTTCGCCCCGCCATGATGGCGATGAAGTTGGCGACCGGGATACGCATCAACGCACGCACGCCTTCCGGCCAGCCATACTCGTGCGCGGTAAAGGCAAAGCGAGCAATGGAACGCCAGACGAGGCTCGCGAAACAAAGGAGGAGCATGCCCTGCAGCCAGGGCGAGATTTCCGGTTGAGCCCTCACCCCGGACAGCCGCACTATCGAGAGCAGTCCTTCAACGACGATCAGCACATAGCCGCATGCCAGAACGATCGAGGTCAGCGGTCCGCGCCGGTCGCGCAGCACCATCCACCAGTCGGCCAGCCCCCTGCTCCAGCCCAGCCGGTCCCAGCTCTGGAAGGCAATGCCATGAATCCAGCGCGCCTTCTGCCGCACCGCGTCCTCGAGCCGCGCGGGAAAATAGGCCCGCGTCGCCACGAGCTGGTTGTCCGCGTCGCGCACACGCAGAAACCGCGAGGCCCCGCCTTCGCGCCAGACCAGAACGCCCAGTTCATAATCCTCGGTGAGGCATTCGGCCGCGAACGGGCCGGGGCCGCCCTCCGCAACACGGCGCCGGGCAATGCCCGCGATGATCTCGCGCGCGAAGCCGCAGGCGACCCCGGCAGCGGGAATCGCCGCGCCCAGCGCATCGCGGACGACCAGAGACTTTGCGTGCGATTCCGTGAACTCGTCGGAGTAGTGGCCCGCCACCCATGGCGACGCGGGCTGCGGTTCCGGCCGCACGGGCAACTGCACGAAATCAACCTCGCCCAAGGCGCCGTCGATGACGGCAAGTTCCGCCGGGTGGACCATGTCCTCAGAATCGTGCAAGACGACGCTTCTGAAGCGATGTCCATATCGCCCCTCATCGTCACACAAGGCGGTGTAGAGGCGGTTCAGGCAGTCCGCCTTGGTGGTCGGCCCGGCATTCTCGTGGATGACGATCCGGACACGCGCGTCAGCGCCTGCCCCGGACATGGCAGCCGCGATCGTGCCTGGATCGTTGGAATAGCAACCGACGTAGAGAGTGAAGTCATCTTGCCGCCAGACAGACAGGGCATGACGCACGGTATGGCCGATCACTTCAGCCTCATGCCATGCCGCGATCAGGATCGCAGCCCGCCCCTGCAGGGGCGCGGCGGCATCCTCTCGGGATATCCGCCCGTCGCGCGCACGGCCGGCAAGCTTCAGCCAGATCCAGCAAAGATCCACGCCGATGTCATCGATGGCGCCCAGCAGGAACCAGAACGCCGCGAAAAGCAGAAGTTCCTGCTCGAAAAACTGCAGCCCTTTGATAACATGCTGGATTACGACAGTGGCTTCCACCACGCCCCCTTCCTGTATCCGGCCGGAATTACGGCTACAACCGATGCAAAACGATTGCACCTTTTAGAAGAAAACCCGAAAACATACTTATGAGCATCCCAAGGCATTTCGCCAATCAATTGGCGCGCAGTTTCACAAAGTTAATGGGCGGTGAAGCATCGGCGGGTATTCTGCTGATCATCGTGGCCATGCTGGCTTTGATTGTGGCCAACACCGGTTGGGCCTACGGCTATCACGAGCTGTTCCATCATGAACTTGCGTGGACGCCGATCAGCAAGCTCGACAGTCTGCATTTGTGGATCAACGACGCGTTGATGGCGGTATTCTTCTTCGTCGTCGGACTCGAGATCAAGCGCGAGATACTCGACGGGGAACTCTCCAATGCCGCCAAGCGCCGCCTGCCGGTGCTCGCAGCGGCGGCCGGCATGGTCATGCCGGCGCTGATCTACCTGATGACAACGGGCACCAAACCGCCGCTGGCGCATGGCTGGGCCATCCCGGCAGCGACGGATATCGCCTTTGCCGTCGGCGTACTGGCCCTGCTCGGCAAGCGCGTGCCGGCATCACTGCGCCTCTTCCTGCTCACCGTAGCGATCGTCGACGACCTCGGCGCGGTGATGATCATCGCCGTATTCTACACCAAGATCGACGCCGGCACGCTTTACTGGGGCATTGGCGCACTGCTCTTCCTGGCCGGACTGATCCTCGCCAACCGGCGCGGCGTCCATCACCTCTGGGTCTTCCTGATCCTCGGGTTCGGCCTGTGGTACTGCATTCTCAATTCCGGGATCCACGCCACCATCGCCGGGGTCATCTTCGCCTTCACCATTCCGCTGCGGCCGCTCTATCACGGCGACAGCATGCTGCTGCGCCTGGAACATGCGCTGGTGCCCTGGAACAGCTACGTCATCGTCCCCCTGTTCGGATTTGCCAATGCCGGCGTAGCGCTGGGCGGTATCGGACTGGCGGGCCTTTCCGACCCGATCCCGCTGGGGGTCGCCCTTGGCCTGTTCCTCGGCAAGCAGATAGGCATATTCGCCGCGATCGTCATTTCCGACCGGATCGGCTTCGCGCCGCGCCCTGCCGGAGCAAGCTGGGTCCAGTTGTGGGGAACGTCGGTCCTGTGCGGGATCGGCTTCACCATGAGCCTGTTCATCGGCGCCCTCGCCTTCCCGCGCTATCCGCATCTTGTCGAGGAAGCGAAGCTGGGAGTCCTGCTGGGCTCGCTGCTGTCCTCGCTGCTCGGCTACGCCATCTTGCGCATGGCCAAGACGCCACAGGCCGAACAGCCGGACTGATCCGACATCAAAAGACTTTCGGGAACCGCAACCCGTCCGGACCTTCGCCTGACAGCGAAGGTCCGGACGGGCGCTTAGCAGGTTACCAGCTGCCGACGTTGGGCATGCTGACCCAGGGTTCGGCCGGCTCGAGCTTTCCATTCTGAAGCAGTTCGACCGAAATCCCGTCGGGCGTGCGGATAAACGCCATGTGCCCGTCGCGCGGCGGACGATTGATGGTCACGCCGGCATCCATCAGCCGCTGGCAGGTCTCGTAGATGTCGTCGACCTGGTACGCGAGGTGGCCGAAGTTGCGGCCACCTGAATATTCCTCGGCCAAACCGTCTTCCGCAGGCCAGTTGTAGGTCAGCTCCACTTCGGTGTCCTCCTGCCCCTCGGGCGCAAGGAAGATGAGCGTGTAACGGCCCTTTTCATCGGAAAACCGCCGCGTCTCCCACACCCCGATCAGCTCGAAAAAGCGGATCGTCGCATCGGGATCAGTCACGCGGATCATGGTATGAAGATATCGGGTCACAGAATTAACACCTCAATTCATCGATAAAACAGAACGGTTCATCGTACATACAGCCGCAAACCGGCATCCCGAACAAACACTCAGGGAGACGCTGCCATGTCCGACGATAGCCCAGAAAACAGCCACCGCTCCAGCCCCGCCATGCGCAATTTCGCAACGCAGCGCTTGATCGTCAGTTCCGTAATTCTTGCAGCCGGCATGATCGTCGGCGGCTTCGCGCTGGGCGACGGCCTGAAGCGGGCACAACGGGCCGAGCGCGCTGTAACCGTGCGCGGACTGGCCGAACGCGATGTCACAGCCGATCTCGCGACCTGGACGATCAGCTATTCGTCGACCGCCACCGCGCTTTCCGCCGCACAGGCGAATGTCGATCACGACACTGCGCAGATCCGCGCATTCTTTCGCGATCTGGGCTTTCCCGCCGATGCACTCCAGCCGACCGGGGTGAACGTCTCCCAGTTCAAGGACAACGGCGTCCCCAACTTCACCGTGCGCCAACGCATGACGCTGCGCACCCACGACATCAAGCGGGCACAGGATGCCGTACGGCGTCAGTTCGATCTGGTGCGGGGCGGCGTCATCCTCGAGGAAGGCTCGGGGATGTCCTATACTTTCACCAAGCTCAACGACATCAAGCCCGCCATGGTGGCAGAAGCGACCAAGGACGCCCGCGCGGCAGCCGAGCAGTTCGCCAAGGACAGCGGCGCCGAAGTCGGCTCCATCAAGAACGCGACGCAGGGCTATTTCTCGATCAATGCGCGCGACGGCGATTCCGGCGGCGGCTGGGGCGTATCGGACACGCCCTACAAGCAGGTCCGCGTTGTCACGACGGTGAATTTCTACCTGAAGTAAACCGCCACTTGCGGATACAGAAAACCCGCCCGGAAAGCTCCGGGCGGGTCCTCCTGCGAAGAACTTCGCGTGTCGTTTCGATCAGAACGAAGCTGACAGGGTCGCAACGACGGCGTCGTTGGTGTAGCTGTCGATCGACGGACCTTCGACGCCGACATAGGCCAGGCTGACCGAAAGCGGGCCAACCACGGTCGCCGAGGCACCGATCGACCAGTCGAGGCCGGTGTCGTCGGTCGAACCGGCGAGCAGCGGCGGAGCCAGCACGCCGTCGGTGTAGCCGAGGTGGCCGCTGATGGTGATCGGCGTGTTGGGAACACCCACTTCAACGTCGCCGTAGAGGTAGAGGTTGTCGTCACCGCCCAGCGAGTCCTGCTTCCAGGCATAGGCGATACCACCGGTCACGGTGGCCGGACCGAAGGTGCTCGAAACCTTGGCGTAGGGTTCCCAGTAGTTGTAGTCGCCAGCCGCGCCCGGAGCATTCGGGTAGGCGTAGTACAGGAGGCCGACGTCGACGGTCGCGCCGCCCAGGTCACCGCTCCAGCCGCCGTAGAGGTCGAGCTCGGTGCTGCCGTAACCGCCGCTTTCGTCCAGCGACGAAGCCCAGGTACCGACATAGAAGCCGCTCTCGTGGCTGACGTCGAAGCCGCCCTGGATGGCGATGTCGCCATCCGAAAGCGAGACACCACGGAAACGGTAGTCGCTGGTCAGCGAGACGTTGGCAGAAACCGTGATATCCGACGGAACTTCTGCGTCCTGGGCCAGAGCCGGGCTCGCAGCGAGCGCAGTGCCCGCAAGAAGAGTTGCGGCGATGGCGCCGCGGACGGACATAAGCATATTCATTCCCTCACTAATTCTTATTGGTGCGTTGTCCCACCTGCACGGTCGCCCCAGGTCTCGTTTCGGACCAAATCGCGACTGCACAATAATGCTGCACTGCACCACGTTGTGGTACAAGAAAAATTTCATTTCAGAGACAATCCGGAAACAATGTGTGGACTTTTTGCCACTATCCGACACTTAACCCCAGGTGTCTTGTCTCCCGTGCGCGACGGGCTTATATCGCGCTGCAACGAATGCTTGCGAAAATACGAAATATACTGGCTCGTCCAACGGCGACGAAGTCCCCTTCCGTCCCCGCCGGAGAGCGCGTCTACGCGATCGGCGACGTGCACGGACGCATCGATCTGCTGGAAAACCTCATCCAGGCCATCGAGGCTGACGACGCCGGCCGCCGCAAGGCGCACACCACGGTCGTCATGCTGGGCGACCTCATCGACCGCGGGCACGACAGCGCCGCCGTCGTCGCCCGTGCACGCGAATGGTCGAAGCACCGCGAAGTCGAATTCATCCAGGGCAACCACGAGGAAATGCTGCTCGTGAGCCGCAAGAAGACCGAATCGCTGCGCGGCTTCCTGAAGTTCGGCGGCATCGAGACGATCCAGTCCTACGGCGTCGATGCAGAGACGATCGCGGCGGCGGACTTCGAGGAACTTCAGCGCCTGATGAACGAAGCCATCCCGCAGGACGATTTCGACTTTATCGACAGCTTCAAGAAGATGGTTCGAATCGGCGACTACCTGTTCGTCCATGCCGGCATCCGCCCTTCCACCCCGATCGAGCATCAGCTCGGCCAGGACTGCCGGTGGATTCGCGAACCATTCCTGAGCCACAAGGGCGACTTCGGCGCCTTCGTCATCCACGGCCACACGATCACCGAGGAGCCGGACGTGTGCGCCAACCGGATCGGCATCGACACGGGGGCTTTCGTGCATGGCACGCTTACCGCGATCGGCCTCGAAGGGACGGATCGCTGGTTCCTCCAGACCAACGACCGGGGACAGCAGGAAACGCTCGAAGCCAGCGCCGCGGCCTGATCCTCGCCCATTCGGGGAGGATGCGTCGGGGAGCCTGTAAGCCGGGTTCTGTGCCTGGCGTGGTCTCCCAATGCCACGAATGACCTTTGGGACCTTACGCCGCGGCGGCAGCCATTCCTCTCGGCGACGCATTGCCGCGCCGCTCCAGCGACCAACCCGGGCTGCCTGGGTCCGAAACCGACCCGCCATCCGAAGATAGCCAGCAGCCCCTATTCGGTCTTGCTCCGGGTGGGGTTTACCATGCCGCTCGCCGTTACCGGAAGCGCGGTGCGCTTTTACCGCACCCTTTCACCCTTGCCTGTGAGCCCAACCGCCAGACTGACGGCGTGCTCCATCGGCGGTATACTCTCTGTGGCACTTTCCCTGAGCTTCGGAAGGCCTGAGAACCTCCCTCGCCCGGCGGGCGTTACCCGCCACCCTCGTTTCGTGGAGCCCGGACTTTCCTCGGCATTCTTGCGAATGACGCGGCTGCCCGGCTCCCCGACGCGGCGCTCACCTAGCACGGCCGGTGTCGCGCTCCAACAGGAGTTCGAACAGGATTCCGCCGATTTCACCGTCGATCTCGCCGTCGATGATCATCGGCCGCCAGCGCCGCTGGAACGCACGTACCGCCGCGCGCCCGTCGGCGATGTCGTAACCGAAGCGTTCAAGGGCAAGGTAGAAGGCGCCGGGATTGTCGTAGAACAGGTTCATCTTGGCCGCGGGAATATCGAGCGCAAGCCCGAGCTGGCCGAGCCGGTGCCAGTCGAAATACTCCCCCGGGTCCTGCTTTCGTGCCGGCGCGATGTCCGAATGGGCCACGATGTTGGCGCGTGGAATGTCGTGGCGCTCGACGATGTCCGCCAGCAGCGGCAGCAGCGCGTCCATTTGCGGCTCGGGAAACGGACGATAGCCGAATTCGTGCCCCGGATTGACCAGCTCAATGCCGACGCTCGCCGAATTCACGTCGGTAATGCCGCGCCAGTAGGATTGCCCCGCATGCCAGGCCCGCTTCTCCTCGGGCACCAGCGAGGTGACGATCCCTTCCTCGTCGATCATGTAGTGCGCCGAAACTTCGGCCTCGGGATCGCACATGCGCGCGAGCGCTTCTTCCGCGCTCTTCATGCCGGTGTAGTGCAGCACGACCATGGAAACCGGAAGCTTGCGCTCGTTCCAGTTGGGCGATTCGACGATGCGGTTGACCAGCCAGCGGTTCATCGTGCCCTTTCCCTGTTCACGCCTGCATTCCTCAGGCCCCCGGCAGCATCGCGCCCAGAACCAGCGCGCCTTCGGAAAGCGCGAACTGCAATTTACCGCCCTGCTCTTGCGCCATGCGCTGGATCATCGTTGCCGGCGCGGTCCGGCTCGAAAGTTCGCCTTCCGGCAGGCTCCCTTCCAGCGCCCGCCCGATGTCGCGATCGAACGCGATGCGGGGCCCGGCCGCGCGCACGACGATCTCGCTCGAACCATCCCTGAATTCGGCCGCGACGTCCAGCGTGCCGCCACGCGGCAAGGCTTCTATGCCGATATGCGCGAAGTTCAGCAGCGTCTTGATGGCCGGCTTGGGCAGGGAATCGCCCGCCAGCGCCCAGTTCACCACGATCCGGGCATTGTTCGCCACCAGCGCATCGATGAGCGCCTGCGCCTCGCTGACCGGCACGAGTTCGCCGAAACCACCGGCCGCCCCGAAGGCAAGGCGGAAGAATTTCAGCTTGTCCGTGGAAATCCGCGCGCTCTGGTCGAGCAGTTCGAAACAGCGCTGGCGCATCTCCGGATCCTTCTCGTCCGCCAGCAACTCGAGCCCGTTCGACAGGGCGCCGACCGGGCTGAGCATGTCATGGCAAAGACGCGAACACAGGAGACTGGCAAGATCGAGCGAGCTCGTAGTCATTTGATGGGACGCTTTCCGTTCACTTCGTCTTGATGTGATCCGCAGGGCATTCTTCCACCATGCGGCAGGTCAATTCGACAAATCCTTTCCCGCTATCGCGCCAGAAAGCAACCTGCCCGCCGGCAATGATCGCCCAGATGCGCAAATCCCCGGTGGAATGTTCGCAATCGGTGGCCGAAGGCACCAGATGCCCGAGGGGATGGGAGTGATAATAGCCCAGAACCTTCGGCCCGTCTTCCCTTGCCGCCTTGTGCGCCGCCAGCAGCACGACAGGATCGATCTCGAAGCGCAAACGCGGCTGGTCGGAGACATTGGCGGCCGGCATCGCCGTGTCTATCCGCCCGATCCCGCCCGGTTCACCGCATCCCAGCAGCAGTCCGCAGCATTCCTGCGGCGCGGCACGATCCGCTTCCCGCCGCAGTGTTGCCATAACGCCACTTGTCACCTCGACAACCATGCCCATGTCAATACCCGCAATGGGGTCAATCGAAAACATCATCCGGGGCGAAATCGGCACGAGTGGCGGACGGCTCGACAAGGCACTGGCAGAGGCGAGCGGCCTTTCGCGCGAACGCATCAAGGCGCTGCTGGGCGAAGGACGCATAAGCCTCTCGGGCAAATCCGTCTCGCAAGCCTCCCTCAAGGTCGAGGCCGGCACCCCGTTCGCGATCACGGTGCCCGAAGCCGCGCCTGCCGAAGCCGTCGCGCAGGACATCCCGCTCAACGTCGTGTTCGAGGACGAGGATCTGATCGTCGTCGACAAGCCAGCCGGTCTCGTGGTCCATCCGGCAGCAGGCAATCTGGACGGAACGCTGGTCAACGCCCTGCTCCATCACTGCCGGGGGCAGCTTTCGGGCATCGGCGGCGTGGCCCGGCCCGGTATCGTCCACCGCATCGACAAGGACACCTCGGGCCTGCTCGTCGTCGCCAAGACCGACCGCGCGCACGAAGGGCTTGCCGCCCAGTTCGCCGACCACTCCATCGAACGCGCCTATCTGGCGGTCGTGGCCGGACGGCCGGTTCCGCTCGCCGGCACTGTAACCGGATCGATCGCCCGTTCGAATACCAACCGCAAGAAGATGGCAATCGTCGAAGATGGAAGAGGCAAGCACGCCGTGACGCATTACCGCACGCTGGAATCGCTCAAGGGCGCCTCGCTGGTCGAGTGCCGGCTGGAAACCGGACGCACCCACCAGGTACGCGTTCATATGTCATCAATCGGGCATATGCTACTGGGTGATCCTGTCTATGGACGTACACCTTCAGCGATTCGCCCGATCCTGCAAAAGCTGGGTTTTTCACGCCAGGCGCTTCACGCCGCGGAACTTGGCTTCATCCATCCCGTTACAGGAGAAAGGGTCCATTTCGTCAGCCCGATTCCCGACGATATGCGAACCCTGATCGACGAATTGCAACACTGAAATCGGATTTATGTGCTATCATGAAAAGGTGGCCGCAAGCTAAGATGCCTAGCAAGGGTCTTTGACCGCTGGCCGACCTAGAAAGGACGGAAAGATAGTGAGCAACAAGAAGCGCAACCTCCCCGCGGTGCCGGCATTGGGCGGTGAGCAGAGTCTCAACCGCTACCTGTCCGAAATCCGCAAGTTCCCGGTTCTGGCGCCCGAGCAGGAATACATGCTCGCGAAGCGCTACAAGGAACACGAGGATCCCGAAGCCGCCGCGCAGCTGGTGACCAGTCACCTGCGCCTCGTCGCGAAGATCGCGATGGGTTACCGCGGCTATGGCCTGCCCGTTTCGGAACTCATCTCCGAAGGCAACATCGGCCTCATGCAGGGCGTGAAGAAGTTCGAACCCGATCGGGGCTTCCGCCTCGCCACCTATGCTATGTGGTGGATCAAGGCCTCGATTCAAGAGTTCATCCTGCGCTCGTGGAGCCTCGTGAAGATGGGCACCACCGCCGCGCAGAAGAAGCTGTTCTTCAACCTGCGCCGCATGAAGAAGAACCTCGACGCCTACGAGGACACCGACCTGCACCCTGACGATGTCGCCAAGATCGCGACCACGCTGGGCGTGTCGGAGACCGAGGTCGTCAACATGAACCGGCGCATGATGATGGGCGGCGATGCCTCGCTGAACGTCTCGCTGCGCGAGGAAGGCGAAGGCCAGTGGATGGACATCCTGCAAGACGATGGTCCGCTGCAGGACGAAATCGTGGCCGAGGCCGAGGAAAAGACCGTTCGCCACGACATGCTGGTCGAGGCGATGGACTCGCTCAACGACCGCGAACGCGACATTCTCACCGAACGTCGCCTGACGGACGATCCCAAGACGCTCGAGGAACTGAGCCAGGTCTATCATGTCAGCCGCGAACGCGTGCGCCAGATAGAGGTGCGCGCCTTCGAAAAGCTGCAGAAGGCCATGAACCGCATCGCCGGCGAAAAGAAGCTCATTCCCGCGCTCTGATCGCCCCGCACCGGGTAAACGAAAAGCCGGGCCCTCCCTCGCGGTGGGGGAGCCCGGCTTTTTCGTGTCCGACCGACGCCTCCCTGTCGGCAAGCACGCGGAAAATCGGGGAAATCTCAAGAGAGATAATGAAAAATTAAGCATAAAAGGGCATGCGGGTGGCAGTCATGGACACTGTCTTCCGCCCCCGGTTCAACGCGCTGAAGGTGCTCGCCATCCTGGCCACCGTGCTGCTGTGGTGTGGCTGGGCAGGCGGCGCCCGCGCCGAGGTCTTCCTGGAGCAACCGCTGTGCCATGCCGTCACCGCGACGCCGGCGCAGCCCGACACCGCACCGCCCTTCTTTTCCTGCGAGGGCCAACCGGTTGGATACCAGCACGGCAGCCTGTGGCTTCGCGCCGATCTCGACCAGCTTGCCGTCAATCCCGACGATCTGGCCCTGCTGGTTCACAATTCCCGGTTCGACCGCCTCGAAGTGGCCTTCACTTACGAAGATGGCCGGATCATTCGACAGGCCGTAGGCAGCGGAGACTTCGGCACGCACTGGCGCACCGGAGCCCAGGTCGCCTTTGAAGCACCCGTGCGCGACGCGCCGCTCAAGGCCGTGACCATGCGCTTCGACCGTCTGGCGAGCGCGCACCTGCTCCGCATGCGCCTGATGAGCCGGGGTGAGGCCAGCCTGCAGTCCACCGCGCTTTCCATCTCTGTTGCCGCCGCCCTGACGCTCCTGCTCATGGGCGCGGTCTTCAATACCTTTCTGGCCGCGACGCTGCGCCGGCAATTTCCCGTGTGGCAGGCCGCATGGGCCACGAGCGTGCTGGTCTGGGGCATGATCTGGTCCCAGCTCAACCTGTTCATCGTGCCGGGCATGGCGGGCGCGGTGTCGGCACAGGCAAGCACGGCGCTTTCCTGCCTGGCCATCACTTGCGCCGCGTTCAGTGCCGTTACCGCCATCGACCCCGCGAATCTGCCGCGCATCCTCCGGCGCATCACGCTCGCGGTCGCAGCCGGCGTGGGCGTTCTGGGCATTCCCCTGACACTCATGCGCAGCGGTCCCATCAATGCCATGGCCAATACGCTGGGCCTCATGGTTCTGGCCGTACTGGCCGGCGTGGCGCTATGCCTCGGCTGGGCCTGGCGTCGGGGCAGCCCGGAGGCGCGGAGCTTCGCCGGCGCCTGGTCGCTGCCGATGGTGACGCTCGGCGTCGTCCAGTTCGCCGATACCGATGCCATGCTGTGGGGCGGCGGGGCGCAGTTGCTGGTGCTGTTCGCCGCGGCCTGGCAAACGCTGTGGCTTGCCGCCGCCGCCTCGCAGACCCATGCGCGGCTTCGCATCGAACACGACAGGGCGCGCACAGCCGAGGCCCGGGCGCACGAACTGGCGCGCCGCGATCCGCTGACCGGCCTGCACAACCGCCGCGGGTTCACCGAAGCAGTGGCACCTATGCTCAAGCTCGCGCATGCCGCCACGAGCCCGATCGCCTTGCTGCTGCTCGATGTCGACCTGTTCAAGCGCATCAACGACAACTACGGCCACGACACCGGCGACGGCGTACTCCAGACGATCGCGCAGCGCCTCAGCCGCTGGGAAGGCGACATGTGTCAGGTGGCCCGGCTGGGCGGCGAGGAATTCGCCCTGATGATTGCCGGCATGGAGGGATTCGCCCTCGCCCGGTTCGCCGAGAGCGTGCGACTGGGCATTGCCGCCTGCGACCACGGACCGGCGATCGAAGGCAGCAAGGTCACCGTCAGCATCGGCGTTGCCAAGGCTCCCTTCCAGTCCGATTTCCGCCAGCTCTACCGACTGGCCGACGAAGCGCTCTACACCGCCAAGCGCCAGGGCCGCGACCGTGTGGTATTCCATGGGCAGGAGGATCGCGAGACGGCTTCGCTCCAGACCACACAGCAGGCGTCGCAAACGGTGTAGTGCACCGTTGCCACGAGCCCCGCACTGGCTCTACAAGCCGGCGCGATACACTACTCGGGTTCTCGCCAGTTCATGCGTCTCATCGCCAGGATCATCGTCTGGTTCATTGCAATCAGCGTCGGACTTACCCTGCTCTACCGCTTCGTGCCGCCGCCGGTGACGATCACCATGATCGTCGACAGCAATGGCATCACCAAGGACTGGGAGCCGTTGAGCCGGATCGACCGCAATATGGTCGCCGCCGCCATCGCCGCCGAGGACGGAAAGTTCTGCGGCCACAACGGCTTCGACACCGATGCGATCGAGAAGGCCATGGAACGCAATGCCGAAGGCGGGCGCCTGCGCGGCGGATCGACGATCAGCCAGCAGACCGCCAAGAACGTGTTCCTATGGCAGGGCGACGGCTGGAGCCGCTATCTGCGCAAGGGACTGGAAGTCTGGTTCACCTTCCTGATCGAGAACCTGTGGGGCAAGCGGCGCATCATGGAAGTCTACCTCAATGTCGCCGAAACCGGCATCGGCACGTATGGCGTAGAGGCAGGCGCGCACCGTTACTGGGGCAAGTCGGCCGCGAACCTGACCCCGCTCGAAGCCGCCCGCATGGCCGCCGCCCTGCCCAGCCCCAAGACCCGCAGCGTCAAGAACCCCACCGGCTTCACGCGTCGCTACGGCAACACCATCGCCGCGCGCATCGCCACGGTAAAGCGCGACGGATACGACGCCTGCATCTACGAATAGGATTGCAGGCCCGTCTCTTCAGCGGGTCTCCAGGCCGTCCGGATTGTTGTCCGTCAGCCGGGTGCGCAGCGAATTCTGCACATAGGCGGTCATGACGTAGTGGCCCACGACGATAGGCAATTCGAGCAGTTGCCGTGCGTCGAGATGGCTGGCGAGCAGGTTCCAGGTTTCGTCACCGATCATGGAATTGGCGTGCAGTTCCTCGGCGGCGCGCAGAACGGCCCGGTCGAGTTCGTCCCATCCCCCGGCCTGCGAGCCCTGCGTGATCCGCTCGATGTCCTCGCGGCTCAACACCCTGTCGCGCGAGGAGTGGACGTGCTCGCCCCATATATAGGGCGCGCCATGAAGCCAACCGGTACGCAGGATCGCCAGTTCGCGCACCCGTGCCGGCAGCGCGCTCCGGATCGAGGCGGTCACGCCCAGGTCGATGTACCCGGCGAAGAATTCAGGACTGTGCGCCAGCGTGGCAAAGAATGGTGCAAGCGGCATGCCTTCGGGATAACCGTAGAGCACCCGCAACTGCTCCATCGCCTCGAAATGCCGCTGATCGAGCTGATCCTTGTCGAGAAAGGGCAGGCGCTCGCGCGATCCCACCACCTGTTCCGTGCGCTCGGCGGCATCCCACCCCATGGCCCGTGCTCCTCACCCTGTCCACGCGCCTGTCTTGCACGCTTGCCCCAAGGCTATCGCCGGCACAGCCGTATACGCAAGGTGGTCGATACTGTTACCGCCCTAGGGATGGAGCCACTGCAGCCGCGGTCACGACAGGCAGCAGAAAGGGGAGGAACCTCGCGGTTCCTCCCCTCCTTGTTCTGCAGTCCTGATCGCTTGGATCAGAAGCCCATGATGAACGAGGCGCTGATCGCACGCGGCGCACCGATGTTCACGTAGCTCGACGTGGTGGTCAGACCGCCAGAGGCGGAACCGATGTAAACTTCGTCGAACAGGTTGGTGATGTTGAGCTGCAGGTAGGACTTGTCCAGACCTGCCTTTTCCAGCGAGAAGCGAACATCGAGATCGACGACCGTGTAGCCGGGCAGCGCGATGGTCTCGTCGTTGACATCGTTGAGGTAGCGCTTGCCGGTCCGCTTCACCTGCGCACCGATATCGAACGAACCGATCGTGCCCTGGATGCGGCCACCAAGGGTATAGATCGGGGCACCGCGTTCACGCTTCCCGGCCGTGTTCACATAGGCCAGGCCGTCTGAAATATGGCAGTAGCCGTCAGGCAGGCTGCCGCAATCGGTACCGTAGAGCACGTCGTTCTTGATCTTGGACTTCAGGGCCGACCCGAAGACATAGACCAGGATCGGATCGATCGGACGCCAGGACACGCTGCCGTCGACACCATACTTCTCGACCTTGCCGAGGTTGGTCGTGATCGAGCAGTCACACTCGGCGAAGTAGGACGAAGCCAGGCGGTTCTGGTAGGTGTTGTACCAGCCCGCGATCTGCGCCTGAACGTTGCCGGTCTGGTAGCGAATGCCGATGTCGAACGAATCCGAGGTTTCCGGGCTGGGCTTCGCCGCAGGGTCGCTCTTGGCAAAGTACAGCGCGCCGTAAAGATCGTCGGTGCCCGGAACCGAGAGGTTCTTGGCATAGCTGACGAACATGCTGGCTTCCGGCGTGAACTTATAGGTGATGCCCGCGCTCGGAAGGAACTTGCTGTAGTTGTACGTGCGCGACGTGGGAGCGACACTGTCCGGATAGGCTGCGAGATAAGCCGCCGTGTCCGAGGAAGCGATGCAATTGCCGTAGCCGTCGCCCGGGTAAGCCGAGAAGCAGTACTGGTTCAGCTCACGCTGGAAAAACGGCACGCGTGCGCCGATAAGCACGACCAGGCTGTCATCCATGAACGAGCCGCGATACTCGCCCGAAACCTGGTTCAGCATGGCGATCGACTTGCGATCACGCTTGTTGAGCACGAAGCCATCAGCGGTCAGGATCGGGTCGTTGACCGGGAACACGTCGTAGGGCTCGCCGTTCGTCTTCAGGTAGCCGATCTGGCCCGACTGGCGGTGACGCGCACGATCGAACGTGTACGAGATACGAACGCGGTTCTGATCGTTGATGTCGTAGGCGAGGTTGGCGATCACGCCGATGCGGTCGGTCTGAGTCTGGCTCGGCGCAAGGACGCGCACAGAATCCAGCAAATCGCCGTCACCATTGAGATCGATGCCCGCGTAGTAACGACCACCGATCTGCCCAAGCAGACCGCCGCCGTTCGCACCGTTTTTGTCCGCATCGCCATTGCCATACTCATAGGCCGTCCCGGTGCCGCCACCGTTGGCCTTGACGTACTGGTAGTACGGCTCGACGTTGAGGATCAGGTTGTCCATCAGTGTGAAGCGCGAGGCAACGCGGATATTGCCGGTGTTCGACGGATTATAGCGACGCTCAAACGGCGCACCGCAGCTGTTGGGACTGTCGGGTTCACCCGGCTCGGGCGTATCGGTGGTGCAAGGCGTACCGTCGTAGAGCGTGTAGAAGCGATCGCTCGGCGACTGGATGCTCCAGCCATCCGCGTTGAGGCTGGCCGGCGAACCGTTGAAGTTGTTGCGGTTCTCGTTGTAGTGACCGGCGACTGAAATGAAGTCACCATTGTCACCGATCGGCTGATAGATCTTGCCGTTGTACTGCTGCTTGTCGACGCCGCCGTAGTTCGAGAAGGTCGAGTCGTTCTCGGTCTTCGAAGCCGAGAACCAAGCCTTGGTGCCGGCTGCGGTGAATTCGCCCGTGTTCACAAGGATGAAGCCACGGTACATCATGCGGTCGCCCGGGTGGCCGCGGGCAATGACGTTGCCATAGGTCAGGCTGGTCAGCACGCCGAAGTCATCGCTCGGATCGATCGAACGGATGTTGATCGTGCCGCCGGCAGCCGAAGCGGTCGGGCTGTCAACGTCGGTCGAACCCAGGCTGACCGTCGCGGATTCGATGATCTCGGGGTCGAGCATCTGGTTGGTGTAGAGCGCGTAGTTGCCCGAGTCGTTCAGCGGGATACCGTCAACGGTCTGCGAGATACGATCCGAGGAGAAGCCACGGACGGTGAAGCTGCCGCCCAGCGAACCCCAGGGGTCGTTGTTGGTGAAGCTTACGCCCGGGACCAGGTTCAGCGTTTCGTTGATGGTCTGGCCCGCAGTCTGATGCGAGATCAGTTCCTTGGTGATTGCAACCTTGGCCTTCGGCGTTTCAGGAACATCGATGCCGCCGATCGCGGTTTCGCGGACGCCGGAAACAACGATCGCATCGCCTTCGAATTCGGCCGAGCCGGTCGACTGCGCGAATGCCGGAACGGCAAGGAATACGGTACCAACGGCAAGCGTGCTGGTTGCCGTCTTGAGAACGGATTGGAAATTCATTTTAGCCCCCTGAGCTCTTTCGGACTGGGTGGACACAATCTGCGACGATTTGACTTGTTGCCCTCCGCCGCATTGTTGCTGCGGCTGCTAAGAGCAGGGCGATATGACAACTTTCTGACGTTTGGGACTCATTTGCATTCGCATGCGCGAAATTTTGTGACAATTCAGTCATATTTCCCAGGGGAACGAAATTTTATCCTTTTAATACAATACATTAAAATCGACGTTCGATTTTGCACTGCGGCAAAAATGTCACGGCGAGCGATTTCCACCACCCGCGACAAATCCTAACAGACTATGTCACTGATAACCCTGCTGATACCACCGAACCATGTGATGTTACGTCATCGCTTGATGCGGTCACGCGCCCCGTGCGAAAGATTTCGGCATGAGCGCCGGACACCACCATCATCACGGTCATGACCACGGCCACCACCATCCCGCCCCTCCGGCGGGTGGAAACGTGGGCCGGGCCTTCGCACTTGCGGTAGCCTTCAATCTGGTCTTCGTCGTCACGGAAGTGGCCGCGGGATTCCTGAGCGGCTCGATGGCGCTGCTGGCGGATGCCGGGCACAACCTGTCGGACGTGCTCTCGCTGCTGCTGGCATGGGGGGCCAGCGTGCTGTCGGCCCGCCCGCCTTCGGAACGCTTCACCTACGGCCTCAAGAGTTCCTCGATCCTCGCCGCCATCGCCAATGCCGCGCTGCTGTGGGTCGCGGTGGGCGCGATCCTGGTCGAGACGATTCGCCGCTTCGCCGACCCCGCGCCGGTGACGGGCACGACGATGATGGTCGTTGCCGGCATCGGCATCGCGGTCAACGCCTTGTCCGCGCTCCTCTTCGCCAAGGGCTCGAAATCTGACCTGAACCTGCGCGCAGCCTTTATCCATCTCCTTGCCGATGCCGTGGTCTCGGTCGGCGTGGTCATCGCCGGGCTCGTGATCCTCGTCACCGGCTTCGAACTGATCGACCCGATCACCTCACTGGTCATCACCGCCGTCATTGCCTGGTCGAGCTGGGGCCTGCTGCGCGATTCGCTGCGCATGGGCATGCTGGGCGTGCCCGAAGGCATCGATGTCACCGAGGTGCGCGCGCACCTTGAGGGATTGCCCGGCGTCGCGCGGGTCCACGACCTGCACATCTGGCCGATGAGCACCACCGACACGGCCCTGACCGCCCACCTCGTGATGCCGGCTGGGATGCCGGGAGACGCCTTCCTGCGCGATCTGGCCCATGAACTCGACCACGACTTCGGCATCGGCCATCCGACCATCCAGATCGAGGCCGACGGCGACTGCGCCTGCCCGCTGGAGCAGGCGGGCGCGATCTGAGCCCGGGCGATCAGCCCGGCAGGAATTCGTGCCGGGCGCCCAGGAAATCCTCAGGGTCGATCGCGAAGCCCGATGAGACGCACCCGTCCTGCGTCAGCCGCAGCTTGAGCTTGCCTGCGAAGTGCACTTTCGCGCGCTCTTCCTCGGCGACCTTCCAGACCAGCGCATAGATGCCGTTCTGGTCCCTGGCGAGGAAGGCTCCGAGCGGGCCGGAACCAGTGTCTTCCGGCTGAAGGAAGGCGACCCGCGTATGGCCCACGCGCAGCAGAACGCGGCGGGCGGGCTGCGGCAGATCGGTTCGTGCGTCCTCCAGAATCTCGCCGTCGACGATTTCGGTGAAGAAATGGAGCGCCCCCGCCATGTCGGCAGTCACGCAGGCGATGTGGTCCAGGCCGGTGACCGCGCAGGCATGCCCCGCGCCCACCGCCGGGTTCCAGTTGCCGCGATCGTAGGGATCGTTCGGCATCGGCAGTTCGCACACTTCCAGCAGCACGCCGCCCGTCGATTCGGGCTTCACGAAGAAGAACACGCCATAGTCGCTCGCCACCGTGCAGCCCGCCTCGCGGAACGCCGCGCTGGCGGCATTGCCGTCGGGCACCTTGATCTCGAAGGAGTGGAACGCCTGGCCGATCTTCGCCGTCATGCGCGCGAAAGGCTTGGTCAGGTCTTCAGAGTGGCGCGGCCCCATAGGTTCCACCATGTGGTCTGTCACATAGAGCAGCGCCGCGTCGCGGTCCTCGGCAGGGAAATAGTTCTCCGCAAAGACGAGTCCCCCGAGCGCATCCTGATAGAGCAGGCGGCATTTGTAGATATCGGTGGTGGCGTGGATGGTGTGAATCACGCGCGAGACCGGAATGCGGCTGTCAGTCATCTGGCTCTCCCCTTTCGCGCCAGACTGAATGCCCCCCACCCTGCCCGCAAGCGCGGACCCGAGCCCGGGAGCAGGCATCGCCGCAGCGTCTCCGCCTCCAACAGCGGAAAGGCCGCCCACCTTGCGGTAGGCGGCCTTTCGCCATGTCTTGAAGATCGGGGCAGCTCAGCCCGTCAGGCGGCAGCTTCCGTCTTGTCGCCCTTGTGGACGCGGACCGGCTCCTTGCGCCCGTCGACCACGTCCTTGTCGACCACGACTTCGGCAATGTCGGTCTCGGTCGGCAGGTCGTACATCGTATCGAGCAGCAAGCCTTCGACGATGGAGCGCAGGCCGCGAGCACCGGTCTTGCGGTCGATCGCCTTCTGGGCGATCGCCTCGAGCGCATCGTCGGTGAAAGTCAGCTCGACGTCTTCCAGCTCGAACAGCTTGGCGTACTGCTTGACCAGCGCGTTCTTCGGTTCGCGCAGGATCTGTACCAGTGCCGAGATGTCGAGATCCTCAAGCGTCGCGATGACCGGCAGGCGGCCGACGAACTCGGGGATGAGGCCGAACTTGAGGAGATCCTCCGGCTCGCTCTTCTGCAGCAGTTCGCCCACGCGACGCTTGTCGGGATCGGCAACGTGCGCACCGAAACCGATCGAACGCTTCTGCAGGCGGTCGGCGATGATCTTTTCGAGGCCCGCGAAGGCCCCGCCGCAGATGAACAGGATGTTGGTCGTGTCCACCTGCAGAAATTCCTGCTGCGGGTGCTTGCGACCGCCCTGCGGCGGAACCGAAGCGGTCGTGCCTTCCATCAGCTTGAGCAGCGCCTGCTGCACGCCTTCGCCCGAAACGTCGCGCGTGATCGACGGGTTCTCGGCCTTGCGGCTGATCTTGTCGATCTCGTCGATGTAGACGATGCCATGCTGCGCCTTCTCGACGTTGTAGTCGGAAGCCTGAAGCAGCTTGAGGATGATGTTCTCCACGTCCTCGCCCACGTAACCGGCTTCGGTCAGCGTGGTCGCATCGGCCATGGTGAAGGGCACGTCGAACGTCTTGGCCAGCGTCTGGGCCAGCAGCGTCTTGCCCGAACCGGTCGGGCCGACGAGCAGGATGTTCGACTTCGAAAGCTCGACGTCGCCCTGCTTGCCGCTGTGTTTCAGGCGCTTGTAGTGGTTGTGGACAGCCACCGACAGGACGCGTTTTGCACGCTCCTGACCGATCACGTAGTCGTTAAGCGTCTCGCAGATTTCGCGGGGAGACGGCACGCCGCCGTCCTTCTTGCCCGCGATCCCGGCCTTGGTTTCCTCGCGAATGATGTCGTTGCAAAGCTCGACGCATTCGTCGCAGATGAAGACCGTGGGTCCCGCGATCAGCTTGCGCACTTCGTGCTGCGACTTGCCGCAGAAACTGCAGTACAGGGTGCTTTTCGCGTCAGATCCGCTCAATTTCGTCATTTTCCGTCTTTGGCCCCCCGCTGAGGCGACTCACACAGTGTACTCTGGCGGAGGGCGGTTTATCAATCCTAAGCCGAAATGCTTGCCTCCGGCTAAAGATAGGGTTTCGTTCCCCGAACGTCAGCCCTCCGCCGGCTTGTCGCCATCGGGCCGCGTCTCGAAGACCTTGTCGACAAGACCAAAAGCCAGAGCTTCCTCGGCTTCGAGGAAAGTGTCGCGGTCCATGGCCTTCTCGATCTCGTCGAGCGACTTGCCGGTGTACTTCACGTACATATCGTTCAGGCGCTTGCGCATCCGCAGGATTTCGCGCGCCTGAATCTCGATGTCGGAAGCCATGCCCTGGGCACCGCCCGAGGGCTGGTGGACCATGATGCGGGCGTTGGGAAGCGCGATGCGCATGCCCGGCTCGCCGGCGGCCAGCAGGAAGCTGCCCATCGAGGCTGCCTGGCCGATGCACACGGTCGACACGCGCGGCTTGATGTACTGCATGGTGTCATGGATCGCCATGCCCGCCGTGACGACGCCGCCCGGCGAGTTGATGTACATCGAGATGTCCTTCGAGGGATTTTCCGATTCGAGGAACAGGAGCTGGGCGACGATCAGCGACGCCATGTGATCTTCCACCTGACCGGTCACGAACACGATGCGTTCGCGAAGGAGGCGCGAGTAGATGTCGAAGCTGCGCTCGCCGCGGCTGGTCTGCTCGACAACCATCGGCACCAGCGCGCCGGTCACGGGATCGGTAGTGAACTTTCCTTGGGCGCCCGAAGCGCCAAACAGGTCGAGCATGGGAGTCCTCTTCTAGTTTGCAGGGCCTATGTCGCGTGCCAATCCACGATGTTCAAGAGCATTAACCCTTCAATCGTTGTCGCGTTTCGGACAATCGGTGCCCCAAACGGGGAAAATCGCCCACCCTGCCCCTGCCCTGGGGCTCTCGCCTGTTGCAGTTTTGTGCACTGCAGCGCAGGTTTCGTCCGGTCGCCAATACGAACGGGAATCGGGTAGATATGAACAGATCACAGGGGAAATGGCTCGCGGTCGGAGCGGCGATCGCCATCGCCTTGCCGGGAGCGGCAGCCGCGCAGGAGAGTCCGCAGACCTATCTCGAACGGATCGAGGCGATCGACGATGCCGGCCCCCGTCTCGACGCAGTGATTGCCATCGCGCCCGAGATCGCCAGCGAAGCGCCGGCAAGCGCGCCGCTGGCGGGCCGCGCGGTCCTGGTCAAGGACAACATCGAAACGCGCGACATGGCCACCACCGCCGGGAGCCTCGCGCTCAAGGACAACATGACCGGGCGCGATGCCCCGCTGGTCGCGCGGTTGCGCAAGGCCGGTGCGGTGATCCTTGGCAAGACCAACCTTTCCGAATGGGCCAACTTCCGCGGCGACCGCTCATCGAGCGGCTGGAGCGGCGTGGGCGGCCAGACCCGCAATCCCCACGCCATCGACCGCAGCCCATGCGGCTCTTCGGCGGGCAGCGGCGCGGCAGTCGCGGCCGGGCTCGCCTGGGCAGCGGTGGGGACCGAGACGAACGGCTCGATCACCTGCCCCGCATCGGTCAACGGCGTGGTCGGTTTCAAGCCGACGGTCGGCCTCGTCAGCCGCACCTACGTCGTGCCGATCAGCGCCACCCAGGACACGGCAGGGCCGATGACGGCGAACGTGCACGACGCGGCCCTGCTGCTGACCGCCATGGCCGGCAGCGATCCCGCGGATGCGGCCACTGCCGAGGCGGACCGACACGCCGTCGATTTCACCAAGGGTCTTGCCGAAGCCACCCTCAAAGGCGTGCGCATCGGCGTCCTGCGCAAGCAGGCCGGAAAGCTGCCCGGCGTCCTTGCGCTGTTCGACCGGGCCGTCGCCGACATGAAGCGGGCGGGCGCCGAAATCGTGGAGATCGACTACGAACCCGACGAAACCATGTGGCGTGATGAAAACACCCTGCTGCTCTACGAGTTCCGCGAGGGCATCGACGCCTACCTCGCCGACCTGCCCGGCGTGCCCCCTGCCCGCGACCTTGCCGGCCTGATCGCTTTCGACAACGCTCACGCGGACGAGGAATTGCGCTGGTACGGCCAGGAAACTTTCGAGGAAGCGTTCGCGGCAACCGACACCGAGGCCTACCGCAAGGCTCTGGAGAATGCGCAGCGTCTTGCCGGACCAGAAGGGATAGACCGGCTCATGACGGCAAACCGCGTCGATGTGCTCGTCGCGCCGACCACCGGCCCGGCCTGGCCCATAGACCTCGTCAACGGCGATCACTTCATGCGCGTCGGCGCGGGATCGCTGGCGGCCATTTCCGGCTATCCGCATCTCAGCGTGCCGATGGGACAAGTGGAACGGCTGCCGGTGGGCCTGTCGTTCATGGCGGGCAAGTGGCAGGACGCAAAAGTCCTGCGGATCGGCGCCGCCTACGAACGCGCCCGCACCGCGCCGCTTTCGCCGCCGTCCTTCCAGGACTGGCACCAGTAGAGCCAGCTGCCGCGCAGAAAGCGCTCCGATACGTCAGGAAGCGTGCCCGAGCGCTTTCTGCGCGGTTTCACGAAATATTTGCGCATGGGTAGTATTGCGGCGCCCAATGTTCGATCACGACGAAAGCGCGCACAACGCCCCCTGCATGGCAGCTGTCACGATTGCGCTGGCGGCATTGGTCATCGCCATCACATGGACCGCCTTCGAGCGAGGACCATGGTACGATGAATTCTATACGCAATACGTGACCCGGCCCGGCCCGGGCTGGTTCGAGGCGCTCACGACGAGCTGGCTGGCCGACAACCATCCGCCGTTCTTCTACATGCTGATGCGCGCCACCGCCTGGATGGGCGCGATCGAGCCCCATCGGCTGGTCAACCTGGCGGTCGCCGCCGTGGCCGTGCTGGGAGGCTGGCTCGTCGTCCGCGGCGAGGCGCGGCTCCGCGCGCCCGCCGCCATCATGGTGCTGCTGCTGACCGCCAACCACTGGACCATGCATTCCGGCACCGAGCTTCGCTCGTACTTCACCTCGCTATGTGCGGGCGCGCTGCTGTCCCTCACGCTGGCGAGCATCTGGCTCTCTCCCTCGAAAGGCGAGTGGAGCAGGCAAGCCGTCTATGCCCTGACCGTGCTCGTGGCGTTCAACACCCACATCATCACCACGCTGTTCAGCGGCGCGTTCATCGTGCCGTTTCTGACCGTGGCGCTGCTTCGCCGGGACCGGGAGCGGCTGCGCGCTCTGTTCCCGGCGCCGATCGCGGCGGGCGTGGTCTTCCTGTCGGTCACGGCGCTCCAGTTTTCGCACTGGGAACAGAACACGCAGGTCTTCTGGATTGCCGGAGGCTTCAATTCGGCCCGCTATTCCATGGAATATGCCGTGCAGCGCACTCTCGAGGCCAACCCGCTGATCCTGCTCGGCAGCGTGGCCGGTACCGTGCTGCTGTGCCGCGACGTTCTGCGTACCCGGAAGGTCCCCGAGTTGCTGGAGCTATGCCTGCTGGCCGGCGTGGGCCTTTGCCTCGCCTTTGCCCTGCTCATGGGCATCCACCTGATCCGGCCGGTCATCATAGAGAAGTACCTCACCGCCGCCGTGGGCACCGTCGCCTTCGTGATGGCCGCCGCCTGTACGCGCCTGCTGAGCGCGCTGCCACGCCGGGTCGAAGTGCCCCTGCTGTTCCTCGCGCTCGCCGTCAGCCTTCTTGCGCTCGCCGACAATGCCCGCAAGGTTGCCGCTCTCAACAGCTGGATGGGGACCGGCAGGCTGATCGCCCGCACCGTGGCGAGCTGCCCGCAGACAACCGTGCACACCGATGACTTCTGGAACGCGGACGTCATGGCCATGTCACCGGCGGACAACCGGTACGTGGCGCCCTGGGCCTACAAGCGCATCGCAACGCGCCTTGGCTTCCACATCGCGCCGGCATCGTCCCGCGCGCTGTCCGCGACGTGCCCCAACCTCTTCTGGGCCGAACACGACACCACCAGGCGCTTCGACGAAACCAGCGTTCTGGAGCACATCCGGCAAAGCGGCTTCGCCATCCGGTCGATCACGCTCTACCGCGTGGGCGACGGCTGGGTCGCCAGCGACCGCCCCCTCCTCCCGACGGAAGACTGACCGTCCCACCCGCCGGAATCAGAAAGGCCCGACGCGAGCAACGCGCCGGGCCTTTCGGGTCTCGTATGACCTGAAGAGATCAGTCTTCGGTCTTGGCAGCCGCCGGTTTCTTGGCGGGAGCCTTCTTCGCAGGCGCCTTCTTGGCAGCCGGCTTGGCCTCGGCCTCGCCCTCGTCAGCGGCCTTCTTGGCCGGAGCCTTCTTCGCGGGCGCCTTCTTGGCGGCCGGCTTGGCCTCGGTCTCACCCTCGTCAGCTGCCTTCTTGGCGGGAGCCTTCTTCGCAGGCGCCTTCTTGGCGGCCGGCTTGGCCTCGGCCTCACCCTCGTCAGCCTCGGCCTTCTTGGCGGGAGCCTTCTTCGCAGGCGCCTTCTTGGCAGCCGGCTTGGCCGCTTCGCTTTCGGTGTCGGCTTCGATCGCGGCCTGCAGTTCCTCGGCGGTCACTTCACGCTCGGTGACTTCGGCCTTCTCGATCAGGAAGTCGACGACCTTGTCCTCATAGAGCGGCGCGCGCAGCTGGGCGGCCATCATCGGATCGTTGGCGACGTATTCCATGAAGCGCTGACGATCTTCCGGGCGGTACTGCTGCGCCGCCTGCGAAACCAGCATCGACATTTCCTGCTGTGTGACTTCCACGCCGTTGGCCTGACCGATTTCCGACAGGAGCAGGCCCAGACGCACGCGACGCTCGGCGATCTTGCGGTAATCGTCCTTCTCCGCCTCGATTTCCTTCAGCGCGGCCTCGGGATCTTCCTCGTGGCTGGCTTCGTGGGTGAGCTGCTGCCAGATCTGCGAGAACTCGGCCTCGACCATCGTCGGCGGCACGTCGAAATCATGGCCGGCGGCCAGCTGGTCGAGCAGCGAGCGCTTCATCGCCGTGCGGGTGAGGCCGGCGGTTTCCTGCTCGAGCTGCCCCTTGAGCAGGCCACGCAGCTGTTCGAGGCTCTCGAGACCCAGTTCCTTGGCGAAATCGTCGTCGATCTTGCTCTCGGCGGGTGCCTTGATCTCGTGGGCGACGATGTCGAAGGTGGTTTCCTTGCCGGCGAGATGCGCGGCCTGGTATTCCTCGGGGAAAGTCACGGTGATGACGCGCTCTTCGCCCGCCTTCAGGCCAACGAGCTGTTCCTCGAAACCGGGGATCAGGTTGCCCGAGCCGATCACAATCGGCTGCTTCTCGGCCTTGCCACCCTCGAACTCGACGCCGTCGAGCTTGCCGGTGAAATCACAGATGACCTGATCGCCATCCTCGGCCGCGCCGTCCTTGGTCTCGAAACGCTGCTGCTGCGAGGCGATGCGCTCGACGGCTTCATCGACCTTGTCCTCGGCAACCGGAACGGTCAGCTTTTCCAGCTTGAGACCTTCCAGCGAAGGCGCTTCGATCTGCGGGAGCACTTCGAGGCTGACGGTCAGCTCGGCGTCCTTGCCCTGCTCGTAGCCTTCGCCCAGCGACACGTCGGGGTTCATGGCCGGACGCAGCGCGTTGTCGGAAACCAGCTTGTCCATCGCCTCGCGGATCGAGGTGTTGAGCGCGTCCTGATGGATCGCCTCACCGTGCATCTTCTTCACGAGGTTCGCGGGCACCTTGCCGGGGCGGAAGCCGGGCATACGGACCTGCGGGGCAATCTTCTTGATTTCGCCTTCGACGCGCTCTGAGATGGTCTTGGCGGGAATGGTCACCGTGTAGGCGCGCTTCAGGCCCTCGTTGGTGGTTTCGACGATCTGCATTTCGATGCCTTCCTATGCGATTCTCGGGGCCTTTCCGGCCGATTTTCTTGGCTCACCCTCTCTCAGGCAGCGGTCTGGTGCGGGCGAAGGGACTCGAACCCCCACATCTTTCGATACCAGAACCTAAATCTGGCGCGTCTACCAGTTCCGCCACGCCCGCTTGGATGAAGCCTGAAACTCAAGGGACGGGCCCTTATAAGGTCGCGCGGAAAAGGGCAAGCGCCGCGACGGCCGGGACAGCCCCTTGCCCCCTTGCGGGACGCCGCAATTGCGCCCACGTAGGAAAAAACGCTCTTAAACAGAGGTAATCATGGCGACCCAGCCCGACGACAATCCCGGTGGCGTGCCTGCCGAAGTTCCCGTTCAGCCCAGCGAACCGGGCGAACCCGCCTCGCCGCCCGAGACAGAACCCGACGCGCCCGACTTCGACCAGCCCGACACCGGCCCGGCGGAAATGCCGCCGCTGGACTGATCGCTAGCGGGTGAGCTGCAACAGCCCCCGCACCAGCGACAGATCCTTAGGCCTGACGCCCTGTCCCGGCAGCGGCGGACATTCCAGGCAATAGGCCTGCACGCCCCGCGTCCCCAGCAGGTTTTCCAGCTGCCCCAGCGCCCTGCCCGCCTGCGCCCGCTGGCGCGCGGCGACGAGGCCGGCGAAGTCATGCGCCAATGCATCGTCCCGCGGCCGGGTTTCCAGCCCGGCGATGAACGTACTGAAGGCGTCCGGGGCCTTGCGCAGGTATTGCGCGTGCCACTTTTCGTTGCCCACGCCCCCTGCCTTGGCCGCATAGGCCAGCGCGGCATCAAGATCGCCCATCTCGTCGACCAGCCCGAGTTCGCGGGCTTCCGCGCCCGGCCAGACGCGCCCCTGCGCCACCGCGTCGATCTGCTCCGGCGTACGCCCCCGAGCCTTGGCAACGAGGTCGATGAACTTGCCGTAGGTATTCTCTACGGTGGACTGGAGCAGGTCGTTGAGTTCGGGAGTGAAGCCACCGAAGATGTCCGGCTGACCCGATAGCGGCGTCGTGCGCACACCGTCGCTGGTCACGCCGAAATCGGCCAGCGTCTTCTCGAAACTGGGAATCACCGCAAAGACGCCGATCGACCCGGTGATCGTGGCCGGCTCGGCAAAGACCTTCTGCGCCGGGGTCGAAACCCAGTAGCCGCCACTGGCCGCCATGTTGCCCATCGAGACGACGACCGGGATCTTGGCATCGCGCCAGCGCTGGATCGCGCGGCGGATGCGCTCGGCGGCCGTCGCCGAACCGCCTGGCGAATCGATCCTGACCACGAGCGCCTTGTACCCCTCGTCGATATTGTCATCGAGCAGCTTGGCGATGCGGTCGCCGCCCGCCTTGCCCGGACCGGCATCGCCATCGACGATCTCTCCGGCAACGGTCACCACCGCAATCGCCTTTCCGGGCTTCTTTTCGGGATTGGCGGCAAGCCAGGTGGCAAGGCTCGTGTGTGCGTAGGGCAGGTCGTCATCGTCGCTGGACTTGCCGGCCAGTTTGGCCACCCGCTGATCGAATTCGGTCTTGTCGCCAAGCCTGTCGACCACGCCGGCAGCCTTGGCACCCTTGGCAAAATCCCCGCCGGCGGCCTTCATCGCCCCGACCGGATCGGAGGCCAGCTTGTCGAAATCCGCCTTGGGCCGCGCCTTCTTCACGTCCGCTTTCCAAGCATCCCACAACGCACCGTAGACGTCCTCGTAAGCCTTGCGCGCCGCGGGCGACATGTCGGAACGCAGATAGGGCTCCACGAAGCTCTTGTAGGTGCCCACGCGGTAGACATGGGCATTGATCTTGAGGCGGTCGATCAGGCCCTTGTAGTAATTCATGTTGCCGCCCGGCCCGGCGACGAAAGCCTCGCCCATCGGATCGAGCCAGGCCTCGCTCGAATGCGCGGCAAGCTGCACGCCATCGTCGAGATAGACAGGGGCAAAGGTAAGCACCGGCTTTCCGGCCTTGCGCACCGCGTCCATGGCCGCCCCGATCTCCTTCAGGTGAACGAACCGTCCGCCCATGAAGCGCGAGAGATCGAGGACGACCACCTTGACCCGCTCGTCCTTCGCCGCCAGCCGCAGCGCGCGCTCGATGTCGTGCGCCTGGAATTCGCGGGTCGGCGCCTCGCCGGCAATCAGCACGTCCAGCGGATCGACGTCGCTCTTTTCCTCGACAACGACGCCGTCGAGATCGAGCAGCAGAGCGCCCTTCTCCACATACCCCGCCGAAGGACGGACGGAAAGCACGACGTACATCGCGCTGAAGAACAGGACCAGGAACAGAAGCGCCAGGGCATCCTTGATACCGACCAGCAGCTTCCAGATCTTGCTCGCGAATTTCATGGAGTCACCTGCCTTTCCAGCAACTTCATAGCTGCAGGGCCGCCGGCATGAAAGGGAGCGCGCGAATTGGCTTGAGCCCGGCGACAGGGCCGCTTAAGGCACTGTCTCCAATGATCTCGCCAGAATACACTTATCCGGAAGGCGCCGCGGCCTTCCCGCACAACGGCCTCGTGGGAATCGCCGGGCTCGCTCCGCACGAGATATGGTTCCTGCTCGACGAGGCGGAACAGTGGGTGGAGCTGAACCGCAACGCGCAAAAGCACCGCGAGGTGCTTTCCGGCCTCACCATCATCAACGCCTTCTTCGAAAACTCGACGCGCACGCTGCTCAGCTTCGAGATCGCGGGCAAGCGGCTGGGCGCCGATGTCGTCAACATGGCGGTGGCCACCTCCAGCGTGAAGAAGGGCGAAACGCTGATCGACACGGCGATGACGCTCAACGCCATGCGCGCCGATGCCATTGTCATCCGCCATGCCAGCTCGGGCGCGGTGCAGCTCATCGCCGACAAGGTGGATTGTCCGGTGCTCAACGCCGGTGACGGGCAGCACGAGCACCCGACTCAGGCCCTGCTCGATGCGCTGACCATCCGCCACGCCAAGCGCGCGTTCAACGGGCTGCGCGTCACCATCTGCGGCGACATCCTGCACAGCCGCGTCGCCCGCTCCAACATCCTGTGCCTCACCTCGCTCGGTGCCGACGTGCGCGTCTGCGCGCCGCCCGCGCTGATGCCAGCGGACATCGAGCGGATGAACGTGCAGGTGTTCCACGATTTCGACGCCGCGCTCACAGGCGCGGACGTGGTGATGATGCTGCGCCTGCAGATGGAGCGCATGGAGGGGCAGTTCATCCCCTCCCCGCGCGAATACCGCCATCTTTACGGGCTTTCGATGGAACGCCTGGCCAAGGCGCAGCCTGACGCGCTCGTCATGCACCCCGGTCCGATGAACCGGGGCATCGAGATCGAAAGCGACGTGGCGGACCTTGCCGGACGCTCGCAGATCACCACGCAGGTGGAAATGGGCGTCGCCATCCGCATGGCCTGTCTGGACGTGCTGACCCGGCGGGGCCGCAAGGCGGAGGGCTGGGCATGAACACGCACGCACCGCTGACTGTCACCAACGGCCGCCTGCTGCTGCCCGGCGGCGAGATCGTGCCCGGCGCGATCCGCTCCGAAGACGGCTTCATCACGGCCATCGGCCCCGATGTCACGCCGCAGCCGGGCGACCTCGTGTTCGAGGCTGCAGGCAAGCTGGTGACGCCGGGCCTCGTCGATCTGGGCGTGTTCGAGATCGACAAGCCCGCGTTCCACTTCGGCGGCATCACCCGCGCGGCGCTGATGCCGGACCAGAACACCCCGCTCGACATACCCTCGCGCGTGCGGTTCGCAGCCCAGTCGGGCAAGCCGGACTTCTGGGTCCACCCGCTGGCAGGCGCGACGCGCGAGCTGAAAGGCGAAGCGCTGGCCGAGATCGCGCTGATGCGCGAGGCCGGGGCCCGCGCCGTGGCCACCGGCCGCCGCTGGATCGGCGATTCGGGCACGATGCTGCGCCTGCTGCACTACACCGCGATGCTGGGCCTGACCGTCATCGCGCACGCCGAGGACGGCGGGATCGTCGGCAAGGCGGTTGCCACCTCGGGCGAGATGGCCACCCGCCTCGGCCTGCCGAGCGCACCGGCCAAGGCCGAAGCGCTGGCGATCGCCCGCGACATCGCGCTGGCCGAGCTGGCCGGTGCGGCGATCCATTTCCGCAACGTGACCACCGCCGCCGGGCTCGATCTGGTCCGCGCCGCCAAGGTGCGCGGGCTGAAGGTGACGGCCGGCGTCTCGCCCGCCTACTTCATGCTGTCGGACCTTGCCGTCGCCCAGTTCCGCACCTTCGCCCACCTCTCGCCCCCGCTCCGCTCTGAAGACGACCGCAAGGCCGTGATCGCCGCTGTCGCCGACGGCACGATCGACGTGATCGGCTCGGGCCACGATCCGCGCGGCCCGGAGGACAAGCGCCTGCCTTTCGCCGATTCGGCCCCCGGCATGGCGGGCGCGGAAACACTGCTGCCGCTCACGCTCAATCTGGTACGCGACGGGGTGATCCCGATCGGTCGCGCCTTCGACCTGCTGGCAGCCAACCCGGCTCGCCTGCTCGGTGCCGATGCCGGACGTCTAGCCGTGGGCGCCGAAGCCGATATCGCCGTGGTCGATCCGGACCGGCCGTGGATCGTCGATTCGGACAAGATGGCCGCCAGCGCGGGCAACACGCCTTTCGACAAGCAGCCGGTACAGGGCCGCGTCCTTGCCCTGTTCAAGGGCGGCGTGACGGTACGCACCAAGAAAGTCCGCCCAGCCTGACGAAAAAACGGCCCTCGTCCCGAAGGACGAAGGCCGTGCAAGGTTCACATGGAACGGGTTGAAACTGAACTCAGAGCTTGGCCAGCATCGCGCCGGTCTGGGCGCTGCCGGGCACCGCGCCGGGCAAGGCGCGCGTCTTGACGTAGGCGAAGCAGCCGTCGCCGCGCTCACGGACGCTGGAGCACAGCGAGCGTGCCGCGCTGCGGTCGAAGCCTTCGGCCGCGACGCGGAAGTAGCGCTGGCCGCGCACGTCGGCCTCGGTGATGCGCATCTTGTGATCCTTGAGCGCGGGGTTGCGCGCCACGAAGATGCCCCAGGCGCGCTTGGCGCCTTCGAGTGAACGGAACGAGCCGAGCTGCACCAGATGCGTGCCCTTCGCGGGCGCTTCGACATAGGCGCTGCGAGCTTCGCCGAGCGGCTGGACCTGCGGCTGGGAAACGAACTTGACGCTCGCGGCTTGCGGCGCCTCGGCAGCGCTCGTGGCCAGCGAGGCCGCAACCGGTGCTGTGTCCTCGTCTCGGGCCAGCGTCGCTTCGTGCACGTGACGATCGTCGGCAGGCGCGGCAGGAACCGTATTGGCGGCGACCTTTTCGACCGGGGCATCCTCCGCGACCGCCGGCAGTTCGGCTGCCGCAACGGGAGCGGGCGTTTCCGTCACGGCCACGCTCGATGCGGAATCGGCGAGCGTCAGCGCAGCGGGCTGGCCGACGTCGGCCCGCACGGGCGCGCCCAGCAGGGCTGCAACGCGCATCTGGTACTGTTCGGGACGAATGCGGGCCGCCCATTCGCCCATGCGGGCGTCGAGGCGATCGGCAGGCACATCCTGCGACGCGATCACCCGTGCTTCGGCCCAGCGGCCGCTCAGGGCATAGGCATAGGCCAGGTTCTGGCGGGTCTTGGCATCGCTTTCACCGCCGCGCACTGCATCGGAGAGCAGCGCCACGCCCTGCGAGGGCTGCCCGGCCAGGGCAATGGCAAGGCCAAGGTCGCTCACCGGAATGTCGTTGCGCCAGCGCGCCAGCACAGTCATCGCTTCGGCATTACGTCCCGTACCGATGTAGGCCAGCGCCAGACCAAGGCCGATGCGCGCATTGTCTTCACCCAGGCTGATGGCGTCCTGGAACGAACTTGCCGCCGCGTCGAAGCGGCCCGCCGCGAGGTAGGACTGCGCCAGATCGACACGGTCCGAGGCATCGCGCGGCGACTTGGCAACCCGCTGCTCCGCCTTGGCCACGCGCAGATCGAGCTGCGCATCGGCGCTCTCGGGCGACACCGCCGGCTGGCCGGAACTGGCGATCGGCATCTGACTCGCACAACCGGCCAGCAGCACGGCCGCCATCGCGGTGCAGACGGTAAGACCCGCGGTTCTGGCGTGAGTGTTGAAGCGTTCCATCGGACGTATTCCCCCTGAATCTCTTTCCGGCAGCCAAGGTCAGCTATGCTTCTTCGCGGTGCCCTGCAGCTGCGCGATTTCCGGAACCTCGGACAAGTATTTGTCGAGCGCCTCGGTCACGAGGACCTGCGCGCTGCGATTAAGGACCACGGCCGCCATCTTGAGGCGGAAATGCCGCTCCGCATCGAGACGCAATGTGAAAGCCGCGCGGCGGCCCTCGGGAAGGACCGGGTTGTGCGGCACGACGACCTGGTTGATGCGCCAGGCAATCTGCTCGATCTGCCGCAGCACTTCCGGCACCGCCTGTTCGGGAGCAGCCTGTTCAGACACGGGCTGCCCGGGCTCCTTCGTCGCCGGCACCAGCTTGGTGACCGGCGCCGGAACGGACCGTGCGGCTGGCGCAACCGGAGCGGACGCGGGAGAAGCTCCCTGTTCCCGATTGTCATCGTGACCTTGCCCCCAGTCGTTCCAGCCGAGGTCCTCTGCATGCGCCACAGCGCCGCCGCCGCTCATGAACTTGGACGTATCCTGCCTGCGCATGGCGGGCTTGGCCCCGCCCTTGCGGGCCAGCAGCCTCGGCGAAAGCGAGGCGAAAGCGTGGTTCTCGCTCATGTCGAGCCTCGCCTCAGGAACCCGCCACGCGGCGACCGAAGCCGCCGACGGGGCGAACCGAACCCTGCATCACGTGCTGACCGGAGGAGGACGGCACCGAGAACACCGTGCGGCGGAAGTTCCGCTCGAGCCGGTCGGCGACGTAGTTCCACAGGGCCACGACTTCGTTGGCCGAACGCCCCTTGGGATCGACTTCCATCACGGTGCGCCCGTCGATCATCGAGGCCGCGAAGTCCGTGCGCTGGTGCAGCGTGACCGGCGCCACTGTGCCGTGCTGCGAAAGCGCAACGGCGGCTTCAGCGGTAATGCGCGCCTTGGGCGTCGCCGCATTGACGACGAACAGCAGCGGCTTGCCCGCACGCTCGCACAGATCGACGGTCGCGCCCACGGCGCGCAGGTCATGCGGGCTCGGACGCGTCGGCACGACGATCAGTTCGGCCACCGAAATGACGCTCTGGATCGCCATGGTGATCGCCGGCGGCGTGTCGATGACCGCGAGCTTGAAGCCCTGCTGGCGCAGCACCTGCAGGTCGTTGGCAAGCCGTGCCACGGTCGTCTGCGCGAAGGCAGGCAATTCCGCCTCACGCTCGTTCCACCAGTCGGCCAGCGACCCCTGCGGGTCGATGTCGATGAGGACCACCGGCCCGGCGCCGGCGCGCTGGGCCTGAACAGCAAGGTGGCCAGACAGGGTCGTCTTCCCCGAACCACCCTTTTGCGATGCCAATGCTAGTACGCGCAAACCATGTCCCCCAAAGAAAACTACGGGTAAATTCAACAATCCGAGGGAGAAATTCGCAGATCGTTCCTAATTTTGAGTTAATCGTTGGAGCCCTGAAAAACTGCGCTAACATGGCGACCGGACTTGGTTCGGCGGGGTATGGTAAGGCTGGATTTACCATTTCTGGTAACAAGGTTTCGCGTCCGGTTACGTACCACTCCTCTGGTCGCTGTGGGCGAAACGGCGGACTTTCGGTTACCATTTCAGCAATCACGAGGCGCAAACGGGGCATGATGGACGTGAAAAAATTTCTGCCGGTTTTCTGCCTCTGCAGCCTTGCCGCCGTCGCGTGCGCCCTGCCCGCCGCCAGCGCCCGGGCCGACGTCAAGGGCGGCATAGATGCATGGTCCGCAGGCGACTATGATGCCGCCGTAAAGCAATGGAAGCCGCTCGCGGACCGGGGCGATCCCGATGCGCAGTTCAACCTCGCCCAGGCCTACACGCTTGGCCGCGGCGTCCCGCGTGATCCGGAAAAGGCCAAGAAACTCTATGGCGAGGCGGCCAGCCACGGACATCTGCAGGCCGCCGACATCTATGGCCTGCTGCTGTTCCAGGGCGGCGAGCGGGAAAAGGCCATGCCCTATATCAAGGCCTCTGCGGCGCGGGGCGATCCCAACGCGCAGTACATTCTCGGCGTCGCCCACTTCAACGGCGACCTTGCGGAGAAAGACTGGATCCGCGCCTATGCGCTCGAAACCCTCGCCAGCCAGGCCGGAATGCCGCAGGCGGCGCGTGCGCTGGCGAAGATGGACGAACACATACCGCTCGCCGATCGCCAGAAGAGCGTGATCCTTTCCACCCAGCTCGCCGCCGATGCCGAAGCCACGCGGACCCGCCTCGCCACCGCGGCCGAACTGGGCGCGCCGACGACCCCGCCGCATACACGGGGACCGCAAGTCGCAGACACCCCCCCGAAGGCGCCGGAAGTCGTGTCAGCGGAACGGGCCGTTGCCGAAGCCATGCGCGTCGCAGGCAACGACAGCCCAGCCACAGCCGGCGCCGACTATACCCGCGCCGCTTCGCCATCGGTCGCGATGGGCAGCCCTGCCTCCACTCCCAAGCCGACGCCCGTCCACCCGGAGCCCAGGGCATCGGCGCCGGCCGCCCCCGCGTCAGGCCCATGGCGCGTGCAGCTCGGCGCCTTCGGCGTCGCCCGCAACGCCGAGGCGCTGTGGACGAAACTGCGCAACCGGCCCGAACTCACCGGTCGCACCAAGCTGCTGGTGCCCGCCGGCAGGCTGACCAAGCTGCAGGCCGGGGGCTTCGCCTCCCAGGCCGCCGCCAGCGCCGCCTGCTCCCGCCTCTCTGCGAGCGGCTACACTTGCCTGGCCGTGCGGGACTGACCGGGGCCGGCTCCCTTGCATGACCCCGCACCGGATCGGGAAGCGCTCGCCGCGTCGTCGCCGCGGCTGGCCTCGCTCGACCTGATCCGCGGCGTCGCCGTCCTCGGCATTCTGGCCATCAACATCTCCGGTTTCGCGGGGCCGATGGCTTCGCTGACCTCGCCAAACCTGCCCCATCCGGTCGCCCCGGCGGACGAGGCTGCCTTCGCGCTTTCCTTCCTGTTCTTCGAGGGCAAGATGCGGGCGCTGTTCTCGCTGCTGTTCGGCGCCGGGCTTATCCTGTTCTGGGAGCGCGCCGAGGCGGCCGGGCGCGACGGCGATGTGCTGCAGGCGCGCCGGCTGTTCTGGCTGATCCTGCTGGGCGGACTGCACTACCTGCTGCTATGGTGGGGCGATATCTTGTTCCTCTATGCCGTGTGCGGGCTCGCTGCGCTGCTGCTGCGACCGTTGGGCAACCGCGCGCTGCTCGTCATCGCGCTCGGCCTCTACTACGCCTGGCACTTGTGGGGCCTGTTCGGCCTTGCCCCCGCGATCGGTGCAGAGAACGCCATCCGCCATGGCACCGCATCGGCCGCGCAAGTTCGGATGGTCTCCGAATGGCTGGAGCCGCTCCGCGACTGGGCGGCCGAGGAAATGCGGGAAAGCCACCTCGGCTTCGTCGGCCTGATCCTCGTCAAGCTCGGCCAGCGGCCGTTCTGGCAGATCCAGATGGTCTTCGGCAATTTCTTCGAGACCCTGCCGCTGATGCTGCTGGGCATGGTGCTCTACCGCCGCGGCTTCTTTTCCGGCGCGCTGCCCCGTCGCAAGCTGGTTGCCGTCGGCGTGACCTGCACCATCACCGGCCTTGCGCTCACCGCCATGTTCCTTGGCTGGGCCTGGCCGCGCCACTTTCCGCCGGTCGCCATGCATGCGGCGCTGGTCTGGGGCATGGCCATGCCCCACCTGCTGTGCGGCTGCGGCTATGCCGCGCTGCTGGTGCTGGCCACCCCGAAGCTCGCCCCCACGCCCCTCGGCCGCAGGCTGATCGCGGCAGGGCGCATGGCCTTCAGCAACTACATCCTCACCAGCCTGACCATGACCTTCGCCTTCTACGGCTGGGGGCTAAGCCTGTTCGGCACCGTGCCTCCCGCCGCACAGTGGCTATTCGTTCTTGCGGGCTGGGCACTGATGCTGGGCTGGAGCACGCCATGGCTCCGCCGCTTCCGGCGCGGGCCGCTCGAATGGCTGTGGCGTTCCTTGATCGAGCGCAAGGCACTTCCCAACCATCTTTGATAACGAGTCGCAAAAGCTATTGCGATCCATTCGCAGTTAGGTATAGTGGTAGGCAAGAGGATTCGCCTATGTACGTATGTATCTGCAATGCCATCCGCGAAAAGGATTTTCGCGCCGCCGCGCGGCGCTACGCGGGCAATGCCGAGGCCATTTATGCGGCCCTTGGGCACACCCCCCAGTGCCGCCAATGCCTGGACGAGGCGGAAGAAATCATCTCGGAAGAAGCAACCGAAGTCGGAATGGCGATTGCCGCTGCCGCCTGACTTGAATTGACAGAGCCCTGAACGCATACTCCGCCCCCCAAGTCACAGGAGCTGCGCTATGCAGGGCGACCAGCAAGTCATCGATTTCCTCAACAAGGCGCTGTTCAACGAGCTGACGGCCATCAACCAGTACTGGCTGCATTACCGCATGCTGGACAACTGGGGGATCAAGAAGCTCGCCGAATACGAACGCCACGAGTCGATCGACGAGATGAAACATGCCGATGCGCTCGCAGACCGCATCCTGTTTCTCGAAGGGCTCCCCAACTTCCAGGCTCTGGGCAAGCTGAGGATCGGCGAAGGCGTCGAGGAAATCCTGAAAGCGGACCTCGCGCTCGAACATGACGCCCTGCCGCTGCTCAAGGAAGCCATCGCCCATTGCGAAGCGGTGCGCGACTACGTCAGCCGCGAGATCTTCGAGCGCATTCTGGAAAGCGAGGAAGAGCATATCGACTTCCTCGAAAAGCAGTTCGACATGATCGCGCGCATGGGCCTGCAGAACTACTGCCAGCTCCAGAGCAAGCCCGCGGAAGACTGATCCCGACGGCGCGGAACCGGCAATGGACCTTGTTGCGCGCCTGAAGCTTTCCGTCCCGTTGATTCAGGCCCCCATGGCGGGAACTTCCACGCCCGGCATGGCCGCCGCCGTCAGCAATGCCGGCGCGCTGGGCTCGATCGCCGTGGGCACGCTGACGCCGCAAGCCGCCGCGCGCGACATAGCGCAAGTGCGGGCCGCGACCGACCGGGCCTTCAACGTCAACCTTTTCGTCCACGCCCCGCCCGGGACCGACCCCGCGCGGGAAGCCGCGTGGCTCGATGCGCTGCGCCCGCTCTTCACCGCGTTCGGCGCGCAACCGCCCATCGCGCTCGAAACGATCTATCCAACATTCTCCGGAAACGCGGAAATGCTCTCGACGCTGGTGGATCTGGCCCCGCCGGTCATCAGTTTCCATTTCGGCCTGCCCGATGCCGGGGCCGTCGCCGCGCTCAAGAGCGCCGGATGCGTACTGCTGGCAACGGCGACCTCGCCCGATGAGGCTCTGCTGGCGAAAGAGGCCGGAATCGACGCACTGGTCGCCCAGGGCTGGGAAGCCGGCGGGCATCGCGGCATGTTCGATCCCACCGCCCCCGACGACCGCCTGGGCACAATGGCGCTGACGCGGTTGCTGGTATCGCGATCGGGAATGCCGGTCATCGCCGCCGGCGGCATCATGGACGGCCATGGAATTCGGGCCGCGCTCGACCTTGGCGCCATCGCGGCGCAACTCGGCACGGCCTTCGTGGCCTGCCCGGAAAGCAGCGCGGATGAGGCCTACCGCACCGCTCTTGCCGGAGTGGCCGCGCAACACACGACCATGCTCGACGCCATCTCGGGCCGCCCGGCCCGCTGCCTCGCCAATCGCTTCACCACCTTTGCCGATACTGCCAGCCTTCCGCCCGTTGCCGCCTATCCGCGTGCCTATCACGCTGGAAAGGCGCTCAACGCCGTGGCCAAGGCAGCCGGAGAAGGCGGTTTCGGGGCACAATGGGCAGGACAGGGTGCTCCCCTCTCCCGCCCCGTGCCTGCAGCAGATCTGGTAGCCCTGCTGGCGGAGGAACTGGCCGCTAGTCGCTGACCCGGGGGGCCACGTCGTCGGCCTTCCCGTCGGTCCGGTACTTGTCGAACCACGCAAGGATCGCCGAAGCCTTGGCCGCCGATTGCGACGGGCGCGCGGCGATGCCGCCATGGCTTGCATCGGGAACCTTGACCATCGCCGTCGGCACGCCGCGAATCTGCAGGGCCGCATAGTACTGCTCGGATTCGCTGTCGGGCGTGCGGTAGTCCTCGGACCCGACCACCACCAGTGTCGGCGTCTTGACGTTGCCGACAAGGCTGAGCGGCGAGCGCTTCCAGTATGCCATGGGGTCTTCCCAGGGCTTCTTGTCGAACCAGTAGCGCGAGGTGAACGGCGTCGCGTCCATGGTCAGCGCCTCGCTGATCCAGTTGATCACCGGCTTCTGCGTCGCCGCCGCCTTGAAGCGGTGGGTCTTGCCCACGATCCACGAAGTCAGCACGCCGCCACCGGAGCCACCGGTGACGAAGAGGTTCTCCGGGTCTGCCACACCATCGGCAATCGCGGCATCGACGGCGGCCATCAGGTCGTCATAGTCGGTGCCCGGATAGGCGCGGTCGATCAGGTTGGCGAATTCCTCACCATAGGACGTGCTGCCACGCGGATTGGTGTAGAGCACCGCATAGCCGTGTGCGGCATAGAGCTGATAGTCGGTCGAGAACGTCGGACCGTACGCGGCATTGGGACCACCATGGATCTCGAGGATGAGCGGCGCCTTCTGCCCCGGCTTGAGGCCCGGCGGCGTCACCAGCCAGGCGTCGATCGCCCGGCCGTCGGGCGCGGTGACGGGCAGCTTGCGCACCGGCGCCATGGCCTTGGCGCCAATCCACGTACCGTTGAGGTTAGTCAGCCGCTTTCCGCTGCTGCCGGCGCTGACCCACAGATCGGCCGGTTCGCTGGTCGTGCCTTCGGTATAGGCGATCCTGCCGCCGTTCGAGACGCTGAACGCGCCGCCCGTATAGGGCCGATCGAAGTGTGCGCCGGCAGTTAGCCCCTCGACCACGGTCTTCATCGAACCATCGAGAGCGACCCGCGCGACCCTGGTGCCTCCGCGATCGTCGTACCGGACATAGATGGCATTGTTGCCCGCCCATTCGAGCGCGTCGATCGAACGGTCGAGCTTCGCCGTCAGCAGCCGCGAGCCGCTGCCGTCCGCGTTCATCACATAGAGGTCGTTGTTCTCGTAAGAACGATTGACGTCGTCGAAGCCGACATAGGCGATGTGCTTGCCATCAGGCGAAAGGCGGGGCGCCGCATCCGGACCCTGGCGGCTGGTCAGCGCGGTGATCGCGCCGCTGGCCACGTCGACGTTGTAGACTTCCGAATTGTTGATGTCCCGTTCCCAGTCCGCGTGGCGATTGGCGCTGAAGACGATCCGTCGCCCATCCGGACTCCACGAGAGCGGGCCGCCATCATCGAAATTGCCGAACGTGACCTGCCGCGGCGCACCACCCTCGGCCGATACGACGAAGATGTGATCGAACCCCGCAGGGAGATAGCCAGCCCCGTCGAAGCGATAGGTCACGCGGTCGATGATCTGCAGCGGCTTCGCCCACTTGGCCCCCTCGGGGCGCCCCGCAGGCTGCGAACCCAACTTCATCGGCTCGCCCGGCACGCGCATGGTATAGGCAACCTGCTTGCCATCGGGCGACCACGCAAGGTTGCCGGGGCTGTCCGGCAGTTCGGTCACTTTCACTTTCGCACCGCTATCGAGCCACAGCACGTAGAGCTGCGGCGACCCCGTGCCGTCGCTCGACACATAGGCGAGGCGCTTGCCGTCCGGCGACCAGACCGGCGAGAAATGCGCGCCGGGCCCCGTGACCAGCGGGCGCTGCGCCCCGGATGCCACGTCGACCAGCCAGATGGACGGCACGATCTTGTCGGTCATGATGTCCGCGCTAGAACGGACATAGGCGATCTTCGATCCGTCGGGCGAAATCTCCGGATCGGTTGCGCCGTCTAGCTTGAACAGGTCGTCGGCCGTGAAGGCCCGCTCGGGACCGTCGGGCCTGGCGGCATCCTCGGCCGCGAGAACGCCCGGGACGGCCAGACATACGGAGCCGACGAAAGCGACGGCGGCAAAACGGGAAAGGTAAATCCTTGGCAAGGAATAAACTCCTGCAAATAGCGTGATGGCAGGTGTCTCGCCTGTTTTGGCTCCGAAATCCAGACCGGCAGGAAGCACCCGTCGATCTGCCTCATGCTTTCGTCGGACCGGCCTGGAAGCCAGAACGAACCAATTGCAAACGCGCGTTTCGTGCTAAGGAGCGGGCATGGAATCACCGCGCAGGCGTACATTCGAGGTCGAAGACGGCGGTTTCATCGCCCTCGTCATCTTCATAACCCTGGCCTTCGCCTACCTGCTGGCACCCTATTTCGGGGCCGTGCTGTGGGGCGTGGTCGCAGCCATCATGTTCCAGCCGATGACGGCGAAGCTGTCGGTCAGGCTGGGCGGGCACAGCAATCTGGCGACGTCGCTGGTGCTGCTCCTGCTGATAGCCGTCTTCGTCGTGCCGACGATCCTGCTGGGCATCAATCTCGTGAACGAGGCCACGGCGCTCTACGGGAAGCTCACCAGCGGACAGATCGACATCGGCGCGATGCTGCACGACCTGCAGTCCGCGCTGCCGCAAAGCGTGCGGCGCTTCATCACGCAGTATGGCCTGTCGGACCTGGAGAAGCTGCGCGCCGAGTTCGGTTCCAGCATCACCACCGGGCTGCAGGCCGTAGCCGGACGGCTGCTGTCAGTCGGCCAGGGCGCCCTCAGCTTCATGGCCGGTCTCGGCGTGATGCTCTACCTCAGCTTCTTCCTCCTGCGCGACGGCCAGCGTTACGGCGACCTCGTGCGCGAATCGCTCCCGCTGAACCGGGACACGCGCGATTCGCTGATCGACCATTTCCTGCTCGTGGTGCGGGCCACCATGCGCGGCACCGTGGTGGTCGCGGTGGTTCAGGGTGCAGTGGGCGGCATCCTGTTCTCGCTGCTGGGCATCGAGGGCGCATTGATCTGGGGTGTCCTGATGGGCTTCCTCTCGCTGCTGCCCGCCGTGGGCACCGGCTTCGTCTGGGTCCCTGTCGCGGTCTACCTGTTCGCCACGGGAGAGATGGGCAAGGCCGCGATCCTCGTGTTCTGCGGCGTGTTCATCATCGGCATGGTCGACAACGTGCTGCGCCCGATCCTGGTCGGCCGCGACACCCGGATGCCCGACTTCGTCGTCCTGATCTCCACGCTCTCCGGACTCGAACTGTTCGGCCTCAACGGCTTCATTATCGGCCCGGTCATTGCCGCGCTGTTCATGGCGGTGTGGAACCAGCAGCGCGAGCGCAAACTGGCAATGGCGGCGGAGATGGCGGCAGCGGATAGTTCGACGGAAGCCACCGAAGAGACCGCCGCGCATCCTTCCTGAGCTGCGGCCCACGGCAACTTGCGCTCCCTCGCGGCTGCTACGCTTGCCCTGCATGAGAGCAACGAAACGCCGCTAAGACTCCCATAAGAAACTGACAATACTAACTTTTTACCTTTTCAAAACGTCAAATTCCACCAATCGTGTATTCGCGTTAAGGAAAAAAGTTAGGCTCAAAACTACCATTGAATGCGAAATTCCCTGTCCAATCTTCGGAAAAACAGGGTCCCATGCCGTCAGCCGCGCTCGCATCCTCATTCAGGCCATTTGATCCCGGCCAGCCCTCGACGCCCGACCCGGTAGTCAGTGTCTCGTGGGGCAGCATTTTTCCGGTCCGTCTTGCCCGCAAACCGAAGGCCCAGGCCTGCGCCCATTGCCGCTTCTGGGATTCCTTCGACGAGCACGACCCCTCCGGCGCGGGGCTCTGCCGCCGTTTCGCCCTGGCCCCCACCTATGATGCATGGCCCATTACCGAAGCTGCAGACCGGTGCGGCGACTGGGCGCAGGCAGAGGCCCCTGCCCGGCAGGCCAACGCCTGAGCAAGGCGCGCACTGCCTGGAAGCGTCAGCCCGGCAGAATCATTTCTTGCTGAACGGGTTCTTCGGCGAGCGCAGCGTCAGCCGGATCGGCACGGCCTCGAAACCCAGTTCGCGACGGATGCCGTTGATGAGGTAGCGTTTGTAGCTTTCGGGCAGCAGGTCGAGCCGGGTGCCGAACAGCACGAAGCCCGGCGGGCGCGTCTTGGCCTGGGTGATGTAGCGCAGCTTGATCCGCTTGCCGCCCGGCGCCGGCGGCGGATTGGCGGACAGCGCATCGTCGAACCAGCGGTTGAGCCCGGAAGTCGGCACGCGCCGACTCCAGGCCTCGCGAATCGAGAAGGCAGCGGCGATCAGGTCGTCGAGCCCCTTGCCCGTGCGCGCGGAGACCGCCAGCAGCGGCACCCCGCGTACTTGCGCGAGTCCCTCGTCGAGCGCGGCGCGGATGCCATTGAACAGCTTGCTCGCGTCCTCGGCCACGTCCCACTTGTTGATCGCGATCATCAGCGCGCGGCCTTCCTCGAGCACCATCGAGGCGATCTTGAGGTCCTGATGCTCCAGCCCGCGCGTGGCATCGAGCAGCAGCACGACCACTTCGGCGAAGTCGATCGCATGGCGCGCATCGGCCACGGCCATGCGCTCCAGCTTCTCGGTAACCTGCGCCTTCTTGCGCATGCCCGCGGTGTCGATCAGACGCACCTGCCGCGTTTCGCCGGTCTTGGGATCGGTCCAGTTCCAGTCGACCGCGATCGAATCGCGGGTAATGCCCGCCTCGGGACCCGTGAGCAGCCGGTCCTCGCCGAGCAGCCTGTTGATCAGCGTGGACTTGCCCGCGTTAGGACGACCGACGATGGCGAGCTTGAGCACGGAAGTAGGATCGAACTCCCATTCCTCTTCGTTCTCGTCTTCCTCGCTGGGCTGGAGCGGTTCGAGATGCGGCAGCAATGCCTCGAACAGATCCGCCATGCCCTCGCCGTGTTCGGCGGAAATCGCCACAGGATCGCCAAGGCCGAGCGAGTAAGCTTCCAGCAACCCGCCTTCGCCCGCGCGGCCTTCTGCCTTGTTGGCCAGCACGATCACCGGCACCGGCGATGCGCGCAGCCACTGGGCAATCTCCTCGTCGAGCGGCGTCAGCCCGGCGCGCGCATCGACCACGAAGAGCGCGACATCGGCCGTTTCCAGCGAGGCCTCGGTCTGCATGCGCATGCGACCGGGCAGCGTTTCCGCTTCGTCGTCTTCCCAGCCGGCGGTATCGACGATCTGGAATTTCAGCCCCAGCAGCTCCGCATCGCCGAATCGGCGATCGCGCGTGACGCCGGGCTGGTCGTCGACCAGCGCCAGCTTCTTGCCGACGAGCCGGTTGAACAGCGTGGACTTGCCGACGTTGGGACGTCCGATAATGATGACTTGTGGGAGCATGATGGAAGCCGCTTGGGGATTTCCCGCGGGTTTGGCAAGCATTCGGCAATTGGCCGGCAATTTCTTGCCACTTTGTTAACCCTGATTTGCAGGAACCTACTAACGCTAATCGCCTATTTCTGGCGGCATGAAAGGTCTCAAAAACGCAATATTCCTAGGGGCTTGCGCGATAGCGATCTCGCCGGCCACCGCCAGTTCCGCGATCGACCGGATCATTTCGGGCGACGAGGGCACGAGCAGCCGCACGGTATCGGGCAGCAGCCAGACCTCCGGTCTCCTCCAGTGCGTCCCCTATGCCCGGCAGCTTTCGGGCATCCAGATCTATGGCGACGCGCATACCTGGTGGAAGCAGGCCAAGGGCCAATACGCGCGCGGCCATACCCCGCGGGTCGGCGCCGTCATGGCGATCCGCCCGCACGGCAATTCCCACCTCGGCCATGTCGCGACAGTCAGCAAGATCGTCGATTCACGCACGATCCTGCTCAGCCACGCCAACTGGTCCTACCCCGGCAAGATCGAGCGCAATGTCGCCGCGCTCGACGTCTCCCCGGAAAACGACTGGAGCGAGGTGCGCATCTGGTATGCTCCCAGCAACAACCTGGGCGTCTCTCACTGGCCGGTCGCGGGCTTCATCTACAATGCCAGGCCCGGCACCGTCCCTGATCTCGGCAGCGAACGCCTGGCTCAGGTCGCCGAACACAGCGAGGCGAAGTCGGGACGCAAGCGCCGCCATGGCGACCCGATCGGCGAGATCATCGCCGGGACATATTGAAGAACGGCAGCGCCGGAAGGAATTTTAGCCCTTGCTGGCGACCGGCGGGTTTTCGCCCAGATCCTCGTACCAGGCTTCGACCGGGCCGGTCAGCTTGATCGTCAGCGGATTGCCGCGACGATCAAGCGTCTTGCCCGCCTGTACGCGCACCCAGCCTTCGGAAATGCAGTATTCCTCGACATTGTTGCGCACGGTACCCTTGAAGCGGATACCGATGCCCCGCTGCAGCTTTTCGGCATCGAAATGCGGGCTGCGCGGATTGATCGCGAGGTGATCGGGCGGCACGTCGGGGCCGGCCTGCTCGGGCGTGCTGGTCTCATCGGTCATGAGGCCGCCTTTAGAGTCAGAACGGCGCTTGTCAATTCAACGCTTGTCAACTTGCCCCGAGTTGTCTAGGGGCGCGCTTCCGCAACTGGTAGCGGGCGCGTAGCTCAGCGGTAGAGCACACCCTTCACACGGGTGGGGTCACAGGTTCAATCCCTGTCGCGCCCACCATCCTTCGGATGGCTCCATTTTCCCGATAGCATTTGCCAATCGTACGTTGACCGTGGTCAATGCGACCATGGCGCTGCAGGGCGCATTGCCGAAGCGTCAATGACCGGGAGACAGGGAATGTTCAAAGTCAATGTCGGCAGCGTCGACCGCGCGCTGCGCATCATCGTCGGCCTCGTGCTTTTCGCGCTCGTGTTCGTCGGCCCAAAGACCCCGTGGGGTCTGATCGGCGTGATACCGCTGGTAACCGGCCTGCTTCGCAGCTGCCCGCTCTACAGCATGTTCGGCATCACGACCTGCAAGGCACCGTAAGCGCCGCCAGTCCGCGAAGAAGGCGATATACCGCAACTCGGCGCTGGCCCTCGGCGCCGTATCGGCGGGTGCCTGCGGATTGCGGAAAGCGCCGTGCAGGCACCCGAACGGTGCTGCGGGACACTATCCCAAGCCTTGAGCATCAGGGCATCCTCGGGCGTCAGGTGCAAAAACCAGTTCCAGCGTTGCGCCGGATTGAAGGCGGTGGTCACGTAGCCCCCCTCGATCCTTGCGAAGAGTCTCGCCCAATAACCACAAAAACCACAAGCGAGCCGTCTTGCGGCTGCCACGCCGAGGCGGCATAGGCGCTGGACCATGCATGACATCCGCCAGATCCGCGAAAACCCGGCCGCCTTCGATGCCGGTCTCGCCCGCCGCGGGGTAGAACCCGCCGCCGAAGCCATCCTCGCGCTCGACGAGCAGCGCCGCTCCGTCGCCACGCGCATGCAGGAGAGCCAGAACCGCCGCAACGAGGCCTCCAAGGCGATCGGCAAGGCCATGGGCCAGGGCGACAAGGACACCGCCGAGGCGCTCAAGGCCGAAGTCGCCCAGCTCAAGGAAACACTCCCCGCGCTCGAAGCCGAGGAAAAGGACCTTTCCGCAAAGCTGCAGGACGAACTGGCGCGCCTGCCGAACATCCCGGTCGATGAAGTCCCGGACGGCGAGGACGAGACGCAGAATGTCGAAGTGGCGAAGTGGGGCACTCCGCGCGACTTCGCGTTCGAGGCAAAGGAACACGCCGATATCGGCCCTGCGCTCGGCCTCGATTTCGAGACCGGCGCGCTGCTGTCGGGCGCGCGCTTCACCTTCCTGAAGGGGCAGATGGCACGCCTGCACCGGGCGCTCGCACAGTTCATGCTCGATACGCAGACCGCGACCAACGGCTACATGGAATGCAACGTCCCGCTGCTGGTGCGCGACGATGCCGCGTTCGGCACCGGCCAGCTTCCCAAGTTCGCCGAGGACCTGTTCCAGACGACGGACGGGCGCTGGCTGATCCCCACCGCCGAAGTCAGCCTGACCAATGCGGTGCGCGAACAGATCCTCGATCCCGAGACGCTGCCGCTTCGCATGACTGCCCTCACCCCCTGCTTCCGCTCCGAGGCCGGCGCGGCGGGGCGCGATACGCGCGGGTTTATTCGCCAGCACCAGTTCGAGAAGGTCGAACTCGTCACCGTCTGCAAGCCGGAAGAGAGCCAGGCCGAGCACGAACGCATGGTCGCGGCCGCCGAAGGCATTCTGCAGGCACTGGACCTGCCCTATCGCAAGGTGCTGCTCTGTGCCGGAGACATGGGCGCCACCGCGCGTAAGACCTTCGATCTCGAAGTCTGGCTGCCGGGACAAAGCGCCTACCGCGAGATCAGCTCGATCTCGAACTGCGGCGACTTCCAGGCCCGCCGCATGAACGCGCGCTTCAAGCCGGAAGGCTCGAAGAAGACCGAGTTCGTGCACACGCTCAACGGTTCAGGGCTAGCGGTCGGCCGCACGCTGGTGGCGGTGCTGGAGAACTACCAGCAGGAAGACGGCTCGGTGCTCGTGCCCGAGGCGCTCAAGCCGTGGATGGGCGGGATCGAAAAGCTCGTCCCCGCATCATAACGCCCCGCTCATCCTGAGCTTGTCGAAGGATGATGGTACAGCGCTCGCGTCCTTCGGCAGGCTCAGGACGAGCGGACATGGGAAAAACCGAACATGCGCATCCTTCTCACCAACGACGACGGCATCAACGCACCGGGCCTCTATGTCCTTGAAAAGATCGCCGCGCAGCTTTCGGACGACATCTGGATCTGCGCGCCGAGCGAGGAGCAGTCGGGCGCGGGCCATTCGCTGACCCTTACCCGGCCCGTGCGCATGCGCCAGCACGCCGAGCGGCGCTTTTCGGTATCGGGCACTCCCACCGATTCGGTGACGATGGCACTCAAGAAGATCCTGCCCGCCCCGCCCGACCTGATCCTGTCGGGCGTCAACCGCGGCGCCAACATGGGCGATGACGTGACATATTCGGGCACCGTTTCCGCAGCCTTCGAAGGCGCCCTCGCCGGCATCCGTGCCGTCGCGCTCAGCCAGGTCTATGCCAGGGAGGGCGTCGGCAACGCGGTGGATTTCTCGGCGGCGGAAGCCTGGGGCGCCAAAGTGCTGAAGCCTCTGCTGGACATGCCCTTCGCGCCGCGCACGCTCATCAACGTCAACTTCCCTCCGGTCGCTGCCGGTGAGGTCAAGGGCGTTCGCGTCGCCCGACAAGGCTTTCACGATTATGCGCGCGGGTCGGTTGTGGAAGGGACGGACCCCCGCGGTTTCCCGTATTACTGGTTCGGGCTACATGGGATAGAGCACACGGCCGGTAGTAATACGGATCTCGAAGCGATTGCAGGAGGCTATGTTTCAGTGACGCCATTGCAGATCGATCTGACCCATGAAGGGTCGCTTGACCAGCTGACGGACCTCTATCGGGCATGAAGCACGCGCCGCTGCTAACCTGCGCCGCCCTTGTACTGGCCGCCCCGACGATGGCCGTGCCGGCTCTTGCGGCCGCTGCGAACGACGAGACGGCCCATGTCGTCGAACAGGGCGAAACACTGAACGGCATCGCCAACCGCGCGGGCGTTTCGGCCGAGGCGATCGCCAGGGCCAACGGCCTTGAGCCGCCGTACGTCGTCAGGATCGGCCAGAAGCTCGCCATCCCCCGGGCGCGTGCCGCGACAAGGCAGAGCGCGCCGGCCGCAACCGGCTTCCACGTGGTCGAGCAGGGCGAAACGCTGGGCGGCATCGCGCGCCGCGCCGGCGTATCCGCCGCCGCGCTGGCCAAGGCCAATGGCCTTGAAGCGCCGTATATCGTCAGGATCGGGCAGAAGCTGCAGATTCCGGGCACCGCGCCGGTTCGCACTGCCTCGCGCGCGATCGAAACGCGCCAGCCCTCTACCCCCGCCACCGCCACGGCGCCGGATCAGGAAACCGTGCACGTCGTTGCGGCAGGAGAAACGCTGGGCGGCATCGCCGCGCGCGCCAAGGTCCCTCGCGTGCTGATTGCCGAGGCCAACGGCCTTGAGCCGCCCTTCATCGTCAAGGTCGGTCAGAAGCTCCAGATTCCGCGCACGCGCCACTACGCAGTCGCATCCGGCGACACCGCCTTTTCGATTTCGATGAAGTACGGCGTTCCCTGGGAACAGATCGCGCTGGCAAACGGCATGCAACCCGATGCGCCGGTGCAGGCCGGACAGGACCTGCTGATCCCGACGCTGCTTAATCCCCCGCCCACGGGTGTTTCCAAGCTGGACCCGGCGCCGCTGTCCAGCGCGGCAGCCAGCCCGGCCCCGGTAAAACAACCGCGTTTCGGCTGGCCCGTGAACGGTCCGGTCCGGCGCGGCTATGCGACCGGCAGCGACTATCACGACGGGCTGGACATCAAGGCCGCCAAGGGCACCATGGTCCGCGCCGCCGCCGCCGGCACGGTCAAGTTCGCGGGCAAGGAAAAGGAACAGTTCGGCAATCTGGTCGTCATCGACCATGGCGACGGCTGGTTCACCGCCTACGGCTTTCTCAGCCGCATCACCGTGAAGGAAGGCGCCAGGGTCGCTGCGGGCGAGCGCATCGGCCTTGTCGGCAGCACCGGTCTTGCCAAGGGCGATGAGCTGCATTTCGAAGTGCGCCAGAACGGCAAGCCCGTCGATCCGCTGGACGAGCTGCCCAAGGCTCCCTAGGCCCTAGCAGATGTCGAGAAAGCGGACCCCGTCTGCGCTGTTCAAGCCGCTGCGCCGCGCGCTGGCCGTACCTGTCTGGGCCGATGTCACCTTGCGGCTCGGTGCAGCGCTCGGGCTGGTTCTCGTGGTCGTCATGGTCCACTGGCTGGACCGCGACGGACTTAAGGACACGCACGACGGCGTCATCAGCTTTCTCGACGTCGTCTATTTCACGATGATCTCGATCACCACGACCGGCTTCGGCGACATCGCCCCGGTCAGCGACAAGTCGCGGTTGATCGAGGCGGTGATCGTCACGCCGATCCGCCTCGCGGTGATCTACATCTTCGTCGGCACCGCGTACAATTTCATCATCAAACGCAGCTGGGAGACCTGGCGAATGAAACGCATCCAGGAACGCCTTGCAGGCCATATCGTCGTGCTCGGCTACGGCGTCAGCGGCTCGGAATCCGTGGCGGAACTGATCGCGCGCGGGACCGATCCGTCGAACATCGTGGTCATCGATCCCAGCCCGCAGCGGCTGACCATGGCGGAACAGGCGGGCTGCAACGTCATGGAAGGCGACGCCACGCGCGACGAGACGCTGGAGGCCGTGCGCATCGGCGCGGCGCGTACCGTGCTGGTTTCGGCCGGACGCGACGATACCACGATCCTGATCATCCTCACCGCCCGTCACGTGGCACCGGACGTTCCGATCACGGCCGTCGTGCGCGCCGACGACAACGAGCCGCTCGCCCGGCAGGCCGGCGCGAACAATGTCATCAATCCGGTGCGCTTCACCGGCCTCCTGCTGGCGGGTTCGGCCGAGGGCCGGCACATTTCCGACTATCTCTCCGACCTTGCCTCGGTCACCGGCAGGGTCCAGCTGGTCGAACGGCCCGTTGCCCTGTCGGAAATCGGCCAGCCGCTCGAGAAAATCGGATCGGGCAAGGGATTGCGGATCTATCGCAACGAGCGCGCCATCGGCTTCTGGGAAGCGGAAGCCATGTCGCTGGAAGCCGGCGACGTGATCGTGGAGATCACCGCGACGCCGCCGTCAGCCTAAAACCCAGAACACCAGCCCCATGGCGAGATAGGCGACGAGCCAGAAGGCGCAGTCGACCACGCGGCGCATCGGCTCGACGCGATCGCGCAAGTGCGTCAGCCAGACGGCCGGGACGACGAAGGCAAGGGCGATACCGCCGGTCTGCATGAAGTAGAGCCACGGCTTGGCCGACAGGGTCTCGGCGCCGATGCGCGCGAAATTGTGTCCCAGCATCACCGAGCTTATCAGGAACACGAAACCGACCAGCATGTAATTGCCGCCGCTTTCGGCATTGCCCTGCAGCAACTGGCGCCCGGTCCGGAACAGCGGCCCGTTCCACACGAGCCCTACGGCCAGCGCAAGCGCCGCAGCCAGAAACACCGCCAGCCAGTTTACGGGACCCATCGCGCCTTCCTTCCTCGATATTCGTTCGATTCCGCCGGCTTACGAGCCTCCGACGCGAACAGACGTGCCACATGCCCCTGCTCCGGTCCATCCGGTTGCGTGCAAATTCCGCCAGCCCCCTGCCCGAAGGCACTGAGCGGCCGGCAGCGACAAGTTCCACGACGAAGGCACCCTCTTCGCGTTTTTCGTGACTCCGTGGCTCTTTCAGCGTATCGGGCGCGCCATCCCATGGCCACAGAAATTCCCTCCCCGCCCAAGGTCGGCATGGTCAGCCTCGGCTGCCCCAAGGCTCTAGTCGACTCCGAACGCATCCTCACCCGCCTGCGCGCGGACGGTTACAGCATGAGCCCCGACTATGCCGGGGCCGATGTCGTGCTCGTCAACACCTGCGGTTTCCTCGATTCCGCCAAGGAAGAAAGCCTCGCCGCGATCGGCGAAGCCATCGCCGAGAACGGCCGCGTGATCGTGACCGGCTGCATGGGCAATGAAGCCGACGCGATCCGCGCCAGGTTCCCCGATGTGCTCGCCGTCACCGGCGCGCATCAGTACGAGGCGGTGGTCGAGGCCGTCCACGATGCCGCGCCGCCCGAGCTAAGCCCTTACGTCGACCTCATCCCGCAGGCCTACGACGAGGCCGGCGTGAAGCTGACGCCGCGCCATTACAGCTATCTGAAGATCTCGGAAGGCTGCAACCACGCCTGCTCGTTCTGCATCATCCCCTCCCTGCGCGGAAAGCTGGCCAGCCGGCGTATCGACGCGGTGCTGCGCGAGGCGGAAAAGCTGGTGCAGGCCGGCACGCGCGAGCTGCTGGTGATCAGCCAGGACACTTCGGCCTACGGCGTCGACGTCCGCCACGAGGAGCGCATGTGGAAGGGCCATCCGGTCCGTACCCACATGACCGACCTCGCCCGCGAACTCGGCCAGTTGACCGACGCGCAAGGGCGCAGGCCCTGGGTGCGACTGCATTATGTCTATCCCTATCCGCACGTCGACGCGGTGATCCCGCTGATGGCGGAGGGGATCGTCACGCCCTATCTCGACATTCCCTTCCAGCACGCCGCGCCTTCGGTGCTCAAGGCGATGAAGCGCCCGGCCAACGAGGCCAAGGTGCTCGAACGCCTGCGCTCCTGGCGCGAGATCTGCCCGGACATCGCCATCCGCTCCAGCTTCGTCGTCGGCTTCCCTGGCGAGACAGAGGCGGACTTCCAATACCTGCTCGACTGGCTCGATGAAGCCCAGCTCGACCGCGTCGGCGCCTTCCGTTTCGAACCTGTCAAGGGTGCGGCGGCCAACGACCTGCCCGACGCCGTGCCCGAAGAGGTCAAGGAAGAGCGCTACGCCCGGATCATGGAAAAGACCGCCGCGATCAGCGCCGCCAAGCTGGCTGCCAAGGTGGGCCGGACACTGCCGGTCATCATCGATGAAATCGGCGAGCCGGACGAAGACGGTGACGTCGGCGCGACCGGCCGCTCGCAGGCCGATGCCCCCGAGATCGACGGAAACGTGTTCCTGCGCGACGTCCCGGATGACCTGCAAGTAGGTGATATCATTGACGTTCTCATCGAAGATGCGGACGAGCACGATCTTTTTGGCGCCCCCGCCGCCGGCTAGGATCTATCGGATCAGCGATATGAAGTTGCAAATCATGCAACAGCTGCAAAGGTTTTCGCATTTGCGGAGAGCACGCCGGAAGCCCATACAGGTTGGGCCTTTCAGGCATCCTCTCCCAAAAACTTTCATAGGGCTGATCTTCGGATCGGCCCTTTTTTTTGGGGCCGACGATCGCCCCTTCGGCCGGACGCGAAGCGGGGATCAGCAGTTGCAATACATGCAACACACCTAAACCTTTTCGCATTTGCAGCATAGGGCGGCGTGGAGCATAAGGATCAGGCCTTTCAGGCATCCTCTCCCAAAACTTCCATGGGCTGGTCTCCGGACCGGCCCTTTCTTTTTGGGCGATTTGTCGCGACAGTTCGGGACCGAACCTCTGGCCCCGGCGGCGCATTTGTCCTAGCCAGTCGCCATGGTCAGTCCCTCGCGAATCTACACTGCCGCCCTCGTCGTAATCGGCGACGAAATCCTTTCGGGCCGCACCCACGACAAGAACATCGCCCAGGTCGCCACCTGGTTGCAGGTTCAGGGCATCCGCCTGCGCGAAGTGCGCGTGGTGGCGGACGAGACGGCCGCGATCGTCGAGGCCGTGAACACTCTGCGCGCGCGCAACGACTACCTCTTCACCACCGGCGGCATCGGCCCCACCCACGACGACATCACCGTCGATGCGATAGCCGAGGCGCTGGGCGTTCCGGTGATCGTCCATCCCGAAGCCTGCGCCATTCTGGAAGGCTATTATGAAACGCGCGGCGGCATGAGCGACGCGCGCCTGCGCATGGCCCGCACCCCTGAGGGCGCAAGCCTGATTCCCAACCGCTACACCGGCGCTCCCGGCATTCGCGCGGGCAACGTGTTCATCATGGCGGGCGTGCCCAGCATCACCGCGGGCATGCTCGATGCGTTGTCCGGCCAGCTCGAAGGCGGCGCGCCGCTGCTTTCGGAAACCGTCGGCTGCTGGGTAGGCGAAAGCGAAGTGGCGGATCTGCTGCGCGAGACCGAAAAGACCTTCGAGACCTGCCAGATCGGCTCCTACCCGTTCTGGGCCGAGGGCCGTACCGGCGCGAACTTCGTGATCCGCTCGGTCGACGCCAACGACCTTGCCGCTTGCACGCGGGCTCTGGTGCGCGGGCTCGAAGCGCTGGACAAGCCGGCGATTGCGGGGGGAATTTGACTTGCTCCTGCCGATCGTCGTGATGGCCAGCTCCATGACGGATCCGTCCGCCCAACCGACCCTCGACGCCTTCGAGGCCGTGCTGCGCCGCCACGACAGCGCGACGCTGGCCCTCGAGGAATGGTGCGCCGCGCGCGGCGTGGCCGATCCCGCGCGGATCACGGCGCACAGCGCCGGCGAGCCCGGCGCGGAACCGCCGGGCGGCGTGCGCAGGCAGCTCGGCCTGGAGCCCGACGAGCCCCTTGCGATGCGCAACGTCAGGCTGGCCTGCGGGCAGACCGTTCTCTCGGTCGCGTGGAACTGGTACGTCCCCTCACGGCTGACAGTCGGGATGAACGAGATGCTGCGCGACAGCGACGTGCCGTTTGGCAAGGTCGTCGCACCGCTCCGCTTTCGTCGCCAGCAGCTGGAGGTGGTGCGCGGCCAAGCCGAGAACTGCCCCGAGGGCACGATCTCGACGCACCGCGCGATGCTGCTGCTGCCCGACGGGCGGCCGCTCGCCTACCTCATCGAGTGCTATACTGCCGCGAATCTGGCCGGCAGCCGCTGAGCGCCGCCGCCGGCTCGGTCCGGATCAGGCCGCGACAGCCTCGGTCCCGGCAATAGAGGTGCGGTGCATCATGCGGCCGGTCGACTTGTCGTAGGGAACCGCCCGGTGCATCGCGCCGGTGTTGTCCCAGATCACGAAGTCGCCCTTCTTCCACTTGTGGCGCAGCGAATAGGCGGGCTGCGCGGCCCATTCGGCCAGACGCACCAGCATCGCCCGGCCCGCCGGGATGTCCATGCCGACGATGTGGTCGGCCGTCGTGCCGATCACCATAGACTTGCGCCCGTCCTCGTGCCTCCAGACCAGCGGGTGTTCCTTGATGAGGCCAATGCCCAGCACGCGCTCGCGGTGCTTTTCGGGGATGGCATCAGCAATCGGCGAGAGGCTGGCCTTGACCGAATGCTCCGCCTTGAGCCCTTCCAGCGCCTGCTTTTCCTCCTCGGGAAGCCCCTCGTATGCGGCGTAGGTGCTGGCGAACTCGGTCTCGCCGCCCTTGTCCGGCGCGATACGGCAGGACAGCAGCGTAGCGAACGGCGGCGGCATGTCCACCGTGATGCCGTCCATGTGCCAGAAGAACGTGCCCAGCACGTATTCGGGCTGCGGGTTGATCTTCTCGTCGAGCGTGACCTGATAGACGTCCTCGTCGTTGCTCTGGACGTTGGTGGTATTGGTCAGGCGAACCTTGGGGCCGATCGCGTTGGTGATCGCGAGCTGCTCCTCGTCGGTGAGATCCACTTCCGGGAACACCAGCACCGTGCGCTCCGCCACCTTCTCGCGAATCGCCTTGGCGGCTTCTGGCGTGAAGATGTCTGCCCGGTCGTCCCACGAGACCCGAGAACCGATGAACTCCTTAATATTTTCAAAGTGAATAGCCATGACGGCCGCTACTCCCAAGCGTTATGCTGAACATGTGTACAGCACGTTAGTACATGGGAATCGTTCGCAGGTAAATGGCTTGCTTCAGGCCTGCAGAGGGGGCACGGCGGCCGGCAGGCCGCCTTTGGCCGCAACCTTGAGGTATCGCTGGAAAGTCGCGCACTCGAAATGCGAGGGCGCCGGACAGGCCGCCGCGTGCCGCAAGGCATCGCGCATGGCCGACAGGCGGCGGATCGTCTGGTCCAGATCGTCCGCCTTGGCCAGCAGCGCATCGCGATCGATCGTCGGCGCGTCGTCGGGCGGAAGCATCGCGGCCAGTTCGTCGAGCGAGAACCCGCCCGCCTGCCCAAGACGGATCAGCGCCAGCCGCTGCAGCACGACCGGCTCAAACAGACGCCGTATCCCTCGGCGCCCGACCGAGGCGATCAGCCCCTTGTCCTCATAGTAGCGCAACGCCGAAGCCTTCACGCCCGATCGCCTGGCCACTTCCGAAATATCGAGCAGTTTCACATCTTGACCTCAAGTTGACTTGAACTGGCAGAGTGCCCTGCACACCGATTCCCGACAAGGACAAACCAATGACCACGACCATGAACAACCCTGCCGGAACGAGCCCGGGCTCGGACTGGAACGCCGAGACGGCCACGCACTGGATCGCCGCACAATCCGCGATGGAAGCGATGCTGCGGCCCTTTTCTCAGGTCCTCTGCGCCTATCTGGAGGACATTGCCGAAGGGCACGTGCTCGACGTGGGCTGCGGAACCGGCGCCACCACCTTCGACATCCAGAACCAGCTGAAACCGGGCGGGCAGTGCACCGGCATCGACATCTCCGAAGCCATGACCGCAGTCGCGCGCGAGCGCGCGGCACGCGAAGGATCACGCGCCCGCTTCATCTGCGCCGACGCGCAGGGGCATGATTTCGGCCATGCGCGCTTCGATGCCGTCGTATCCCGGTTCGGCGTGATGTTCTTCAACGATCCCGTCGCCGCCTTCGCCAACCTGCGCGGCGCCTGCGCCGACGGCGCCCCGCTTCACATGGTCACCTGGCGGTCGCCCGCAGAGAACCCGTTCATGACCCTCGCACGCGACACGGCCCTGCCCCTGCTGCCTGCCCCGATCGCCCGACAGGACAAGCCCACGGGCCAGTTCGCCTTTGCAGACCCCGCCCACGTGACCGATAACCTCGCCCATGCGGGATGGTCCGACATCGCGATCGAGACATGCGACGCTGCCTGCGTTTTCCCTGTCGGGGCCCTGAAGGCCTATGCCGCGCGAATGGGGCCGATCGGGAGGCTGATGCCCCTGCTCGATTCCGCGCTGCAGGAAAGGGTCACGGCCGCCGTGCTCGACGCCTACCACCCCTATGTGCATGGCGACGAGGTACGCTTCAACGCGGCCTGCTGGGTCATATCGGCGCGGAGTTGATGCCCGGCGCGCGGCCCGCCTGCCCCCCGGTACTCCTTGAACCACCTGCTTCCACGCCCATCCGGGGCGTTGGCGAAGTTCCAAAAGAAAAGGCCGGGAGGTTTCCCTCCCGGCCTTTTCTTTATTCATGCGGTCCTGAAGAGGATCAGGCGCCGGCGATTTCGGTCGTGTCGATCTTGAGGCCGGGGCCCATCGACGAAGACAGCGCGATCTTCTTGACGTACTTGCCCTTGGCGCCCGAGGGCTTGGCCTTGACGATCGCATCGACGAAAGCGTCGAAGTTGGTCATCAGGTCGGTGTCCGAGAACGACATCTTGCCGATACCGGCGTGGATGATGCCCTGCTTCTCGACGCGGAACTCGATCTGGCCGCCCTTGGCGTCCTTCACGGCCTGTTCCACGTTCGGGGTGACGGTACCCAGCTTCGGGTTCGGCATCAGGCCCTTGGGACCCAGCAGCTTACCGAGGCGACCGACGACGCCCATCATGTCGGGCGTGGCGATGACGCGGTCGTAATCGAGGTTGCCGGCCTGCATGTCTTCCATGAGGTCCTCGGCACCCACCTTGTCGGCACCGGCGGCGAGAGCGGCCTCGGCCTTGTCGCCCTTGGCGAACACGGCGACGCGAACGGTCTTGCCGGTGCCGGCCGGGAGCGAAACCATGCCGCGAACCATCTGGTCGGCGTGACGCGGGTCGACGCCCAGGTTCATCGCGACTTCGACGGTCTCGTCGAACTTGGTGGTCTTGAGCTCGCGCAGAAGGGCTAGAGCTTCACCCACGGGGTAGAGCTGCTGGTTGTCGCCCAGCTTTTCCGCGAGGGTCTTCTGCTTCTTGGTCAGCTTTGCCATGTGATCAGCCCTCCGTCACTTCCAGGCCCATCGCACGGGCCGAACCTTCGATGATCTTGGTCGCGGCCTCGATATCGTTGGCGTTGAGATCCTTCATCTTCATCTCGGCGATCTCGGAAAGCTTCGAGCGCGCGATCTTGCCGGCGGAAATCTTGCCGGGCTCCTTCGAGCCGGACTTGAGGTTGGCGGCCTTCTTGATGAGGAAGGAAGCGGGCGGCGTCTTGGTGACGAACGTGAAGCTGCGATCCGCGTAGACCGTGATGATGGTCGGGATCGGCATGCCCTTTTCCATCTCCTGCGTGGCGGCATTGAACGCCTTGCAGAATTCCATGATGTTCACGCCGCGCTGACCCAGAGCCGGACCGATCGGCGGCGAGGGGTTGGCAGCGCCGGCGGGCACCTGCAGCTTGATATAGCCTTCAATTTTCTTGGCCATGAGAGGCCTCCTTTCACACTGTCGCTTCCGCCGAAGCAGAAGCTCATGTTAAGCGGTCAAGCAGGGACAAAAGCCCCCTCCCGCGCGAGAATCGGTCCTGTCATCGAATCTGAAGACCGGTCCGAAGGGCGCGCCCCTAACCGAATTCGGAAGAAAAGGGAAGAGCCCCCTGCCCAGGTCAGGCAGGATGGACCTTGCGGGCACGGGCCACCTGCTCATGGCGCTCCCACGAGGCGCGAATCACCCGGCGTGCCGGCACCTCGACAATGCGGTAGCACAAGTCCGACACGATCAGCACCGCCAGCGCGAACAGGACCGTCACGCTCCAGAGCGTGCCCGCCGCCCCCTCGAACGGCGACCACCAGTTCTCGACCAGCAGCAGCATGGGGTAATGGACAAGGTAGATCGCATAGCTGCGATCCCCCAGCCAGCGCATCGGCGCACTGCCCATCCACGGCGCGCGCAGCGCCAGCAACAGCAGCGCCGGCCAAGCGTAGAGGCACAACGGCAACAGCGGGCTCATCCGCCCCATGTCAAGCGCGAGGCCGAACGCGAGAATGCACGCGAGCACGGCGGTCGGCGCCTGCGCGAGCCGCTCGCGCAGGCACCAGAGCGTCTGGCCGAGAAAGAACCCCAGCAGCGCGCGCGGCAAGCCATCGCCGACCCAGGGCCCGCCCGGTCGCCCCTGCACTACGAAATGCAGGAGCGCGCCGCCGATGGCGATCATCGTTACCCAGCGCAGCGTCCGCCTGCCGCCCGTGGCCCCCAAGGCGAACAGCACGTAGCAGACCACTTCCACCGAGATCGACCAGCTCGGCCCGTTGAAGGTATGCGCGACCGGCTGGACGAAAGCCTGTAGCATCAGCAGGTGCGCGACGAAGGCAAGGCCGGTATTGGCGGGATCGGCAAAGAAGAACGCCGCGCAGAACAGCAGCGTCAGCAGGTGCAGCGGATAGAGGCGAGCCACACGCGCCGCTGCAAACGCACCGAGCCCTTCGCGCGTCAGGCCGCGCCGCTTGCCATCCCCCTGAAGATAGACATGCGCGAAGATGTAACCGGAGATCAGGAAGAACAGGTCGACGAGTGTCCAGCCCCAGGTCTGGAACCAGCCCAGCAGGCGTGGCTCGCCATCCAGTGTAGCAGGGGCAAACAGAGCCTGCGGATGATAGAGAAAGGCAACGCCGCAGGCCGCCAGACCACGCAGCCCGTCAAGCCGTGTCAGGCGAGAAACCGTCTCCAACCTGGCAGGCTTGCTATCCATTCTCGTCCCCAACATGATGGGGACGAGTAGCCAATCAGGGTAATTTTCCGGTTAACCCGCGCCCTGCAAGCAAGAAAATGCCGGGCGCGGATGCCAAATTACTTGCTGAGTTCGACGTGCTCGAAATCGAGTTCGACCGGCGTCGCGCGACCGAAGATCGAAACCGAGACCTTGACGCGGTTCTTGTCGAAATCGAGTTCCTCGACAATGCCGTTGAAGCTGGCGAAGGGGCCGTCCAGCACCTTGACCTGATCGCCGATCTCGTAATCGATGTTGATCTGCTTGCGCGGTTCGGCGGCGGCGGCTTCGGCGGCACCGAAGTAGCGCGCGGCCTCGGCTTCGCTGATCGCCTGCGGCTTGCCGCTGGCGCCGAGGAAGCCGGTTACCTTCGGGGTGTTCTTGACGAGGTGGTAGACGTCGTCGTTCATCGCCAGCTTGGCGAGCACGTAGCCGGGCATGGTCTTGCGCTCGACCTGCACCTTCTTGCCGCGCTTGACCTCGGTGACGGTCTCGTGCGGAACCTGCACGTCCTCGACGAGCTGCGACAGGCCCATCCGCTCGGCTTCCGAGAGGATGGATTCCTTCACCTTGTTCTCAAAGCCGGAATAGGCGTGGATGATGTACCAGCGGGCCATGGTTCTCTCTTTATCCAGTATTCAGGCGATCACAGAAGCGACAGCAGCGAGCTGACGATCCAGCCGAACAGCGCGTCGATTCCGAGGAAGAACGTCGCCAGCAGCACGGTCATGATGCCGACGAAGATCGCGGTCGTCACTGTTTCCTGGCGCGAGGGCCAGTAGATCTTGCGGGCTTCCGTCTGGACCTGGCGCATGAATTCGCCGGGATTGATCTTGGCCATGTCAGTCGCTCTCGTGTCTCTTGCCTGATTGCCGAAGCAAAAATGTCTCGTCGCTTCCGGCTAGGGGACATCGCCGCCCCGGGTCCGAGAAATCGGGGGGCCGGGAGGGGCAGATGTTATCCTCATGTCGGAAGGAAATGGGGACTTAGCTTCCGTCAGCCGGATTTGCAAGGTCCACCGCGTCCGGCAATCGCGCCAGGAACGAGTTCGGCGTGCTGTAGACGATTCGCGCCCCGTCCGGCAGCGCCACCGGATGCACGTCGCCGATGAACCAGAGGTAGTCGGCATGGCGCGCCGGCTTGAACTTGCGCAGATCGATGCGCTGGTTGGACCAGAACAGGATGCGCTGCGTCGGATCGTTGAAGCGGTACTTCGTCTCGCGCATGGCCAGCATGTGTACGTCGGGCAGCGCGAAGTTCGAATTCTCCATCGCGCTGCGGCGGACCACGGCGAAGCTGCCGAAGTGCTCGAAAGGCCCGAAACGCCATTGCCGGCGCGGAATCGCCACCGCCGTCGCGACTTTCGCGCCTTCGGGCACATAGTCGAGCGCGCCGATCATCTGGCGCGCCGTCTGCGCGTCCTGGTGCCAGACCACCGTCGTCACCGCGATGCGCGAGGTGAACAGCAGCCCCGCCAGCGCCAGCCCCCAGCGCGGCACCGGCCAGTCGATCGCCAGACACGCAACCATAAGCGCAGCGGTGCTCAGGCGATAGTCGGCATAATCCCCGCCGAAGATCTGGCGCGGCACGATCAGCGTCAGCACCAGCAGCAGCAGCGCCGCCCAGCCGACCCGGCCATCGATGCGCTTGGTAAACAGCGCAAAGGCGATCACCGCCAGCACCAGGCACAGGCTGGTGATGTCGAACACCTGATCGTAGCTGCGCATCGCCTTGTAGAGGATGGCCCACTTGTACTCGAGCACGCCCCAGCGCCCGTAGGACACCTGGGAATTGGCCCCCATCCCCGCGAGCATCGGCACCAGCGGGAAGATCAGCGGCCAGGGCTTGGTGAACGGGCGCCAGTCCTTCCAGTTGCGGCGCTTGGTCCATTCGTAGCCGAACACCAGCACGCCCATGATGCCCCAGCCCGACACGTGGCACAGCCACACGCCGAAGGCGATCGGAACGAACACGATGTGCCGCCAGACCGATCCCTCCATGCGCACCCACAGCGCAAAGGCGAACAGAGCCATTGCCAGCGACAGCGAATAGTTGAGGAAGCCCATCAGGAACGAGGGCGACCAGATCATCGCAAAGGCCAGGATCGCGCCGACGCCGACGCGCTTGCGCAGACTCCACACCACCGCGATGATCGAAAGGCCTGTCAGGAAGGGAATCAGCGCGACGATCATGCGCCCTGCCCGCTCCAGCCCGAAGATCGGCGCCATCGGCACCATCAGCAATTCGACGCCGAGGTTGCCGGTCCATTCCCAGTTGAACAGGAAATAATGCGTCAGGAACGGATCGTTGCCGTGATCGAGCAGGACCTTGTATCCCGCCAGGTGCGAGGGATAGTCGGTCATCTGGGGAGTCCAGGCCACCAGCGCGGGAAGCGCCGCCAGGAACGACAGGACTATACCCAGCCAGAGAGCCTCGTCGCGTTTCCTGCGATACGCTTCACCAAGTTCGCCTGCCTCAGGCTGTGCCGTTCCGTGCATGTGCGACTAAGTCTTTCCCCACTATGCCAATCACCGGGTCGTCGTCGGATCGGGCGTTCCGACATCCCTGAGCCCTGCAGGCCGACTCGCCTGCGCGCCGCCGTCCTAGCCCCCACCGGGCGATTGACAAGACATGCGCACGCTACAGCTGTTCTCGGCTCGCCGCAAATTCCCGCGAGACTGCCCGCGAATCGCTCTTGGCGATGGGTGGGCATTGGGTACGATTTCGGGGAAATCTGGCAGGAGTGGCAGGATTCGAACCCGCGGCCCTCGGTTTTGGAGACCGATGCTCTACCAACTGAGCTACACTCCTGCAGGCGCCGGAGCCTCTAGATGGAGACGCGGAGGATTACAAGGGCAGCTTGAAGGTCACGTGGAAATTTCGTGCGAACAGCGAAATTTCGGGGTTCGGGACCGGCCCTTTGCCTTCTAGTATGGCATCACCATGCATGCTCCCCATACCGTCGACCTGATCGAGCCAGACTTGCTCATGCTCGCATACCGCACCGGAATCTTTCCGATGGCGGACAGCCGCGAAGATCCCGAGATCTTCTGGGTGGAGCCTCGGCTGCGCGCAATCCTGCCGCTCGATGGCTTCCGCATGTCGCATTCGCTGGCGCGCACGCTGCGGCGCGGACGCTTCACGGTGACCTGCAACGCCGCCTTTTCGCAAGTGGTCGAAGCCTGCGCCGCGCCGCGCCCGTCCTCTGCTTCCGATGAAGAGGAAGGCGAGGAAGGACGCAGCTGGATCAGCCACCGCATACAGGCGAGCTACGAGAACCTGCACCATCTGGGCCACGCGCATTCGATCGAGTGCTGGCAAGATGGCCTGGATGGCCAGCGGCGACTGGTCGGCGGGCTCTACGGCGTCGGCTTCGAGCGGGTGTTCTGCGGCGAAAGCATGTTCAGCCGCGTCTCGGACGCCTCCAAGGTCGCGCTGGCGTGGCTCGTCGCGGCCATGCGGCGGGGCCATGCCAGCCTGCTGGACTGCCAGTTCATCACCACGCACCTTGCCTCGCTGGGCGCGGAGGAAATGAGCCAGAAACGCTATCTGACGTTGTTGCGTGCCGCTCAGTCGCCCGTGGCGGCAGGCGACGGCGAGGCCGTACTGGCGCTGCCCGAGGCCTTCGCGGCACTGCTCGAGGATGCCGCCGCAGCCGGCCTGGGAGCCGCGCCGGGGAAATTCATCGCACAGGCCTTCACCCACACGTCATAGACCGGGTGCTCGACGACGTTGAGGCCCGGCGAATTCTTGAACAGCCAGCCCGAGAACACCTTGTGCCAGGCAAGCTTTTCCCTGGCGCTTGCGCGTTCCTCGACGAAGACCTGCACGAATGCCCCCTCTTCTTCCGGGTGCTCCCAGGGCAGCGTCTTCTCGCAGGTCGCAACCTTCACGACGAGATTACCGAGTCGTTTCGACTCGCCCGGCTTCATCACGAGGTCCTGCGTCAGGTTGTTGCGCTTGTTGAGCACGCCCAGCGTCACGACGCGGTCCTTGTTCGGCGTGCCGATGTGCTGCCCGCGCTCCGCCTGTGCGGGGCCTGCCTGCATCCCGGCGATGGCATCGGGCACTTCCGTGTCCTGCCCCTCGGGATTGGGCTCACCGCCTCCGCAGGCCGCGAGAAGCGACAGCGAAGCGAAAATCGGCAGGTAGGCGGCGGCCCGCTTCACGAGGCCGCCCTTCAGGCGTCCGGGGACCAGGCTTCGTAGTCGCCAGTAGCCGCCGCACGCTTTCCGCCGCGCTCCAGCGCGCCCTGCGGGCGATAGGCCTGCACGGTGCCGGTGGCATTGGGCGTGTAGTCGGCTTCCCAGATGCGTGCCGGCGGCAGATGGCTTTCGGGAACGTCGTCATAGGAATGATGCAGCCAGCCGTGCCATTCGGCCGGCACCTTGCTGGCATCGTTGGCTCCGGCATAGATCACCCAGCGCTTGTCATAGCCCTCGGTGGTCTTCGCCTTGGCCGAGCGATAGTACTTGTTGCCTTGCGCGTCGGTGCCGACATGCTCGCCGTTCATCGCGCTCCAGAGCGAGGTGCCAATGGTGGCGCCGTCCCACCAGGTGAAGATCTTGCCGAGGATTCCCATGAGCCGCGCGTTACCGCTCCGGCCCGATCAAGGCAAGCGCGTTGAACGCAATCCTCCCCCCAATTTGATCCGCCGGCCGCTTGCCGGTAGGCTGGCGCGCGATGACGAGAGAGCCGCATCCCGTTCCGGTCGTCGAGACTGACGTCCCGGCGCGTCTCGACCGCTTGCCCTGGGCCGGGTTTCACTGGCTCGTCGTCGTGGCGCTGGGCATCACATGGATTCTCGACGGACTCGAGGTCACGCTCGCCGGCTCGGTCGCCCCTGCCCTGCGCGAAAGCCCGACACTGCGCTTCACCGCCAGCGACGTCGGCCTTGCCAACAGCGCCTACCTGGCAGGAGCGGTGCTGGGCGCGCTGTTCTTCGGCTGGCTGACCGACCGGATGGGCCGCAAACGGCTCTTCACCGTCACCCTGCTGATCTACCTGACAGCGACGGCAGCCACGGCGCTGACCTGGGACCTGCCGAGCTTTGCCGCCATGCGCTTTCTCACCGGCGCCGGCATCGGCGGCGAATACAGCGCGATCAACTCGGCGATCCAGGAACTGATTCCCGCACGCCGGCGCGGCTGGACCGATCTCGTCGTCAACGGCAGCTACTGGGTCGGCGCGGCAGTAGCCGGCGGGCTGGCTGTTATCGTGCTCGATCCGGCGGTCCTGAACGTGGACCTGGGCTGGCGCTTCGCCTTCCTGTTCGGCGCCACGACCGGCCTCGCGATCATCTTCCTGCGCCGCCACCTGCCGGAAAGCCCGCGCTGGCTCATCACCCACGGCCGCGCAGAAGAAGCCGAGGCGATCGTGACGCGAATCGAACGCCGGGTCGCCGAAGAGGGACACGCCCTCGATCCGGTCGACCAGAAAGTCCGCCTGCGCGCCCGGCGCTCGACACCGCTGAGCGAAGTCTTCACGACGCTGTTGCACACCTATCCGCACCGCACCGCGCTCGGCCTCCTGCTGATGGCCTCGCAGGCATTCCTCTACAACGCGATCTTCTTCACCTATGCGCTGATGCTGAGCGATTTCTACGGCGTGCCCTCGGCGGACGTGGGCTGGTATGTCCTGCCCTTCGCGGCGGGCAACGTCCTCGGTCCGCTCCTGCTCGGGCGCCTGTTCGACACGGTCGGGCGGCGGCAGATGATCGCGCTGACCTATGGTCTGTCCGGCTTGTTGCTGGCCGCGACGGGACTGCTCTTTACCGCCGGTCTGCTCGATGCGACGACGCAGACGCTATGCTGGAGCCTCACCTTCTTCTTCGCCTCGGCAGCCGCCTCTTCCGCCTATCTCACCGTGGCGGAGAGCTTCCCTCTGGAAATCCGCGCGCTCGCGATCGCGCTGTTCTACGCGATGGGCACTGGCATCGGCGGCGTACTCGCCCCCTGGCTGTTCGGCGTGCTGATCGAAAGCGGATCGCGCGAACAAGTGCTGACCGGCTACCTCTTCGCCGCAGTGCTGATGATCGTCGCGGCCGCCGCCGCCTGGAAATTCGGCCTCAGCAACGAACGCAAGCCACTCGAACACGTGGCCCGGCCGCTTTCGTGGCACGAGGATTGAGAAAACCCGCCACGCTTATCCATCATCGCCCTGATCCACGGATTTAAAAAATTTAACCTCGGGTCATCGCAGCCCTCTTTGACGCGCTGCAGCAAGCCGATAAGCACCCGGCATTGGTGGAAAAATCGCTCGGGGGTATCGTGCGCGCTGGTCTTTGTTCTTCCCTTCTTGCCCTGACTGTCCTGCTCGCCGGCTGCGGCGGGGGAGACGGCTCCTCCTCGACCTCGGGCGCGACGGCCGGCACGCCCACGCCCAGCCCCACCAGCACGCCGACACCGACGCCGGCATCCACCGCATGCACGCTCGCGTCGCGTCAGCAATGGGCACTGACGAAACTGCAGGAATGGTACCTGTTTCCCGATCTCCTGGACACGACCGTCGATCCGGCAAGCTACGGCACCGTGCAGGACTACATCGACGCGCTCGTCGCCCCGGCGCGCGCGCAATCGAAGGACCGCTACTTCACCTACCTCACCTCGATCTCCGAAGAGAACGCCTATTACCAGCAGGGCGCCACGGCAGGCTTCGGCGTGCGGCTTGGGTTCGACTACAGCAGCAACCGCCTCTTCGTGATCGAGGCCTACGAGAACGCGCCCGGACTCGCCGCCGGGCTCGACCGCGGGACCGAGATCATCGGCATCGGCACCACGACATCGAACATCCAGTCGATTTCCACGCTTGTCGCCAATGGCGGCACGCAGGCCGTGAGCGATGCCCTCGGGCCTTCAACCACGGGCACGACGCGCGTGCTGCAGATCCGCCAGCTGAACAGCTCGATCTCCACCGTCAGCGTGACCAAGAAGACCTATTCGCTGCTTCCGGTCTCGTCGCGCTACGGGGTCAAGGTGATCGACGACAACGGCGCCAAGGTCGGTTACGTCAACCTGCGGACCTTCGTCGACACCGCCGATCCCGCCCTGCGCGACGCCTTCTCGCAGTTCCGCGCACAAGGGATCACCAAGGTCATCGTCGACCTGCGCTACAACGGTGGCGGGCTCGTCTCCATCGCGGAACTGTTCAGCAACCTGCTCAATGGCCAGCGCAACGGCGAGGTGATGGGCTACACCACCTTCAGCGATTCGAAGTCGAACAACAACGAGACCACCTATTTCTCTGCACAGCCGGAAGCGATCGGCGCGACCCGGGTGGCCTTCATCGGCACCGGCAGCACGGCCTCGGCCAGCGAATTCGTGATGAATGCCGAAAAGCCCTATCTCGGCGCGAACGCCGCGCTGATCGGCACCAACACCTACGGCAAGCCCGTCGGTCAGGTCGGGCTCGACATGGCCGATTGCGACGATCGCCTGCGCGCGATCGCCTTCCGCATCGAAAACGCCAACCACGAGGGCGACTACTACACCGGCCTCGGCAGCCACATGGACGCGACCTGCCAGGCCAGCGACGACATCTCCTACCAGCTGGGCGACCCGCAGGAGGCATCGATCAAGGTCGCGCTCGATTACCTTGACGGCCGCAGCTGCACCGCGATCCAGAGCACCGGCCTCGCCGCGCAGAGCGTCGGACGGCGCGCGCTGCTCAACGCCGCGCCCAACACGGCCCAGAAAGAGCTGCCCGGCCTGTACTGATCAGAACGGGAAAACCGGCGACCTGAAAGTCCGGCGGGGCCCGACGGCCCTGCCGGCTCCTACCACTCGACCTTGTCGCCGGGCTTGATCCCCAGCTCGGCCGCACGACCGCCGTTCAGTTCCAGCACGCCGCTGGCGATGCCGATCGCCGGCAGCGGCGTCTCGTCATAAGGCACGGCATTGGCGGCGATGTTGAGGATCCTGTGGTCCGTGCCGATGAAGATGATGTCGAGCGGGATCACCGTGTTGCGCATCCAGAACGCCGGACGGCGCGGCGGCTTTTCGGGGAAGATCATGCCCTCGTCGGCCCCCATGTGCGTGCGGAACATCAGCCCCTTTGCCTGCTGCGCCTCGGTCGCGGCCACTTCGACGCGAAAGGTGTGGACCTTGTCGCCCGAGATTACCTTGAGCGGTATGACCGGCAGTCCTGATTCCGCGTGGACGGCAGGCTGCGTCGTTGCGGTCTCGGTCGCGCCCTGCGAACAGGCGGCGGTGGGCAGCAGGGCGGGGGCAAGCAGGAAGGCGGCGGCAAAAGTCCTGGTCAGGCGCACTCATTCATCTCCGAAAGCCGACTCGGCCCACTCTTCGGCCGCGTCGGGGTCGCTGGCATCGACGATCCGGCGCGCGATGTCGAGCGTGTGCCCGGCACGCAGCATCGCCGCGAGCTGCTTTTCGCGCGCGGGCCTGTCGAGAGGCTGAACCGCGAAAGGCCCGAAGCGCCGCCGCCGCGCCATGACCAGTGCCGCGCGCCGCTGTTCGCTTTCGGGCGGGCGCAGGTCCGCCCGCATGTCCTCCTCGATACCCGCCTGCCCCAGCGCCTCGCCCACGCGCCGCGCGCCATAGCCGCGCCGCAACAGGCTGCCGGCCTTCATCCGGGCCCAGGCGGCATCGTCGACGTAACCGAGTTCGGCATAGCGCCCCACCAGCTCGTCCACCGGAGGCGTCCCTTCCCCTTCCCACCCGTGTTCGCGCAACTTGCGCTGGAGATAAGCGCCAAGCTTTGCTTGCGTCGTCGCGAAGCGCGCGACATAGGCGAGCGCCAGTTCCTCCAGACGAGCAGGGGTGAGTGGTTGTGGATTGCGACGCTTGACGGACATCTTGCCCTATTCGTGCCACAGTCGGCTCAGAATGGGGAGAGCGCATGGATACCAGTCCGGGGGTTAGCTAATCCGGACTGAACGAGTGACCGGACTCAAAGACACCCGGTCCCGCACGAATAACGTTAAAACAACAACGGGTTAAAGAAACATGGCCGACACCATCAGCATGGTGCCCAACTCAGGTACGGCACTTGCAGCGACGCCTAACGACGACGCTCTGCCGCGCCGGTTCGCCGATTTCGACACCTTCTGCGAGGCGCTCGACTACGCCGCGGGCGGCGAGCGCGGGTTCAATTTCCATGATCCGCGCGGCACGCTGACGCGGGTCTATCCCTTCAGCGAGCTGCGCACGGATTCGCTGGCCGTTGCCCGTGCGCTCGTTGCGCGCGGCGTGAAGCCCGGCGACCGCATCGCCCTGATCGCCGAAACCGGAACGGATTTCGCGGCACTTTTCTGCGGCACGGTCTATGCCGGCGCATGGCCGGTGCCCCTGCCGCTGCCGACCAGCTTCGGCGGCAAGGAAAACTACATCGAGCAGCTTGCCGTCCAGCTTTCCAGCTCGGACCCGACGCTGCTCGTCGGCCCGGACGAAATCGCCGAGATGACCGGTGCCGCTGCCGCGCGGCAGGGTTGCGGCCACGCCACCTGGGCCGATTTCGCCGCCAAGGACGCCCCTGAATGCGAGCTGCCTGCGCCGCAGCCGGACGACATCTGCTATCTGCAGTATTCCAGCGGCTCGACGCGCTTCCCGCACGGCGTCGCCGTCACCCACCGCTCGCTCATGTCGAACCTTGCCGCGCACAGCCACGGCATGCAATTGACCGATGGCGACCGCTGCATCTCGTGGCTGCCCTGGTACCATGACATGGGCCTCGTCGGCTGCTTCCTCTCGCTGATCGCCAACCAGGTCTCGGGCGACTACCTCAAGACCGAGGATTTCGCCCGCCGTCCGCTGGCATGGCTCGACCTGATCACCCGCAACGAGGGCATGTCGATCTCGTACTCGCCGACCTTCGGCTACGACATCTGCGCGCGCCGCATCTCGACGCAGACCGCGGTGTCCGAACGCTTCGACCTGTCGCGCTGGCGGCTCGCGGGCAACGGCGCCGACATGATCCGCCCCGACGTGATGCAGAACTTCGTCAACGCCTTTGCCGATGCCGGCTTCAAGGCCAGCGCGTTCCTGCCCAGCTACGGCCTTGCCGAAGCGACGCTGGCGGTCACCATCATGCCCCCGGGCGAAGGCATCCGTGTCGAGCTGGTCGAGGAAGAGCGCCTTTCGGGCTCCCCGCGCGACTTGTCGCGCCCGGCCCGCTACCGCGCCATCGTCAATTGCGGCAAGCCGGTGCGCGACATGGAAGTCGTGATCCGCGGCGAAAAGGGTGAAAGCCTCTCCGATCACAAGATCGGCAAGGTCTGGTGCCGCGGTACCAGCGTCATGCACTCCTACTTCCGCGATCCCGAAGCAACGGCCGAATGCATGGTCGATGGCTGGCTCGACACCGGAGACATGGGCTACATGGCCGATGGCTACCTGTTCATCGTCGGTCGCGCCAAGGACATGATCATCATCAACGGCAAGAACCACTGGCCGCAGGACATCGAGTGGGCCGTGGAACAGCTTCCCGGCTTCAACCACGGCGACATCGCCGCCTTCTCGGTGGAGATGGAAAACGGCGAGGAAGCCCCCGCCGTTCTCGTCCACTGCCGCGTGTCCGACCCGGCCAAGCGCCTCGAGCTGCACGAGCTGATCCGCGACAAGGTCCGTTCGATCACCGGCATGAACTGCGTGGTCGAACTGGTCCCGCCCAAGAGCCTGCCGCGCACCAGCTCGGGCAAGCTCAGCCGCGCCAAGGCCAAGAAGCTTTACCTCTCCGGCGAGATCGAGCCCTTCAAGCTCGCCGCCTGAGCGGGTTCACGAGGTGACGAAAGGCGGGCTGGAGAGTGCAAGCTTTCCGGCCCGTTTTGCGTGGCTGGCAGGCTATACGGGCAAATGTAAAAACACCTCGGGACGACTACTGTTCGCGACGTTTGTCCAAAACCGGCATTTCCGGACACACCGACTTAGCAGATGTGCCTGAAAACGATGAATTATTGAGCATCAGGTCGAGATCAAGTGCCGAAATAGCTACAAGCAGAGGCCGAGAAAAGATGCACCGGGAACCGGGTTGAAAGAAACCGGTTCGGCGGCGACAAAACCTAAATCCTCATATAACTTGCGCGCGGGGATAAACTTCGCCTGCACATCAAGCCTCATCTCCCTATAACCCACCGAACGAGCTTGCTCGATCAGGCAGTTCACAAGATCGCGACCAAGATGGCAGCCCCGTGCCTGAGAACGAACATATAGTCGTTTCATTTCGCATATTTCGGAAGAGACTTGGCGCATTGCGATACAACCTTCGATTTCGCCCTCCCGATCCGCAAGCAACACGCATCCTTTCGGCGAAGCATACTTGCCAGGCAGGTTCGCGAATTCGGCATCGTTATTTTGATAATCGAGATTCACGGGGGAATTGGCGATAAATTCGTGCCAGATGCTCAGCACCGACGTTGTATCATCGGGAAAAATCGCACAGCGTATGATTGTCATAGCATGAATATCTGGCGGAAAATCATGGCTGCAATAAGACGCGTATGTGAGCGCATTGTAGTGAAGCGGGACGGTTTGCAGGAATAGGGTGCGCTTAATAGCTGCGTCCGCTCTCCCCGACTTTCCAGACGCTCAGACGGCCCTTCCAGCACTCCAAAAGCAGCCATTCGTTTGGTCAAGTTATTGGCCACCTGACCCAATCCAACTCACCCCGCCTTCAGTTCCCCGTCCAGCCGTTCCGCCAACCGCAGCGCCAGTGCCACCAGCGTGAAGGTCGGGTTCGCCCAGCCCGCCGTCGGGAACACCGAACTGCCCGCCACATGCAGGTTGGCGAGACCATGCACCTTGCCATGCGCATCGACCACGCCGGTCTTCGCATCGTCGCTCATGCGGGTGCCGCCCACGTGGTGATAGCCGGCGATAGGGTGGTTGCCGACAGTGGGATCGACCGGCCAGTCGTTGCCCGCTTCCGCGATCCACTCGGTCGGCGTCACATGGCCCTGCCCCATGCGCTGCAGTTCCTCGCCGAAGACGCGGGCGAAGACGCGGGCGGTGTGCTTGTCGAGCGCGTCGAGCTGCCAGTCGAGGTCGGCCTGCCGCTCGCCCAGCGCGTTGCGCTTGTCTGACAGGACAATGCGGCTGTCCGGGTTGGGCGCCTGCTCGCCGCGGATGATCATGTAGAGGCCGGTCATCCCGGTATTGGCCATGGCTGCTTCCACCTTCTCGCGCACGGCGCGGTGGAACCAGCCGCGCAGGCCCCGGTAGATGTGGTCGAGCGTGCGGCCAGTGCGGTTCGGGTTCAGCGAGTGCTTGATCGTACCGTAAAGCTTGTTACCCAGCGCCACGCCCTTTTCCGGCGGGCGCTGCAGCTTGAAGGTGACGATCGAGTTCATCGCCCCTTCCGCTTCCTGCACCGCGTCGGACAGGCGCAGCACCGGCGCCAGCGGCGGGCCGGACTTCATGAAGCGCTTCTGGTAGGCGGCCCAGAGATCGAACGGGCGCGATGTCTCCACCTTGCCGATGCGGCCGGTGGGATGTTCCATGAAGAAGCGGCCGAGCTGGTCGTGGGCATTGCCGAGGCCGCCTGCGATCACGTCGTCGGACGCCATCATCAGCCGCACGTTCTCGATCGCGCCGCAAGCGAGAACATAGTGCTTCGCCTTGAGCCGGGCCGACTGGCCGGTGAGCGTCCTGATTTCGACATGCTCGATCTCTGCGCCGTTCGCGCTCGCCTGCACCTGCGTGGCATTGGCGTGGAGCACGATGGTGAGGTTGGGCGCGTCGATCAGGTCCTTCGTGCGCGCCTGTGCGAAACGCTCGGTCGCCTCGTCGAAGCGCCACAGATCGGTCGCCAGCTTTTCCGGGTCAAAGCCCTGATCTGGAATACCGCAGAGGCGGTAGGCATCGTCCCATTCGAACGGGCCGATTTCGAAAATGTCCTGCGCCTGCCGCCAGTAGGGCATCACCTGATCGCGCGTGATCGGCCAGCCCGAATGCGGCACCCAGCTGCGCTTGGCGAAGTCGATCTCGTCGAGCAAGGCGCAGCGCCCGCCCCAGATCGAGACCGTGCCGCCGAAGAAGCGCAGACGCGATTCCTCCAGCGGGTAGTAATCGTGGCCGATGTTGGCGCCGTCGTAGAGCGCCTGCGTCTTCTCCTCGAAGTCCATGCCGCCGCTTTCGGCCAGGCACACCTGATGCCCCGCACGCATCAGCTCGCGCGCGAGCGTCACGCCCGCCGCGCCCGCGCCGATCACGCAGACGTCGAACTGCCTTCCGGCAAGGGCTTCGGGGGTTTTCTGGAGATCAACGAGCATCGAAAGTCTGGTCCCACCAGCAGGAGAACATGGCGATCGCGTAGAGGATGCGCCCGTGATTGGCCACGCCCGCGGCATGTTCGGCGAACAGCTTCTGCACGGCGTCCTCGCGCAGATAGCCGCTCTTCGAAGCGCCGCTGGAGGTCCAGGCCTCCTGCGCGAAAGTGGCAAAACCGCCGCTGAACCACTCGGCGAAGGGAAGCTGGAAGCCGAGCTTGCGCTCATCCAGCGCGCCGGGGAAGAGCCAGGGTTCCACCGCCTTGCGCAGGGCATATTTGCCGACCTTGCCGCGCAACTTCATGGCGCGGGGCATCGTCAGCGCCCAGTCAACCAGCTTGTGACTGAGAAACGGCACCCGCGCTTCGAGCGAATGCGCCATCGAGCCCCGGTCGGTGCGGTTGAGCAGCGAGGCCGGCATGTGGACGGTGAGGTCCGCCAGCATGAACTGCGACAGCGGATCGAGATCGCGCGCGCCAGGGTAGCCGAAGTACTCGCGTTCCAGATCGGCGAAGGGATGATCGCTCTCCTGCCGGGCATGGAAGCCGGGCTCGTAGAGCGCCTCGCGCACCCACGGGGTGGAGATCTGCGTGCCCTGGAAGAAGCGCTGGTAGTTATTTTCCAGCATGGCCGACTGGCGAAACCGGCGCGCATTCTGCCGCAGGTAGTTGAGCCGCTTGCTGCCCATGCCGGGCACATGGTCGATCGCCGCCAGCACCGGCTCCAGCATCCGCAGCAGCGGCCCGGTCCGCGCGGCGGCGAGCGCCGTGCGCTGGCGCTTGTACCCGGCGAAGATCTCGTCCGAACCCTCGCCGCAGAGCACGACCTTCACATGCTCGGCCGCGAGTTTCGAGAGGTGCCACACCGGCACGGCTGCCGTGGCGGCGCAGGGCTCGTCATGGCTGCGCTGCACTTCGGGGAGCATGATCCCGGCATCCTGCGGCTGGAGCGGCAAGGTAATGTGCTCGCAGCCTAGATGCCGGGCGATGCGCGCCGCCGCTTCGGTCTCGTCGATCGAGGTGCCCGGAAAGCCCATGGTGAAGGCCTTGACCGGCGTGGTGGCATGATGCGCCATGGCCGCGACGACCGCACTCGAATCCACTCCGCCTGACAGGAACGCGCCGACCGTCACGTCCGCCAGCATGTGGCGTTTGGTCGTCTCGGAAACCCAATGGCGGGTCTGCTCGATCCACTCGGCTTCGGACAGGCCCTCGGTCACCCGGAATTCGGGGCGCCAGAACGGACGGATCTCCGGCTCACCCTCCGGCCCGATGTGAAGCACATGGCCGGGCGGCAGCGTCTTCACTTCCTGCCAGATCGAGCGCGGCTTCTGCACGTGCCCGAACATGAAGAAGTCATGCACGCCGCGCTCGCAGACGGTGAAGTCCAGCCCACCGCCATCGGGCGAGGACATCGCCCGCAAGGTGCGGATTTCCGAACCGAAGGCGATCCCGCCCTGCTGCAGCGTGTAGTAGACCGGCTTGATCCCCAGCGGGTCGCGCGCGAGCACCAGACGGCGCTCTTTCGCATCCCAGATGGCTAGGCCGTACATGCCTTCCAGCCTAGGCCAAGCCTCATCGCCCCAGCGCACGTAGGCGGCCAGGATCGTCTCGGTGTCACCGTGAGTGGAGAACTGCCAGCCCCAGTCGGCCAGTTCCTCGCGCAGTTCCGGAAAATTGTAGACTTCGCCGTTGAAGACGATCGCCCAGCGCCCGTCCGCCGAAAACATCGGCTGGTGGCCGCCTTCCAGATCGACGATCGAAAGGCGGCGGTGGCCCAGCCCCAGATCACCGTCGATATGCACGCCTTCGTCGTCGGGGCCACGATGCACGATGGTCCGGCAGGCGCGCGTAATCGCTTCGCGCGGCACCGGCCTGCCGCCGCGCCTGTACCAGCCGGTTATGCCGCACATGGGCCCCTCGTCGTTGCCGCCATGACTATGGCGGTTCCGTTACAGAGGCAGACCGGTCAGGAAAAGGCCTCGGTTTCGTTAACTTCCTGCCACCGTGGATAAGGCGGCAGTAGGATCAGCAACATGCCACCTACCGTGCAGCCGACCACGCCCAGCCACAGGAATGGTCCATAGCCCCCCATGGTGTCGTAGATACGTCCCGCGATGAACGGGCCAAGCCCCGATCCCAACGCCACGAGCGCGGACATCAAGCCGTAGATCGAACCGAAGTTGCGCATGCCGGCATAGCCCACGGTCAGGAACGCGCAGATCTGCATCTTCGTCCCCGCCGCGTAGCCGTTGATGACCACGGCCACGATCACCGCTGCCGTGGATTCGATGAAGCGGTCGAGCATGAAGAACGTTACCGCCGTCACGCCCATGGTCAGGCCGCCGATCCAGTTGGGCCGGAAGCGATCGAGCAGGAAACCGGTGGTCAGCTTGCCGACGACACCGGCGATGCCACCCAGCGACATCATCCAGGCGGCAGTCTCGCGCGGGACGCCGCTTTCGGTGAGGATGGGAAACAGGTGGATGCCAAGGCCGATCGTAAGCAGCATGACGATGAAGGTGGACACGGCCACCATCCACAGCGCCGGACTACGCCAGGCCTGCGCCTTTGTGAGCCCCGGCAAGGAGACACTGCCGCGCGCCCTGGCGGTCTCACCCCGCTTGGCTGCGGCCCGCGCATGGCGGTCATGGGCATCGAAGAGGAACAGCCAGCACAGCAGCAGCGTCAATCCACCCCAACCCGCGCCGAGCCAGAAGAAAGCCCCGCGCCAACCGGTGGTGACGATCAGCCAGTTGCCGAGCGGCGGCACTACCGTCTGCGCGATCGCGGTGCCCGCCACGACGATGCCGAGCGCGAGGCCGCGCCCCTTTTCGAACACGCCCGCAACCGCCGTGGTCCAGATCGTCGACTTGATCGAGGTGAGGATGAGCCCGAAGAGCGCCCACATCATCAGCCACTGCGTGCGGCTGCCGTCCGCCAGCGCGAACATGGCGGTACCCGCCATGGTCACGACGATGCCGGGAAGTGCAAGGCGGCGCGAACCGAACCGGTCGATCATCGCCCCGTAGAACGGAGAGAGCAGCGCGGTCACGCCAGTCGCGATCGCGGGACCAGCCGAGAGCACCGACTTGTCCCAGCCGAACTCGCGGTTCAATGGCTCCATGAACAGGCCGACAGCCGAGAGCAGGACCGAGAAAAAGGAAAATCCGATCGCCGATGCCAGGACCAGCGTCCAGCCCGACGACCATTCCTCCCCCTGCGTCCGCCCACTATCTTCCATTCGGACAGTCCCTCCCTTTCGCCGGCAGCGTAGATAGGAAGGAGAAATTGGCAATCGGCCGGCTGCCAGCGCCGCCCGGGCGATGCCGGGGCCGGTCAGATCTTGCGCTCAAGCTCCAGGTAGTCGCGCGGAATGCGCAAGGACGCGGCCGCGACCTGCGTTTCGCGCAGGAACAGCACCAGCCCCACCATGAGCAGCGTGAGCGCCATGATGAAGGTCCCCGCAGCGATCAGCCGCACTTCGGCACCCAGCAGTTCCTCGCAGAACAGCAGAAAGACGGTCGTGCCGATGAACAGCGCGCTCAGCACCAGCAGGCGCATGGCCTGGCCGATCAGCCGGATACGCTGATCGACCGTGCGGATTTCCAGCACCACCATGTCGTGCTCGTTCCCCTGCGTGGTTGTATGCTGGCCTTGCAGGACCCGGGCCCGGTCGACGACGCGACTGAGACGCGCCGTGAGCAGGTTGAGGATGTTGCCGATCGCCACCAGCATGAACACCGGGGCGAGAGCGAGCTGGATGGTCTGGGCGATCATACTGCCCTTATCGCACCGCTTCGCTAGACTGCACAGGGCCTTGCAAGGAGACAGATCCCGCCTTCGGCGAAACGGACCGCATCCAGACCGTCGGCCAGCGCGCAACCGCCGGGCGCGACAGTCTCGCCCGCCACCGTAACCAGCCCTTCGCGTGGGATCACGAGCAATGCGCCGGGAAAGCGCGCAGCCGTCTCGGCGCCGGGCGCTCCCTCGACCTGATCGAGCAGGAACAGCGGCCCGTCCACAAGCACCTGCGTCCCGCGAGGCGGGATTGCCTTGTGCCAGGCGGCGAGATCGTAGGGTGCGCCCATCGCCACGGCCATGCCCTCTTCCAGATGCAGTTGGCGCGGGCGGCCATAGTCGAACAGGCGATAGGTGATGTCCGAGTTCTGCTGGACTTCGATCAGGCTAACCCCCGCGCCGATGGCATGAACGGTGTTGGCCGGGATGTAGAAGAAGTCGCCCGGCCGAACTTCATGCCATGTCATGAGACCTTCGATCGACCCGTCGATGGCGGCGGCGCGCATGCCCTCTTCCCCGATTGCCGCATCGAAGCCGATCCCGAGCCGCGCACCGGGCTCGGCATCCACGATCAACCAGCATTCTTCCTTGCCCTGACGACCAATCCCCTTGTCCAGCGTCTGCGCGTCGGAAGGGTGGACCTGTACCGAGAGCTTCTCGCTGGTGAAGATGTACTTGACCAGCAGATCGGGCAGTTCAGCCGGTGGCTCGAACCAGATCTCGCCGATGCGCTGACCTTCGGGCGCCACAAAAGGTGCGGGCAGGATGTCCTTGCCCCAGGGTTTTTCGACCTGCCGGATGGGAAGTACCCCCATTGACCAGCTCCCTCCTACTGGTTCGCCGCCCCGTCCAGCTTGCCGACCTTCTGCACGCCCGCAACCGTAGTGATCATGACGTCGTTGCCATCGACCACGACGATCACGTCCTTCAGGCCGATCACCGACACACGTGGCCCATCAGTGTCGACAAGGACATTGCAACAATCGACGAGTTCGCTGGACCCGTTGCCCCGCACGGTGTTGCCGTTCTCGTCACGCTCGAGCGCTTCGTGCAGGGCGTCCCAGTTGCCGATGTCGGACCAGTCCATGTTCGCCGGCACCATGGCGGCGCGGTCGGTGTTTTCCATGACCGCGTAGTCGACCGAATCGCTTTCGACGCCGGAAAAGGTTTCCGCGTCGGGATGGAAGCGCGGGCCGTCTTCATTGCCCTTGGCCACGGCTTCGGCCACAACCGCCGCGATCTGCGGACGATGGGCGGCAAGTTCCCGGAGGAAATCCTTGACACGGAAAGCAAAAATCCCGCCATTCCAAGCGTAGCCGCCATCCGCCAGGAAAGCCTTGGCCCGTTCGAGATCCGGCTTCTCCACGAACTGGGCCGTGCGGAAGCCCTTCTCACCGACCGGTTCGCCGCGCTTGAGATAGCCGAAGCCGGTCTCGGGCGCGGTCGCCTCGATCCCGAAAGAGACGAGCCAGCCGTCCTGCGCAAGATCGGCCGCAGCCAGCGCGGCATCCACGAAAGCCTGCGCATTGCCGATGTGATGGTCGCTCGGGCAGACCAGCATGACGGCATCCTCGGACAGGCGGTTGGCTGCAAGAGCGATCGCCGCCGCCGTGTTCTTCGCAGCCGGTTCAACGATGATCCGAGCCCCTTCGGCGCTGCCCAGCTGTTGCTCGACATGTTCGAGATGCTGGCGCCCCGTCACCACCACCGGTGGCGAAAAGCCGCGTTCGGCAGGACAGCGCGCAACAGCGGCCTCGAACAGGGTACAGTCCCCCACAAGCGGCAAAAAAGGCTTGGGCTTGGTTGCTCGACTGCGCGGCCAGAGTCGCGTGCCGCTGCCGCCGCACAAGATTACGGGAACAATATCAGGCATGTTTTCCAATCAGCCGTAATTCCATGAAGCATAGTGCAATCTATTACCGGCCGAATGCTGCATTGCAACGACCGCCGTTGACAAGTTTTATCATGACTAAAGAATTTACTATCAATCAGGTCTCTGCATCATCAATAAAACCAACGCTGCCGCCAACGGTAAGTCGCCTCTACAGGACTTCCCTCCGCGTCCAGCGCCGGCCGGAACCGGAAACGCTTCGTCGCGAGCGCACAAGTGATCCGGTCCGCCGCGGGATCGGGGCTGGGTTGTACGATACGGCATGCCTTGACACGCCCATCCGCACCCACGGTCATCTCGATGGTCACGGAGGCCCCGATCCGAAGATCGCGGCTGGCTCGCGGATAGTCCTTCGCCGAATTGATGTCACCCTTGATCTTGACCGTGGGCGTGGCCTGCCCGCCGCCCTGCCCCATGCCGCCCGCGCCCGCGCCGGTACCGTAGCCCGGCCCTGAAGCACCGCTGCCCTCGCCCTCGGGCCGGGCCCCCGACGCGTTTTCGTCCCCGTTACCCGCCGCCGGAGGGGCCTGGGTCGGCTTCACCACGACACGCGCGGGAGGCGCTGCCGCGTCGCGAGGTCGGGCTTTTCGGCCCGGTGCGCCGGAGGCGCCCTCCTCCCTTGGCGGAGCCGCACTCGGCGATGGCACAGGCTCGGGCGGCGGTGGCGGCAACGGCACGGTAAAGGCCTGCGTTACGGCGTCGACCACCGTTGCCGCGAAACGGGGCGTGAATGCCCGGACGAGTAACGCGATCAACACGACATGAATGAGCAGCACGAGCGCAATAACCCCCCACCGCGTACCGGGGCCCGTGCGGAAATCGGCCTGTCTCATGGGGCCGCAGTGCCACAGGCGCCGCCGGCAAGGCAATGTTGGTTTTGACAAGTCGGGCAACTCGCTTCATTCCCTCATGCGAACCATGATTCACAAATACGACGCATTAATGAAAAGGAGGAGGCCATCGGCATGACGGTTTCTCACACCCTTCGTTGCATCCACAGGAACGTCACGCTCGAAGGATTCACAATACGGCCAACCGTCGCGCGCCCACGTGGCACCGTACTCATGTTCCCCGGCGCGACCGGACCGGGAGACAGCTTTCGCAAGGCCATGCGCGAGCTTGCCGATGAGGGATATCTGGCGATCGGCATCGACATGTACGGCGTCGGCGCGGATCTTTCGACGCCGCAAGCCGCCGGCGCATACTTCACCGCCTTGCTGAATGCCCCCGAACTTCTGCGCGAGCGCGTCGTCACCTGGTTCGAAACCGTGTGCGCCCTTCCCGAGGTCGATCCCGCGCGCGTTTCCGCCATCGGCTACTGCTTCGGCGGCAAGTGCGTCCTCGAACTGGCACGCAGCGGTGCGCCGGTTGCCTCGGTCACAAGTTTTCACGGCCTGCTGACAACCCACGCTCCGGCGCGGACAGGCGAAGTCAGCGCCGACATCGCCGTCTGGTCCGGTGGCCGGGATCCCTATGCTCCGCGCGCCGACCTCGATGCGTTGCGCGTCGAACTCGACGCAGCGGGGGCCAGCTATCAGGTCACCCTGTTTTCCAACGCACAGCATTCCTTCACCGATCCCGATCACGACGGGATCGCCGACGGCATTGGATATGACGCCTGTGCTCATCGTGTTGCCTGGGTGGGAACTCTGGCCATGCTCGCAGAACGTATAGGCCGGCAGCTGCCCCCCTGACTGTTGTCAATCAGCAACATCCGGCAAAAAATTCTATGGTTCGACGCTTGATTCACAATTGAGAACTGAATGCGAATGCTTTTGCTTGCATCCCAATGCGAGTTCAGTACTCTCAGACACAACCAAAGAAAAAAGCCGACAACACGGCGCATTGGGTGAGAGGAAGCACGAAAGGAGACATGGGGGACGATCCATGATCGGATCGTATCATCCTGCCATCTCCACAGGGCTGACCAACTCTAACGGACCGGAAAACCGGCCGTCCGGCGTTCGCGTTGTCGAAACGTGAGAACAAAGTTTCCGGAGGAGAGGAAAGTCATGAAAGCAAGCAATTTCAGGAATGCACTTCTATTGAGTGCGGCATTCGCAGGCACATCCATGGCAACGCCCGCGCTGGCCGAGGACGCACCGACCGTAAATCCCGGCGACATCATCGTGACCGCCCGCCGCACCGAGGAGCGCCTGCAGGACGTTCCCATTTCAATGACGGTCTACAGCAGCGACCAGATCGAAAAGCGCAACATCGCCGTCGCCTCCGATCTTGCCGTCACGACTCCCTCGCTTTCGGTCAATACGCGCTACGGCCCTGAAAAGGCGACCTTCTCGCTTCGTGGCTTCAACCAGGATGCCGCCACCGCGCCGACGGTCGGTGTCTACTTCGCGGACGTCGTCGGCGTTCGCGCACAGGGCGGCACCGCGGGCGGCAACACCGTGGGCGCCGGTGCCTTCACCGACTTGCAGAACGTGCAGGTCCTCAAGGGGCCGCAGGGTACCCTGTTCGGCCGCAACACGACCGGCGGCGCGGTTCTCCTCGTTCCGGCTAAGCCAACCGACCTGCTCGAAGGCAACATCGAAGGCACCATCGGCAATTACGACCAGCGCCGCGTTCAGGCGGCGTTGAACGTGCCCCTTGCCGACACCTTCAAGGTTCGCGTCGCGGTCGACCGCAACAAGCGCGACGGTTACATGAAGAACCACTCAGGCGTCGGACCCAGCGCCTATAACGACGTGGATTATACTTATGCCCGACTGAGCTTGGTCGCCGACCTCACGCCCGAACTCGAGAACTACACGATCTTCCACTACAGCCGCTCCGACACGAACGGCTACGCGACGCACTATCAGTCGTGCGACCGCGAGGCGGGAAGCCCGCTGGCAATCGATCCATCCACGATTACCGACGATAATCCGACGGGTTCGCGCTACAGCCTGACCCGCTACTACACTGCAACGGCCGCTTGCGACCAGATCGACCGCCAGACCGCACGCGGCGATGGCCCGCTCGATGTCGAAGTGTCCAATCCCAACCCGCGGATCTATCTGCGTACCTGGCAGTTCATCAACACCACTACGTGGCAGGCCAGCGACACGATCACCGTCAAGAACATCGCCAGCTACGGCGAATACCGCGAACAAAGCGCGTTCTCGCTCTACAGCGATAATTTCTTCATCCCCAACACGCCGACGACGCAGTATTTCGCTGCCAATGGCGGGCCGCTTCCGGGTCAGCGCTTCGACTACATCCGGCTGGGCACCCAGCCCGGCCATGACGCGGCGTCGGAATCGACGACGACCGAGGAACTGCAGATCCAGGGCCGCTCGACCGACGGCAAGTTCAATTTCGTGGTCGGCGGTTATCTCGAATTCAGTCGCCCGATCGGCTACAACCAGCAGCGCACCGGCATCTACAGCAATTGCGTCGATCCGGGAACGCTGAACTGTACCGGCGGGCTTCCTCTTATCCCGGTTCCGGGTACGTCCTTCGTCTTCCCTGGCGCGATCATCTCGGAATCGCGTACACGCCTGTCCTTCGACAACCATGGCATCTTTGCCCAGGGCACCTACAACTTCACCGACCAGCTGGCCCTGACCCTCGGTGGGCGCTGGACCTTCGACAAGATCCATGGCTACTCCGAAAGCAACCGCTGGGTCTTCGCGACGATCCCCGGCGTTGGCACTGGCCCGGCGCAGCGCGTCTGCAACGACGTTCTCAACCACCCCGACGTGGACCTGATCACCAACGGTGGAGACACGACCGCCTGCGGCACCACAATCGTCAACAAGTCGAACAAGCCGACCTGGCTGATCGACCTCGACTTCAAGCCGACGCCGGATACCCTGATCTACGCCAAGTACTCGCGCGGTTATCGTCAGGGCTCGGTGAACTTCACCAATCCCGGCCTCGAAACGTCGCGCCCGGAAAAGCTCGACGCCTATGAAATCGGCGCAAAGCTGACGATCCGCGGCGCAGTGCCGGGTTACTTCAACGTGTCCGGCTTCTACAACGACTTCAGCGACCAGCAGGTGTTCGGCGCCCTGGTGGCGAAGGAAGGCAGCGGTCTGGCCGGCGGCGCGGCGATCATCAACGCCGGCAAGTCGACCATCAAGGGTATCGAGGTCGACAGCGGGTTCACGCTGTTCAACATGCTGCGCCTCGGTGCCGGCTACACCTACCTCGACACCAAGCTCAAGGAACTGACCCCGCCGACGCTCTCGGCCGACAGCCCCTTCGAGCAGATCATCCCGCGCGGCGTGATCGGTGGACCGCTGACCTATTCGCCCAAGCACAAGCTGACCCTGACGGGCGATGTCGACGTGCCGCTGGGTGAAGGCGTGGGCGATCTCTCGTTCGGCGCGATCTACACCTACACCGCTTCGCAGTATGTCGACGGGAACAACAAGATCCCGAGCTACAGCCTGATCAATCTCAACGCGGGCTGGTCCAATGTCGGCGGCACGGGCTTCGACATCGTCGCCTTCGCCCAGAACGTGACCAACAAGCACTACCGCACGACCTCGGGCGGCGGCTACGAATCGTCAGGCATCCTCGACTTCATGTACGGCCAGCCGCGCATGTACGGCCTGCGCCTGAAGTACAGCTTCGGACAGTAAGGATAAGAGAAAGCCCCGCGTCGGCCGAGTGGCGCGGGGCGATACGGTCCCTCGGGACCAGACTTGAAGCCACGCCCCCAGGGCGTGGCTTTTTCATTGCGGGACCGGCACCGGCTCCTCAGGACACGCCGAGCAGGCCGAAGCTGTCATGACGCATGACCGCCTTGCCCAGCCGGTCGGTGAACTGCACGATGATCGGCGGGTCGACGCGGCGGGTGATCGACCAGAGATAATAGCCGTAGGTCACCGCCTCCCGGTACTGCATCCACGCTTCTTCGGTGTTCGGCATCGTCATGCCCTGGCCGCGCATCATCGCCAGATATTCGCCGAGGAGGCGCCGCTCGTCGGTTTCGGCAATCTCGGTCGGAAGCACCGCGTTGAGGTGATAGGCAACATCGAGCGCCCAGCCGCCACGCTGGAGCAGCTGCCAGTCTATCAGCCCCATCCCTTCTCCCGTGCGGAAGGTATTGCCGGCATGGGCATCACCGTGAATCATGAACTGCGGGCGCGCGCTGTCGCGCACTGCCAGCGCCTTGATGGCCACGGCGAGGTTCTGCGCGTTGCGCACCCTGGATGACAGATTGTCCCCGCGCGGCCCATCGAGCAGTTCCTGCAGCATGTCGGGCGTGACGTAGGACATCTTCGCCAGTTCCGCCGCGCGCGGACGGATCCAGTCGGCTTCGTCGAGAAAGGCGCTTCTGGCGTGAAGGAGCGACAGCTGCTCCAGGCTCATCACCGCATCGTCCGCCGTGAAGGGATCGAGCGCGGAGCAGAACGCGGCGCCATCGATGGTGAGGTCACGCATGATCGTGACCGCCTGCTGCGCCTCGCGGTCGATCACCGTGGCCACGGCATCGGGCACCCGCACGTCCGTGATGGGCGCGACCTTGCCATAGAAATCCGCCTCCAGCACGCAGGTCGGGCCGCCACGCGCGGTCATCGAGTCGACGTCGAGCAGGCCCTTGAGGCAGAAGTGCGCCACTTCGCCGTCCTCGAAGGTGACCGCGAAGCGAACCTTGGTGGCAACAGTGCGGATCACCTCGACCTGTCGCACCGCGACGATCGCCCTGCTACCCGAGACCGCAGCCAGCGCCTCGCCCAGCCAGGCCGCGTCGAGCGCTTCTGCCAGCGTTGCCGGGACCGCGACCCTGGGTTGCGACGGAACCCGCCGCGCAATTGCCTGAGACATTGTTCTCCCCTTCTTCGATGCTTGTTCCGATGGCTCGGGTTTGCCTTGACCTAATTCACCATTTCGGTCCATCCTTCACAATAGAGAATTTATTCGGTCATACGAGGGTCGTCTCGGGCCATCGCGAAAAGGCGGCCGTAAACGAGAGAAACACGGGAGAGGCACTGTCGCCATGGGCAAGCCGCTGGAAGGAATCAAAGTCGTCGAAGTCGCGATGTGGGCTTTTGTGCCCGCCTGCGGCGGCATGCTCGCGGACCTGGGCGCCGACGTCATCAAGATCGAACCGCCCAGTGGCGATCCGCTGCGCGGGCTGCAGATCGGCGGGCTCAACGAGGAAGGCCGCCGCATCGACTATTCGTGGGAAAGCTACAACCGCGGCAAGCGCTCGATCACGCTGGACCTGAAGCAGCAGGCGGGCCGCGACGTGCTCTACAAGCTGCTGTCCGACGCCGACGTGTTCCTGACCAACCTGCTCCCCCCCGCCCGCCGTTCGATGCAGATCGATCCCGATACGATCCGCGCCAGGTTCCCCAACCTGATCTATGCCAGCGGCAGCGCGGTCGGCCCTGCCGGCCCGGAAAGCGAGAAGGGCGGCTACGATGCCATCACCTTCTGGGCACGCGGCGGCATTTCCTCCTCGCTGACCGAGGACTACGCCGATCATCCGGTCGGTCCACCGGGGCCGGCCTTCGGCGACACGCTTTCGGGCTCGATGCTGTCCGGCGCGATCTGTGCGGCCATCGCCAAGCGGGCGCTGACGGGAGAAGCCTCCACGGTCGACGTCTCGCTTCTCGGCACCGCGATGTGGTCCATGCAACGCTATATCTGCCAAGCGACGGCAGACAGCGTGCAGAAATTCCCCAAGCCGCCCGCGAACAAGCCCAACAACGTGCTGGTCAGCAACTATCGCACCTCTGACGGACGTTTCCTCGCGCTGTGCATGCTGCAGGCGGACAAGTACTGGGCCCCGTTCTGCGACGTGGCTGGGCGCCCCGACCTGGCGGCCGACCCACGCTTCGCCGACGCCCGGGCCCGGCGCGAAAACATCGATGCCTGCTATGCCGAGGTGAAAGCCCTTTTCGCCGGCAAGACCCTCGCCGAATGGAAGGACATCCTCTCGCGCCAGCAAGGCCAGTGGGACGTAGTTCAGGACGTGGGCGAGATGAAGGACGACGTTCAGGCCCGCGCCAACGGTTATCTCAAGCACGTCGACTATGGCGATGGCACCGAGATCCCGATGGTGGGCCTGCCGATGGTCTTCGACGGGCAGGCGATGTCCTCGACCCGCTCGCCCGAACTCGGCGCGGACAGCGATGCCGTTCTGGAAAGCCTCGGCTACGACGAGGACCAGATCATCGACCTCAAGGTGCAAGGCGTGGTGTTCTGATGAGCGAGACGATTCCCCCCGCCCGCAAGCTGCCGAAACTTGAACCCGGCAGCGCGTTCTTCTGGACCTCCGGCGCCGACGGCGTGCTGCGCATCCAGCGCTGCTCATCCTGCGGAACGTGGCAGCACCCGCCCTTCCCGCGCTGCTCGTCCTGCGGCAGCGAAGCCGTCGCGCCGGCGCCGGTTTCAGGCAAGGGCCGGATCGCCAGCTACACGATCAACCACGAACGCTGGCTGCCCGGCCTGCAGGTCCCTTTCGTCTTCGCGGTGGTGGAACTGGCCGAGCAGAGCGAACTCTACGTCTTCACCAATCTTCTCGCACCGGTCGAGGCCGCGCGCCTCGGCATGCCCGTGACAGTCGCCTTCGAACAGCACGAAGACGTCTGGCTGCCCATGTTCCGTCCCGATGAAACGGGAGGCGTGGCATGACCCTCCATCCCGAAAAACTCACCTGCATTACCAGCGCGGCGCAATCCGAAGTCGGGCGCCCCTCCTCGCGCACCGCACTGCAACTGACCGCCGACGCCTGTCTGGCCGCGATTGCCGATGCGGGGCTCGAGGTCTCCGACATCGACGGCATTGCCTGCTATCCCGGCAAGTCGGCGGAAGGCGGCGGCATCGCGCCGGTCAGCCCGTCGGAGGCGGCGGCCGTGCTGGGCATCGATCCGAACTGGACTCTCGCCTCGGCCGAAGGCTTCAGTCACATGGCGCCGATCTTCAACGCGATCACCGCGATCGCCTGTGGGCTGGCGCGCCATGTCGTCGTGTTCCGATCGGTCGCGCAGGCGACCGCGCGCATGGCCTCGCGCTCCTCGACGCTGATGTCCGGTTCCCGTAACCGGGTCGAGGGCAACAACGCCTGGACCGTGCCGTTCAACGCGCTGTCACCGATCAACACCTTCGCGCTCTACGCGCAGGCCTATTTCGAGAAGTACGGCGCCAACGAGGAACAGCTCGGCATGATTGCGGTGAACAACCGCCGCAATGCCGCGCACAACGAGAATGCGGTCTATCGCAAGCCGCTGAGCCTCGATGACTACCTCGCCAGCCGCGTGATCTCCACGCCGCTGCGGCTGCTCGACTGCGACTCGCATATCGACGGGTCGACCGCGATCGTCGTTTCGCACAGGGATGCCGCGAAGGACCTGAAAAACCCGCCGCTGCACATCGAATCGATGGGCATGGCGGTGGGCGGCCTCTGGGTGGGGCGCTACGAGGGCGACTTCACCTCCATGCCCGCCGCGCACAAGGCCGGCGAAATGTTGTGGTCGCGCACCGACCTGAAGCCCGCCGACATGGACTGCGCGCAGATCTACGACGGGTTCTCGATCCACGTGTGGATGTGGATGGAGGCACTGGGGCTCGTCCCGCGCGGCGAGGCCTGCCGCTTCGTCGAGGGGGGGAAGCGCATCGCCCTCGATGGCGAACTTCCCCTCAACACCGGTGGCGGCCAGCTCTCGGCGGGGCGCTTCCATGGCTACGGGCATATCCACGAGGCGACCGTGCAGCTCTGGCACCGTGGAGGCGGCCGGCAGGTCGAGGATGCGAAGACCTGCATCATCTCCAACGGCGGCTACGGGTACGGCGCAATGATCCTCAGGCGCGACTGACGACGAGTCGCACCCTTGACTCAATAGTTCAACATTGCGATATTTAGTTCGTTATTTCGAATTAACGAAAATTGCCGGAAAACGGCAGGAGAGGAGACTGCGAGATGAGCGAAGCTGATCCGGCGATCCGGGACGGTCAGGTTACCGAGTGGCACTACGGCCCGATCTTCGATGCCGACGCGCACATCGATCCGCCGCACGACATGTGGAAGGACTACCTGCCCTCGCACCTCAAGGTCCGCGCGCCCACCATCGAGCACGGCGAGGACGGGGACTACATCTGCTTCGAGGGCAACCGTCGCCCGTTCATGATGATCAACAACCAGGCCGGCCGCACGGGCGAGAACTTCAAGATGAAGGGCCGCCTCGCGGATCAGCGCAAGGTCTGGGAGCCCGTCACCCGCCTTGCCGACATGGACGCCGACGGCATGGACGCGGCACTGCTGTTCGGCGGCGGCCCGCTCGGCACCACTGACGATGAGCTCTATCTCGCCAGCTACGAGGCCTACCAGAACTGGGTGCTCGACTTCTGCTCGGTCGCGCCCGACCGCCTCCATCCCGTCGGCTACGTGCCGATGCGCGACATCGACGAGACCTGCGAGCATGTCAGGCGCCTCGCCCGCAAGGGCTTCCGGGCGATCAACCTGCCCGCCTTCCCGCAGAACAGGAAGGCCTGGGAAACCTCGTCCAACGTCAAGAACATGAAGTCGGGCCAGGTCGCCGCGCTCACCGGCGATCCGCATGGCGAGCTGCAGTATTCGAACCCCGAATTCGACAAGCTGTGGAAGACGATCTGCGACGAAGGCGTCGTCATCACCTTCCACCTCGGCGCGCGGGTGCCGCGTTTCGGGCAGGCCGAATTCTTCCTGCCCGACATGCCGATGAGCAAGATGGCGATGGCCGAACCGATCGGCATCTTCATCTTCAACTGCATCTTCGACCGCTTCCCCGACCTCAGGATCGGTTCGATGGAAAGCGGCGTGGGCTGGTTCGCGTGGTACGCCGAATACATCACCCGCACCTGGGAAAAGCAGCGCTTCTGGACCAAGAGCGCGCTCAAGGAACCGCCCAGCTACTACATGGACCGCAACGTCTACGGCTCGTTCATTCAGGACCGCACCGGCATCCTGTGTCGCGATCTTCCGGGCGGGAAGAACATCATGTGGTCCTCCGACTATCCGCACTCGGAAACCACCTTCCCCAAGTCACGCCAGATCATCCTGCGCGATTTCGAGGGTGTGCCCGAGGAAGACGTGAAGGCCATCATCAACGGCAACTGCCGCAAGTTGCTCGGTCTGGACTGAACCCTTGCTGGAAGACACGGCCGTGCCCGACGACGTCCTCACGGCGGACGATCCGCTCTACCGGGAGCTCTACGACGTCCGCCGCGAGGCCGAGGCGATGGGCAATTTCATCGACCGCGACGTGACGCAGGACATCCATGCCCTGCGCGCGGCCGCGCCGGTGCACAAGGGCAAGCTGCGCGAGCTGCTCGGCCTGCCCATGACCTACGAGCGTCACCAGAACGCCGTGGGCCGCCTGCACTACACCGCGCTCGGCTACGAGGCGTGCGAGGCCGCCTTCCGCAACCCGCAAGTCTTCTCCAACACAGTCCAGATGAACCCCAAGGTGGGCGAGAAAGGCACCGGCCTGCTCGAACTCGACCCGCCGCGCCACCGCGCCTACCGCCGCACCGTGCAGCCGATGTTCCAGATGGCCAATGCGCTCACCTGGTGGCGGGCCAAGACCATCGACGGCATCATCGCACGCCTGATCGAGCGGCTCGGCCGCGAGGACCGCGCCGAACTCAACATCGAATACTGCGCGCGCATCCCGGTCTATACGATCACCACCGCGCTGGGCCTTGCGGGCGACGAGGCGCTGCGCTTCCGCCACGCCTATCTCAACAGCACCAGCGCCAGCCGCAGCGTCACCATGGAAGACCGGATGCGCAACCGGGCGCTGGTGGACAGCGTGCTGCACGATCTGGTGACGGCGCGGCGCAAGGAGCGTCAGGACGACCTCGTCAGCTTCATGATCGAGGCCGTGCTGCGCCTGCCCGGCGAGCCCCCGCGCCCGCTGACCGACGAGGAGATCACCACCCATGCCAAGCTGGTGATGGTGGCGGGCGGCGGCACTTCGTGGCGGCAGATGGGCATCACCCTGTTCGCGCTGTTGACCCACCCGGACCAGCTCGCGCAAGTCAAGGCCAACCGCGATCTCGTGAGCGATGCCATCGAGGAAGGCCTGCGCTGGGACCCGACCGCCCCGTTCCACTACCGGCTGGTGCTGGAGGACATCGATTTCTACGGCCACGCGCTGAAGGCCGGCGACGTGCTCGAACTCGGCCTCGGCCCCGCCAACCGCGATCCCTCGCGGTGGGACCGGCCCGACGCCTACGACATCCACCGCCCCAAACTTACCAACATGGCCTTCGGCCTCGGCACTCACCGCTGCCTGGGGATGAACGTCGCCCACGTGGAAATGGCGCGCGGCATCAACGCCCTGTTCGACGCCTTCCCGAACCTGCGCCTCGACCCCGGCGCCCCCGCCCCGTTCATGACCGGCGGACTGGAGCAACGCGGCCCCTCGGGCCTGCCGGTGCTGCTGCGCTGAGGCCCGATCCTACCCCGCCGCCGCGTCACAAGGTGACACCCGGTTGACACGGTTTACACTGTCTTGAGGAAACAGGTGTCACCCTGGGGTGGATGTGTCACTTTGCTGCATTCGCAGGCTTGCGGACTGCGGGAATCCGAGGATTTCAAAGAGCAAGTCGGAGTGTGTCAGAAGCGGAGCGAGTAGGAAAATGGTTTGTCGGTGAGAGCCGCCCAGCGAACAACCTGCCAATGGCAGCTATGCGCCCAAGTAGGCCGCTCCAAATCTGATTTGACGTTCCTGAGAGCTGTCTGTCCGTTTCCAGATGCCGCCCATACGGTCAGGGGTAGAGTTGGGCGGGGAGCGGAATAGCGTGCGGTCCAGCTTTACGAACCATTTTTCTCGTTCACCGGATGCGGCAGTTGGCCTGCGCAAAGCTGAAAAAATCGACTTACGACCGCGCGCTCCTTATTGTTTATCGCATTCATCTCGATGGTCCCCCGCGCAGTTTCGAGCGTCAGATTCCCAGTTTCGGCAAAGCTTCGAAATAGGGCAGCATCCCATGGCAGAACTGCATCTATCCGTGTCCGTTCGCCGGGATTTCCAGCACCGATTACTCGAACGGCCATGTGGTGCCGTCCAGAGCTGATCTCTAATGACGCCCCCTTCTTCGCAGGCGGCGTCACGCGAGCATATACCGGACCATTGGTGTAACGGCACCATAGATTGAACTTTGTTCGCTCGCCGTTGAGGTCTTGATAGCTGAGGGATGGCATGTTCCACCACTCGTCGGGACCGAGGACCCACGTAAGGTCATCGCGCCCAGATGTTCCCTTGCGATAATCATGCGGGATCGACACCGGCGGTGGTTCTACGAATGGACTATATTCAGTTGGCCTCTGGGAAACTCTCGAAGGATCGTGATCCCGTTGCCAAGCAAAATAAGCGTCGCGCGCTCTGAGCGCTATTTCACTTCCCGGAGATAGATTTTGAATTTTCATTCCCGCATCTGTCTTTTGGAATTCAAAGGCCCCTTCCAGAAATCCAGCGGACCGACCAGTGATCACGTAAGTTTTGCCGCTTTCGAGTGCTTGAGGCTCCACCATCGTTTCAGCCTTCGGCGGCGCTTGGCCATATCGAATTGGGAAATTAGGACCACACTCATCTCTGCCGCTGAAAGCCCCGTAAGGAACTTCGAACTCCCAGACAGCGCGCCCATCTTCATCTACAATGGTGAGATTTCCCCAACACCACGGGTAGGCCGTGACATCATCATCGCTACTCGTGAAAACAAGTTCTCCATCGATCAGCGCCGCTTTCACGAGAAAAAGTTGCGAGCACGAGCCCAAGCCTAGTAGCACTAACGCGCTAGCGGCGATCTTGAAGAGCTGCATTACCACAATATGTCATGTAAAATGGACGTCGCCTCAAGTCCAGGTGAGGGAAGCAGGCAAGATGCCCTGCAAATCGTAAAAGTCTACTATTTGACCCATCGCTGACGTCGGCAATGTCAGCGCTCACCGTCCTACGATAAAAAACGGGAACGGCAGCAAGTTGCTATTCATCGCTCCGAAACCGACGGTCGCCAACCGGCCCATCAATCCCCTCACACCTTCAACCGCCGCCGCATCGTCGCTTCGTCCATCATCGGCGTGCCGCGCAGGTGGCCGAGGCGTATCCCGGTACAGGTCATCTTGAAGCGGGCGAAGTCCTCGTACCAGTCCAGCCCCTCGGCGGACTTGCCGCTGATCTCTTCCCACAGCGCCACGGTCTCGTCGTGGCTGCCCATGCCTTCGAGCGGGGCGCCGTGGACCGCGTTCGGCCCGTGCATCGTCTCCGACAGCTCGCAGAACCACGCCAGATCATGCAGCGCGCCGCCGAGCGAGGGTTGTTCCCAATCCATCACCGCGACGACGTCGTAGTTGTCGTCGAACATCATGTTGCCGATGCGCGCGTCGCCCCAGACGAGGCCCTCCGGCTGCTGCGCGGGCCATAGCGACTGGAGGCGCGCCAGTGCGTCGTCGAGCACCGGCAGCGGCTCCACGTCCTGCAGCCAGCGGGCAAAGCGGGTGTACTTGTCCCACTCCTGCGCAAGGCCGCTTGTCGCGCCTGGCGGCCCCTGCAGGAACTCCATGCCGTCGAGCGGCACGCGCTGGATCGCGGCGAGCTGACCCACGGCGTTGCGCCACAAGGTGCGGCGCTGCTCGGGGCTGGAATCCCTGAGCCAGCCCTCGCGCGCATAGGGCGGGATCGAGACGGGGACGCGGCCCTGCTTCTTCTCCATCACGAAGAAGGGATTGCCGAGCAGGCCCGGGTCCTCCTCGAACCAGAGCGGGCGGGCGACGCGGACCTGCCCGTCCTCGGCCAGCAGCTTCATGATCCGGTACTGCTCGTCGAACAGGTTGTCGGGGAACACGGTGAAGCTGTTCGGCTTGATGCGCACCACGCAGCCCTGTTCGCGGGTGCGGCCGCCCTCGTCCCAGCGCGCGTCGAACAGCACCGTCTCGTGACTCTGCCCGGCACCGCGCGGATAGGCGAGGTTGGTGATGGCGATGCCGCTCGCCCCCGACAGCCGGCGCGACAGCCAGTCCGCCAGCCGTGCGGCCAGTTCCTCAAGATCCCGCGTTTCGGGTGCAACGATCACGTCAGACAAGGCCACTCTCCCGCTCCCGCAGATGCCGGACGGTGAAGTTCGACATTGCGAATATATTTTCGCTTATTTGATACGGACGCAAAGCGGCGCGGTCAAGCGAGGAGGCGAAGGCGAAGCAATGATGAAAAGGGTGATCTCGGGTTCCGATCGACGGAACCGGAATCAGTCGGCGGAGGCGGCGCGGCCGGAGAGGAAGACGGAAATGCGCTCGCAGGCCTCGGCCAGGCGGCGCCCGGCCTCGGTGACCTTCGGGCCGGTCATCGCGCCGTGGAAACCGGCCATGACCAGCGAGATCGTCACCCGGTTGCGGCTGTCGTAGATGGGCGCCATCAGCGCCATCAGCGGGTAGACCTTGTCGTCCTGCAGCGTGAGCTGCGGCACGACCGGCGGGTCCTCGGTGCCGGCGCCGATGCCCTGCACCTCGTCCATCGCCGCCGTTCCGGGACGGCGCACGAGCGCGATGAAGCCGTGCTCGCGCACGAAATCCAGACCGCCACGGAACAGGTCGAGCTGCTCCGGCCCCAGATCGGGCTCGGCCCGCGCGATCCAGCTTTCCGCCTCGCGCGGGGAACGCGCGAAGAACGACATCGCCTGGATCCAGCGCAGCGGCATGCGCGTACCCAGCGGCACCGGATAGCCGACATGGCTGAGCGAGGCCGCGCGTTCGCGCAAGTGAATGGTGTCGCTTTCCAGGAAGTAGGCGCCGCAAACCACGTCGAACTCGTCGGCCAGGCTGCGCATTTCCGGCTGCGCGACCTGCAGCGGCGAGAAATGGTCGGCGGCGGTGCGTCCGATCGCGGCGAGCGCGGGGCCGAGCACGTAGGTCTTGTCGGTCGTGCGGTAGAGATAGCCGACGTCGACGAGCCCGGTCAGCAGCGCATGGCAGGTGGCGCGGCTCAGCTTCAACGCGCGCACGAGATCGGTCAGGGCGAAGGCCTGCCCGGGGTGGTCGGCAATGAAGTTGAGAATGGCGGCCACGCGGGCGACGCCGGGGGAGGAACGCGACATAAGGTCTTTCGCTATTTCGAACTATCACGCCTATGTCGGGCCGTCCGGTTCGTCAATAGACACACCTGTTCATCAGGGCGAACGCTGCAGGTGTTCGGATCAGGCTTCCACCCGCCCCAGCTTCTCCGCCATCATCCGGGCAATCTCGCGGCGGGCAACCTTGTTGGAATGGAGCAGCGGCACGTCCTCGCGGGCCAGCTCGAAATAGGCGCGCGGGACCTTGTAGCTCGACAGGCGCCGGCGCATCTCGGCCTCGATCGCCTCGAAATCGAGCGTCGCCCCGTCGCGCGGGACGACGGCGGCCACCAGCAGGTTGCCGCGCTCCTTGTCGGGCACGCCGACGACATAGGCGCTGTGCACGCCGTCGAGCGTCTGCAGTTCCATCTCGACCTCGGCGGGCGAGACGTTGGAGCTGGCGACCTTGATCATGTCGCCGTTGCGGCCAACGAAGTGGATACGGCGGCCCTCGGGCCTGTCTTCCACCTCGCACATGTCGCCCGTGTGGTAGTAGCCGTCGGGCGTGTAGTGCTCGGACTTCTCGATCTTGTGCAGCCCACTCGCCAGCGGATAGCCGCGAACCTGCATTTCGCCCACTTCGCCTGCAGCGACGGGGCGGTCGTCCTCGTCGGCGATGCGGATCTCGTAGCCGGGGCCGAAGTGGTCCATCGGCGCGCAGACCGGGCGGCCCGGCGCGCGGAAATCGTCGCCCCAGGAATAGGGGCCGAGCGTTTCGCTCATGCCCAGGCCCCACCACGGCCTGGGGCCCTGGATCGTCTTGAGGTCTTCCTCCGCCAGCACGCTGCCCATGGCAAAGCGGCTGTTGCTGAGCGTGCGCTCGGTGCACACGACCACCGAACCGGCCTCCCAGCCGGGCACGAGGTACATCATCAGCCCGCCGACCCAGAACATCGGCAGCATGCAGGGCACCCGCTTGCCGGGGACGTGCTCCATCATCGCGCGCATCGTGTGGCTGCGGAACAGGACCGGACCGTGGTTGTGCTTCACGCCCTTGGGCAGCGCCATCGATCCCGAGGTGTAGATCTCCACCATCTGGTCGGTGGTGTGTACTTCCGATTCGATCTCGCGCAGCAACTCGTCATCGACCGTCGCCGCGGGATCTGTCAGGAAGGTCATCGGCGCGACGCAGGAGGGCAGGTCCTCGCCCGTGGAGACGATCCAGCGCAAGTAGGGCGCGCGCTTGACGCGCAGCGTGCCGCTGTCCTGGCCTTCCAGTTCGGGCAGAGCCTCCAGCATGCGCTCGACGTAGTCCTTGCCAAGCATGGTGCGCGTCATCACCACGCCCTGCACGTCCGACTGGCGCAGCACGCGCACGAGTTCGTTCGCGCGGATCATCGTGCTGATCGGCACCGCGATCGCGCCGATGCGACTGATCGCCGCCAGCATCAGCGCAAAACCGGGACCATTGCCGAAGATGAAACCAACCCGCGCGCCCTTGCCGATGCCGCGCGCGATCAGGCCCTTCGCGATCTGCGCCGAACGCGTGTCGAGTTCGCGATAGGAGACCGCTTCGACGACAGCGTCACCGTCTTCCAGCACCACGGCAGGGGAGTCGCCATAGGCGGCCGCTGCCGCGCGCACGAGTTGCGGGAACGTCTTGGCGGACCCCGGTGTGACCTGGCCGTCCGTTTCAGTGCTCACTGTCCGTCATCCTCTCGCTCGGCCGCTGTCCGCATGCGCACGCGCCCCTTCTCCCGGCGATCCTGCAATCTGCAAACACGCAAGACAAGTGTCTAGCCCTGACCATCGCCGGACCGAACATAGTTCGATATTACAAATCTTATGTCGGTATTGAGGAAAATCGCGTGCAACGCAAGGGCAAGGCCGCCTCCTTTGTCGTCCCCGGCACACGCTTCGTCATTGCGAGCGGCGAAGCCGAGCGGCAATCCAGAGTCGGCGCAAACCGCCCTGGATTGCCCTTCGGCTGGCTGCTTGCGGCAGCCGCTCAGGACAGGCTTCGCCTCCGGCTCGCAATGACGAAGAAAGAGAGAGGCTAGAGACGCAAGCGTCTCTCAGCTTTCGGCGAAAGTATAAGGCTGCGCGGCACGCAGGTAGTCGTCAGCCAGTACGTCCCTGCCAATCGGCGGAACCGCGCGTGCCGTGCAGGCGGCACGGTGGCACAGGCGGCAGGTCACGCCGATCGGGGTACCCGGTTCGCTCGCGGGATCGGCCTTGCCGGCATAGACAAGCCGGCCTGCCTCCTCGGCGGCGCAGGCAAGCGCGACGGCGCGGATCACCCGCGGCCGCCCATAGCCCCTGCCCCCGCCGACGACGGTGCGCGCGATCGAGAAGAACCTCTCGCCCCCCGGTAACTCGAGCCATTGCGTGGCGATCTCTCCCGGGCGGCGGAACACCTGGTGGACGCTCCACAAGGGGCAACCACCGCCGTGCGCGGCAAAGGGGAACCCGGCCCCGTCGAGTCGCTTGGAAACATTGCCCGCCTCGTCGACGCGGATGAAGAAGAAGCCGACGCGCTCCTCTCCCGGACGCTGGAGCGTGGTGAGCCGGTGCGCCACCTGTTCGAAGCTGACGCCGAACAGGCTGCACAGAGCATCGATGTCGTAGCCGCGCTGTTCGGCCGCGCGGGCGAACTTGCCATAGGGCATGCGCAGCGCCGCCGCGCCATATCCCGCCAGCGCGCGCAGGAGCAGCGTGGCGGTGGCCCGCCCGGAGAAGCTCTCTGCCCGTAAGGTCTGCTTGATCTCGGTGCGCATCGCGGTGTGAGCGATATGGGTTGCGATCTGAAAAGCGCGGCTGGCGCCGTCAAGCGTATCGGCCAGCAACAACTGCTGGTTGTGCCGATCGAAGCGGCGCAGCGAATCCATCAGCACGTCGGGCGGCAGGAAACGCACGCGCACGCCCTGCCCGCCCAGCCAGGCGACCGCGCCGCCGGCCTGCTCGATCTCGGCCGCCAGATCCTCCGCGCGCTGGTCGATCGCGTGGAAATAGTTGCGCCGGCTGGCAAGGAAGTACTGCGCCTCGCGCACCGGCTCGTTCTCGTCGAGCCCGGGCCCGGCCGCGCGCTGCTCCGCCAATGCCTGCTGTTCGCGCGAATAGGCGCTGTGCAGGCGCAGGAGCGCTTCGGAGACGCCGGGAAAGCTGGTGGCAAGATCGGCCACTTCCAGCGCGGGCAGATCGATGTCGGCAAAGATCGGATCGCGCAGCACTTCGGTCAGCCGCCGCGTGTAGTCCTCGCCATCGTCGCCCGCGAGGTCGGCAATGTCGAGCCGATAGGTCTTCGCGAGGCGCAGCAGCATGTCCGCGGTGACCGGGCGCTGGTTGCGTTCGAGCAAGGCGACGTAGCTGGGCGAGATCTCCAGATCGTCGGCCATGGCCTGCTGTGTCAGCCCCATCTCGCGCCGCAGGCGGCGCAGCCGGGGGCCGAGGTAAAGGGGGCGGTTTTCTGCCATTCACACAGCTTTTGTCATAACAGCACAACTTTACAAGGAAAATCTGTAAAGTTTGACAACGAGACTTCGCGGACGGTTTCGGACCGCGAAACTTATGCCTACTTGGCGGGCATCGAACAGCAACATTCTTCCTCAAGGGATACCCGAATCGTGACCTACCAGAGCAAGATCGTCGAAGCCGGCCAGGCCATCGGCACCGAACCCAACTGGAACGGCATCGAGCCCGAATCGGTCGCTCGCATGCGCCTGCAGAACCGGTTCCGCACCGGTCTCGACATTGCCCGCTACACCGCGAAGATCATGCGCCAGGACATGGCCGCTTACGATGCGGACCCCGCCAACTATACGCAGTCGCTGGGCTGCTGGCACGGTTTCATCGGCCAGCAGAAGATGATCTCCATCAAGAAGCACTTCGGCTCGACCAAGCAGCGCTACCTCTACCTCTCGGGCTGGATGGTCGCCGCCCTGCGCAGCGAGTTCGGCCCGCTGCCCGACCAGTCGATGCACGAGAAGACCTCGGTCCCGGCGCTGGTGGAAGAACTCTACACCTTCCTCAAGCAGGCCGACGCCCGCGAACTCGGCATGATGTTCCGCGATCTCGACAAGGCCCGCAATGCCGGTGACGCGATGGAAGCCAAGCGCATCGAAACCGCGATCGACAACTACGAAACGCACGTCGTTCCGATCATCGCCGACATCGATGCCGGTTTCGGCAATGCCGAGGCGACCTACCTGCTCGCCAAGAAGTTCATCGAGGCCGGCGCCTGCTGCCTGCAGATCGAGAACCAGGTTTCGGACGAAAAGCAGTGCGGTCACCAGGACGGCAAGGTTACCGTCCCGCACGAGGACTTCATCGCGAAGATCCGCGCGATCCGCTACGCCTTCATGGAACTGGGCGTCGACGACGGCCTGATCGTGGCCCGTACCGACTCGCTCGGCGCCGGCCTGACCAAGCAGATCGCCTTCACCCGCGCCGCCGGTGACATCGGTGACCAGTACAACAGCTTCCTCGACTGCGAGGAAGTCGAGGCCGGCAACGTCGGCCACGGCGAAGTCCTGATCAGCCGCGACGGCAAGCTGATGAAGCCCAAGCGCCTGCCCAGCAACCTCTACCAGTTCCGCCCGGGAACCGGCGAGGACCGCTGCGTGCTCGACTGCATCCACGCCCTTCAGAACGGCGCGGACCTGCTGTGGATCGAGACCGAGAAGCCACACATCGGCCAGATCGGCGGCATGGTGAACCGCATCCGCGAAGTCATGCCCAACGCCAAGCTGGTCTACAACAACTCGCCCAGCTTCAACTGGACGCTCAACTTCCGCCAGCAGGTGTTCGACGCCTGGGAAGCCGAGGGACGCGACATGGCGGCCTATGACCGTGCGAAGCTGATGAGCATCGACTACGACGGCACCGATCTGGCGGCAGAAGCCGACGAGCGCATCCGCACCTTCCAGAAGGACGCGGCGCGCGAGGCGGGCATCTTCCACCACCTCATCACCCTGCCGACGTACCACACCGCGGCGCTGAGCACCGACAACCTCGCCAAGGAATACTTCGGCGAACAGGGCATGCTCGGCTACGTCAAGGGCGTGCAGCGTCAGGAGATCCGCCAGGGCATCGCCTGCGTGAAGCACCAGAACATGGCCGGCTCCGACATCGGCGACGACCACAAGGAATACTTCGCCGGCGAAGCGGCCCTCAAGGCCGGCGGCGAGCACAATACGATGAACCAGTTCGCGGCGTGAGCGCCACGCGCGAACATATGAGATTGCCGAGCGGGGCGCTTTTGACCCTTGCCCCGCTCGGCAAATACCCCGCTCACGGGAATCAACCACGCGAGCAAAGGAAAGGAAACGTGAAAATGACCACCACGACGACCGAACCGGCCCGCGCACGCGCGGTGCTCTCGAACCAGGACTTCAAGCTGCTGCAGGACGCGGTCCTGTTCTACCTGAAGGCCCATGAGGACGATCCCATCTCGTCCAAGTATTCCGCTCTCTATCACCGCCTCGGCAGCGCCGCCCGGCGCTGACCGCAGGCAGGTCCGTCGCGTCGCGTGACGCCGGACAATCTGCGAGTTTTCCTGGGGAGGAAAGCTTGGCCCGCCGCCCATCTGGTGCGGCGGGCCATTTCGTTTTCCACCCCGCGGCACATCCATTTACACTTGCTCTGCACGTACTCAGGGAAATTGCGCAGAAACCGATTTCGCCTGCGGAAAGGACGTGTCTCCTAGCCATGTCCGCATGGAGGAGCTTCTCGCCTATCCATTTGCGAACCTGTTCCCGTTGTTCGGGGACCAGCACCGGCCGGAAATGATCGTCGCGGCCCTGGTGGCGGGCACCCTTGCGATTGCGGCCCTGCTCCCGACATTCCGGCGCGCCCGGGCCGCGCGCGACTGCAGCGAACAACGCCTGTCGCTGCTGGTGAAGAACGCCTCCGACTATGCCATCTGCATGCTCGACCGGGAGGGGCGTGTCGCGCAGTGGAATGCCGGCGTGGAGCACCTCACCGGATATTCGGCGCAGGACATGACCGGCATGCCGATCGCCCGTCTCTTCACGGTCCGCGACCGCGCCGAAGGCGTGCCCGAACAAGTGCTGGAAACCGCCGCCACGACGGGCGTGTGCAAGGGTCTCTGGCGCTGCGAGCGGCGCGACGGCACGCACTTCTGGGCGGACAGCACGATCGAGATGGTCCGCGACAAGGACGGCGGGCACCTGGGCTATTCGTTCATCACGCACGACGTCACCCGGACCCGGCAGGCCCAGGACAAGGTCGCCAGGACCTCGCGGCAACTCGATACCGCGATGGAAAGCCTGCAGGAAGGCCTGTGCCTTTTCGACGCCTCGGAACGCGTGGTGTTCTGCAACCGACGCTTTCGCGACCTGTGGGCGCTCGATGCGGCCGACTGCACCCCGGGGACGCCGCTCGGACGGCTGATCGTTTCCGGCTTCATGCACCCGGACGGCCCGGAGCATATAGCCGAATTGCAGTGGGCCATCCGGCGGAACCTGGAAGAGGCGGCGCTCGAAGAGGACGGCGCCCCGATCGTCAAGGACCTGGCAGATGCCCGCGCCGTCTCGATCACCAACAGACCGCTGCCGGGCGGCGGCTGGGTCACGACCTGCACCGACATCACCGAACAGCGCCGGTCCGAGGCCCGGATCGAATACATGGCGCTGCACGATCCGCTCACCGGACTGCCCAACCGCGCCCGTCATTGCCTGCGCCTCGACAGCAAGATCGAGCAGGCCGCGCGGAACAGGCGCCAGGTTGCCGTCGTCGCCATCGACTTCAACCGGTTCAAGGAAATCAACGATACCTATGGCCATGCCGCCGGGGACCGCGTGCTGCAGGCCATTTCGGACCGCCTCGTCGCGGGCTGCCGTGATGGCGAGGCCATCGCGCGGCTGGGCGGCGTCGAATTCGCCGCCGCCAAGTCCTTCGCCGACATGGCGGAACTCAAGGAATTCATCACCCGCGTGCACGACTGCATCGTTTCCCCGCTGGAGGAAGGCGGCCACCGCGTGACGGTCGGGGCCAGCCTGGGCGTCGCGCTCTATCCAAGGGACGGAACGAACCGCGAGACGCTGCTCAACAACGCCGATCTCGCGATGCACCGGGCGAAGTCCACCATCGGGCAGACGGTCTGCTTCTTCGAAGCCGAAATGGACGAGCACGCCCGGGCCCGCCGCCAGCTGGCCAACGAGTTGCGCCACGCCGTGACGCATGGCGAATTGCGTTTGCTCTACCAGCCCCAACGCTCGCTCAAGACCGGGGCCTTGTCCGGCTACGAGGCGCTTGTGCGCTGGCATCACCCCAAGCGCGGCGTGATCGCGCCGGACAAATTCATTTCGCTGGCCGAGGAGACCGGCGACATCTTCGCGATCGGCGAATGGGTCCTGCGCGAGGCATGCCGCGAGGCCCGGCACTGGCCGGTGCAGCAGAAAGTCGCCGTCAACCTTTCGCCCGTGCAATTCCTCCAGCAGGGCCTGGTCGACCTGGTCCGCACGATCCTGGTCGAAACCGGGCTTTCGCCGCGTCGGCTGGAACTGGAAATCACCGAGACCGCGATCATCGCCGACAAGCTGCGTGCCCTGCACTGCCTTCGCCAGTTCAAGGCAATGGGAGTGAGCGTGGCCATCGACGATTTCGGCACCGGCTATTCCTCGCTCGACACCCTGCACTCGTTCCCGTTCGACAAGATCAAGATCGACAAGTCGTTCCTGCTGCGATCGGACAGCAACAGCCAGGCCCGGGCGATCATTCGCGCCGTGCTCGCGCTGGGCAGGAGCCTAGACATCCCGGTTCTGGCCGAAGGCGTCGAAAACGAAAGCCAGCTCCGGATTCTCGAAAGCGAAGGCTGCGACGAGGCTCAGGGATACTACTTCGGCCCGCCCGGCGCGGCTCCCAGCATGGAGCTGGCGGAAGCCGCCAACTTCTGACGCGGCGCCAGAACGGCCGGTCTGTCAGGCCACTGCCTCGGGGCGTGCCCGCCCATCGCCGCCGCACGCCCGTTTTCCAGACAAGTGACTGCGAAACGACATTTTTTGCTGCATCATTGGAAAGAAAATTAACATTCGCAACATAGCCTGCCGGGCATCGTGAGGGTTCAACGTGCATCGTCGGTTTCCTGAAGAACAACCCGGACTTGCGAACTGCGGACAGACTCTGCAACCGCTCGACCATGCCCTGCAGGCAGCCTCGCGCGCGGAAAAGCGGCTGCGCGAGGCGATCGAGGCGCTCCCCCAAGGCATCGTCTTCCTCGACGAGGAAGACCGCTACATCCTCTGGAACAGGCAATACGCGGAGATCTACGCCCGCTCGGCCGACCTGCTCAAGCCGGGCGTAAAGCTGGCCGACACCTTGCGCATCGGCGTCGAGCGCGGCGACTACCCCGAAGCCGTAGGCCACGAGGAAGAATGGCTCACCCACCGCCTCGCACAGCTCAGGCAGCCCGGCAGGCGGCATGAACAGTGGCTGTCGAACGGCCGCTGCATCATGATCGAGGAGCGCAGGATCGAAGGCTGCGGCACGATCGGCGTCCGGGTCGACATCACCGATCTCAAGCACAAGGAAGAAAACTTCCGCCTGCTGTTCGAACGCAACCCGGTGGCGATGCTCGTCTACGACCTCGAACGCGGCATGGTACGCTCCGCCAACGACGCGGCCTGCGCCTTCTTCGGATATGCCGCGCACGAGATGGCCGGCCTCGCCGCCGGCGCGCTCTTTCCCGAGGTCCTCTGGCCCAGCGCTTCCGAAATGCTCGCCACGGACTACTACTCCGGCTCCAACGACTGCTGGCAGATGCTGCGCCGCGACGGATCGGGCGTGGAAGCCGTGATCGCCACGCGCCTTTCGCAGCTGGAAGGCTATCCCGCCACGATCGTCTCGATCTTCGACGTCACCGAGCGCCGGCGCATCGAACAGCGCATGGCGCACATGGCCCGCCACGACGAGCTGACCGGCCTTGCCAACCGCTCGCACTGCCGCGAACACCTGATCGACGTGCTGGGCAATGCCGGGCCGAACGAGACGATCACCATCGCGCTGGTCGACCTCGATCACTTCAAGGCGGTGAACGACACCTACGGGCACATGTTCGGCGATGCCGTGCTGACCGAAGCGGCGCGACGCATGTTCGAGCTGATCCCGCCCGATGCGCTGCTGTGCCGGATTGGCGGCGACGAATTCGCGATCATCTTCCGCCGATGCAGCCTGACTCAGGCCGAACTGGTCGCCAGATCGATGATCACCACGCTGTCCGAGCCGTTTTTCGTGCGCGGACACCTGATCCACATCGGCGCGACGGTCGGGCTCGCCTCCTCGCCCTACGACAGCAGCGACCCCGAAACGCTGATGCGCTATGCGGACCTCGCGCTCTATGCCGCCAAGGACGAGCAACGCGGCATTTGCCGTGCTTTCGAAGCCCGCATGGATATTGCCGCGCAGGAAAAGAACCGCCTCGAAAAGGACTTCCGCGCTGCGGTACGGAACGACGAACTGGAAGTGCACTACCAGCCGCTGGTCAACCTCGAGACCGGCGACGTGGAATGCTACGAGGCGCTCCTGCGCTGGAATCACCCCACGCGCGGCCTGGTACCTCCGGACGTCTTCGTGCCGATTGCCGAGGAAATGGGCCTCATCGACCAGATCGGGCGGCTGGTGCTCTACCAGGCCTGCGTCGAAGCAACGCTATGGCCGGAGCACATCAAGGTCTCGATCAATGTCTCGCCGCTGCAGTTCCGCAACGGCAACCTGCTCAGCACCGTGATCAACGCGCTCTCGACCTCGGGCCTTTGCGCCGAGCGGCTGGAACTGGAAATCACCGAGGCGGTACTGATGGAAAAGGGTCCTCGCCCGGCGGCGATCATCCGCAACCTGCGCGCCTTCGGCATCGGCATTTCGCTGGACGATTTCGGCACCGGCTACTCGTCGCTCAGCTACCTGCTCAACTACCCCTTCACCAAGATCAAGATCGACAAGTCCTTCATTCTCAACCTCGATAGCGAAGCCAATTCCCGCGCGGTGATCCGCGCCGTGATCGGACTGGGCAGAAGCATCGGCCTGACGGTCGCGGCGGAAGGCATCGAAAGCGAGGTCCAGCGCGACTACCTGCGCGAGGAAGGCTGCCTTCAGGGACAAGGCTATCTGTTCGGCAAGCCCGAACCCGCCTCCGCGCTGATCGTTCCGGGCCGGCGCGCGGCCTGAAGGCAGATGCCGCGTATCGGATGGTCGGTGTAGGTCAGGTCCGAATGGAACGGGAGCACGACCGAGCCCGCGGCATCGTCGTTGTGCAGCACCCTGACGAAATCGCCGGTCCCGCTGCCGGCACCGCTGTTGGCCACCGGCAGCGGGCCGAACCACGATGCGATTTCGAGCTGGTGCTCGGGCGATAGCGGTCCGCTCCCGCGAAACAGCAGCAGGCCATGCTCGTCCCATGTGGCGCGCAGCCTCTCGATCTCGTCCGGGATTCCGCCCTTCCTGGTATCGAAACCCAGCACCTCGACATCGAAATCGCGATGCAGCGGCTGGAACTTGATCGCCCCTCTCCCGTAGTTATCCTGTTGACCGGGCGCATGAAAGGTGGCGCATAATGATGCAAGATTCCAGCCCCCCTTCCCGCCGGAGCATTCCCCGATGAAGAGCATCGCCACACTGACGATGAATCCCACAATCGACGTGTCCTACGATGTCCCCAGAGTGCAGCACACCCACAAGATGCGCACCGACAACGAATGGTACGCGCCCGGCGGCGGCGGCATCAACGTGGCGCGCGTCTTCGTGCGGCTGGGCGGCAATGCGCGCTGCTACTACCTCTCGGGAGGCGCGACCGGCCCCGCGCTCGACGGCCTCATCGACCGGCACCAGCTGGTGCGCACGCGGATTCCGATCGCCGGCCCCACCCGCGTCGCGTCCGCCGTGCTCGAACGGGAGACCGGCAAGGAGTTCCGCTTCACCCCGCGCGGCCCGACCATCAGCGAAAGCGAATGGCGCGAATGCCTGGAGCAGCTGGCACAGGCCGATTGCGGCATCATGGTCATGAGCGGCTCGCTGTCGCCGGGCGTGCCCGAGGACTTCTACGCCCGCGTCACCGAATTGCTGCGCCCGCGCGGCATCCAGCTCGTGCTCGACAGCTCCGGGGCCGCGCTCGCCCACGGCATCGACGCCGGCTCGCTCATGCTGGTCAAGCCCAGCCAGGGCGAGTTGCAGCACTATGTCGGCCGAACGCTCGATACGCCGGGGGAAATCGGCAGGGAGGCGATGCGCATCGTCGAGGCCGGCAAGGCCCGCCTCGTCGCTGTCACCATGGGACATGAGGGCGCCGTCCTGGCCCGCGAGGCCGGCCCGGTATTCCTTCCCGCACTGAAGATCGAGGCGGCCAGCGCCGTGGGAGCGGGCGACAGTTTCGTGGCCGGCATGGTCTTCGCCCTGCACATGGGCAAGGATGAACTGGAAGCGTTCCGCCATGGCATCGCCGCCGGCTCGGCCGCTGTCCTGCGCGCCGGCACGGGCCTTGCCCACCCCGCCGACATCGACCGCCTGCTCGAACGGGTGGAGCCGCTGTAACGCCTCTCAGGCGACAATGCCGCGGCGGCAGAATTCCCAGATGTCCTCGGCCAGTTCCTCACGCTCGATAGGCTCCGCGATCCCGCCTTCCTCGGCAAGCAGCATCGTGTGCACCGTGGTCGACACGAGGTTGTAGATCAGCCGCGCCTGCATCTGCGGATCGGTCTTGCGGAAGCGGCCCGCGGCAATGCCCCGGCTAACCAGTCCGGCGATCAGGTCGAGCAGCGGCTGCAGCGCCGACTGCAGTTCTTCGGGGCGCGTCTGGGCCAGCCGCAAGTGCTCGCGGCTGAGCGCCGCGCCGCGGCGGTTGGCGCCCATGTGATCGTAGCCCATCTGCCCCACGACGATGCCCGTGATGATCGAGCGCAGTGCTTCCTCGGGGCTTTCGCAATTCTCCGTCATGTCGCGGAACTGCAGCGCCGCGGCGCGCAGCGAACTGTCGAAGACGGCAAGCACAAGATCGTCCTTGCCCTGGAAGCATTCGTAGAAGGCACGGCGCGCTAGACCGGCACGGGACAGGACAGCCCGGATCGTCAGGCCTTCCAGACCGCTTTCGTCGAGCAGTTCGTACGCAACGCGGATCAGCACCTGCTTGCGGTCGGCGTCGTCTCCGTGAACGTCCGAAAGCAGCGTAAGATGGGAAGAGGCAGTGGCCATGGCCCGACAGGTAAGGCCACATCCGGCGCGGGTCCAGCGTTTGTAACAGTATGTTATGCGTTGACTCTCGTACGCCAGCCGGAGTACAAATTTGAGAACAGTGTTCTCATAGAACGCGCGAGGAGAGGTTCATGCCCAAGGTTACCTACGTCGACCACACCGGACAGGAGACGCAGATCGACGTGCCGGTCGGCGAAAACGTCATGCACGGGGCGGTCTACAACGGCATCGAAGGGATCGCCGGCGAATGCGGCGGCGCGCTGTCGTGCGCGACCTGCCACTGCTATGTCGACGATGACTGGACCGCGAAGGTCGGCGGCCCCTCGTCCGAGGCCGAAGAAGAACTGCTCGAAAACGCCTCGGCGGAAGTGAAGCCCAGCAGCCGGCTGTCCTGCCAGATCGAGATGACCGATGACCTCGACGGCCTCGTCATCCACCTGCCCGAATCCCAGTACTGACCCGCCGGTCGAGAGCATAGGGAGAGATACCGTGCCGATAGACGCAGCAAACCCCGTTCCGCCCACGTTCGAACGCCACGTGGGCATGGACCAGATTCCGGCGCACGTGCCGCAGGATCTGGTCCGCCAGTCCGGCCTGACCTTCGGCCCGGAATTCCTGGCCAACCCGCACAACTTCATGGCGGCGCTGCATGAAAAGCAGCCGCCGGTCTATTACGACGTCAGCCCGATGGGCAACATGTGGCACCTCATCAAGCATGAGGATGCGCTGTTCGGCCTGCGCCACCCCGAGATCTTCTCGAACGAAGGCGCCACGCCCTTCCCGCGCGATCCGAACGACTACTTCTACTTCATCCCGATCGAAATCGATCCGCCGCACCACCGCAAGTATCGCAACATCGTCGATCCGGTGTTCTCGCCCAAGGGCGTGCTCAAGCTGGAAGGCCTGATCCGCCAGCGCGCGAACGACCTGATCGACCAGTTCATCGACAAGGGCGAGTGCGAGTTCACCGAGGAATTCGGCCGTCCGCTGCCGGTCTCGGTGTTCCTCGACATCATGGGCCTGCCGCAGGACATGCGCGATACCTTCGTGTCGTGGGCGATGGAGCTGCTCCACTCGAACGACCGCGAACGCATGGGCGCGGCGATGATGAGCATTACCGAATACCTCAAGGACGCGATTGCCGAGAAGAAGGCGAACCCGGACGACGGCGTCGTCAGCCTGATCGCCCATGCCGCGCCCGATGGCGTGCCGCTTTCCGACAAGGAGATCTTCGGCTTCGTCTGCTTCCTGTTCATCGGCGGCCTCGACACCGTGTTCGCCACGCTGAACAACATCTGGCTCTACCTCGCCCGGAACCCTGCCAAGGTGCAGGAAATCGCCGAGCGCATGGACAACGACATCGACCGGATCGTCGAGGAGCTGCTGCGCCGCTGGTCGGTGACCTTCTCGGGCCGCGTGCTCGATCAGGACTACGAGATGCGCGGCGTGCAGATGAAGAAGGGCGACCGCGTCACCTTCGTGCTTCCCGCGTGCAACTTCGACCCCGAAGTCTTCCCCAACCCGCTGGAAGTCGACTTCGACCGTCCGCGCAAGACGATCCTCGCCTTCACCGTCGGCGTGCACAGCTGCATGGGCGGACACCTCGCCCGTCTCGAAGTGAAGATCGCACTGCAGGAATGGCTCAAGCGCATTCCCTCCTTCAAGCTGAAGGAAGGCACGCACATCGAGTACCGTCCCGGTGGCGTGATCGGCCCGGAAGAAGTGCCGCTGGTCTGGTAAGACCTGCCACCGATCGCAGATCGCAACGGAAAGGGAGCCGGGGTGACCCGGCTCCCTTTTTTGCATGGCCTTGCCCGCGTGCGGCGGAAAGTCCCGCCGCCGGGGATCAGCCCGGCATGGTGCGCAGCGGCGTGGCGAGGATCTCCTCGAGTGCGGCTTCGAAAGGCTCGGGCCGCTCGTACATCGCCCAGTGTCCCGCCCCTTCGATCACCTTGAAGATCGTCTCCGGCTGGATCGCGCGCAGCACCGCTTCCTGTGCCGCCGGGTCCGGGTGCGGCAGGTCGAGTTCGCCCCAGATCGCATCCACCGGCACCCGGACGCGCGGCAGGATCTTCGCCAGCCGGTCGGGCAGCACCAGCTGCGAAGCATTGAGGCGCGCCGCCTTGGCGGTGGGAAGCAGCATGTGGATGGCCAGATCGTCGGCGCTGTCGGGGTGGTGCAGCATCAGCCCCAGCAGGTTCGCCTTGAGCGCGGCGCGGCGTTCCTCGCCGACGAGCCCGCTTACCCGGCCCAGACGGGGATGTCCGATCGGCGTATCCAGCCCCCCGCAGCCGACAATGACGAGCCTGCGCACCACGTGCGGATAAAGCGCTGCCAGATGCGCCAGCGCGACGCCGCCGAAGGAAAATCCGCATAGGTCGACCGGCAGCCCCTCGCTGCCGAAGATCTCGTCCAGCCCCTGCGCGAGAGCTTTGGAAATGCCTTCATGGTCCTGCGTCTCCGGCATCGCCGACTGCCCATGCCCGGGCAGGTCCGCCACGATCAACCGATGCCGCCGCGACAATCGTTCCAGATTGCGCACCCAGTGCGTCCACGAACCCTGCGCGCCGTGCGCAAGCACCAGCGGCGAACCTTCGCCCCAGATCCGCCAGACCATGGTGCCTTCGCCGCAAGGCGTTTCCACCCGTTCCGCCCGTGCCTCGAGTTCGGCGAGGAAAGCGACGGGATCGGCGTTCTGCTCGGCCACGGAGATCATGCGTAGCGACCGCCCTGCACTTCGGCGGAAGGCACCGCGCCCTCGATCGCCTGAAGGTCCGCGTCGGCAAGCACGATCTCTGCCGCCGCGACGTTCTCCTCCAGCCGCTCGAGCTTGCGCGTGCCGGGGATCGGCACGATGTCCTTGCCCTGATGGAACACCCAGGCCAGCGCGAGCTGCCCGGCCGTCACCCCCTTGCGCACGGCCAGCGCCTGCAGTGCCTCGACCAGGCGGAAGTTGTGCGCCCCCGCCTCGCCCCTGAAGCGCGGCATGCTGGAACGCCAGTCGTCGCCGCCGAGTTCCCCCGGCTTCACGCCGCCGGTCAGGAACCCCCGGCCGAGCGGGCTGTAGGGCACGAAGCCGATACCCAGCTCACGCAGGGTCGGCAGGACGGCATCCTCGACATCGCGCGTCCATAGCGAATATTCGCTCTGAACGGCCGCCACCGGATGCACGGCATGGGCGCGGCGGATCAGATCGGCGGACGCCTCGGACATGCCGAAGTGGCGCACCTTGCCCTCGCGGATCAGATCGCCCACGGTTCCGGCGACATCCTCTATCGGCACATCGGGATCGACCCTGTGCTGATAGAACAGGTCGATGCATTCCACGCCGAGCCGGTCCAGCGATGCCTCGCACACTTCGCGGATATGGTCCGGCCGGCTGTCGAAACCCTGGATCGGCTTGCCCGGCTCCACCGTGCCGCCGGTGCGGAAACCGAACTTGGTGGCAATCGTCACCTGATCGCGGACCGGCGCCAGCGCCGCGCCGACCATCTCCTCGCCCACGAACGGGCCATAGATTTCCGCCGTGTCGAAAAAGGTGACGCCGCGCTCGACGGCGCCACGCAGCAGTGCGTTGCATGCAACCTGCGAGAGCCTGGGCCCGTAGGCGCCGCTCACGCTCATGCAGCCCAGCCCCAATGCCGAAACCTCAAGGCCGTTGCCCAGTCTGCGCCGTTCCATTGCCTGCCATTCCCTGTCGCTTGTCGTGTCTTGCCATCGAATCATGCCGCCCCGGGAAGCACAACCGGCGGCCCAAAAAGATCGCTCGGGTGACGCCGAACAAGAACCCCCGTTGCGCCCGAGTCAAAGTCCATGTTCCGAAAGAATGCGCATGTTGCGCAGCAAACCTTGCATTTATTGCTTTGCCAAACGCGTTTTATGCTGCAAAGTGAACTTGAAAGGTCCTCGCGGCCTTACCGGCGTTGGGAGAGAGCGCGTCGGGGAGACTAGTCACCCCGGCGCGCCGACCAACCTCGCAACTGCAGCATCCCTTTACAATTGTCTAACCTCACGCAAACACGCTTCTTTGCTGACGCGGCCGGACGTGAGCGCAAACGCCCACGCGGGACACACGACAACCATGTTGCAACGCAGCATGGCATTCGCGAAAGACATGCGCGAATCACCCCGGCAAGCGAATCACCCTCGCGCTCGGAACAGCCACCCCCGACGTGACGATTGCGACGCGCCGACTCCTTCGGTAGGGCTCCTGAAAACGCGAAAGATCCGTCCCGGCCGTTATCGACCTGTGAACCAGCCCCCTCTTCCCATCGCGACGCGCCGGCTGATGACGTTCTTCGTCATGGCCGCCGCGATCATGAACCAGGTCGACACGACGATCGCCAACGTCGCGTTGCCGCATATCCAGGGCAGCACTTCGGCCTCCCGCGAACAGATCACCTGGGTGCTCACCTCCTACATCGTGGCGCTGGCGATCTTCACGCCGCTGACCGGATGGCTGGCGGGACGTTTCGGCCGCAAGCGCGTGGTGCTGATCTCGATCTTCTTCTTCACCCTGACCTCGGGCCTGTGCGGCGCGGCCACGAACCTCAACGAGCTTATCGTCTTCAGGGTGTTCCAGGGCATTGCCGGCGCGGCGCTGGTGCCGATGAGCCAGGCAACGCTGCTCGACGCCTATCCGCCCGAGGAACACGGCAACGCCATGGCCGTGTTCGGCCTTGCCGCGGTTACCGGACCACTGGTCGGGCCGCTGGCGGGCGGGTGGCTGACCGAGCACATGTCGTGGCGCTGGTGCTTCTTCATCAACCTGCCGATCGGGATCATGGCCTGGGTGGGGCTGACCGCGACGATGCCCGATTACCCCGGCAAGAAGGCCGCGAGGCTGGATTTCCTGGGCTTCGCCCTGCTCGCGCTGGCAATCGGCGCGTTGCAGTTGCTGTTCGACAGGGGACAGGTGCAGGACTGGTTCTCCTCCACCGAGATCTGGGTCGAAACCCTGCTCGCGGGCTGCGCGTTCTACCTTTTCGTAGTCCACTCGCTCACCACCCGGCACCCCTTCGTCAGCCCCGCGGTGTTCACCGACCGCAACTTCGTCATCTGCTCGATCGTCGGCTTCTTCCTTGGCGTGCTGATCTACAGCCCGATGTCGCTGCTGCCCGAGATGCTGTCCAACCTGTTCGGCTATCCGATCATGGACGTCGGCCTTGTCATGGCGCCCCGCGGGCTGGGCGTGCTGATCATGATGCTGGCCATGGGGCGGCTCATCAACCGCGTCGATCCGCGCCTGCTGATCGGCTTCGGCATGATCCTGTCCGCCTATGCGATGTGGCACCTCTCCCACATGACGCTGCAGTCGAGCGGGTGGATCGTGATCACCACCGGCATCATCCAGGGCATGGGCTCCAGTGCGATCTTCGTGCCGCTCTCGATGATGACCTTCACCACGCTGCCGGCGCACCTGCGCAACGAGGGTGCCGCGATCAACACGCTGCTGCGCAGCTATGGCGGCGCGGCGGGCATCGCGCTGGTGCAGGTCCTGATCTATCGCAACGAGGCCGCCGTGCAGTCGCGCCTGACCGAAGGGGTGCGGCCCGACAATCCGGTGGTCCAGGCCGCCCTGCCCAACGCCGACTTCACCTCACCGGCATCGGTGGCGGGAATGGAGCACGAACTGGTACGTCAGGCGACGATGGTTTCCTACATCAATGCCTACTGGGTGCTGTCGATCATCGGCATCCTGGCCTGCGCGATGGTGTTCCTGCTGCGTCGTCCCCGGCGCATCGACGCCTCGGCCGATACCCTGGCGGCCGAGGCGATGGCGGCCGAATGAGCGAAACGCCCGCGCGCACCGATACGGCGCGCCTCCTCTGGACGATCGCCCTTCCCGCCATGCTGACGAACGTGGCGACCGCGCTGTTCGGGCTTGCCGACATGTGGGCGATCGGGCGGCTCGGCGACGCGCCCGCGCAAGGAGCCGTCGAACTGGGCGCCAAGTACATGATGGGGCTGCTCAACGTCTTCAACTTCCTGCGCACCAGCACCGTGGCGCTGACGGCGCAAGGCGCGGGCAGCGGAGACCGGGCCGCGCAGGGCCAGACGCTTGCCCGCGCCATGGCAGTGGCACTGGGGATCGGGGGCCTGCTGCTGATGGCGATGCACTGGGCCATCCCGATCGGGCTCGACCTGCTCGAAGCCCGGGACCAGGTCCGCGCCGATGCACAGCTCTACATCGGGATACGCTATTGGGCCGGCCCCGTGTGGCTGGGCAATTGCGTGCTCGTCGGCTGGCTGATCGGCCGGCGGCTGGTCCGCCACGTGCTGGTGGTGGAGATCACCGCCAACGCCGTGCACATCACGCTCGACCTGCTGCTGGTGCTGGTCGCGCACTGGGGCGTGGCGGGCGTGGCCTTCGCCACGCTGGGTTCCGAGATCCTCAAGTTCGCGCTTCTGGCCGCCATCGTCCTGCGCCAGCCCGCCGCGCGCGAGGCTTTCGCTGCCGCAAGGAGCCGCGCGACCTGGCACCGCGCCGCCCTCGCCCGCCTCTTCGCGCTCAACCGCGACCTGTTCGCGCGCACGGTGCTGCTGACCGCCGCGATCCTGATCTTCGCGCGCAGCGGCGCGCAGCATGGCCCCGTCACGCTGGCGGCCAACGGCATCCTGTTCCAGCTCTTCATGCTTTCGACGCTGATCCTCGACGGGTTTGAGAGCGCCTCGCAGGTGTTGTGCGGCGAGGCCAGGGGCGCCGACGACCGCGCGCGCTTCACCCGGGCCATACGCGCCGCGCTGCTCTGGGGCGGGGTGACGGGACTGGTCCTGACGGGCATCTACGCCCTCGCAGGAGCACCACTGGCCGCGGGATTCAGCACCGACGGCACGGTCGTTGCCGCGACGGGAACCTATGTCGTGTGGGTCATCGCGCTACCGCTGGTGGGCGTGGCCTCCTTCGTGCTCGACGGCGTCTTCGTCGGCGCCGGATGGACGCGCGCGATGCTGGGCACGATGGCCGCCGCCATGGCGCTCTACCTGCTGCTGCTATGGCTGCTCCATCCACTGGGCAACCATGGGCTATGGACTGCCTTCACGGTGTTCTTCGTCGTGCGGGCGCTGGGCCAGTTCCTGGTCCTGCCGCGCCTGACACGCCGCAGTTTCAGCCCTTCCTGAACACCACGCAGAGATTGTTCGCGGGCATTTCCACGACGCGTTCCAGCGCCAGCCCCCGGGCCTGCGCGCAGGCGCTCACGTCCTCGAGGTTGCGCAGCCCCCAGCGCGGGTCGCGGCGCCTGAGGTCTTCGTCGAAAGCCTGATTGCTCGCCTCGATCGGATGACCGGCGCGGCGATAGGGGCCGTAAAGCACCAGCGGATGCCCCGACGGCAGCAACCGCCCTGCCCCGGCCATCAGACCCTCGGTCGATTCCCAGGGGCTGATGTGGATCATGTTGATGCACACGATCGCGTCGGCCTGCCCGACCGGCCATTGCGGCGCGGCGGCATCGAGTTCGAGCGGCGCCAGCAGGTTGGGCAGATCCTCGCCCTCGCGCCACGCGGTAACGGACGCGCGCGCGCCCGCATCGGGATCGCTGGGCTGCCAGGAAAGCGCGGGCAGTGCCCGGGAGAAATGGACGGCGTGCTCGCCGGTGCCGCTCGCCACTTCCAGCACCAGGCCGGATGGCGGCAGCACGTCGCGCAGCACGGCCAGGATGGGATCGCGGTTGCGGGCGGCGGCAGGCGCGTGGCGGCGGGCGTCTTCGATCATGCCCCTTGCTTGGGGCTGCCGGCCCGGCAATTCAAGGACGATACCGCATGAACAGCGGCCGGATCGGCCTTACTCCCACAAGTCGAGCGAGTCCGCGTCGTCGGCCGCGCCGCCCTGCCCCTCGACCGGAGAATCGGCGGCATCCTCCATGAAACCGCAGAACCGCGCGCGCAGCGCTTCGAGGCTGATGCGCCGCATCTCCGCCTCGCTGAAACCGGCGGCGATGATCGCTGCAAGCGCACGCTGCTTCTGGGCGATCAGGTCGATCGCCTGCAGTTCGCGCATGTGCCTCGCGGCGAAATCCTCGTCCCGGCAAAGCACCTCTCCCAGCGCCTCGATCTCGGTCCCGAGTTCACCCAGCACTTCGGCCATGGCCGTGAATTTGGGTTCATGGAGCATGATCTCAGGCCGCGATCGAATGATCCTCGGAAGCACTGAGCGCCTGCAGGTCGAGCACCATGACCATGCGTTCCTCGATCGCGGCAAGCCCTTCGAGGAAAGGCGTGACGTCTTCCTGTCCGGTGGTCGGCGGCGGCTGCAGCGCATCGGTGTTGAGCGCGACGATGTCGCTGACCGAATCGACGATCAGGCCCTGCGACTGGCCGTTCACCTGACACACGATGATGGCATGGCGCGGGGTCGCCTCGGTCGGCTTCCAGCCCAGCCGCGCGGCCAGGTCGATCACCGGCAGCACGGTGCCGCGCAGGTTGACCACGCCGGCGACGTAGTGCGGCACGCGCGGCATCGGCGTAACCGGCGTCCAGGCGCGAATTTCACGGATCGCCATGATGTCCAGCGCGAAGATCTGTCCGGCGATTTCGAAGGTAATGAGTTCGCGGTGCATGTCCTGACTCCTGTGCGGCAATATCAGTGCGCAACGCGGCGCACGGCCGCGACGAGCTTGTCGGTATCGAAGGGCTTGACGATCCATCCGGTCGCACCGGCGGCGCGGGCGCGGGCCTTCTTCTCGTCCGAACTCTCGGTGGTCAGCACCAGGATCGGCCGGTCGCGGTGACGCGTGCCGCCACGCACCTGCTCGATCAGGCCGAAGCCATCGAGCCGGGGCATGTTGATGTCGGTGATGACGACGTCGACTTCATTGACGGCAAGCCATTCCAGCGCGGAAACGCCGTCGTCGGCCTGGGACACGTCGAAGCCGTTGGTGGACAGGGCATGGTTGAGCAGCGCGCGCATGGACGCGCTGTCGTCTACGGTAAGAATGCGGGTTGCCTTGGACATCGGATGCCTCGTTGGTCAGAACAGTTCGACTTCGCCGCGGGGGGCCGGGCGGAACACGGGTTGGGGGGTAACCTCGGGTGCGTCCGAGGAGGCGACCGCGCGGCACCGGACCTGACCGGAAGCCGGACGGAAATCGACGCGACGCGCGCTGACGCCGCCAAGGTCCTCGCGGACCAGTTCGATACGTTCGCGCAGCAGGAAGCCGCGTGCGAATTCGGCGTTGGCCGTGCCGATCTGCTGCATGCCGCTGCGGATATTGGCGCCGCCGTACAGGTGCGCGCGCAGGCGGTCCTTGCGGGCGCCGTAGGCGAGCATCTCGTTGATCAGCATTTCCATAAGGTAGACGCCGTAGTGCACGTCCACCTCGCCGCGATTGTGGCTGGCGGGCGGTTCGGGCAGCAGGAAATGGTTCATCCCGCCCAGTTCCACCACCGGATCGTAGAGGCATGTCGCGACGCAGGAGCCGAGCACGGTGCTCAGTTCCACCTTGGGCCCTGCACTGACCTTGAACTGGCCCTGCAGCACCGTCAGGCGCGTCACGTTGGGAGGGGACAGGTCTACCGCCATGGCCTCAGGCGGCCTTGCTGAGCGCATGGCGCGCGATGCTGTTGATCGGGGCGACGACGCGCGCCGCGCCGAGCGAGATAGCCGCGCGGGGCATGCCGAAGACGGTGCAGGTCGCCTCGTCCTGGGCAATCGTATGCGCCCCTGCCTCGCTCATCGCGAGCAGGCCCTTGGCGCCGTCCTGCCCCATGCCGGTAAGCAGGATGCCCACGGCATCGGCGCCGACATAATGGGCGGCCGAGTTGAACAGCGCGTCCACGCTGGGAAGGTGGCCGGAAATCGGCTCGCCCCGGCGCAGCTTGGCGTAGAGCGTGGTCGTGCCCTTCACCATCAGGTGATGCTCCGCCTCGGCGGCGAGGTAGACGTGACCGGGCTTCAGCGGCATATCGTGAACCGCGATCTGCACGTTGGCCGGGCAGACCTGATCGAGCGTGCGCGCGATCGCCGGCGCGAAGCGCGGGTTGACGTGCTGGACGATCACGGTGGGCGGGCAGTCGCGCGGGAACTGGCGCAGCACCACCTGCAGCGCCTCGACGCCGCCGGTCGACGAGCCGATCGCGATCAGGCGGGTATCGCGCCGGATCGAGCGGCGGCTTTCCTCGGCCACTGCCGGGGCGCTGCGCGCCGGCCTGCTGAAGGAGACGTGCGAGGCGTCGCGGATCATCTTGGCGAGTTCGCCGCCATCCTGCAGCGCCAGCTTGCCGGTGGGATCGTACTTCGAATAGCAGTTGACCGCGCCCAGCCCGAGCGCGCGCACGCTGACATCGTTGCCTTCCTGCGTCGCGCCCGAGACGATGATGACCGGCGTCGGCCTCAGGGTCATGATCTTCTCGAGGAAATCGAGCCCGTTCATGCCAGGCATCTCGATATCGAGCGTGACCACGTCGGGATCGAGCTTCTTGATCATCTCGCGCCCTTCGGCGGCGTTCGAGGCCGTGCCGATCACTTCGATGTCGGGCTGCTCGCGCAGGCGCGACAGGAGGATCGCGCGCATGGTCGGCGAATCGTCGATGATGAGTACGCGAATGCTCATGCGGCCCTCCTGCGGTAGATCGTGGGGCCGACGAGATGGAAGTCGTTGGCGGCGGGGCCTGTCACCCTTTCGGAATGCCCGATGTAGAGAAAGCCGTTGGGCGACAGCACGTCACAAAACCGCTTCACCAGCCGCTCCTTGGTCGGATTGTCAAAATAGATCATGACGTTGCGACAGAAGATGAAGTCGAACTTGCCCCTGATCGGCCAGTCGTCCAGCAGGTTGAGCAGACGGAAGCGCACGATCGAGCGCATCGCGTCGGACATGACGGCCTGATCGTCCTTTTCCGTGGTCCATGCCCGGCGCAGGTCCTCGGGCACGGGCTTGAGGTCCTTGGCCGGATAAGTCGCGGCCTGCGCCCGGTCGATCGCGTGGGGGGCGATGTCGGTGGCCAGCACGCGCAGGTCCGCGCGCGTCATGTCGATCCCCGCCGACCGGTCCGGCCCAAGCAGGGTCATGACGATCGACCAGGTCTCTTCGCCGCTCGAACAGCCCGCCGACCACAGCCGCACCGGCTGCCGGTTGCGCAGCTTCTCGATCACGCGCGGCCTGATCTCGTTGCGCAGGTGGTCGAAATGGTGCGCCTCGCGGTAGAAGAACGTGTGGTTGGTGGTGAGCGCCGCCACGGCCTTGTTCAGCTCGGCCCCATCGGTGCACATCAGCTCGATGTACTTGGAGAACGTCACGCTGGCGCTCGCCCGCACCAGCGGGGCAAGGCGCGAGTAGACCAGCATGGCCTTGCCCTTCGGCAGCACGATGCCCGCAGCGCCGTAGATGATCTTCGCGATCTCCGCGAAGTCGTCGGCGCTGTAGATGTCCGGGCTTACGCCGGGGATCCAGTCAGTCGAGGCGGAAAGCGCGTTCACGCAGCCTGCCTCTCGCCGGCCGGCAGCGCGCAGGCCACCAGGCCGTCGACATCGACGATCAGCGCGACCCGGCCATCGCCCAGGATCGTCGCACCGGCCACGCCCTCGACCGGGCGGAAATTGGTGGCGAGGCTCTTGATGACGAACTGGCGCTGGTCGCAGATGTCGTTCACCAGCAGCGCGGCCTGGCCGGCGCTTTCGGTATCGACCACGATCAGCACGCCTTCATCGGGCGAGGTCGCGCCGTTGGGGGCGCCGAGCGCTTCCTTGAGCGCGATGATCGGAATGAACCGCCCGCGCACGTTGAGCATGGCACGGCTGGAGCCCAGCCCGTGGATGTCGGCTTCACCCGGGCGCAGGCTTTCCACCACGTGCGTGAGCGGTACCACCAGCGTCTGGTCGCCGACGTCGACGATCATGCCGTCCGAAATCGCCAGCGTCAGCGGCAGGGTCAGGATGAAGGCCGTCCCCTTGCCCGGCGTGCTGTCGATGGTGATGCGGCCGCCCAGATCCTTCACGTTCTGGCGCACCACGTCCATGCCGACGCCGCGGCCGGAGATGTTGGAGACGACCTGCGCGGTCGAGAAGCCCGGCGCGAAGATCAGGTTGTCGATTTCCTCGGCCGAAAGCTGCGCATCGGCACTGACGATGCCCTTTTCGATCGCCTTGGCGAGGACCCTCTCGCGGTTGATGCCGGCGCCATCGTCCTCGATCGAGATGACGATGCGGCCCGAACGGTGCTCGGCGGACAGCGTCAGCGTACCTTCCGGCGGCTTGCCGGCGGCAATGCGATCCTCGGCGCTTTCGATGCCGTGATCGACCGCGTTGCGGATCAGGTGCGTAAGCGGTTCGCCCAGGCGCTCGATCACCGTCTTGTCGAGTTCGGTGGTCTCGCCGAAGACGTCGAGCTTCACATGCTTGCCGGTGGACGCGGCAAGGTCGCGCAGGATGCGCGGCACGCGGCTGAAGACGCTGGCGATCGGCTGCGCGCGGATCGACATGGCGCTTTCCTGGATGTCGCGCGTCAGGGTCTCGAGCAGGCCCAGTTCCTCGGTCGCGGTGATCCCCGCGCCATCGAGGCGCTGGACCAGCATGGCCTGCGCGATGACCAGCTCACCGACGAGGTCGATGAGGCGATCGAGCTTGAACAGGTCGATGCGGATCGACTGGCCGGCCGCCGGAGCGGCAGTCGCGGCTGCCGGCTTGTCGGTCGCCTGAGGCTTGGCTTCGGCGGCCTTGGGCGGCTCTTCCGGCGCAGCAGCGGGCAGTGTCGCGGCGGGCCTGGCCGCAGGTGCCGCCGGCGCGGGCGTAGCGGCGGCGGCCGGAGCGGGCACGATCGGCGCGGGCTTGGGCGGCGGCGCGGTCTCGACGATCTGGACATCGGGAATGTCCTCGCCCTCGCCGAGCGCCAGCGCGCAATCGTCGCCGATGAAATCGAAGATGTCGCGCACCGCCTCCTCGGAGACAGCCGCGGGCATCGCGAAAGTCCAGCCAAGGTAGCCCTGTGCAACGTCGAAGGCGTCGAGCGGCGGGACATGGCTGACATCGCAGCGGACGCATGTGCCGCCCAGTTCCACGATGTCGCGCAGCATCAGCAGCGGCTCGCTGCCGTTGCGCATGGCGCCCGCGCGCGGGCGCAGATGAACCTTCCAGCGCTTCTCCTGCGCGGCCGGAGCCTCTTCCGGCTGGCTCGCCGCAGGGGTGAAGCCGGAGGTCAGATCATCGAGCAGCGCATCGAGATCGAGATCGTCGCCAGCGTCCTCGGACGTTTCCGGCTCGGGTTCGGGTTCCGGCTCCGGCGCGACGGCAGAAGGTGCCACACCGCCGGCGTTGCCCGCCATGGCGCCTTCCATCTCGGTAATCAGGGCCGCATCGGCAGGCGCATCGCCACCGCCGCGCGCTGCCTCGACATGGTCTGCAAGCGTATCGAGCGCGCGCAGCAGCAGGTCGACAAGCTGCCCCTCGATGGCCACCAGCCCTTCGCGCACGTCCGAAAGCAGCGTCTCAAAGGTATGCGTATAGGCCTGGAGCGCCGAATAACCGAAAGCACCCGCGCCGCCCTTGATCGAGTGGACCGCGCGGAACACGGCATTGACGGTATCGGAATCGTGCGTGCCGGCCTGGCAGGCGGCAAGACCGCTCTCTGCGGCGGCAAGCGATTCCTCGCATTCGGCGAAGAAGATCTGCTGGATTTCCTCGGGGCTCATAGTTCGCTCTCTTCAAAGAGTTCTTCGGTCAGCCCGGTCAGCCTTGCGGCATCCTGCAGCGCGGCCGAGGCGGTGATCTCTGCCCCGCCACCGCTGCGGCGGGCCGAGACCAGCAATTGCAGAACGGCCTGGCCGACATGCTCGACACCGCTGCCGTCGATGCGGATGGCACCGCTGCCCAGTGCAGCGACCAGTTCGGGCCAGATCGCTTCGGCTGCGGCCCGGTCGCAGCGCGCCGGCAAGGTAATGCTGTTCATCATGATCCCCCGTTCATCCCCGTCCGTTAACCAAAAAGCGTTCCCTGCCCGTTTGCTTGCGCATCCGGGTTTTCCCTCGTTCGCACCGGCACGAACGCTGCACGAGGCGGATGGGAGACGGGGATCGGCGGGATTCGGCGCATTCAACCAACCTCTTCGGCACAAATCATTCGCGTGCCCCGGGTCTCCGGAGCAGGTGGACAGTGCCGTGATAGGCCTGACGGTGCCAACGCGACGTTTGCCGGAAACTCAGTCGAAGTGCGTAGTGTGGTTAAGGAATTTCATCGGACCTTTAGCGGTAAGTCGCAATCACAGGTCCAAAAGAAGCTATAGAAGGTCCCCATCCCATGCATGACGCCCGCGTCCTGGTAGTCGACGATTCAGCCGCCATGCGCGCACTGTTCTGCGACGTGCTCGAGCAGACCAAGAATGTCCGTGTCGTGGGCACCGCAGCCAATGCCGATGAAGCACGCGACCAGATCGCGGAGCTGAAGCCGAACGTCGTCACGCTCGACGTCGAGATGCCGGGCATGAGCGGGATCGAGTTCCTCGAAGAAGTCATGAACACCAACCCGATGCCGGTGGTCATGCTTTCGAGCCTTACGCAGAGCGGAACCGAGACCTCGCTCAAGGCCTTCGAACTGGGCGCCGTGGAGTGCTTCCCCAAGCCGCTCAAGGCAACGCCCGAACAGTTCCAGAAGACCGTCGGCAAGCTGGGCAAGATCGTCCTCGCCGCCGCCAACTCGAACGTGCGCGACAAGCCGCGCCACCGTGCCGTCAAGGAAGAAAGCGCGAGCGGGCCCGACTATTCGCCCAACGGCAAGATCGCGGCCTTCAGCACCTCGATGGGCGGCGTCGACGCCCTTACCGAAGTGCTGAGCCATTACCCCAGGAACTGCCCGCCCACGGTCATCGTCCTGCAGACCGAACCGGCGCTGGCCGAAATGTTCATCGCGCGGGCCGACAAGGACTGCGCCTGCTCGGTCAAGGCCGCCGTGGACGGCGCCGAAATGACCGCCGGCACCGTGCACATCGCCTTCGATCCGAACAAGCACGTGATCATCGAGCCCGGCATCCCGGCCAAGCTGCGCATGGTCGATCGTGATCCGGTCGAGGGCTTCCGCCCCTCGGCAACGCTGCTGTTCGGTTCGCTCTCGCGCGCCGGCATGGCCACCATCGGCGCCGTGCTGACCGGCATGGGCGAAGACGGCGCCAAGGGGCTCAAGCTGCTCAAGGCCGCCGGTTTCCGCACGCTGGCGCAGGACCGCACGACGGCCACCGTGCCGCAGGCGCCGACCGCCGCGGTCGAGGCAGGCGCGGTCGATGCCGAACTCAAACTGGAAGACCTGGCCAAGGACATGCTCGCCAACTGCGGCGCCGCGCTCTGATCCAGGCCCCCTGCACGGCAAAGCGGCCGGTCCGGGTTCCCGGGCCGGCCGCTTTGCCGTGCAGGCGAGACAGATAACGACGGCACCGGCCGGGTCTTCCGCGCTGGGGGGGGACTGCGGGAGTCGGAAAACCACAGGCCGGAGGGGGTGGCCTTGCCGGTGCCGCCTTCCGGCCGAAGCCGGAAAACGATGGAATATGTTCAGTGTCCTGACGCGGGCTGGATATCCTTGCTTGGACGCGGTGCCAGCCAGATGGTCGTGGCCGCCGCGAAGAGCGCGAATCCCGACACGATGAAAATCTCGACCGTGCCGAGCGCCATGCCCTGGTTCTCCACCATCTGGGCAATGACGCCGCGTGCCTGCTCCGCCGAGAACCCCTGGTTCTGCATGGTGTCCGAGATCGCCTGCGCGCCGTTCAGGTTGCCGGCCAGCACTGCCGCCTTCTCGCGCGAGGCATCGTGCCACATGGTCGTGACCAGCGCCGTCGCGACCGCGCCTGCCAGCGTGCGCCCGAAATTGGCGATGCCCGCAGCCGATGCGGTTTCCTCCGGCTCGACCGATGCCAGACTGATCGTCGTGAGCGGCACGATCATCAGCGCCATGCCCGCACCCTGCAGAAACTGGGGCAGGACCACCGTCCAGAACGTGATGTCTGTCGACCATTCCATTCGAATCAGCGAACAGATGCCGATCCACGAGATGCCGATAAAAACGATCAGGCGCGGATCGAATTTCTGCATCAGCTTTGGCACGAACGGCGAGGCGACGACCGCCAGAACGCCGCTGAACGCCGTCGCGTGACCGGCCGTCGTCGCCGTGTAGCCCATCGAGATCTGCAGCCACTGCGGGATGATGACGATCGATGCGAAGTAGGTTCCGAAGGCGATCGTCAGCGAGGCCGTGGAAGCGGAAAAGCCCCGGTGCCGGAACACGCTGAGATCGACGACGGGATGCTTCTCGGTCAGTTCCCAGATCACGAAGACGATCAGGAACACCGCCGCGATACAGGCCAGCAGGACGATGTGGGGCGAAATGAACCAGTCCTCGTCACGGCCGAGATCGAGCATCATCTGGAACGCGCCAACCCAGATGACCAGGAGCACCAGCCCGACGGCGTCGATCGGCAGCTTGCGCGTCGGCGTTTCGGCATCGCGCAGAAGGACCACGACCCCGAAGAAGATCAGGGCGACGATCGGCACGTTGATGAAGAAGATCCATTCCCACGACCAGTTGTCGGAGATGTAGCCGCCCAGAATCGGCCCCGCGATCGGCGCCGTGACGATCGTCATCGCCCACATCGCCATCGCCCGGGAATGCATCTCCTTGGGGAAGATCCGCAGCATCAGCGTCTGCGTCAGCGGCATCAGCGGCCCCCCGCAGAAGCCCTGCCCGAGCCGGAACAGAACCAGCGCGGAAAGCGTTCCGGACATGCCGCAAAGGGCCGAGAACACGCCGAAACCGGCAAGGGACAGAAGGAAGACGCGCAAGGTGCCGAAGCGCTGCGCCAGCCATCCCGTCAACGGCACGCAGATCGCTTCCGCCACGGCATAGGAGGTAATGACCCAGGTCCCGCTCGACACCGAGACGGCAAGGCCGCCCGAGATGTGCGGGACCGACACGTTGGCGATCGTCGTGTCGAGCACGACGATGAAGTTCGCCATGGCGAGCACGAAGCCCGCCAGCACCAGGCGCATGCCCGTCAGCGGTTTGGCCCCGTTGCCGTTGCCATTACCGTTCCCGGCGCGAGCCGGGGCTGCTGCGGCGGCTGCCATCAGTCCTTGCTCGTCAGGTCGATCTTCGCTTCCATCGAAAGGCCGATGCGGAGCGGATGCGCCTTCAGTTCCTCGGGATCGAGTTCGATGCGCACGGGCAGGCGCTGCACCACCTTGATCCAGTTGCCGGTCGCGTTCTGCGCCGGGATCAGCGAGAATGCCGCGCCCGTGCCGCCCGCAAAGCCGACCACCTTGCCGTGGAAGACGACATCATCGCCGTAGAAGTCGGAAGTCAGCTCCGCCTTCTGCCCGCTGCGGACCTTGCCGAGCTGATCTTCCTTGAAGTTGGCATCGACATAGAGCTGGCTGACCGGAACGATCGCCAGGGCCGGCTTGCCGTTCTCCACCTTCTGGCCGACCTGGATCGTCCGCTTGGCAACCACCCCGTCGATCGGCGCGCGCACGATCGTGCGCTTGAGATCGAGTTCGGCGGTGGCAAGCCGGCTCTTGGCCAGCAGCACTTCAGGCGCGGTGTCGACACTGGTGCCGCGCGTAAGCGCAAGCGCGGCCTCTTCCTGCCGGCGCGCGCTGATCGCGTTGGACCGGGCCGAGGCAAGGCCGGCCTGCGCTTCGTTTGCGGCCGCCTTGGCCGAGGCCAGCGCCTCGCGCGCGGCGGTCAGTTCCTCGCCTGAAACGGCGCCGCTATCCGCCAGCGCGGCGCGGCGCTCGTAGTCGGTCCGGGCCTTCGCCAGCGTCGCCTCGGCCGAGGCGACCTTGGCCTGCGCCGCGCCGATCTGGGTTTCGCTGGCATCGGCGGCCGCGCCGAGCGCAGTGTCGTTCGCCAGCGACTGGCCGTAACGCCGCCTTGCATATTCCATCGACGCCTTCGCCTGGGCGAGGACAATGCGCTGGTCGGAATCGTCGATCCGGAACAGGATCTGCCCGCGCCGGACCGGCTGCGTATCGGTCACCATCACCTCGACCACCCGGCCCGAGGTCAACGGCGTCACTTCGGCCACCTCGCCGGCGACATAGGCATTGTCGGTCGATACCGAGCGGCTGCCGATAAACACGTCGTAAAGGAAATAAAGCACCACGATCGCGGCCACGACGACTGCCACTGTGACCAGCATCGGCCCCCGCCTCGCCTTGTGGACCACGCTTACCGAATCGTCAGGTTGCTCGGTCTGACCATCCGCAGGCTGATCCTGCACATCTTCACTCATTGTCGGGAGCCTTCTCACTGGAATTGTCTGCGAACCCACCGCCCAGCGCGCGCTTGAGCGCGACTTCGAGGGCAAGGGTCCGGAAATGGGCATCCACCGCCGCCTCGCGCGCCTGCAGCGCGGCGGTCTGGGCGGTCAGCGCTTCGAGGTAGCTCGACAGCCCCCCGCGATAGCGCTTCATCGAAAGATCGTAGGCGATCATGGAGGTCTTGCCGGCTTCGGCCGTCTCACGCTCCTGCACGGCGGCGGCCTCGCGGCTCGCCAGGGCATCCGCGACATCCTGCAGCGCGCCGGCCACCGTCGCGTTGTAGTCGGCCACGGCCGCGTCGTAGGCGCCGCGCGCCTGCGTGAAGTTGCCCTTGAGCCGCCCGCCCTGGAAGATCGGCAGGCTGAGCGCCCCGCCGGCATTGCCGTAGGTCGAGCCGCTGTCGAACAGGTTGGAAAGCCCGAGCGAGGTCAGCCCGATCAACCCGCGCAGCGAGATATTGGGCAGGTAGTCCGCCCTGGCGACATCGATCCGGTCCGCCGCCGCCTCGGCCCGCAGGCGCGCGGCGACGATGTCCGGGCGCCGCCCGACCAGCGCGATGCCGGCATCAGCGGGCACTTGCGTATCGGGCACCGTGGCCAGCGCGGGAGGCGTGATTTCCAACCCCCGGTCAGGTCCCGCACCCAGCAAGGCGGCGATGGCGTGGCGACGCAGCAGGATCTGCTCGTCATTGGCCGAAACCGCCGCGCGCGCCGAAGCCGCAGCGGCCTCGGAACGGCGTAGCGGCACCTGGCTCTCGAGCCCCTGCTCGGCCCGCCCGCGCGTGAGATCGACCAACGCGGCACGCGCTTCGCTCGCCTCGGTCAGCGCCTTGCCGCGCTCGATCAGGCGGGCAAGGTCGAAGTAGGACGAAACGACATTGCTCGACAGCATCAGCTCGGCCTGCCGGGCATCGGCCTCGGCGGCCTCGGCTTCGGACGTCGCGGCCGCCAGCGCCTTGCGGTTCCTGCCCCACAGGTCGAGGTCGAAATCGCCGGTCAGCGCCAGAGTGCCGGTGCTGTTCCAGCCGTGGGGCACGAACGACGACGGGACCCCGTTGTTGTAGCTCTGCTTGGTTACGCCGGCCGATGCCTGCCCGCCAATCGAGGGCAGCAGCGCGGCACCCGCGGCCTGGGCAGCACCCCGCGCCTGGCGGATGCGGGCCTCTGCCATGGCGACACTCGGCGAACCGGCGAGAGCTTCGTCCACCAGTACATCGAGCTGGGGATCGCCATAGGCGGTCCACCAGCGCTGCCGGGGCCAGCTTTGCACCGTCGAGGCAGCCCCCAGCGACCGCACAGACGCAAGCGTGGCGGGTGCATTCATCTGCGGCCGGGCGCCAAGGTCCGGTGCAGTGCAGGCAGGCAAAAGGAGTGCGGTCGACAACAGCAATGCCGCCGCGACTCGCGAACGTTTTTGTGTACTCATCAGTACACTTTCATCGAGATACAGCTTGCACGTGTCAACAAAAAAGTGTACTTGGTAGTACACATATGGCCAACCTCATGGGAAAGAGAGAACAGAACAAGGCGCGCAAGCGTGCAGAGATCGTGGACATCGCCACGCGCTCGTTCTTCGAACGCGGCTATGCCGCCACCAGCATGTCGGCGATCGCCGAGGAACTGGGTGGCTCGAAGGCAACGCTGTGGGCGCATTTCGGTTCCAAGGAAGATCTGTTCGCCGCCGTCATCGACAGCCAGATCGACACTTTCGCGCGCGACATCGATGAAGTCCTGACAAGCCAGATCTACTCGGTTCCCACGCTGCACCGCTTTTGCCTGCGCTTTCTGGATTGCCTGCTGCGCAAAAACTCCATCGAACTCTATCGCCTCGTACTCAGCGACGGCGAGCGCTTCCCGGAAATCAGGGAAATGTTCTACACACGCGGCCCCGCCAAGATACGGGAATGCGTCGTGGGATTCTATGCCACCCACTTCGACCGGGATCAGGCGGGCAAGCTGATGCAACTGACGGTATCAGCCATCACCGGGTACCGTTCGGACATCCTTGTCCGTCCGGACAAGCCGACAAAAGCGGATCGGGAAACCTTCGTGGACAATCTCGTCGCCCTGATCGCACTGTCGGCGGACGCGGGCACACTCAACTCCTGACGTCAGCCACCACCGAAGCGTGCCAGGGCATCGGCCACGCGCGCCTTGGCCGCGCCGACCGGATCATCCTCCCCCAACATGGCGAACGTGCCGTTGAGCGCGAAGAAACAATGCCCGTGCACGCTCGCCAGCAGCGAACGCGCCAGCGCGGGAGCCTCCTCCCGCACGTCCGGCGGCAATACAGCTGCGATCTCCCGCACGATCACCTCCGTGATCGCGGCAACCTTTTCGCGATAACTGTCCGACGGGAGCACGCCTTCGGGAAGACGAAAGTCGTATAGCGCGGTCCAGGCATGACGCTCGCCGAGTGCGAAATCGAAATAGGCCTCGATCGCGGCATCGAGCCGGCGCTCTTCCCGCCCCGCCAGCCGTTCCTCCAGAAACGCCAGCCAGATGTCGAGCGTGCGCCCGTTGAGCGCGAGCAGCAGCGCATCGTAGGACCCGAACACGTTGTAGATCGTGCCGATTGAATAGCCGATCCGCTTGGCCACCTCGCGCGCGGAAAAGCGGGCAAAGCCCACTTGCGCAAGCTGCCGGTGCCCTTCCTGAAGGATCAGTTCGCGCAGTTCTTCGCGCGAGTGATCTGAACGCCGTCCCATTCCATCATGTCCCTTGTTTCCAGAGCTTCTGGCAAATTAATTGAACGATGTCTAATTTTTTAATTGAACAGTGTATATTTTTATGGAATCCAAGGCTTGCGCAAGCGAGTCGCCATGCGGCAAGCCGGCGTCTAGAGCTCATCAACAGGATCTTTCCGGAGGCACGCCGTGTCCGCACCCGACTTTTCATTGCTGGCCAAGCGGCGTTTCGCGCCGATGTTCACGGTCCAGTTCCTGGGCGCTTTCAACGACAACCTGCTCAAGTACGCGATGCTGCTGCTCGCGAACTACGGGCTGTTCCGCGATGCGCCGGAACAGGCGGGCATGCTGTCGGTGATCGCCACCGGCCTGTTCACCCTGCCCTATTTCCTGTTTTCGGCGCTCGCCGGGCAGATCGCCGACCGCATAGACAAGGCCACGCTGGTGCGCTGGGTAAAGCTGGCGGAAGTGGGCATCATGGGCCTGGCCCTCGTGGGCTTTGCCTGGGAATCGATCCCCCTGCTGCTGGCCAGCCTGTTCCTGATGGGCCTGCACTCCACCGTGTTCGGCCCGGTCAAGTATTCGATCCTGCCCCAGCACCTGACCGAGCACGAGATCATGGGCGGCACCGGCCTGATCGAGGCGGGTACGTTCCTCGCGATCCTGACCGGCCAGTTGCTCGCCGGGCAGATCCCGCCGTGGGAGGCCGGTCTCGTTGCCATGGGGCTTGCCGTTCTGGGCTATGTCTCGGCTCTGGCGATCCCGCCTGCCCCGCCCAGCCGCGGCGGCCACCCGGTCGACTGGAACATCGCGCGCGGCACCTGGCATGTGCTGACCACCGCGCACAAGGGCCGGGGCGTGTGGCTGGCGGTGCTCGGCATCAGCTGGTTCTTCACCGCCGGCGCGGTGCTGCTCACCGAGTTCGTCCCGCTCGTCTCCGATACGCTGAACGCGCAGAAGGACGTGGCGACGCTGTTCCTCGTGATCTTCTCGGTGACGATCGCGCTCGGCTCGATGACCGTGAACCGCCTGCTCGGCGGCGAGGTCTCCGCCAAGTACGTGCCGATCAGCGCGCTGGCGCTCGCCGCCGGGCTCATCGACCTGTCGTTCTCTACCAGCGGTTTTGCCGTCACCTATCCCGAAGCGACGATCGCCGAATTCCTCGCCAGCGCGGGGGCGTGGCGGATCCTTACCGACCTCGTCATCGTCGCCTTTTCCGGCGGCATGTTCATCGTACCGCTCTATGCGATCCTGCAGGTGCGCTCCGCCCCCGACGAACGCTCGCAGGTGATCGCGGCGAACAACATCCTCAATGCCGGCATGACGGTGATCGCCGTCGGCGTGGTTGCCCTGCTGCTCGCTGCTGGCGCCAGCGTCCCGCAGGTCATCGGCGTCCTCGGCTGCGCGACGCTCGTCGTCGCGCTGGTATCCGTCTGGCTGCTGCCCGAAACGCTGTTCAAGGCCGTGATCCGCCTGGTGCTCAGGGCGCTCTACCGCGTCGAGGTGACCGGCATCGAGAACATGCCCCGGCCCGGCGAACGCGCGGTCGTGGTGGTCAACCACCTGTCCTACCTCGACGGCGTGCTGCTCGGCGCCTTCCTGCCCGGCAAGCCGACTTTCGCGGTACACACCAGCATCGCGAAGAGCTGGTGGATCCAGCCCTTCCTCAAGCTGTTCCGCGCCTTCCCGGTCGATCCCACCAATCCGATGTCGGCCAAGGCCATGGTGCGCACTGTGCGCGAGGGCAACACGCTGGTAATCTTCCCCGAAGGCCGCATCACCGTGACCGGCGCGCTGATGAAGGTGTTCGACGGTCCCGGAATGGTCGCCGACAAGGCCGACGCGCCGATCGTGCCGGTACGCCTGAACGGGCCGCAGTACAGCCCGCTCTCGCACCTCAAGGGCAAGGTTCGCACGCGGCTGTTTCCCAAGGTGACGATCGATGTACTGCCCCCGCGTCGGTTCCAGATAGAGGGCGAAATGTCCGCCCGCCAGCGCCGCGCCATCGCCGGCCGCCGTCTCTACGACGAGATGAGCGCGATGATCTTCGCCACCAGCCACACCGACCGCACGCTCTTCTCCGCCCTGTGCGATGCGCGCACGATCCACGGCGGCAAGGCCAAGGTGGTGGAGGACGTCAAGCGCGAGCCGCTGTCCTACGACCGCCTGATCCTGGGCGCCGAACTGCTGGGCGACCGGCTCGCCTACCGCACCCGGCCCGGCGAAGCCGTGGGGCTGCTGCTGCCCAACGTCAACGGCGCCGCGCTCGCCTTCTTCGCGCTGCAGTCCGAGGGGCGCGTGCCGGCCATGCTCAACTTCACCGCCGGGCTGACCAACCTCCTCTCGGCCTGCGACACCGCCGAGATCGGGACCATCGTCACCGCCCCGAGCAGGCCAGCCTGCACGACACGGTCACCGCACTGGAGGCGACAGGCCATGCGGTTCTCTACCTGGAGGACCTTGCCGAAGAGATCGGCACCGCCACCAAGTTATGGCACCTGCTGCTCAAGAACGGCGCCCCCGCCCGCCACGAACGGCGCAAGGTCTCGCCCGATGCGCCGGCGGTGATCCTGTTCACCAGCGGGTCGGAAGGCACGCCCAAGGGCGTCGTCCTTTCCCACCGCAACCTGCTGTCCAACTGCGCCCAGCTGGCCGCGCGGATCGACTTCAACCCCACCGACGTGGTGCTGAACGCGCTGCCCGTGTTCCATTCGTTCGGCCTTACCGGGGGCACGCTGCTGCCGATACTGAGCGGCATCAAGACGGTGTTCTACCCCAGCCCGCTGCACTACCGCATCGTCCCCGCGCTCGCCTACGACTGCAACGCGACGATCCTGTTCGGCACCGACACCTTCCTGGCCGGTTATGCCCGCATGGCGCACAGCTATGACTTCTATTCGCTGCGCTACATCTTCGCGGGCGCCGAGAAGGTGCGCGAGGAAACGCGCAAGACCTATGCCGAGAAATTCGGCCTGCGCATCCTCGAAGGCTACGGCGCAACCGAATGCGCGCCGGTCATCGCGGTGAACACCCCGATGCATTTCAAGGCCGGATCGGTCGGCCGGCTGCTGCCCGCCATGGAGGCGCGGCTCGAAACGGTGCCCGGCATCGAAGAAGGCGGCCGCCTCTATGTGAAGGGTCCTAATGTCATGACCGGCTACATGCTCGCCAGCGATACCGGCAAGCTGCAGCCCCCCGCCGAGGGCTGGCACGATACCGGCGACATCGTCACCATCGACGACGAGGGCTTCATCACCATCCGCGGCCGCGCCAAGCGCTTCGCCAAGATCGGTGGCGAGATGGTCTCGCTCCCGGCCGTGGAAGGCTATGCCGCGCAGGTCTGGCCCGATGCCGAGCACGCCGTCGTCACCCGCCCCGATGCCAGGAAGGGCGAGCAGCTGGTGCTCTACACCACCGCGCGCGACGCCGAGCCGAAGGCCCTGCTCGAATGGGGCCGCGCCAATGGCGTGACCGAACTGATGCTGCCGCGCGACATCCGGGTGCTCGATGCCCTGCCGGTGCTGGGGACGGGCAAGCTCGACTACGTGACGCTGGGCGAGATGGCGAAGGAGTGATAATGGCACGCCCCATGTCACAGCCCCCCATTCTCGTCGTCACCACCGGCGGCACCATCGACAAGCAGTATTTCGACGCGCTCAGCGAATACCAGATCGCCGAAAGCGTGATCGAGAAGCTGCTGAAGGTGTCGCGCGTCACCCACCCGTTCCGCGTCGTCGAGCTGATGCGCAAGGACAGCCTCGAACTCACCGACGAGGACCGCGCGCTCGTCAAGGCGACGATTACCGCCGCGCCCGAAACGCACGTCGTCGTCACCCACGGCACCGATACGATGACCGAGACCGCCAAGGTCCTTGCCGACATCGCGGGCAAGACCATCGTTCTGACCGGCGCCCTCGCCCCGGCCCGCTTTGCCGAGAGCGATGCGCCGTTCAACCTGGGCATGGCCTTCGCCTGCTGCCAGGCCGCGCAGCCCGGTGTATGGATCACGATGAACGGCTCGGTGTTCGACGGCCTGAAAGTCAGAAAGGACCGCGCGGCAGGCAAGTTTTCAGAAATTTAACGCTGCAATCGTTACTACTGCGTCCTCGCTAGGTAAACCTTCGGAAACCTTTCTTCGCCAACCGCAAACGACGCCCCGCTATCTTTCGCAATGACAGGTAGCGGCGCACATCCCCCGTTCCCCCGTAGCGCCGCTGCCTGTCTACCGACGGGCATCCCCCTCGAACCCCGGATGTCCTGGAAAGGGAGATCCGGTGACACTCGCAAGCCCCCCTCCGTCCGAAATCCACGCCGCGCTCGAACATGCGCCGGTCGGCGCGCTGATCGTCGATGCCACCGGCACCGTGTCCTGGGCCAATGCCGCCGCGGCCCGCATTTTCGGCGAATCCGACCCGGCGGCGCTGCGCCACACCCCGCTTCACGGCCGGCTGGACGAGCACGGCGCCGAGACGCTGCACGCCCTGATCGACCTTCATTTCGCCACGCCCGCGCAGGCGCGCACGTGCTGGACACGGCAGCTCGCCCTCGCCGACGGCAGTGGACCGGTCGAAGTGACGATCGCCGCCATCCCCGATACCTTCGAGCATCGCGCGATCCTCTATGTCCGCAGCCTCGCGCATCAGGTCGCCGCCGAACGGCGCTTCGAGCAGATCTTCGAGCACCTGCCTCTCGGCCTTGTCGTGGTCGACGCGCGGCAGCGGATCGTCCAGGCCAATGCCTCGCTGGCGGCGGTGTTCGGATATGCCGGCGAGGCGCTCGTCGGCCAGCCGCTGGAGATGCTGCTGCCCGAACGCTACCGCAAGGCGCACGGCAGCCATTTCGAAGCCTACTGCGACATGCCCCGGTCCCGCATGATGGGATCGGGACGAGACCTCACCGGGCTGCACCGGTCGGGTCAGGAAATCCCGGTCGAGATCGCGCTGACCAGGCTCGAGAACGCCGGCCAGCCGCTCTATCTCGCCATCGTCACCGACATCTCCGGTCGCAAGCGATCGGAAAGCGCGCTGCAACAGACCAATGCCCAGCTTGAGGAATTCACTTACGTCGCCAGCCATGACCTGCGCAGCCCCCTGCGCGGGATCGCCGATCTCGCCACCTGGATCCGCGAGGACCTTGGCGAGGACGGCCTGACCGAGGACATCCGCCACAACTTCGACCGGATCGCCCTGCGCATCCGCCGCTGCGAGCAGATGATCGACGACCTGCTGGACTATGCCCGCGCCGGCGTTCGCGATCAGCGCATGGAAAGCATCGACCCGCGCGCGCTGATCGACGAAGCCATGGCCATGGCGGCGATCCCGGAGAACTTTACCGTCGAGATCGACGTCACCGGCACCTCCCTTACCGCACCGCGCGCGCCGCTGTTCACCTCGCTGCGCAATCTCCTCGCCAATGCCGCGAAGCACCACGGCGGAGACGCCGGCCACATCCGCGTCGTCCTGCGCGAAGAGGGGCGCTTCTCGATCTTCACGGTCGAGGACGACGGCAAGGGCATCACGCCCGGCAACGAAGAGCGCATCTTCAAGCTGTTCCACCGCGCCTCGCCCGGCACCGAAGGCGACGGGGTGGGGCTTGCCTTCACCCGGCGCATGATCAACGCGCATGGCGGCATGGTCACCGTGCAGGGCCAGGGGCCGCTGGGCGGCGCCAGCTTCGCCATCCATTGGCCACGCATCCTCCTGCGGGAGTTCGACGATGAATGAACTGTCCGGAGACCCGCTCGACTGCACCGTGCTGCTGGTCGATGACGATGACGTCGCGGTCGAAGGCGTGCTGCGCAGCTTTCGCAAGCACGAGGTGCCCTGCCGCACCCTGACGGCCGGCGACGGCGCCGAGGCTCTGGCCATCCTGCGCGGCCAGCATGGGCAAAAGCGCCTCGACACCCCGGCCGTCGTCCTGCTCGACATCAACATGCCCGGGATGGACGGCTTCCAGTTCCTCGAAGCGGTGCGGGCCGATGCCGCGCTCAAGCGCACCGTGATCTTCATCCTGAGCACGTCGGCGCGCGATCAGGACCGCGCGCATGCCTACGATGAGCACGTCGCGGGCTACATGGTCAAATCGGCGGTCGGCCCGCAATTCGCGCTGCTCGCGGAATTCGTCCGGAAATACGCCTGCACCCAGCAACTGCCCTAGGCAAGGAGTCCCCCATGGACAACCAAGGCAATGGCAATACCGAACTGTTCGCCCTGATCGTCGACGACGATGACGTCGACCGCGAACGCCTGGCCCGGATGCTGGAGCGATCTTCACGCTCCATCCACGTTGTCGAGGCGACTTCGCAGGCCGAGGCGCTCGAACTCATCCGCGGCCCCGCCCCGCACTTCGACATCGTCTTCCTCGACTTCGGGCTGGAGGACGGCGACGGCCGCGATCTGGTCCCCACCATCCACGGCGAGATCGACCCCGACTGCCCGATCATCGCGGTCACCGGCTTTGCCGACGAGCTTGTCGCCGCAGCCTCGATCAAGTCCGGGATGAGCGAATTTCTCACCAAGCGCTCGCTTTCGCCCGAACGCGTCGCGGCATCGGTCGAAGAGGCAATCGCATGGCGCAGCTGCCGGCAGGAACTGCGCCGCACCGAGGAGGAGCTGACTCACCGCAGCCTGCACGATCCCCTCACCGACCTGCCCAACCGCACCCTGTTCTTCGACCGCCTTGGCCAGAACTGCGCCCGCGCCAAGCGCAGCGGCGACCCGTTCGCGGTGGTCATGGTCGACCTCGACCGGTTCAAGGAGATCAACGACACGTTCGGCCACGCCGCCGGTGATGCCGTGCTCACCACCATCGGCCGGCGGCTGCGCGCGAATCTGCGCGAAGTGGACACCGTGGCCCGTCTGGGTGGAGACGAGTTCGCGCTCCTCCTGCAGAACGTGTCCACCGACGACGCCGCGATGACGATGGCGAAGAAACTGGCCGCGCTGATCGAACAGCCGATCGTGCACGAAGGCCGTGCGCTGCATGTCGGCTGCTCGATCGGGATCGCCTTGTGTCCGCAGTTCGGCCTCTCGCCCGCCGGGCTCGTCTCGGTCGCGGACGATGCGATGTACGAAGCCAAGCGCGGCACCGACACCGCAGTGGTGGCACGCCGTAGCGGGCAGCGCCGCATCAACCTGTTCGATCGCAGCGGCCTGCTGGAAGAACTCGAGGAAGCCCTGATCGACGGATCGCTACAATGGCACTGGCAGCCCAAGATCGACATGCGCGACAGCCGCGTACTCGGCTTCGAGGCGCTTGTGCGCTGGCGCGACCCGCGCGGGAACGACGTGCCCGCGGACCATCTCATCCAGACCGTCGAGCAGTCGCCTCTGCTGGAAGACTTCACCTACCACAGCCTTGACCGGGTGCTGGAACAATTTGCCGCGCTTCAGGGCGCACTCGGGCACGCGACGATCTGCATCAACATCTCGGCGCGCATGCTCGAACGCTCGGGCTTCGTGGACAAGGTGACCGAATGCATCGCGCGCCACGGCGTCGATCCCTTGCGCGTAACCCTTGAACTCACGGAAACCGCGCTGATCGCCAACCCGGGCCAGGCCAAGCGCGTCATCGAGCAATTGCAGGACCGGCAGGTCGGCCTCTCGATCGACGATTTCGGGGCCGGGTTCACCTCGTTCGGATACCTGCGCGAATTCGCGGTGAGCGAGATCAAGATCGACCGCTCCTACATCCGCCGCTTTGCCGAGAGCCGCTTCGACCAGTCGCTGGTCAATTCGCTCGTCGTCCTGTGCGAGAGCCTGGGCATTCCGCTCGTCGCCGAAGGCGTGGAGGACGCGCGCACCCGCGACCTGCTGGTATCGCTCGGCTGCCATGCGGGTCAGGGATACGGTATCTGCCGGCCGATGCCCTACGACGACGTGCGGCACTGGATCGAGCGCTGGAACGGCCTTCAATCTGCTGCATAACCTGAACTGCGCCCGCGTGCCCGGCCCGCCCCTGCCGGCCACACCCGGCGAAGTCCCGGGTTGACGCCGGAAAGAGTGTTGCAGCCAAAACCGTAGCCGGGCGTTTATCGCAGGATTGGTTCGCCCCGTCTCCTCTTGCCTCTTTCCGAGCACCGGTTCATCGAACGTTGAGGATATTGGCGGCAGGATCAGCACCACGGACTGAAGCTATATCCTTGCGGAGGAGAACAAGACGATGAAGAAGATGCTGCTGGCCCTGGCTATGGCCACGCTCGCCTTGCCGGCCGTGCCGGCCGCTGCCGACCCGCCGCCCTGGGCCCCGGCCCACGGCAAGCGCGCGCACGATCGCGACTACCGTGACCAACGCCGCGACTATCGCAACCAACGCATCTATGATTCACGCGGCCGCTACCTCAAACCGCACCGGATCACGCGCAACTCGCACGTCTGGCGTGGACGCGACGGACGCTACTACTGCCGTCGCGACAACGGCACGACCGGCCTCATCATCGGCGCCGGTGTCGGTGCGCTGGCCGGGCACGAACTCGCCGGCAACGGCGATCGCACGCTGGGCGCACTCCTGGGCGGCGTGATCGGTGGCGTTCTGGGACGCGAGATCGACCGGGGCAGCCTGAGCTGCCGTTGAACTGATTTCGGCACCCTGAAAACACGAAAAGGCGCGTTGGTGGCAACACCGGCGCGCCTTTTCCGTGATGCGCGCCGCTATCGTGCGCCTCGCGACACGCTGGTCCTCGTCGGGTCCGCCCGGCCGATACCCGGCAAACCCGCTTTCCTACCCGGCCAAGCTATGCTCCAATAGCGGGTGATGACCTTGCGCCTGCCCTCTCTCTCGACGCTCCCTGCCATCTCGCAAAGATCGCGCCGCCCCGGGCCCGCAGGTTCCGTTCTGGACTGTGTCAACCGTGTCAACCTGTCCGCCGTGGCAAGCCGGATTCCGGCATGAGTAAGCGGCCCGCCATGCTGGTGACAGGCGGCGCCAAGCGAATCGGTGCCGCGATCGCGCGGGCCTTTGCCGGAGCCGGCTGGCACGTCGTGATCCACTACGGCAAATCGCGCGCGCAGGCCGAAGCGCTGGCCGACGAACTGCCCTCTGCCGAAATCGTGAGTTGCGAACTGGACGACTGGAACGAAGGCCCGGCAATGGTTTCCGCCCTTGCTGAGCGCCTCGAAGACTGGCGCGTGCTGATCAACTGCGCCGGGGTGTTCGATCTCGATACCGCGCAGGACCTTGACCCGCCCACGTTCGAAGCCGCCATGCGCGTGAACGCGGGCACGCCGGCGCGGCTGGGGCAGGCATTCCTTGCCCGGGCCCGCAGCACCACCGGTCGACGGCTGATCCACGTGACGGACCAGAAACTGCGCAACCCCAACCCCGATTTCTTCTCCTACACGATGAGCAAGCACGCGCTCGACGCCACGATCCCGATGCTCTCGATGGCGCGCACCGATCCGCGCGACCGCGTCTACGGCATCGCGCCGGGCGCCATCCTCGCCAGCCACGACCAGACCGAGGCCGAAACCGAGGTGTCGCACCGCATGAACCTCCTCCATCGCAAGACCACGCCCCGGGACGTCGCCGGCGCGGCCCTCTTCCTCGCGGGGGGCTGGCTGGCGAGCGGAGAGACGATCTATGTCGATTCGGGGCAGCATCTGCTGGCGCAGGACCGCGACGTCCTGTTTCTCGCGCGCCAGTGAGCGTAGGACTGGTCATCTTCGTAAATCGCGCTAGAGTTCGCGGCACCCCTGGGCCAAGCTCGCAAGTTGTTGAAGGCAATGGCACTTCTCGATCGATTTCTTGAACGCGGCGTCCGTCGGGGCGTGCTGGAAGTGGTTCGCCCCGATGGCAGCCTGAAGCGCTTCGGCACACCGGCCGAGGGCTTTGGCGAGGTGCGCATCCGCTTCACCGACACCAAGGCGGAAGGGCGCATATTGTCCGACCCCCGTCTCGGCGCGGCAGAGGCCTTCATGGACGGCCAACTGATCGTCGAACAGGGCGACATCATGGCGCTGATCGAGCTGCTGCGCGCCAACAGCCGCTGGGACAGAGGCGGCGAGGTCAAGGAAAACTCCGTCCTCAAGAAAATGCGCGGTCGCGCCGTCACGCTGATCGACGGCGTGAACCGGGCCTCCCGCGCCAAGGCGAACGTCGCCCACCATTACGACATCGGCAACGCGCTCTACCGGCTGTTCCTCGACAGCGATCACATGCAGTACTCCTGCGCCTACTGGCCGCGCGAGGGCATGAGCCTGGAGGAAGCGCAGGAAGCCAAGCTCGCCCATATCGCCGCCAAGCTCGCGCTCGAACCCGGCCAGCGCGTGCTCGACATCGGCTGCGGCTGGGGCGGCATGGCGATCTATCTGGCGCGCCACGCCGACGTGTCCGTAAAGGGCATAACGCTGAGCGAGGAACAGCTCGCCCTCGCCCGCGAACGCGCTGTGGCAGCGGGCGTGGCAGGCCGGATCGAGTTCGAACTCGTCGACTACCGCGACCTTGCCGCGCGCGGCGAGAAATTCGACCGGATCGTCTCGGTCGGCATGTTCGAACATGTCGGGCAGGCCCAGTTCGCCCGCTATTTCCGCGACTGTGCCCGCATGCTCGCCGACGACGGCGTCATGCTGCTGCACACAATAGGGCGCATGGGCGGACCGGGCTCGACCGATGCCTTCACCCGCAAGTACATCTTCCCGGGCGGCTACATCCCCGCGCTGAGCGAAACCGTCGCGGCCAGCGAAAAGGTGCGCCTGATCGCCGCCGACGTCGAGAATCTGCGGCTGCACTACGCCTTCACCCTGCGCGAATGGTACAAGCGCTGCGTCGCCGACAAGGATGCGATCATCGCTCTCTACGACGAGCGCTTCTACCGCATGTGGACCTTCTACCTCGCCGGCGCGACCGCTGCTTTCGAGAGCGGGAGCATGTGCAACTACCAGATCCAGTATGTCCGCAACCGCCACGCCCTGCCCCTGACGCGCGGCTACATGGCGCAGCGGGAGGCCCGGCTGCTGGCGGACCGTTAGTACAAGCGGCATTGCGAAGTGGGCCCCGCGCTGTTAGGCGCGCGTCGCAATTCCCGCGTCGTTTCCAGTGGAGCTCGCCGAGTCCATGTCCGATATCAAGAAGGTCGTTCTCGCCTATTCCGGCGGCCTCGACACCAGCGTCATCCTCAAGTGGCTGCAGGTCACCTACAACTGCGAGGTGGTGACCTTCACCGCCGACCTCGGCCAGGGCGAGGAGCTCGAGCCCGCGCGCGCCAAGGCGCAGCTCATGGGCGTGCCCGACAAGCACATCTACATCGACGACCTGCGTGAGGAATTCGTGCGCGACTTCGTCTTCCCGATGTTCCGCGCCAATGCCCGCTATGAGGGCGACTACCTGCTCGGCACCTCGATCGCGCGCCCGCTCATTTCCAAGCGCCTGATCGAGATCGCCCGCGAAACCGGCGCCGACGCGATTGCCCACGGCGCCACCGGCAAGGGCAACGACCAGGTCCGCTTCGAACTCAGCGCCTATGCGCTCGATCCGAACATCAAGGTCATCGCCCCCTGGCGCGAGTGGGACCTCACCAGCCGCACCGCGCTCATTTCCTGGGCCGAGCAGCACCAGATCCCGGTCCCCAAGGACAAGCGCGGCGAGAGCCCCTTCTCCACCGACGCCAACCTCCTGCACACCTCCTCGGAGGGCAAGGTGCTCGAGGATCCGTGGGAAGAGACCCCCGACTACGTCTACTCGCGCACCGTCAATCCCGAGGATGCGCCGGACCAGCCGGAATACATCACCATCGACTTCGCGAAGGGCGACGGCGTTGCCCTCAACGGCGAGGCGATGAGCCCCGCCACCCTGCTCACCGCGCTCAACGAACTGGGCCGCAAGCACGGCATCGGCCGCCTCGACCTCGTCGAGAACCGCTTCGTCGGCATGAAGTCGCGCGGCATGTACGAGACGCCGGGCGGCACGATCTACGCCGTCGCCCACCGCGGCATCGAACAGATCACGCTCGATCGCGGCGCCGCCCACCTCAAGGACGAGCTCATGCCCAAGTATGCCGAGCTCATCTACAACGGCTTCTGGTTCGCGCCGGAGCGCGAGATGCTGCAGGCCGCGATCGACCACTCGCAGGAGCGGGTCAACGGCACCGTGCGGCTCAAGCTCTACAAGGGCAGCGCCACCCTCGTCGGCCGCAAGAGCCCGGATTCGCTCTACTCCGAACGCCACGTCACGTTCGAGGACGATGCCGGCGCCTACGACCAGAAGGACGCCGCGGGCTTCATCAAGCTCAACGCCCTGCGCCTGCGCCTGCTGGCCCAGCGCGACCGCTGATCCGGGGCGCGGACTCCCCGCGCGAGTCTTTCCAGTACCTTACATCTTTCAGGCGGCCCGTTGCCAAAGTGCGACGGGCCGCTTTTGCATGGGTGCCCAAGCCGCGGCCGGGCCTGTAGGAGTCCCCCCATCGTCAACGGCGAAGCGAGGCAGGGTTTGGCATTTCAGCGTACCGGCATTCTGGCAGCGCCCAAACTGTTCGCGTTTCTCGCCATGACCGTGACCCTGCCGCTGGCCGGCCCGGTCCACGCCGATACCGCCGCCGCCGATCTCGCTTCCGTCGATACGGGCGCCGACACGGGCCTTGCGGATGTCACGTCCGCCCTTCCCTCGCCGGAATTCGTGCCCATCGGTGAAGGCATCGCCAGCTACTACGGCAACGAGTTCGCCGGCTCGCGCACCGCCAGCGGCGAACGCTTCGATCCTTCCGCCCTCACCGCCGCGCACCGCACGCTGCCCTTCGGCAGCCGCGTGCAGGTCACCAACGAGGCGACCGGGGATTCGGTGATCGTCACCATCAACGACCGCGGCCCCTTCCACGGCAAGCGCCTGATCGACCTCAGCGAAGCTGCCGCGAAGGAAATCGGCCTCGCCCGCGCGGGCCATGGCCGGGTACAGCTCGCCCTGCTGTCGTCGAACGACTGAGCCTTCCACCCGCATCGCGCTGATCTTTCGGGAGAAAGGTCGGCCGGCACGGCGTATGGAGGGGGGTGAGGGGCAGCGCCGCGCCGGCCTTCCCTCGCGATAACCACGCAGCGCGCATTCCGTTCCCGCCCGCGCCCCGCATGCGCCGGACCGTGCGAACGGCCCGACCAGCCGACAGGTTGACACGCTTTACACGGTCCAGAGGGCAAACGAGGCCGGGCCCGGTCAGCGACTTGTACTCGACCGGACCGTCCGGCACGCCACCGCCCTCCCCCGTCAGCGCCGCATCGACACGGCCGAAGGCGCAGCCCTGCCAGCCGTCCCACCGCGCCGCGCTCGCCTCGCGAAAGACGGCATAGAGCGGCAGCGGCGGATAGACCGCATCGGGCAAGTGCTCCGGCCGGTCTTCCTCGTGCGGCGCGAAACCGTGCGCTTCCTCATAAGCCCGCTCGACCTCCCCGGCCGCCTCGTCCCACGCCCCATTCGCCGCGATCCACGCAGGCTCGGCGCTGGAGAGCACATAGGCCGCCCGCCCCGGCGGCAGCGGCAGAGGATCATGGGCCCCGCCCCAGTCCTCCAGCGCGCGGTCCGCTTCGAGCACGCGCGCATCCGCGCTCACCGCATCGGCGCCTTCCGCGCCCGCCTCGTCCTGTTCGAAATGCGCCTCCGGCCGCTCGCCCGCGACCATCGCCAGCAATTCGTCGAAACGGTCCTCGCAAGGCCCGGCCTCCTCGGCCATGCGGTCGAGCCGCGCGAGATGCGCCAACAGCAGCCGCGTGTCATAGCGGCGCTTCTTGCCCACCAGCTCGCCCCGGAACCACACCGCCTCCTCGATCCCGTCGAGCGCGCGCGTGGCCAGGACTTCCTCGGCATGGCGCCGCGCCAGCACCAGCGCCGCCTGCCACCCTTGCGCAAAGGCCCCGTCGCGCCGCCGCAGCAGATAGGCCGACTGCCGGCTCATCCCCACCCGGGCGCAAGCCGCCCGCACATCGCCCTTCTCGGCCAGATGATGGAGAAACCGCAGCTTGCGGTCAGGGCCCCAGGCATGATGCGGCACGAAAGCGGGATCGTCGCACGCAGGCGGCTTGCGGCAGAACCCGCCCGTCGCCGGACAAGCCCACTCGCTGACCAGGCCGTCCGGCGAAGGCACCGCCCTCGGCGGCACATCCCCCTGATAGAGATCGTCATAAGACGGATAGCGCGCCGCGAACCAGGCATCGTCCCGCTGATCGATGGGCAGATCGTCATCAGGCAGCCCGATGTCCCGCTCCACCGGAATCCACCCCCGCCCAAACCGCGTAGGCGGCCGATCCCATTCCTCTCCGAGCTCGTCTCGGGGAGGGGGACCGCCCGGCGCAGCCGGGTGGTGGAGGGGCACAGGCGGCATATCCTGCCCTTCCTCTACCCCTTCCCTAGGCCCGCTCGCCCTGAGCTTGTCGAAGGGCAAACCCGCACCCAAACCGTCAGCAAAGTCCGTCATCGTCCACCTCGCACAAAGCGGGAAACCCGCAGGAAGAGGCCACGGCACGGCCCGGACGGCGGCGCCGAGGTGAACGAACCATCTATCGCAGTTCGGGGGCTGTAGGAAAATGGTTTGAAGGGAAGAAGCATGATGCGAGGGCCATCGCCCTCGCGCTCCCCATACTGGCGGCGGTGTGGCTGGCCCTGAGCCGAAGCGGGATATCAATGGACAATGGGAGAACGCGGGAAAGCTCCGCTCTTAAGCTAGCTATTCCACGATCGACAGAATAGCGATAACGACCCAAATAAGCGCACCAAGAGATATCAATGTGTTACACACAACAAACACATAAATTGGAGAAATAAATATAAATACATCATATCTCAAAAGGCTGAAAATGCCGCTAACAACGGTCAAAGTGAATGACCACCAGATGCTGGATTTAACAAGACGCGGAAACTCCTGCCAACTTTTAGATTTACGGAGTAAATCGAAACGCTTGTCTTGAACATGCCCGACCAAAAAAGTGCTAGCAGCGAGAACGAAACCTAAAATCGAAGCAGCAACACCAAAAATAGCCAGCATGAGTGATGCATTGGCATCACCCTTTGGCCACACAAAGCCAAGATTATATTTACCCGATAAAATGAAATACAATATCGATACGAATAAGCTCGTACAAAAATTCCACATTTTTCGTCTATAAAAATACAAACTCATATGAAATCAGACGATGACGCCGCGATACGCAAGCGATCAATATTTTGCTCATAAACAGCTTCTAAAATTTGATAAGCATCTTTGCTTTTTAGACTTCTAGATCTACTGCTATTTTTTGGAAAAATTTCAGCCGTCATCAATTTACTTTCCAGCACGTCAATATAGCGCGCGCGACGAGAGCCCTCACTGTACCCTTTAACAGAAAGCCCATTCAGAAGCGCTCGATCCTGCGGCCTACCCTTTACAAGGGTCGCCAATCGAACCGCGAGATCGCGGAGAGGGTGAGCAGGCTTATCGGCGGTCAACGTAAAGGCAGTTTTCTTAGTAGCGCCGAGAGCGGCAGTAGCTTCAATTGCTGCAGCCAAATTCTCATCTGCTTCTCTCGCTAACGCGACAGCATCTGGCGGCAAATCTATTTCGAGAACCCGTACCGAGGCGAGAGAACTTAAAACTTCCACAATATCTCGCTCCAGAAGATTTAAAAATCTTGGCGGAGAATTGATCTTACCTTTTTCGAAAATATAATTCCCTAAAGTAGCCAGCTTTGGCCCATCCGGATTCCACTCAGCCGCAACAAATCCATCTTCAAAAATAACTACATGGCTAAGATCAATGATACCAGCGTCTTCATCCAACTCCAATGTATTGAGCTTTCCAGCTCGCTCAATCTGCGGCAGAGTATCTCGCCTTATTTTACCGAATCTTAGGCGAAGGGGGTAGGCTACAGAGTCTGGATAAACCGAATAACGAACTCCGGTTGCATCAAGCTTGTACCGCCCCTTGTCGTCGAAACTCAAACCCTCAATGCGCCGTAACGCATCAGGCAGACTCTCTTGCATGTCTGGAAAGAACTCTACTCGAAAGAAATATACTTTCCGAAATGCTTCCGCTGACTCGTCCGCCACATCACACCTCAAGACGATCAATGAGAAATTTCAGCGTATGGGAATGGTTAAAACACGCAAGTAATGTTCGAGGTTTATTCACACATCGAACCCAGTAGTGGCATCAATGCTCGATTAAAAAAATGAAAGACTCAATTCGGACATTGACGGGAGCGCGAGGGCAATGGCCCTCGCATTTCCTCCTTTTTCTTCCCTGTCGCGCAAACCGGCTGCGCCCCCTCCACCATGCATCCTTCGCCAAACTCAGGATAGGCGGAGCAGCAAGGTTCCGCCTAAAGACAGCCAGCGATCCCAGCCTGCGCTGGGATGACGGGTGCGCGCCGTTGCGTCGCGCTTACCGCGTCACCTCTCCAGCAGCGGCTTCAAATAATGCCCCGTGAACGAACGCGGGTTCTGCACCACCTCTTCCGGCGTGCCCTCGGCAACGATCTCCCCGCCGCGCACGCCGCCTTCGGGGCCGAGGTCGATGATCCAGTCGGCGGTCTTGATCACGTCGAGGTTGTGTTCGATCACCACCACCGAATTGCCCTGGTCGACGAGGCGGTGGAGCACTTCGAGCAGCTTGCGCACGTCCTCGAAGTGGAGGCCGGTGGTCGGCTCGTCGAGGATGTAGAGCGTCTGCCCGGTCGAGCGGCGGGCGAGTTCCTTGGCAAGTTTCACGCGCTGGGCCTCGCCGCCGGATAGCGTCGTCGCCTGCTGGCCCACCTTGACGTAGCCGAGGCCCACTTCGTTCAGCATGTGCATCTTGTCGCGGATCGGCGGCACCGCCTTGAAGAACTCTTCCGCATCCTCGATCGTCATGTCGAGCACGTCGGCGATCGAGTGACCCTTGAACTTCACTTCCAGCGTCTCGCGGTTGTAGCGCTTGCCGTGGCATTCCTCGCACGTCACGTAGACGTCGGGCAGGAAGTGCATCTCGATCTTGATCAGGCCATCGCCCTGGCACGCCTCGCACCGGCCGCCCTTGACGTTGAAGCTGAAGCGCCCGGGCTTGTAGCCGCGCGCTTCCGATTCCGGCAGGCCGGCGAACCAGTCGCGGATCTGGGTGAAGGCGCCGGTGTAGGTGGCCGGGTTGCTGCGCGGGGTGCGGCCGATCGGGGACTGGTCGATCTCGATCACCTTGTCGCACATTTCGAGCCCGGTCACGCGGTCGTGCGGCCCGGCGATCACCCGCGCCCCGTTGAGCGTGCGCGCGGCGGCGGCGTGGAGCGTGTCGAGCGTGAGGCTGGACTTGCCCGAGCCGGAAACGCCGGTGACGCAGCAGAAGGTGCCGAGCGGGAACTTCGCGGTGACGCCCGTCAGGTTGTTGGCGCGCGCGTTTTCCACGGTGATGAAGTGGCCGTTGCCCTTGCGGCGCGTGGCCGGCACCTCGATCCGGCGGGTGCCGTTGAGATACTGCGCGGTGAGGCTGTCCTTGCATTTCAGCACTTGCTTGAGCGTGCCTTCGGCCACCACCTCGCCGCCATGCACGCCCGCGCCGGGGCCGAGGTCCACCACATGGTCGGCGGCGCGGATCGCGTCCTCGTCATGCTCCACCACGATCACGGTGTTGCCAAGGTCGCGCAGGCGCTTGAGCGTGACCAGCAGCATGTCGTTGTCGCGCTGGTGGAGGCCGATCGAGGGTTCGTCGAGCACGTAGAGCACACCCGAGAGCCCCGAGCCGATCTGGCTGGCGAGCCGGATGCGCTGGCTCTCGCCGCCCGAAAGCGTGCCCGATGTGCGATCAAGGTTGAGGTAGTCGAGCCCCACGTTGTTGAGGAAGCCCAGCCGCTCGTTGATCTCCTTGAGGATGGCCTTGGCGATCTGCTGCTGCTGGCTGGTAAGCTTGCCCTCCAGCGCGCCGAACCACGCGAAGGCATCGGCCACCGACAGCCGCGCGGCGTCCGCAATGTCGCTCTGCGCAATCTTCACGCTGAGCGCTTCGGGCTTGAGGCGCTTGCCGTCACATGTTTCGCAAGGCTGCGCGGTCTGGAACTTGGACAGCTCCTCGCGCATCCAGGCGCTGTCGGTCTGGATCATGCGGCGGTTGAGGTTGCCGATCACGCCTTCGAACGGCTTGGTGACGGTATATTCCTTGCGCCCGTCCTTGAAAGTGAGCGGGACCGCTTTGCCCGCCGTGCCGTAGAGGATCACAATCTTCACTTCGCCCGGCAGGTCCTGCCACGGCGTCGTCAGGTCAAACCCGAAATGCGCGGCAAGGCTGGAGAGCACTTGCATATAGTAGGGGCTCGGCGGGTTGGACTTGGCCCAGGGCACGATAGCGCCCTGCTTGAGCGTCAGCGCTTCGTTGGGCACCACCAGCTGCGGATCGAACAGCAGCTTCTCGCCCAGGCCATCGCAGGCCGGGCAGGCCCCCTGCGGCGCGTTGAACGAGAACAGGCGCGGCTCGATCTCCTCGATGGTGAAGCCGGAGACCGGGCAGGCAAACTTTTCGGAGAAGACGATGCGGTTGGCGGGGAGGCCGGCGCCTTTGAGGTTCTTCCCTTGTGCGCGGCCTTCGACAAGCTCAGGCTGAGCGGGGTTTGTTTCAGAACTCTCCCCCGCTCGTGCTGAGCTTGTCGAAGCACCGGCCACTTCCGCCACCGTCTTGTCCGCCAAGTCCACATAAGCCAGCCCCTCGGCGAGCTTGAGCGCCTGTTCGAAGCTATCGGCCAGCCGCGTCTGGATGCCGTCCTTCACGGCGATGCGGTCCACCACCACTTCGATGTCGTGCTTGTACTTCTTGTCGAGCGCGGGGGCGTCCTCGATCTGGTACAGCTCGCCGTCGATGCGCACGCGGGTGTAGCCCGCCTTCTGCCATTCGGCCAGTTCCTTGCGGTATTCCCCCTTGCGCCCGCGCACCACCGGGGCGAGCAGGTAGAGCCGCGTACCCTCGGGCAGCGCCATTACCCGGTCGACCATGTTGGAGACCGTCTGCGCCTCGATCGGCAGCCCTGTGGCAGGCGAATAGGGAATGCCCACGCGCGCCCAGAGCAGGCGCATGTAGTCCCAGATCTCCGTCACGGTGGCGACGGTGGAACGCGGGTTGCGGCTGGTGGTCTTCTGCTCGATCGAGATCGCGGGACTGAGCCCGTCGATATGTTCGACATCGGGCTTCTGCATCATCTCCAGGAACTGGCGCGCATAGGCCGAAAGGCTCTCGACATAGCGCCGCTGCCCCTCGGCATAGATCGTGTCGAACGCGAGGCTCGACTTGCCCGAGCCCGACAGGCCCGTGATCACGATCAGCTTCTCACGCGGGAGCTGGATGTCGAAGCCCTTGAGGTTATGCTCGCGCGCGCCGCGCACGGTGATGTGGGTGAGACTCATGGGGAGCGTATGTTCCAGATTTGTTCGCGCCAATCAAGCGGGCGCCGGGACGTTTCCCTCTAGATATGCGCCCACGCCCGCAAGGCAATGGCCGAGCGGCCGCGAGGCAGCGTCCAACCGTTCCTACCGTGGCCTTAACGCTTCGTCGCAAGGCCTTTGCAAAGATTTGCCGCATAGGACTAGATCCGCGAACAAGGGACAAAAGGGACCGGGACAACATGAGGGTATCGCACTTCGCGCCCGCGCTTTGCGCGCTGGCTTTCGCCGCAGCTTTGGGCGCCACGCCGGCACGGGCCGACGATCCGAGGGACCCGTCGATGCGCTCGGCCGAGGCCCGCGCACGCGACAAGGCCATCATCAGGAAGCTCAACGAGGACCAGCTCGCCTACGTGCGCAAGCGCGATGCGGAATACGCCAGGGGCTGGGAAGCCTATCGCCGCGCCCAGGCCGGCCAGGCGAGGCACCGCGACGACGAGCGCGCCTACAGCGATGCGCGCGACGACTACGAAGCCGCAATGGCCGACTGGCGCCGCGATGTCGCTGCCTGCCGCGCGGGCCAGTACGAGCGCTGCGCGCGTTAGACGCTCCCCCTTTACGCTTCCGGCCCCGCCCCGGGCAGGCGAACGCTTCGTCGCTCGCACGGGGCGGCTTGTCTTTGTTGTAAGCCCCATTTCTTCCGGGCTTCCGCGAAAGAGCGTATATTGCGCAAATCGCAGGGAGAGGCGTAATTTTTATATAACCACAAGTTCTGAATTGAAAATTTCATTCAAGAACCGGCCTGTCGATCCAACGAGTCGTTTCTGAGTCCAACCAGAGATTCTCGGCGACAGGCGTCCGGCTTGCGATGCCGCATTCCGACTGCTGTCCCAAAACCCATGCAACGGGTCGCCACACAATCTTTGCTTCAAGTCTGCCGACTTGGGGGCTCTTCCTGCGAGCCATGCAAAGAGGAGTGAGACCATGAGAAAGCTTGCCTTGGCGGCAGGTGCCGCCGCCGTCTTCCTGATCGGCGTACCATCCCATGCGGATGTCGTCGTGCAGAACAGCGACTGGACCAACACGCCCTATCGCGTCGTCCATTTCCACGACCTCAATCTCCAGAGCCAGACGGGCCTCGATACGCTGAACCAGCGCATCAGGGTGGCCGTCTACCAGGTCTGCGGCCCGGCCGACATCCGGATGCTGCGCGAATTTTCCGCGATCCAGACCTGCCGGAGAGATTCGCTCTACCGCGCCCATGCCGACCGGGACGCCATGCTTGCCGCCCGTGCCGACAGCACCAGCCTGGCCATGGCGGACCTGCGCATCCTTCGCGTAAAACACTAGATCGCGGGGGAGACACCGGGAACCGGACCAGGGGCCGGAATGCGTGAAAGCCCCTTGCCACCCGGTTCGCTTCAAGTGCCATATCGACATCGAAGGCCCGCGACATCGAAAGATGCGCGGGTCTTCGGCGTTGAAGCGGCGGCAAAGGGGCCTAGAATGGGGCCATGCCAATAAAATCCCCCACCGCACTCGCCGCCGCCCTTCTCTTCATCTGCTCCAGCCCCGTGCTTGCCAAAGTCTCCGTCGATCCCGACCGCATTGTCGCGGACGTGAAGACCCTCGCCTCAGACACGTTCGAGGGCCGTGCGCCCGGGACGGTCGGCGAAGAACGCACCATCGGCTATATCATCGCCCGCATGCAGGACACCGGGCTCGAACCAGCGGGACCGGACGGACAATGGGTCCAGACGGTGCCGCTGCTGCACACCACGCTGCAACCCGCAAGGACCATGGCCTTCACCACGCCCGCGGGCGCCATGCCGGTGGCGCAGGCGAAGGACGTCTACGTCTCGACCGTGCGGCCGGACGACGAGGCGGTGATAGCAAAGGCGCCGGTGGTCTTCATCGGCTACGGCGTCGATGCCCCCGAACGCGGATGGGACGATTTCAAGGGCGCCGACCTGAAGGGCAAGGTCGTGGTCTTCCTCGTCAACGACCCCGATTTCGCCGCCACGAAAGGCGAAGCGCCCCATGGCAAGTTCGGCGGACGGACGATGACCTATTACGGCCGCTGGACCTACAAGTACGAGGAGGCCGCGCGGCAAGGCGCCGTGGGCGCGTTGATCGTGCACGAGACCGAGGCGGCAGGCTATGGCTGGAACGTCGTCGTCAGCCCCGGCGGCCAGAACTACGACATCGTGCGCAAGCCGGAAGACCTCACCACTCTCAGACTGCAGGGCTGGATTTCCGGCGATGCCGCGAAGGACCTGTTCGCGAAGACCGGGCTCGACCTGGCAAAGCTGCGCGCCGATGCCCGCAAGGCGAATTTCAAGCCGGTGACGCTCAAGGGCGTGACCTTCGACGCGGACGTGCCGGTGCAGCACGAACAGATCGCCAGCCACAACGTGCTCGGCCGCATTCCCGGCACTTCGCACCCCGACGAAGTGGTGATGCTGGGTGCCCACTGGGATGCCTACGGCAAGGGCGCGCCCGACGCACAGGGCCGTATCTACCGCGCCGGTGCCAACGACGACGCACTGGGCATCGGCGCCATTCTCGACATCGCGCGGGTCATGAAGGCCGGGCCGCCGCCGCAGCGCAGCGTGGTCTTCGCGGCATGGACCGCCGAGGAGCGCGGGTTGCTGGGATCGGAATACTATGCGGCGAACCCGGTCTATCCGCTGGACAAGACCGTCGCCAACCTCGCCATCGACATCCTGCAGACGGCGGGCGCGGCAAACGACGTGGTGCTCGTAGGCAAGGGGCAGGACACGCTCGAGGACGACATGGCGCGCGTGGCCGCAACGCAGGGTCGCACCGTCACGCCAGAGAGCCTGCCCGAACGCGGGCTGTTCTACCGCGCCGATCATTTCTCCTTCGCCAAGCGCGGCGTACCGGTCATGCTGCTGATGGGCATTGCCGGCGCGGCGGACCTGAGACAGGGCGGTCGCGACGCGGGGCAGGCCTGGATCGATGCCTACACCGGCACATGCTACCATCAGGCCTGCGACGCCTGGTCGGACGACTGGGACATGGCAGGCGCGGTGCAGGACATCGACCTGATCGGGACGATCGGCGACGAACTGGCCAATTCGCGGCGCTGGCCCGAGTGGAAGGCCGGCTCCGAATTCAAGGCCATCCGCGACCAGAGCGCGGACCGGCGGGAATAGGAGACGATACCGTGCGCCTGCGCCTTGCGGCCATAGTCATGCTTGCTCTCGCGCTCTCCGCCTGCGGGGGCGGCGTGCGCTACCGGCCGGTCAGCGATACGCCGGTACGGATCGGCCCGCCCTACACCGTGCGCGGCGTGACCTACACGCCGGCCGCCGATCCCCGTTACGACATGCTGGGCTATGCCACCTGGTACGGCAACGAGAGCGGAAACCAGACCGCCAACGGAGAACGGTTCCGGCCAGACTGGATCACCGCGGCGCACCGGACGCTGCCACTGCCTTCCTATGTCGAGGTGACCTCGCTCGATACCGGGCAGCGCATCCTGGTGCGGGTCAACGATCGCGGCCCCTTTGCCGGGCCGACGCGGATCATCGACCTGTCGCGGGGCGCGGCCGAGCTGCTCGGCGTGCGCGCGAAGGGCAAGGCAGCGGTGCGCGTCCGGGTGATCGATCCTTCCGCGCGCGATCGCGAGGAACTGCGCAAGGGGAAGGCCGCACGCAAGCTGCCGCCGGTTTCCCGGCAGGTGCTATCGAACCTGCAGGCCCAGTTCTCGCGCGGCGTCGGGACGCGCTGACCACACGGCCGCACGCCATTGTCGCGTTTGCGACAATGGCCGGGAACGAAGCGCCGGAGCGGTTTCAGAAGTTGCTGAGGTGCCCCTCGCGCCGCGCCTGCGCGCGGGCCGCGGCAGCGATACCCCTGGACTTTCCGGGCGGAGAAACGCGCGAAATCAGGCGGTTGATCCTGGAACTGCCGCACGTGGGGCAAACCGGCGTGTCGTCCGATCGCAGCAACAGCTCGAAGTCGGCGGCACAGTCGGGGCAATGGAAATCATAGAGTGGCATCGGGGCTCCGTCTCGATTGCGGGTGAACGGAGGGCCCGATGCCAGAAGCGTGCCAGTCGTCAGGCCGCCAGTTCCTCGTAGCGCGCGGCTTCCTTGCCGATCAGGATGTCCGCAAGGAACCAGTAGGCCTCGCCCCAGGCGGCCAGGACTTCGTCGCTTGCCGCCTCGCCCAGCACGTCGCGGATCGCCGGCAGCAGCGCTTGCGCGACGAGCGGATAGTGCTCGGCCTTCACCCCGGTTTCGACGTGGCGCTCGACCATGCGCTGCACCGGCGCGGTAAGGTTCTGCAGCTTGTCCACGTTCTGGGCATAAGCGAGGATCGCGGCCGCCAGACGGCGCGGCTGCTCGCCCGATACCTGCGCGGCCTGATCGAACATGGTCTTCACATTCTCGTCCACGAACAGCCGCTCGTACATGCGCGTGGTGATGGCGACGCCATGCTCCTGCAGGACGGGGGCGGTTGCCTTGACGATGGCAATGGTCTGTTCGGAAAGCGGTTCGGCCATGAAGATCTCCCATAAAAGATGCGATTCGGATGCATCTATACAGGTGCGACAAAAGATGTAAACAATATGCATCATAAAATCATCCACCGGAGGAAGAGTTCCGCCATGCGCCTGACCGCGCACACCGACTATGCCCTGCGCATCCTGCTGCACGCCGCGCTGCTGGCGGACAAGGAGGCCGACCGCCTGCTTTCGATCGCCGAAGTGGCGCAGGCCCACGCGATTTCGCGCAACCATGCGATGAAGGTGGTCAACCTGCTCGCCAATGCCGGCCTGCTGGAGACGGTCCGCGGACGCAGCGGCGGCTTCCGGCTGGGCAGGCCCGCCGCCGGCATCCGGCTGGGCGATGTCGTGCGCCTGACCGAACCGTGCCTCTCCCCCGCCGACTGCGGCCATTGCCTGCTACGCACGACCTGCGGGCTGACCGGCATCCTGAACCGCGCGATGGACGCCTTTCTCGCCGAACTGGACCGACAAACCCTGGCCGATGCGGTGGCGACGTCGCGCCTGCCGATGCTGGTCGCCTGAACGGGAACTTCCGGCCCGTTTCCGGCGTTGTTTCCCCGAGAGGAGAAACATCATGAACATCGGAGCCGAAATCCCCTTCCGCCGCAGCCGCCGCGACCGGCAGGCGACGGGATCGCTGATTTTCGACCGCGAGCGCGAAATGCAGGTCCGCAAGCAGGCGGAATCGAAGGACGATGACATGCGCGTGTGGAGCAACGGGCACTTCAGCAAGCCCTGACGACGCCACATCCTGCCTGAAGGTGCCGGGCGGCGCGTAAGATTTTTACATGCCGCGCCGGCGTCGCTTTGCGAATCCGATACCACATGGCGGCTTGGCGAAACTCTTGGACCGGCGCTTCACATCCTCTTGCAAAGGCCGGCATTCTCCGTTTCAAACGCCGTCCATGACCACAACGGCAGCCATCCGCGCCGCGCCTGCCGCGACGCACCTTTCCCCCTCCGGCTGCCGACGTCCTGGAGAACAGATTAATGAAAACCCGGCTTCTGGCCGCCAGCGCGCATCTCGTCGTGGCGGCCACCCTGTTCGGCGGATGCACCGGCGTGTCCGCTGAAGCGGCGACGCCTGCGCCGGCGACCGCCCCGGCCTATTCCGGCCCCTTCGCGCAGGAAAGCACCCTGCCCTTCCACGCGCCCGACTTCTCGACCATCAAGGACAGCGACTACCAGCCCGCGCTCGAGGCCGGCATCGCCGCCAAGCGCGCCGAGATCGAGGCGATCGCCGACAATCCCGCCGCGCCGACCTTCGACAATACCATCGTCGCCATGGATCGCGCCGGCAGCCTGCTCTCGCGCGTCGAGGGCGTGTTCGACCAGCTCGTGAGCGCCAACACCAACGAGACGCTCGACGCCACCGACACGGCCATGTCCCCCAAGCGCGAGGCGCTCAAGGACGAGATCTACCTCAACGGCAAGCTCTTCGCCCGCGTCAAGGCCGTGCACGACGACGCCGAAGGCCAGGCGCTGACCGGCGAGGACGCGATGCTGCTCGGCACCACTTATGCCAAGTTCGTGCACCGCGGCGCCGAACTCGATGCCGCGCACAAGGCCCAGCTCAAGAAGATGAACCTGCGCATCGCCGCGCTGGAGACCGAATTCTCGCAGAAGCTGACCGCCGGCACCGATGCCGCCGCAGTCGTGTTCGACGGCAAGGCGGACCTCGCCGGCCTGTCCGATGCCGACATCGCCGCCGCCGCCAGGCGCGCCGCCGACAAGGGCATGCCCGGCAAGTACGTGCTGGCGCTGATCAACACCACGCAGCAGCCCGCGCTCTCCCAGCTCACCAACCGCGAAAGCCGCAGGAAGCTGTTCGAGGCGAGCGTCAGCCGCACCTCGCACGGCGGCGAGTTCGACACCACCGCGATCGTCACCGAACTGGCGACGTTGCGCGCCGAAAAGGCCCGGCTGCTCGGCCTGCCGGACTATGCGACCTTCCAGATGTACGACCGCATGGTCACCGCGCCGAAGAAGGCGATGGAATTCATGACCGGCTTCGTCCCCGCGCTCGGCGCCACGCAGTCGCGCGAGGCCGCGATCCTGACCGAGGCCGCCGCTGCGGACGGTATCGACGCGCTCCAGCCGTGGGACTGGGGCTACTACGCGGAGAAGGTCCGCAAGGCGAAGTTCGACCTCGACGATGCGCAGATCAAGCCGTACTTCGATGTGTGGAACACGCTGGAAAACGGCGTTTTCTACGCCGCAACGCAGACCTACGGCATCACCTTCAAGCGCCGCACGGACTTGCCCGTCTATCACCAGACGATGCGCGTCTACGAAGTCCACGACAAGGACGGCAGCCCGCTCGCGCTGTTCTACTTCGATCCCTATGCCCGCCCCAACAAGCAGGGCGGCGCCTGGATGACCAACTTTGTCGAGCAGTCCTACCTGCTCGGCGACAAGCCGGTAGTGGTCAACACGCTCAACATCACCCCGCCCAGCGAAGGCCAGCCGCCACTCGCGACGTGGGACGACGTGACGACGATGTTCCACGAATTCGGCCACGCGCTGCACGGCATGTTCGCCAGCCAGAAGTATCCCTCGCTCTCGGGCACCAATACCGCGCGCGATTTCGTGGAGTTCCCCAGCCAGTTCAACGAGAACTTCGCCACGGTTCCCTCGGTGCTGCAGCACTTCGCCAAGCACTACCAGACCGGCGAGACGATCCCCGATGCGCTGATGCAGAAGATCGAGGCCGCCGCCAAGTGGAACCAGGGCCTGGGCTTCGGCGAGACTCTGGAAGCCGCGATGCTCGACATGCACTGGCACACGCTGACGCCCGAACAGGCGAGCCAGCCGCCGATGGCCTTCGAGGCCAAGGTGCTGGGCGGCATGAACGCGGAAGGCCTCAGGACCGACCTGATCCCGCCGCGCTATCGCACACCCTACTTCCGCCACATCTGGAGCAACGGCTATTCGGCCGGCTACTACGCCTACATCTGGACCGAGATGCTGGCGCACGACGGCTGGGACTGGGTGGAAAAGAACGGCGGCATGACCCGCGCCAACGGCGATCACATCCGCGCCACCTTCCTGGGCCAGGGCCACAGCAAGGACTATTCGGTGATGTACCACAACTTCACCGGCCACGATCCCGAGCTCGAGCCCATGCTCGAAGCCCGCGGACTGACGGGCGGCAAGTAAGCCGGAACAAGCCCCCTCCCGCCGTTCGTGCGGGAGGGGAGCCTCCGGAAACCGCAATTCTCCCCTGAACGCTCTCGCCGAATGCGCCTGCGAGCCGTGCAGTACATTTCCCGATGCTCTAAGGCTTCATCATGCTGCAAGATGGGCCCGTGACACTGCCCCGATCACCGCAGAGGGAAATGGATGACGACTGCCGCATTGCTGCCCTGGCTGGGGTTCGCCCTGTGCTCCCTGCTGATCGGACGTGCGGGCTACCTGCTGACCCATTACGGCGAGGCCATTTCCCGCAGGACGACCCTGTCCCACTCGTGGGTAGGGCTCATCCTGCTCGCCACCGCCACATCGCTGCCGGAACTCTTCACCGGGGTCAGCTCGGTCGCGATAGCCGACGCGCCCAATATCGCCGTGGGCGACGCGCTGGGAAGCTGCGTCATCAATCTGGTGATGCTGGCCGTGCTCGACGTCCTGAGCCGCGACAGCCCGGTCTATCACCGCTTCGATCAGGGCCACATCCTCACCGCCGGCTTCGGCGTGATCCTGATCGGCTTCGTCGGCGCGCTGATCATCGTGGCCCGCGACGATCTCAATTTCATGCTGGGCCATGTCAGCCTCTACACGCCCTTCCTGATCGTGTTCTACCTGGTCGGGATGCGGTCCGCGTTCTTCTACGAACGCCGGCAACCGACCACGCCCCCCGACGAGGAAGGGCCGGAAACCGCGCTGGATCTTCGCGGCGCGATCTGGCGCTATCTGGGAGCGGCGGCCGTCATCGCCGCCGCCGGTGCGTTCCTGCCGGTGGCCGGCACGCAGATCGCGGAAGTCACCGGCTGGCACAAGAGCTTCGTCGGTACGCTGTTCATCGCCGCCACGACATCGCTGCCCGAAGCTGCCGTCACCATCAGCGCCCTGCGTCGCAACGCCCCCAACATGGCCATCGGCGCGCTGCTGGGCAGCAACATGTTCGACATCCTGGTGATCGCGGTGGACGATCTGGCCTATACGCGCGGTTCACTGCTGGCCAATGTTTCCCCGGCCCACGCCGTCACCGCGTTCGCCGGCTGCATCATGAGCGGCATCGTCATCGTCGCCCTGCTCTACCGGCCGGGCAATCGCTTCTTCGGCTGGCTGGGCTGGGTAAGCCTGTCGCTGCTCGCGGTCTTCCTGCTGAGTTCCTACGCCATCTACCTGCACGAGCATTGATGGCGCAGGAGGCCAACGCCCTCGCCATGCTGCCACCGATGCAGGTGCGGGCCGGCACCGCGGTTCGCAGCGCCGGCCCTCCCGTCAGAACTGGTAGGCCACGCCAAGGCTGACGCGGTTGCGTTCGAACGCATCACCGTCTCCGTAAGTATAGACGATGCGGGTGCGGACCCGGTCGGTCACGGCATGCTCGATACCGGCACCGAGCGTGACCATGTCCTCGTCGAACGAGAAGTCGGCGAGCGTCGGGTTGCATTGCACGCACGGCGGCGTGGGGGTGGTGACGATCGTGGAATCCACGTCGAAGCGCTCATAGCCGGCATGGCCGTAGAGCAGCGTGTTCTTGCCGACGAGGTAACCGATGCGCGCGCCGATGCCGTACTGGGAATTTACATCCACCGAGGAAACGGCGGTCCCCGCGCCGGTTTCGCGCGTCAGGCGGAATGACGTATCCGGTGCCGCCAGCCGGCCTTCGATGCCGATGACCCAATTGGCGGAGACCGGCACGTCCCAGCCGGCGAACAGGCCATAGACGCCCCCGTCCAGGTCGTCGGACAAGCGTTCATAGCCGACTTCCACGCCCAGATAGGGCCCGTCGAAGGTCTGCGCGAATGCAGGGGAAGAGAACGCCGCAAACGCCAGGGCGCATGCGATCAGGGATCTGTGCAGCATGGATAGGTTCCTTTCATTTCCAGAATTGCTCTGCCGACAGGTCACGAATCAGCGACCCGTTCGTCGGCGTGCGCCTCTGCTCGATGGCACAAATTGTGTCAACAGAATTTGACACAATTTGTGCCATGCGTTAGCAAGACCTCATGACAAGACAGACTGGATCGCCCCGCCGGAGCGCTCGCGGAACGGAAACGCCTGCGACCGCCACCACGCAAATGCAGCAGACCAAGGACGAACGGCTGGATGCAGCCCTTCTGAAAGTGATGGGCGATGGCGGCCCCCTCAACCACGACAGGGTTGCCGAAGAGGCCGGAGTGTCCCGTCGGACGGTCTATCGCCGCTTCGTGGATCAGGAAGCCCTGCGCGCGCGGATCTGGACATTGCTGACCCCCGAAGGCGCGATGCCGGACGATCTGGATGCGCTGCTCGGGCATGGATTGCGCGATAAGTTTCGCGCTTTCGACGAGCGCGCCGTTGCCATGACCATGGCCATGTCGAGCGTGGAGGGCCGAGCCATGCGCAACGAGCGCAAGGCCGAACGCGTCGCCGCCTATTCGGAGATGTTCTCCGATGCCGTCGAAGGGTTGAACGCGGAAGACGCCCGGCAGGCAATAGCCGCCATGCAGCTACTCTGCAGTGGCTTTGCGTGGCGCGAAATGCGCGACCAATGGGATCTCGATGCAGACGGAATCGCACGCGCTTCCGTGTGGGCCATCCGCGCGTTGCTCGACGACCTGAAGTCTCGCGATGGTCGCTCCCTCGATGCGCCCTTGCCTGCCCCGCGCTGATACCAATTGCGACACGAAACCGGCCCGTGCGCCCGGCTCCTCGCGGAACCACGGCGGCGGGCCATGCGTTGGGCGGGCATGATTGCGGGGGTGGAACACACCTGGAGCACGATCATGGCCCATGCATCGACACAGCCCTACCCGTCCGTTCCGGTTACCGACTGGAACATCTTCAAGCTGCCGCACCACAACGCCAACTGGTTCCTGTTGCGCGGCGTGCTGGCGATCGCCTTCGGGATCGTCGCGCTCCTGCTGCCGGGCAGCGCGATCCTTGCCGCGGCGTTCGTCTTCGCGGCCTTCACCTTTTCCGACGGCCTGTTTTCGCTGATCAGCGGGTTGCGCGGCGCGCGGCATCGCGAGGAGCGCTGGGGCGCCCTGATCTTCAACGGCGTGGTCGGCCTCACCGTGGGCGTCCTGTTCGTGATCTGGCCGCTCATCAGCACGATGACCTACGCCTTCCTGCTCGTGGCCTTCATGGCCGCCTTCTATCTCGCCACCGGGATCGGCCAGATCGCGGCGGCCGTGCGCCTGCGCAAGGAGATCAGGGGCGAGTGGGTGCTGGCCCTGCTCGGCGTGAGCGCGGTGCTGTTCAGCGGCGCGCTCGTCTATCTGCTGTGGACCTATCCCGGCCTGACGCTGCTGACGGCGGCCTGGCTGATCGGGTTCTACGCGATGATGTCCGGCGCGTTCCTGATCGCGCTCTCGTTCCGGCTGCGGCTCGGCTGACCGGGACTACGCCACCGGCCCCACCGACAGCGCCCGCGCGCCCGGCTCTCCCAGCCAGCGCGCGGGGCAGCCCCAGACGCGCTCGATCACTTGCGGGTCGAGCGCGGTTTCGGGCGGACCGTCGGCCGCGAGGCTGCCGCGCCCCAGCACGATCACCCGATCGGCATGGTTCATCGCCATGGCCAGATCGTGCAGCACCAGCACCACGCCGCGCCCGGCCCGCGCCTGCTCGCGGAAGCGATGCACCAGCGCGGCGGCGTGGGCGAGGTCGAGATTGGCCAGCGGTTCGTCGGCCAGCAGCCAGCCCGGGCGCGTCGCCAGCACCCGCGCCATCAGCGCGCGGGCGCGTTCGCCGCCGGACAGGCGCGAGACGGGGCGGTGGCGGAAGTGCTCCAGATCCATCGCGGCGATGGCCTCGTCGATGGCGGCCTGCGCCTCACCCGCCGGGGCGCCGCGCCAGGGCAGGCGGCCGAGCGAGACCAGCACTTCGACCGAGACGTCCCAGGCCACTTCGGGCGATTGCGGCAGATAGCCGAGCACGCGGGCCCGCGCGTGGGGGCTCAGGCTGCGCAGCGGCTGTCCGCATAGCGCGACATGGCCGCCGTCAGGCTGCAGCAGCCCGGCAAGGCAGGACAGCAGCGTCGACTTGCCCGCGCCGTTGGGCCCGCAGATCGCCGTGATCTCGCCCGGGTGAAGCGTGAGCGAAATGTCCGCGAGCCGGTCCTGCACGTGCAGACCGAGCGCGCCGAGTTCGTCGCCCGCCACGGACAGGCCGGGATGTTCCGCGTTCATGCCAGCCCCCTTCTCATGCGCAGCAGCAAGTGCAGGAAGAACGGCGCGCCCAGGAGGCTGAGCGCGATGCCAAGCCGCAACTCCCCGCCCGCAAGCGGCAGGATGCGGCACAGGCAATCGGCCACCAGCAGCAGCAAGGCCCCTGCCAGCGCGCTCGGCACGATCAGCGAACTGGGGCGGCGGTCGGTCAGCGGGCGCACGAGATGCGGCACCACCAGTCCGACGAACCCGATGATCCCCGCCACCGCGACGCCCGCGCCGACAGTGAGCCCGATCCCGGCAATCATCAGCGCCTGCAACCGGCGCGGATCGACGCCGAGCGAACGCGCCGCCGCCTCGCCCAGCGTCAGGGCATCGAGGCTGCGCCCGGCGGCAATCAGCACGCCGATCCCGGCAAGCGTGAACGGCGTGGCGATCCAGACCTCGCGCCAGGAGCGATCGGCCAGCGTGCCCATCAGCCAGGTGACGATCTCGCTCATCGCGAACGGCGTGGGCGAAAGACTGATCGCAAGGCTCATCAGCGCGCCGGCGAGGCTGGAGATCATCAGACCTGCGAGCGTGAACAGCGCAACGCCACCCTCGCGCCCGGCGATCAGCGCCAGCAGCGCCATCGCGCCCGCCGCGCCGATCAGCGCGAAGACCGGCAGCAGGAAGACCGAGGCGGCATAGCCCGTCCAGAAACTGAGCACCGCGCCCAGCGCCGCGCCGGGGGCAATGCCGAACAGCCCCGGATCGGCGAGCGGATTACGCAGGAACCCCTGCATCGCCGCCCCCGCCGCGCCCAGCCCTGCCCCCAGCGCCAGCGCCAGCGCCGCGCGCGGCAGGCGAAGCTGCATGAGGATGACCGATGCATTGCGCGTTTCGGGTGCAAACGGATCGATCCACACGCGCCCGGCGAGCAGCGAAAGTGGCACGGCCAGCGCGAGGGCCGCGAGCAGGATCAGGATGACGCGGCGGTTCATCGTGCGCCTCCTGGGGCGCGGGCACCCTTCGACAAGCTCAGGGTGAGCGGGGCGTTGGTGGTGCGTGGAGCAGAGCCGCCCAAATGCCTTTCGCCCCGATCCGCTCGTGCCGAGCCTGTCGAAGCACGCCGCACCGCGCTCAGCCGTTCCAGCGCCTTGGGAATGGTCGGCCCGCCGCACCACAGCAGACTGCTGTCGAGCGACGCGCGCGCGGTGCCCTTCAGCGCCTTCAATGCCGGGTGGCGCAGCAGGCGGTCTTCCTGCGATTGCGGATTGCCGACCGCGAAGATCACTTCGGGCGGATCGGCCAGCACGCGTTCGAGCGGAAGATAGTCCGCCTGCGACAGCCCGCGCGCGGCCGCGCCATTCACGAAACCGGCGTGTTTGAGCAAGTCGGCGATCAGCGTGCCGTCGCCCGCGACGATCCCGCCCGATTCCCAGACCAGCGCGGACACCGGCGGGCGTCCGGCGGGCGGGGCGGCCTTGGCCATGGCCTCCTCGATCCGCTCGACCAGCGCGCGCCCGGCCTCCGGATAGCCGGCCAGTTGCGCCAGATCGCGCACTTGCGCTTCGGAGGCCGCGATGTCGGCGGGCATCGTCATTGTCACCACGCGAATGCCCAGATCGTGCAGTGCCTGACGCGTCGCAGGGGCGAGGAAAGCGCCGGCCACCACCACGTCGGGCGCCAGTGCGGCCACTTCCTCGACAGAGCCCGAAGTTGCCGGGAAGCGCCGAGCGCGGTCCACATCCATCGAACTCGATGCCGGATCGTGGCTGTAGTGCGATACGGCCAGCAACTGTCCCGGCGCCGTCACTTCGGCCAGCACGGCATCGCTGCAGGGGTTGAGCGAGACGATCGTGGGATAATCCGCCTCGCGCATCGAAGCGGTGTCGCCGATCGTGCATCCTGCCAGCAGGGTGCAGAGCAGCACTGTCCTCCCCGGCACGGGGAGGTGGCAGCCTGAAAGGCTGACGGAGGGGACTCGCGTCCTCATCCAGCCCCGCATTGGGGCGAGAATCCCCTCCACCGCCGTTCCGGCGGTCCCCCTCCCCGGTACGGGGAGGAAAGGGACGCGGCGTGGGATCACATCTTCACCCGGACCCCGGCATAGGCCGAACGGCCAGGGGTGCCGTAGGTGCGCACCACTTCGTAGTGCTTGTCGAACAGGTTCTCGACGCGGCCATAGACCTCGATGTTGTCGGTCACCGTGAACGCACCGCGCAGGCCCACGACAGTGAAGCCTTCGAGGCGGTTGAAATTGGCCATGTCGTCATAGCGCCCGCCGCCCACGCGCAGGTCCGCGCCGAGCTTCAGGCCCACCTCCCACGCCTTGTCGATGCTGGCGTAGAAGTTGTTCTTCGGCCGCCGGGCCAGCTGCGCGCCGGTCGTCTCGTCGGTGGCGTCGAGATAGGTATAGGCCAGGTTCACGTCGAAGCCGTTCCAGTTCACCACCTGCATCCCCAGCTCCACGCCCTGCGCGCGGGTGCGGCCAATGTTGTAGTAGTTCCAGCTGGCGAAGTCATAGTCGATCAGGTTCTTCGTCTTGCGATCGAAATACGTGACCGTGAAGCGCCCGGTGCCTTCGGCGAAAGGCTGCTCGATGCCGACGTCCCAGCCCTTCGAGGTTTCTGGATCGAGCGCGCGGAAGCCGGCATTGGTATAGAGCTGGTAGAGCGAAGGCGCCTTGAAGCCCTCGCCATAGCTGGCGCGCAGCACCGGGGCATCGTCGCCCGATCCGATCACCCAGGCACCATTGGCGGCAAAGGTGGTCCTGTCCCCGAAATCGGAATTGTCGTCGTAGCGAAGACCGCCGTTGAGCGTCAGGCCCGCGAGCGGGCGCAGCGTGAGATTGCCGTAGACGCTGTCGATCGAGGTCGAATCCTTCGAGCCGTAGTTATCATCGAACTTCTGCTTTTCCGTCTCGGCACCGACAAGGACCGAGACCATTTCAATCGGCGCGAAAGAGGCCTGCCCCTCGAAACGCTCGACGCGACCATTGGTCTCGTAAGGCCCCCACACGGCATCGTCGGAAACGCGGCGCGTATCGGTGAGGCCATAGCCGACGCGGGCGTTAAGGCGACCGTCGAGCCCCTTGTAGCGCAAGTTGGCATAACCCAGCGCGTCGCGCTTGAGGCCGACATTGAGCGCATCGGCGCCGGTATTGTCGTAATCGTAATTGGCCTTGGTCCAGTACCCGCCGGCATCGACCGAGAGACCCTGCGTCAGCTCCACTTCGGCGCGGGCATTGGCGCTCTTACTCTCGAAACCGTCCTTTTCAGTGCCGCCCAGCGCCTCGTCGAAGGCGGAGTAGCCATCGCCCTTCATCCAGTTGCCGCCCAGCGTCAGGCCGACGGGGCCGAGCTTGCCGGCAGCCGAAAGGCTCGCCTGACGGCGGTCGCGCCAGCCGTATTCGGCCTGGGCCCGTGCATGCCACTGCTCGGTCGGGCGCGCGGTGATGAAGTTGATGACGCCGCCCATGGCGCGGCTGCCCCAGATCACGCCCGAAGAACCGCGCACCACTTCCACACGGTCGAACTGGGCGATGGTGAGCGAGCCGAAGTTGAAACCGCCGCCGACATCGCCGGGATCGTTGATGCGCACGCCATCGATCAGCACCAGCGACTGGGCATTGTCCGCGCCGCGGATGAAGACGCTGGAGGGCTGGCCGAAACCGCCCGACTGCGCCGTTGCCAGCCCCGGAATGCGCGCCAGCACGTCGGTCGCGGTCGTCGCCTGGCTGCGCTCGATCTCGTCGCGGGTAACGACGCTTACCGACTGGCCGATCTGGGTGACAGGCGTGGGCTCGCGGGTCGCAGTGACCACGATGGTATCATTCGCTTCGGCAGCCATCGCGGGCGTTGCCGCCACGAGCGTCGAACCCAACAGAAACAGGTACTTCTTCATATGTATTCCTCCAGCCTGAACGAACTGCCGTTCATGGCGGAGGGCGTGCTCTTTTTACGGCACGCGTCTCGCTGCATTCCGGTACACCCCGCCCGGCGCGGAACGACCGTCTCGGGCAGGTCTCCTGGCTCCCGGATCGACACCCGCCCTCGCCTTCCCAGCCCGCCCCCTTAGAGGACAAGCGGCCAGTGGCATGTGGAGCGCGGGCTCCCCGGTCACAGTTGCGGGGACAGCGCCGGATTTGAACCGGCTTCCCTCTTCGGCCCGCCTCCTCTTGCAAGGCACGCGGACAACCCATGACGTGAGCGCGCCGATAATGCGGTGCTTCGTCCTTGGCAAGGGCAGCCCGCAGCATGGCTTAGACAGAACCTTAAGGGATTAAGCTTATTCCCCAAGCCCGTCCCACTGCGGGACGACGCCCAATGCGCGGATGCGGGGACCGCCATGTCGGGCTACGCGCAGGCCTGCGCTCTTGCGCCTCCTCGCCGCGAAAGGAACCGAGTGCCTTCAGCCGCTGCCTTGCCTGACCGGAACTGGTCCGACCGGGACGCGTGCGAGGCGCGCCCGCGCGACTTTTCCGCCCGCTTCGAGCGCAAGGTGCGCGGCGTGGGTCATGCGCCGCTGCGCATGAAGCGGCACTGGACGCTCGGCGTCACGGCACTCGCCGCCGTCGCCCTGCCCGCATTCGCCGCCCCGGGTGACTGGGATCGCTTCCGGATCGCCGATGCCGTTGCCGAGCAGCCGCCGGTCGAACCGATGCCGTTCGAACAGGCCGGGTCCACCTTCCCCGGTTCGGCCTTCTACTATCTGGAAGCCGAAACGCCGGTAGCAAAAGTGGGCGAAGGCATTCACTCCGACGCGGACGAGGCGCCACAGCCCCCCGCGCCCGGTTCGCTTCCCGAAGCCCGGCCGCTGTACATCGGCAGTGCGGGCCTCGACAGCGCCCGCGCGCTGCAGTGCCTGACCGCCGCGATCTATTACGAAGCCGCCAGCGAATCCGACGCCGGACAGCGCGCCGTCGCGCAAGTCGTGCTCAACCGCGTGGCGCACCCGGCCTATCCCAACACGGTCTGCGGCGTCGTCTATCAGGGCTCGGAGCGGACCACCGGTTGCCAGTTCACCTTCACGTGCGACGGCTCTCTGGCGCGCAGGCCCTCCAGGCTGTTCTGGGACCGGGCGCGGACGATCGCGCGGCAGGCCCTGGCAGGCGCGGTCTATGCTCCGGTGGGGCTGGCAACGCACTATCACACGGTCCAGGTCCATCCGTACTGGACCTCCGGCCTGAACTATATCGGCACGATCGGCGAGCACCGGTTCTATGGCTTCAAGGGGACCGCGGGCAGCCCCGGAACGTTCCGCTTCGCCTACGCCGGGGGCGAACCCGTGGCAGCGCCGCTCACGCGCGTGGCCACGTCCGCCGACGCCGCGCCCACCCGAACGCCGACGATGGCCCGAACGCCGACGATGGCCGTCGCGGCGACTTACGAGAACACCCCCGACGCCAATGCCGACGACGGGCTCCACGACGCCCGCAGCCTGCCCGAGGCGCGGGGCATCAAACCGGAGTTCGCCAATAGCGGCCGCTGGATCCGCCAGCCGGGAAGCTGAAGGCACGAACGATTGTGAAATGCGCTCTTCGGTAGGAAGCCACATTCACGAGATGAACGATTAAGCAACCAAAGCCCCTCACCAAAGTTTAGAGGATGCGCGCCTAGGAAAACATCTCACGCGGCGAGAACAACGGGAGCCTCCTAGACAATGACGATCCGCTTCGCGGCTGCCTGGGGCGGCATCACTCCGGTCATCACGCAACCCCTGTGTCCCCGCGCACCGCTCGGCGCCAGCAACGACAACGGCCGCGCCGTGTCCGTGCACACGAAAGTCCTGCAGCGCGCGCGCGCCCTGCCCGAAGCCGACAACGACGAACAACTGCTCATCGACACGCTGCGCCACTTCGCGCGCCATGGCCTTGCCGCCGCCGCGAAGGCGCGTGCCAAAGCCGAGATGGCATCGCGCACCGGCGACGACGAGGCTCGCGACTACTGGATCGCGATTTGCCGCCAGCTCGATCGCCGGATGGCCGAGGCCGTTACCCGCGATCTGAGTGTACCCGGCTGATTGCCGGCATCCCCGCACCCGCGAATCGCCACGCCGCCGCCGGGTATCGACACCTTGCCCCGAACGGTCGACGAGTCGCGCCTTCGGCCCTTGCCCGGCGCATCGTTTCGTCCGAAACCGGCGATCACCGGCTGCAGGCAGCGCGATTCCCGGCGTGAATTTGCATTGATTCCGCAGATTTTGCGAACGCAATTGCAATTGCGAACTATTATCATTTAAATATGCAACAATAGCCACCGATTGCGTCTTTTCGCGGTTGCAAAGCCTGCACGAGGGGCGTAGGGCGCGCTCTGCAACACCGGCACCTGCCTTTAGCGGGATGAAGCAGGCCGCCTTGAAGTCCGTCAATCCCGCCACTGGGAAGGACACGAACGCATCATGGCTCGTAAGAAGATTGCCCTCATCGGCGCCGGCAACATCGGCGGCACGCTCGCGCACCTCGCTGCGCAGAAGGAACTGGGCGACGTCGTCCTGTTCGACATCGCCGAAGGCATTCCCCAGGGCAAGGCGCTCGACCTGTCGCAGTGCGGCCCGGTCGAAGGCTTCGACGCCTTCATCACCGGCACCAACGACTACAAGGACATCGAAGGCGCGGACGTCGTGATCGTCACCGCCGGCGTCCCCCGCAAGCCGGGCATGAGCCGCGACGACCTGCTGGGCATCAACCTCAAGGTCATGAAGTCGGTCGGCGAAGGCATCAAGCAGTACGCCCCGAACGCTTTCGTGATCTGCATCACCAACCCGCTCGACGCGATGGTCTGGGCGCTGCGCGAGTTCTCGGGTCTGCCCCACAACAAGGTCGTCGGCATGGCCGGCGTGCTCGACTCGGCCCGCTTCTCGACCTTCCTCGCCTGGGAATTCGGCGTCTCGGTCCGCGACGTGACCTCGTTCGTTCTGGGCGGCCACGGCGACACCATGGTGCCGGTGGTCGAATACTCGACCGTCAAGGGCATCCCCGTTCCCGACCTCATCAAGATGGGCCGCACCACGCAGGAGCGCATCGACGCGATCGTCAAGCGCACCGCAAGCGGCGGCGGCGAGATCGTCGGCCTGCTCAAGACCGGTTCGGCCTTCTACGCTCCGGCCGCCTCGGCGATCTCGATGGCCGAAAGCTACCTGGGCGACCAGAAGCGCATCCTGCCCTGTGCTGCGCACCTCACCGGCCAGTACGGCGTTGACGGCCTCTACGTCGGCGTTCCCGTGATGATCGGCGCCGATGGCGTCGAGCAGGTCATCGAAATCGAACTGGACGAGAAGGCCAAGGCCGGCCTGCAGGTCTCGATTGATGCGGTGAGCGAACTTCTCGTTGCCTGCAAGGGCATCGACAGCTCGCTGGCCTGAGGACAAAACAGCCGCCGTGCGGCACTGGCCTGACACTCTGGCCAGTATCGCACGGCGCCAATAGTTTCTTGGAACCTCCCCGGCCTTTCAGGCTGCTTCCACGATCAGGAACAGGAAAATCCGATGTCCATTCTCGTCGACAAGAATACCAAGGTCATCACGCAGGGCATGACCGGCTCGACCGGCAGCTTCCACACGCAGGCCGCGCTCGACTACGGCACGCAGATGGTTGCGGGCGTGACCCCCGGCAAGGGCGGCACCGAGCACCTCGGCCTGCCCCAGTTCAACACCGTGCATGAAGCCAAGGCCGCGACCGGCGCCACCGCCTCGTGCGTCTACGTGCCGCCGTTCGGCGCCGCCGACGCCATCCTCGAGGCGATCGACGCCGAGATCGAGCTGATCATCTGCATCACCGAAGGCATTCCCGTGCTCGACATGATCCCGGTGAAGCGCGCGCTGACCGGTTCGAAGTCGCGCCTGATCGGCCCGAACTGCCCCGGCGTCCTCACCCCGAACGAGTGCAAGATCGGCATCATGCCGGGCAACATCTTCTCCAAGGGTTCGGTGGGCGTCGTCTCGCGCTCGGGCACGCTGACCTATGAAGCCGTGTTCCAGACCACCAATGCAGGCCTCGGCCAGACCACCGCGGTCGGCATCGGCGGCGACCCGGTGAACGGCACCAACTTCATCGACGTGCTCGAACTCTTCCTCGCCGACGACGAGACCAAGTCGATCATCATGATCGGCGAAATCGGCGGCTCGGCCGAAGAAGAAGCCGCGCAGTTCCTCAAGGACGAAGCCAAGCGTGGCCGCAGCAAGCCGATGGCCGGCTTCATCGCGGGCCGCACGGCCCCTCCGGGCCGCCGCATGGGCCACGCCGGTGCGATCGTCTCGGGCGGCCAGGGCGGCGCCGAGGACAAGATCGCGGCGATGGAGGAAGCGGGCATCCGCGTCTCCCCCTCGCCCTCGCTGCTCGGCGAGACGCTGCTGCAGGCGCTCAAGGAAACCGTCTGATTTCCTTCGGTCGGGGCGCGGGCTCCGGGCACAAGCCCGGTCCGCGCCTCGCCGGACAATAACGACAAGGCGCCCAAGCGCCGAAACACATCGTGGACTGGCGGCTTCCTCCCCGGGAACCGGGCAGCCCGAAACCAGATTGCTCGATTGCGGCGGACTGTGATTACCGGCGCGCGAAAGGTGCTTCCTATGGGCAACGAGAATATGGATTTCACGCCCGACACGGGTCTCGACGAGCCGCAACCCGGCCCCAGCTGGCAACGTGCCAACTGGCCCCGCGTAGGTGCGGAGTTCGAAGACGACTGGACCCAGGGTCTAGACCCCACAGCCCTCAAGCTGCAGATCGAGAAGGCGGCCGCCAAGGGCGGCGCCAAAGTCGACCAGGCCCGTCTAGACGAAGCGGCGGCCGATGCCATCCGCGCGATGATGCTGATCCGCACATATCGTGTGCGCGGTCACCTTGCGGCGGACCTCGACCCCCTCGGCCTCAACCAGCGCCAGCTTCCGGCCGACATGACGCCGGAATACCACGGCTTCACCGGCGCCGCACAGGACCGGCCGGTCTATGTCGGCGGCAATCTCGGCCTCGAATGGACCACCGTGCGCGAACTCGTGCAGATCCTGCGCGCGAACTACTGCGGCAAGGTCGGCCTCGAATACATGCACATCTCCGATGTCGAGGAGCGCCGCTTCCTGCAGGAGCGCATGGAAGGCGCCGACAAGGAGATCGAGTTCACCGAGAACGGCAAGAAGGCGATCCTTCAGGCCGTCGTGCGCGGCGAGCAGTACGAGAAGTTCCTCGGCAAGAAGTACGTCGGCACCAAGCGCTTCGGTCTCGACGGCGGTGAATCGATGATTCCCGCGCTCGAAAGCGTCATCAAGTACGGCGGCCAGCTCGGCGTGCGCGAAATCGTCTACGGCATGGCCCACCGCGGCCGCCTCAACGTGCTCGCGAACGTGATGGGCAAGCCCTACAAGGTCATCTTCCACGAATTCTCGGGCGGCACGGCCAATCCGGAAGACGTGGGCGGCTCGGGCGACGTGAAGTATCACCTCGGCACCTCCACCGACCGCGAGTTCGACGGCACCAAGGTGCACATGAGCCTGATGCCCAACCCCAGCCACCTCGAAACGGTGGACCCGGTGGTGCTGGGCAAGGTCCGCGCCTACCAGACCATCCACGATGACATCGGCGACGACATCGGCCCGGGTGCCAAGCACAAGCAGGTGCTGCCGGTGCTGATCCACGGCGACGCGGCCTTCGCGGGCCAGGGCGTCGTGTGGGAGTGCTTCGGCCTGTCGGGCGTGGCCGGCTACAACACCGGCGGGTGCCTGCACTTCGTCATCAACAACCAGATCGGCTTCACCACCTCACCCGCCTTCGCGCGCAACTCGCCCTACCCGACCGATGTCGCCAAGGGTGTCCAGGCGCCGATCCTGCACGTCAACGGTGACGACCCGGCGGCCGTGACCTTCGCCTGCAAGCTGGCGATCGATTATCGCCAGACCTTCGGCCGCGACATCGTGATCGACATGTGGTGCTACCGCCGCTTCGGCCACAACGAAGGCGACGAGCCCAGCTTCACGCAGCCGCTGATGTACGCGCAGATCCGCAAGCATGCGCCGGTCAGCAAGATCTACGCGGAGCGCCTGAAGGCCGAAGGCGTGATCGACGACACCTTCCTTTCGGACACCGAGGCCGCGTTCAACGACCACCTCGAAAAGGAATTCGAGGCGGCCAAGACCTACAAGTCGAACCACGCCGACTGGTTCAGCGGGCAGTGGAGCGGCTTCAACAAGCCGGCCGATCCCGAGACCGCGCGCCGCAACGTGCACACGGGCATCGAGGCCAAGCTGTTCGACAGCCTCGGCCGCGTGCTCACCACCGTTCCCGAGGATCTCACCGTCCACAAGACGCTGAACCGCGTGATCGACGCCAAGCGCGAGATGTTCACCAGCGGTGAAGGCTTCGACTGGGCCACCGCCGAAGCGCTCGCTTTCGGTTCGCTGTGCTCGGAAGGCTACGGTGTGCGTCTGTCCGGCCAGGACTGCGAACGCGGCACCTTCTCGCAGCGCCACGCCGTCTGGGTCGACCAAAAAGACGAGCGCAAGTACACGCCGCTTGCCACGCTGCCGCACGGCCGCTTCGAAGTGCTGAACTCCACGCTGTCGGAATACGGCGTGCTCGGCTTCGAATACGGCTATGCCAGCGCCGACCCCAAGACCATGGTCCTGTGGGAAGCGCAGTTCGGCGATTTCGCCAACGGCGCGCAGATCATCATCGACCAGTACGTGGCCGCCTCCGAAGCCAAGTGGCTGCGTGCCAACGGCCTCGTGATGCTGCTGCCGCACGGCTATGAAGGTCAGGGTCCGGAGCACTCCTCGGCCCGCCTGGAACGCTTCCTGCAGCTTTGCGCGAGCGACAATATCCAGGTGTGCAACATCACCACGCCGTCGAACTACTTCCACGTTCTGCGCCGCCAGATGCACCGGCCCTTCCGCAAGCCGCTGATCATCATGACGCCCAAGTCGCTACTGCGCCATCCGATGGCGAAGTCGAAGACCGAGGACTTCGTCGGCGAAGGCCACTTCTTCCGCATCCTCTCGGACATCAAGCCCGCGGCGGACAAGGACACCAGGAAGGTCATCCTGTGCTCGGGCAAGGTCGCCTACGACCTGTTCGAAGCGCGCGATGCAGCCGAGATCGACGATACCCAGATCATCCGCCTCGAACAGCTCTATCCCTTCCCGGGCGAGCCGCTGGCCCTGCGCCTGTCGCGCATGACCAACCTCGAGGAGATCGTCTGGTGCCAGGAAGAGCCCCAGAACAACGGCGCCTGGTTCTTCGTCGAATCGCTGATCGAGGAAGCGGCCAAGGAAGCCGGGGTGAAGAACCCGCGTCCGCGCTATGCCGGCCGCCATGCTTCCGCCTCGCCCGCTACGGGCCTCGCCAAGCGCCACACCGCCGAGCAGGCCGCACTGGTCGCCGACGCGCTCCACATTTCCGTCCGCGACGAACTACGACGCAAGCAGAAGGCTTGAGATAAACCATGTCCACCGAAGTCAAGGTTCCCACTCTCGGCGAATCCGTATCCGAGGCCACCATCGGCCAGTGGCTGAAGCAGCCCGGCGAAGCTGTCGCCGCTGACGAGGCGATCGCCAGCCTGGAGACCGACAAGGTCGCCATCGACGTGCTGGCCCCCCATGCCGGCGTGATGGGCCAGCAGATCGTTGCCGAGGGTGAAACCGTCACCGTCGGTGCGCTGATCGCCACCATTGAAGAAGGTGCTGGCTCGACAGGCTCGGGCGCCGCCCCGGCTCCCAAGCCCGCCGCCGCCAAGACGGAAACGCCCGCCCCGGCCCCGACCGCTCCGACGGCTCCCGCTGGGGAAGCCCCCGCTGGCGCTGCCGTGCTCTCGCCCGCCGTGCGCCGCGCGGTGCTCGAATACGGCATCGATCCCGCGACCATCACGGGCACCGGCAAGGACGGCCGCATCACCAAGGACGACGTGATCGCCGCGGCCAAGAACAAGCCGGCCTCGGCGCCCGCCGCTGCCGCGCCTGCCGTCGCTGCGACCTCGGCCCGCAACGAAGAGCGCGTGAAGATGACGCGCCTGCGCCAGACGATTGCCAAGCGCCTCAAGAGCGCACAGGACAACGCCGCGCTCCTCACCACCTTCAACGACGTCGACATGTCGGCCGTCATCGAAGCGCGCAACAAGTACAAGGATGTCTTCGCCAAGAAGCACGGCATCAAGCTCGGCTTCATGTCCTTCTTCGCCAAGGCCTCGGTCCTCGCGCTCAAGGACATCCCGGCGGTCAATGCCCAGATCGCCAGTGGTGAGGGGGGCGACGAGATCGTCTATCACGACTACGTCGACATCTCGATCGCGGTCTCGGCCCCGAACGGCCTCGTCGTCCCCGTCGTGCGCGACTGCGACAAGCTCTCCTTCGCCGGCATCGAAAGCGCCATTGCCGACTTCGGCAAGCGCGCCAAGGACGGCACGCTGACCATGGAAGACATGAAGGGCGGCACCTTCACGATCTCCAACGGAGGCATCTTCGGCGGCCTGATGAGCACGCCGATCATCAACCCGCCGCAGTCCGCCGTGCTGGGCCTGCACCGCATCGAGGAACGCCCGGTCGTGCGTGATGGTCAGATCGTGATCCGCCCGATGATGTACATCGCGCTGAGCTACGACCACCGCCTGATCGACGGCCGCGAGGCGGTGACCGCGCTCAAGACCATCAAGGAAGCGATCGAGGATCCCACGCGTCTGCTGATCGATCTTTGAGAGGTTCCGTGCTGCTCGTCCTTCGACAAGCTCAGGATGAGCGGGCAAAGTTTGACCTGATTACCCCACTCCCGCTCACCCTGAGCTTGTCGAAGGGTGTAGGAACGGAGGCCTAGAATGGCTGATTACGATTACGACGTCCTTGTCATCGGTGCCGGCCCCGGCGGTTATGTCGCCGCGATCCGCGCCGCGCAGCTGGGCCTGAAGACCGCCTGCGCCGAAGGGCGCGCAACGCTGGGCGGCACCTGCCTCAACGTGGGCTGCATCCCCTCCAAGGCACTGCTCCACGCTTCGGAATACTTCGAGGCGGCCAAGGGCGGCGCGATGGCGGCAATGGGCATCAAGGTCACCCCCGAGCTCGACCTCGACGTGATGCAGGGCCAGCGCAAGGACGCTGTGAAGGGCCTGACCGGCGGCATCGAGTTCCTGTTCAAGAAGAACAAGGTCGACTGGCTCAAGGGCTATGCCCAGTTCAAGGATGCCCACACCGTCGAGGTGGACGGCAAGACCTATTCGGCCAAGAACCTGGTCATCGCCACCGGCTCCTCGGTCACCCCCCTTCCCGGCGTCGAGATCGACAACGACAAGGGCGTTGTGGTCGACAGCACCGGCGCGCTGGAACTTTCGGCCGTGCCCAAGAAGATGGTCGTCATCGGCGGCGGCGTGATCGGGCTGGAACTCGGCTCGGTCTGGCGCCGTCTCGGTGCCGAAGTCACCGTCGTCGAATTCCTCGACCAGCTCCTGCCCGGCATGGACATGGACGTGCGCAAGGAAGCGGCCAAGATCTTCAAGAAACAGGGCATGACACTCAAGCTTTCGACCAAGGTCACTGGCGTCGAGGTCAAGGGCAAGAAGGCCAAGGTTTCGGTCGAACCGTCCAAGGGCGGTGATACCGAGACGCTTGACGCTGACGTCGTGCTCGTCGCCATCGGCCGCAAGCCCAACGTCGAAGGCCTCGGCATCGACAAGATCGGGCTGGAACTCAACCAGCGCGGCCAGATCGAGACCGACCACGACTTCGCCACCAAGGTGGACGGCGTCTGGGCCATCGGCGACGTGATCCCCGGCCCGATGCTCGCCCACAAGGCCGAGGACGAAGGCCTTGCCGTGGCCGAGAACATCGCCGGCCTCACCGGCATCGTGAACCACGACGTGATCCCGGGCGTGGTCTACACCCAGCCCGAAATCGCCGGCGTGGGCCTGACTGAGGAAGCCGCCAAGGAGCGCGGCGCCGTCAAGGTCGGCAAGTTCCCGATGCTCGCCAACTCGCGCGCCAAGACCAACCACGAGCCCGACGGCTTCGTGAAGGTGATCGCCGATGCCGAAACCGACCGCGTGCTCGGCGTGTGGTGCATTGCTTCGGTGGCCGGCACGATGATCGCACAGGCCGCCCAGGCCATGGAATTCGGCGCTACCAGCGAGGACATCGCCTACACCTGCCACGCCCACCCGACGCACTCCGAGGCGATCAAGGAAGCGGCGATGGCGGTGACCGGCAAGCCGATCCACATCTGATGCTTCGACAGGCTCAGCATGAGCGGGTTTGTCGTTCAGGCACAAAGCCCGCTCGCCCTGAGCCGGTCGAAGAGCCTTGCGCCCACGCATGACCCTGCGCCCCTTCCATCTCGCCTTCCCCGTCCACGACCTCGACGCGGCGCGCGCGTTCTGGGGCGGGGTGATGGGCTGCGCGGAAGGGCGTAGCGCCGATACCTGGGTCGATTTCGATTTCCACGGCCACCAGATCGTCGCCCACCTCGTACCCGGCATGGCGGGCGCCGACGTGGGCTCCAATCCCGTCGACGGCCACGGCGTGCCAGTGCCACACTTCGGCATCGTACTGGACATGGCGGACTGGCAGGCTCTGGCCGATCGGCTCACGGCCGCCGGCGTGGAATTCGGTATAACGCCTTATGTCCGCTTCAAGGGACAGCCCGGCGAGCAGGCAACGATGTTCTTCCGCGATCCCTCGGGCAACGCCATCGAGATGAAGGCGTTTGCGGACCTGGGCCAGTTGTTCGCGAAGTAACCTACTTCACCACGTCGGCTTCATGCCAGACGACAGCCTGCGCCGCCTTCATGCAGTTCCCCGCCGTATCCCAGCTGATCGTGGGCGAACCATAGAGCCGCCAGCCCTGCTCCAGCGCCTCGGACACGCGCTCACAAAAGGCGCGGTCGTCCTGGCCGGTGAGGAGGCGGTAGATCGGGCGGTCTTCGGGTGTCTGGTACATGGGCATGCTCTATCCCCCTTTATTCGTCATTGCGAGCCGCATGCGAAGCAATCCAGTGCGGGGCCACGGCGGCTCTGGATTGCCACGGCCCTTCGGGCCTCGCAATGACGAATGAAGGGGACGAGATGGCGAAGATTTAATCCCCTTCGTCATTGCGAGAAACGCAGCGACGAAGCAATCCGGAGCGATGCGGCGCAACTTTCAACCGGCAGTCTACATCGCGGCAAGCGCCCGCAATGGCACCTTGTACGTCGGTGTCACGTCATGGCTGCCCAAGCGCGCATGGGAGCACCGGGAAGGCGTGATTGACGGGTTCACGAAACGCTATGGCTGCAGGATGCTCGTTTGGTTCGAACTCCATGCGACGATGGAACACGCCATTGCGCGCGAGAAGCAGATCAAGGCCGGATCGCGAAAGAAGAAGCTAGCGTTGATCGAAGCCGCCAACCCGCACTGGCGCGACCTGTTCGAAGAAGTCTGCCGTCCCTAGTCATTGCGAGCGCAGCGAAGCAATCCAGGGCGGTTTACGCACGCTCTGGATTGCCGCGTCGGCTTCGCCTCCTCGCAATGACGAAGAGGGGTGGTGGAGCTCTACGCCTCGGAGCCTTGCAAACGCTTCAAGACCTCCTGCGCCCGTTCCGCATCACCCTCCGGCACGAACACATGATCGTGGTGATAGGCCGCGACCATGTTGCAGGGGATGCCCGCCTCGTCGAGCGCACCGGAAACCGCCGCCGTAAGCCCCGTCCCGTCCAACGCAGAGTGCACTTCCAGCACGATCCGCATCATCGGCGACGAGACGTCGTGCCCCGCCTCCCGTGCAGCGTCTAACGGGAGGATCTGGCTCAGCCCCTCATCCTCGCGGAACGTGGCAAGCGCTTCTTCAAGCAACGGGCCGCCGGTGCAGAACACCCAGCGCTGCGGATCGAGGCGGGGGTTCATCCCCGCGATCATCGCCGCGCGTCCCTTTACCGGCGTGCCCATCGCCGACTTAGAGAATGTACTTCGACAGGTCCGCGTTGCCCGCGAGGCCTTCCAGCTTCTCGCGCACATAGGCCTCGTCGACCGTCACGGTCTCGCCCACGCGGTCCTCGGCCTCGAAGCTCAGCTCCTCGAGCAGCTTTTCCATCACCGTCTGCAGGCGGCGGGCGCCGATGTTCTCGACGCTCTCGTTCACTTGCGCGGCGATCCTGGCCACTTCGCCGATGGCGTCCGGCGTCACCTCGACGGTCACGTTCTCTGTGCCCAGCAGCGCGCGGTACTGTTCGACGAGGTTGGCGCGCGTTTCGCTGAGGATGCGCACAAAGTCTTCCTCGGTCAGCGCCTTCAGTTCGACGCGGATCGGCAAGCGGCCCTGCAGTTCGGGCAGCATGTCGCTCGGCTTGGCGACGTGGAACGCGCCGCTGGCGATGAACAGGACATGGTCGGTCTTCATCGGGCCGTACTTGGTGGAGACCGTCGTGCCCTCGATCAGCGGCAGCAGGTCGCGCTGCACGCCCTCGCGGCTGACCGAGCCGCCGCGCACGTCGGAGACGGCGATCTTGTCGATCTCGTCGAGGAAGACGATGCCGTTGGTCTCGGCATTGGCCAGCGCGACGCGGGCGACGTCGTCCTGGTCCATGCGCTTTTCGGATTCCTCCTCGACCAGCTTGTCCCAGGCATCGGGCACCTTCATCTTGCGGCGCTTCATGTTCTGGCCGCCGAAAGCCTTGCCCATGATGTCGGACAAGTTGATCATGCCGACCGAGCCGCCCATGCCGGGGATCTCCATCGGCGCGGAGGGGCTGTCCTCCACCTCGATCTCGACCTCGGTCTCGTTCATGGCGTTTTCGGTGATGCGCTGGTGGAACGCGGCGCGGGTAGCTTCCGAGGCGCCCTCACCCACCAAGGCGTTCAGCAGGCGGTCCATCGCCGCCTTGGACGCGGCCTCGCGCACGGATTCGCGGCGGCGGTCCTTTTCCAGCCGGATCGCTTCCTCGACAAGATCGCGGGCGATCTGCTCGACGTCGCGGCCGACGTAGCCGACTTCGGTGAACTTGGTAGCTTCCACCTTCACGAAGGGCGCGTCGGCCAGCTTCGCAAGGCGGCGGCTGATCTCGGTCTTGCCGCAGCCCGTGGGGCCGATCATCAGGATGTTCTTGGGCGTCACCTCGTCGCGCAGGTCGAGCGGCAATCTTTGCCGCCTCCAACGATTGCGCAGGGCGACGGCGACGGCCTTCTTCGCCTCGGACTGGCCGACGATGTGCTCGTCGAGCGCGCGGACAATGGCCTTGGGGGTGAGATTGTCGATCATGGTATCCCGGGAAATCAGATGGTTTCGACCGTAACGCGGTCGTTCGTGAAGACGCAGATGTCGGCCGCGACCTGCATGGCCTTGCGCGCCATCTGCTCGGCATCCTCTTCGTAGGCGTCGAGCGCGCGGGCGGCGGCGAGCGCATAGTTTCCGCCCGAGCCGATCGCCGCGATACCGCCCTCGGGCTCCAGCACGTCGCCATTGCCGGTGAGCACCAGCAACGTTTCCGCATCGGCCACGATCATCAGCGCTTCAAGGTTGCGCAGGTACTTGTCGGTACGCCAGTCCTTGGCGAGTTCGACCGCCGCGCGCATGAGCTGGCCGCGGTACTGCTCCAGCTTGCGTTCCAGCCGTTCGAACAGGGTAAAGGCATCGGCGGTGGCGCCCGCGAAACCGGCGATCACCTTGCCGCCTTCCCCGATGCGGCGCACCTTGCGCGCATTGGGTTTCATCACGGTGTTGCCCATGGAGACCTGGCCGTCACCGGCGATGACGGTCTTGCCGCCCTTCTTCACGCCGATGATGGTCGTTCCGTGCCACTCGATCAGGCCGTGGCTCGCCCCGCTTGTATTCATGCCAGCGCATATATGCCGCGCCGGGCGAGGTTCAAGGCAGGGAAGCCCCGTGCGAGGCCCTTGCCGGAACCGCGAAAGGGCTCAGCTTCCGTTCGGGCCCGGCCCGGTAGGCGCACCGCCGGCGCCGGTGCCTCCGGCACCCACCGCACCGATATTGCCGAACAGGTCTTCGAGCAGCGAGCGGTGACGGCCCAGCGTCGGCGTCTTGTCACCCTCGGGGCTGATCCGCGCCACCTGCTCCATCCCGCGCTTGTCGACCGCGACGACGTTGCCGGCGGCGTCGAAGCGCACGCGCAGGATCGTCTCTTCCGCCGTGTGCGGCCGGCCGAACGGCGGCGTCTTCACGATCTGCGAGACGTAGTAGTAATCCTTCTGGCCGAACTGGCTGACGAAAGTCGGACGACCCAGCGTCTTTTCCACCGAAAGACGATTGTCGATGCCCGGCTGGACCGAATCGAGCAGTGTATTGTCGATGAGGTAGCCGCGATGATCGCGGATCGAAGAACAGCCGCCGACCAGCGCCACCAGCGCCATTGCCATGCCCGCCGTCCTGATCTTGAGGCCAACCTCACGCATTTTCGTACTCCAAACCCGGCGGAAATCGCTGCAGCCCCATGGTAGAACCCCATGGAAGGCATTGCCAGCAGGCCTCCGACCCATATATCGCCCTTGGCCTTAAGGCCCCGAAAGCGACCGCGCAATGGGCGTTGGCCCGCTTCGATTGAATTGCCGCTGAACGAAAGGCCCCTGCTGTCGTGTCCCTGATCTCCCGCATCCTCGGCAAACGCGCGGACTCGCGCGAAACGGTTCGCCCGCTCTGGCACCGCGTGGTCGAGATTGCGCGCGAAAAACAATGGTACGCGCAGTGCGGCGTGGCCGACACCGTTCCCGGCCGCTTCGATGCCGTAACGCTGGTGCTCGCGCTGGTCATGCTGCGCATGGAGCGGGACAAGCTCAGCGACGACGCCCTGATCACCCCCTCGGTGCGACTGACCGAACTCTTCGTCGACGACATGGACGGCCAGTTGCGCCAGTCGGGCGTAGGCGACCTCGTCGTCGGCAAGCGGATGGGCAAGCTGATGAGCGTGCTGGGCGGCCGTATCGCGGCGCTGAAAGAGGCGCTGGGGCGAGACGAGGCGGCGCTCGCGGCCGTGCTCGAACGCAACGTCACGCTGATCGAAGGAGCCGACAAGGCGCGCCTCGCCGGCGAAGTGCGGCGTCTCCATGACCAGATCGACGCGCTCTCGGGCGAGGACCTGCTGGCCGCGAGGATCGAGCGATGAGCGACGCCGCCGCCTCGAAGCCCGAATTTTCGCGCGCCCTCGACGTGCGGCAGGTGGAAGGCAAGGAACCCCACCTCGAAGCCAACGAGGCCGAACGCGCGGCACTGGCCGCGCGCTTCGGCATCGTGCGCGTCGACAGCCTGGCCGCCGACCTGACGCTCAGCCGCAAGGACCGCACGGTGGACGTGCGCGGGCGACTGAAGGCGGAAATCGTCCAGTCCTGCGCGATTTCCGCAGAGGACATTCCGGTCTCCATCGACGAGGACCTGTTCTTCCGCTTCGTGCCGGAAAGCACCGACCACGTGCCCGACGAGGAAATCGAGATCAGCGCCGAGGATTGCGACGAGATCGAATATACCGGCACGCACATCGACCTTGGCGAGGCCGTGGCGCAGAGCCTGGCACTGGCCATCGATCCGTTCCTCACCGGCCCCGACGCGGATGCCGCACGCAAGGCCGCCGGGATCGGCACGCCCGAGGACCAGGGCCCCTTCGCCGCTCTCAAGGGCCTGAAGCTGGAGAAATAACGGACCGGGCGTACCTCACTCGCCGTCGAGGTAGGCACGCATCCGCCGTTTCGCCGCCAGCGCGAGCGGCGAGATCATCCGCCCTTTCAGCTTTGCCATGTAGATGCCCGTGGGCGGCAGCGAGAGACCGGACACGCTGATCTCGCACAGCGCGCCTTCGGCCAGCATCGCGGCAACGAAATCGCGCGAACAGATGCAAACGAGATCGGAGAGCAGCACGGCATCACGCAGCACGTGGTAATTGTCGCAGATCAGGTGCGACCGGCTCGGCACCGTGGAGCCGCCGGGCGCTTCCACCGAGCTGGCCAGCGGAAATTCGATCAGTTCCGCCATGGCGATGTCGCGGCGTCCCGCAAGCGGATGGCCGCTGCGCACGACACAGACCGGATCGACCGCGCCCAGCCGCTCGATCTCGATTTCCTCGGGCGCCGGCAGGTGCGGCTCGGGGTAGAAGAACAGCTCTATCTCATCGTTCCTGAGCGCGCTGAGCAGCTGTTCGCCGGGACGGATCATGGCCCTGAGCTGCACTGCGCTGCCCCGGTCGAAGAAAGCCCCGGCGAAGCGCGCGAGAAGCTGGCTGGCCAGCAGCGGGGTCACGCCGATCGCCAGTTGCCCGGCCCGGCCCGAGCCCATCAGCTTCAGGTTGCTGTCGAAGACGTGCAGCCCCTGCACCAGAGGTTCCGCCAGGGCGATGACTTGCGCGCCCGCCGAGGTCGGTTCGACCCCGTGCCCCAGCCGGTTGAAGATGGGGAAACCATAGCGCGCCTCGATCATGTGCACGCTGCGGCTGAGTGCCGGCTGGCTGATGTTGAGCTCCGCCGCGGCGCGCGAGAAACTCCCGCAACGGGCGATGGTTACGAGCTGGCGCAGCTTGCCTAGCGATATGTCCATAATGATTCTGCATGGAGTTAAACGATTTCAGCATTAGACCGCATACCCCCTCTTGGCGCAATGTCCCGCGCAACAACGAGAGGGTGTCAGAAATGTTCAAGCAGATCTGCTTCTTCCGGAAGCGGCCGGACATGTCGATGGACGAGTTTCTCGACTACTACGAGAACCAGCATTCGCAGCTTTCCAAGAATGCCGGGCTCCAGCCCGCGATCCCCAATGCCGTGCGCTACGTGCGCCGCTACCTGACGCCGGAGAAGAACCCGATCACCGGGCAGATCCACGACCCCGGCTTCGACTGCCTGATGGAAATCTGGTGGAACAGCCGCGAGGACTTCGAGCGGTCGCAGGCGATCATTTCCTCGCCCGAACGGCGCGAGATCACGAAGGCCGACGAGGAAAGGCTCTTTGCCGGCCACGCCAACCCGGTCTGCTCGGTCGTCGACTACGATTCACCGATGGGCCCCCATGGCGAAGCCACGCACGTGGAGCTGCGCTACGGCGACTGACACGCCCGCACATGCCCCCAGCAAGCAGAAAGGATCGATGACATGAGCGACGAATCGATGCAGGTCATCCGCGAGGCCCGGCGCGACTGGGTCTTCGAACACCGCGAGGCCTACCTGAACTCGGGCGGGGCCGAAGGCCACATCATGGACATCACTGCCGTGGGCGGCCGCAACTTCGCGACCCACTGCATGATCAAGTACGTCGGCCGCAAGAGCGGCAAGGTGTTCATCACCCCGCTGTGCTACGCCGACATCGGCGGCGAAGTCGTCATCTGCGCGTCCAAGGGCGGCGCCGACCATCACCCCGCATGGTACCTCAACCTGCGCGAGATGGAGACGATCGACATCCAGATCGCCACGCAGGCCTTCCACAGCACCTGGCGCGAACCGGAGGGGGCCGAGCGCCAGAAGGTCTGGGACTTCTTCGTCGACTGCCACCCCTTCTATGCCACCTACCAGGCATCGACCGAGCGCGTCCTGCCGCTCGTCATGTTCAAGATCGTGGAGGCCATTCCGGTCTTCAAGGCATCCGACGCCACCGGCATGCGCCAGGACTGATACAGGATAAGCACGACGATGAGCAGCGTTACACTCGATACTTCCGACGTCGACCAGTACCTGGGCAAGGTCATGGACTTCTCGCCGCTGCGCGAACCGATCGCGGCCAATGACATCCGCCGCTGGGTCCATGCCATGCACTTTCCCAACCTGGTCCACTTCGACCCGGATTTCGCTGCCGCCAGCCGCTGGGGCAAGCTGGTGGCCCCGCAAAGCTTCGCCATCGCCACCGACGATGGCCATGGCGCGGCCCCGGCCTGCGTCGGCTGCATCCCCAATTCGCACCTGCTCTTCGCGGGCGACGAATGGTGGTTCTACGGCCCCCGCATCGAACCGGGCGATATGGTAAAGAACGAGCGCATTCCCTTCGACTACACCGTCAAGGAAACCGGCTTCGGCCCCACCGCCTTCCAGCGCGGCGACAACAATTACTACAACCAGCACGGCGACCCGATCGCCAAGCAACGTTCCACCTCGCTGCGCTATAACGCGCAGGCCGGCGGCGCTTCTGTGAACGAAGCCGACTTCAACGATCCGGACTGGTCCGACGAGGAAATCGTCGACATCGAGAATCGCGTCTTCTCGTGGGTGCAGATGCTGCACGACCTGGGGCACAAGGAGCGCTGGTGGGATGATGTAAGCGTGGGCGACCAGTTGCCCGAGCGCGTCTTCGGCCCGCACTCGATCGCCAGCTTCGCCACCGAATGGCGCGCCTATATCGTCAACACCTGGGGCTCGATGAACCTGCGCAAGAACGATCTCGAAGCGCTGGGCTTCACCCGCGAGATGGCCGGGTACGAAAACGATCCGGACATGATGAAGGTGAACCCCTTCCTCACCGACGGCGCCTATTACGGCCCCTCACGCGGGCACCTGTTCCCCAAGTACGCGCGCCGCATCGGCATGCCGCGCGGCTATGGCTACGGCGCCTCGATGGGATCGTGGGTGACAGACTTCCTGTCGGGCTGGGCCGGCGAGCATGGCATGGTGGTGCACTCCACGGCCAACTACCGCGGCCCGGCGCTGACCGGCGACATCACCATCCAGACCGCCGAAGTGGTCGACAAGATGGTCGATGAGGAAGGCCGTCACCTCGTGCAGGTGAAGCACCTGATGACCAACCAGCGCGGCGTGAAGATGTGCCTCGGCACCGCCGAAATCGCGCTGCCCAAGAAGCCGGGCTGACGCACCGCCGCCCCCTTCCGCCGCACGGGGATTGCCCCAGCGGCGGGACGGGCATCGGCGCACCTGGGCGCGGCAACGATCTGCCCGGGCAGGCGCAACGTGCGGGAGGCGCTGTCCCGGCTCAAGGCCGGGACCCCCGGATAGGAGAGCGCCCCGGAGAGGAGAGGGATTGCCATGACAGTCGAGGAAGAACTCGCGCAGCTCAAAGCCGAATTTGCAAAGCTCAAGGACCGGCAGGACATTATCGACTGCATCCAGCGCGAATGCCGCGCACGCGACCGGCAGGACGTGGAGCAGATCGCCTCGTGCTGGTGGGAGGACGGCGTCGACGAGCATGGCCCCAGCGTGAGCTTCGCCCCGGACTACCCGGAAAGGGCGAACATGGGCCACCGCATGAACTTCACCATGACGAGCCACAACATCACCAACACCATTGTCGAACTCGACGGGGAAACCGCGTACTGCGAATCCTACGTCATCGGCGGCCTGTTCTGGCTCGACGACAAGACCACCACGATCGCCATGGGGCGCTATCTCGACCAGCTCGAAAAACGCGGCGGCGAATGGCGCCTGCACACCCGGCGCTGCACCATCGAGATGACGGCCAATGCTGACGGCACCTGGGTCCATTCGAAGAACATAAAAGGCTTCCTCAAGCCGATCTGGGGCAAGGAAGATCCCTCCTACGAACGCCCGATTACCTGGAAGCCGCGCGAGGAAGGCCTGCACTGGTAGCGCAGGCGGGCGCTGCGTCCTTGACAGTCTCGCCTTGCGCTAACATCGTGACGAACAACGTGATCGACGAGAAGCACGGGAGAGGAAGGCATGACGACGGGCACCAGCCGGCTGGCCGGCAAGGTCGCGATCATCACCGGCGGCGGCCAAGGCATCGGCGCGGCCATTGCCGAGGCCTGTGCCCGCGAAGGCGCCAGGGTGCTGATAACCGGCCGGACGCAAGGCAAGCTCGACGATGTGGCACACCGCATCACCGCCGCCGGCGGCACCTGCACGCCCTTCGTCGCGACCGCCGGTGACAGGGTCCAGTCCCTTGCCACCGTGGAGCGCGCGATGGCGGACTGGGGGCGCCTCGACGTGCTCGTCAACAATGCCCACAGCTTTACCGACTACCTGCCGCTGACCGACCCGAAGATGGAAGAGAACTGCAAGGTCGACTTCCAGTCCGCCTTCTTCGGCTCGCTCCAGCTCATGCAGCTGTGCCATCCGCACATGGTCGAACAGGGCGGCGGCTCGATCATCAATTTCGGCTCCAGCTACGGCATCCGCTGCGAACCGGGCTTCCTTGCCTATGCCGCATCGAAGGAAGCCATCCGCACGCTGACCAGGACGGCCGCCAAGGAATGGGGCCCGCAAGGCATCCGCGTGAACACCATCCTGCCTTCGGCCATGTCGCCCAAGGCGCTGTGGTATCTGGAGGAAAGCAAGACCTACGACGCGGAGCTTTCCAAGGTCGCGATCGGACGCTTCGGCAAGCCCGGCGACATCGCGCCGACCGCCGTTTTCCTCGCCAGCGACGAATCCGCCTATGTCACCGGCCAGACGATCGGCGTCGACGGTGGCTCGACGATGCTCTGATCGCCTCTCGAACCATAATTCCAAGGGAGAACCCGAATGCCTGATACCGCACCCGTCGCCATCGTCACCGGATCGAGCCGCGGCGCCGGGCGGGGCATCGCCAGGGCCCTGGGATCGCACGGCTGCACCGTTTACGTCACCGGTCGCTCGATCAGGGAAGGCGATGCCGAAGTCCCCGGCACGATCTTCGCGACGGCACAGGAAGTGACGGTGGCCGGCGGCAAGGGCATTCCCGTGCGCTGCGACCATGCCGACGACGAACAGGTCAAGGCGCTGATCGACCGCGTTATCGCGGAACAGGGGCGGATCGACATCCTGGTAAACAATGCCTGCTACCAGAGCCATGCCGTCTCCGCCCCCGGCCAGTTCTGGGAAAAGCCGCTGGAAATCGGCGAGATGATGAACGTGGGCCTGCGCAGCGGCTTCGTCGCCAGCTGGTATGCCGCACCGCACATGGTCAGGCAGGACAAGGGGCTGATCGTCTTCACGTCCTCTCCCGGCGCGATGCACTACTGCTTCGGCCCGAGCTACGGTGCGCAGAAGGCCGGGGTGGACAAGATGGCCTTCGACATGGGCGTGGACTTCGCCGATGCCGGCGCGAACATCGCGGCCGTTTCGATCTGGATGGGCGCGCTCACCACAGAGCGCCTGCTGGAAATGATGGAAGCCGCGCCCGACAAGTTCAGGCATCTGGAAGGCATGCTCGAATCCCCCGAGTACACGGGCGAAATCGCCTGGGCCATGTATAACGACCCCGGGATGATGGCGCGCTGGAACGGCAAGGTCGTGATCGGGGCCGAAGCGGGCAAGGAATACGGCCTCACCGACATTGCAGGCAAATATCCGCCATCGGCGCGCGATACGACGAAGACCGTTCCGCCCGCCTACACGCCCTACAAGGTGAAATGACCTGGTACCGGGTTTGCCAGCCAGCACGCGGCGTGGAACAAGCAGCGCCTGCACGGACAGGGGTTTGAAAAGGCAATGACAGTGAACCGCCGCATGGGACCGCCGGGATCGCCGGTGTGGCACCGGATGCTCGACGGGGCAGAGGCGATCCTGCAGGAACTGGGCTACGGCGCCCTCACCTCGCGCAGCGTGGCGGATCACATCGGCGTCAAGCAGCGGCTCGTCTACTACTACTTCCGCTCGATGGACGACCTGATCGTCGAGACCTTCCGCCGCCTCGCCGCGCGTGAACTCGAAAGGCTCGACGGCGCGCTGACCGGAGACAATTCGCTGCACGAGGTCTGGAACGTGTGCGTGCACACGGCCGACACGCGCATGGTCGCCGAGTTCATGGCGCTGGCAAACCGCATCGATGCGCTGCGGCAGGAAGTCGTCGCCTATATCGAGACCACGCGGCGTATCCAGGTGAGCGCGCTGGAGAAGGCGTTCAGCCAGGACCAGGGCGGGCCCATGCCGACCGCCGCGATGGCTATCCTCGTCACGAGCGCAGCGCTGACGCTGCACCGCGAGGCCGCCATCGGCGTCTCGATGGGCCATGCCGAAGTGACGAAAGTGATCGAGGATTTCATCGCTCGCTACGAGCCCGAGACGCGCTGACGCGCCCGGACAGGAGAGAGAACATGGGAGAGCTGGCAGCCGGTGCCTACGAGAAGATCGCCGAGGGCGTCTATCTCGAAGGCCTGTCCTACGATTTCACGCGCGACGTCATCTGGTACAGCGATGTCATCAAGGGCGGCATCCACGGCGTCAAACCCGATGGCACGCCCGTCGCCACGCTCGATGCCGAGCGCATGTGGACCGGCGGGGTGATGATGAATTCCTGCGGCGCGGTGCTCTCGACCGGACAGGGCGGCATCCGGTGGAACAATCCCGATACCGGCAAGTCGGGCTGGCTCATCGAGGAACTCGAAGGCAAGCCGGTCAACGGCATCAACGAGATGTGGCCCGACGGTACCGGCGGGATCTTCTTCGGCACCAACGACATCGAATATATCATCGAGGCGCGCGATACGCGGCCCAGCGCGATTTACCGGCTGACCGCAGACCGGCATGTCATCAAGCTGTCGGACAAGGTCTATTTCTCGAACGGCATCGCCTACGACCCCGGTCGCCGCCGCTTCTATTGCAGCGACACCTTCCGCACCTCGTGGGTCTGGGACGTGGCCGACGACCTCACCCTGTCCAACCAGCGCGTGCTGTTCGACAAGGAAGACTGCGACGGCATGGCCATGGAGGCGGACGGCACGCTGCTCATCACCGGCTTCCGCTCGCCCGGCAAGATCCTGCGCGTTTCGCCCGAGGGCAAGGAACTGGCGCCGCTTCCCACGCCTGCGGGATCGGCCACCCAGATTCGTTTCGGCGGCAGCGACCTGCGCGACGTCTACATCAATGTCGTCCCTGCCGACGGCGGCGACAGCCTGAAGGAAGGCCGCCCGCTCGCGGGCGCTTCCTGCCTGTACAAAGGCAGGTCGGAGCGCCCCGGAACCGGCGTGGCCGCCTCGAACTTCAGGCTCGGCTGACGCTCCGCGCCGTCGCAAGTGTGGCGGGCGGCGTCAGCCGCGCACTACATCCACGAGCATCTGCGGAACCGAGGCGTCCTCGATCGTCGCGGGCGGGGCGAAGTCCTCGCCATTGACGATCTTGCGCAGCAGGTTGCGCAGGATCTTGCCCGAGCGGGTCTTGGGCAGCTGCGGGACGATGTAGACCGTCTTCAGCGCGGCCACCGGGCCCAGCTCGCTGCGCACCGCCTTGACCACGCGGGCAGCCAGCGTGTCATCCGCTTCGGCGCCCGCGCGCGGCACGACGAAGGCGATCGGATTCATGCCCTTGATCGGATCGTCGGCGCCGATCACCGCGCATTCGGCCACGCCGTCTTCCTGCGCGACGATCTGTTCCATCTGGCCGGTCGAGAGGCGGTGGCCGGCGACGTTGATGATGTCGTCGGTGCGGCCCATGATGTGGAGGAAGCCTTCCTCGTCGAAGAAGCCCGCATCGCCCGTCTCGTAATAGCCGGGGAAGCCCGCGAAGTTCTTTTCATAGCCGGCCTTGTTGTTCCACAGCGTGCGGAAGGCACCGGGGGCCAGCGGCGCCTTGATCGCCACCGAACCGCTACCGCCATCGGGCACTGGCTGGCCGTCGTCACCCAGGATGGTGAAGGCATAGCCCGGCACCGGAAAGCCGGCGCTGCCGCGCTTGCGGCGCAAGTCGCCCAGCGCAAAACACGTGGCGATGGCGGGCCAGCCCAGTTCGGTCTGCCACCAGTGATCGATCACCGGCAGGCCGGATTTTTCCTCCAGCCAGGCGATGGTGTCGGGATCGGCGCGCTCGCCGGCGAGGAAGATCACGCCGCACTTGCCGGTGCCGATTTCGGTGAGGAACTTCGCCTCGGGATCGTCCTTGCGCACCGCGCGGATCGCGGTGGGCGCGGTGAAGAAGGCCTTCACGCCGTGGCGGTCGATCGTGCGCCAGAAAGTGCCGGGATCGGGCGTGCCCACCGGCTTGCCCTCGAACAGCACCGTCGTCGCGCCGACCAGCAGCGGGGCATAGACGATGTAGCTGTGGCCCACGACCCAGCCCACGTCCGACGCCGCCCAGAACACGTCGCCTGCGCCGATGCCGTAGATATTGGCCATCGACCACGTCAGCGCCGCGGCATGGCCGCCATTGTCGCGCACGACGCCCTTGGGCGTACCCGTCGTGCCCGAGGTATAGAGGATATAGAGCGGATCGTCAGAGGCCAGTGCCACGCAGGCCGGAACCGCATCCTGTGCGGTCTTTTCACGCAGGTCCATCCAGTCGATGTCGCGCGGCGCCTGCAGTTCGGCGGTCACCTGCTCGCGCTGGTAGAGCACGACATGCTCGACCTGATGCGCGGACAGCCTGAGCGCCTCGTCCACCATCGGCTTGTAGGGCAGAACCTTGCTGCCCTCGATCCCGCACGAGGTCGTCAGCAGCACCCTGGGCGTGGCATCGTCGATGCGCTTGGCGAGTTCGAGCGGCGCGAAGCCCCCGAACACCACCGAGTGGATCGCACCCAGCCGCGCGCAGGCGAGCATGGCAAAGACCGTCTGCGGCACCATCGGCATGTAGATCACCACGCGGTCGCCCTTGCCCACGCCCAGCGAGGCGAGCATGGCAGCCACACGGCCCACTTCCTCCAGCAGCTGGGCATACGTGTACCGGCTGATCGTACCGGTGACGGGGCTGTCGTAGATCAGCGCCGTGGCATCGCCGCGCCCGGCGGCGACGTGACGGTCCACCGCATTGTGGCAGGTGTTGATCTGTCCGCCCGGAAACCAGCCCTCCGCCTCGTTCCAGCCCGAGGCAGGCGCCTGCGCCCAATCCAACGCCTTTGCAGCTTCAAGCCAGAATCCTTGCGGATCATCGATGCTCGCCTGCCAGGCTGCTTCGTAGGCTTTGCTCATGCCGGTCTCCGTATTCACTCTTCTTGTTGGCTCTTGTTAGCGCAGGGTCTTGGAAAGGAGGACGAGGGTCGGATCATCGTCGAACGCTTCGGGCGTGAAACCCTTTTCGCGTTCCAGTTCGATGGCGGCGTGGTTCTCGCGGCTCTCGATCGAGATCACCCTGCGCACGCCGTGTTCCTTGGCCTGCCCTGCCAGGAAATCGAGCAGCGCCCAGCCCACGCCCTTGCCTTTGTAGTCGCTGCGGATCGACACCGCGATTTCGGCCGTATCGCACTGCGCATCGCAGGCCAGCAGCGCCGAGGCCACCAGTTCGCCGCTCGCATCGTCGAAGGCAAGGAAGCTTTCCGAACGATAGTGGTCGGCATGGAGCAGCGGTTCGAGCTGTTCGTGGCTGACGTGCTCGCTGGCCGCGAAAAAGCGGAAGCGGCGATCGTCCTCGCTCACGGCGTCGAAGAAGCCGCCAAGCGCGGCTTCATCGCCCTCGGTGGCGGGGCGAACGGAAAGGCTGATGCCGGTGCGGGTGGTGAGTTTTGATGTGCTGGTCATGATAACTCCGTCGGCTGAACCAAAAAGGAGCGTCGCGCCTTGATCGGGGACAATGTCCGCCACCGCAGCGCGACGCTTCGAGACTATCAGGCGTCGATATTTCTCCTGAATGTCTCGGGCAGGAAGAGCAGGCCGATCACCACCGTGGCCGCGGCAACCACGACCGGGTACCACAGGCCGTAGTAGATATCCCCGGTGGCAGCCACCATCGCAAACGCCGTGGTCGGCAGGAAACCGCCGAACCAGCCGTTACCCAAGTGGTAGGGCAGCGACATGGAGGTGTAACGGATATTGCTCGGGAACAGTTCCACCAGCATCGCCGCGATCGGACCGTAGACCATGGTCACCAGGATCACGAGGTAGAACAGCACCGCGACCACCGTGACCTTGTCGATCTGGTCCGGATTGGCAGTGGCGGGATAGCCGGCCTGGGTGAGCGCGGCCTTGATGTCGCCCTGATAGGCGGCGATCGCGGCGGCGCGGTCGGCACCGGTCACTTCGGCCGGGTCGGGCGCGGTCAGCGTGTTGCCGCCGATGGCAACCGTGGCGACCGTGCCGGCCGGAGCCGCGGTGTTGGTGTAGTTGATGCCGTTCTTGGCAAGGAAGGCCTTGGCGATGTCGCAGCTCGATGCATCGAACTTGTTCTTGCCGATCGGGTCGAACTGGAACGAGCATTCCGCATCGTTGGCGGTCACCACCACCGGCGCGTTCTTCGATGCCTGCGCGAGCGCCGGGTTGGCGGCATCGGACAGGGCGTGGAAGGCCGGGAAGTAGGTGAGCGCCGCCAGCGCGCAGCCGCCGAGGATCAGGTACTTGCGGCCGATCCGGTCGGACAGCCAGCCGAAGAACACGAAGAACGGCGTGCCGAGCGCAAGCGCGATGGCGATCAGGTAGTTGGTCGTCGCGCCGTCCACCTTGAGGATCTTTTCAAGGTAGAACATCGCGTAGAACTGACCCGTGTACCAGACCACCGCTTGCCCTGCGACGGCGCCGAACAGGGCGATCAGCACGAACTTGAGGTTGCCCCACTTACCGAAGGAATCGCGGATCGGGGACTTCGAGGTCGTGCCCTCGTCCTTCATCTTCTGGTAGACCGGGCTCTCGTTGAGCTGCATGCGGATCCACATCGAGACCGCGAGCAGCACTGCCGAGAGCAGGAACGGCACGCGCCAGCCCCAGCCGGAGAAGGTTTCCTCGCCCATGCCGGTGCGCACGCCCAGAACGATGAGCAGCGCGGCGAAAAGGCCGAAGGTCGCGGTGATCTGGATGAAGCTGGTGTAGAGCCCGCGCCGGTTGTTGGGGGCATGCTCGGCAACGTAAGTCGCCGCGCCGCCGTACTCACCGCCGAGCGCGAGGCCCTGCACGATGCGTAGCGTCACCAAGATGATCGGAGAGGCAATGCCGATGGTGTCGTAACCGGGCAGCAGGCCGACCGCGAAAGTCGAAAGGCCCATCAGCCCCATGGTGACGAGGAAGGTGTATTTGCGCCCGACGAGATCGCCGATGCGCCCGAACACCAGTGCGCCGAAGGGCCGCACCGCAAAGCCTGCGGCAAAGGCGCCGAGCGCGAGGATGAAGCCGGTCGTCTCGTTGACCCCGGCGAAGAAGACTTTCGAAATGAAGGTGGCCAGCAGGCCGTAGAGATAGAAATCGTACCATTCGAATACGGTGCCGAGCGACGATGCGGTGATGACGAGCTTCTCGTCGTGCGTCGCCTTGTGGTGCCTCGGCATGGCGTCATATGTCGTAGCCATTGCTCACTCTCCCAAGTGGGTCCCGACCTGTCGTTGCATGATCGGGGTGTTCATCGTCAGAAGCTGTACTTCGCGGCGAATTCGATGCGGTCGAGCGCGCCATCGGCGCCGCTGACCAGTTTCCGCTCGCCGTGCCGGTATTCGATACCGAGGTCGATGTTCTTGACCGGCGAGTAGAAGAGGTTGGCCGCCGCGCTCCAGGCCTGCTTGTTGTAGCTGGCAAGCGCGGCTGCCGTGAGCGCGTCGGCATAGTCGACGCGCTGGTAGCTGCCCATCACGTTGATGCGCCATTGCGGGGCGATGGCGATGCGCGCGGCGGCAAGCGCCGCGATCACGTTCACGCTTTCCAGCTTGTTGGCAACCGGATCATAGACCGCGTCGGGCGCGAAATTGAGGCCGATGTAGCGGCTGGCGTTGTGGCCGTAGGTGACCATGGCGCGCACGTCGCTGGTCTTCTTTTCGTTGAGCCAGATCTTGCCGCCGGCGCTCACGCCCCAGCCGAAGGCATCAGCCGAAACCCCTGCGTTGTCGACGCGGACCTGCCGCGCCAGCATCGCGAGCGAGGCTTCGCCCACCTTCCCCGAATAGGCGAGGCGCGCGGCGAAATCGGGCATGCGGTCGTCGCCGTTCTCGGTCAGTGCCGGAGAACCCAGCGTCGCGGTGCCCGATTCCGGTTCCTCGACCGACGCATGCAGCGTCACACCCTGCCCCAGCGGCGCCGAATAGCGGATCAGCGGCTGGCGGACGAAGACCGTGCCTTCGGTGGCGCCGACGAAGTCGGTGCTTTCCGGCAGCGCGCCGGTGTACTGGAAGGTCGACCAGTCCTGACCGATGGTCACCCGGCCCACCTTCATCCAGGCGCGGCGCAGCGCGAGGTTGTAGCCGTTGGTGGTGCGCTGCGAGCCTTGCGTGCCGGGCGAGGTCTGGAAATCGACTTCGACCAGCCCCTTCACGCTCTGGCCGCCCACGGCGGTATCGAGATTGAGCCAGAAGCGCGATTGCTTGGCGGTGAAATCCTCTACCTTCTGCGCCTTTCCGCCACCGGTGGGGATCACCTGCGGCAGGTAGAAATCGCGACCGAGCGAATTGGTGGCAACTTCACCGTCGCTGAAACGGCTCGCCGAGGCGACCATCTTGATATAGCCGCCCAGCTTGATCGTGGTGTCGCCCGACTTGAAGCCGTCAGCCTGCGGCTTGCTCTCGATCGCGGCGACCTTGGCCGTCGCTTCCTCGCTCCTGGCATTGGCGGCGGCGATCGCGGCCTGTGCCTGCGCATTGCTGTCCGACTGCTCCTGCCGTGCGGCGGCGAGATCGGCGCGCAGCTGCATCATCTCCGCCTCGAGCCGTTCGAGCCTTGTTTCGAGTTGCGCCTCGCGGTCGGTGGCAGCCGCCGCGGCCTGCGGCGCGACAAGACAGCTCGCCGCCAGCAGGGCTCCGATCAGGGGCCTGTGCGTGTGGTTCATCATCCTCTCCTTCCCGGGTCCGGCTGCAGCCTAGTCGTCTGGTGCATTCCGAGACTGCCGCACCATCGGCCATGAAGGCGGCAAGCGAACACCCCGACCTTGGTGGAGGACCTACGACCAATGTCTAATGCCCCTGTCCGACCGCCCCTGTGCTAAGGTCCGCCCCAAAGCCGGGTCTTGCCGGCAACAGAGATGGAAGAGGAGAAAGAGGCATGGCCGAGGCCGTATATCCCGTTTCAGGCGAGTGGTCGGAAGGTGCGCTGATCGACAACGATCGCTACCTTGCGATGTACCGTCGCTCGGTGGATGATCCGGAAGGGTT
>NZ_JANZXA010000059.1 GCF_025153475.1 Novosphingobium mangrovisedimenti
GTGAAGCTGTCGATCCCGTTGGCGATGAAGCGGGCACCGCCATCGAGGAACTGCTGGACGAGGCGTTCGTCGCGCGAAAGGATCCCGGCCGGTTTGCCGGTTGAGACGATCCGCGCCAGTGCTTCGCCGGTCAGCTTGAACAGGGCATCGAAATTGATTGCGCCCAGCAAACCTTCGGTCGCGGCCAGGTCCGCAGGTCCAAGGAACAGCGCGTCGATTCCGTCCACTGCGGCGATCGCCTCAATGTTGTCGACGGCGGTCGCGGTCTCGATCTGGGCGATGATGCAAACCTGCGCATTGGCTTCTGCGACATAGGCAGGATAGCCACCCCAGCGCGCGGCACGGGCGCCGCCGAGGCCGCGTTCGCCTGCAGGCGGATAGCGGGACGCAGTTACGATGGCCTGGGCCTGTTCGGCGGTCTCGACCATCGGAACCATCAGAGTCTGCGCTCCAAGATCGAGAACCTGCTTGATCGCTACCGGATCGTGGCCGGCAATCCGGACGATCGCCGAACACGGCGGCGTCGCCTCGACCGCACGCAGCTGCGCGACGATGCCGGGCAGGGT
>NZ_JANZXA010000060.1 GCF_025153475.1 Novosphingobium mangrovisedimenti
GCCCCTGAAAAGGGCGCCATCGCCACCTGCTGATCCGGCTCCGGGCTACGCCCTACGCCGGATCAGCAGGTGGCGATTCTCATCTTGATTGACGCTGGTCTCTCATCCTGATTGTCGCGCGGCACTATTACTACGCCCCGGTGCCGGAAACGGACGAGACACTGTCGTTGATGACGGTGATCGACGAGACGTTCATGGAATGCCCATGGTATGGCAGCCGCCAGATGGCGCGGCACATGCGCCGTGCAGGCCACGAGGTCGGTCGCCGCCGGGCACGACGGCTGATGGCGAAGATGGGCCTGACGCCGATCTACCAGCGGCCGCGCACCAGCGATCCCCATCCGCAGCACCGGGTCTACCCGTACCTGCTGCGCAAGTTGGTGATCGACCGGCCCAATCACGTGTGGTGCGCCGATGTGACCTACAGTGCGCCTCGTCCCGGATGATCCGGGAGGCGTATGTTGGAATGCAAAAGAGAAAGGAGGAATTGAACGAATGCCTTGCCCTCTGCTGTGAGGGGGCATGAGCCCAAGCGGCGGTGACCTGC
>NZ_JANZXA010000061.1 GCF_025153475.1 Novosphingobium mangrovisedimenti
CCTTCTTCGATAAAGCGCGCGACGACCGCCTCACCGATCCCGGTGGCGCCGCCGGTTAGCAGCGCCACTTGTCCTTCAAGCCTTGCAGTCACATCGTTCCTCCCGAAGATCGCGGGTTCTCGATCACTGATCGAACATCCCGACGCGGCCTTCCTGAAGGTTGACCACGACCGACTTTGTCTGGGTGTAGTGGTTCAGCACTTCATGGCTGAATTCACGCCCGAAGCCGCTCTGCTTGTAACCGCCCAGCGGCATGTTGGCCTTGAGGTTGTAGTAGCGGTTGATCCAGACCGTGCCGGTTTCAAGCTGGCGCGCGATCCGGTGGGCGCGGGCAAGATCCTTGGTCCACACGCCGCCGGCCAGGCCGTAGGTGGTGGCATTGGCCTGCTGCATCATGTCGGCTTCGTCGTTCCAGCTGATGACACTGGTCACCGGCCCGAAGATCTCCTCCTGCGCGATGCGCATTGTGTTCTTCACATTGGTGAACACCGTCGGCTTGATGAAGTTGCCACCCGCCAGATTTGCAGCATCGGCGCGG
>NZ_JANZXA010000062.1 GCF_025153475.1 Novosphingobium mangrovisedimenti
CCACCCAGGCCGGCACCGCCCAGCGTGTCGCCGCTGCCGCCGTATCCGCCGGCGTAGAGGTTGAGGCCGTTGGAAGTGATGCTGCCTTGCGCGGCGGAGATCGCGATGGTGCCGCCGATGCCGTCGCCGCCAGCATTCGTACCCGTGCTGCCGATACCGTTGGCATTGAGGGTGAGCGCGCCGGTGACAGTGGCCGCGCCGCCGGTCTGTTGCGTGATTGCGGCCGTGCCGCCCGTGCCGGTGCCGCCGTTCGCGTTCGCGCCCGAGGCCGTGCCGCCGGTACCGACAGCCAGCAGGTCCAGATTGCCGCCCAGCGCGACTAGGCCGTTGTTCGTGGCCTGCACGAGCGCAGAGCCCGCGGTGCCGTTGCCGCCTGCAGCTCCGGCGATGTTTGCCGCGCCACCGGTGGCACCGCCGTCGATGGTGGTATTGCCGCTTACGGTCAGGCTGCCACCGCTTGCCGCAGCGGTGGCCGTCCCGCCCTGCGCATCGATGCCAGCGAACGTGGCAAGGGCACTCAGGCGTTGCGCGGCGGC
>NZ_JANZXA010000063.1 GCF_025153475.1 Novosphingobium mangrovisedimenti
CGATGGTGGTATTGCCGCTTACGGTCAGGCTGCCACCGCTTGCCGCAGCGGTGGCCGTCCCGCCCTGCGCATCGATGCCAGCGAACGTGGCAAGGGCACTCAGGCGTTGCGCGGCGGCCTGTACCCGAAGGGCTCCGCCGATGCCGATGGCACCGCCGGTGGTCTCGATCCGGGCCATGCCTGCCGTGCTGGTGCGCCCGTCGCTCGCCTCTCCGGCGGCGAAGATCGCGTTGCCGCCGATGTTGGTGTCGGCGAGCGAGAGCGATCCGCCCTGCGCGAGGATCGTCGCCGTGCCGCCCGTCGCCATGCCGCTGGTTCCGCCCGCGCCGAAGGCCGATGCGGACTGGGCGTTGGCGATGATGTCGGTGGTGCCGCTCACGCTCACCGCTGCCGTGCCCGCGGTGCCGAGGCGGGCCGTGCCGCCCCGGGCATCGCCGCCGCTGCCGGTCTGCGTGATGTCGATGTCCTGCGCCAGGGCGCCGGCCGAGATGGTCAGGTTGCCGCTGGCGATCGTGGC
>NZ_JANZXA010000064.1 GCF_025153475.1 Novosphingobium mangrovisedimenti
AGAGGAGAAAGAGGCATGGCCGAGGCCGTATATCCCGTTTCAGGCGAGTGGTCGGAAGGTGCGCTGATCGACAACGATCGCTACCTTGCGATGTACCGTCGCTCGGTGGATGATCCGGAAGGGTTCTGGGCCGGGGAAGCGCGGCGGATCGACTGGATCAAGCCGTTCAGCACGGTCAAGCAGACCAGCTTCGACGAGGCCGACTTCGGCATTTCCTGGTTCTCCGACGGCACCTTGAACCTGTCTGCCAACTGCCTCGACCGCCATCTGGCGACACGCGGCGACGCGGTCGCGATCCTGTGGGAGCCCGACGATCCGAAGAACCCGGAACGCCGCATCACCTACCGCGAACTGCACCAACAGGTCTGCAAGTTCGCCAATCTCCTGAAATCACGCGGCGTGAAGAAGGGCGAGCGCGTCACCATCTACCTGCCGATGGTGCCCGAGGCGGCCGT
>NZ_JANZXA010000065.1 GCF_025153475.1 Novosphingobium mangrovisedimenti
GAGTTGCGTAAGACCAAGGGCAGCATCATCTTTACTGCCTCGACTTCAAGCTTCTACACCGGCGGTGGCGGTACGCCCTATGTGGCGTCGAAGCACGCCGTGCTGGGCCTGATCCGCCAGCTCGCCTGGGAACTAACCCCCGACGTCAGGGTCAACGGCGTGGCGCCAGGCGGCACCCGAACGCCGCTGGGCGGTACCCATGTGGGCGGAACAGCCGATGTTCACATGGAAGATATGGAAGGGCTCGACGCGATGATTGCCGGGATGACGCCGCTCGCGCGGATCGCCGAACCGGATGATCACTCCGGCCTCTATGCCTTGCTGGCCTCGCGTCGGGACTCGGCCTACATGACAGGAACGGTTTTGCTCAGCGACGGTGGAATCGGCATTGGCAAACGCCCCGGAAGCTGAAGCGGCTTAGATCTCTCCACCCTTGGCGGGTGCTCGAT
>NZ_JANZXA010000066.1 GCF_025153475.1 Novosphingobium mangrovisedimenti
TGCGCGCCGTCAGTCCAATCTCTATGCCCTCGACAAAATTGCGGCCCTTCGTCAACGCTGGATGGCCCCTTTCGAATTCGTCCCGGCCTTGTCGGATGAAGAGCCAGACAGCGACTGGGCAGGGGCGCGTGGGCTGATCACCGAGCAGATTGCGGGCGTTGCAGACCTGGCGGCGCACGAAGCCTATTTGTGTGGCCCACCGGCGATGATCGACTTTGCCGAAGCGCAATTGCTCGCCGCCGGCCTCTCACGTTCGGTCATTTCGGCCGACCGCTTTCTTGATCGCAGCAATCGCACGTAAAAAAAGACGGGCGCTCGACGAATCGAGCACCCGCCAAGGGTGGAGAGATCTAAGCCGCTTCAGCTTCCGGGGCGTTTGCCAATGCCGATTCCACCGTCGCTGAGCAAAACCGTTCCTGTCATG
>NZ_JANZXA010000067.1 GCF_025153475.1 Novosphingobium mangrovisedimenti
CATCGGCACGCCCGCACCGGTATGTTCGAGCACGATCACGGTATCGACGCCGTTGCACTGTGCCAGCGCCTCATCGACATTGGCTTTCAGCGGAACGCGCTTGCCCCCGCGCAGGCCCTCGTCGGAGGTGAGCACGATGCTGCTGTCGCAGTCGGTGATGCGCCCGGCCAGTGCGTCTGGGGAGAAGCCGGCGAAGACGATCGAGTGGATCGCACCGATCCGCGCGCAGGCGAGCATGGCGACGGCCGCCTCGGGCACCATCGGCAGGTAGATGGTGACGCGCTCGCCCTTCTTCACGCCGCGTGATTTCAGGAGATTGGCGAACTTGCAGACCTGTTGGTGCAGTTCGCGGTAGGTGATGCGGCG
>NZ_JANZXA010000068.1 GCF_025153475.1 Novosphingobium mangrovisedimenti
CATCGGCACGCCCGCACCGGTATGTTCGAGCACGATCACGGTATCGACGCCGTTGCACTGTGCCAGCGCCTCATCGACATTGGCTTTCAGCGGAACGCGCTTGCCCCCGCGCAGGCCCTCGTCGGCGGTGAGCACGATGCTGCTGTCGCAGTCGGTGATGCGCCCGGCCAGCGCATCGGGGGAGAAGCCGGCGAAGACGATCGAGTGGATCGCGCCGATGCGCGCGCAGGCGAGCATGGCCACGGCCGCCTCGGGCACCATCGGCAGGTAGATGGTGACGCGCTCGCCCTTCTTCACGCCGCGTGATTTCAGGAGATTGGCGAACTTGCAGACCTGTTGGTGCAGTTCGCGGTAGGTGATGCGGCG
>NZ_JANZXA010000006.1 GCF_025153475.1 Novosphingobium mangrovisedimenti
CGCACCCAAAACCAAAAAGGAAAAATCACCCGCTTGACCCAACCCCCGCATCGCGGGAAACACACATCCACCCGGGTCACTTCTCGATGAAAATCCCGGGTCAACTCTCAGCGGAAATCAACAGGATGGGATCTACAGGTCGATCTCTACCGGCGCATGAGCGTCCGGCTCAACGAGCGCAGCAACGACGGCGTTGTTCGCATTGCCGAGGCATTGAGCGGATGGTCGAAGCTCCCGGCAGTCGCCTATCACACGCTCAACGACGGGAATGTCCTGCTCAACGGGATCGACGCGTTCGATAGCGCTGAGGTCGAACTTGTTGCGGGCGATATTGCCGAGCATGCGCTGGCGCTCATTTCGGCGCGGTTCGATGCCCTCAAGGCAGGACGCCTCGATACCAACACTTCAGCCGACGAGAAATTCTTCCAGCGCTCTGCCGCGCTCGGCACCTATGCGCTGGAAGACAGTCCGTTGATCACCGCTTTCATGCGCGATGACATCAACCCGTCGGTGGCGCTTACGGACAATGAAGATGACTGAGCTTTCGATCGTTCCAGCCGGCGCAGGGGCTGGCAAGACCCATCACATCCAGGAAACCCTCACCCAGTGGGTACGCGACGGCAAAGTTCGGCCAGAGCGGATACTGGCCGTCACTTTCACGGAGGCCGCGGCTGGGGAACTTCGTCAGAGGATTCGTGGAGCACTGATTGCTGACGGCAATCTGCAAGCGGCTTTGGCTGTTGAGCGAGCCTATGTCTCTACGATCCACGGCCTTGGACGTCGGTTGCTGATTGAGCACGCCTTTGCGGCAGGCTCTTCGCCGCAGCAACGTCTCATCGCGGAAGACGAGCAGGACCTGCTCATCCGCCGTTCGATCGAAGAGAACCAGGCGCTAAGCGAGCTCTCCCGTAACCTCGGGGCCTATGGCTACCGGGGAAGCTTCACCTCGGACGACACGGCGGAAGACAGCTTCCGCAAGACGTTGCTCGGCGTGATCGCACTCCTGCGAACGCTTGGACCGCGGGGCGGTGATCCGGCGATGGCCGACTTTGTCGATGCGTCGATCAGGCAGGGATATCGCCAGCCGGTCGGTACGCCAGAGACCCTGACGGCTGGCTTGAAACAGGCCGTCGACGCGCTGCTTCTCGCCTTTCCGAGATCGCTGGCGGACGACGCTGGAAGTGCCGCGGCCAAAACGGCGTTTCGGGATAATTTCCGCGCGTTGAAGCAAGCCGAACAACTCCTCTCGACCGGCGGGAAGGACTGGAAGCTCTGGCAGCGGCTGCGTGATCTCCGCCAGTCCAAGCGCGGCAGTCCGACGCCTGATGGTTACGATGACCTGGCCGCTGCGGTCATGACGGCGGCCGACACACTGGTCTATCATCCGGGCCCGCTCGAAGATGCGGTTTCTCATGCGCGCGCGCTTGTGGAAGGCGCGCAATCGGCCATGACCGACTACGAGACCCGCAAGCGGGAGCTCGGCGTCATCGATTTCAGCGACATGGTCACCAACGCCGCGCGGATTCTAGATGAGAAGCCCGGCGTGCTTGCCGCGATCATGGATGAGGTGGACTGCGTCATTGTCGACGAGTTCCAGGACACTAACCCGATCCAGTTCACGTTCCTGTGGGCCCTGGCGCGGCAAGCGAAGCGCTCGCTCGTCGTCGGCGATACCAAGCAGGCGATCATGGGCTTTCAGGGCGCAGACCCAAGGCTGACGGTCGCGCTTACCCAGCAGTTCGAAACCAGCCCGCTCAACCGGAACTGGCGTTCCGATCCGCGGATCATGGATTTCGTCAACGCGCTCGGCCCTTGCCTTTTTGGCGATGAGTACACTTCGCTCACCGCGCAGAACCCCACCGGACATGACACCGCGCTTGAGATCATAGAACTGGCTAACAAGCGCGGCGCGCGCTCGGGCGGGAAGCCCCAGCATTTCGTCGCGGATCGCCTTCTCTCCCTGCTGTCCGACGATCAGGTAACTATCGTCGACAGGCATACGAAGAAATTGCGACCGCTGGAGCCCAGAGACATCGCGGTCCTGTGCCCAACCCATAACCATTGCGCCAGCTATGCCAGCGCGCTGCGATCACTCGGCCTGCCGGTTCGCGTGGCGGAAGGTGGCTGGTGGCAGAGCAAAATCGTTCAGGCCGTGTGCTTTGCGCTGCGGTTCGCCGTCGATCCTGCGGACAGCCATGCCGCGATCTGTACTGCCACGCTTGGGCCTGGGGCGACAGCACTTCCGGACGCGATCAGGGCGCTCGCCCAGCAAGGCCGGATCGAAACGCCTGAGTTGTCTGCACTGCAGCAACTTTGGCCCGACGCGCTTGCGACCCCGGTAGATCGTCTGGTCCACCAGGTTATTGAAGTCGCGGGGCTTCGCGACTGGTGCGACAGGCTCGATGATCCAGCCCAGATGAGAGCAGACCTGCTCCGGTTCGAAGCGGAAGCCGCAGCATTCATGGACGCTCACCGCGATATGCGCGAAGCGTCCGGCTTCTATGGACAGAGCGCCAATGTCTTTCTCGGCTGGCTTGAGAACAAGGTCGGTCTCAAAGGCGAAGATCTGCGCCCGAACCCCTCAGGCAGCGAGGCCGACGGCGTCGAGATCGTCACCTGGCACGCATCCAAGGGACGTGAATGGCCAATCGTCGTTGTCTGCGGGCTCGACCACAAGCTCGACCCCCGTGCCGGGACCTTCAGCACCAAGTTTCCGGGGTTCGACGATCTCGACCATGTGATCGAGGAAGCAACACTCGCCTATGCTCCCGAATTTGCTGCGCCTGAAGCGACCGATCGCTTTCTCCATGAACTCCATCCGGAGTCCGAAGAAACAGCGAGGCGGCTGCTTTACGTGGCACTGACCCGTGCGCGGGATCGCTTGATTATCGAATGGCCGCAGGACGACGAAAAGGTGGAACCGCCTCTGCCGATAACTGGCCGCCGCCTGCTGTACGATGTCTGCGGCATCAGATTTCAGGGTAACCAGATCAGCGTCGGCGATGAGGATTTTCCTGCCCGCATGACGATCTGCAGCAAGGAGTTGCCGGCTTCGTTCGAGGCTGAGAACAAGGTTCATCTCGACGCGTCCGACCGCGAGCTGCGATTTGCCCTGGAGCGGCGCCCAATCGACGCACTGACATCCGTGGTAAGCCCATCGCAAGCAATCGCTACATCACGACCACTTCCTTCTCAGATCGAGACGCGTGCGATCGCACCAGGTGTCAAGCTCGCCGGAGCCGACCTCGTGCAGGCGACCGATAGGGGCACGGCGATCCACGAAGCACTGCGCATTCTCCTCTGCCGTCCTGATCTACGCCACAGGGTTCAGGAGCATTGCCGCATTCTCGATGCCGAGGTCGAATTTCTATCGCAGCAGGCAGATGCCCTACGCCAGGCTCTCGCGGACCTTGGCTATCCGCGACTGCATGTCGAGCAACCGATCGAGGTTCCTCTTTCAGATGGCGGGAGTCAGAGCATCATCCTGGATCTCATCGCTGAAGGTCCCAGTGGCTTCATGATCGTCGATCACAAGAGCGGGGCGGTCGCAGACCATGCGGTGCGCTTCGAACGCTACTGGCCGCAACTGGCAGCCTACATCGATGCAGTCGGCACTAAAGGCGCAAAGGCTGTTGATGGTGCGGCTATTTTTTGGACGGAAACCGGCGAGCTGACAATCGGGCGTGGCGGAAGTTAACCTCTTGATCGAATTTATTTATCTGCAGATTAGTCCAATAGGTCAAACCGATAGACGGAACGGAAAATGCCAGATTTAGATGCTGAAATTAAGCTCAAATCAGTTAGCGAGCTTCTGCTGGATGAAGAGGGCATGCCTGCTCGATATTGGATTCCGGCCTATCAGAGGGGGTATCGCTGGACAGAAACGCAAGTAGTCCAGTTATTAGACGATATTTGGGATTTTATTCAAAATTGCGGGAATGAAGGGTCGGGTTCTTTCTATTGCTTGCAGCCACTAGTCGTCTGCAAGCGATCCGATGGAAGCTATGAGGTTGTTGACGGTCAGCAGCGCCTTACGACAATTTTCATCCTGCTGTCGTATCGTCAGGACATCCTGAATATCATCGGCAAGCAGCGCTACGCGATCGATTTCGAGACACGCGATCCTTCGTTTCTCGCAGACATCAAACTTGAACGTGCCGGTGAAAATGTGGACTTTCACCATATCTGCGAGGCCTGGAAGGCAATCGACGCTTGGTGTCGCGGGCGAGACGGATCTCACGTGCTCAAGCTCATTCAGCATTTGCTGAACGACGACGAAGCAGGCGGAAATGTCAGGGTGATTTGGTACGAGCTTACGGTTGAGGATGATCCCGTTGCGGCATTTACCCGTCTTAATGTCGGCAAGATACCGCTCACAGAAGCAGAACTCATTCGCGCATTATTCCTCCGTCGCGCCAGATTGGATGATGCCACAGAGAACTTGTCTTTGCGCATCGCCTATGAATGGGATCAAATCGAAAAACGGCTGCAAGACGACCCATTCTGGTATTTCCTTCAAAATGAGGATTCCGGGGGAATTAACCGAATTGGCCTGATCTTCCGTCTGGCAGCGAGTTTAGCGCAAAAAAGCGATGGGATCGTGCTGGATGGGCAGCCCTATTCGGTATTTTTCTACTTTTCAAATCGACTTCAAGAAAATTCTGCTGACGATGAATGGAAGCGCATCCGTTCAATTTTTATGAGGCTAGAGGAGTGGTATGAAGATCGCGAACTCTTCCACGTCATCGGATTCATCCTGCAACAAGGTGGGCGGGGGAACATTTCTATAATTACAGATCTCTTGGAGGGTGGTTTAACTTCCTCAAAGCTATCTTTCTCGAGATCGCTTCGCAGAAGAATATTTAAATCAATTTTTGGCCAGTCGTTAGATGATATCGATGCCAGCGAATTGCTTCAGGAGATATCAGAATTTTGTGAGGAAGTGACATATTCCAATGCCTCGTCAAAGCTTCGAGGCATCCTCCTATTATTCAATTTGACGACGCTGCTTTCTGATCCGCGTTCAAACGTGCGATTTCAGTTTGATAGCTTTAAGCGCGAACGCTGGGACATTGAGCACATCAGATCTGTGAGCAATAGCCGGCCCGACGCGGCCCATGAGCAAGATGAATGGCTTGGTCATTGTCTGACCTATTTTGAATCGATCGGCGACAATGAAGGCGGTGATCTCGCTGACCGGATCAAGGCGTATCTGTCGGCCAGGGGAGAGCGTCGGCAAAAGGAGCCAGAGACTTTCGAGGAGATTGATGGCGCGCTCTTGGCCTATTTCGGTGAAGATAGCGAAGAGATGAAGCATGGTCTCGGTAACCTGACCCTCCTCGATAGCGGCACCAATCGTAGTTACAAAAATGCCGTCTTCGCGGTGAAGCGCAGCACTCTATTGGGCCATGACAAGTCCGGGATCTTTGTGCCGCTCTGCACAAGAAATGTTTTTCTGAAGGCCTATAGCCAGACTGTCGGCAATCCGATCCTTTGGTCCAACGAGGACTCAGAGGCTTATCTGAAGCAAATCAACGAAACGTTTTTTCGTTTCTTCGAAACCTTGGAGCTACAAGGGCAATGACTAGTTTAACCTTCAGTCAGCTTCTCAATCGTTTCGGCAGGGTCGAAATTCCCACGATTCAGCGTGACTACGTTCAAGGACGAAACGAGCAAAGTGTCGTCAGAGACGGGTTTCTCAGTGTCCTGTACGATGCCCTAAGTGGTACAGATGAACATCACGCGCTCGATCTGGATTTCGTCTACGGAAGCGTCTCAAGCGAGTTGGTCTCGAATGGATCAGGCCGCAGCGCATTCCAACCACTCGATGGTCAGCAACGGCTGACCACCCTTTTCCTGCTTCACTGGTATTTGGCGTGGCGGGACCATGCCGAAGACGATTTTAGGGAGCGTTTCGCAGTCGGAGGGAAATCTCGCTTTGGCTATGAGGTTCGACCCAGCAGCCGTGACTTCATTGACGCGCTGGCAACGCATTTTCCTGAATACCAGGCAGCGGATCGTGGGCTCTTGAGCGAGGTGATCAAGGACGAGGCATGGTTTTTTCGCGGTTGGAGATTTGATCCTACCATTCAGTCGGCATTGGACATGCTCGACACCATGCACAAGCGTTTTGGCAACGCCTCTGGGCTCTATGCTCGGCTGATTGACGATACGAAGCCCGCAATCACTTTCCAATTGCTCGAACTCGAAAAATTTGGCCTGTCAGACGATCTCTACATCAAGATGAATGCCCGCGGTAAGCCGCTTACCGCGTTCGAAACCTTCAAGGCCAGGTTTGAGGACGATTTGAAGCATCTGTTTGACAATGCTCCGATGCCGCAATTGTGCGGCGATCAGCCTGTCGCCAAGTTTTTCGCCCATCGTATCGACACGGCATGGTCCGACTTTTTTTGGCCATTCCGCGACATCCATACAGCCACTTTTGACGATGCAATAATGAACCTTTTGCGCGCTGTGATTATTGTCACTCGCTCGCCTGAGGCAAAAACTACGGACCGTGATTTGACGGATCTGCGGCGCTCGATGAATGGCAGTAGCTACGACTGGTTTCATCAGCGCACTTGGCTTGATCAGGATATGGTCACTGCGTTCATGACGCTGCTCGAGCATTGGTGCAGTGATGCGGAGCAGCCATTTCGTCTCGATATCGGAGACGAGCGGCACCTTGCAGAAGATGCCCTATTCCGTAGTGCGATCACTAGGCCGAGTGATCTGACCTATCTTCAATACTTGCAGTTTGCCGCATATACGCAGTTTCTTGTTCAAGCATCCGGTGAAGGCCCGCTGGATGGGTTCGGTTCGTGGATGCGGGTTATCACTAACCTTGCTGAAAACACGGAATACGCTGGATCCGATGACCTGCGACGGAGCTTTACCGGGCTTCACAGCCTTATCCCTTACATGAACGATATCCTGGGGCATCTTGCCGCAAATGGCACTGCGGCGGCGCCGGGTTTTAATGTCGCGCAATTTAACGAGGAACGGATCAAGGCGCACCTAATCGGACTAAGCGAAGGATGGGCAGAACGCATTGCGCGAGCGGAACGGCATGATTATTTCCGCGGCCAAATAGGCTTTCTGCTGCGTTTCTCCGGTATCGATCTCAACAATGCGGACGAAGAAATTGCTCGCCTTGGGTTGGATCAAGCCCAAGAGCTGATCGCTGCATTCGATCACTATTTCACATGCTCCGTAGCAATGATGAATGCGTTGACTAGCGATCCTGCTGGTGTGGGGCGGCTCTGGGAACGGGCATTGCTGGCCACGGGTGACTTTCTTCCGATGGTTGGAAGCAACTACTGCCTGCTCGTCACGGCACGAGATGAAGCTGGTAGCTGGAAACGGCTCCTAGGCGATGCGGGTAAGGGTGAGGAGCACGCTTTGGTTTTGCAGGAACTGTGGGACCAACTCACGGACCCTGAATGCTTCGAGGCGGAACTCGTCCGGATCATTGACGAGCAGGACGATATTGAGCTTTGGCGATCAGCAATAATTTCAACCCCGAGCGTATATAGCTATGGTTCGAAAAAGATGCTCCGTTTCGTTTATGACGAATGCGAGGGCGAAGATGATGAAACATTTTCTGTATACTTGTTGTCAAAGTCCCAAATGAACGGTCGACACGTGGAGCTTTTCACGTTCTGTTTGTATAAGAAAATGTCATCGGATCATCGTGAATTATCCTTTGAATATGAGTACGAAGAGACGATTTCCACGGATGACAATCCCTGCCTTCACGTCACTCATACTTGGGATAAAGATTCTGGCATCACGTTCAGTATTCATTTCGAGAGCGAGACTGATCAGTTCGAGATTTGGTTCGATCGTTCTGATGTGGAAGTTTTTCCTGAGGTTTATGCGACTTTGGTCGACCGAGGATTTGAAATTCAAGATGGCGATGATGATGGATGGAACAAAAAATGTGTCGGTCACAGTGATATCATCGAGGAACTGCAGTCCCTCGATGATCTGCTGGTCATCAAAAAATAGGGACTGATCCGACGCGCAACGGCACTCATCCATACGGAGATTTCGGTTGCCTAAGCTATCCAACTCGATCCGTGGCGACGGTCACCCAGCCGAAACAACTGCGACCACTTTTGACGGACACTAGGAATAAGGGGAGGTGATGAGCGAGCGTTTCCTTCCCGGTGTCCCGCAGTATTTGGTCCACCAAGCATTAGATAGGGCTGGCGGTAACGAAATAGCCTCGGGCAAAATTGATAGCCCCGAAAGTAGCGCCGCTTTGGCGGTCAATGGGTTCGGCTGGTTCATTGAAAGACCGGCCTTACTCCCGCCTTTCCCTGGACTTGACGATCTCAAATGGCCGCCAGTTTCCGTCGAGATCGAACGACAGATGCGCTTCCCTTGGAATGGCGGTCGTCATCCCTGGCTTGATGCTGCCGTTGTCACCGACAGTTGTCTCATCGGAGTCGAATCCAAACGCTTCGAACCATTTCGCGACACCAAGCATGCCATCCTCTCCAATGCGTACGATCGCGATGTGTGGGGAGCAGAAATGGACCCGTGGTGCGCTATGCGTAATGGCTTGAGATTGGCGCCTTCTTCTTTCCGCTATCTCGATGCTGCCCAGCTCGTGAAGCATGCATTCGGGTTGGTAACTGAAGCCCAGCGGATCAGCCGCGCGCCGGTCTTGGTCTATCTTTTTGCCGAACCTTCTCGGGTGTCAGCCTCAGCGCGTTCCGAGCACCGCGCGGAAATCGAGGCCTTCTCTGTCGCGGTAAGCGGTGCCCGTGTCAGATTTGCTGCGGCAAGCTGGTCAGAATGGCTGATGCGGTTCTCATCGCCTGCCACATCTCCTGAGGTTGCCGCGCATGCGGAGGCATTGCGAAGGAAGTTCGAGCCATAGGTAGGCGCACAGATTATTCCGGCTTGGTTTGGGGTTTGGCTCGAGGTCAACTCGTTCCCAGGTGTTGTTTGATGCGCAGGGCGCTCTGATGTGGCCAATTTTGTCGTAGGTGGAAATTAGTCAGGCACAATGAGTCGAAACCTTCGGACCAGCTTAACCGACCCTATCCAGATCCCGACGCTATCAGCAGCGGCGGGGCGAATTGGAGTATCGTTCTGTCCGGGTAAACGGGGGCCGGCATTTGCCGGCTTCGATTGGAAGCGCGATCTCGCTGTCGACTTGGACGCGGTGCGCGACTGGGGAGCCGCCGCAGTCGTCTCTCTAATCGAGGATCATGAGATCGAATTTCTTGGCGTTTCCAATTTGGAAGCGGAAGTGACCGCTCGCGGCATGGAGTGGCTTCATCTGCCGATCGTTGATGTTACCGCACCCGGTGATGAATTCGAGCAACGGTGGCGATCCGCTGGACCTCGCGTGCGCGGCATGCTCGCAGAAGGACGAAGCGTTTTCATCCATTGCAGGGGCGGACTCGGCAGGGCGGGAACGGTAGCAGCGAGGCTGCTTATCGAGCTAGGCGAAGCTGACGCCGCTAGCGCGATTGCACGAGTACGAGAGGTTCGGCCTGGAGCCATCGAAACCAGGGCGCAGGAGAACCATCTGCACGAGCTTTGGCGCGTGTACGATCGTGCATGTGGATGTCTGATCGGTTTGGCCGTCGGAGACGCTTTGGGGACGACGCTCGAGTTCAAGCCTCGTGATAGCTATGACCACATTACCGATATGGTCGGGGGAGGGCCGTTCGGTCTGGACGCGGGCACCTGGACTGATGATACCGCGATGGCTCTTGCTCTCGGGGACGCTCTTCTGGCTAGTGCGGCCAAGGGCTCAATCTTTGAACCCCAAGAAGCACAACGCCGATTTGTCGAATGGTGGAAGAATGGGGCTTACAGCCCAACAGGCCACTGTTTCGATATCGGGATCACCACTCGCCAAGCACTCTCGCGTTTTGAACAGAGCGGGGATCCCATTTCAGGTTCGGACGATCCCTATTCAGCAGGAAATGGATCTCTGATGAGGCTGGCACCAGTCGCGATCTGGGGCATCCGGGCTGATCCTGCGGTGATGACACGAGTGGCCCGTCGGCAGAGTATGACCACCCACGCGGCCGATGCATGCCTGGAAGCGTGCGAAGCTTATGCGCTGATGCTGCGAGCGGCGATTCTCGGTGCCGATTTCGACAGTGCACTGGGAGATGCTCGCGGATCCTACGGTCCACACATCGGGCCGATTGTCGCCGGCAGCTGGCGCGGGAAGGCCCGAGATCAAATTTCGAGCAGCGGCTTCGTGGCTCACAGCCTCGAAGCGGCAATCTGGTGTGTAGCAAATACCGATAACTTCGATGATGCGGTGTTGCTGGCAGCCAACCTTGGTGACGATGCTGACACCACTGCGGCAATCGCTGGGCAGTTGGCTGGTGCCATCTACGGAGCCTCGTCTATTCGTCAGTCATGGCAGGAGAAGTTAGCTTGGCGCGACGAAATTGAGGCGCTCGCCCGAAAGTTAGCTTTCCCCGCAACTCCGCTCCCAAGTTAGTGTCGAACGATCGCTTTGCAGCGCGGCCCAAATTCCCGAGTTAGAGCACGAGCATTCAATGGCTACCTGTAGGCATCAGGTCGCGATCGGGTTCGTAATGCGTCAATTTTGACACCGTAACGCTGTCTCAGGGGATAATGCTGCAAGTTTGCGACATTATGAGCTGTTGTCTGAAGTGAACGCTGCGATTGACGGCAGGCTTGGCCCAATTACCTACAACGAGATCTGCGTCCCAGAAATCAGAACGGGGTCCAAGCCTGCCTCCTCCTGCTGGAGGAACAGCGAAGGTTCGCCGTCTGCGCGAAACGGCGAACCTGATTTCCACATTCCGAGCATGATCACCGCAAGCTTCCTGGCCACGGCAACGCGCGCCTTCAGGAACCCAACCCGCTGGGCCAGCTCGAGACCCCAAGTGCGAAGACGGCTTTCGATCTCAATCCTGCAAAGTAGCACGGTGGCTGCGGTAATCAGGTGCATCCTGTCAGCTTGTTACCGTGCCGACTGATACGCCCCCGGCGTGAAGTGGCGCCTGACTGATATAGGGTTGGGGTCAGGCCCAAGTATGCGCCAACGTCACGGCTCCGCTCAAATCGATGTGGATCGCAGATGGCACTGTAGAACGAAAGCGCGATCACAGCTCCGACGCCGGGGATCGTCTGGAAATTGCGACATGTAGGATTGTTCGATGCGATATTGCGCATCTGCCGGTCAAGAGCGGAGATCTGCTCTCTCAGAGCCTCGGAAATTTCGACGAGCGGTTGCAGATTGACCCCGATTTCAAGCCCGTGCTGCCGCATTTTCCGCACCTGGTCGTTCACCTCAGCGGCTAGCGCACCCTTTCCGTTCAGAAGTTTCACGTTCCCGCCGTATAACCTGAAAATCGATTGGATGAGCGCATCCGTCCTGGCGCGGTTTTTCAGCATTGTTCTCCGAACATTGATCAGAGTTCGGATATTCTGATGCTCCATTGGCTTCACGAAAACCTGCGACCCCATCGATCGAGCAAGCCGCCCGAGCTCTGCGAGCCCTCGGGCATCGTGGACATCTGTCTTCTGCCGCCTGATTGCCAGGAACTTGCTCGATTTGCGTACATCGACCACCTCAACGGGAAATCCGAATGAGCGCAGTTCACGAACCACCTGTGTGCCATTGCCGGCCTCGATCGTGAGGCACTGCGCTGCCTCGACGCCAAACCTCCGCAGAATATCTCTGATGGGTCCAGATTTCGTTTCGCATATCGCTTCGAAGAGGATCCCGCCCTCTGCGTCGATGAGGCAAACGGCTGTTTCGAGATGCCCCGCATCGAGCCCCACCCAGTAGTGCTGATAAGCCAACCAGCGCCTCCTCCGAAACCTCTCCGAAAAGCCCAACCTAGGTTGGCCCGCGCAACTCGCCGAGTAGGAATTGTCCGCTCTGGCGTGATAGTGGAATAGGATATGCTAGGAGTGGATAGGATGACCCCAAGGCAAGCGCTTGATGATTTGATCCGCGAGCGGGAAGAGACCTACGCCGCGGTTTCGCGTCTGCTTGGCCGAAACTCAGCCTATATCCAGCAATACATCAAGCGCGGCACGCCCGCGCGTCTCGATCAAAGCGACATCGCTCAGCTGGCTCTGCATTTCGATGTTCCTGCCAAACTGCTCGGCGGAAAAGAGAGTTCTTCAACTCCGCGACGTTCGGTCATCACTGTGCCGGTAATTGAGGCCAAGGGCTTGGAAATCCCACAGGAACGATCTCGGATCGTAGATGAAGCCTGGCTAAGACGCTTATGCAACAGGCCTGCAGGTTTGGCGATCTTACCCATTGCTGGTGAGGCTATGCAGCCGACCCTGCAGAACGGCGACGAAGTCATAATCCAAAGGTTGCGCTCTCACGATGCCCTTCACGACGGGCTCTACGCTGTCCGGGGCTCGTCAGAGACGTTCGTCAGGCGGATCGCTCTGGACCCGACCAAAAATCGCATTTCTGTCCTGACCGACCATCCCGCTTATCCAAGCTGGAACGGTGTTCAGCGAAAGGCGATCAATGTCGTCGGCAGAGTGATCTGGATTGGTTCTCAGGTGTCGTGAGTGGGAGCTATGCTGCCTGCGACATACGCCAACTTGCGCAGTGAATGCCCACTGCTCGGGATAAGTCCAACGGTTTGCAGCGATCGAATTTCCGCTCATCGCAAAGGTCCCAAGATGGGGGTATTGCAGGGGGTATTTTTGGCGAAGCTAATAGAGAACTGCCAATTTAACAGCTACTTAAGTGAGGTTGGTGGATCCCTCCTCCGCTACCATTTCGCGAATCACCTCAAACCTCGCAAAATGGCGGTTTTCCGCCGCGTTGAGGTGTTGGAGATGATCGTAATCGTCCTCATGCATAGGTATGGAAGTGGCCCGGTGGCATTCAATATGCGGCCTATGCCGTGCTCTTCCTCGGCTATGGAATCGGTTACACCGGATCGCCTTGGGACCCGCCGCAATGGATCGCGTTCGCGCTTGTCGTCGTGCTTGCACTGATTGGACTGAGGTTCGGCCAGTGCAAGTCTCTGGGAGAAACACGACAGGCGTGAATGCAGCCCCGAAACGGCTGGTAATGCGGGCCATCTTGGCTCCGTTCTAGCAGCCCCCAATGAGGTCAGGCACTCTCTGGACCAAGTGCCGCCCTTTGTGCCGACCGTCGATGACGCCAGTTGGCGATATGGGCACCAGCCAGCAAGAGACTGCCGGCGATAGTCACTGCTGTTTCAAGCATCTCACGACTGGCGAATGCGATTCCTGTGGCCATAAGGAAAAGGCCGATGACACCCACGGCCAAGGGCACGAACGCCCTGTGCCTGCGCCAGCCTTCGATGAGAGCGAACGCACTGGTCGGCACTGCGAGCGCCAGCACGATCATGTGGAAGCTCTCGCCGGGGTCGATCTGATCCGCGAGCGTGGGTAATGCCGCCAGCAGTAGCGGCAAACCCAGGCAATGGATCATGCATGTCGCTGAAGCGCAGATAGCGAAGCCATCGAGCCAATTGCTTCTGCGTTCGCCAACGGATTGGGATGAGTCTTCATTTTTAAGCATGGCGATGTAATGGTATATCATATCATGATTCGCAAGGGTGACTGATGAGCAAGTCTTTTCCCATTGTCCGTACTCCGCAGGCGCACCTGCCAGTTACCGTGCTTTCCGGCTTCCTGGGCGCAGGCAAAACTACGCTGCTCAACCATATCCTCGCCAATCGCGAGGGGCGGCGGGTAGCGGTGATCGTCAACGATATGTCCGAAGTGAATATCGACGCCGACCTGGTGCGGGGCGGCGATGCCGCCTTGTCCCGCAGCGAGGAAACACTGGTCGAGATGACCAATGGCTGCATCTGCTGCACGCTGCGCGACGACCTGTTGCAGGAGGTGCGTACGCTCGCCGAGGTTGGACGGTTCGACTATCTGGTGATCGAAAGCACCGGCATTTCCGAACCGCTGCCCGTGGCCTCCACCTTCTCCTTTCGCGATGAGGGCGGCTTGTCGCTCGGCGATGTCGCGCGGCTCGACACGATGGTGACGGTGGTCGACGCGGTCAATCTGCTCCGCGATTATTCCAGTCAGGACTTTCTCGCCGATCGCGGGGAATCACTGGGGGAAGGCGATGACCGCAGCCTTGTCGGCCTGCTGGTCGAACAGATCGAATTTGCCGACGTGGTGGTGGTCAACAAGGCGTCGTCGGTCTCGGCGGAGCAACTGGCAGTCGTCACGAAGCTGGTCGCCAGCCTCAACGCCGGAGCCCGCATCATCCCCTGCGATCATGGCCAGGTCCCGCTTGACGCCATTCTCGACACCGGCCTGTTCGACGAAGAGAAGGCCGCGCAGCATCCGCTTTGGGCCAAGGAGCTCTATGGCTATGCCGGCCATGTTCCCGAAACCGAGGAATATGGCATCGAAAGCTTCGTCTATCGCGCGCGGGGGCCTTTCGATCCGGCGAAGTTCCATGCCTTTCTGACCGGTGGCGGGCTCGACGCCGTGGTGCGCGCCAAGGGGCATTTCTGGCTGGCCACCCGGCCCGACTGGGTGGGCGAACTGGCGGTGGCTGGCGCGCAGACAATGACCGCACGCCTTGGCCGCTGGTGGGCGAGCATTCCCAGGAACCAGTGGCCGGACGATGATCGTTTCGAGAATTTTGTCGCCGGACACTGGGATGCGGTCTGGGGCGACCGGCGGCAGGAACTGGTGTTCATCGGCATCGGCATGGACGCGGCTCGCATCCGCGCCGGGCTGGATGCCTGCCTGCTCCCGGTCGATGCCTTCACGCCGGAAATGTGGATGGGCCTACACGACCCGTTCCCGTCATGGGGGCACGCCGTGGAGATGGCGGAATGAACGCTGCACTGCTTGCAGAGCCGGTCGCATCACCGGACGGATCCGTCACCCTGGGCGGTACGGATGCCATATTGTCCTCCATCCTCGATCCCGCCGTGCAGCTCGCGCTGTGGCGGCGGCGGCGTCCAGCGGTTCTCGACTGGGTCGATACGCTGGAATGGGACATCATCGACGATGTCGACAGCAGGATCGGGGGACCGGCATTTGCACCGGGGATCGAGCGATTGCTGCGCAATGCGGGCTATCCGCAAACCACTGAAGGCCATGCTCTGACCGCAGAAATCGTGCGGCTCGTAGAGCGGTTTTCTCGGCTGATGAATTGCCGGTCCTTGCGGTTCCGGCTCGAAGTGATCGAGACAGATGCGTGCCGCAAATTCCACGTCGATTACGTGAAGGCGCGCCTGCTCTTGCCGCTATCTGGACCGGGTACGCAATGGATCGATCTTGGCGACGGCGAGACCCCGCCTGTCCGCCAGCTCGCTTGCGGCGATGTGGGCATCTTCAAGGGGCGGCTGTCTGTCGAGGAACCGACGATCCTGCACCGCTCGCCACCGATCGCCGCATCCGGCGAAACCCGGTTGCTGCTCGCACTCGATCCGGCCGATGAACGTAGCACAACGGAGTATCTGCCATGACGGCTACTGAAACCGATGGAGCACAGCGCTTCCTCGATCAGTTTGCGGACAAGGACGCCATTGCCCGTTATGCCGAGGGGCCGCCGCGTTTTCTGCCCGGTTTCGACGCCATGCACCGAATGACAGGCGTGCTGCTGGATGAAGTCGTGCCCGCAGGCGCACATCTGCTCGTATTGGGCGCGGGCGGCGGGCTGGAAATCGATGCGCTGGCCCGGAGCCATCCCGGCTGGCGGTTTACCGGTATCGATCCGGCTCGCCCGATGCTCGATCTGGCCGAAGCCGCACTGGCGCCGTTCAAGGATCGGATCGACCTCATCGAAGGCCTTATTGACGATGCGCCGGCCGGGCCTTTCGATGGGGCGACCTGTCTGTTGGCGCTTCACTTTCTGGATCGGGCGGAACGGGTGCGCACGCTGCGCGCCATTCGCGCGCGGTTGTGTCCCGGCGCGCCCTTCGTCGCGGTGCACAGCAGTTTTTCGCAGGATGCCGATGCCCGCGATCGCTGGTTGGATCGCTACGCCGCCTTTGCCATTGCGTCGGGCGCGGATGCGGAACAGGTGGGGCAGGCCCGCAGCGCGGTCGCGGCAAACCTCTCCCTGTTCACGCCCGCCGAAGACGAAGCCATGATCCGGGAAGCGGGGTTTGCCGAGGTCGAGCCGTTCTTTGCCGCCTTCACCTGGCATGGCTGGATCGCGCATGTCTGAGAACGGCACGCACCTGTTCGCCGGAGACCAATCCCTCATCCCGGTGTCCGTTTTGACCGGTTTCCTGGGCAGCGGCAAAACCACGCTGCTCAATCATCTGGTACGCTCGCCGGGCATGAACCGGGCGCTTGTCATCATCAATGAATTCGGCGCGGTCAGCCTCGACCATGACCTCATCGCACGGTCGAACGATGATCTGGTGGTCGAGATGATGGGCGGCTGCCTGTGCTGCACCATAAGGGGAGACCTGCAGGCGGCGCTGCGCGACGCGCCATGGCGGTTCGCGCGCGACGGCACCTGCTGGTTCGACAGGGTCGTGATAGAGACAACGGGTCTGGCGGACCCCGCGCCCATTCTCCACACGCTGATGACCGATCCTCAGTTGCAAACGCTCTACCGGCTCGATGGCGTGATAACCACGGTCGATGCGGCCACCGGGATGGCGACGCTGGACGCGCAGGAAGAGGCGGTTCGGCAGGCAGCGGTGGCCGACCGCATCCTGCTGACCAAGGTCGACCTTACGGTCGAGGCTGAGCGCATGGCGATCGAAGCGCGGTTGAAGGCGCTCAATCCGGCGGCGCCGATCATTCCGGCAATAGGCGGGGAGGTCGATCCAGCCTGCCTGTTCGACGCCGGGCTGTATAACCCGGCGACCAAAAGTCATGACGTGCAGCGCTGGCTGGCAGCGGAAGCCTATGACGCGCCGCATCATCATGACCATCATCACGGGACGGGTGAGCACGCCCATCATCATGATGTGAACCGCCATGACGGCCATATCCGGGCGACCTGCCTGACATTCGACGAGCCGCTGGAAGCGGAGACCTTCGAACGCTGGCTCGATATCCTCCTGATGTTCAAGGGGGCAGACATCCTGCGCGTCAAGGGCATCGTCAACCTGGAAGGAGAGGCAAATCCGGTCGTAATCCATGGGGTGCAGCATGTCTTCCATCCGCCGGTGATACTTGACCGCTGGCCCTCAGAGGACAAACGCACCCGGCTGGTGTTCATCACCCGCGACATCAGCGCCGAGGATCTACGCGGCACGCTTGCCCTGATGACGGCCGGCCTCGACAAATACGGGCTTGAGGGACTGGTCAACGATGTGCCGCAAAGCGGCATGATCGCCGGCGTTGCCGGGGCGGGCTGAAGATGGAACCGGACGTTGCCTCTGCCTCTGTCGGTCGGCGGCGGTGCAGTGCGGAAAATGATGCGCTGGTTCTTGATCTTCTCACTCAGGCGAACCGTCCGCTCAGCGCCTACGACATTGCCGACAGGCTTGGCGGCCGGGGGACACACATGGTCGCCAATCAAGTCTACCGCACACTGGCACGCCTGATCGACAGGCATAGGGTGCTGCGCATTGAAACTCTCAACGCCTATGTCCTGCGACGATCAGGCGCGAATATATGCCTGATCTGCAAATGCTGCGGCGCGATTGCATGGGTCGATCTGCCATGTATCGATCATGTGATTGGAAAGGCCGCGCAGGGCCGCTGTTTCGATCTCACCGATGCCCCGATCGAGGCGCGGGGCGAATGCGATGAATGCCGAAGTGCAGACTGACCGGGTCGTTCCCGGTTGGTCATCTGCACTCGCTGCCCAGCCCCTCGAAGCGAAATCAGGAACGTGATGTGATGCTTCATTGGGTCGTGACAGCGCTGGGAGCCCCGTCGCAACCCAATCGGCTTTAAAACTGATGCCGCATTCCGAAAGCAACACTGCGACCACGCAGCGGCGATTGATCCTTCACGATGGAAGTGTGCGCGAACGCCAGTTCGTTGAGCAGGTTGGTGTCCCGCACGTAAAACTCGACGCCTTTGCCGGTGACGATGCTCTGGATGCCAGATGGTTCGAGCTGGAGGACATGGATGATGCCAAGCTTGCGTTAAGCCTGAACGCGCCGAGGTCGCCCGGCAGGCGGCTGACATCGTGCGGGACGGGGCATGACCCCTGTTCCTGTCGGACCAAGGTCGTCCCGGATCATCTGGCATCGTGGAAAATGATCCCGAGGCTATGGCGCATGCCTGATCGTATGCGACTGACGCCATGGCGAAGATTGACGCGATATGTTCCCTTTGTGCCCTTTATAGGTCGATTGTGGACCGCAAATGCGATCGCGTCGCCCTGGTGCATGGGTACGACTTCGGCCCGGCTCTGCATCCGCGGGCGTTGCTCGGTCAGAACGAACTCGCCGCCCGTAAAGTCTCGTCCCGGCATGGACAGCAGGAAAGCGACCTGGATCGGAAAGACCAGATCGCCATAAAGATCCTGATGCAGGCAATTGAAGTCGCCAGTCACATATTGCAGCAATAGCGGTGTCGGCCGGGTCTGGCCTGCCTCGTGGCACTGGCGTAGAAAATTCTGATGCACTTCAGGATAGCGCAACCGAATGCCCATCCGCTCATTCCAATAGTTCGCAATCCCGGCGAGGCGGGGATAAAGCGCCGTTCGAAGAGCGTTGATCGGATCGGGTAGCGGATATTTGAAGTAGCGGTATTCCCCCTTGCCGAACCCATGCCGCGCCATGTGGACGCGGCTGCGGAAGTGCGCTTCCTGTGAATAGGCCGCTGCGATGTTCCCGCATTCTTCCGCTGTCAGAATACCGGGCAGCGTGGCGTAACCATAGCCGTTCATCTCTTCTGCGAAAGCATTCCAGTCGCATTTCGAAAGTCGCTCTTCCATGCTGTCTCCGGTGATTTTCATGCTTGGGCAGAGGTCTTGAGATTGCCCTAGGTGAGGGAAGTGCCGGCCTCACTCCGTTCCTTGCTTTCAAAACCGGTCTTCGGGATTTGAAAGCAAGGAACGGATCGCGCAGCTCAAACCGGACATGACACCTGCGTCCTGCAGAACAGCCCAATGGCTGAAACGGAGGATTTAACGTGTCGCCACCCGCCGCAACGAACCGCCCAATGACTCCCGTGGAATGGAGCATGTTGTCCGCCCTTGCGATTGTGTGGGGTGGATCGTTCTTCTTCAACGGTGTCGCGGTTCGACAACTGCCGGTGTTTACCGTTGTCGCATGCCGCGTCGGGCTCGCGGCCATCATTCTGCTTGCCGTTCTGCGGCTGCGGGGCGAGCGGATGCCTCGTGACAGACATGTCTGGTCGGCCTTCTTTGGCATGGGGCTCTTGAACAATGCGATCCCGTTTTCGCTCATCGTCTGGGGGCAGCAGTACATCGCCTCCGGCGTCGCTTCGATCCTGAATGCCTCGACACCGTTGTTCACAGTGGTCCTCGCCCATCTCCTTACCGGTGATGAGCGCATGACGGAGGGCAAACTTTCCGGCGTACTGATCGGCTTTATCGGCGTTGCCGTGATGATCGGCGCGGATGCGTTTCGCGATCTCGGTATGGGCGTTACGGCGCAGTTCATGTGCCTGGCCGGGGCTGTGTCCTACGCCTTTGCCGGCATCTACGGGCGCCGATTTCGTGCGATGGGCGTCAGTCCGATGAGCGCGGCAACCGGGCAGGTCGTTACGTCGAGCCTGATCCTTTTGCCGTTCGTCATAGTACTGGATCGTCCCTGGATGCTACAGGCTCCCGGTCTCACTGCGATCGGTGCGCTGATTGGCCTGGCCGCGATCTCTACGGCTCTGGCCTACGCGCTCTATTTCCGCATTCTCGCAACGGCAGGGGCAACGAACCTGCTGTTGGTGACCTTCCTCATTCCGGTGAGTGCGATCCTTCTTGGTACCTTGTTCCTGGGCGAAGTCCTTCTACCCCGGCATTTCGCGGGCATGGGGCTGATAGGTGCCGGTCTGGCGGCGATCGACGGGCGCCTCTGGACGGCAGTCGCATCTCTTTGGGGGGGCGATGGCAATTCCTGATGCGGATCTGGCTGAATTAGGGTTCATCCTTTTTCCGAACTTGGGAGTGCATGAAGTGATTCCTGCATTTCCTTTGCGCCTTTTCGTCGCATGTCGATGCAAGGAACAGGAAAGCTTGAAAAGTTCCAAAGAACTGACGTACAATTCCGGTTCATGGATCTAAACAGATACATTTGCGGTTTCGGGGTCCATCGCTCCGATGGGCAGGTCGTCACGAACGGCGATATGGCGTTTGGTCGCTGCCGGCGTTGTGAGGAAGAGATCGTCCGCAGAAAATACGACCTCTGGCACACGGTTCCGCAAGGCGCGCGCATCGTATGGCGCACGGCCGACGGCGATGAGATGACTTGGCCAAATCAACAACTGTGACATCGGCGGCAGGAACGCGCGACAGCCTGGAAGGCCTGCGAATAGCAATCGTGCATCCGTTCCTCATTTCGCAAGGCGGCGGCGAAAAAGTCATCGATGCTCTTGCCCGCATGTTCCCGGATGCGGAATTTTTTGCGCTTCTTCTCGATCGCTCCAGCCTTTCCGGCCAGATGCAGGGACGAACCATCCACACGACCGCGCTCAGCCGTTTTCCCAGGCTCAAGCGCTTCTATCAGCATCTGTCCCCGCTATACGATCTGGCCGTCAGGCAGTTCGACCTGCGGGGTTTCGATGTCGTTATCAGTTCCGGAGGGCCGGGGGCGAAGACGATCAGGGTCGATCCCGGCTGCCTGCACATCCACTACTGCCACTCGCCCGTTCGCTATCTCTGGGACCAGTACGAGGTCTGGCTGAAGCGTCTGCCTGTGGCCATGAGGCCGTTGTTCGCGCTTTCCGCCAGACGCCAGCGTGCGCGCGATTTCGCGGCGGCGCAGCGTGTGGATACGTTCATCGCCAATTCCAACTACATTGGCGCCCGTATCCGCAGGTATTACCAGCGCGACAGCATTACGATCTATCCGCCAGTGGTCGTCGACCGGCCGCTATCTCCGGCCGAGCGTGGCGACTACTATCTCACGGTGGGGCGGCTGGTTCCGGGCAAGCGAACCGATCTTCTGGTCGAGGCATGCAATCGGCTTGGGCGCAGGCTGCTGGTGGCGGGGCAGGGGCCGGAATACGAGGCACTCAAGGCGGCCGCCGGCCCGACGGTCGAGGTGCTGGGGCGGGTCGACGATGCAGTGCTTGACGATCTCTATCTGAATGCCCGTGCATTCCTGTTCGCCGCGGATGAGGATTTCGGCATCGCCACGGTAGAGGCGCAATCGTACGGTCTGCCCGCTATCGCCTATGGGCACGGAGGATCGTTGGAGATCCTGGAAAACGGTACCGACTCGGTGCTTTTTGCCGAGCAGACTGTTGATGCAGTTGCGGCTGCCATACGTGATTTCGAGGCCCGAGAGGCCGAATTCCGGGCAGACGGGATTCGGCGGCGTGCACAGCGTTTCAGTGAAGAAGTTTTCATTAAGGGTATTCGGGATGTCGTTTTGAAAAGATGATCCTGCTCTCACGCTGAATAATTCTGACATGTTCTTATTTTCGAGGCTGGTGCGGTTCTGTGCACTTGCAGCATAGATTCTGTGTGAGTCTTCTGGCCTAATTGCGCATTCTATTTTTAAATTATTTCCATATTTGTGGATTTAACTTTGATGGAATTGTGCCAATCTTCCCTCATTTCATGTGTAAAGTTTTTTTGTCAAAATTTAATAAAATTATTATTTTGATATATTTTGTATCAAGTGCGAATGTAAGCGTGTGAATGGAAAGGATTATTAAGGAAATTTGCGAAAAGGTTAAGAATCGGTGTGAAAAATTAGTTAACATCAGTTAAATTGAGGAAGACGTTCTTCAAAAGGTTGGACTGATGATGAACACTTCCGATCTCTCCGGTGATGCGTCGCAGCAATCGCGCGACGTGCTTTTCGGGATGCAAATCAGCCCCTTCAATCATGTAGAAGTCGCGAGATTTATTGCGCACAGGTCCGCGACAAAGCGGACCGGTTCGCGGATATTCGTGACGCCAAATATCCAGCACATTGCTGTCATGCGTGGTGATGCCGAATTCAAGGCTGCCATGCGATCGGCGGATCTCATTACTTGCGATGGTTTTCCGGTTGCCGGATATGCGCGCTGGCGCGGATGCAAGCTGCCCGGGCGGGTTACCGGGCGAGAAGTGGTCGATGATCTTCTGACCAGTACGCTCCTCGGGCCCGAGCATCGGCTGTTCTTTCTTGTCGACAGCGTGGAAACCGCGATGGCCGTCTCGGAATGGGCGGCGCGGCACTGCCCGCAGATCGATTGCCATGCGGAAGTCGCGCCCATGGGCTTCGGCTCGGATGCCGACTATTGCGGGGACCTTGCAACCCGCATCCGCGAATTCGGCGCGACGATCCTGTTCCTCTGCGTCGGAGCGCCTCGCAGCGAGCTTTTTGCCGCGCGCTACCGCGAACACATGCCCGATTGCTGGATCCTGTGCGTGGGGCAGTCGGTGAAATTGTCGCTCGGGCTCGACCAGAAGCCGCCGGCCGTCGTCGAGAAGTTGCATGTGGAGTGGCTCTGGCGTCTGGGGCGTGAGCCCCGGCGTCTGTTCCGGCGCTACGTGACCGGCGTCATAGGCTTCGCCATGGCGGTGATCGACGACATCGGGTCAGGGGAACATTCCCGGCCGGCATCGCAGGACATGCGCATCTATAATTGAAATCCGTCGTCCGGGCAGTGTGCTGTGCGGCAGGCAGGTGCTCTGCGCTCTATTGCGCGAGCCTGTCCGTCGTGAAGAGGGCGGAGCCCCCCGAACGGTCATTTCAGGGTGCGGACGAAACGCGGCCAATGAAAACGCCGCCCGGTCAGGACCAGACCTCCGACATGACCGTCCAGTACCTCGAGGGCCTTGGTAACGGTCTGCGCTTCGGCAGTACGCGTTCTCTCGGTTTGCATGATGAGCAGGACATTGTCCGCGGCTGCGGCAATGCGCAGTCGCGCATCCGACGCTTCCTTGTCGGCACTGTCCCCGGCGACCGGCGGAATGACCAGCAGCACGCATGAATGGCGGGAGCGCAAGGTTTCGATCAGGGCGCTGCCGGTTCCGTCGATGGACCAGGCCGCGGTGCCGACCTTGATTCGTGCGAACTTGCGCCCGTCCAGGAACTTGGCGAGCCGTCCGAACGGCAGGCCGTAGGCGGCCTCCTCGAACGTGACGACGGCGAGCGAGCCATCGGTCTTTTCCAGTCCCCGGATGACGGGCCGCAAAGCCTGCGCGTAGTCCCGGGCCCCCGTTCCTGCGAGCGCGATTACATGGCCGGAACCGGGCGGGGCATGCAGTCCTGCCAGGTATTGCCGGAGCCGGTTGTGGGCAGGGTCGGCTGCCGTGGCCGGTTGGCGCAGGTCCATGATCACTGGTGCACCGGCTGCCGCTGTTGCCTCCGCATCGTCGAGGATCGCCGTGCGCCCGGTCGCGACAACGAACAGGCCGGCCACCGCGAGGATCAGTCCGGCCAGAATGCTTCCCGCGATCAGCAGCATCGGCGAGTTGCTGCGCTTGTCGGGTCGCGTCGGTTGCTGGATGACGCGGATATTGGTGCTGCCGGTGAGCGCTTCGGCTTCCATGGCGCGCGCCTGTTCGACCTTGGTGGCGAGCATGCGGTAGCGCTGGACGGCGACGTCGCGCTGGATGCGCAGGTCGTTTACACGGCTGCCGATCCGGTTCAGCGCTCTCAGGCGCTCCCCGGATTGCGCGATCTCGCCCTTGAGCTTCGAGAGCTTGGCGGTCTGGCCCGACACGGCGGCTTCGTTCTCGAACACGCGGTCGCGTGCGGCGTCGTAGTATGTGTTGCGTCCCAGTCTTCGGGCTTCGCGAAGACCGGCGCTCTTCTCCTCGATGGTCTTGCGCAGCGCGGCGATCTCTGCGTCGACTTTTGCAATCGGTGCCGCACCTTCCATGTAGCGTGAGGCCAGATCGGCCCGGCTGGCTTGCAGCTTCAGCAGTTCACCCTGAAGCTGGGCGACGGCCCGGGTCGCTTCGCTGTCGTCGCGGAACAGTTCGACCCGGTCAGGCACGCGGCTGGCGGTATTGCGCAGGTTGGCAAGCGCGCTGCGCGCCTGGGAAAGATCGGCGGTGGTTTCGGAAAGGTTCTGTCGCAGTTCGGTGTCGATGGTCACCGCGCCCGAGATCTGCGCGTCGATATCGGCGACGTCGTGCTGTGTCTGGAATGTCTCGAGCGCGGCATTTGCCTTGTCGAGGCGGCGTTTGGCTTCGTCGCGGCGCCGTGCCAGCAGGCCCACCCGGCCCGAGGTCAGAACCCTGGCGCGTGCATCGAAGTAGCTGTCGATCAGGTTCGCCAGCTTGCGCTGCGCCTGACCGGGGGCACCTGCCGTGTACGAAAGCAGAATAACGTTGGCGCCTTCGACCCGCTCGATGTGCAGGTTCTTGGCGAATTCCTTTCGGGCCTGCTCGATGACGGCCTTGTCGCCGGCGGGCACCCCGGAGCGAACAACGGCCTCGGTCTCCAGATCCTCGCTCGAGAGGATCTGCATTTCGACGTTCAGGACTTCTTCCGGCTTGAAGTCTTCGGCCCCCGCCACCTCGTTGTTGTCGTTGCGGACGGCATAGTAATCCGAGGGCAGGGCGAGCAGCCGGGCTTCGCTCTCGTATTTGGCGGGCAGCAACAAGGCAACGGCCACGCCGAAGAGCGAGATGCCAAGCAATGTCAGAAGGGCGTGGCGACCGTAGTACAGGCAGCTTTTCGCAATCGATGCGATAGCCTGTCGGGACGATACGGCCGCTCTGTCGAGCCTCAAGGTCATATCTGTTCCGTTAGTAGCCAGAGAGAAGTGTCCCGATTTCGTGCGCTTTGATTACTTGGCCTTTAACTATTAGATTACGTGCTATACCGGTAAGCATTCCTAGGAGAAAGCGGCATTGCCTACCCGTTGCGGCCAAAAACGAGACGGTTTCATAAAGGGACAGTTTGTCGCGCTTCGCCGGGTGCTGGGCTGCCTGCTTCTGTTGTGTCTGGCGTTGTCGCACCAGTCCGTCCGGGCCGAGCCGGGGGAACCTTCGCCCTACCGCCTGAGCCCCGGTGACCGGGTCGCCATTACGCTGCCGCTCCACCCCGAACTCAATGCGACGGGCCCTATCGGACCGGACGGGCGCTTCAGCCTGCCGATGGCGGGGCAGGTGGAACTTGGCGGCCTTACGGTGGATGAAGCGCAAGGCGCGATTTCCGCGGCCTTGCACGAGGCCCGGCTGGTTGCGAACGCACGCCCCAGCCTGGCTGTCGAAAAATTCGGCGGCACCGTGTTCGTCGGCGGAGAAGTGCGCAATCCGGGGCAGGTCGAACTGACCGGCCCGCTCAACCCGCTCCAGGCCATTATCAGTGCCGGGGGGCTGCTCGGCACGGCCAGGAGCAAGCGGATCGCGGTGATCCGGCCCACGGTTTCCGGACCGGGCAATGTTTACACGATGAACGTGCGCAGCTTCGTCAAGACAGGCGATCCGCAGGGGAACATCGTCCTGCATGCCGGCGACATCGTGTTCGTACCGAAATCGGGGATCGCCGAAGTCAACCTGTGGCTTGACCAGCACATCAACGGCATCATTCCCGACGCGCTGCATTTCAACGTCAATCTGGGCGACGGCAACAACCAGACCTCGGCTATCGTAACGCCGTGAAGGGCATCGTGCTGACCGCCATGGCCAGTGGACATGCAGACATGAACGGCGTTTCCAGCATCGAGGATACCGGCCGGGTGCGTCGGATCATGGTGCTGGCACTGCTGTTGCCGCTGTTCGGCCAGGTCATGCACTACATGAAGGACCTGCCTCCGCTCTGGGCTCTTTCCAAGGCCTTCCCGGTCCTCTCGCTTCCGCTTGCCCTGCCGGTGCTCCTGTCCCGTCGCCCGCCGTTTCTCCTGCAATGGCTGGGCGTGTTCATATGGCTGGTGCTGGCCCCCAGCTTCATCGCCATATTCACCTTCGACCAGACCTTCTTCCTGGGACTGACGGCGCAGGTGAAGATCCTGCCCATGCTCTATGCCTTTTCCTTCCTTGGCCTGCTGCTGGTGCTGCGGCCGAGCATGGATGAGATCAGGACCGCTTTCCTGATCTGGGCCATCGTGACCTTCGGCGTGTTGCTGGCGCTTTGGGCCTTCGCGCCCCAATCGTGGTACACGACCGGCTACGAGTTCGGCGATGCGCCTCTGCTCAGCGCGGACGACCGCGGCAACCGGATCCGCATGCCGATGTACTTCGGGGTGATCGCCATCCTTACGGCGTTCCGTTCGCAACTGATGCGGCCGCAGCTTTCGACCGCGGTCGTTCTGGTGCTTGCGCTGGCCGTGCTCGTCGGCGTCGTCAAGACGCGCGCCACCGTGCTTGCGACAGCCGCGACGCTGCTGACCGTGGCGCTGATCGCCGCCAGCCCGCGGACCCGAATCGCAGCCTTCTGCCTGGCAGGCATCGGCGCGATCCTCGTCCTCCAGATCCCCTACGTCTCCAGCGCATTCGATACGAGTTCGGCATCCGGCTTCGATCTGCGCTGGACGACGGTGGTCAAGGCAATGACCTTTCTCGGAGACAGCCCTCTGCGCTGGTTCTTCGGGGTAGGGACTATCACCCCGCTCGATAGCGCTGGCCTGTCACGGTATTTCAACCACTTCTTCTTTCTGGCGGACATTTCGTGGCTGGGGATCATCTTCGAATACGGCGTGCTGGGAGCGATGATGATGGTCAGCCTGCTGGTGACGACGCTCTGGCTCGCGGTCCGCGTGAGGCGCGAACTCGATTCCCCGTTTTTGGCCGGCCTCCAGGATTACGTGCTGTTCACGTTGATTATCTCGCCATTATACGCGACCATGACGCTGCAACCCGGGGAAATTGCGGTGATCATGGCCACCTTCAGCTATTGCTGGCTGTCCCTGCGGCAGCGCGGCGCGACCGAAGAGCAGGTTCCTTGAAGGCGCCGCGCGAAGTGGTCCGCCGGCTTTTCGGCATCATGGCCTGCTTCGCGACGATGGCTTGCGGACCTTCCGGAGAGGGCGGGACAGGCGTGCCGCCGCCCGCTGCCGACCTGCTGAGAATAGACGTCGATGCCAGCACGCCGACGCATGCGATTTCACCGGCGATATATGGTGTGAGCTTCGGGACGGAGGAAACGCTCAGGGATCTCAACATTCCGCTCAGCCGTTCGGGAGGCAACAGTGCCAGCCTCTACAACTGGCGCATCGATGCCCGCAACGCCGGGTCCGATTTCTTCTTCGAGAGCCTTCCCGTCACGGCGGACATATTCGACCAGTTCCACAACGGTTTCGTCGACATCGCGCGGCGCGGAGGGGCGGCGGCGATGATAACCATTCCCGCGATCGGCTGGGCCGCAAAGCTCGGGCCGGGCCGAACGAAGCTGGCTGCCTTTTCGATCGCCAAGTACGGCCCACAGCAGGACGCCGACACCGCCTATTTCCCCGATGCGGGCAATGGCGTGAAGCCCGACGGCAGCTTCCTGCGCGGGAACGATCCGAACGATGCGGCGCTTTCGGTTGACATAAGCGCCGAAACCGGCGCCCGGGTGCAGGATATTGTCCAGCGCTGGGGGCGCGCCGACAGCGGCGGGGTTGTCTACTACGTCGTCGATAACGAGCCGAGCCTGTGGCACCTCACGCATCGGGCCGTGCATCCGGTGGGGGCTCATGCCGCTGAAGTGGCGCAAAAGGTCGTTGCCGTGGCGAACGCCATTCATGGAGCCGATCCCTCGGCGCGTGTCGTGGCCCCCGAGGAATGGGGGTGGCTCGGCTATTTCGACAGCGGCTTTGACCAGCAGGCAAAGTCGGAAAACCAGCCTGCGGACGAACTGGACCGGACGAAGCAGACAGGCGGGGTGGACTATCTGCCCTACCTGCTTGCGCAGTGGCGCGCCGCCGGGCACCCGGTCGATGTCGTGAGTGTCCACTTCTATCCCCAGGGCGGCGAGTATCCGAGGACCGATGGCGGTCCGCGCGACGTTCAGCTGCGGCGCAACGAGTCCACCCGCCTGCTGTGGGACACGGGATACAAGGCCAGGAGCTGGATCGACACCGAAGTGGCGCTGATCCCGCGTCTTCGCGGCTGGGTGGACACCTACTATGCCGCGGGAACGCCAATCGCCATTACCGAATACAACTGGGGCGGGGATGACAGCATGAACGGGGCGACTGCCCAGGCCGATATCTGGGGCATCTTCGGCAGGGAAGGTCTCGATCTCGCGAACCGCTGGACGGCGCCGGGCAAAGGTTCGCCCGTCTACGAGGCCATGCGGCTGATCCGCAATTACGACGGGCAGGACGGGGCCTTCGGCGACCTGTCGCTGGCTGTTGATGGACCGGACCCGGATCGGCTCGCGGCATTCGCGGCACGTCGATCTACCGACAAGGCGGTGACGCTTCTGCTGGTGAACAAGTCGCTCGACGATCCCGCCCCGGTGGACGTGCGCCTTTCCGGCCTCGTATCGGCCGGAGCGCGGAACGTGACGGTTTATCGCCTCGTGCAAGGCCAGCGCAGTCAGAACAGCATCACGTTGTCGAATGGTACCTTGCGCGACGAATTGCCGGTCCAGAGCATCGCTCTTTACGTGATCGTCGATAGTGGCAACTGACAACTCGGCCTCGATCGGCAAGGATGCCGACACCGCGGCGCGGACGGGCCGGCGTCCGATGTGGCAATCGGCCGTGGGGGCGCTCGGGTCGAGGGCCATAGACATTCCCAGCCGCTATGGCTTCCACCTGATCGTGGCCGGCAAGCTGGGGCTCGTCGCTGCAGGTGCCTTCTACATCGTGTTCAGCGTGATCACTCTGGTTGCGGGCGCCGGACGTCTGGGCGTGGACCGGGCGATGACCCGCGAGGTCGCGCGCGCGCTTGCCCGTGACGAGCCAGCACGGGCGCGCCGCACAATCCGCAACGGGATGGCGCGGGTCGCATGCCTTTCCGCCCTGGTTGCCTGCCTCATGGCGGCGCTTTCGGGAACGATCGCGGACCGGGTTTTCGATAACCCCGCGCTTGTCTGGCCGCTGGTGCTCGGTGCCGCGACGATAGTACCGCTTTGCCTGAGCGCGGCTGCCGGCGGGGCGCTGGCCGGGCTGCACCGCATCGCACTCAGCCAGATGATCTATTCCTGGTTGTGGCCGGCGCTTTTCTGCCTTTGCGCCTTGCCTCTGTCGCTCGACCTGAACGGCATCATGCTGCTCCTGTTCGGCGCCACGTCCGTTGCGGCGCTGGTGTCCTTCGGTTTGTTGCTGTGGTTCCTCCCTGCGCGTTCCGCCGAAGCGGAGAGCGGGATGCCGACCGCGAACCTGATGACGCTGGGCTGGTCACTGTTCACCACGGAGATCGTGCAACTGCTCAATGCGGCCATGCCCGCCCTTGTGCTCGGCGTCCTGTCCACGCAGGCTGCCGTCGGCGAATATGCCATGGCATGGCGTCTGGCCCTGATCCTCAACCTGCTGGTGGTCGCGATCGCGGCAATGGCTTCGCCGCGCTTTGCGGACCAGTCCGCGCGCGGGGACATCGAGGGGCTGCGTGCCACCGCAGCAGGATCGGTAGGTCTGGTTCTCGCGCTCGGCCTCGGGCCGCTTGTCGTGCTGTGGATCGGTGCACCGGTCTTCCTCGGGCTTTTCGGTGAAGGGTTCGTCGCCGCGACCACCACCATGCGCATCCTTCTTGTCGGGCAATTCGTGCTGATGCTTGCCGCCGGCTCGCCGGAATTGCTCGGCATGTCGGGACATGAGCGCACCATGCAGCGGATCAACAATCTGGCCATCGTCCTATACCTGCCGGCGCTTGCGGGGCTGGCCTGGACGATGTCGGCCGAAGGCGCGGCCGTTGCGTCCATTCTGATCGCGGCCGTCACGGCATTCGGTGCGGTGCGGCTGGGAGTGCGCTATTTCGGTTTCGTGCCGGTCGTCGCCCTGGTCAGGTCGCTGCAATCGCGTCGTGCATGACGTGGAGGCTTCTGCTGCCGCCACGCGACGCCCACGCTTCCCGAGGCAGTTGCAGCTCCTGCCGGCCGTGGCCCTGACGGCGATCCCCTTGATCGGGCAGGGTGGGCGCTGGTGGGCCTGGGCCGACACGCTCAATGCGTTCCTGGGTCCGACGGCAATCCTGCTCGCGCTGATAGCACTCCATGGCTTCGCTCGGCGACAGTGGACGGCCGTGACGGTGGCGACGATCGGGGCCGCGCTGGCACTGATCCAGCTCGGCAGCGGCGTGCTGCGCGCAAGCCCTCGACAAGACGGAGCGACGGACACCGTCAGGGTCCTGACGGTAAGTGCCTATCACGCCAATCCGCATCCCTTCGTCCTGCGTGACATGATCTCGAAACTCGACCCCGATCTGGCCTTCATACAGGAGGCCGACGGTGCAGCGGCCGAGGCTCTGGCACAAGCGCTGCCCGGGCATCATCGGGTCCTTTCCTGCCCCGCCGCGCGGTGTTCGCTGGTCATCGTGTCCCGCTGGCCGCTGGCGCGCAGCGATCGGCCGGATCTGCATGCGCATGACCTGCCGGATCTGCTCGCCGCGGAAGTCTCGGCGCCGTTCGCGCGGTTTCGGGTGGTGACCCTTCATCTTCCGCGCATGCTCTCGCCGCAGGCGGAACGCCACAGGGGCATGCTGGTCGATCTGGTGAGATCCGGGAACCGGCTGCCCACGATCGCCGGAGGCGATTTCAATCTTGCAACCGGAAGCTTCGCCCTGTCGGCACTGGAGCGGCAAAGCGGTTTGCGGCGATTGGACCGCTATGTACCGAGCTATCCTGCCAACCTCTTCTTCCCCGCCGTGGTTCCGATCGACCATGTCCTGAGCGACGGGCATTGGGACAGCCTGGGCTGCAGGGGGCTGTCGGTGGCAGGCTCGGATCATCGTGCCGTGCTGTGCAGGCTGCGCCTTCGCCCCTGAGCCGGTCGTTTCAACTTCCGGTGTGCCCCGGGGCTACCGGCTCCAAAAGCGCCTGACGCAGCTTGCTTGGCGATTGCCCGAACCAGCGCCGGCAGCTTCGCGAGAAAATTGACTGTTCGGCAAACCCGAGCTTCTCCGAGATGCTTCGAAAGTCCAGCGCGGTGCGTTCGAGGTAGTACAGTGTGAGATCCCGGCGAACCTCGTCCTTCACGGCCTGGAACCGGCTGCCTTCCTGCGTGAGGCGCCGGCGAAGCGTGCGGTGGTGAATGTTCATGGCCCGTGCGACCTCGCTGTTCGAACAGTCGCCCTGTGCGAGCCTGCGCATGATGAGCCCGCGTACTTCCGCGTGGAAGGGCAGGCGCTGGTGCGGAAAGTTCCGTTCGATGAAGGCCACCATCTCCTGATGAATGCGGTGGCTCTGCTGCAGGATCGGGCTGGCAAGGTCTTCGGCAGAGAAGACCATGCCGTCGACAGGCTCGCCGAAGCATACCTCGCATCCGAACTGTCGCCGATAGGTCTCCCGCGGCGCGACCGGTTCATGACGGAAATGGATTCTTCGGGCCCGGGCATAGCCCCCGGTCATCTCCATGGCTTCCAGATGGCCGATCAGCAGGATCTGTTCCATGGCCTGCGCCCGGTTCGCGATGTTGCCCAGCAGCAGTTCGTGCCCGGCGAAGACATGGCCTTCGTCGGTAACCTGCTGCAACCACAGGCGGGCCGCGCGGCTGTGGGCATTGCTGTGATCGCAGGCGAACTTCAACGCCTCGCCGAAGGTGCGCGAGTTGCGCATCACCTGTCCCAGCGGGCCAAACATGCGCCCGCCACGCTGACGGAAAGCAAGGCGCATCCCCAGGTCGGGGCAAGCGAGCGCTTCGGCGGCGATTTCCAGCAGGCGGATGGCCTGACGATAAGTCAGGCTTCCCGAACCGTCGGCAAAGGTGTCCTCGTCGATATCGGCTCTTCGCAGAAGATCAGGCAGGTCACCGCCCAGTTCGTTTACCAGCGATGCGAAGTGACGCAGCAGTGGTGCATTGAGCCTTTCGAACTCGCCCTCGGCTTCAGCATGCAACACGAACGACTCCGGTCCTTGGCTTCATCTGCCGAACCGTCTCGAAGGAAGGCGTGTATCGGCCGGGCGGATTGTTCCACTGGCCGTTCAGTTTGTCCACATTGGTCAAGTCACATCTGCAATTCTGAGGCAGGATCCCTTTGATAGGGGACCTATATACCTAGTTAGTCAACGCGACCGAATTGCGTGCTAGAAGGTTGGCCAAAGCGCGGCGATCATGGTGCAGGCCGTGCAGCCCACCATCCGCGGCGTGGGCACGGCCATCACGACATCGGGTGGCGGCCCCAACGTGGGCATCTACGTCGACGGGTTCTTCCAGGCGAACACCTGTCTTTCGGACTTCGACCTGCTCACCGTGCGGAATATCCAGGTCCTGAAGGGGCCGCAGGGCACGCTGTTCGGTCGCAACACGACCGGCGGCGCGATTATCGTCACGACCGCGGAGCCGAGCTCGGAGACCAGCGGGCAGGGCAAGGTCAGCTATGGCCGGTTCAACTCGGTCAAGGCCCAGGCTTACGCGACGTTCGGCATCCCTGCACGACGAGACCGATCCGCGCACCTGGAGTATCAAGCCCTATTGGCCCGGATGGTTCAGCAAGGCTTGAGGGGGCGCAGTTAGTCCGGATAGGTCAAGCCCGAAGCCTGCGATTGCTGTAGCTGACTATGCGTTGCCGCAGCGAAAGGTTGCCGCGGGAAGAGGAATATGGAGAACACAATGAACCGCAGTCCTTCCGAACGCCGCTTCGACGATCGCGTGGTCGTCGTGACCGGAGGTGCGCGGGGGCTGGGCCGGGCCTATGCCGAACTGGTTGCCTCGCTGGGGGCGAAAGTCGTCGTCAACGACAACGGCAGCGCGCTTTCCGGTTCCGGAGGCGATGCGGGGCCGGCCGGGGAAGTGGCCGGGGTGCTTCGCGACATGGGTGCAGAGGCCGTTGCCAGCACCGACAGTGTCGCCACGCCCGAAGGGGGCAAGGCCATCATCGAGGCCGCGCTCGATGTCTTCGGCCGGATCGACGTGCTGATCCACAATGCGGGAAACAACCGCTTCGCCAACCTTGCCGAGACGAGCTACGAGGATTTTCGCGCCGTGCTCGACGTGCACTTGCTGGGCGCCTTCCACGTCGTGCGCCCCGCCTTCGAGCGGATGGTAAAGGATGGCTACGGGCGCGTGGTGCTGACCGGGTCGATCGGCGGTCTCTATTCGATGCCCGGCGTGGTCAACTACGCGATGTCCAAGTCGGGCATGATCGGCCTCAACAACATCGTTGCGATCGAGGGCAGGGAATTTGGCGTGAAGTCGAACATGATCCTGCCCGGAGCGGTGACGCGCATGGCCGAAGGGCTCGACATCTCGCAGTACCCGCCCATGGGGCCGGATCTCGTCGCGCCGGTTGTCGGCTGGCTGGCGCATGAAAGCTGCAGCGTCTCGGGCGAGATGTATGTCTCGATGGCGGGCCGCATCGCCCGGGCCTTCATTACCGAGACCAGGGGGGTATACAGGCCGGAATGGACCATGGACACGGTTGCGGACCAGATCGACGCGATCCGCGATGACAGCGATTGCTGGACCTTCCATCCGGTCGAAAACGGCTTCGGCGAGCACATGGCCAGAAGCTTCGAAATGGCACGACAGGGCTAGGACAACCGGAGTGGCCGGGCATTCCGGATCGCGAGAGGGAGAGCGAGCGTGAAACTGGGCATCATCTATCCGCAGAACGGGCTTGGCGGCGATCCGGCCGCCGTGCGCGCGATCGGGCTGGCGGCCGAGGAACTCGGTTTCGATCATTTCGTTGCCTACGATCACGTCCTGGGTGCCTCTCACGACCGCGAACCCAGGTTGTGGGGCCCCTATACCGAGAAGGACCCTTTCCACGATCCCTTCGTGATGTTCGGCTATCTCGCCGGCATCACGCTGCGCATAGAGCTGGTTACCGGTATCCTGATCCTGCCCCAGCGCCAGACCGCACTGGTTGCGCGGCAGGCCGCCGATGTCGATCTGCTCTCCGGTGGACGGCTTCGCCTTGGCGTGGGCATTGGCTGGAACTATGTCGAGTACGAGGCGCTGGGCCAGGATTTCTCGAAGCGGGGCAGGCGCATGGCAGAGCAGGTCATGCTGCTGAGGCGCCTGTGGAGCGAGGAACTGGTCAGCTTCGAGGGCGCGTTCGACACGATCGACCGGGCAGCGCTGGTGCCGCGCCCGGAGCGTAGAATCCCGATCTGGATGGGTGGCTTCGCCGATGTCGCGCTGCACCGTGCGGCGCAGATCGGTGACGGCTTCATCTTCGCCGACGGTGCGGCGGATGCCTTCGAGCAGCTTGGGAAGCTGGATGGCTATCTGCGGGAGGCCGGGCGCGATGCCGCTGGATTCGGCAAGCAGTGTCAGATGCTGCGCGCGAAGACGGCCGATCAGGCGATCGAGACCGCGCAGCGTTGGCGCGATGCAGGAGGCACGCATGCGACCATCAATTCGATGGGACTGGGTTTCGCGACGGGCGATGAGCACATCGCATATTTCGAAGCCTGCGCCGACAAGGCGGCGGAAGCCGGGCTGCTCTGACGTCGCCGCGCGCCTGACATGGCTTGCTGCGGGGCCCGACGGTTCGTCGCAGGCGGCTCTCGGCTCGCAGGTGCGCGTAGCATTGGTCTCGCGAAAGCACTTGACGTTCTGGTATACTTACTTACTTTGCATAACAAAGTGGAGGTTGATGCGATGTCTGACGTTCAACAGGCGATTGCGCAGATAGCGGATATACGCGCGCAACTGGCAGCGAGCACGCGCTTTCGCGGCTATGCGCCTGAAGCGGTGGGGATGATTGGCCTGCTTTCGTTGCTCGTTGTGGTCATGCAGATTGTCTGGCCGGGGCGTTTTGCCGCCAGCGACTGGCAGATCGCGATCACCTGGGGGCTGTTGCTGGCCGGAGGATGCGCTGCCATCGCCATAGAGGCGATCGTGCACACGCTGCGCGAGAACGATGGAATGGCCAGCCCGATGTTGTTCTCGGCGATGCGTCTGGTCCTGCCAGCCTTCGCCGTCTCGGCCGCGGTCGGGGGCGCCGTGCTTACGTATGCGCCGCAGGTCACCTGGATCCTGCCGGGGTTCTGGCAGATGATGATCGGTTTCGTGGCGTTCGCGAGCTATTCCTCGTTGCCGCGCAACATCATCTGGCCGGCGGCATGGTGCCTGCTTTCGGGCGCGGTCGGCCTGTTCCTGGCCGGTCATCACGGCAGCCTGACGCCGCTTATGGCCGGTGGGCCGATCGTCGTCGGTCACCTCGCGATCGCATGGGTTATTTCGGACAAGGAGCGTATCCCTCATGGCGGGTGATTCCAGGGAAGAGGCACCGTTTGCCTTCAACGGCCTCGACAGGATTTTTCACGAACGGGCGCGCCTGGGTATCGTGACCTCGCTGGCGGGACAGCCCGAGGGCCTCGCCTTCGCGCAGCTCAAGCGGATGTGCGGCCTTACCGATGGCAATCTTAACCGGCACTTGGCCGTGCTCGAAGAGGCGGGCTTCATTTCGATTCACAAGGACCTGACCAACCGCCGTCCGCTGACGACGTGCCGTGTCACGCCGCTGGGGCGCGAACGCTTCGTCGAATACCTCGGCGAACTCGAACAGGCGCTGAGGCAGGGGGCCCGGGCGGCAACCGGCAGCGTGACGCTCAGGCCACGAACGACCTGAACAGCACTGTTGGGGAGGGGGAACGAGCAACATGTCCGATACTGTCGATCTGGCTGCAAAAGTGCCGGCCCACGTTCCGCCGGAACTCGTATGGGACCACCGCTTCGATGCCTTTACCATGGAGGGCGGCGATCCCTTCCAGGCCATTTGCCGCCTTCACGACGGGCCGCCGGTAATATGGTCGACCGACGCCAGCTATGGCCGGCCTGGATGGGTGGTCACGCGATACGACTTCGTTTCCGAGGTCTTCATGGACTACGAGCGCTTCGGCGCCGAACGCACCGGGATGATCGCGGACCTGGTAGGCGAGAACATACGCCTGAACCCGATCGAGATCGATCCGCCCGCGCACCATGGCTACCGCCGCATTCTCAACCCGCACTTTACGCCCAAGGCGATCAAGGGCGTCGAGGCCGCCGTGCGGGCCGCCTGCGTCGATCTGATCTCCAGGTTCGAGAATGATGGCGGCTGCGAGTTCATCGGGAAGTTCGCCATTCCGTTTCCGTCGTACATCTTCCTCGACCTGATGGGGATGCCGCGCGAGAAGGTGGATGACTTCATCGGCTGGGAAGAAAAGCTGATGCGTGCGCCCGATCCGATGGAGCGCATGAAAGCGGCAAGGTCGGTCTACGAATACCTCAAGGCCCACAAGGAAAAGCAGAAGGTCTCGCCCAGCAACGACTTCCTGCGCGACATGGTCAACGGGCAGTACGAGGGACGTCCGCTGACGCACCTGGAACTGATGGGCATGTTCTACGTGCTCTACGTAGGCGGTCTCGACACTGTCTATTCCACGCTGGGCTGGACGATGCGCCATCTCGCGACCCATCCGGAACTGCAGCAGCGGCTGCGCGAAAACCCGGAGCTGATCCCGAATGCCGTCGAGGAATTCTGCCGGGCCTTCTCGGTCGTGGTCACGCACCGCGAAGTGGCGAAGGATTGCACGTTTCACGGTATCGAGATGAAGAAGGGCGAGGAAGTGAATCTGCCGCTCTCGCTGGCGGATCGTGATCCGTCCGTCTTCGCCAATCCGCACGAGGTCGATATCGAGCGCAAGTCCCGGCACATCGCGTTCGGCACGGGGACCCACAATTGCCTGGGCATCCACCTTGCCAAGCGCGAATTGCGCATGGTGGTCGAGGAGTTCCTCTCGCGCTTTCGCGACATCCGCATTCGTGACGGCGAAACCTATCGCTATCACACCGGACGAACGTTCGGCATCGACTATCTTCCGCTTGCTCTGACCCCGGCATAAAGCGCAGGAGCACCAGGCATGACCGAGCGTTTTCGCCTGGACGGTCGCGTTGCGATCGTAACCGGGGCTGCGGCGGGTATCGGCAGGGTAGCGGCCCGTGCGCTGGCCGAGGCCGGAGCAGCCGTCGCCATGGCCGACAGGGACGGTGAAGCCTTGCAGCAGGCCGCCGCCGACTTGCGGGCATCCGGCGCGAGCATTCTTGCCGTGGAAGGAGACATTGCCAGCGCAAGCGGACCGGAAGAGCTTGTCGAGGCGACCGTGGGTGCGTTCGGTCGCCTCGACATTCTGGTCAACAATGCCGGCATCTATCCGCATGGGCCGCGCCTGCCCGAGGTCGACTGGGAGATCATCGAGCGGACCTATGCGGTCGACCTGATGGCGCCGCTGCGCTGCATTTCCGAGGCGGCGCGACGGATGACGCCGGGCAGCGCGATCGTCAATGTCTCATCGATGGAATCGTTGCGGCCCAGCGGACCGGGCAATGCCCACTACAGTTCCGCCAAGGCCGCACTCAACGCGGTGACGCGCGCCGCCGCGGTCGATCTCGGCCCGCTGGGCGTACGGGTCAATGCCGTGCTTCCGGGTTTGATCCATACCGAGGGTACGAGCCACGTGCCCGAGGCGTTCCTGCAGCACGTGGCGGGACGCACGCCATGCGGGAGGATCGGCGAGCCGGACGACATCGCCTCGGCCATCGTGTTCCTGGCCTCGCCGGCGGCGACCTATGTCAACGGGCAGTGCCTCGTCGTCGATGGCGGGATCACTATCGCAGGTTAGCGGCACGCCGCGCGGGCCTGCGCGCAAGCCATCACAGGACCGGCCGCGTCCCGGATGGAAAGGGAGAGGAAAGGCAATGGACAACGAACAGATCGTGCGGGATTTCGTGAAGATGTGGGCGGTGCGCGATGCCGCCGGCATGGTCGCCTGTTTTGCGGAAGACGGCGTCTACGACAACGTACCCGAAAAGGCGCCGATGGTCGGGCGGCAGGCGATCCGAGCCTGGCTCGACAAGTGCTTCGAGCATCTGACCCGCGTTGACGTCGATGTCCTGAACATCGCGCTGAACGGCGAATGGGTTCTGTGCGAAAGGCTGGATGATCACATCATCGGAGACAAGCACATGCCGCTGCCGGTGATGAATGCAACCCGGGTCGTCGATGGCAAGATCGTGATGTTCCGCGACTACTATGACCGCAAGACGGTGGCCGAACTCGGAATGGGATGACTCCAGCCGGTCGCCGATGCGGGACTGTCCGTATCGACGTTTCCGGCCTGCTACCCCCGCGACAGCACGATCTCGTGTTCCTGACGCGCGGCTAGCGGGATGTCGAAGCCGTTGGCGGTATCGCAGATCTCGTCCCAGTGCGCTGCGATGTCTTCCACGCTGGGCGGGGCCTGACGCTGTGCCTGCCAGCCCGGCGTCGCGCCGATGAACACGCGCGCTGCTCTGCCGAGGCATTGCGAGAACAGTCCGTGCGTGGCCGTGCACGCCTCGCTCGCCAGATAGATGGCCAGAGGGGTGTTGAATTCGGGATTCATCGAATTGCCGCAGGCATCGGGCATGGGCTCGTCGATGCCTTCGAGCTTGCCGGCCCAGTCCGCCGCGGCCTGCATGGCCATGCGGCTGATGGCATGGGGCATCAGCGCATTGCACAGGATGCCGTGGCTTTCGCCTTCCAGCGCGGCGACGTTCATCAGGCCCGCGATGCCGGCCTTGGCGGCGCCATATCCGCCGACCATGGGATTTCCGAAAATTCCTGCGCTCGATGCGGTATAGACGATCCGCCCGTAGCCTTGGGCCTTCATGTGCGGCCATACGGCACGCGTCAGCTTGAAACTGCCGGTCAGGTGCGTCGCGATAACCGCGTCCCAATCTTCGTCGCTGGTGTTTTCGAGAGTCGCGTTGCGCATGATCCCCGCATTGTTGACGAGCACGTCGACTTTGCCGAATTCGGCGATGGCCTGCGCGACGATCGCTTCACATCCTTGCGTCGATGCAACCGAATCGTGGTTCGCCGCCGCCGTGCCTCCGGCCTTGCGGATTTCCTCCACGACTGTCTCTGCCATCGAAGCCGAGCCGCCGCGCCCGGCCACGTCGCCCCCCAGATCGTTGACCAGAACCTTGCCGCCGCGCAGGGCGATTTCGAGGGCATGGGCTCGGCCAAGGCCGCCGCCGGCACCCGTCACAATGCCCACGCGGCCGTCGAATGAAATCCTCCTCATCTGTCCTCTCCACGATCGATCCGGACTGGCCGGAAACCTTTTCTGGAAGCCTGTTCTTCGGTTGGTCCGCTTTCGCAAGCGGCGCGCTATGTCAGCCTGCCGCGCGGATTTGGGGCAGCACCTCGGACGCGAAGAGTTCGAGCATTTCCCAGCCGAGCTTCGGTGGTAGGCCGGAGATCAGCGGCGTCAGCGAGATGTCGGTCTTGCTGGCGAAGGCCACGGCATCCTACGGCGTCATCACGTTGATGATGCCCGCATTGCGGATCGCATCGACGGTGTCGAGACCGTAGAAGGGCGAGGTCGTGGTGTCGACGTCGCTGGCCCATGAGGCATAGCTGCGCACCAGATGGAGAATGTGGGGGCCGATCTGCTCCCATGTCGCATCGGGATCGAGGGCGACATGATCGGCCGGGTGGGTCGACATGATCGGCCCCGGCGCGTGGCCGGCCTTGGCGCATTCTTCCTTGTAGAGCGCGATGAGCTTCTGGCTTTCGGGCATCATCTCGGGCTGGAGCACCCAGAACCCGAATCCATGCTTCGCAGCGCGCCGCGCGGCCGCCGGAACCCCGCCGCCGACAAGCAGGCGTGGGGGCCGGTTGACGGTAAGCGGGCGGACGAAGACTTCACGCTCTCTGTACATGAAGCGCTTGCCGGAAAGCGCCCGGGCAATAACCTCGAGCCCTTCGTCCATCAGCCGCGCCCGGTCCTTCAGGGACTTGCCGAACATGGCGAACTCGGCCTCGACGTAGCCGGGCACGAGCGTGGTGTAGAGGCGCCCGCCCGAGATGATGTCGGCCACGGCGATGGTCTCGGCCAGGCGATCAGCCCTTGTCGGTCACCAGCGTTGCCAGAGCCTCGTGCGCCAGTCCGCTCGCCAGTTCGTCCGCCATCCTGCGCCGCAGTTCGCGTGTCAGGAGCGAGCGGGTGTAGCGCAGCGCCGCCGTCGGCATGGCGGCCATGCTTTGGGCGAGGGCGCGGGCGCGCGGGAGAAGCTCTGCCGGGGGCAGGACTTCGCCGACCACGCCGAGCCGGTTTGCCTCGGATGCTCCGATCCGTTCCCCGGTCAGCAGGAAGTAGCGCCCCCGGTTGGGGCCCAGCAGCATCGGCCAGATCACATGGACGCCGTCTCCGGGCACCGTGCCGTTGGGAAAGTGCGCCAGATCGGCGAACTCGGCATGCTCGGCGGCAAGCACGATGTCGCACATCACGGGGATTTCGGCATGGATGAGGGCAGGGCCGTTGACGGCGGCAATCATCGGCATCGGAATGGCGAGAAGGTTCTGCAGCAGGGCGTTGCCTTCGTCGTAGATGCGCGGCCACATCGAGGCCATGTCCGGCTCCGGGAAGGACAGCGACGGATCGAAGCCGTCGATGAAGCTCTCGCCCGTGCCGGTCAGCACGATCACCTTGTTTTCCGGATCGCGCGCCACGTCCAGAAAGGCATCGCCCAGTTCGCCGTGCAGCGAATCCGGCGAGGAGCCCCATTTTGCAGGGCCACCGCGCGTATGGAGCGTCATTTCGAGGACGCCGCCCTCGCGGGTCATGGCGATGCCCTGATACTTCTCCGCATAGTCCGAAAGGCGCGTCATGCGATCGCGCCCTTGGATTTCAGGCTTTCGATCTCGTCCCATTCGAGGCCGAGTTCCATCAGGAACGTCTCGGTATGCTCGGAGGCCTGCGGAGCACGGGTGGTCTCTACCGGGGCATGGTCGAACTGCACGGGATTGCGGATCAGCCGGATCGGCTCGCCGCCCGAACCTTCCACTTCGAAGATCGTGTCGTTGGCCAGAGTTTGATCGTCGGTGACGACGTCCTTCTGGCTCTGGGCCGGGGCCCATTGGCCCTTCAGTGTCTTGAGGTGCTGGCGCCAATAAGCAAAGGGCTGGCTGGCGATCGCGTCTCTTACCAGGGCACCGGCAGCCTCCCAGTTGGCGAGCAGGTCCTTCACTTCGGCAAACCGGGGATCATCGGCGTATTCCGCCAGCCCAAGATGTTCGAAGGTGTCGCGGATATAGGGCCCCGGCGTGATCATGGTCAGGTTGATCGTCCCGCCGTCCGAAGTGCGGAAATTGCCCATGAAGGGGTTGCCCGGCGTCGCGCCCGAACCGGGGTAGGGAGAGCGGATCTGGGCGCCGGTTTCCATCGTCAGGCACAAGCTGGAGGCCATGGCCCATGCGGCCGTGCTCATCAGCGAAACGTCGACTTCGCTCGCCTTGCCGGTGCGTTCGCGGTGCAGCAGGGCCGCCGTAATGCCGCCGGCGATGTTCATTCCTCCGATGGTATCGCCGAAAGCCGGAATGCCCTGCGACATCACGCCGGGCAGTTCCTCGGGCGTGAGGGCAAAACCGATGCCGCCCCGGTTCCAGAACGCGGTGCTGTCGAACCCGCCGAGCCGGCGTTCGGGCCCCTTGTCGCCGAAGGCGCTGCCGCGTGCGTAGATGATGTTCGGATTGATCGCGCGGATATGCTCCACGTCGATCTGCAGCTTCTGGCGCACGTCGGGCAGGTAGTTGGTCAGGAACACGTCGGCGGTGCGCGCGATGCGATAGATCAACTCGCGCCCTTCTTCGCTCGACACGTCGATGCCGACGCTGCGCTTGCCCCGGTTGGGGTGCTCCATCACCGTATTGCGATCGGGCGTGACGGGCACGCTCCCCACGCGCAGGAATCCGCGCTGGGCATCGCCGCGCACGGGATGCTCCACCTTGATCACGTCTGCGCCCCAGTCCGCCAGTACGGCGCCAGCCGCCGGAACGAAGGTATATTGCGCCACTTCGAGGACGCGAATGCCCTTCATCACCCGTGTCATCCTGATCTCCCGTTCTTGTTCGTATCGCACGAAGGCCGCCCGAACCGGGGGCATGTGTGGATTCTGTCCTAGTGGGGGGATGCAGGCATCGACAATGTCAAAAATGTCCATCACATATACGCTTATTCTATAGGGGTGAGGAAGACGATGGACATCCGGCGTTTGCGCTATTTCCTGCAGGTGGCCGAGTTCGGCTCGCTCAACGCCACGGCCGAGCAGGTGAATCTCAGCCAGCCCTCGCTGAGCCGGCAGATCCGGCTGCTGGAAGAGGAACTGGGCGTCTCGCTGTTTACCCGCCGCCGCGACGGCATGGTGCTCAGCCGTGACGGCCTGGAACTGCGCACGCGCATTCTGGGGCCGCTGCGCCAGCTCGAAATGGCGCTGGACGAGATCAAGTCGCACTCCAGCCAGATCGGGGGCAGTGTCGTGTTCGGCATGCCGTCGAGCGCCATCGATGCCCTGGCCAGTCCGCTGGCGCGGCGCGCGAGCGCCTTTCCCAACATGGCGGTGCACATCGTCGAGGGATCGGCCGGGCAGATGCTCAAGTCGCTGGAGCGCGGCGAGATCGATATCGCCCTGCTCAACGCGCCGCCGACCGACACCAAATGGCGCTGCGAGATCGAGGATCTGTTCGTCGAGGAACTGGTTCTGGCCGGTTCGGCCGACGCGGGCCTTTCCATCGACAATCCGGTGAGCGTGGAGGATCTGGCGCAGCTTCCCCTGGTGCTACCGAGCCCGCCCAACCATCCGCCGCCGATCCGCGCGCTCGTCGAAATCCTGTCGGGTTTGACGGATGGCAAGTGTAACTTCCCGGCCTATGCGGATTCCTTTCAGCTTACGAAATCCTATGTCGAGGCGGGGATCGGCTATTCGGTCTTTCCCCATTCGGCCGTTTCGCACGAGGCGGAACGCGGTGCGCTGACTTATGCGCCGATCTCAGGCCATCGCCTGTCCCGCCATATGGTTCTGGGCACCTATCCCGGCGGACAATATCCGCGGGCGCTGGAGCGGGTGAAGGAGATGATCAAGGCCGAGATCGTCGAACTGGCCGAGAGAAACCCGTCGCACGTGCAGCTTCTTTTCTGAGCGCTTCCTGCCCGGCGCTGAATATGCGCAGCCAAGCCGTTAGCGGGCCATCATATTCGTTTCCTCTATAGCATTTTCTCCTATTTGCATTGGCTCTCCGCCTGCCTGCGCGTTAGCCAGAATGGGTGCCGGGCGCCGGCCAGGCTGGAAGTGCCCGTCTGCTATTGGAGAGAGGAGCAAAAACATGGCCGACGTCGATGACAAGGAGCTTGCCGAAACCGCCCGCAAGTACTGGGCTGCGGAAGGCTACACCCCCGGCGGCACGATCCGCGAAGTCGATTATTCCACCCAGAACGGCGGTCTCGATCCGCTGCTGGAAGGGATCAAGATCGTCGATTGCGACACCCATTTCACCGAGGCGCCCGACCTTTTTACCTCGCGTGCACCGGCGAAGTACAAGGACAAGGTGCCCTACCTGCGCCGCGATACCGACGGTGTCGATCGCTGGTACATCGGTGAGCGCAATTGCGGTTCGACCGGCGGCAACGTGATCCGAAAGGACTATAACAAGCTGCTGGGCAAACTGGCTTTCCCGACGATCGAGGAATCCATTCCCGGCGCCTATCAGGTCAAGCCGCGCCTGCAGATCATGGACGACATGGGCGTCTGGGCGCACATCTGCTTCCAGAATTCGGGCGTGACGCAGCCGGGCATGCTCATGTCGCTGGGAGACAACGAACTGGCGGTCGACATCCTGCGGATCTTCAACGACGCCTCGATGGAGTATCAGGAGGAATCCGGCCAGCGCATCTTCAACATGGCGCACCTGCCCTATTGGGACAAGGCGGCGATGAACGCCGAGGCGCGCCGCTGCATCGACTGCGGGCTCAAGGGCTTCGTCCTGCCTGACAAGCCGGAGATGTTCGGCATTCCGGGCTACATGACCGATCACTGGGCCGACGTGCTCGAGATGTGCAACGAAACCGGCATGTCGATCAATTTCCACATCAATGCCGCGATCGATCCGGGCACGGTGATCTGGGACGGCTTTACGTTTCAGAAGCGCCTGACGATCCAGCCGATCATGCACTCGCTCGCCTGCGCGGCGACGCTGGGCAACTGGATGGTTTCCGGCCTGCTCGACCGTTTCCCCAAGCTCAAGATCGGGCTGATCGAGGCGGGCATGGGTTGGGTGCCCTTCGCGCTCGAAATGCTCGAACACCAGTTCGATGAAATGCTACCCGACCCGGCCAGCCTGCCCGACAAGCGGCCTTGGGAGTATTTCCGCTCAAACTTCTGGACCACGTTCTGGTTCGAGAAGCTGGGTCCCAAGACCCAGATCGACATCATTGGCGCCGACAACATCCTGTTCGAAACCGATTTTCCGCATCCCACGTCGCTCTACCCCGATGTGCAGTCGCACATCGTGGAGGCGCTGGGTGACCAGCCCTTCGAGGTTCGCAAAAAAATCCTGCAGGACAATCCGTCCCGGTTGTATAACCTGGGGTTGTGACCCGTCACTGACAGGACAGACGCCGATGGCCGCTCACAGGGCGGTCATCGGTTGGTCGCTTGCGCTGCCTGAGGCACACAACGACTTTCCCGTTCAGGCCATGGCCGCGCTGGCGGCTTCCTGAATCCAGCGGCCGGAATCCCTGGCCTGTTCGTAGATGTCGAGGTGCACGATCTTCTTCTGTTCGTTGAAGACGTAGAGCGCGATCACGTTCTTGCGGATGAATTCATCGCCGCGATAGTGACGTTCCTCGATCTCCTGCACGACGACGCGGCCGGCCTCGGTGATGCGGAACATGTCCATTTCGAAGCGGGTGCCGCCGCCGACCCAGTCGGTCATGAAACGGCAGTACTGATCCCAGTCCAGCTCCTCCAGATAGGCGCCGACGCGCTTGAACTCGTCGGTGGCGATGTACTCGGACAGCGGTTCCCAGTCGCTGGGAGAGGAAATGCCTTGTGCTGCGAGTTGCCCGACTGCTTCGCTGTATGCCTCGACGAGTTTTGTCAGCGGGCCTTTTTCGTTCGTCGTGGCCGTGGCGGTGATGATTTCCATCGCGGGTCTTCTCCCTGAATTGTCTTGTTGATCGTGGCAGCGCGGATCAGTGGGGGCTTTCGGGTTCGACCCAGCTGGAAAGCGCGGCATGATAGTGGGCGAGGCGCACTTCCTGCCGTGTCAGCGTCAGGAACGGCTGGGCCTTGTTGCGCAGGCCGCGCTGCTGGTGCTGCATCTGCTCGTAGTCCTGCTCCAGCGCGAGGAAGTAGGGGTAGTGCTCGCCCTCGGGCACCTGCCTCAGCGGCGTCCGGTTTGTCGCGCGTTCCTCGGGCGGGAACCACTGCAGGTTCTGGACGTGCCAATAACAGCGGTTGGGATCGCCGTCCTCGTGCGGGAAGGCCATGATCAGCGTGCCTTCGCCGGCATGGATGGTCAGGAAGAAGTTGGGGAACAGGATCCAGAAGTGGTTGTCGCTGAGCTGGTTGTCGGTCAGCCCGCCCACATCGAGGCCCTTGGCTTCCCAGCTTTGGCGCATCGCCTGTTGCAGCAGCGTGCGCAACGGCACTTCGCCCGAGGCGGGCAGCTTGCCGTCAGCGTCACGATAGTTTGCGAGCAGTTTGTCGAAACGCGGTAGGGAATCGGCCACTGCGGGGAACGTGGCGGGCAGGCCGTGGATCGCCGCGACTTGTTCTTCCAGGCTGCTGTCGCCGAGATTCGAGGAGCCGAAGGGGGCCGTTGCGACGCTGTGATCGCCGCAAAAGACGTAGCGTTCCTGGGATTCGTCCATGGCCGCGACCAGCTCAGGGTGGACGCCCTGGATGTGATAGCCTTCCTGAAAGGCGTCGAGCACGACTTTCCAGTTGCAGGCGATCTCCTCGCGCACGTTGAAGCCGTAGGGGATCATCTCCTCGATCCGGTAAGGCCCCAGAAGTTCCACCGCTTCGCCCAGAAATTCGGACAGGGGCGGGGCATCGCGGTCCGGGTTGAGGAAGATGAAGCACGCGAAGGTCTCTACCGGCACCTCGATCAGGCCGAGTTCCTCCTTGGCGCCGACGAATTCCTCCAGCGTGCCGTCGAAATCGGGCCGGGCCACGGCGAGCAGCTTGCCGTCGAGGCCGTAGGACCAGTTGTGATAGGGGCAGGTGAAGCGCGCCGCATGGCCCTTGCCCTCGCAGAAGGCATTGCCGCGGTGGCGGCAGGCATTGACGAAGCCGCGGATCTTGTCATCGCGGCCGCGCACCACGATCCACGACTGGTCGAACAGCTTGTATTCCAGCCAGTCGCCGGTTTCGGGAATGTCGTCGCAGCGGCCGACGATCTGCCATGTCCGCAGCCACAGGCGGTCGCGCTCGCGTTCGGCGAATTCGGGGCTGTAGTATCGGTCCGTGGGGACGCGCATGCGGTAGCCGGTGAAATCGATTTGCGCGATCCGCGGGCCTTCGTCGACCAGGCGGCCTGGTTTGTCGCGTTGCATGCCTGCTCTCTCCCGTTCGTGGTCCGTTTTCGCGGACTCGTTCCGACATCGGTTTATTTAAACTTCCACATGGACTATTTATTCGCAAGCCAATTTTCGGGCGGCGGGGCCGCAGCCGCTTTCGAAAGCCGGCAGGAATTTGCTAGTGGAATGCTATGACGGGAACAGGGCAAGCAGTACGGCGAAAGGTAAGGGCTTCCGCGCCTTCGTCGCGTTCACGCGGACGGCCGACCAGCGAGGATTCGGCGGAGATCGAAAACCAGTTGCTGGCGGCGGCATTGGGCGAGTTCATCCGTGAGGGCTATGGCGGTGCATCAATGCGCAGCATTGCCAAGGCGGCCAATGTCGCGCGCACGACGCTGCAGGCCCGCTACGAAACCAAGGAAGCGCTGTTCCAGGCAATCATGACGCAGCAGATTGCGCGCATGGCCGCGGCAACTTCGCTCGGCTCGCAGGATGCGCCCGATCTGGGGGCAGGGCTGAAGGCCTATGCCAACCGCGCCCTGTCTTACAGCCTCGAGGGGGACTATCTCGAGGTCAATCGCCTCGTTTACGGCGCGGCCAACCAGTTTCCCGAAGTGGCGCGCGCGGCAATAGAGAGCACCCGCGTCGGCATCGAGCAGATCACCGATTTCATTCGCCACTGCGCGCAGGCGGACGGCATTGCCTGTCGTCGCCCGGAGGTTCCGGCCGAGTGCTTCATCCTGCTGCTGCGCGGCTGGTATGGCTTCGCCATCTTGCGCGATGAACAGGTGACGCAGGCAGAGCGCGAAGCCTGGGTCGATGGCATGGTGGGCACCCTGATCGCCGGGCGCGCCCACTGGTAATCTCCTCAGCCGGACGACCTGTGCCTGTCGCTTGACAGGTTGGCGGATGTAGATCTAAAAATAGGCCAAATGGACTAATAATTCGCGGCAGGTGCATGGGCGCGTTGCCTGCGGAAGGGAGAGGGATCACATGGCAATAGAAGCAGTCGATCTGACACCGGCGATCGGATCGAAGATCATCGGAAGCCCCGAGAATGTGCTGCAACCCGAAACGGCGGCGCAATTGCGCAAACTGCTGGTCGAACGCGGCGTGCTCGTCTTTCCCGAACTGAACCTCACCGACGAACAGCAGGTGCAGCTTGCCGACATGATGGGCAATCTGCGTTCGGAGGGGGAGAAGGGCATTTTCAAGGTCACGCTCGACGGCGGGATCAATGCCAAGGCCGAATACCTCAAGGGCTCGTGGCTCTGGCACATGGATGGCACGCATGACGATGTGCCGGTGTTCGCCTCGCTGCTGACCGGGCGCGTTCTTTCCAAGGAAGGCGGGCAGACGGGTTTCGCCAATTCCTATGCCGCCTATGAAGCGCTCTCGCCCGAGATGAAGGCGCGGCTGGAAGGGCTCAAAGTCGTGCACAGCTTCGCGACATCGATGAGCCGCGCGGACGTGTCTCCGACAGCGGAAAACGTCGCCTACTGGCGCAGCATTCCCGACAAGACCCACAGCCTGGTCTGGCCTCACAAGTCCGGCCGCAAGTCGCTGGTGATCGGCTGCCATGCCTCGCATGTGGTCGGTATGGACCGGAAGGAAAGCGATGCCCTGCTGGCAGAATTGCTCGACTGGGTGACGCAGCCGCAATTCACCTACTGGCATCAATGGAAGCCGGGCGACCTGCTGATCTGGGACAATACCGGCGTGCTCCACCGCGCAAGGCCCTATCCGCTCGACAGCGGCCGGGTGATGCACCGCACGACCCTTCTGGGTGAGGAAGCCTTCGCCTGAAGTGAAGGTGACGGCGATTGAGCGGGGAGCAGGAAACATGACGACGAAAGTTGCGCCTATCACCGGCGCGGCAGCGGGTATTGGCGCGGGCTGCGCCGTGTGGCTGGCGCGCCTGCGCAGGTCTTTCATCGCGCCCCGCTTCTTGTCCAACCGAACCTGCCGGGGCTATGCTTGCCCAAAGCAACCTCAGGAGAGTTCGTGCCCTCGGTCAATATTGAACGGATAGAACGCGATATCACTGCCGTTTCGCAGTTTGGTTTCAATGAAGAAGACAGGGGCGTGTACCGCCAGGGTTTCAGCGAGGCCGACATGGCCGCGCGTGCCTGGCTGCGAGAGCAGTTCGAAACGCTGGGCATGACGCACGGGATCGACGGGGCCGGTAACGTCATCGGCCGCTTCGGTCCGGCCGACAAACCGGCGGTGGTGATTGCATCGCATATCGATTCCGTGCCGGCGGGCGGCATGTTCGACGGCGTGCTCGGCGTGGTCGCCGGGCTCGAAGTCGTGCGCACCATGCAGGAAAACGGGATCGTCCCGGACTATCCGATCGAAGTGATCGCCACGGCCGAGGAGGAAGGCCGCTTTGGCGGGATGCTCGGCGCGCAGGCGCTGACCGGGCATCTGACGCTCGACTGGCTGGAACGGGCGGCCGACGAACGCGGCAACCGCCTGACCGAGGCCATGGCGGCGGCCGGGCTCGATTATCACAAGGCGCTCCACGCCTTTCGCCGTCCCGAAACGATCCGGGCCTTTCTGGAACTGCACGTGGAGCAGGGGCCGGTGCTCGATGCGGAAAAGACCACCATCGGCATCGTCGAGGGCATCTCGGGCGTGTTCAAGTGGAACTGCCGGCTGATCGGCAAGGCGGACCATGCCGGCACCGCACCGATGGACATGCGCGCCGATGCGCTGATGGGCATGGTCGATTTCGCCCACGAAATCCCGCGCATCATCGAGGAAGAGGGAACCGAGAGGAGCCGGATCACCATCGGCACGGTCACGTGCAAGCCGGGCTTTCCCCACACCGTGCCGGGGGAAGTCGATTTCACTATCGTCGGGCGCGATCTCGACGAGGAGGTGATGCGCGTGCTTTCCAACTCGTGCCGGCGCGTGCTGTCCTCCATCGCCCGGCGCCAGAAACTCAAGTTCGAATATGAAGAGATGAGCTGGCTTGCCCCGGCGCACTGCAACCAGGGCCTGATGGACCTCATCGAGGCCAAGACCAGGGAACTGGGCTATAGCTACAAGATCATGCCCTCGGGCGCGGGGCACGACGTGCAGTTCTTCTGCGGGCATGTGAATGCCGCGATGTTCTTCGTGCCCAGCGTTGGCGGGATCAGCCACGCGCCGGACGAATGGACGCACTGGTCAGATTGCGAGCGCGGCGCGCAGCTTCTGCTGGAATGCGTGATGGAGCTGGCTTGCGGGGAAGGGGCCGTGCCCAGTCTCTCAGCGGAGGCGTCCGGCGACTGACCGGACCGGCAAAGCCGGGACAAGCCGTGTGAGGGCGTTTCCGGCATTGGGTTCCGGTTCGGCGGCCCGGCGCTGGGCGCGCTGGCCTATCCAGACGCTGAGCACGACCAGCAGGAAACCCGCCGTCTGGACCGCATCCAACCGTTCGCCCAGCACGACCCAGCCAAGCAGTACGGCTGTGGCCGGGCTCAGGAAACCGAGCGGCGCCAGCGCTGCCGGGCCGAGCCGGGCGATCCCGCGAAACCACAGAATGTAGGTAAGCGCCGCGCCTATCAGGCAGAGATAGGCGAAACCGAGCAGGTTGGCGGTGCTGAGCGGCGGCAGCGCCGGCTCGGCCAGCATGGCGACGGGAACAAGCAGCACGCCGCCCGCCGTCAGCTGCCAGGCCGCGAAGGTAAGCGCGGGCACTGGGGGCTGCCAGCGCCGCGTCAGCACGCCGCCCAGCGCCATCGACACCGCGCCGCCGGCAGCCGCGGCAATGCCCCACGGATCGAAGCTTGCCTGCGGCGTCAGCACCAGCAGGCTGACACCGGCGAGCCCGCCGAAACCGGCCGCGACCGCCATCGGCGTGATCCTCTGGTCCAGCAGAACCTTGGCAAGGAACAGCACGATGAGTGGCTGGATCGCGCCCACGGTCGCGGCGACCCCGCCTGGCAGCCGGTACGCCGCCACGAATAGCAGCCACCAGAAGAGCGTGAAGTTCACCGCGCCCAGCACGAAGATCTTCAGCCACCATCCGGGCGAGGGCAGGCGGCGGGTGATCGCCAGCAGCAGCAGCCCGGCAGGCAGCGCGCGCAGCATCGCTGCCGTCAGTGGATAGCCTTGCGGCAGGAACTGCGTGGTCACCAGAAACGTACTGCCCCAGACGGCAGGGGCCATGGCGGCGAGGGCGGTATCGAGAGCGCGGGACATGGGGCTGACTCCATTTATCTCGACGTCGAGATAAATGGATATATCTTGATGTCAAGATAATGATGCGATAGGCGGATGCGCATGGATGACGTCGATCGAATTCTCGCTCAGTGGCAGGTCGCGCGGCCGGACCTCGATGTCTGGGCCATGGGGCCTCTGGGGCGCCTTGGCAGGGTGTCCAGCGCATTGGCGCGGCGCATGGAACAGACGTTTGCGCGCCATGGCCTCAACGCGGCGGGTTTCGACGTGCTGGCAACCTTGCGGCGCACCCCGCCTCACGCGCTGACGGCGGGTGAGCTGATGGCGGCGATGATGATAACCTCGGGCACTGTCACCAACCGTATTGATCAGCTCGCCAAGGCAGGGCTGGTCGAGCGTCAGGGGGACGAGACCGATGGCCGCCGCGTCGTCATCCGCCTGACCGACGAGGGACAGGCGCTGATCGAGCGGGCCATCGTCGACCACGTGGCGACCCAGACCGAGCTTCTGGCCGGGCTGGATGCCGAGGAACTGGCAGGGCTGGACGCGGCCCTGCGCAAGCTCATGGCCGGTCTGGAGACCGGCGCATGAGCGTCACGGGGCTGGCTATGCCGGTGCGTTGCGGCCTCAGGCCGCGATCAGATCCTCGATCGCATGGAGTGCGATGGCGTGGTTGAGGATGATGTCCTTGCGCGTGTTGGCGGCGTGATCGTCGGACTTGCGATATTCCTCGATCGAGGCCTTCATCTTCGCCTCGTCGAAAATGCCGTACTTGGCGATGCGTTCCGATGACAGCCACTTGGCGATGAGCTTGTCGATCTCGGCGGCCTTGGCCTTGTCGGTGTGCGCGGGCGGGGCCATGAAGGCGAACTTCTCGCGCTTGTAGAGCACTTCGGGAAGCACGTGCTTCATCGCTTCGCGCACCACCCACTTCTCGATCCCGTCGCGCACGCGCACGTGCGGCGGGATGCGCATGGCCAGTTCTGCCACGTGGTGGTCGAGGAAGGCCGGGCGGCTTTCCAGGCTGTTGGCCATGTCCACGCGGTCGCCGCCCCAGTTGAGGATCTGGCCTTCGAGCATGGTCTTGATCCACGAGTACTGGACCTTGTCGAGCACGTGGCGCCCGTCGAGCATCGACTTGTCGAGGCTGTAGGCGATGGCGGCAATCGGATCATAGTCGCCCAACTTCGCCTTGAACTCGTCCGAAAGCAGCGGCTTCACGCGTTCGAGCGTGAGCATCCAGGGCTGGATCCAGTTGGGCGTGAAGCCCATGACTTCCTCGAAGGCCGGGTGCGAGATCGCGGTTTCGGCCAGCACCGAGCCGGAGAAGATCGCGTTGCGCTTGCGCATTTCCTCGGCCGCCGGGGTCTTGGCGTATTCAGGATCGTGCAGGAACAGGTCGGCCTTGAACTGGGCATAGCCGCCGAACAGCTCGTCCGATCCCTCGCCGGTGATGACGACCTTGTAGCCGACCTCGCGCACGTGTTTGGACATCAGCATCTTGGCGACGCCCAGCGTGTTGTAGAACGTGCGCTCCGAGTAGTAGATCGCGTCTTCGAAATTCTTGCCGTAGAGGTCGAGCGCCTTGACGGTGAGGATGTCCTGATCGGCACCCGCCTTCTCGGCCATTTCGGTGGCGATGGCGGCCTCGTCGTAGCGGGCATCGTCGAAGCTGATGGTGAAGGCCTTGACCGGCGACTGCTGGATCGCAGCGGCCATGCCGATGATCGAGCAGGAATCGATGCCGCCCGAAAGATAGCAGGCGACCGGAACGTCGGCCTCGAGGCGGAAGGTGATCGATTCCACCAGCGCCTGGCGCACGTTCTCGATGTGCACTTCGTCGGGGAACTCGTCGTGCTGGCCTTCGAGCGGGAATTCGGCATCCCAGTAGCGGCGTTCCTCGACCTCGAACTCATCCCCCTTGCGGGTGACGATGAGCATGTGGCCGGGCTTGATCGCGTGGATGCCCTCGAACAGCGTCATGCCCGGCACCATCACCTGCATCATCTGATGCAGCTGTGCCTTGGGGCACATGTCGCGCGGGACGTCGGGGTGGGCCAGCATGGCCTTCATTTCCGAGCCCCAGAAGAAGCCTGCCTCGCCGTGGTGGTAGAACAGCGGGCGGATGCCGAAGCGGTCGCGCACAAGGATCAGCTGCTGCTTGGCTTCATCGAAGATGGCGAAGGCGAACTCGCCGCGCAGGTGCTCGACGAAATCGAGGCCATGCTTGTCGTAGAGCTTGAGCGCGATTTCCGAGTCCGACTTGGTGTTGAATTCGTACCCGTCGGTGCGCAGCAGACCGCGCAGGCGCTTGTAGTCGTAGAACTCGCCGTTGATCGTGCCGACGAGGCTGCCGGTGCCGTCTTCCTTGCGGCCATAGAGCGGCTGGTCGCCCGCGCTCAGGCCGATGATCGACAGGCGCGTGTGGATCATGGCGAGCCCGTTGGCGGCATCGAAATGAAAGCCGCGTCCGTCAGGCCCGCGATGATAGAGCCTGTCCGCCATCTTGTGGGCATGTGCCTCGGTTTCGGAAGAATAGCGGGTGGGGCTCCAGAGCCCGGCGATGCCACACATCGGATGTGTTCCTTAGACTGAGAAGAGGGTCAGGCGAGGTATTCTTGGGGAACCACGTCACCAACGCGCCCGAACACGGCGAGCAGCAGGGCCTGCCTGATCCATACGGCGCCGTCGGCCTGGTTGAAGTAGAGGTTGTGCACGGTGTCATCGAGGCTGATGTCGAGTTCCTCGCCGCGGGCCAGCGGGTGCAGGATGACCGTGTCGGGTTTCAGCTTGCTCTCCGCGTCGAGACTGAAGGCATCGCCGAAGAAGCGGTAGCCGTCGCCCAGATAGGCGATCGCGTTCATGTAGATGACGTCGAGATACTCGAGGCTCTGCTGGAGGTTTTGCGAGAAGTCGATGCCGATCGGGCTGGCATTGGTCAGCTCGCGGATTTCCTCGCCCAGCGGGTCGGCCATCTCGGAAAAGATGGTGATGTGGCTGATGTTCTTGTGGAACAGCAGCGCGAGGATCAGGAAGCTCTTCACCGTGCGCATGTTGCCCGGGGTGCCGATGATGCCGATGTTAAGGCGGAACTGGTCGGGCAATGTGCCGTAGGCGATTTCCGGGCGCCATTTCAGCAGCGCGTACCAATCGGCCAGCGCTTGCGTCGGATGCTCGTCGGACCCGTTGCCGCCGTTGAGCAGCGGAATGCGCAAGTAGTCGCACAATTCCTTGATCGCGGACTGCTCGGTGTGGCGCACGGCGACGACGTCGGCATAGGAATTGAACATCTGGCCGATGTCACGCAGCGATTCCCCCTTGGCGACGCCGGTCGTCTTGGCATCCGCTACGCTGATGGTCTTGCCGCCAAGGTGCAGCATCGCGCTTTCGAACGAGAGGCGCGTGCGCGTGCTCGGTTCGAAAAAGGCCGCGGCCATGATCTTGTCGTCGAGCGCATGCATGACCGGGAACTGCTTGAGCTGCAGGTAGGCCGCCAGCTTTGTCAGTTCGCACAGCAGGTCATGGTCGAACTGGGCTGCCGAGAGCACGGAGCAGTCGTGCAGCCGATCCAGCACGTCCAGCCGCAGCTTGGGATCGTGCTTCAGCAGTCCGGAAGGGTCGGGGCAATTGCCGATGACCCCGGCCTTGCGTTCGGAATCGGCGATATGTTCGACTTGGGAGGCGGGAAGGTTCACCAGATGTCCCCGTTCTTCATGTCACGGATAAGCAGCGCTGCGAGGCCGAGGCCGGTCAACGCGCACCAGATCAGCGAGCCGTAGATGATGGTCGAGAGGAATTCGGCTGAGAAGCTCATGCTGTTTCACTTAGCTGGGCCCAGTCAAACCGGGACTTCGACAAGTGGGTGCAGGCGAGCACCCAGACCATCGACACGGCGGTGGCCATCAGCGTCGCCACGTACCAGCCGATTGCGAAATAGCAGACGAGGCCAACGCCTGCGCCCAACAGCATCCCCCCGACCGCTCCGGTCGCGTTCGCGCTGCGCCAGTACAGGCCCGTGACGATCGGCCAGATCATTGCGCCGACGAGCGGGCCGGCAAAGAACAGGACCGAGGCCAGGGTTCCAATACGGGGCAGGCAAACCGCCCATGTGAACAGGCCGAGCGCCAGCGTCACATACTGCGCCATGTTTTTCAACTTGTCGGGCGTCGCATCGGGACGCAGCAGCTTGCGGTAGATGTCCTCGGTCAGCAGGTCCGAGGTCGCCGCGAGCAGGCTGTCGAGGCTCGATGCCAGCGAGCAGAACACGACGATGAAAATGGCGATCGCCCCGAATTCGCCCAGAACGTGTGCAACGACCAGCGGGCCGACCATGTCTGCGGCGGGAACCGCGACGTTAAGCGCGCCCGAGGCGAGCGCGATGAAGCCTGCCGCGACGGGAATCGGGAACCAGATCAGCCCGCCCAGCGCAAAGGCCTTGCCGCCCACACCGTCGCGGAAGGCAAAGGCGCGGCTCCACCACACGTTGTTGTGGAACACTTCGCCAAGGCCGAATAGCAGGTTGTTGAAGATCGCCATGATCGCGGCGGGGAACAGCACGTTGAGCAGGGCAGGGCGCGTGGCTTCCAGGTTCTCGTGGATCTGCTCGACCGAGACATGCGAGAGCACGGCGAAGCCGACGATGACCACGCCGACGATGATGATGAGGCTCTGGATGAAGTCGGTGCCGATAACGGCGGCCAGCCCGCCGCGCATCGTGTAGGCAACGCAGACGCCCAGGATCACGGTCATGCCCCAGGCATAGGGAATGCCCGATAGCGCGTTGAGCAGGATGCCGCCCGCCATCGCCATGCTCACCAGCCAGGTCAGCGAGTAGAACAGCGTGAAGACCATGTAGATGGCCCAGGCGGTGCGCCCGTAGCGTAGGCGGAAGAAATCACCGCTGGTGTAACCGGTCGGCATGAGCTTGCGGATGCGGCCTGCCATGGGGGCGAACAGGAACAGCCCGAAACTCGCGGTTGTGTAGGCGAGCATGCCCCAGACGCCCAGTTCCAGCGCGAATTGCGGGGCGAGCATCGTCGTGTTGGAGGTGATCCAGGTTGCCGCTGCAGTGGCGGAACCCAGCGCGAGGCCGATGTTGCGGCCGGCGAGGGCATGGTCCTCGAAGCTCTTGTTGCGCCGCCCCCAGTAGACGCCGAGGCCAATCCACAAGGCGCTGAACAGGGCCAGCAGGAGCCAGCCAACCGAGGGAGGAAGCAGGGCTGCGGCCTCATTCATCGCGTGCACCCCACAGGATCGTGACGACGATCGCCAGAGTGACGAGCGCGCCGATGGCGACGAGCAGAAGTGCACGCGTCAGCGACTGGTGCACCACGGACACGTGCAAGGGCGCGGAAATCGTACCGCCGACGCCTTTCAGGCGCAGATAGTAGTCACCGTTGGCCAGCCCTGAGAGGAAATAGCTTTTTGCCTGCCCTTCATAAAGCAGCTTGGGGGCCGACAAGTCGGGCGCGTCGGCGATCTGGAGCAATACCGGTCCGTCGGCCTGCCAGCTGAGCATGGTATTGCCTGCATCGCTTTCCAGTTCGACCGGACCCGTAAATTGAGGCGTGGCGGCATGGGCCGGACTCGCTGCCATGAACAGCGCCGCCAGACAGCCCAGGCTAATGCCTGCCAGGCATGCCTCAAGGGCCCTTCGCCATGTTCGATATTGGGAGATTATGGGGCGTTCCGACGGCATGTGCCGACCGGAGGGATTATTCTGACCGGAAAATAAGATTGTCCCTTGTCCGTCCTGCCGGCCGCGGTGCCGGTGCTCCTGCTGATGTGCCCAAAGTGCAGGGTCCCTAACAAATCGGCCATGAAAGGGGAACCGCCCAATTGAAAGGATCCCCAGCCTGGGGTGGAAAGGGCAGCTGACGCGCTGGTCTGCATTAAGTGAAATATCCGCAAGCGGCGCTGAAAATTTGATCGATGCCACTGCGTGGCGATCGATGCATTATAGCGTTACGGAATGTCATCCTGCCGTAACCGATTGTCGGTGGCAGGGCAGTCCTCAATGCGTTGGTATAATGGACGATTACTTGATGTAGTGGGGTAAATTAATCGCGGCGAAAGAAGAACTTCGACAGGCGAGTGTCGTCGCGATCAGACCATGAAGACCAGCGCGGCGCGATAGAGCATGTAGACGGCGACGCAGGCGATCAGGGCGGCGAAGAGCGTGTTGAGCCTGCCCTTCGCAGCCGAAAGGCGCCGCGCGGCCAGAGCGCCGAGACCGGTCCCGAGAATGCCGCCGCCGATGAAGCTGGCGGCCAGTGCCCAGTCGATAAGGCCCGACCATGCGTAGTTCGCCGCCGTCGTGAGGCCGAACGCGGCGACCGCGATCAGCGAGGTGCCCACCGCACGGTAGATGGGCATGGATGTCGATGCGACGAGTGCAGGCACGATCAGGAACCCGCCGCCGATACCGAAAAAGCCGGACAGCGCACCGGTGCCGAAACCGAAGCTCAGGACCTTGGGCAGGTTGTCGCGGTTGCAGGTCACGCCTTCGACGCCGGCATCCTTGCGTCCGCGGTACATCGCGAAGGAGACGACCAGCATCAGCAGCGCGAAGAGGAACAGCAGCTTCTCTCCGTCGAAGGCCTTGCCCAGGCTCGAGCCCGCCAATGCGCCGACAATGCCGGCGGACGCGAAGGCGGCGCCGCAGCGCCAGTTCACATTACGCTCGCGTGCGTGGTTCCACACGCCTGCCAGAGCGTTGATGGCTACCGCCAGCGCGCTGGTGCCGATCGCGATGTGCGGGCTCTTGACGCCGACGAAGTAGACCATGAGGGGCACGGCCAGGATCGAGCCACCGCCGCCTACCAGTCCCAGCGTGAAGCCGACGAGGATGCCACTCAGCGCGCCCAGCAGGTAATGCAGTTCGACCATGGCGACAGCCTAGAGCAGGTTTAGCGGGAGCTTGAGATAGCTGACGCCGTTGTCTTCGGGTTCAGGCAGGTTGCCGGCGCGAATGTTGACCTGGATCGAGGGCAGGATGAGGCGCGGCATATCCAGCGTGCCATCGCGGGCCTCGCGCATGGCGACGAATTCGTCTTCACCCACGCCCTCGTGAACGTGGATGTTGCCGGCCTTCTCGTCGCCGATCGTCGTTTCCCAGACGAATTCGTCACGGTTCGGCGCCTTGTAGTCGTGGCACAGGAACGCGCGGGTGGCATCGGGCAGCTGCATCAGGCGGCGCATCGAGCGGAACAGGGTGCGCGCATCGCCTCCTGGAAAGTCGGCCCGTGCGGTGCCGTAGTCGGGCATGAACAGCGTGTCGCCGACGAACACCGCATCGCCGATCACATAGGCGAGGCAGGCGGGTGTATGGCCGGGTACGTGAAGCGCAGTAGCCTCGATGTCGCCGAGTGCAAAGCGTTCGCCATCGTCCATCAGCCGGTCGAACTGCGAGCCGTCGCGGGCAAAACTCTCGGGCTCGTTGAAGATCTTTCCGAACACGCCTTGCACGGTGCGGATTTCGCGGCCGATCACCAGCGTCCCGCCCAGCGCCCGATGGAGATAGGGTGCATCCGAGAGGTGATCGGCATGGGCATGGGTTTCGAGCAGCCAGTCGACGGTCAGGCCCGTTTCGCGCACATAGGCGATCACGGCATCGGCCGATGCATGGCTGGTGCGGCCCGAGGCCTGATCGAAGTCCTGCACGGAATCGATTACCGCGGCGCGCTTCGTCCGGGGATCGTGGACGACATGGGTGGCGGTGAAGGTCGCTTCATCGAAGAACGTTCGCACCACGGGCACATGCCCAGATGCGCGCGCGGCATCGACTTGCGCGGAGGCGGTTTCGACGATCGTGTCGGTCATTGTTCGATATTTCCGGTCAGGGCATTGAGTTGCCATGCGGCAACGAGGCGCCGGCCATTCGCTTCCAGGAGCGCGGCTTGTGCCGCGATGGCCTCGCGCTCGGCATCAAGCACGGCGAGCACGGGAACCGAGCCGGTCTGCGATTCGAGCTTGCGGCCGCGCAGGGCTTCGTCGGCGGCGGCAGTCTGCAGGTGGGTGGCTTCGACCATGCGGTTGGCCGTGGCAAGGCCGGACCAGGCGTCGATGACCATGCCGGTAAGGGCCTGATCGGCCTGACGAAGGCGCGCTTCACTGCCATCGAGACCGGCATTGGCGGCGCGGGTCTGCGTGGCGACGCGACCGCCGGCGAAAATGGTCCAGCGTCCGCGAATTCCGACCGAGTACGAATCGGCGCGGTAGTCGGGGAAGAACTGGTCGCGCACGTGGGCGGCCTCGGCATAGGCACCGATCTGCGGCATGCCTTCCGCCTTGGCGGCGCGGACCCCGGCCTTGGCGACGTCCACCGCGGCCTTGGCCTGCCGCAGCGAGGGGTTGGAAGCGCGGGCCAGATCGAGCGCTTCATCCAGCGTGGGCGGCGTGCGCGGCAGATCGGGCAGGGGAGCGAGGTCGCCGGCTGGCTTGCCGGTAAGACGCTCGAAGGCGGATTCTGCGGAAGCAAGGCGGCCTTCCGCATGGGCCTTCCCGGCGTCTGCCTCGGCCTTGCGGGCCTTGGCCTGTGCCAGTTCCGAATTGGAAATCTCGCCCGCCTGGAAACGTAGCCCGGCCTGCCGCTCCACTTCGGCAAGCTCGTTGACGAGTTGGGCGTAGCGTTCGTCCAGTTTGCGCGCGGTCAGGACCTCGGCATAGGCCGCAATCGCGCGAACGATGGTCTGCAGTCGCGTCTGCTCGGTCTGAAACCCAGCAATCTTCGCGCCACCGCGCGCCTGATCGATGGCGGCGGAAATCCGGCCGCCGGCATAGAGCGGCATTTCCGCCGTGCCCTGCAACGACAGCGGCGTCGTGTCGTCGGCAGTGATGCCGAAGAAGCCGCCATTGTCGATGCGGCCCGTCCCGACCGAACCTTCGACCCGAAGGAGGGGATTGCTTTCCGCTTTTGCGCGGTCGAGACGGGCCTTCGCTGCCGCCTCGTCCGCCTTGGCCGCAGCGAGCGCGGGAGCGTTCGCCAGGGCATCGGCGATGGTGGCGTCGAGATCCTGCGCGACCGCTTCCGGGGAGGCGGCGAGGCAGGAAAGTGGCACTAGGGCAAGGAGCAGGCGGCGCATGTCGGTCTCGCTCAGTGGAAGGCGTTTCCGGGTTTCGCGCCCAGCTTCTTGAAGATCATTGCGGCAGGACAAAAGCCGGTGAAGCTTGCCTGAAGCATGTTGAGGCCGGCGAAGATCGTCAGCCCGATCCAGTACGGGTGAACGTAGATCGACAGCAGAACGCTGGCGAGGACGACCACGCCGGCGAAACGAAGAACGGCTCTATCGAGATTCATCGATCGTCTCCCTTATTTGAAGCGAAGCTTGCGAATGCCAAGCGCATGCATGGCCAGCTTTTCGTAGAACGGTTCGCTGGTGCCGCGCCGGACTTTGTGGAGGAAGTACTTTTCGAAACCGACCTTGGCGAGGTGGACCCACTTGCCACTCGACGACCAGTTGAGGTTGCGCGGCGGAAGCTGTGGCTGGGCGACGAAGGCAACACCGCCATCGCCGAAGTCGGCAAGGCATACCGCGTTCCAGGTCGCTTCCTCGGCCGGTTCCTTGCCGGCGAGTTCGAGCTTCAGGTTCGCGGCAATGGCGGTGACCATCGATTCGATCATGAACCCGGTCTTGGGCACGCCCACCGGCACCGGGGTCTTGCCCACGGGCGGGATCGCCACGCAGACGCCCAGCGAATAGACGTTCGTGAAGTTGGGGTTGCGCTGGTGCTTGTCGGCGAGGATGAAGCCGCGCGGGTTGACGAGGCCTTCCACGCCCATGACCGCGTCGATACCGCGGAATGCAGGCAGGAGCATCGAATAGCCGAAGGGCAGGTCGTGCGTTTCCTTGACCGAGCCGTCTTCCGACAGCTCCTCGCAGTGCATCATGCCGTCTTCGATCTTGGTGACGCGGTTGTTGCAGATCCACTTGATGTGGCGGTTGCGCAGCTCCGATTCGAGCAGGCCCTTGGTATCGCCGACACCGTCGAGGCCGAGGTGGCCGATGTAGGGTTCCGCAGTGACGAAGGTCATCGGCACCTTGTCGCGAATCTTGCGGCGGCGCAGTTCCGTGTCGAGGATCAGCGCGAATTCGTAGGCCGGGCCGTAGCATGATGCGCCTTGCGCTGCGCCCACGACGATCGGCTTGGGATCCTCGCAGAAACGGTCGAAGGCGTCGGCCGCATGGGCCGAGTGGTCGGTCTTGCACACCGACTGGGTGAAGCCCTTGGGGCCGAGGCCCTCGATTTCGTCGAAGGCCAGCTCGGGGCCGGTGGCAATCACGAGGTAGTCGTAGTGCAGGGAATTGCCGTCGTTCAGTTCGACGCGATTTTCCTGCGGGTGGACCTTTTTCGCACCCACGGACGTGAATCCGATGCCCTTCTTCTTCATGATCGGGGGCAGATGGACCTTGATCGCTTCCGGTTCGCGCCAGCGCACCGCCACCCAGGGATTGCTGGGCACGAACCAGTAGTCGTCCTGGTCGTTCACGACAGTGACATCCGCCTTGCCCTTCACGGCATCGCGGATTTCGTAGGCTGCAATGGTGCCGCCGAGGCCTGCGCCAAGAATGATGATCTGGGGCAATGACATTACTTGCTCTCCCGTTGTCAGGTCGTGCAGCTGATTGCTGCGTCAGCTTGAAGCGGCCTGCATTGAATACGCTGTATACGGCTTGACTAATATAATGAGTTTGCAATATACGCAAGAGGCAATGTACGGCCGTTTGAACGGTTCGGTACGACACAGGCAGAGAGGTGAATCAGATGGTCTTCGGTTTCGGAAAGCCACGGCATCAGGAAATTTCGGCAGAGCAGCTCGACTCCATGTTGCGTTCGGGCGAGGCGCTGGTGGTCGACGTGCGCGAGGCGGATGAGTTTGCGAATGGTCATATTCCCGGTGCGATCAACATGCCGCTCTCCACGTTTCAGCCTTCGAAGCTGCCGCATCCCGAAGGCAAGAAGCTGGTGCTCAACTGCCTGGGCGGGAAGCGCTCGGGCATGGCACTCGATAAGTGCGGCATAGCTCAGGCGGAAGTCGATACGCATCTTGCCGGAGGCTTTGGTGCCTGGAAGGCCGCGCGCCTGCCGGTAGAGAACTGAGCGGAACGCACGAACAATAAGGCAGGGGATGTCCACATGCGCGCAAATGTCCTGGTCCTGTCCGCACTCGGACTAGCTGTTCTCGGCCTGCCTCTGGCAGGCTGCGGCAGCAGCGAGGAGGTGGTGCAGGAGAGCAAGGCTCCCTCGGGGCCGCGACTCGTGCTGCAGGCAAGCGATACTGCCGACTGGCAGGATGTCAGCGCCGCGGTTGCCACGGTCGACCAGTCGCAGGTGCTTGCACGCATCCCCGGCATCCTCACGACACTCTCGGTGCGCGAGGGTGATATGGTCCGCCGGGGCCAGACGATCGGACGGATCGTCGACAACCAGCTCGTGCATCAGGCAGCGGCCTACAAGGCGCAAATGGTGCAGGCGCAGGCTGAACTGAAGCGCGTGAAGTTCCTTCACGACAACGGCGTCTATGCTGATGCCCGGCTCGAGCAGGCCCAGGCGGCCGCTTCGGCCTCGCGTGCGCAATATGCGGCAGCCAGCTCCGTGTCGGGGCAGGGCGCCGTCGTCGCGCCGGCGAGCGGACGGGTGCTGCGCGCGGACGTTCCGGCCGGCTCGCCGGTGGCACCGGGCATGGTGATCGCGGTAGTCACTGCTGGCCCGACGATCGTGCGGCTGGAAATGCCCGAATCGCTGGCGGGCAAGGTTCACCCCGGCTCGCAAGTGAAGGCCGATGGCATCGGCGGCGAGGATAACGGCGCGACCGGGCGTGTGATCAAGGTCTATCCTTCGGTCACGGCCGGGCATGTCATGGCCGATGTCCAGATGCCGGGCATCGACGACAAGCTGATCGGGCGGCGCGTTGCCGCCAGTGTCGAGACCGGCGGCCGCAAGGCGCTGCTGGTTCCGACCCGCTACGTCACGCAGCGCTACGGCATCGACTATGTCATGCTCGTCGCCAAAGATGGCACTGCCACCGAAGTGCCGGTGCAGACCGCACCTTCCTCCGAAAAGGGCAAGGTCGAGATTCTCTCCGGCGTTTCCGCCGGCGATACGCTGGTTGCCACCGGCAGCGGAGCGGCGGAGCAATGAACCTCGGAATTTCCGGAAAGCTGACGCGCGCGACGATCCAGTCGCCGCTTACGCCCTTGTTCCTGCTGGCCGCGATCATCGTCGGCCTGATCGCCACGGTCACGATCCCGCGCGAGGAAGAGCCGCAGATCAAGGTGCCGATGGTCGACATCATGGTCCAGGCGCCGGGGCTTTCGGCTTCGGATGCCGTGGAACTGGTGGCAAAGCCGCTTGAAACCATCGTCAAGAGCGTCGACGGCGTCGAGCACGTCTACACGCAGGCGCAGGACAATGGCGCGCTGGTGACGGCACGCTTCCTCGTCGGTTCCGATCCCGAGGATGCGGCAACCCGTATCAACGAGAAGATCGAGGCGAACAAGGATCGCATTCCCGTCGGGATACCGCCGCCGCAGGTGACGGTGCGCGGGATCAACGATGTGCCGATCGTGGTGCTGACGCTCACGCCCAGGCCAGGCGCGGCCGGCCGGTGGGATGACCAGTCGCTGGCCGAACTTGCCGGCAAGCTGCGCACCGAGGTCGCAAAGGTCGACAACGTGGGCCTCACGTTCATCACCGGCGGCCAGCAAATGGCGCTTCGCGTCGTACCCGATCCGGTCAAGCTTGCCGCCTACCGCGTGCCGCTGGGCAGCGTGATCGAGGCCGTAAGCCAGGCAAACCGCGCCTTTCCCGCCGGAACCGTGCGCGAAGGCGGGCAGGCAGCGCTGGTCGTTGCCGGTCAGACCCTGCGCGATGCGCAGGAACTCTCGCGCCTGACCGTGCGCTCGGTCACCGGTGCGCCGGTGCTGCTTTCCGATGTCGCGAAGGTCGAACAGGCACCGACCCAGAAGCAGGCCCGTGCCTGGCGTTGGGCCAGGGACGACAAGGGCAAGTGGTCGATGGCGCCGGCCGTCAGCCTTGCGATCGCCAAGCGCGCGGGGGCCAACGCCGTCACTGTTTCCGAACAGGTCGTCGACCGTGTCCATATGCTCGAAGGAACGCTGATTCCGCCGGGCGTCAACGTTGCCGTCACGCGCAATTACGGCGAAACCGCGAACGAGAAGGCCAACGAGCTGATCTTCCACCTGGCGCTGGCGACGGTTTCGATCGTCGTGCTGATCGGCTTCGCCATCGGCTGGCGCGAAGCGGGCGTTACCGCGATCGTCATCCCGACGACGATCATGCTCACGATGTTCGCATCCAACATCATGGGCTTCACGATCAACCGCGTCAGCCTGTTCGCGCTTATCTTCTCGATCGGCATTCTCGTCGACGACGCCATCGTCATTATCGAGAACATCGCCCGGCACTGGGCGATGAAGGATGCCAATGAATCAGGAGGGCGCAGCCGCATAGATGCGGCAGTCGAAGCCGTTGCCGAAGTCGGCAACCCGACGATCATCGCCACGCTCACCGTGGTTGCGGCGCTGCTGCCGATGCTGTTCGTCTCGGGGCTGATGGGGCCCTATATGGCGCCGATTCCAATCAACGCCTCGGCGGCGATGATCTTCTCGTTCTTCGTCGCGGTGATCATCGCGCCCTGGCTGATGATCCGCTTTGCCCGGACGGCGCTTTCCGAACACGAGCATGAAGGCGCGCACGGGGGCAAGCTCGGCGTCCTGTACAAGCGCTATGCCAGCAAGGTCATCGCGACCAAGGGCGGTGCCATGCGTTTTCTCATCGCGGTCGGCATCGCGACGCTCGTCGCCTGCTCGATGTTCTACTTCAAGGCCGTGACGGTGAAGCTGCTGCCCTTCGACAACAAGAGCGAGGTCCAGCTGGTCGCCGACATGCCCGAAGGAACCAGCCTGGAGACCACTTCGCGGGTGCTCGAACAGGCCGCTGGGGTAACCCGCACGGTGCCCGAGGTGGTGTCGATGGAGGCCTATGCGGGCACGTCCGCGCCGTTCAACTTCAATGGCCTCGTGCGGCACTACTTCCTCAGGAACCAGCCCGAGATGGGCGATCTCATGATCACCCTGAAGCCGAAGGGGGACCGCTCGCGCTCCAGCCATGAAGTGGCCGTGGACCTGCGCGAGAAGCTCAAGGCGATTTCGCTGCCCGCGGGCGCTTCGCTCAAGGTCGTCGAAACTCCGCCGGGGCCGCCGGTCCTGGCAACGCTGCTGGCCGAAATCTATGGCCCCGATGAAGCGACACGAGTGAAGACCGCCGAGCAGGTGGAGAAGATCTTCAAGTCGGTGCCGTTCATCGTCGATGTCGACAATTCGTTCGGTGATCCGCGCCCGACGCTCAAGCTGATCCCGGACCGGGCGAAGCTCGATCACTACGGGCTGTCGGAGCGTCAGGTGTTCGATTCGATCGGGGCGCTGCTCGGTACGCAGACCGTCGGTTATGCGCCGCGCGGGGGCGACCGCGATCCGCTGCCGATCGAAATGACGCTCGACCAGTCGCAGCGCAGCTGGTCCGCCGCGCTGGCGGCAACGCCGGTGGCGGTCGCGCAGGGACCCGCCGGGCCGCAGCTGGTTCCGCTGGGTGAACTCGTCACGGCGCGCATGGAACCCGGCGGGCGTGCCATCTTCCGGCGTGACGGGCGTGGGGCGGACATGGTCATGGCCGACCTTGCGGGTCGTTATGAGGCACCGATCTACGGCATGCTTGCCGTGGACGAGGCGATCGACAGCTACGATTGGAAGGCCAATGGTCTCGAAAAGCCAGAGATCATCCTCCACGGCCAGCCCGAGGACGAAAGCAGGACTTCGGTCCTGTGGGATGGCGAATGGGAGATCACTTGGGTGACTTTCCGCGACATGGGCGGGGCCTTCATGGTGGCCTTGCTTGCCATCTACGTCCTTGTCGTCGGCCAGTTCCGCAGCTTCACGATCCCGCTGGTGATCCTGACGCCGATCCCGCTGACGCTGGTCGGCATCGTGCTGGGGCACATGCTGTTCCAGGCGCCGTTCACGGCCACCTCGATGATCGGTTTCATTGCGCTTGCCGGCATCATCGTGCGCAACTCGATCTTGCTTGTGGACTTCATCCGGCATACGCGCTCGCCCAACAAGAGCCTGCGTCAGACGTTGCTGGAGGCCGGCATGATCCGCTTCAAGCCGATCGTGCTGACCGCGGCGGCGGCGATGATCGGCGCGGCGGTGATCCTGACCGACCCCATTTTCCAGGGGCTGGCGATTTCGCTGCTGTTCGGTCTGGCGTCTTCCACCTTGCTTACCGTTCTGGTTATCCCAGCCATTTACATCGTGTTGCGGGACGATGGCCTTCCGCTCGAAAGTACTGAATGATGACACCCAGTGACCTCACCGAACTCAAGGCCAATGCCAATGTCATGGCCGCGCGGCTCAAGATGATGAGCCATCCCGAGCGGCTGCTGATGCTGTGCCGGATGGACGAGGGCGAGGTTTCGGTGAGCGAACTGGTGGAACTCACGGGGCTGTCGCAGTCTTCGGTTTCGCAGCACCTGGCGCTGCTGCGCGAGGAAGATGTCGTCAGCATCCGTGGGGAGGCGCAGACTCGCTACTATCGCCTGAACGACCCGGTGGTGCAGGCGATCATCCATGCGCTTTGCGTGATTTGCGGCAGGTCCTGCAACTAGCCTGACGGACTGCCAAAGGGAGACGAGAGAATGGCTGATCCGGTGATCATCGCGTGCCCGTCCTGTGCGTCGCTTAACCGCGTGCCGCGTGAAAGGCTGGCGCAGGGCGGCAAGTGCGGACGTTGCGGCGCCCCGCTCTTCGCCGGCCATCCGGTAACGCTCACCGCAGCCAACTTCGATGCCCATGCGGCACGCAGCGGCATTCCGCTGCTCGTCGATTTCTGGGCTGCGTGGTGCGGCCCGTGCCGCCAGATGGCACCGCAGTTCGAGGCAGCCGCAGCCGATCTGGAGCCGCTGGTCCGGCTCGGCAAGCTCGATACCGAGGCGGAGCAGGCTATCGCCGGCCGCTATGGCATTCGCTCGATCCCGACGATGATCCTGATTTCGGGAGGGCGTGAAATCGCGCGCCAGTCGGGCGCCATGCCGAAGAATGCCATCGTCGGCTGGGTACGCCAGGCGCTGGGCTGAGAAACGGAACAAGAGACATGATAGACGAAACGCATCCCCATGCAGACGCTCTCAAATACGAGGACTGGGGCGGAGAGATGGGGGCGCGATGGCTGGCCAATCTCAAGGGGTTCGAAGGAACGATCGCCCCGGCCGGCGAAGCCCTGCTTGCCCGCGCGGCTTTCGCGCCCGGCGAGCGGGTGATCGACCTGGGCTGCGGCGGTGGTGCGACTACCATGGCCATCGCCGAGGCAGTGGGACCGGACGGCTGCGTTCTGGGACTGGACATCTCGCCGGACTTGACCGAGGCGGCTTCGCGCCGTGCGCGGCAGGCGGGGGCCGGGAATGCGCGTTTCCTCTGTGCCGATGCCGCTTGCGTGACGCTGGCGGAGGCGCCCTACGACCGGCTTGTCTCGCGTTTCGGCAGCATGTTCTTTGCTGAGCCCGTGGCTGCCTTTACGAACTTGCGCTCTTTGCTCAGGTCCGGCGGCCGGATTGACCTTGCCGTCTGGGGACCTCCTGCGGAAAACCCCTGGATGCTGGAGGGCATGGCCATAGCGCGCCGGCATGTGGAGATGCCGGCGCCGGTTCCCCGTGCGCCCGGCCCCTTCGCTTTCGAGGATCTTGAATATCTGCGCGAGGTTCTGGACGGAGCCGGTTTCAGGCAGGTCGATATCGGCGCGGCGGCAGGCGAACTTCCCGTCGGGGGGCACGGCGCCACGGCGGAAGAAGCGCAAGCCTTCGCGCGCAATGCCATGGCTTTCGGACAGGTCCTGCTGGACTATCCGCAGGATGTGCAGGCGGCCGCCGCGCGCGACCTGACTGCCTTGTACGACCATCACTTCCGGCCCGGTGAGGGCGTGATGATGGGTTATTGCGCCTGGCTGGTCTCCGCCCGGGCCTGACGCTTCGGCGTGGAGGCCGCCGTTCGGGCGGCCTCCAGCCTCACTTTCGTCCTATATGTTGGGATCGTCATCCATCGGCGAGCGGAACTCGTGCCACATGCCGTTGATGATGCCGAAGGCGACTGCCAGGCCCAGGCCGAGAATCCAGGAGAAGTACCACATCGGTCTCGATCCTTGTCAGTAGAAGTCGGGGTTGGTGCGAACCTGCTCGATCGTCACCCGACCGAACAGAACCTTCATCACCCACGCGGTGTAGGCCAGCACGAGCGGCAAGAAGATCAGCGTGACAAGCAGCATGATCCACAGCGTGAGGTGGCTCGACGAGGCGTTCCATGCCGTCAGGCTGGACTGCGCGTCGATCGAGCTGGGCAGGATGAAGGGGAACATCGACAGCCCGACCGTCGCAATGATGCCGGTCGTGGCCATCGACGAACCGGCCAGGTTGAGCACGTGGCTGCGACGGCGGATGCCGATCAGCGCCAGCACCGGGCCTGCAAGTCCCATGATCGGGGCCAGCAGCATCCAGGCATGCTTGCCATAGTTGTCCAGCCATGCGCCGGGAGCGGCCACGGTCTGCGCGTAGTGCGGGTTCGACGGTCCTTGCGGATCGACCAGGCCGTCGATGCGAAAGCCCATCGATCCCATGGCGACCCATACGCCGCCCAGGACGAACAGGACGATGGAGGCCATCGCCGCGACACCGCCGATACGGCGAGCCCGTTCGAGAACCGGGCCTTCCTCGATCTTCACCGCAAGGAAGCCGGCGCCGTGCATGACGACCATGGCGACGGAGAGCAGGCCGGTCATCAGCGCGAAGGGCGAGAAGAGCCCCAGCAGGCTGCCTTCGTAGAAGGTCCGCAGATCGCTATCGAGGCGGAAGGGCAGGCCCTGCAGGACGTTGCCCACGGCCACGCCGAAGACCAGAGCGGGCACGAAGCCGCCGATGAACAGCGCCCAGTCCCAGCGGCTGCGCCATGCGGGATCGGGGCGCTTCGAGCGATACTTGAAGCCGACCGGCCTCAGGATCAGCGCGGCCAGCACCAGGAACATGGCCAGATAGAAGCCGGAGAAGCTCACGGCATAGACGAAAGGCCATGCCGCGAAGATCGCGCCGCCGCCCAGAATGAACCACACCTGGTGGCCTTCCCAGTGCGCGGCGATCGAGTTGATGGTCAGTCGGCGTTCCTCGTCCGTCTTCCCGATGAAGGGAAGCAGCGTCGCCACGCCGAGATCGTAGCCATCGGTCAGCGTAAAGCCGATGAGGAGCACGCCCAGCAGGGCCCACCAGATCATCCGCAGGGTTTCATAGTCGAGGGGGATTTCCATCTCGCGACCTCCCTTATTCCGCCGGAAGCGGGGCGAAGCCCGCATTGCTTTGCTGCATCCCGCCATCGGCTGGCGGTGCATGATGTTCGACAGGCCCCTTGCGGATCGTGGCGATCATCAGCCTGATTTCGATGAAAGCCAGGGTGCCGTAGAGCAGGGTGAAGCCGATGATCGTCGTCCAGATCTGGCTGAGGCTCAGCGAGGAAGCGCCGAGGAACGTCGGCAGCACGCCTTCCACCGCCCAGGGCTGGCGCCCGATTTCGGCGAGAACCCAGCCGCCTTCGATGGCAATCCAGGGCAGGGGCATGATCGCGACGGCAACCTTGAGGAACCACCGCTTGTTGAACTGACAGACGGAGGCGCAGTAGAAAGCCAGCGCGAAGAAGGCGATGAAGAAGAAGCCCAGGCCGGCCATCATGCGGAACAGCCAGAACATCACCGGCACGTTCGGGATGGTGTCCTTTGCCGCCATCAGGATCTGCTCGTTGGTGGCCTGGCGCGGATCGGCGACATAGCGCTTGAGCAGCATGGCGTAGCCGAGATCGCGCTTGTGAATCTCGAAATCCTCGCGCGCGGAGGCATCTGTGCGGTCGGCCTTCAGCTTCTCCACTGCGTCATAGGCGACGAGGCCGCTGCGGATGCGCTCGTCCGCCTTGAGGACGAGGTCGTTGATGCCCATGACTTCGCCGGTCAGGCTGCGCGTGGAAATCAGCCCCAGAACGTAGGGGATCTTGATCTCGTAGAGCGTTTCCTGAAGGTCGCGGTCAGGAATGCCGAAGATCGCAAGGCCGGCAGGCGCCTCTTCGGTGTGCCACATGCCCTCGATAGCGGCGAGCTTCATCTTCTGGTTGTCGGTGAGGGCATAGCCCGACTCGTCACCGAGCACGACGACCGAAAGCGAGGAGGCCAGGCCGAAGGCGGCGGCAACCATCATCGAGCGGCGCGCCACGTTGGTCCACTTGCCGCGCAGCAGGTACAGCGCCGAAACGCCCAGTACGAACAACGAGGCGCACACGTAGCCTGCGCTGACGGTGTGGACGAACTTGGCCTGCGCCACGGGGTTGAACAGGACCGAATAGAAATCGGTCACTTCCATGCGCATCGTCTCGGGATTGAAGGCGGAGCCGGTCGGGTTCTGCATCCAGCCGTTGGCGATGAGAATCCACAAGGCCGAAAGGTTGGAGCCGAGCGCCACGCAGAACGTCACGCCCAGGTGCGCGACCTTCGAGAGCCGATCCCAGCCGAAGAACATGAGGCCGACGAACGTTGCTTCGAGGAAGAACGCCATGAGGCCCTCGATCGCCAGCGGCGCACCGAAGATGTCACCCACGTAGTGCGAGTAATAGGCCCAGTTCGTGCCGAACTCGAACTCCATCGTGATGCCGGTGGCAACGCCGAGCACGAAGTTGATGCCGAACAGTTTCCCCCAGAAGCGCGTGATCGTGCGCCAGATCTCCTTGCCGGTCATCACATAGATGCTCTCCATGATGACAAGAAGGAAGGAAAGGCCCAGAGTCAGGGGTACGAAAAGGAAGTGGTACATCGCTGTGAGCGCGAATTGCAGCCGTGAAAGCTCGACAACCGCCATGTCCATGAGCATGCTCCTGTCGCGTATGAAGCGGGAGGCGGGACTCGACTCACTGGGCCCCGTCGGTTAACGGCCGCCGAATATTAGAAACCGTTAATGTAGTCAACGCCCCTTGGGTTTAAATGTCTCTCACACAATCCGTATCTCTCGATTCAGTTCCCGTTCCTGCGCGTGAGCGACGCAAAATAGGGGCAGCCGCCCTCTGGTGGCTTGCCGATACCGGGGGCGCCATTCTCTTTGCCGGATGCCTTGCGCTCCTGCTGGGTGATTGGGCCGCGCAGGGCAGGGCGCCGGGGTCGATGCCCGTGCTTCTCGCCGGCATCGTGTTCAGCGGTGTGTTGCGCGCGGCGACGCAGGGCATGGCAGGCATCGCCGGCCAGCGCGAGGCGATCGGCGTCAAACGGGCCATGCGGACGAGGCTGATCGGTGCGCTGCTGCCCACCGGACCGGTGCGGGGCAAGCTCGTCGGCGAGGATCTGCATGTCGCGATCGATGATGTCGAAGCCTACGAGGGGCTTGTCGCGCGCTTTGGCCCACTCAAGCTCGCGGCCGTGCTTTCGCCGCTCCTGATCGCGTTCGTGGTTGGTTTTGCCAGCTGGGTCAGCGCGCTCATCATGATCGTGACGCTCTTGCCTTTCGGGGTGGGCATGGCCTTTGCGGGACTGGCCGGAAAGGCCGAGGCCGAACGCCAGCTCTTGGCGCTTTCGCGGCTCTCGGGGTTGTTCGTCGACCGCGTGGCGACACTGCCGGTCGTGCTGGCCTTCGGCGCGGAAGATCGTGTGACCCGCCAGATCGGCGAGGCTGCGCGCGAGGTGGCGGAACGCACGATGCAGGTGCTGCGCATCGCTTTCCTGTCGAGCGCCGTCCTGGAGTTCTTCGCGGCGCTTTCGGTGGCCTTGGTGGCGGTCTATTGCGGTTTTTCGTTGCTGGGCCTGCTGCCCTTTCCTGCGCCCGAGGCGCTGACGCTGGGCCGGGCCTTCTTTGCCCTGGCGCTGGCGCCCGAGTTCTACCTGGGGATGCGCCGGATGGCCGCGGCCTATCATGACAAGCAGCAAGGCGAAGCGGCCGAGGCGAGCGTCACGGAAGCGTTGAAGCAGGCGGGGGCGCGTCCTGGGCCGTCAGCGATGCCGATGATGCCGGTGCGCAGTCTCGCCGCCGAACACCTGGAAGTGACTTATGCGGACGGCAACCGCATCGGGCCGTTCAGAGCCGAGTGGCAGGGGCCGGGCCTGCACGCGCTGACGGGGGCTACCGGGGCGGGCAAGTCCTCGCTGCTTCATGCCCTGATCGGCATGGCACCGGCCCTGTCGGGCGTGGTGAAGCTGAATGGCGAGGAGGTGGCGCCGGCTTCGCTTGCCGGGATGATCGGATGGGCAGGGCAGCGCCCGCTGCTGCTGCCCGGCACGCTCGGCGAAAACCTCCTGCTCGGTGCAGGCGATGAAGGCGCCGACGTGCTGTCTCTTCTCGACGCCTGCGGCCTGTCGGATCTGGTCGGACAGCGCGGGCTGGATCTGGTCATAGATCCGCGTGGATCCGGGCTCTCGGGCGGTGAGAGGCGGCGTATCGGTCTGGTCCGCGCGATTGCGTCGGGACGGCCGATCCTGCTGCTCGACGAACCGACCGCCGATCTCGATGGCGAGACAGCCCGGCGGGTAGGCGATCTGCTGGAGGCGGTCGCGCGTGACCGGCTGGTGATCGCGGCTACGCACGATCCCGCGCTTGTCTCACGCTGTGCCAGCGTGGTGGGGCTGTGATGATCGCGCAACTGCTCCATGATGCGAGCCGGCGTCAGCGCCGCGCCACCTGGGTGGCGATCCTGCTTGCCATGCTGGCCGCCGTCGCTGGCGTCGGCCTGCTGGCGGTTTCCGGCTGGTTCCTGACAGGAGCCGCCATTGCCGGTGCGTCCGGGATAGCTGCCGCGCGCGGGTTCAACTACCTGTTACCCAGCGCCGGTATCCGCGCCTTCGCTGTCATTCGAACGCTGGGTCGCTATGGAGAGCGTCTGTTCAGCCACCGCGCGGCGTTCTTTGCGCTTGCCGACGTGCGCCCGGCCTTGTTTGCCCGGCTGGCGGCGGCCGAACCGGGCATGGTGTTCTCTCGCCCGAGCGGCGAAGTGGCGGCGCAACTCGGCTCCGATGTCGACGCGCTCGAGGATGCCGTCGTACGCCGCGTCACGCTGCCGGGCGCTCTGGCCGGAGCCGCTACGGGGCTTGTCGCCGGGATTCTGGCCGGGCCCTGGTCGGCGGTGGCGTTGCTTGTCGGTCTTGCCGCTATGCGGCTCGCCTCGCGTGGCCTTTCCGCAAGGCTTGTCACCGCGCACGTCCAGCGGCGCGCCGATGCGATGACGCGCCTCAAGGCCGGCTATGCCGAATACGCAGCCTGCGGGGCCGAGATCGCGGTCTATCGACTGGTCCCCCGGATCGTCGATGCCATGGCTGCAGACGTGGATGATCTGGAAGCCGCGCGTCTTGCCATCGTGCGTCACGAGGCAGTGGTGCAGGGGGCGCAAATGGTTCTGGCGGCGTTCACCGTTGCCGCTGTTCTGGCCCTGGCGAATGGCGGTGCGCCGCTCGCCGCTGCGGCGGCGCTGGCCGGTGCGGCAGCGGCGGAGGCCTGGTCGGGCCTCGTGCGCACCGACATGCAGCGGCCGCGCGTCGATGACGCGATGGAGCGTCTGGAGGATATGGCCTCGCTGCAACCCCGGCCACCCCATCATGACGACATCGTCCGGCTTGCGGCGGAACCTGTCAGCTTCTCGTCCGGCGAAAGGGAAGTCGTGCTGGAGCCGGCGGGCAGGCTGCTGATCGGCGGACCTTCGGGCGCCGGCAAGTCCCGGCTGCTCGGCACTCTTCTGGGGCTGCGCGAGGATGCGCCGCAGCGCATCCATGTCGGCACGATCGAAGTGCGTGAACTGGGCCTGGAAAGCCTGCGCCGTCTCTTCGCCAGCGCGCCGCAGGATGCGGCATTGATTGCCGGGACGGTAGCGGACAACCTGCGCCTTGCCCGTCCGGGGGTGACCGATGCCGAGATCTGGGATGCTCTGGAAACCGCATGCCTTGCCGAGACCGTGCGCGCGCTGCCGCAGGGGCTCGATCAATGGCTGGGTGGCGATGGCGCGCGCCTGTCGGGCGGGCAGCGCAAGCGTCTGTCGCTGGCACGTGCCCTGCTTGCGGGCCGGCCCTGGCTGGTGCTCGACGAGCCGAGCGAAGGGCTCGACAGCGCGACGGAACGGCAATTGGCGGCGAACCTGAGCGCCTGGCTCGACCGGACCGGCACCGGGCTGATCCTTGTCAGCCACCGGGAGGGGCTGCGTGGATTGGCCGCGAGCACCTTTGCGCTTTAGCTAGGCGTCGGCATCCGAAGGCTCGGGCAGGGACTGTTCTGCGCAGCCCCATCCTTCCAGTGATTTGGCGTGTTCGAGCAGCGCGTCGGCATCATCGATCGAATAGGGATGCGCATTCTCCATCGCATCCAGTTCGTCCCATGCGATCGGTACGGCAACGGGCGCTCCGGCCCGCGCACGGGTCGAATAGGGCAGGACTGCGGTATTGCCGCGCTGGTTGCGCAGCCAGTCGATGAAGATGCGACCCTTGCGTCTGGCCTTGCTGCTTGTCGCGACAAAGCGATCGGGCTCGGCCCGGCTCATGGTCTCGGCGAACTGCTTTGCGAAAGTGCCGTGCGCTTCCCATCCGTGCCCGCGCCGCAGGGGAACGACCACGTGCATGCCCTTGCCGCCTGTAAGCATCGGGAAACTCGCAAGGCCGAGATCCGCCAGCCTTGCCTGAATGTCCCGCGCGGCCCTTGTGCATTCGGTGAAATCGATCCCTTCGTCCGGGTCGAGGTCGAAGATCATCCGGTCTGGCCGGTCCACATCGTCGGCTCTGGCACCCCAGCCGTGGAATTCGATCGTGCCCATCTGCACGCAGGCGATCAGCCCCTGCCGATCCGTCACGTAGAGATAGGGCTTTGTGGCACCATCCTTCTCGCGGATCGGGACGTGCGAGACGTGCGGCCCGAAACTGCCGTTGTCGTGCTTCTGGAAGAAGCATGCCTTCTCCTGTCCCTGCGGACAGCGGACGAGGCTGATCGGGCGGTTGGTGGCAAATGGCAACATGAGCGGAGCGATTGCCGCGTAGTAGTCGGCCAGATCACCTTTGGTCTGCCCGCTGTCGGGAAAGATCACGCGGTCTCGGTGGCTGACCTCGACGTCGGTCGGCGGGACGGGCGCGGTCTCGGGTTTGCCTGCCTCCATCGTTAATCCCTGCCTTTCATGTGCGAGTCGGGGCTTGCCAGCGCCGTTCCGGGGGAATGGTACTATGATTCCCGGGAAGGATCAGGAGGGCTCTCGTCCCGGCGCCGGGCGGGCCCAACGGAATTTCACATTGCTTGCACCTGTTAATGATATATAGTGGATCATAAATAAACGCATGCCCGAAATGGGCCGGAGTTGGGAGAGTTCTCGCATGTCCACTGCACCTGCCACGGGTTGCCCGGTCCATCACGGTAGGGATGATCGCAAGAGTGCGAAAGTCGCCGAGACCAATCTCACGCCCATGGCCGGCGCCCGCGTCGTGTCTTCATTCGCGGCCGGGCGTGACATCCTGCGTTCGCCCAAGGTGCGGCAGGCCGGTGCCAGTGCGGAGGCCGTAGACCTCAGCAAGCCGGAGGAAATCTCGTTCTTTTTCCTGGATGGCGATCTCCATCGCAAGCGCCGCGCGGCGGTCGCCGGGCTGTTCGCGCCCAAGACGATCGTCACGCGCCATCGGGCGGTGATGGACAGGACGATGGATGCGATCGTGGCCGACCTGCAAAGGCGCGGTTCGGCGCCGCTCGACGAGTTGAGCTGGCAGATGGCCGTCGATGTCGCGGCCGAGATCGTCGGTCTCACGGAAAGCGACAGCAATGCCAGCCTGGCGGGGCGCGTGAAGGCGGTTCTCGATTCATCCGTGTCGCGCAGGCCGGGCTTCTTCAATACCCTGCTGTTCAATGCGAAGATGATGGTGCGTGTCGGGCGCTTCTGGAAGCACGACCTTGCGCCGGCGATAGAGGCACGCCGCAAGCAGCTCAGGGACGACGTCATTTCCCACATGGTGAAAGAGAACTATTCGAAGAAGGGCATGATCATGGAATGCCTCAGCTATGGCGGGGCAGGGATGATGACCACGCGTGAGTTCATCGTCATGGCTGCATGGCACTTGTTCGAGAAGCCGGCCTTGCGCGAGCGCTTCCTCACCGGTGACGAAACGGACCAGTTTGCTATCCTAGAGGAAATCCTCCGCCTGGAGCCCGTCGCCTCGCTGCTTCACCGCCGCGCGGTAGAACCCGTTGAAGGGGAGCACGGCGCGGCGATGCAAGACGGGGAGGCGGTCTGCGTCTCGATCCGGGAGGCGAACACTGACGAGGCTATTACCGGGCCCTGTCCGTATGAACTCGACCCTGATCGCGCCAGACGGATGAAGGTCATCGGTCCTTACATGAGCTTCGGCGACGGGCCGCATCGCTGCCCGGGCGCGCAAGTCGCGCTGCATGAGACGCGCGTATTCCTGGACCGGCTTTTCCGGTTGCCGGGTATCCGGCTCGAATCCGTACCCGACGTGCTCTGGAACCCGCAAATCCAGGGCTACGAACTGCGCGGAGCCGTCGTGGCCTGCGATCCGGCCTGAAACGGGAGCATTCCATGGTCATGGTCCGTTTTATCGCCATTGATGGCAGCGAGCAGACAATCGATGCGACCTGCGGCATGTCGCTGATGGAAAATGCGGTTGCCAATGGCGTCGAGGCGATCGAGGCGATCTGCGGGGGTAATGCCTATTGCGGGACCTGCCGGGTCCATGTCGATCCGGTCTGGCGCAAGGTCACGGGACCGGTAACCGAGATCGAGGAGCCGATGATCGAGGCCAGCGGCGACAGTGATCCGGGTGTCCGCTTGTCATGCCAGATCCCCGTGACGACCGATCTGGAAGGACTCGTGGTGCGCACGCCGGAATCGCAGAGCTGAGGCCGTTCAGGCCTGCGAAGAGGGCGGCTCGACGGGAATGATCCGGTGGGCGAGGCGCTCGACCTCGGCGCGGTCGTGGCTCACATAGAGGATGGGCAATTCGAGTTCGTCGCGAATGCGTTCGATCAGGCTCAGGATTTCCTCGCGCCGGTTGGCGTCGACCGAGGCGAGGGGCTCGTCCATCAGCAGGAAGCGCGGCGCTGAGAGAAGGGCGCGGCCGATCGCTACCCGCTGTGCCTCGCCGCCCGAGAGCGTGGAGGGCATGCGATCGAGCAGGTGGCCGATGCCGAGGAAATCGAGCGCGAGGTCGACGGAAAGCCAGCGCTCCTCCGGTCGGACGAGCTTCCAGCCATAGAGCAGGTTGTCGCGCACGGTACGGTGGGGAAACAGGCGCAGATCCTGGAATGCATACCCGCAGCGCCGCTTTTCCGGCTTGAGATTGATCCCCTCGGCCCGGTCGAACAGCACGGTCCCCGAAACGGCAATGTGCCCTTCCACCGGGCGGACGAGCCCGGCGACGGCATCGAGCAGACTGGTCTTGCCCGCGCCGGATGGGCCGAACAGCGCGGTAAGACCGGGGCCCGTGGTGAATTCGTAGGTCATGCGGGAATTTCCGCGGTGGAGGGTCACGGCGATGTCAAAGGACATGGCCGCCCTTTCCATGGCCGCTGCGGCGCGCGAGCCACTCGGAGAGCATCAGAGCGCCGACCGACAGGAGTACGGAGAGCCCTGCAAGCCGGGCCACCTGCCATTCCGACCCGGGAAGTTGCAGGGCGCTGTAGATCGCGAGCGGCAATGTCTGCGTTTCGCCGGGAATGTTCGATGCGAAGGTTATGGTCGCTCCGAACTCCCCGACCGAGCGGGCAAGGCCGAGGACCAGTGCCGCCATTATCCCCGGCGTGGCGAGAGGCAGCGTGACGGTCAGGAAGGTGCGCAAGGGCCCCGCGCCGAGCGTGCGGGCGGCGCTTTCCAGCCGCCGGTCCACCGTTTCGAGCGAGAGGCGCATCGCGCGTACCATCAGGGGCAGGGCCATGACCGCGGCGGCCAGTGCGGCGCCGGTCCAGCGGAACAGGAAGGTGATGCCGACCGTCCGCACCAGGAAGTGGCCGAGCGGGGCGTTGGTGCCAAACGTGAGCAGCAGCAGCCAGCCCGTTACCACCGGGGGCAGCACCAGTGGCAGGTGCACCACCGCGTCGAGCAGGACTTTGCCGGGAAACCGCCACCGCGCCAGCATCCATGCGAGCGCGAATGCCAGGGGCAGGACCGCGGCGATGGCTACTCCGCTCACCTTGAGCGAGAGGAGCAGGACCTCCCATTCCGCAGGCGAAAGTCCCCCCACGTCCGGCCTATTTCGTGCCGAAGCCGAAGCGGCGGAAGACCGCCTTGCCCTCGCCGGAGATCAGGAAGCGGCGAAAACCCTCCGCCTCGGGGTTCTTCGAGGCGGCAAGTAGAGCGACGGGATAGCTGATCGGATCGTGGCTGGTCTGTGGGAACATGCCGACCACCCTTACGCTGGGATCGGCCCGGGCATCGGTGCCATAGACGATCCCGAGCGGGGCCGCGCCGCGGCTGACCAGTGCCAGCGCGGCGCGCACGTTCTCGACCGGGGCCAGTCTGGTCTTCACCGAGTTCCAGACATCGAGGCGGGTCAGCGCCTGCTGCGCGTAAATGCCGGCGGGGACGCCGGCCGGGTCCGCTACCGACAGGCGGCCGGAACCCAGCGCTTTCGCGAGTGGCATGCCGGGCCGGATCGTCAGCTTCGTCGTGCTCGACCGAGGGGCGATGAGAACCAGCGTATTGCGCAGGAACGATACCCGCGTTCCCGCCTTCAGCAGCTTCTTGCCTTCCAGTTCGTCCATCCAGGGCTCATCGGCGGAAACGAACAGGTCGGCCGGTGCCCCGGCCTCGATCTGGCGGGCAAGCGCGGAGGAGCCGGCAAAGGAAATGCGTGGCCGCGGATGGCCTTTCGCGCTCCAGGCATCGGCCGCGGCATTCATTGATTCCTGCAGACTTGCCGCGGCAAGGACCAGCGGCGCCTGCTTGTCGCGCGCAGCTACGACAACCGGCGCCGCCAGCATGGCCAGCGCTGCCATAAGCAGGACAAGGACCTTGCGCATTTCCGAAACCTCCGAGCCAGTATTATATCCAATTGTATATTGATAAAGCCCGATGGCAAGCCGCAATTGTTGCACCTGCTAACACGGCTGGGCCGTGCCACATGGAGCGGTCAGCGATGTCATCGCGATGTCGGAATCGCGTTCAGGCTTTCTGGCTGATTTTCGGTTCAGGCAGCAGTTGTTGCGCCAGTGCTGTGTAGTGTTCGCTTTGCGCGGCATGTTCGAGCGTCTGCTGCAATGCGCGGTAATGCGACAGGACCTGCTCTCCCAGCTGGGTGAGCTGTGCACCGCTGCCTTTGGCCCGGCCCGGGGCGGTGTGCACCAGCGGCGCGTCCCAGCACCGGTTCATGGCATCGACCAGCAACCACGCACGGCGATAGCTCATGTTCATGGCCCGACCGGCGGCCGAGATCGAACCGTGTTCGCGGATTGCGTCGAGCAGGTCCGCCTTGCCGGGCCCGATGGCAATCTCGTCCCCACAATGGATCTGGATCTTGATCTTGAGCTGCGGTTTGAGGTTCATGCCGAAAGACCTAGGCCGGGCATGCGGGCTCAGCAAGCCCGTCGCGCTTTCATTCCAATGCCGCGCGCCGTTCCTTGATTCGCGAGCCCCGGGGTGTTCGCTGGATGTGTCGGGAAAACTTGGGGAAAACTGCTGTATGCGGACCGGCCCTGCGCCTGGGGGCAGCGCGTGGCCGGCAATGCTGCCTTGCGGCAGAGAGGGGGCGGAGCCGGATTGCTAGTTATTGTCATTAGTATGAATTTATGGCCGCACAGGCCTTGTGCGACGCACAATCACAAAGCTGGAATTGTCACTTCGGGAAGTTCGTGGAAATTTAATTACATGTTGCAGTATTAAAATTCTGAAATATTGGGCGTTTGCAATCCTAAATGTGCAAACAACGTTGTTCTGGTTAGATTTGAATCATTCTGTTACAATCACCGTTAGCTTGGGACCGGGATGCGACATCAAGAGATGCGCCCCGCGGGTTTGAATGGGCAGGATCAGGCGCAAATGCAGCGCATCCCGTTCAACCCCGGTGAATCGAGGATGCTGTATGAAGGTCGCTGACGAGAATATTGTTCGGTTTGAGAATCGGCTGGAAGGATGCGTTGATCTCAATCGGAGCAAGACTGCAGGGATGGTCTATGCGTCGCAACGATCTCGCGAAGGTGAGATCGAGCACGATGCGCGTGGCTTGGTCGTTGCAATCCTGCTTTGCGTGGCCTGCTGGGCCGCGCTGGGATATTTCCTTCTGTCCTGATCCGTTTGCGAACCGCCTTTCGCGCCGTTTTCCGGACAGGCTTGTTGCGTCTTCACGCAGCGCGGGTGTCTGAAAAATTTCAATACTTCTGAGCAAGCAGGGGCGAGCCGCCGGCCGCTGACGATCAGCTGCCGGAGTCCTGCGGCAATTCGCCGATCCATCCGCCAGCCGTGGCGACATAGAGCCGCGCGACATTCTGGTATTGTCTGGTTCGGGCTTCGAGCAGCGAAAGCTTGGCGCGCTGGTAGGACCGGCTCGCATCGAGAACCTGCAGGATGCCGCTGTTGCCGACCTGGAAACTGCGCCGGGAAAGATGGAGCGAGCGGTCCGCGATCTGTTCGGCCTCGTGCCTTGCGGAGAGTTCCCGGCTGTCGCTGTCGAGCGCGGAGAGCAGGTTCGAAACCTGCCCGAAAGCTTCGGTCACGACTTGCTGGTACTGGGCGGCGGCGGCACGGGCTTCGGCTTCCGCTCCGCGCTTGTTGGCCTTGAGCGTGCCGCCGTGGAAGATCGGTGCGGTTACGCCGGCGAAAATGTCGAACGCGTTGAACTTGCTGCTGGTGATCCGGTCTGGTTCGGACGTGGACTGGGTGACGGAAGCGCCCAGCGTGATGTCGGGATAGAGTTCCGCCGTCGCGACGCCGACCGCCGCGGTCGAGGCATGCAGCCGGGCTTCGGCCTCAAGGATGTCCGGCCGCTTGTGTACGAGCGCGGAGGGCAGCGCGACGGGGACGTTGGCGGGCAGCACGAAGTCGTTCAGCGTGAAGTCTGTCGGCTCCAGTTCGGCAGGGGAGATCCCCAGCAGCACCGCGAGCATCGCCCGGCCTTCCGCCAGTTGCTGTTCCAGCGCAGGCAGGCTGGCCCGGTCGCCGGCGAGTTGTCCTTGCGCGCTCAGTACCTCGACAAGCGTGCCGGCTCCGGCGTTCTGGCGGGCCTTGGTCAGCGAGACGTTGCGCTCGTCTTCCGAAAGCAGCTTGCGCTCGGTCTCGATGCGGTCGTTGAACGCGGCGATCGCCAGAACCTGGACGACGACCCGGCCGGCGATTACGAGGTGCGCGGCTTCGGTTGCACGGGTCTGAGCCTCGGCTTGCGCTGTGGCCTGTTCCAACGCCCGACGATTCTTGCCGAACAGGTCGAGGTCGTAGGATATGCCGCCGCCGACCGTGTAGAGATCGAACTCGGGGTTGGAGATATTGACGCCCTCGAAGCCGTCGAAACCGAAGGCGGCGAGATTGACGCGCTCGTATTCCGCGCGGGCCTGGGCGTCGACCTGAGGCAGGCGCTTGCCGGCGACCGCGGCGATCCGCTGGCGCGCCTTTTCAAGCGTCGCCCTGCTGGCGGCGAGGCTGTGGTTGCCTGCCAGCGCCTGCGCGACGAAGGCATTGAGCTGCGGCGATCCGAAGGCTTTCCACCACATCCCTTCGGGGCCCTCGGCCAGCGTGGCGCGCTGGCCGCCATCGTCGGCATATCCGGTCTGCGCCGAGGGGGCGGCGGGCGGGGCGAAATCGGGGCCCACGGTCGTGCAGCCTGCGGCGAGCAGGCAGGAACCCAGTAGCGGAACGAGGGTGGCGGCGGTGCGCTGCATGTTATTCCCCAATCGGAAGCGTGGCTGTCTCTGCCTTGATCTTGATGACGCGCAGCAGAAGCACCAGCGGTATCAGGCCAAAGGTAAGGGCAAAGACAAGATGATAAATGGAAACGTTCCCGACCATGGCAGCCTGGCGCATGATCTCGGCATTGACGCGTGCGAGCGCTTCGGTCGAGCCGAAATCGAGGTTCGGTCGGGCATATAGAACGGCGGGATTGTCGGGCCGCAGGTTCTGGACGAGATCGTTGCGTGATGCTGCGATGTCCCGAACCAGCTGCACGTTGAGCAACGAGATGCCGATCGCATTGCCGATATTGCGGGTGAGCGCGTACATCGAGGCGCCTTCGTTGCGAAGGTTCGGGGCCAGTGTGGAAAAGACCACGACGGACAGTGGGACGAAGATCAAGCCGCTGCCGAACCCCTGCACGAAGCCGGTCACCAGAAGCGCCCGCTCGTCCACGTAAAGATCCATGTGCGAGTACATGAGCATGCTGGTGCCCATGATCGTCAGCCCCGAGATGATGATGACGCGCACGTCCAGCAGAGCCACCAGCCGTGTGACGATCACCATGGACACCAGTGTGCCGAACGCGCGGGGCAGGCCCACGAGGCCCGTGTGCAGCGCGGAATAGCCGAGTAGCGACTGCGTCATCACGACGATCATCGGAATGGTGGCGAAGGCGACGATCCCGATCATCATGCTGAAGATCGATCCGATGGCGAAATTGCGGTCGCGGAACAGTTCGGGACGGATGAAGGTCCCCTTGGCGGTGAACATGTGCACGATGGCGAGGTAGCCCGCGATCGCCAGGACCAGCGTGTAGATCCAGATCTCGCCGGATTCCCACCAGTCGAGGTGCTCGCCCCGGTCGAGAATGAGCTGCAGCGCCGTCAGCGAGACCGATACGGTGAGGAAGCCGAACAGGTCGAAGCGCGGCACTTCCCGGTTGTGGCGGCGGACCAGAAACGCGAGCATGCCCAGGAACGAGAGAATGCCGAAGGGCACGTTGATGAAGAACACCCAGCGCCAGCTCAGCGTGTCCGTCAGGTAGCCGCCGAGCGTGGGGCCGATGATCGGCCCGGCCATCGAGCCCAGCGCGAAGATCGCCATGGCCTTGGCGTGCTCTTCGGGCGGGTTGATGTCGAGCAGGATCGCCTGACTGAGTGGAATCAGGGCCGCGCCGCATGCGCCCTGCAGGAAACGGGCAAGGACGATCATCGTCAGGCTGGTGGAAAGGCCGCAGAAGGCCGAGGCCAGCGTGAACCCGCCCACCGAGAACAGCATCACGTTCTTGCGTCCCACGCGCCCCGCCAGCCAGCCGCTGAGCGGCGTCGCGATGGCACCGGCGACGAGGTAGGACGTAAGCACCCAAAGCACCTGCTCCTGCGAGGCCGACAGGCTCGACTGCATGTGCGGCAACGCCACGTTGGCGATGGTAATGTCCACCGCCACCATGGTCGAGGCGATCATGGACGGGATCGTGATCAGCATCCGTCGCGCCTTGCTCGGATACTGGATGGGGATAACCGACGGCATCGCGGGGGCCTTGAGCCGCGCCTACTTGGCCCGGCTCGGCGTGCTGGGCGGCGTATCCGGACCGAAGATGTGGCGCTTGTGGCCGGTATCGACCTCGACGCCGGCACTCAGCCCTGCGCTGAGCGGCAGGTCGGCGGGCGCTTCGTCGATCGCGATCTGAACGGGCAGGCGTTGGACGACCTTGACCCAGTTGCCCGTCGCATTCTCGGCCGGCAGCACCGAGAAGCTGGATCCGGTGCCCGGGCTGAAGCTCTCGACATGGCCTTTCAGGGCATGATCGGGGAAGGCATCGACTTCGATTTCGGCAGGCTGGCCCACGCGCATGTAGCGCAGCTGGTTTTCCTTGAAATTGGCCTGGACCCAGTAGTGCAGCCCGGTGAGCATGAAGACGGGTCGCCCCGGCGTTACGTAGTTGCCCGGCTGAAGCTGGTTGACGCGGGTGACGACGCCGTCTTGCGGCGCGCGCACGATGGTATCGGAAAGACTGATGCGGGCCTGCGTCACCTTCGAAGCTGCCTTGCGCACGTCCGGCTGCGAATCGATCGGTCCCTGGACCGCCCCGGACAGGGCGGCGCGCAGGCTGTCGGCCTTGGCCTCGGAAGCGGCGATGCTGTCGCGCGCCGTGCGTGCCTCGGTGACAGCCTCGTCGTATTGGGCCTGCGAGGAAATGCCTTCCGCGACCAGCGACTTCTGCCGGGCCGCCTCGCTGGTGGCGAGTTCGTACCGGGCCTTGGCCGCGCTGACCTGCGAAAGCGCCTCGCGGTAGTCGGCCTGCATCGAACTGACGTCGGTCCGCGCATTGGCAAGTTCGGCTTCCGCCTCGGCGACCGCTGCTTCGTAGCTGTCGGCCTTGATGCGGAAGAGGACGTCGCCCTTCTTCACCGTCTGGTTCTCGCGCACCTCGACCGACACGACCGTTCCCGGGACGCTCGGGCTGATCGCGACCATCCCGGTTTGCAGCGAGGCATTGTCGGTCGATTCGTAGCGGCCACCGGTCAGGTAGAACCAGCCGGCTCCGGCAAGCACCAGGGCGGGGCCCGCCACCATCAGAATCGTGCGCAGGCCGCGCTTGCGGGGCGGGGTTACGGTGTCGTTCTCGCTATCTGCCGAAATGGTGCTCTCAGCGTTCATGAAACTTCCTGTGTTGGCTGCTATATGCCGATACTAAGCATAGCTACTATCGGCAATAGGAAGATCGAGATGATAACTGAAAGGGTCCTTCCTCTGGAAGGTGTGCACAACTTCAGGGACAGCGGGGGCTATCCCGTGAGCGGCGGGGGGCGGCTGCGCCGTGGCGTGCTCTGGAGATCCGGCCAGCATCATGGCGCGACCGACTCGGATCTGGAAACGATTGCCGGACTGGGGCTTGCCAGCGTGTTCGATCTGAGGACCACCAAGGAGCGCCAGTCACACCCCTGTCGTCGTCCTCAAGGCTTTGCTGCGACAGTATTTTTTGGCGAAGATCCGGTGCGTACGCATGCTCCGCATCTTGCCGCGGCCCAGGCGACGCGGCAGCGCACGCCGGAATCGACGCGCGAGGGACTGCTGCGCAACTACGATGCCATCTGTTTTCGCCCGGAACTTCAGGCCATGGTCGGAAGCTACCTTGCGCGCCTCGCGCAGGGTGCCGGTCCCTGCCTGGTTAATTGCATGGCGGGCAAGGACAGGACCGGAATCGCGGTCGCGATGCTTCATCTCGCCGTGGGCGTTCACCGCGACGACGTCATGGAAGACTACCTGCTCACCAACTCGGCCGGTGATCCCGAGGCGCGCATTGCATCGGGCGCGGAGACCATCCGCGCCATCACCGGGCAACTGGACGAAGCCGTGTTGCGCGTTCTCATGGGGGTCGAGCCGGAATACCTTCAGGCTGCCCTGGCCTCGATCGAGGAACGCCATGGCTCGGTCGACGCTTATATCGAGGAGGCGCTGGGTCTCGACGGCACGACCCGCGAGAAACTGCGCGCGGCGCTGGTGGAGGAGTAGGTTTTCCGTTCCTTCCGGCGGCGCTTTTACCCCAGAAATGCCTTCACGTCGGCCATGAACCGGTCGAACTGGTCGTGATGGAGCCAGTGGCCGGCGTTTTCGTATTCGATCAGCTTTGCCGTGGGGAAATGGTCCAGGCGGCCGTCCGGCGCGGGGCTGGAGGCGAAGCTGTCCTTGCCCCACAGCAGCAGCATGGGGCAGGTGATGGCCTCCCACAGGCGGATGATATCGTCGGTCGGAGTGTCGGATGCGGACCAGACGTTCAGGTAGTTATCGAACTTCCAGCTCCAGGTGCCGTCCTCGTTGCGGCTGGCGCCGTGGATGGTGAGGTGGCGGGCCTGTTCGTCGGTGAGGAACGTGTTTTCCTCCTTCATCCGCTGGTAGGCGTCGCGCCGGGTGGCGTACTTGCGCGGCACGCGGCCGGAGGCTTTGCGCTTGTCCTCGATCCACTGGCGCAGGCGTTCGCCGATGCCTTTTTCCTCCATCTCCCGGCGGATCTGCGGGGGCGGGCCAAGCCCCTCGATATTGACGAATCGTTCGACCTTCTCGGGGTAGAGCCCGGTGAACCGCGTCGCTATGTTGCCGCCCAGTGAATGGGCGATGATCGTCACCTTGTCATCGCCGAGCGTGTGGACAAGCTGCGCGAAGTCATAGACGAACGCATCCATTCCGTAATGGCCTTCGGGTGACCATTCGCTGTCGCCGTGCCCGCGCAGATCGGGGCAGATGACATGCCAGTCGTGGCGCAGTTCCTCGGCGACCCAGTCCCAGCTGCGGCAGTGATCCCGGCCGCCATGCTGGAGAATCAGCGGCGGCGCCTCGGAGTTGCCCCAATCGACGTAGTTGAGGCGCAGGCGCTGCGAAATGAAGCGGTTGGAGGTGGGGCCGAGTTGCGTTTTCATGGCCCTTTAAGTGGAACGCGCAGCGCGCGAGGTCAATTGAAGCCCTGATTTACGGGGATGAACAAATTCGATTGACCCGCTGTGCTTGGCAAACCGGCGACCTTGTCCCTATCTCGCGAGCCAACAGGATTCACGCCGGAGGCAAGTACATGGCGACGACGCACAAGACCCGCATGCTCATTATCGGTTCCGGCCCTGCCGGACTTTCCGCCGCGATCTATGGCGCGCGCGCGGGTATGGAGCCGATCGTCGTGCAGGGTCTGCAGCCCGGCGGCCAGCTCACGATCACGACCGACGTCGAGAACTATCCGGGCTTCCGCGAAGTGATCCAGGGCCCCTGGCTGATGCAGGAAATGCAGGCGCAGGCCGAGCACGTGGGGACCCGCATGATGTGGGATACGATCCTGTCGGTCGACCTGTCGGGTCCCAGGTTCGTTGCCATCGGCGACAGTGGAGACACGTACGAGGGCGATACACTCGTGATCGCCACCGGCGCGCAGGCGAAGTGGCTGGGTGTCGAAGGCGAGCAGGAACTTTCGGGCAAGGGCGTTTCGGCCTGCGCCACCTGCGACGGGTTCTTCTATCGCGGCAAGAAGGTCGTGGTGATCGGCGGCGGCAATACCGCGGTGGAAGAGGCGCTCTACCTCACCAATCACTCCGACGACGTGACGTTGATCCATCGGCGCGATTCGCTGCGTTCAGAAAAGATTCTGCAGGACCGCCTCTTCGCCAATCCGAAGGTCTCCGTGCTCTGGAACAAGAAAGTCGATGGTTTCGTGGCGGGCGAGGATGGCCAGCTTCGCGCCCTGGCACTTACCGATACCGAGACCGGCGAAGCCAGCGAAATCGAGACTGACGGCGCTTTCGTTGCCATCGGCCATGCGCCCGCGACCGAGCTGTTCAAGGGCAAGCTGGCGATGGACGAGACCGGCTACCTGCTGGTCGCGCCCGGCACGCCCAAGACCGACGTTCCCGGCGTCTTCGCGGCGGGTGACGTCTGCGACCACACCTATCGTCAGGCGATCACGGCAGCGGGCATGGGCTGCATGGCCGCGCTCGATGCCGAGCGTTATCTGGCCGAGAAGGAATTCAGCGGCGTTACCGAGACGGTCCAGGGCTGAGCGCGCGACGTCAGCCCCGCAGGACTTCCAGGACCTGCGCCACGAGCCATGCCTGCGCTTTCGGCTCGACGTAGCTGTGCGTGGCCTCCGCGCAGGTGCGCAGGCGCGGATCGGCCTTGTCCCACTTCGATAGGAAGGCAAGGCCGGTGCGATCCCGCCCGGCGATAAGGAAACGTACAGAGCCTTCGAATGCGGCAAGACCGCTTCCGATCTCGGCGGCAAGTCCGTTCGGCGCCTGAGGGGCAGGGCGGACTGCCGAAATCAGGCTGCGGACGAGCTTGCCGATCGCGACTTGTCCCGTCAGCAGGCGTTTGATCGCAGCCGGGTCGGCCAGACGGCGGCGATAGTGGTCACGAACCACTTCGGCCGGAGCTTCCTCGTCGTCGCTCTCGATCGTCCAGGGGTTGGAAAGGACCAGCGCGTCGAAGCCGTCGCCTTTGCTCAGCATGAGCGCGCTGGCCGCATCGCAATTGCCGAAACCGATGACGCGCCGGACCTGCGGGCACTGCTCCCGGAATGCGGCGAGGGCGGCGGCGATGTCCGGTTCGCTGGAACGGAACCCCCCGTTTGGGCCTTCGCTGTCACCCACGCCGCGGCGATCGAAGCGCAGGACGGGAAAGCCCGCCTCGGCGATCCGGGCCGCGAACAGGGCCTGACCGTTCCATGCGCCGCCGCGCACTTCGTTGCCACCGGTGATGAGCAGCAGGCCTGTCTCGGCCGGGGCGTCGTCCAGCGTGGCGGCCAGTTGCACGCCTTCGCAGGCAAAGGTGAAGTGGCGCCGGGTCACGACGTCATCCCACGCGCCAGAACGGCGGCGAGTGCGTCAGCCTGCGAACTGTCCTCGTCCGGTTCGGCCCGCAGCCACAGCCCGCTGCCACCGATCGCCTCCTGTGCAATGACCGTGGCGGCCGGGTCGGGAACCATCGGCTCGAAATGGCGGTAGAAATCCGCGCCGAGCCGATAGCCTGCCAGTTCGATTCCCGAAGTCGGCGCCATCTCGGACAGGCGTTCGCGGACTTCCTCGCGACCGGCCTCGCGGGATGCAAGAATACGCGCGCGGATCATCTGGCGCAGGATCGAGGCCGCCTTTGCCGGGACATAGTGCCATGTCGGCAGTCCTTGCGGCGTGAACAGGCAGCCGCCCCTAATGCCCAGCACATGCGTCGCCCCGAAATGACGCGCCGCCGCCGCAGTGGCCTCGAACCAGCCCGGCACGTTCTGCCGTTCGAGCTGTTGCAGGCTTTCATTGCAGCCGGGAAGGTCCGGTACGACGCTGTCGATCCCCGAGGCGTCGAGCCGGCGCATGACTTCCACGGTCAGCCGGCGCAGGCGGTTGCCTTCGTCGAACAGGGCGGGGATGATCAGCAACCGGTGCTCGCGTCCGCCGTCGAAAGCGAGCGCATATTCTTGGCTGATGTCGCCGTCGGGCAGCGGGCAGGGCCAGCTTGCGGGGGTCATCGCAAGAGCTGCCGGGCGCTCATGCCCCGGCGCGCTTGGCCTCTGCAAACGTCAGCAGGCCGCCGAAGGTCTCGAGCATTTCGCCGTCGATCTCGTCATCCTCGATGACGATGTCGAGCCGGTCTTCCAGTTCCGTCAGCAGACCGGCCACGGCCATCGAATCCAGTTCGGGCAGGTGACCGAACAGGCCGGTATCGGCGTCGAACCCTTCGGCCTGCCCCGGCTTGAGCCCGAGCACGTCCGTCAGGATGCGGCGCAGCAGCAGATCGGTGTCGTTGGACATGGTCCCTCGGTTCAAGCGTGGTATTATCGGTCCCGGCCTCTAGCCCCGCTTCGCGATGGCGGCAAGGCGTCGCATGCCGGCCATGGCGAGAACGGGCCAGTTTCGGGGTGTCACGGGGCGGAACATGTCGAGCCTGTAGCGCGGGCGGACCTGTTCCATCCAGTCGCGCTTGTAGGGATCGTCGCCGGTGCCGAAATCGACGAGGTCAACCTTGTCGACGTCGATCACGTGGCGGAACAGGGCCGCCGTAAGCACCGAACCGGGCGAGAGCGGCCGCGCGGCTTCGCGGTGCGCGAGCTTGTGGATGAATGCCGTTCCGCCTTCCACGGTCCACATCTGCGCCGCGATCGCCTCGCCTCCGGCTCTGGCGACACCGAGGCGCAGGCGTCCGGCATCGCCTTCGGCGCGGGCAAAGGCGCGCAGGAAATCGGGCGAGCCTTCCTCGGGCTTCCAGCTTTCGGCGTAGATGTCTTCGTAAGCGGCCCAGACTGCCTCGTCGAAATGGGTTAGGACCTGCGTTTCGACCTTGCCCGTCTTGCGTTTGAGCGTGGTGCGCAGTTTTCCCGGACGGCTGGCGATATACTCGTCGTAGCTGCGGCCTGCGACGGGGAGGATATGGTTGGTATCGCAGGTTTCGCGCAGTACCAGCCAGCCGCTGGTCCTGAATGCCGACTGCAGAAGCGAAGCGCTCCCATCCTCGTCGGGAATGCCCGAGAGTGTCACCCGATGCGCCTTGCGGGCCAGATCGCGGGCGAGGGCAGTCAGCGGTGCGGGCTCGCCCGAAATGACGGGGCGGAAGCGGAAGGTGTACCAGTTGGCCAGTGCGCTCAGGTGTCCCGATGTCCCGGCCAGCGGCAGGATGGCCGCCCGATCCGCGTCACGGGCAATGGCCATCAGCGGCGACAGCCCGCAATGTCGTTCCAGCATCTGCCACCAGGCCAGACGGTCGAAGGGGGCGTGTTGACAGCTGTCGGAAAGCAGCCGCGCAAGCTGGCCATCCGATTGCACTTCCTTAAGATCGGAGTGATATTCGATCTTTACCACGTTACCTTCAAAACCTTCCAGTGGAGCCTTTGCCTTCATCATGCGCGGCAGTCCCCAGAATCCTATCCTGCCGCTAGACCATCTGGCCCTGCGCGGCGCCGATGAGGCCGACGCGCTGGTGCTGCGTGAAGGCGTGCTTAGCTACCGAGAATTAAGATCGCGTGTCTCTCGCCTCGCCGCCTGGCTGGCGCACGAGGCGCCTGAAAAAGGCGCACGTGTCGCGACATGGGCGTCAAAAGGCGAACTGACCTGCCTGATGCCGTTGGCCGCGGCGCGGGCCGGTCTGGTCCATGTGCCGATCAATCCGCTGCTCAAGCACGCGCAGGTCGCGCATATTCTGGCAAATAGCGGTGCCGTGCTGTTGATGGGCACGCCGGCCCGGCTCAAGGGCTTGCAGGACGGTGACGTGCCGGCCGGATGCCGACTGGTCGAAGAACCGGAAGTGCTCGCCGGTGCCGCGGCGCTGGGCAGGGATATGGAACCCTCGACTGCCGATCCCGACGATCTTGCGGCAATCCTCTATACCAGCGGGTCCACGGGGCGCCCCAAGGGCGTCATGCTCAGCCACGCCAACATGTGGCTCGGGGCGGATAGCGTGGCCGATTACCTTGGCCTTGCGAGCGATGACCGGACGCTCGCGGTCCTGCCGCTGTCGTTCGACTATGGGCAGAACCAGCTGCTTTCCACCTGGTACGCGGGCGGCTGCGTGGTTCCGCTCGACTATCTCATGCCGCGTGACGTCATGAAGGCCGTGGAGCGTCATGCCATCACCACACTGGCCGCCGTACCGCCGCTATGGGTGCAGGTCTGCGAACTCGACTGGCCGGTCGAGACGGCAGCCAGGCTGCGGCGGCTGACCAACAGCGGCGGCGCCCTGACCGTCGATCTGGTCAGCCGCATGCGCGCGCTGTTTCCGCAGGCCCGGATTTTCGCAATGTACGGGCTGACCGAGGCCTTCCGCTCGACCTATCTCGATCCGGCCCTGATCGACACGCATCCGACCTCGATGGGAATGGCTATCCCTCACGCAGAAGTACTTGTTATCAATGATATGGGGAAGGTATCTGAGGACGGGCAGGAAGGTGAGCTGGTGCATTGCGGCCCGCTCGTCGCGCAAGGGTACTGGCAGGACCCGCAGCGTACGGCCGAGCGTTACCGGCCTGCGCCCGAGGCGTCCCGCTATGGTGGAATCGCCGTCTGGTCGGGGGACCGTGTGCGGCGCGATGCGGACGGGCTGCTCTATTTCGTCGGCCGGCGCGATGCGATGATCAAGAGCGCGGGCAACCGGATCAGCCCGCAGGAAATCGAGGAGGCGGCACTTGCCACGGGCCTCGTGGCTGAAGCAGTAGCGCTGGGCGTGCCGGACGAACGCCTGGGGCAGGCCGTGCACCTCGTTGTACGTGCCGCTCCCGGAATTTCAGATATAGAGGAAGAATTGCCTCGTAAGCTTATGCAAGAACTGCCGAATTTCATGCAGCCCAAGGTCATTCACTGGCGTGACGCCATGCCAGTCGGCCCCAACGGCAAAATCGACCGGACGGGGCTTCAGGCGGAGCTGGTGGCGTGAAGCCGCTCGGGCCTGTTCCTGCCGGCTACGATGCCATTGACGGCGTGCTCGCGGTGGGGGGGCGGCCTGTGACGTACTGGGCGGAACAGGCCGGTTCTACGCCGTTGTTCCTCTACAGCATCGCGCATGTCCGCAAGCGGGTGGCGGATCTTCGGGCCGCCATGCCCGAGAGGCTGGCGCTGCACTACGCCGTGAAGGCCAATCCGTATCCGCCGCTGCTTTCGCTGATGACGCAACTCGTCGACGGGTTCGACATCGCGTCCGGAGGAGAGCTGGAAATCGTCCGCCAGGCAGGCATTGCGCCGAACACCGTGAGTTTTGCCGGTCCGGGCAAGCGCGATGCGGAGCTTGAGGCGGCGATCCGTGCCGGCGTCACGCTCAATCTGGAATCCGAAGGGGAAGCGGCCCGCGCGCTGGCGATTGGCGAGCGCACGGGGGTGATCCCGCGCCTTGCCATTCGCATTAACCCCGATTTCGACCTCAAGGGCTCGGGCATGAAGATGGGCGGAGGCGCCAAGCCTTTCGGCATCGATGCCGACCGCGTGCCCGCACTGGTGCGCCAGCTCGCCGGAAGCGGCGTGGAATGGCGGGGCTTCCATATCTTCGCCGGCAGTCAGGCGCTCGATGCGGAGGCGATCGCGGAAACGCAGGCCCAGGCTCTGGACCTGGCCGCGCGCCTGACCGGGGAGAGCGGCGTGCCGCTGCCGCACTGCAATCTCGGAGGAGGGCTGGGAATCCCCTACTTCCCGGGCGACAAGCCGGTCGATCTGGCGCTGGTGGGAGAACGGCTGGCGGAGCGTTTCGAACATCTGCCCGATGCCTTGCGGGATACCGCGTTCTGCATCGAACTGGGGCGCTATCTGGTCGGCGAAGCGGGGGTCTATCTGGCCCGGATCGTCGATCGCAAGGTGAGCCACGGCGAGGTTTTTCTCATCACCGATGGCGGGCTGCACCACCAGTTGGCGGCCTCGGGCAACTTCGGAACCGTGGTGCGGCGCAATTATCCCTCTGCCATCGCCACCCGCTTCGATGCGCCGGCGGAGGAAGAAGCTTCGATCGTCGGCTGCCTGTGCACGCCGCTCGACAAGCTGGCCGACAAGGGCGGGTTTCCCCGTGCCGATGTGGGCGACCTCGTCGCGGTGTTCTGTGCCGGGGCCTACGGCGCCAGCGCGAGCCCCGCGTCGTTTCTGGGCCAGGGTCCGGCCGTTGAAATGCTCGTTTGACAAGGTCTTAACGAAATAGGCACTGGTACGTCCCGATTTGGGACTGGCTGGAAATTGACAGCCAAGGCTAACGCTATGTTCACCCTTTTTTCGGATTACGGACACCGGATTTTGCCAGCCGTCCCTTCGCGCCGCGTGGTGCGAGGGCTGTTGGCGCAGACGAGGAAGTGTCCATGCCGCAATACCGCTTTGCCCGACTTCTGGCCGGTTCTGCGCTTGTCAGCGTCGCCTTGTCGGGCTGCATGGGCTCGGCGTCCGGCCCGGAATTGCCGCCCGCGTCGTTCGTGTCGATGCAGGAGGGACCGGGCGAGGAATACGTCATCGGGCCGCTCGACACGCTGACCATCTTCGTCTGGCGCAACCCGGAACTCGGCGCGAAAGTGCAGGTGCGGCCTGACGGGCGCATCACCACGCCGCTGATCACCGACATGCCGGCGGTGGGCAAGACGCCCTCGATGCTGGCGGAGGACATTCGCCTCCAGCTCTCGCAGTACATCGAAGACCCGCTGGTTTCGGTGATCGTCGACAACTTCTCGGGCACCTTCAGCCAGCAGATCCGCGTCGTCGGCGCCACCGAGAAGCCGGCGTCGATCCCCTACCGCGCCAACATGACCGTGCTGGACGCGATGATCGCGGTGGGCGGCCTGTCCGAATACGCGGCGGGCAACAAGGCGCGCCTGATCCGCTTCGACAAGACGAGCGGCAAGCAGCAGGAATACCAGTTGCGCCTCGGCGACCTGCTGAAGAAGGGCGATAGCAAGGCCAACGTCATGCTGAAGCCCGGCGATGTGATCATCATCCCCGAAAGCATGTTCTGAGGGCCGGGCGCACGCGATGAACAACCTCTACGAAGAACTGCTTTCCGCAATTCACAGCGTCTGGACCCGGCGCTGGATTGCGCTGGGGCTCGCCTGGGCGATCTGCCTGCTGGGCTGGCTGGCGGTGGCGACGATCCCCAACAGCTACGAATCGAAGGCGCGTATCTTCATCCAGCTCGACGATGCGCTGGCCGAACAGGTCGGGATCGGCGTTGCCGACAAGAAGCGCGACATCGAGCGCATCCGCCAGACGCTGACGAGCGCCGTGAACCTGGAAAAGGTGGTGCGCGGCACGCGCCTCGGCGACACCATCGAATCGCCCAAGCAGATGGAAGCGGCGGTCCTGCGGCTGGCCAACAACGTGAAGGTCGTCAGCCAGCAGGACAATCTCTTCGAGATCACGGCAACCACCAGCTATTCCTCGTTCTCCGATGCCGAGAACGCGAAGCTGGCGCAGGACGTGGCGCAGAAGATGATCGACATCTTCCGCGAGGAGAACTTGTCAGGCAACCGCGGCGAAATGGTCGAGACGCTGGAATTCGTAAACCAGCAGCTCAGGCAGCGTGAAAAGCAGCTCGAGGCCGCCGAACAGAAACGCACTGTCTTCGAGGCCCAGCATCCGGAGCTTGCGCAGGGCGGCACCGCGATCGTGCAGAGGCTTGAGAACTCGCGTTCGGCGCTGCGCGATGTCGAGGGGGATCTGGTTGCGGCGCAAAGCGCGCTGGCCGCGATCGACGGTCAGCTCGCCAGCACGCCGCGAACCATAACCGGCGCCGGAAGCGGCGGTGCGCAGGCAGCACTGGCCAAGGCGCAGGCCAGCCTTGCCGCGATGAAGGCGCGCGGGCTGACCGACAGCCATCCCGACGTGATCGCCACGCGCAACCAGATCGCCGCGCTCAAGGAGCCAGCGGCACAGGAAGCGGCAAACGGGGGCGGCACGATCAATCCGGCCTACAGCTCGCTGCAGTCGATCCGCGCCGAGCGCCAGGCCAATGTCCAGGCACTCCAGGCGCGCAAGGCGGCCTTGCAGTCGGATGTGTCCTCGCTGACCGCGTCCGCGATACAGGATCCGGAACTTGCGGCCGAGGCGCAGCGCATCAACCGCGATTACGACGTGCTGCGCAAGCAGTACGACAAGCTCCTGCAGGATCGTGAGGAGCTGAAGCTGCGGGGCGAGGTCAAGACCGAACGCGAGGCCGTGAAGTTCGAAGTGGTCGATCCGCCCACGACACCGCGCGCGCCCGTTGCGCCCAACCGTCCGGTGCTGCTGCTGGGCGTGTTGGTGATGGGCGTCTGCGGCGGTTGTGCGGGAGCCTTTGTGCTGAGCCGCGTGCGTTCGGTGTTCTCGACCACCGCCGGTCTCGAGCGTGCCATGGGCCTGCCGGTGCTCGGCGCGATCTCGCAGAACCTGACCGATGGCGCCCGCGCGTTGCGTCGCAAGCGGCTCAAGTACTTCTATGGCGCCACTGCGGCGCTGGGCGGGCTCTTCGTGGTGCTGCTGGCAGTCGAATTCATCCAGCGCGGCATGGTGGCCTGAGGGGAACAGACATGACCGAGCACAGCAAGATCCCCATGCCTCCCGCCGAAGCGGACGCTCGCGGCGAGTCGCTGATCGAACGCGCCGCCGGGCATTTCGATCTGAACAGCTACATCGCCAGGCCCAAGCCGCTTCCGCCCGAAGCAGTGGACAAGGCCCTGGTGCGTCGCCGGACATCGTCGCAACCGGCACCTCGGCCAGAGCCGGAGGCGCTCGGGGCCGTCGGAACGGAAGGCCCGGCAGCGAGCGTGCCGGAAGCGTCGCAGCCGGCAGCAGCGCCTGCGCCGGTGCGCACCGAGTTTTCCGGCGAACGTCTGCCTGTCGACCGCGAGCATCTGCGTGAGCAGGGCCTGATCGTGCCCGAGGGGGCCGTCACGACGCTCCTTGAGGAATTTCGCATCGTGAAGCGCCAGCTGCTGGTGCAGGCGGCCGATCTGCGCCGGCAGAACGCCGGCCCGATGGCACAGCGCATCCTTGTCAGCTCGCCCCATCCGGGCGAGGGCAAGACTTATTGCGCGCTCAATCTGGCGCTGTCGATCGCGGCGGAAAAGGAGAGCGAGGTTCTCCTTGTCGATGCCGACTTCGCCAAGCCCTCGATCCTCTCGGCGCTCGGCTTGCCAGGCGGTCCCGGCCTGATGGATGCCCTGATGGACGAGAGCATCGACGTTGCCGAATGCGTGCTGGGCACGGACGTTCCGGGGCTGTGGGTCCTGCCGGCGGGCGATACCAGCAACAACGACAGCGAATATCTTGCCAGTTCGCGCACCGCGCGGGTGCTTGATCGCCTGACCGAGGGCGCGCCAAACCGCATGGTGATCTTCGATTCCCCGCCCGCGCTGGCGGCTTCGCCCGCGGCGGAATTGGCGAAATACGTGGGCCAGGCAGTGGTGATCGTGCGGGCCGACATGACCGGGCAAGGGGCGCTCGAGGATGCGATTTCGCTGCTCGGGGCATGTCCGAATGTCCAGCTTCTGCTCAATGCCGCGCAGTTCAGCCCGAGCGGTCGCCGCTTCGGTTCCTACTACGGATACAAGGGGTGAGCCGGATGCGACAGTTACGCAATCGACCGGCACTGGAGCGCGCCGTTGCTGGAGTGGCGCTGCTAGCGGGCCTTGCCGTTGCTGCGCTTCCAGCCACCGTGCATGCGCAGGCGATCGGTTATGACAGCGCGGGAGCGGAAGACCAGAGCACGGCCGAACCGCCGCCGTACAAGCCGGCCAAGTCCCGCAAGCGGGGCGGAAAAGGCATCAAGCGGCTCGAAGTGACGCCCTATATCGAGATCGACCAGATCCTCGATGCGCAGCTTTCGCCCGGAAACGATGTGCTGACGTACACCCGTGCGGTGGCCGGCGTTGATGCGGCGGTCGCCGGACGCAATAACGGCGCATCCGTTTCCGTGCGCTACGAACACCAGTTCGGCTGGGGCCGGAAGGCGGCCGACGGCGATGCGATCAGCGGCATTGCGCGTGGCTATGCCACCGTGACGCCGGGTCTGACCGTGGAAGCGGGCGGTCTTGCGACGCAGGCCACGGTGGATAATGGCGGATCGGCGCTCCCCGGCGGTAATGTCTCGACCAAGAGCAAGACCAAGATCTATTCGGTCTATGGCGGTCCTTCGGTGGCGACGCGCGCCGGCGATGTGAACATCAATGCCAATTACCGCGCCGGTTTCACCAAGGTCGATCATTCCAACGCCTATGTGGCTGCCCCCGGAAGCGTGGCGGTCGACGTCTTCGACAAGAGCGTGACGCAAGTCGCGGATGCCGAGGCGGGCGTTGCGCCCGGTGCGGTGCTTCCGGTGGGGCTGGCGGTCGCCGGCAGCTTCTATCAGGAAGACATCTCCAACCTCGATCAGCGCGCGCGCGACATGCAGGCGCGCGCGATGGTCACGGTTCCCGTTGGCCGCACCGTGCAGGTCGTGGGCGCTCTCGGTTACGAGGACGTGGAGATTTCGAGCCGCGATGCCGTGCGCGATGCCGATGGTAATCCCGTGATCGGTTCGCATGGCCGCTACGTTACCGACAAGAGCGTGCCGCGCGTGCTGTCCTACGACGTCAGCGGACTGACCTGGGACGTCGCGGTGATGTGGCGTCCGAGCCGCCGCACGTCCCTCTCTGCGCATGTCGGCCGTCGCTATGGCTCGACAACCTACGGCGGAACCCTGGCCTATGCGCCCGACGACCGCAGCCAGCTCAGCATCAGCGTCTACGACAATATCGGAGGTTTCGGCGGGCAGCTCAATCGCCTGATCGACCAGCTGCCCGACGACTTCGAGGCAGTACGCGATCCGGTTACGGGCGAACTGACCGGCTGTGTCGCCACGCTGGAGGGTAACAACTGCCTGTCCGGCGCGCTTGGCTCGGTGCGCTCCTCGACCTTCCGCGCACGCGGCGTGATGGCGAGCTATTCGATGCGGATCGGACGCCTCAATGCCGGCCTCGGGATGGGCTACGACCGCCGCAAGTTCATCGCCGCCGAAGGCACCGTGCTGGCCGCTGCGAACGGCGTGATCGACAAGAACTACTGGCTCGCCGCCTATCTTAGCGGCCCGCTTGGCCGCAATGCGGGATGGGCGACCAGTGCCTATGCCAACTGGCTCAGGACCAACGATCCGCTGTTCGGGGACGTGGCCGGCTATGGCGCTTCGGCAAGCTACTACCGCCTGCTGACCGAGCGCCTGCGGGCGACCCTCGCTGTGGGCGTGGACGGGGCGACCCGCGACGATCCCGCAATCGACGATATCTGGACCGCGTCGGCGCTCGCCGGCCTTCGCTACAACTTCTGAGTCCCAGGGGAGGACCAACGATGTTCGACGACTTCTACGGGCTGCAGGCAAGGCCTTTCCAGCTGACGCCCGACCCGGCGTTCTATTTCGAGAGCCTGACGCACCGCAAGGCGCTGTCCTACCTGGGCTATGGTCTGGGGCAGGGCGAAGGTTTCGTGGTCATTACCGGCGAGGTCGGCTCGGGCAAGTCGACGCTGGTCGCGCACCTCATGGCGACCGTCGATCCCTCGCGCATGACCGCTGCCAATGTCGTGACCAGCGCGCTCGACGGTGAGGAGATCGTCCATGTCGTGGCGCAGGCCTTCGGGCTGCCGGTGGAAGGGCATGACAAGGCTTCCGCTCTTGGCGCCATCGAAACCTTCCTGCACGAGGAAGCGCGTGCCGGGCGCCGTTGCCTGCTGATCGTCGACGAGGCCCAAAACCTCACCGTCAGCGCGCTCGAGGAACTGCGCATGCTGTCGAATTTCCAGCTCGGCTCGCATCCGCTGCTGCAGACGCTGCTGCTCGGCCAGCCGGAGTTTCGCGATACGCTGATGGAAAGCGATCAGCTTGAACAGCTTCGCCAGCGCGTGATCGCTGCCCACCATCTGGGGCCGATGCAGCCCCAGGAAGTGCAGGCCTACATCGAGCACCGCATGAGCTGCGTGGGCTGGACAGGCAATCCGGGCTTCGATCCGGGCGTCTTTGCCGAGATCCACGAGGCGACTGGCGGTATCCCCCGCCGTATCAACCAGATCGTGAATCGCCTCCTGCTCCTCGGCGCGGTCGAGCAGCGCGTGCAGATCGACAGCGCAATGGTGCAGCAGGTGCTCGACGACATGGAAGCCGATGGTTCCCTGGCGCTTGCAAAGAACAAGGCGCCTGCGGTTTCGCAGACCGAGCCCGTCGCGGCGGAAGCCGTGGATGCGGGCGAAGTGTCGGCCGTGCAGCCGGTTCACGTCGATGCGATCGACACTGCTGCGGCGGTCGCTCTGATCGAGGCGGCCTTGGCTGATCGCGACGCGCAGATCAGCGAACTGCAGCAGGCCGTGCTCGAACTCGCCAATGCCGCTGAAGCGCGCGAGGCCGCCGAAGGCAGGGGCAACGACGATCAGGTTGCGGCGTTGCAGGCCCAGCTCGCGGAAGCCAGCGCGCGGGCGGACAGGCTTGAAGCGCGTCTGGACGAACAGGAGCACATGCTGCGCCACACGCTGACGATGCTGATCGAATGGATCGAAGGCGGGGACGGGCGGCGCGAGGCTGCCTGAAGCATTCCCGCCAGGAGGACGCGCTCATGAATACCAGCGAGCCGATCAACGGGCTCTCGGTCGATGTCGAGGACTGGTTCCAGGTTGGCGCCTTCGAAAAGGTGATTGATCGGGATAGCTGGGATGGGCTGACCGACCGCGTCGAGCGCAATTGCGATGAAATCCTTCGCCTCTTCGCCGATTTCGGGGTGAAGGGCACATTCTTCACGCTGGGATGGGTGGCCGAGCGGCACTCCCCGCTGATGCGGCGCATCGTGGATGAGGGGCACGAGATCGCTAGCCACGGCTGGGACCATGAGCGGGTGTTCCGCCTGGGCGCCAAGGCCTTTGCCGCGGATATCGATCGGGCCCGCAAGGCGATTGAGGATGCCTCGGGCTCTGCCGTCACCGGGTACCGCGCGCCCAGCTTTTCGATAGATGCGCGTACGCCCTGGGCGTACGAGGTGCTGGCCGAGCAGGGCTATGCCTATAGTTCGAGCGTCGCGCCGATCACCCACGACCACTACGGCTGGCGCGAGGCGCCCCGCTTTGCCTTCCGGCCTCTGCCCGGCAGCGACCTGCTCGAAATCCCGGTTACGACCGCGACATTTGCAGGACGCCGGCTGGCGGCGGGAGGGGGCGGGTTCTTCCGCGTGCTGCCCTACGGTTTCTCGCATTGGGCGATCGGGCAGGTGAACCGGCAGGAACAGCGCCCCGCCGTGTTCTATTTTCATCCCTGGGAAATCGATCCCGAGCAGCCGCGCGTTGCCGATGCACCGATGCGCTCTCGCCTGCGGCATTACACCAATCTTGGTGCCATGGCCGGCAAGCTGCGCCGCTTGATCGGCGATTTTCGCTGGGGGCGCATGGACGAGCTGGCGGCGCGCGAGGCGGGCCATGCCATGAGGCTGGCGGCATGAACGCACCTTTCGCTCCGACGCGCAGCAGCGTGCGCACGGTCGACCTTGCCGATCCCGGCGAAGTGGACCGCCTCGAAGGGTTCGTTGCGCGCCATCCCCAGGGCACGCCGTTCCATCGCCCGGCCTGGTTCGTTTCGGTCGCTCGCGCAACCCGTAACAAGGCCTACGCCCTGGTACAGGAACGTCACGGTGAAATCGTCGCGTTCCTGCCGGTCGATGCCATTCACTCGCCTGTGTTCGGACGGGTCCTTGCCTCCACCGGCTTTGCCGTCGGCGGCGGGCTGCTGACGTGCGAAGGGGCCGAGCCCGAGGCGATGTTCGCGGCTGTCGAGGAACTGGCGCGGCGCGTGTCCTGTCCGTCGATCGAACTGCGGGGCGGCCTGCTGCCCGACGAAGCGAACGGCTGGGCGCTCAAGACCGAATCCCACTGCAATTTCGCCAAACCGCTGGCGGGGGACGACGATGCGCAGCTCGTCAGCATTCCGCGCAAGCAGCGGGCCGAAGTCCGCAAGTCGCTTGCCAACGATCTCACCGTGGAGGTGGGAACCGCCGAGAGCGACCGGGCGGCCCATTACGCGGTCTTCTGCGAAAGCTACCGCAATCTGGGCACGCCGGTCTTCCCGCGCGCGCTGCTCGACAGCGTGATCGACGGTTTCGGTAAGGATGCTGACATCCTTACTGTCCGCCATCAGGGCAGGGCGGTCGCCAGCGTCATCAGCGTCTACCATGGCGGTGCGGTCATGCCCTACTGGGGCGGCGGCACATGGGACGCGCGGCGTCTGCGCGCCAATGATCGCATGTATTACGAACTGATGCTCCATGCCCGCCGGCGGGGCTGCACCACATTCGACTTCGGCCGCTCCAAGACGGGCAGCGGTGCCTATCATTTCAAGCGCAACTGGGGCTTCGAACCCGAGCCTTTGACTTACGCGACGTGGACCCAGCCCGGTACCGCCGCGCGCGAGGCCGATCCGACGAGCGCGAAGCTTTCGCTGCAGATCGCGGTCTGGCAGCGCTTGCCTCTGTCTGTCGCCAATCGGCTGGGGCCCCTGATCGCACGCGGGATCGGCTGATGGGGGAGATCCTGTTCATTGCGCACCGCATCCCGTTTCCGCCGGATCGCGGGGACAAGATCCGCTCGCACCATGTGCTCAGGGCCTTGGCGCGCCTCGCGCCGGTTCATGTGGCGACATTCGCGGACGACGAGCAGGATCACCGTTTCGAGGCCGATCTGGCCGCACTCGCCGAAAGCTATTGCCTCGTCCATCGCAGCAAGGCGCTGCCGGTTGCGGGCATGGAGGCGCTCGCAACCGGGAAGCCGCTGAGCCTTGCGGCCTTTCACGACAGAAGGCTGGAACGCTATGTTCGCGATGTGATTGCGCGCCGCCCGATCGACGTCATCTACATCTTCTCCGGCCAGATGGCGCAATATGTCCCCACCGGATTTCGCGGCCGCGTCGTTGCCGATCTCGTCGATGTCGATTCCGCCAAGTTCGAGGCCTACGCGCAAAAGAGCAGCGGCCTGCGCGCGTGGATGGAGCGGCGCGAAGGCAGGCTGCTGTGCGCGGAGGAGGCGCGGATTGCCCGGACTTGCAACGTTACCTTGCTGATCAGCAAGGCGGAGGCAGGCTTGTTGCAGTCGCGCCTGGAAGATCGCAATGGAGCGTCGGTCCGGGTCTGTTCGATGGGCAACGGCATGGACAGCGATCATTTCGATCCGGCGTATGTGAAGTCCGAACCGCGCATGCTCGCAAAGGGAAGCCCCCGGCTGATCTTCACCGGGCAGATGGACTATGCGCCCAATATCGAGGCGGCCCTGCGTGCGGTCGACCGGATCATGCCGAGAGTGCGTGCGGCCTGCCCGAATGCCAGTTTGCATATCGTCGGCCGCAATCCGTCGGCCGCGCTCAAGGCGCGGGGTGGTCGTGATGGTGTCGAGGTCTGGGGAAGGGTGGAGGACATCCGCCCCTGGCTTGCTGCCGCCGACATGGCGCTCGTGCCGCTGGAGATCGCGCGCGGCGTGCAGAACAAGGTGCTGGAGGCGATGGCCATGAAGCTGCCTGTCGTCTTGTCGCCCGAAGCCGCGACGGGGATCGATGCCTGCGACGGTCGGGACTTCCTGGTCGCGGCCACGGATGCACAGCTTGCCGACGCGATTGTCGCGTTGGCGAGCGATCCGGCGCGCGCAAGCGACATGGGCACGGCGGCACGCGAATGGATCGTTGCCAGTGCCAGCTGGGAGGCCGCTGTGGCGCAGCTTCCTGCCTATCTCGGCCTGGAAAAGGGGAGCGTGAGCGATGCCGCTTGAGATGCGCGCCATGGCATCCTCGCTCGTCGCAGCCGGCCGCGCGCTTTCTCCGGCGTGGCAGGCCGCACTCGTCCGGCTCGGCGCGGTCTGGGCCGTGCTGCTGGCGATATTTGCGTCCGACTGGGCCGCCATGGCGCGCCAGTGGTGGGACATCTCGACCTACAACCACATCGTCCTGATCCCCGCGATCCTCGCCTGGCTGGTGTGGCAGCGCTGGCCCGAACTGCAGAAACTGGAGCCCAAGGCCTGGTGGCCGGGGCTCGCGCTGTTTGCAGGCGCGGCGTTTCTGTGGCTGCTCGGGGCGATCTCGGGCCTCGATCTCGCGCGGCAGGCCGGCGTGGTCGCGATGCTCGGCGCGGCCGTGCCGCTGCTGCTGGGCGTGAGGGTCGCCGCTGGCCTGGTTTTCCCGCTCGCCTACCTTGTTTTCCTGGTTCCTGTCGGCGAGGAACTGATCAATGTGCTGCAGATGATCACTGCGGAGATCACCATTGCCCTGACACACCTGAGCGGCATTCCCGCCGTCATCGATGGCGTGTTCATCGATACCCCGGCGGGCCTGTTCGAAGTCGCCGAGGCCTGTTCGGGGGTGAAGTTCCTGATCGCCATGGTCGCCTTCGGCGTTCTCGCGGCCAATGTGTGCTTCGTCAGCTGGCGCCGCCGCGCCGCGATGCTGGTCGCCTGCGTCATCGTGCCCATCGTCGCCAACGGCATCCGGGCCTGGGGTACGATCTATGCAGCCCAGATCTTCGGTGTGGAAGTTGCCGCCGGTTTCGATCACATCGTCTACGGATGGTTCTTCTTTGCGATCGTGCTGGCGCTGGTGATCGTTGGCGCCTGGCGTTTCTTCGACCGGCCTACGAATGTTCCGATGATCGACGTGGAGGCGATCCGGACATCGCCCTGGCTGGGCCGTCTGGAGGCGAAATCTGTGTCTGCGGGCAAGGCGCTGGTGGCGCTCGCTGTGGTGCTGATCGCGACGCGCAGCTGGGCCTTCGCGGCCGAAACGCTGGAGGCACCGATGCCTTCGCATATCGACCTGCCCCAGGTTCCCGGCTGGACGCGGGTCGACTATTCCCCGCGCATATGGTGGGAGCCGCGTGCCGAAGGCGCCGAGCATCGCCTGCTGGGGCGCTATCAGGATGAAGCGGGGCGGCAGGTCGATGTCTTCATTGCGCTCTATTCGCGGCAGGGCGAGGGCCATGAGGCTGGCGGCTTCGGCCAGGGGGCGCTCATGCCCGAAAGTCCCTGGTCATGGCAGTCGCCGGGACCGGCCTTCGGAGCGGGCAAGAGCGACCGCCTGCTCGGCAACGGAACGGTCGAGCGCGTGGCCGTGACCTGGTACCGCAACGGCGACCTGCTTTCGGGCAGCAACGCCAGGCTGAAGCTCGCCGTCATCGCCGACCACCTGCTGTTCCGGGCACGTCCGACCGCCACCCTGATCCTGTCGGCCGAGGACATGCCGCAGGGGACGGCCGGGCAGGCGATTGCACGTTTTCGCGCGTCCACAGGGCCGTTGGGGCCGTGGATGGACCGCATGACCGGCGTCAGGTAGAGACCTTCCAGCATGTGCGGCATTGCCGGTATCTTCCACCTCGAAACGCCCAAGCCTGTCGATCCCGCAAGGGTCCAGGCGATGTGCGACGCGATCGCGCACCGCGGCCCTGACGGGCAGGGCGTGTGGACCGCGCCGGGCGTGGCATTGGGACATCGACGTCTTTCGATCATCGACCTTGCCGGCTCTCCGCAGCCGATGGCTTCGCCGGATGGCCGGGCGATGCTGGTGTTCAATGGCGAGATCTACAACTATCGCGAACTGCGTCAGGAGCTGAAGGACGCCGGCGCCAGTTTCCGCACCGATGGCGACAGCGAGGTCATCCTTGCCGCCTGGCAGCGCTGGGGTCCGGACTGCGTCACCCGCCTGCATGGCATGTTCGCCTTTGCCATCTACGACCTGGATGCGCGTACGCTCTTCCTCGCGCGCGACAGGCTGGGCGTGAAGCCGCTCCATATCGCAGCGCTCAGCGACGGCAGCGTCGCCTTCGGTTCCGAACTCAAGGCTCTGCTCGCGCACCCGCTGCTGCGGCGCGAGGTCGATCCCCTCGCGGTGGAGGACTACCTCGCGTGGGGCTATGTCCCCGACAACCGTTCGATCCTGAAGGGCGTCGCGAAGCTTCCGGCCGGGCATTCGCTGTTGCTGCGCCACGGCGCACCGCTTCCCCGACCCAGCCAGTGGTGGGACGTGTCCTTCGCCGACCGCCGCAAGGGCAAGCCGGCCGATCTCGAGGCGGAACTGCTGCACCTTCTGCGCCAAGCGGTATCCTCCCGGATGGTGGCGGACGTGCCGCTCGGTGCTTTCCTCTCCGGCGGGGTCGACAGTTCCAGTGTGGTGGCGCTCATGGCAGAGGCGAGCAGGCAGCCTGTCCGGACCTGTTCGATCGGTTTCGACGTCGCCGCGCTCGATGAAAGCGCTTATGCCACGAAAGTCGCGCAGCGTTATCATACCGATCACGCATCGCGGCTGGTTTCTCCCGATGACTTCGACGCCATCGGCCTGCTGGCGGGGATGTTCGACGAGCCCTTTGCCGACGCTTCCGCCTTGCCGACCTGGCGCGTATGCCAGCTGGCGCGGGAGTCGGTGACAGTCGCGCTCTCCGGAGACGGCGCAGACGAAGCGCTGGCGGGGTATCGTCGTCACTTGTTCCAGCACGGTGAGGATCGCATCCGAAAATTCCTGCCGCAGGGGCTGCGCGGGCCAGTGTTCGGCACGCTCGGCGCGATCTATCCCAAGGCAGACTGGGCACCGCGGTCGTTGCGGGCCAAGACCACGCTCCTCTCACTGGCCGGTGACAGCGCGCAAGGCTATGCCCGGGCATTGGCCTACGCCTCCCCCGAATCGCGCGAAAGCCTGTACTCCGATGGTTTCAGGCGGCTGCGCGGCGATTATCGGGCAGAGCACCCCCTGCTTGACGTGATGCGCTCCGCACCGGCGCGATCCGGGCTGGATCGCGCGCAATATGCCGATCTCAAGGTCTGGCTGCCAGGGGACATCCTTACCAAGGTCGACCGCACCAGCATGGCCGTCAGTCTGGAAGCGCGCGAGCCCCTGCTCGATCACCGCCTGATCGAGTTCTGTGCGAGCCTGCCCGAATCGATGCGGGTGCACGGCGGGCAGGGCAAGTGGCTCCTGAAGCACACGATGCGCCGGTTTCTGCCGGATGACATCCTCTATCGCCCCAAACAGGGCTTCGTCACGCCCATCGCCCAATGGTTTCGCGGTCCTCTGGCCCAGACCGCGCGAGACATCTGTGGAAGCGCGACGCTGGCGCAGACTGGCTGGTTCGACGCCCAGCATCTGAACGGGCTCGTCGATGCGCACCTGTCGGGCAGATCCGACAATTCGCGGACGCTGTGGCAGCTCCTCATGCTGGACAAGTCGTTTACCGAACTTGGAATTGGCTGACCCTCGGGATTTCCCGGCCGGAGGCGGTATCCCGATATTGCTACTGTCCCGTCAAATTAACTACACTGATTCTTAGGATCTTTGCCGTAGGTCGGAAGTCCGAGCGTCAGTACGGGACGTGTATGCACGAGTTTGGTCGCCATTTTCGATATCAGAAGCGGGCTTTGTCCGTGGCGATGGCGTGCATCCGCTCGAGACTGTCCGTTGGCCTGGAAGGTCCGCCTCACCATGGCTGAACTCTGGACGAAACTCCGCAAGATCTGGAAAAAACCGCGCGTCCGGATCGTGTTCTGGGCTGCGTTTACAGGCATGCTTATCGGTGTGACCGGCTTCGCCAAGCCGGCGGAGGATGTTCTGAGAGATGTTCGCTGGCAAGTGCGTAGCCAGCCGTCGAAAGGCAACATCGTCGTAGTCCTGCAGGACAACAAGACGCTCAACGAACTGGATGCACTCGATGTAACGCACGGAAACGATGCGGATGTGATTTCACAACTCTTCGCCGCCGGTGCCGATCGCGTGTTCTTCGACCGGACTTTTTCGGTGAAGGGCGAAAAGCACGACGACGAGAAATTCATAAACGTTTTGAAGCAGAATTCCGGGAAAGTGTTCCTGGGGGCCACGTCGAGTGCCGACGGCCCCGTGGGCAACTATGCAGGCAAGGTGCCACTCAAGAAATATAGAGACCATGCTGGCGTCGTGTCGCTGCTCAGCTATTTTCATGCCTTCAAGCTCAACATCTGGTACCCTCTGGCGTCGGGTAGTCCGATCGGGGATATCCCGTCCCTTTCGGCAAAAATTGCCAACGTTCAGGGCGACACGGAGCAGGGGTACTATCCCGATTTTTCCATCAGGATCAGTTCCTACCCTTCGCTCAGCTATATCGATGTCCTTCGCGGCCGATTTGATCCTTCCATCGTTCGGGGCAAACAAATCCTGATCATTCCGGCTGCTGTGAGTTTCAACGATACCCACTCCGTACCGGGCCAGCGAATCGCTGCGCCTGGCGGGTATTTCGCGGCAATTGGCGCGGAAACGCTGGAGCGCGGCATTCCCAGGGATCTTGGCTGGCTGCCGCCGTTCCTGCTGGTCCTCGCCGTTATCATTTCCGGTATCGGCCGGGGGCGGGTCCTCGATGTCTACCGTTTCGCCGGGCTGATCGTCGCGCTGGGCGCCATTCCTTTCGTGCTCGATTCCATGGGTATCGGCGTGGAAATATTTCCCGGGCTGGTGGTCACCCTGGTGGCGGTCGTGCGCATGCGCAATCTGGATCGTGTCGAGGTTGCCGGCGAGACCAATGCGGGCTCAGGGCTGCCGAGCGTGCAGGCCCTGCGCAATTCCGACCAATTGACACCGCATATCCTGGTTGCCCTGAAGATCCGCAATTACGGTGCGATCATCGGCAGCTTTGCCGAGCATGTAGAAGCGCAATTGGCCAACGAGATCGTCCGGCGCATCCGCATCAGCGACGAAGGCGTCGTCGTCTACCACGAAGGCGGGATGTTCGTCTGGCTTTCGAACATTCGCAGCACGTTCGATCTTTTCGAGAACCTCGAAGGTCTGCACCGTATCGTTCAGAACGGGATTCAGGTCGGCGGCCTGGATATCGACCTCTCGTTCAACTGCGGTGTCGATTCCGAATTCGATAGGCCTTTGTCGAGCCGTATCGCGAGCGCCATGCAATCGGCCGAAGAGGCGGTTCGCAACGACGAACTGGTCTATCAGCATGACAGCCGCAAGCACGAGGCGCAGTGGGAAATCTCGCTGCTGACGTCGCTCGATCGGGCGATCGACAACGGCGAGGTGTGGGTAGCCTACCAGCCCAAGCTCGACGTACGGTCAAACCGGATCTGCGGCGCCGAGGCGCTCGTGCGCTGGACGCATCCGGAACGCGGGCCGATCAGTCCCGAGAAGTTCATCCGCATTGCAGAGGAATTCCACCGGATCGAGCGCATCACCAGGTACGTTGTCAACGAAGCCGTGAAGGCCACGGTGAAGTTGTGCGAACTGGGCCACGATCTGACGATGTCGGTCAACATATCGGCCCAGTTGCTCCGCAACCCAGGGCTGCCCGGAATGATTGCGGACATTCTTGCGGAACATGGACTGCCGTCCGATCGACTCATTCTAGAAATCACCGAGACCGATCGCCTCGATCGCAGTTCACGCACGTTCCAGATGCTGCAGCGCTTGGTCAAATCGGGACTTCGTCTGTCGATCGACGACTTCGGAACCGGCAACGCCACGATCGATTACCTGCGTTACCTTCCCGCCAGCGAAGTGAAGATCGACAAGGTTTTCGTTCAGTCGATGGAGGACAACAAGGAAGACCTCCTACTGGTCCAGTCGATCATCGAAATGGCGCACTCGCTCGATCGCACAGTGGTGGCGGAAGGGGTCGAAACGGCCAATGTGTTGGAGATTCTCAAGCGCCTGCACTGCGATGTGATCCAGGGATATTACCTGAGCCGTCCTGTCCCGTTCCAGGACCTGATCGAGCTGATTGCCCGGCCCAAGGTTCTCAGACTTGGTTAAAAAATCCTTGAAGACGCGTTAACCTGTTGTTATCCATGTTTTCAGTCGCACTGATTGCGGCTGTTCACATGGGGAATTTACTATGCGCTGGGATTACTGGGGCGGTTTCTGGGGTCAGACTGGCCACTGAGTCAGTTTGTTCTCAAGTAAAAACTGCAACAACGCAGTTTACCGCAAATAATTGGAGCGCTTTTTGGGGGTATTTGTACCTTCCGAAAAGCGCTTCTTTTATATTCTACTGTCGCGGTTCTTGTCTAAAGCGGGGGCGTGGCTTTTTTATTGATTGGGTGTGCCAAGGTCTGGTTGCATCTCGGCAGAATTAGTGGCGTACGTCACTTCGATTCAAGGTCCCGATTCGGGACTCGTTGGGCGGTTCAGCCCTCGCCGTGCCCCAGCGCAAGGTAGTCAGCGCTCTGCATTTCGTTAAGACGGCTGACAGTGCGCTCGAATTCGAAGCGTCCGGTTCCGGCCTGATAAAGATCTTCCGGCGCGGCGTCCGCCGCCGCGATCAGCTTTACCTTGTTCTCGTAGAGTGCATCGATCAGCGTTACGAAGCGGGCTGCCTCGTTGCGCCTGTCCGGTCCCATCTTGGGGATCCCGACAAGGATCACCGAGTGATAGGCCCGTGCGATCGCCAGATAGTCGGATGCACCGCGCGCTTCCCCGCATAGGCGCTTGAAGCTGAACACGCCCACGCCCTTGAGGCTCTTGGGGACGTAGAGCATGCGACCGCCGCCAACGTCCAGTTCTGCCGCAGGGACGTGTTCGCTGTCCTCGGGGGGGTAGTCCGTGAGCCGATAGAAGGCTTCGCGCGCCTGTTCGGTGGCCTGTTCTCCCAGCGGCATGTGCCACGTCGCCATGCCGCCCAGGCGTTGCAGGCGGTAGTCGGTGGGGCCGTTGAGCGTGAAGACGTCGAGTTCGCGCTCGATCAGGCCGATGAACGGCAGGAAGTGCTCGCGGTTGAGTCCTTCCTTGTAGAGTTCTGAAGGGGCGCGATTCGATGTGGTGACGATCGTGACGCCCTCGTTGAGGATGAGGTGCGTGAACAGCCGGCTCATGATCATCGCATCGGCCGAATTGTTGACGACCATTTCGTCGAAGGCGAGACAGCGGACGTTGCGCGCAAGAGCGGCGGCAACCGGTGGGATCGGGTCGCCCGTTTCCTTCTTGCGCTCCTCACGGAGCAGGGCGTGCACTTCCAGCATGAACGCATGGAAGTGAACGCGGCGCTTTTCGGTCAGGTCGAGCGTCTGGATGAAGAGATCCATCAGCATCGATTTGCCGCGGCCGACACCGCCCCACATGTAGATACCGCGTGGCGGTTCGGGCTTTTTACCCAGCAGCCTGCCGATCAGGCCCGTCGACGAGGAGGCCTTGTAGAGCTCGCGCTGCAGGCGATTGAGTCGCTCGGCCGCAGCCTCCTGCTCGGGATCGGACCGCAGCTCGCCGGTGGCCACCAGCGCTTCATAGCGTTCGAGCATGGCTGTCATCGAACGCTCGGCTTGCGCAAGGTGCCGACGAAGCTGGCGACGAGGTGCTCATCCTGCTCGACAGTGCCGCGCAGGAATACGAGGCGGCGGGTTTCCTTCATTACTTCGACCACTGCATCAAGTGGTTCACCGATACGGCCAGTTCCAATGAACTGGTTATGGAGGTCTAGTGTGACCGAGCCGGCCGTGTCGGCGCCCAGAGTGAGATAAGTTCCTGCGAACATCGCAACGTCGATCAGGGCCAGCGTGATGCCTCCATGAATCTTGTCATGGACATTGCTGTGCTGGCGGCCGGGCGCGATCAGCCGAAGGCGCGCGGAGCGCTCGCCTTCGGGGCGAATGAGCATCGGGCCCAGACCCACGCCGTTGAAGCGGGAGGGGTCCTCCAGATTCCACGTATGCCATCCCGGATAGTCCGGCGATGGAGCGTAGGTGAAAACGTTCTTGTCGGTCACTTGGGGAACCGGAAGGTATCTTAGACCTGACGCTCCGCCTGCATCTTCTTGATTTCGGCGATCGCGCGCGCCGGCGACAGGCCCTTGGGGCACACGTTGGCGCAGTTCATGATGGTGTGGCAGCGATAGAGACGGAAGGGATCTTCCAGCTCGTCGAGGCGTTCGCCGGTCATCTCGTCGCGGCTGTCGGCCAGCCAGCGGTAGGCCTGGAGCAGGATCGCCGGGCCAAGGAACTTGTCGGAGTTCCACCAGTAGCTCGGGCACGAGGTCGAGCAGCAGGCGCACAGGATGCACTCGTAGAGGCCGTCGAGCTTCTCGCGCTGTTCGGGGCTCTGCAGGCGCTCCTTGCCCGAGGGCGTGGTCGAAACGGTCTGCAGCCAGGGGCGGATCGAGGCGTACTGCGCGTAGAAGTGCGTGAAGTCGGGCACGAGGTCCTTGACCACGTCCATGTGCGGCAGCGGGGTGATGCGGATGTCACCCTTGAGATCCTCGATCGCGGTAGTGCAGGCGAGGCCGTTGGCGCCGTTGATGTTCATCGCGCACGAACCGCAGATGCCTTCGCGGCAGGAGCGGCGGAAAGTCAGCGTCGGGTCCTGCTCGCTCTTCATCTTGATGAGCGCGTCGAGAACCATCGGGCCGCAGTTGTCGAGATCGATCTCGAAGGTGTCGTAGCGCGGGTTCTCGCCCGAGTCCGGGTCGTAGCGGTAGACGGTGAATTTCTTCACCTTGGTCGCGCCTTCGGCCTTATGGACGTTGCCCTTCTTCTTGATCTTGCTGTTGGCCGGAAGGGTGAAGGTCGCCATCGAAGAATCCCCGTGATCTTGCATTGCGGCAAAAACCGCGACTGATGGTTCCCTCTAGCGATTCAGCCGCGCGGGGCAAGAGGAGAGAGTCGTCTTCCGCAAGATTGCCTCTTCACGAAGTTTGTCCACTTGGGCGATGTGTGATTTTTATATATCTAATTGATTTAAAAAGAAAATAAAATTCATTGAGGAAAGGACGAGCTGCTTCCCGGAGCGCTGAAGGGCAGCATCGCGCAATGTTGTTGCTGTAGGAAAGTTGATTTTCATCGCGAATGCACCCCGGAGTCGCGCTGTCCGACGCCTTTGGTCGCGAGGAAAGCGTGCGGTCACGCCTCGTCGGGAAACGAACCCAGGTAGTCCGCGCCCCGCTGGACGATCGCGATCCTGCATCCCGCGTCGTCGAGCATGGAGAGCGTCGTCCGGCGATTGGTGACAAGGCACCATTGCCGCTCTCCCGCAGGCTCAGGCGCGCTGTCACGCACCGCACGCAGCGTTCGCGCCAGGACCTGCGGGGAGGGTGCATGCACCGCAAGGCCCTCGTTGGCGAAAGCGGCCGAGGACAGGTCCAGCGCCTCGCACGCTGCCGCCAGGAGGGGCACGTCCTCGATGGCTACCCGGCGGTGCGCTTCGACGATGCGTGCGTCTGCCGCGTGGGCAATCTCGCCGTCGCGCTCCAGCACGGACCGGTCGGGCGCCCAGGCCTCGGGCGGGCCAATCCCCATGTCGATGGGGGCAAGCTTACATCTTGAAGCTGATTGTCTGCGTATTGGCGCTGCAGGCGGTGCTGCCGCCGGGACGATAGCTCCACTCGTACTGCAGGTCCTTGCCGATGTCGGTGGCGGCATCGACGAAGATCAGCGGCGGATAGGCAACGATCGGGCGCACATTGGCGGTCTCGCCGCCCGACTCGATGTCGTATTCGATCTGGACCCAGCCTTCGAAGCCCATCATCGCCGCAGTGACCGGATAGTCCGAGCTGGAGACGTTGGTGCGACGGATGGCCGGCGGCAGGCTGAGCAGTGCGCATTGCTCCGCAGTCAGCCCCGTTTGCTGGAAATTCGCCTGAGCGGCCTGCATATCGCCTTCGGACGCGGCCCGGTTGGCGAGTTCCAGCCAGGCAGCCTGGCGCAGCGGATGATGGGTGTCGAGCCGATCGTCGTGCGCAACCTGTTCCAGGACCTGGTCGGCCTGCGCCAGCCGGTTCCTTTCCCGCCCGCCGGTGGCGAACATGCGCAAGGTGTCCGCGGCGAGTGCATCCTGGGCCATGGTCGGATCCTGCGCAAGTTCGAGTGCCGATTCCCGCAGGGCCTGCGTGTCGCGGCGGTTGCCGGCGGGGGTGAGCCTGATCCGCATGGCGCGCATCCAGTTTGCCGTCTTCACCGGAACTGGCGTCGTGGCCGCCAGGGTCAGGGCCTTGTCCAGCATGGCGAGGCGATCGCTGTCCGACAGGCTCGTATCGCCGGCTGCGAGACCATTGAGCGCGGCAATGCGTGCGAGGGGCGAGGTGGCGTCTTCCTGTCCTTCTGCAATGCGGTTGAGGCGTGCGGCCGCTTCCTGCCGGTCCGACGCCTGCTGCAGGCCTTCGGGCAGATGCTGCGCTGCCCATGCCCAGTACCGCGTGGAAAGCGGCGCCCACAGGCTGGGCCTGTCGCCCAGGGCAGAGCTGCAACGCAATTCCACACGCGTGAGCAGCTTGTAGAACATGGGAACCTTGGCGATGTCCTCCGGCTTCCAGTACCATTGCGAGACCGCCTTTTCGAAGGCTGCGGCCACTTGCGGCCCGCCGCGCGAATAGACGGTGTGGGCCACGGTCACGTAGCCATCGTCGCCGATACCGAACTCGACAACGGCGACATCGTCGGGCCGCAGGCCGGTTTCGCTGCCGCAGACCGGCGGCGCCATCGATGCCGCGCGGGTGAAGGGAGATTCCTGGATTCGGCCCGCGCCGGTATAGGCAAGGTAGAGGCGAGCCTGGCTCTTGTGGCCGGTCAGCATCGCCGCCATCGCCAGATCGCTGCGCAGGGCCACTTCGGGAAGGGTCGTGCGGGTGGACAGCCCCCCGCTGAGTGAAAGCGCCTTTTTCAGTTCGGCGTAGGCCTCGTCGTTCTTGCCCTGGTTGAGCAGCGCGCGTGCATGGAGGGTATGGAAGGTCGCCAGCACGTCCTTGTCGGGCTTGGGCTCGGCAGCGAGGATACGCAGGGCTTCCTCGCTCGGTTCCAGCGCCGCCGTGCCGCCGTCGAAGACGGTAGCCTTGGCCAGTTTCGCCAGGTTGGACAAGCGGGACTCGCCTTGCTGTGTTTCCAGAGCGAGACGGTAGTATCGCGCCGCGCGTGGGTAGTCCGACCGGAAATAGGCCGCACTGCCCAGAGCTGTTTGGGCCCGGGATATGTCGAGATCGAAATTGGCGCCCGCCTTCCGCAGTCCGGGCAAGCCGATGGCGATGGCGCGTTCGCCTTCGTCGTAGCGTGTGAGGTCGATCAGGCACACGCCCTTGCGCACGGCAATGGCGGCGGCGGGAAGCGAACCCGGCTTGACCCGGGGATCCCGCTCCAGCTGTTCGAACAACGGAAGCGCCTCGGTGCACTTGCGCGCGGAAAACAGGTCGCTGGCCGCATCGAATTGCTGTTGGAGCGTGCCTGATCGCGGCTCTGCCGGCGGTGTGGAAACGGCGGCGGACGCTGCTGCCAGGAGGGCCAGGATGGGCATTCGGTCATTCTCCGGCTTGCCGGGTGGGATCAGGAAGACGTACTATGTCTCTATGACAAGACTGTCTATCACGGCGCTGATTGCATTCCTTTTTTTAACGATGCCGCTGCGCATCGGGGCAGAATCGGGGGATGATCGGCGCACGGTGATCCTGTTCGGAGCGAGCTGGTGCGCACCATGCATCGCCGAGCTGCGCGGCATCGGTGCGCTGGCATCGGCGGCCCCTTCGGACCGCATCCTGATTGCCTGGGAGGATACGGGCATCGACCGCTTCCGCTTCGATCGTCCGGGTAATGTCGAAGTCCTCCCGATCCGGCGCGCGCAGGAATTGCGCAAGGCCCATGCGGACGGGATAGTCGGCTATCCCTATGCGGTCATGCTCGATCCGCACGGGCAGGTGTGCGCGCACTGGGCACGGATGCTTACGTCCGAGGCGATGGCCACGATGAAGCGGGCATGCGCGCGCCCGCAGTCGTAAAGTCAGTCGTCACCGCCGCCGATAGCGTAGCAGAACGACCAGCGGGGCCAGCGCCAGGGCGAAGACGTAAAGCAGCCAGAAGGAATCGGTGTAGGACACCATCAGGGCCTGGCGCCCGATCTCCCTGCTTGCGCGGATCATCTGCGGGGCCGAGCTGAAATCGAAGTCCTGCCAGCGCCACAGGAGCGCCGGGTTGTCGGGTCGGACGCCTTCGGCAAGTCGCGCGTGGACAGTGGCCTCGTTGCGGATGGTCATCGACTGCATCACCGAAATCCACACCGAAGCGCCCAGCGCGCGGATCAGGGAGTTCATCGCCGTGCCCTGGTTGCGCAAGTGCGGAGGGATCGTCGCGAAGATGACCGTGGTGATCGGCACGAACAGGAAGGCGCCGCCCACGCCCTGAACGAAGCCGGCGATTTCGACCAGGCGGGCATCCATGTGGAGCGAGAAGCCGGCCATCATCGCGGTCGACACCCCGCTGATCACCATGCCGATGACGATCAGCACGCGCGGATCGCCCCGGTTCACGAGCATGCCCACGATCGGCATCATCAGCATCGTGCCGATCCCGCGCGGCGCCATGGCCAGCCCCACGAGCACGGCGGGGTAGCCCATCAGGTCCGCCAGCAGCGGCGCGGTCATCGCCATGACCGAATACATCAGCCCGCCCAGGAAGAAGGCGAAGACCGAACCCACCGCGAAGTTTCGGTCGCGGAAGATGGCGAGGTTCACGAAGGGGCGGTCGGTCGTGAGCGTGTGGACCATGAACATATAGAAGGCGGTGACGGCGAGCGTCGCCTCGATCCAGATCTCGCGCGATTCGAACCAGTCGAGCATCTGCCCGCGGTCGAGCATGAGCTGGAACGAGCCGATCGCGACGGCCAGCAGGGCAAAGCCGGTAAAGTCGAGATCGACTGCGTTCTCGTCCTCGAAGGCAGGGAGGACCGCCAGCAGGCCCAGTACGGCGGCAATGCCGAAGGGCAGGTTGATGAAGAAGATCCAGCGCCAGTTGAACGCCTCGATCAGCCATCCGCCCAGGATCGGACCGCAGATCGGCCCGAGAATGACGCCGAGGCCCCAGGTGGCCATGGCCGACCCGTGCCGCTCGGGCGGGTTGATGTCGAGCAGGATCGCCTGGCTCATCGGCAGCAGCGCCGCGCCCATCGTTCCCTGCAGCATGCGGAACAGCACGAGTTGCTCGAAATTGGCGGCCATGCCGCACAGCATCGATGCCAGGGTAAAGCCGATCACGGAGGAGACGAACAGCCGCTTGCGCCCGAACCGGCTCGCCAGCCAGCCCGAAAGCGGCGTGAAGATGGCGGACATGATGATGTAGCTGGTGAGCACCCAGGTGATCTGCTCACGCGAGGCGGCCGTGCTTGCCTGCATGTGCGGCAGCGCGACATTGGCGATCGTCGCATCGAGCTGGGTCATGAAAGCCGCGGCAAGCGTGAATACGGTGATCAGCCGCCTGCGGCCTTCGGTGGGATAGGCATGCATGGGCGGCGACCTTCGGGGCAATCCCGCCGCAGTGCAAGATGCGATGATGGAACCGCATGGACGATGCGATTTGCCTGCAAGGCCCTTGCGCTGACCGCCCGCGTGGTGCTTGCCTTGACGTTCAGAACAGTCGGCCGGAACAATCCGGCCAGAACTATCGGGAGACTTCACGCATGAGCGAATGGAATGGACGCACGGCAGTCATCACCGGCGGCGGCAGGGGTTTCGGCAAGGCGTTCGGCGTGGCTCTGGCCCGCGAAGGCGCGCATGTCGTGCTGGTCGATATCGATGGCGCCGAGGCCGAGGCGGCCGCGGCGGACATTCGCGCTTCGGGCGGCTCGGCCGAAGGGCTGGGCGGCGATGTCACCAACGAGGCGCGCATGGCAGAGGTCATGGCGCAGGCGGCAAAGGCAAACGGTGGGATCGACCTGCTGGTCAACAACGCAGGCCTGCATTCGGACGAATATGGCCAGCCGATCCTCAAGATGGGTCTTTCCAAGGTGCGGCGCCTGTTCGATGTCAACGTGATCGGCGTGGTGTGCTGCACGCTGGCCGCGCATCCGCACATGAAGGGGCGGGCAGGGGCCTCGATCGTCAACATTTCCTCCAGCGCGGCGCACATGGGCGGATCGGCCTATGGCGACAGCAAGCTGGCGGTGGCGGGTCTCACCATCACCTTTGCGCGCGAGCTGGGCGTGGACGGCATCCGCGTGAACGCGATCTCTCCCGGCCTAATGCTCACCGACACGATCCGCAAGGAACTGCCCGAGGCGACCAAGGCGCGCGTGCAGGCGATGCAGCTCATCCCCGGCGACGGGCTGGAAGAGGACATTGTCGAGGCCCTGCTCTATCTCGTGTCGAGCAAGGCGCGCTTCGTAACCGGCGAGACGCTGCGCGTGACCGGCGGCATGGCGGCGGGCGTGTGACGTTGCGGAGCCTTGGCCATGCATAAGGGTGACATCGCGCCCGAAAAGGGCATCACGGGGCGCAGTTCCTATCCGCCGCCGCACGACGAGAAGGTGAAGGGGCGCAAGACCTGGATGCTCACGCGGCAGTGGAAGCTCAGCCAGTTCGGCGTGAACATGGTCGAGCTGCCGCCCGGCGCATGGTCGACGCAGCGCCACTGGCACCGCACCAACGACGAACTGGTGATCGTGATCTCGGGCGAACTCGTGCTCGTTACCGACGATGGCGAGGAAGTGCTGCGTGCGGGCGATAGCGTCGGCTTCCGGGCGGGGGTGGAGAACGCGCACCACTTGCAGAACCGCTCCGACCAGCCCGCCGTCTATTACGACATCGGCGGGCGCGATGCCTGGGACGTCTCGACTTTCCCCGACATCGGGCTGGAGGCGCGGACGCATCAGGAAATCCGCTTCCGCGAGATCGGGACGAAGCCATGATCCGGCTGCTCTATTTCCCCACGCTCAACGGCCGGAAGGTGGCGATCGCGCTGGAGGAAATGGGGCTGCCCTACGATGTCGAGATCATCGATATTCTCGATGGCGGACAGGACGCGCCTGCCTTTCGCGCGGTGAACCCCAACGGCAAGATTCCCGCGCTGGTCGATGGCGATGTGCGCGTGTTCGAAAGCGCGGCGATCCTGCAGTATCTGGGCCGCAAATGGGGCCGGTTCTATCCGGCGGACGAACCCGTGCGCGCGGCTATCGATTCCTGGCTGTTCTGGCAGATGTCCGGCCTCGGGCCGATGTCGGGGCAGGTCAACTGGTTCGCCCGCGCCGCGCAGAAGCCGGGCCGCGATCCGGCCGAAACCGGGCTCGCCCTCCATCGCTTCCGCAAGGAGACCGAGAGGCTCTTCGCCGTACTGGAAGAGGCGTTGACGGGCCGCGAATACTTGTGCGGAGACTATTCCATCGCCGACATGTGCGTATGGCCCTGGATCGAGAAATATCCGGACAACGGCGGGGGGCTCGCCGCTTATCCGGCGATTGCCGACTGGCATGCGCGCATTGCGGCAAGGCCAGCGGTGCAGCGCGCGCTGGCCGTCGGTCTGGAAGGGCTGGAGAAATACAAGGACATCTTTGCAGTGTCCGCGCCAACGGAGAAGCAGGCATGAGCAAGCACCCCATACGCCCCGATGCGCAGGGCTATCTCGACCTGATGGCGGCCAATCCCCGCCCGCCGATGGGCGACGAGAGCATCGCCCAGATGCGCGTGATTCCCAAGGAGGTGATGGCGCAGATGATCGGCGCGTTCGACCTGCCGGTCGGCGAGCTTGGCGAAGTGCGCGACGTGGTCATGCCGGGGCCGGGCGGCGACATGGAACTGCGCCTGTTCGACGTGCGCGCCGAGCGCGGCCCGGGCCCGGTGGTCGTGTTCTACCACGGCGGCGGCTTCGTCGTCGGCTCGATCGATACGCACGCAGCGCTGGCGGCGGAAATCTCGCGCCAGCTCGATCTGCCGGTGGTCTCGGTCGAATACCGCCTCGCGCCCGAGCACAAGTGGCCGGCGGGGATCGACGACGGCGAGGCGGCGGCGCGCTGGATCGCCGAAAACGGCGCGGCTTTCGGGCGCGAGTTCACCGGACTGGTCCTGTGCGGGGACAGCGCCGGCGGCAACCTGACCCTCGTTACCGCGCTGGCCCTGCGCGATCGGCCGGCGGCCCTGCCGGTCATCCTGCAACTGCCGATCTACCCCAAGGCCGATTCCAGCGAGAGCTACGAATCCTACGTCCTGTTCGGCGAGGGATACGGCCTGTCGCGCGAGGACATGGCCTATTTCGACAGGGTCTATGCCGCCGATCCGCACCACTGGCGCCATTCGCCGTTTGTCGCAGACCTTTCCGGGCTGCCGCCGATGGTCATGGCAACTGCCGGGCTCGATCCCCTGCGCGACGAGGGCAGGGCCTTTGCCGCCAAGGCCGTCGAGGCAGGCGTGCAGGTAGTCTACCGCGAATGCACCGGCACGATTCACGGCTTCGCGACCTACCGCAAGGCGATCCCATCGGCGCAGACCGATCTCGATACCATCATGGCCCACGCCCGTCTGCTGCTGGCCGAGGCCGGCGCCGGGGGGTGAGCGTTTGGCCCGGAAGGCCATCGGTCTTGCCTGCAGCCCGCCCCTGAGCCCGCCGCGCTGTCCTGCGCGGTGCGAAACGCCAGACTTCGCCCATGGGAGAGACGGTCAAGACATTCTGCCGCAATTGCAGCGCGCTGAACTGGCGGTCACTCGCGACGAGCGGGAGGAGGACGCGCGGCCCTATCGCCTCGGACCACGGCACGGTGCGCACGCGGGTGAAGGCGGAGGAGCGCCTGCAGCCGGGCCTCGTCTCGATGACGCACATGTTCGGGCCGCTCGTTTCGACCGGCGATCCCGAAGCCGACGGAGGTGCCAATGTCGGCCAGCTCTGCTCGCTGACCCGCGTGCTGGAGCCGGTAAACTTCATGCCGCGCTTTTCGGCGATTCCTGTTACCGTGCAGCCATATGAGAAAGACTGAGAGGAGTATGGCGATGGGACTGGCGCGCTGGTGGGATGAGACGGTCGTGCCGCGCATCATCCGCTGTGGCTGCGCGCAAGCGCCGATCATGGAAATCCGCAAGGACGTGGTGCCGCTGGCTACCGGGTGCGTGTTCGAACTGGGCTGCGGCGGGGGCATCAACCAGCAACTGCTCGATCCCGCGCGGATCGAAAGCTACGCCGGGCTCGATCCCTCGGGGAAGGGGCTCGACTATGCCCGCGCGGCGGCGGCTGAGAAGGGTTGGGACGCCGACATCCGGCAAGGCGTGGGCGAGGACATTCCCTTCGGCGATGAAAGCTTCGATACCGTGGTCTGCACCTTCACCTTGTGCTCGGTGCACGATCACGGCCGCACGCTTTCCGAACTGCGCCGCGTGCTGCGGCCGGGCGGCACGCTGTTCTTTGCCGAGCACGGCCGTGCGCCCGATGCGAAAGTTGCGCGGTTTCAGGAACGCATCGATCCGGTGTGGAGCAAGGTTTTCGGCAACTGCCACCTCTCGCGTCCGGTTACCTCCGCCGTGGCAGTCGCCGGTTTCGCCACTGAACCAACGGGCGCGCGGTACATGGGCGTGGGCCCGCGCTTTGCCGGCTGGATGGAATGGGGCCGGGCGGTGAAGACGGGGTAATTTGCGTAAGGTGTCATCCCAGGGAAGGCTGGGATCGTTGTAAGCATGGCGCGACATCGAGACCGATCCCAGCCTTCGCTGGGATGACGTTCGTTTATGTCTCCCGCGTTTATGTCTCCCGTCCCCGCTCAGGCTGAGCCTGTCGAAGCCCCCGGCTCCGCAAACCTACTGCACTTCCTCCGCCGGCGCCCCGCAGGCCATGCAAAACCGGAAGAACGCCATCTTGCGCGCATCGCAGCGGGCGCAGTGATTGAAGAGCGTCATGCCGCAATGCACGCAGAAGTTGGTTTCGCTTCCTTCCATGTTGGCGATGGGGCGATCGCAACCCGGGCAGACCTTGGCGGCCATCTTCTTGAAGGCTTCGTCGTGGGAAACGAGCTTGCGCCGTTCCTCTTCGGCCTGCGCTTCGACTTCGCGGCGCCGCTCGAGATAGTGGCGCATGTTCTTGATGAGGAAGTGCCCGGCGGCAAAGGTCATGATGATGCCGGCGCCATAGCGGATATAGCCGCCGTAGCTCGGCAGGTAGGGCACCAGTTCGACGAAGAAGACGAAGACCGAGGCCAGCACGAAACCCCGCGATAGCGGCCAGTAATTGCCCTTACGACGCTTCACGACCAGCCAGGCGGCCAGCAGCAGCAGGGGCAGCGTGATGGCAAGGCGCAGCAGGAAGATCCGCAGCTCCTGCCAGAACAGCGCGCGCTCGTATGCCGGGTAGGCGTCGCTTTGGAGGTCGGACTGTTGCTGTCGCAGGGCGTTCGCGCGCTGCTGGATCGAAAGGCGTTCGTTTTCGAGTGTGTCGATCCCGCTCTGTACCGAACGTTCGCCGCTCTTGAGCTGTTCGAGCTGACGGGTGCGCTCGATTACTTCGGGATCCTGCTGGGGATCGGTGGTCGCCGTGCGCGTCTGGATCCAGGCCTGGAAGGTTTCGGTGGCAGTCTTGGACGCGCTCTGTGCCTGCTGCAGTTGCAGCCGGGCAATGGCGAGCTTGTCGTCGATCTCCGCGCGGCGCCTGTCCACCGTCTTCAGTTCGTCCTCAACCTTGCGGTTCTGCGCGCTTTCCACGAACTGATCGGGGGTGATGGTCGTCTCGACCCTGGGAAGGTCGCCGATGATCAGGTTGCCGAAACCGACGAGAAAGATCGCAAAGACAACGGAGACTATCCAAAGGACAATGGCGTAGGCTCTTTCCGGCACCCTGGCCCCTTTTATCATGGTCCCTCTCCCTTTTCTCCAAGACAATGGGCATCATGCCTGAAAATTCGGCAAATACATACGGGTATCGATCGCCCGGCCTCGCAGCGACCCGCCGTTCCCATAGAAAAAGGGGCCCCCCGTCAGCGACGGGAGGCCCCTTTTTCATTCAGCAGGTATCAGTTGCCGAAAGTGCGCTGCCACCAGCCGCGGCGGGGCGGCTCCTGACTATCGCCTTCGCCTTCGGGCTCGCTCTCGCGGGAGCCATTCGCGTCATTGGCGGCTTCCGGAGCGGCAGCGGGTTCGGCCGCCGGCTCTACGCTGGCCGGCGCCTCGGCGACCGGTTCCGGGGCAGGGGCCGGGGCTCCTTCCGCAGGCGTTTCCGCTTCGGCGGCCGGCTCGACCTTTTTGCGACGGGTGCGCTTGGGCTTCGCCGGCGCTTCCTCGGCTTCGGGTTCAGCCGTCGCGGCCTCGCCGGCGGCTTCCGCCTTGGCGGCGGGCGCCTTCTTGCGGCGGGTGCGCTTGGGCTTGGCTGGCGCTTCCTCGCCATCGGCCGGTGCCGCTTCGGCACTGGCTTCCGCCTCGGGAGCGGCCTCGGCTTCTATGGCCTCGGCTTCTACGGGCTCGGCCTTTTTGCGACGGGTGCGCTTGGGCTTGGCCGGAGCCTCCTCGGCCGCAGGTTCCGCCGAAGCGGCTTCCTCGGTGGCTTCCGCCTTGGCGGGCGCCTTCTTGCGGCGGGTGCGCTTGGGCTTGGCCGGCGCTTCCTCGGCCACCGCTTCAGCATCAGCGGCAGGCTCTGCCTCTGCTGCGGGTTCCGCTTCGACGACGGGCGCGGCTTCTGCCACGGGTTCGCCTTCCGGTGCGGGTTCTGCGGCAACCGCTTCCCCTTCCGAAACCTCGCCTTCCTCGGCGCTACCTTCGGTCTCGCCCCCGTTTTCGCCATTGCGGCGACCGCGACGGCGGCGACCGCCACGGCGGCGGCGCTTGCGCGGTGCATCGGCCTCGTCGCCTTCGGCAGCTTCGGTTTCGGCGTCGGGCTCGCCGGCAGCCTCGTCACCCTCGGCCTCGTCGCCTTCGGTTTCTTCGCTCTCGCCGGTCTCCTCGAAGCCCTGCTCGTCGCCACGACTGCGGTTGCTGCGGCCACGGCGACGCTTGCGACGCTTCTTGCGGCCGGAACCCTCGCCTTCCTCGCGGGCTTCCTCGATCAGATCCTCGTCGTCCTCGGGGAAGTCCTCATCCTCGATTTCGTCGACGATCGGTTCGAACTGCGGCACGAACTCGTTGCGTGGGCCCGAGGACATCACGCGCATCTTGGCGCCTTCGTTCTCGCCCTCGGGGATCACTTCCACCGAAACGCCGTAGTGCGCCTCGATGTCGGCGAGGTCCGCGCGCTTGGCGTTGAGCAGGTAGACGGCCGCTTCGGTGGAGGCGAACAGCGTGACCACCACGCCCTTGCCCTTGGCCGCTTCGTCCTCGATCAGGCGCAACGCCGAAAGGCCGGCGGAGCTGGCGGTACGGACAAGGCCCGAGCCGTCGCAGTGCGGGCACGAACGCGTCGTCGCTTCGAGCACACCGGTGCGCAGGCGCTGGCGGCTCATTTCCATCAGGCCGAAGCTCGAAATGCGGCCGACCTGGATGCGCGCGCGGTCGTTCTTGAGCGCGTCCTTCATTGCCTTCTCGACCTTGCGGACGTTCGATCCGTATTCCATGTCGATGAAGTCGATGACGACGAGGCCGGCCATGTCGCGCAGGCGCAGCTGGCGGGCGATCTCGTGCGCGGCCTCGATGTTGGTGGATACCGCGGTCGCCTCGATGCCGTGCTCCTTGGTCGAACGGCCCGAGTTGATGTCGATCGAGACCAGCGCCTCGGTCGGGTTGATGACGATGTAGCCGCCCGACTTGAGCTGCACGACCGGGTCGTACATCGCGGTCAGCTGGTCTTCCGCGCCGTAGCGCTGGAACAGCGGCACGGGGTCGGAATAGGGCTTCACCCGGCGCGCGTGGCTGGGCATCAGCAGCTTCATGAAGTCCTTGGCGGCGCGGTAGCCTTCCTCGCCCTCGACGACGACTTCCTCGATCTCGCGATTGTAGATGTCGCGGATGGCGCGCTTGATGAGGTCGCTGTCCGAATGGATCAGCGCCGGTGCGGCCGATTTCAGCGTCTGTTCGCGCAGCTCGTCCCACAGGCGGGCGAGGTAGTCGAAGTCACGCTTGATTTCGGTCTTGGTGCGCTGAAGGCCGGCGGTGCGCACGATGCAGCCCATGCTGCGCGGCAGCTGGAGTTCGGCGATGATCGACTTGAGGCGCTTGCGGTCGCTGGCCGAGCTGATCTTGCGGCTGATGCCGCCGCCATGGCTCGAATTGGGCATGAGCACACAGTAGCGGCCCGCGAGGCTGAGGTACGTGGTCAGCGCCGCGCCCTTGTTGCCGCGCTCTTCCTTGACGACCTGCACCAGCAGCACCTGGCGGCGGTGGATGACGTCTTGGATCTTGTAGCGGCGGCGCAGCGCCATGCGCTTGGCGCGCAGCTCGTCGGCTTCCTTCGAGCGGCCACGGCCACGGCCCTGGCGGCGGCCCCGGCGGCGCGGGCTGTTGCCGTCGTCCTCGGAGGTTTCGGCCTCCGGATTGTCTTCGCCGTTCTCGTCGGAATCGCCGTTGTCGAAGCCGTTTTCGACATTGCCGTCCTCGATCGTCGCGACCTGGTCCTTCTCGGACGTGTCGACCTCGGTCAGGCCGCCGTCGTCGAAGTCCTCGGAATCGCCGTCGCTCGAGGAATCGTCGTCCTCGTCATCGCCCTCGTTGGCGCGAAGTGCGGCTTCCTCCTCGGCGTGCGCGGCTTCCTCGGCGAGGAGGGCTTCGCGGTCTTCCTTGGGGATCTGGTAGTAATCGGGATGAATTTCGCTGAAGGCGAGGAAACCGTGACGGTTGCCGCCGAAATCGACGAAGGCAGCCTGGAGCGAAGGCTCCACGCGGGTTACCTTCGCCAGGTAGATGTTACCTTTTATTTGCTTGCGTTCGGTCGATTCGAAATCGAACTCTTCAATGCGATTTCCCTTGAGTACCGCCACCCGCGTTTCTTCCGGGTGGCGCGCATCGATGAGCATGCGCGTTGCCATTACGTGATCTCCATACGCGCCTCGTCCCGGCCGGATCAGCCGGGGAAGCGCGATCTTGTTCGAAAATGCCCGATACGGAGGCGAAGGCCCGGCGCGGTGCGGCAAGGGTGTTCGTGTCCAGGGCAGGGGTAAACATGAAAACGGGGCAATCCAGCGCCCCGCCTGTGGCAATAGAGGCGACTGCCGCAGGGGCAGCCATCGTGTCTGCGAGAGGAAGATCGCGTGGCAAAACCGGACACGCGGGAAATTGCGGCCACACAGCTCGCGCCCTTTCGGGCGTCGGCTGGCAAGGCGGCAATTGGCTTCTCATGGCTCGCATCAACCTGTTCGGACCCGGAAACGGATTTTCCGGCATCGACGGCCCGGGGCATGGCCTGACCGGTCCTGTCCGGTGTCATCTGGTGATGCCTGGGCCGGAATGCGAGGACCGAAGGCGGAATGGCCCCGGGATCGAATTGGCCTAGCATTCAAGGCCGGTAACGGCAAGTTACTTGCCTACATTACGTTTAGTGCTGTTCTGGTTAAGGGAATCTTTCCCTAAAAACGGGGGAACACGAAGGGGTGGCATTGCCGGTTGCGGCAACTCCACCTAGGCAGGACCGCAATGTCGCGCATACTACAACTGCTGGTGATCCTGTCGGCGCCTCTGGCGCTGCTGGTTGCGGTTTTCGTGCTTCACAGGGCTATGGGTATTGCCGAAGATGGCGGTGGATACGTCGTCCGCTTCGACCTGCCGAGCATCGATGCACCGGTCGGTCTTCCCAGGGTGGACGGGCCGGCCGATTCCAGCCGGCCGTTGGTGGTTATCGATCCCGGCCATGGCGGCTTCGATCCGGGGGCGGGCACGGAGGCGGTGCAGGAAAAGGACGTGGCGCTGAAAGTGGCGCAGGCGATCCGCAAGCAGTTGCTCGACGGCGGCGGCGTGCGGGTGGCGCTGACGCGCGATACCGACCGCTTCGTCTCGCTGGCCGACCGCCCCGACATCGCGCGGCGGCTCAATGCCGACCTGTTCATCTCGATCCATGCCGACAGCGCCGAAAACGACGCGGCGCGCGGGGCCAGCGTCTATGTCCTGTCGGAAAAGGGCTCCAGCCAGGCCGCGGTACGTTTTGCCGCGCGCGAGAACGGCGCGGACCGGATCAACGGCGTTTCGCTTTCGCAGACGAACGACGCGGTTGGGGCGATCCTGCTCGACCTGTCGCAGCGCGGTGCCCAGGCCGGCTCTGCCGAACTGGCGGGACTGATGCTGCGAGAACTGCGCGAGGCGGACGTGGGGCTGCACCATGGTCGTGTCGAAACGGCGGCGCTGGCAGTGCTCAAGGCGCCGGACATTCCCTCGGTCCTGTTCGAGACCGGGTACATCAACAACACGCAGGACTATGCCTTCCTGCGTTCCGCGCAGGGGCAGAAGACGCTTGCCCGGGCGACTGCCCGCGCGATCCGCGTCTACTTCGCGCGCAAGAGCGGCGTCTAGGGCATCCCGGATGCGTGTCGGCCGGCAAGCTTGATGCCTGCCATCGCGGTTTTCTGTCCGGATGTGGCGACAAGGCTGGCAATCGTTCAGGGCTGAATTCGAGCACGCGACCTGGCCGGCGCCTGCAGTGAGCCTTTTCCTTGCCGCGCAACTTTACCCCTTGAAAGATGCGTTTGTTTTACATCTTTTTGCGAGGAGCCTAGGCGTTTTCAGCCCGTTCATGGAACGAGTACCTGCGCCTGCCCCTACAACAATCGTCCGGAAAGCATGCCGTGCTGAATAGGCTGATGAAACGTTCCGCACAGCTCATGCCGCAAGCAGCCGTAGGCCATCTTGGCTGGCTGCGCGGTGCGATCGGGGCCTCCTTGGGCATACTCTCGGCTGGAGCTATCACTGCCGCTGTCCTGGGGACTGGCGATCCTGCCATTCCATGGCTTGTCGCGCCGATGGGCGCTTCGGCCGTGCTCGTCTTCGCGGTGCCGGCCAGCCCGCTTGCTCAACCCTGGGCTGTCATTGTCGGGAACCTCCTTTCCTCGGCGATCGGGCTATTCATGGGAATTTCGCTTGGCTCTCCTCTCCTTGCCGCAAGCCTGGGTGTGGGTAGTGCCATTGCAGCGATGTCGCTCACACGCAGCCTGCATCCACCGGGCGGTGCATGCGCTCTGCTCTGCGCGTTGGGCTCAGCCGGACACGATCACTGGACCTTGTTTATTCTAGTCCCGGTGGCGTTGAACGTGACGGCGCTGGCCGGTGCAGGGTGGATTTATAACAATCTCACGGGACACCCTTGGCCGCATCATATCAAGGCGCCTTCCCCCGCAGCCGGGGCAAGCTTCGCGTATACCCTCGAGGATCTTGAAGCAGTGCTGGCAGAGTGGAACGAGATGCTGGACGTCGACATCGACGATCTCGATGCCATCTTTCAGGCTTTGCACCGGCGTGTGGAAAAGCAGGCTCTTCGCCGCATATGATCGGACTGAAGGGCGGGGAGACTTCAGGCAAATTGTGACGCACCTTGGTGAAAGGCCGTGAGCGCATTGCACAGCGATGGACGAATTCCATGGCCCGTCAACGTGCGGACGCGCATTCAGGCCTCCAACTGGTTCTCCAGACCCGGCGGCGATCACCCGTCCACCGCAATCCAGAGCGGTTTTTGCGCTTCCGTCTGGCAATGCCCGAAACGCCCGTGCTAGAGGCACAGCGCAATGAGTGACGCCACCGACAGCCACGGCACCGATCCCGGCGAACAGCCGCCCGAAGACGCAAGCTTTCGCATTCGCCGCGAAGGCGCCGGCCGGTTCGCGGCCCTGGGCCGGATCTGGCGCGGGCGAAAGTGGCTGCGCCGCTTCACCTATCTGTGCGTGGTCGGCCTCGTCGGTCTGGCGGGCTTCTGGATCGTGCTCACCCGCGATCTGCCCGATGCCAGTACGCTGCTCGAATACCAGCCGCCGCTGCCGACGATGGTGCGCGGCATCGATGGCGAGATCGTCTACAGCTACGCGCGCGAGCGGCGCGTGCAGCTGCGCTTCGTCGATTTCCCGCGCCCGCTGGTGAATGCGTTCCTGTCCGCCGAGGACAAGACGTTCTGGACGCACGGCGGTGTCGACATCACCGGTCTTGCCGGCGCGGTGGTGGACTATGTTGCCAAGTACGGCTCGGGCGAGCGCGCCAGGGGCGGTTCGACGATCACCCAGCAGGTTGCCAAGAATATCCTGATCGGAGACGAATACTCGGTCACCCGCAAGCTGAAGGAGATGATCGTCGCCCATCGCATCGAGGGCGTGCTGACCAAGGAGCAGATCCTCGAACTCTACCTCAACGAGATCCCGCTGGGTCGTCAGAGCTTCGGCGTGCAGGCTGCGGCGCGGGCCTATTTCGGCAAGGACGTGGGCGATCTCGATCTTCACGAGACCGCCTTCCTGGCGATCCTGCCCAAGGCGCCCGAGCGCTATGGCCGCAAGAAGTACGAGGACATGGCCATCGCCCGGCGCAACTGGGTGCTCGACGAGATGGTCGACAACGGCTGGGCGACGCGCGAAGAGGCGGACGCGGCCAAGGCCAAGCCGCTTGGCCTGATCCCGCGCAGTTCCGAATCCTACGATCAGGCGAACAGCTATTTCGTCGAGGAAGTGCGCCGCCGCCTGATCGACCGTTATGGCGAAAAGGCGGAAGACGGGCCGAACAGCGTCTATGCCGGCGGGTTGTGGGTGCGCACCTCGCTCGACACTCAGATGCAGCAGGCGGTGCGTGCGGCGCTGCGCAAGGGGTTGCTGAGCTACCATGGCAGCCGCGGCTGGAGCGGCGCGATCGCCCACCTCAAGGATCTGGAGAACTGGCAGACCCAGCTCATCGTGGCGCACCGGACGATTGACTACAGGAACTGGCGCGTCGGCGTCATTCTCGACAAGTCCGGCGACACCGGGCGGATCGGCTTTTCCGACGGCAACATCGCCGCGCTGACCAACATCGACGAGAAAGCCAAGGCGGGCGATCTGGTCGCGGCCGAGCCGGTTTCGGCCGGGACATGGGCGCTGCGCACGATACCCGAGGTTTCCGGCGGCATGGTCATGGAACAGCCCGCGACCGGGCGCATCCTCGCCATGCAGGGCGGCTTCGATTTCGGGCTGGGGTCCTTCAATCGCGCCACGCAGGCGGAACGCCAGCCGGGCTCGACGATCAAGCCCTTCGTCTATGCCACCGCGCTGCAGTACGGCATGACTCCCGCGACGCAGGTGCTGGACGGCACGTTCTGCGTCTACCAGGGGGCGAAGCTGGGGCAGAAATGCTTCAGGAACTTCGGCAACGAGGGCGGCGCGGGCAGCCATACGATGCGCTGGGGGCTTGAGCAGTCGCGCAACCTGATGACGGTGCGCATCGCCAACGACACCGGCATGCCGCGCGTCATCAAGACGTTCCACAACGTCGGGATCGGCGACTACAAGCCGTATCTCTCCTTCGCGCTGGGCGCTGGCGAGACCACGGTCGAGCGGATGGTCAATGCCTATTCGGCGCTGGCCAACAACGGCGTGCAGTATCCGGCTTCGGTGGTCGACTATGTGCAGGACCGCAATGGCAAGGTGATCTGGCGCGCCGATCCGCGCCGCTGCGACATCTGCAACATGGCAGACTGGGACGGCAAGCCGATGCCGCGCATCACGCGCAAGGGCAAGCAGGTGATCGATGCCGATACCGCCTACCAGGTCATCCACATGCTCGAAGGCGTGGTGACCCGCGGCACCGCGGTGCGCCTGCGGAGCCTGAACTTGCCGATCTTCGGCAAGACCGGCACGACCAATGGCCCCACCGACGTGTGGTTCATGGGCGGCAACCAGGACTATGTCGGCGGCGTCTACGTCGGTTACGATGCGCCCCGCTCGCTGGGCGGCTGGGCGCAGGGCGGACGCATTTCCGCGCCGATCTTCAAGGACGTCGTGGAAGCGACCCGCCCGCGCTGGACCACGCGCCCGTTGCTGGCGCCGCCGGGCATCCGCATGGTGCGCATCGACCGTGTCACCGGCAAGCAGGTCATGGGCGTGGAGCCTTCCAACGAGCCCAAGGCCTCGGTGATCTGGGAAGCCTTCAAGCCCGATACCGAACCGCGCCAGTACACCGCGGAAGACGAGTTCACGCGCAGGCGCGATGCGCTTGTCGCCGATGTCATGCAGGCCCGCGATGAACGCGAAGCGGCAAGGCTTCGTGCCGCAGGAGGCGAACCTCAGGACTTTGCGGAAGAGCAGGGCGGGCTATACTGATTCCCGAACGGCCGGGCACGACGATGACCCGGCCCTGTTTGGGAGAAGTAGAAGATGCCCGGCCATCATCCGTCCTGCCATGCCCGCACCACGCCCGATGCGCTGGCGCTCGTGGTTGCCGATACCGGTGAGACGCTGACCTATCGCGAACTCGACGAGGGTTCCAACCGCGTGGCGCAACTGCTGCGTTCGCTCGGGCTCAGGCCGGGTGACCGCATCGCGGTGATGCTGCGCAATTCGCCGGAATTCGCGATGGTCTACTGGGGGGCTACGCGCTGCGGCTGTTTCGTGACGCTGCTTTCCACGCACCTCAAGCCTTCGGAAGCCTCCTACATCGTCGGCGATGCCGGGGCTAAAGTGCTCGTCCTCTCGGCGTCGATCGGGGAGACGCCGCAGGCGCTGGCGCGCGACCGCGCCGATCTCGTGCCCGGCGTGCAGAAGGTCTACTATGCCGGCGATCCGGTGGGCGAAGGGGCGATGGACGGTGCCGAGCCGCTTTCCGAAGCGCTCGCGGCCATGCCCGTCGGGCCGGTGGCAGGCGAGATCTCCGGCTTCCACATGATCTATTCGAGCGGCACCACCGGGCGGCCCAAGGGTATCGTCCTGCCCTTCACGCCGGGGCCGATCGACGAGTTCAACGCGCTCGAAGGCGTGATGCCGATCTATCACGAGCTGAAACCGCTGGTCTCGCTCAACGTCGGGCCGCTCTACCACGGTGCGCCGCTCTCGGGCATGGTCACGGCACAGCGGCTGGGCGGGCTCTTCGTTACCCAGCGCAAGTTCGATGCCGAGGGTGTGCTGGCCGCGATCGACCGCTACAAGGTGGGCGTCGCGCAGTTCGTGCCGACCATGTTCGTGCGCATGCTGGCGCTGAGCGACGAGGTGCGCGCGAAGTACGACGTGTCCTCGCTGCGCATGGCGGTCCACGCCGCCGCGCCGTGCCCGGTCGAGATCAAGCGCCGCATGATCGAATGGTGGGGCCCGATCATCTTCGAATACTACGGCTCCACCGAAGGCGTGGGCGCCACCGCGATCACTTCGCAGGAATGGCTGGAACGGCCCGGATCGGTGGGCAAGTCCTCGCTCGGCCCGATCCATATCTGCGACGAGGAAGGCCGCGAACTGCCGCCGGGCGAAAGCGGGATCGTCTATTTTGAGGCGCCGGGCGGGCGGATCGTCAATTACCTCAACGATGCCGAGAAATCGCGCAAGGCCACGCACCCCGAGCACGACAACTGGTTTGCCGTTGGCGACATCGGCAAGCTCGATGAGGACGGCTATCTCTACCTCACCGACCGCAAGGACTTCATGATCATCTCGGGCGGGGTGAACATCTATCCGCAGGCGATCGAGGATTGCCTGATCGTCCATCCCCAGGTGCTCGACGTCGCGGTGCTGGGCGTGGCCGATCCCGAATTCGGCGAGAAGGTCAAGGCCATGGTCCAGCCCAAGGACTGGGCCGATGCGGGCCCGGCTTTGGAGCAAAGCCTGCGCGACTGGTGCCGCTCGCACATTTCGCCGGTCACGGCGCCGCGCGAATACGAATTCGTGCGCGAACTGCCGCGCTTGCCCTCGGGCAAGCTGGCCAAGCACGAGTTGCGTAAGCTCTACGGCAATCCGGTTGCCGTGGCCTGACGGGTTTGCCGGCCGGCAGTGCCCCCGCCGGGGCGATGGTCGAGCGTGTCGGGTAGAATTAAAACGACATGATCATGTCAAAATGACATGATCATGTCATGAGTAAAGGGCCTTTCGATTCGCGTCACCCGCTTGTGGGTCTGGTCGACGAAACCATTCGACTGAACAGCCGTCTGCGAAGTGCTTTTGCCGCCGCGCGGGCGGATAGTGCGCTCAACGATTCCGAGCAGATGGTGCTCAATGCCGTGGTCGAGGCCGAAAAGGCCCCCACGGTGGCGCAGATCGGCCGCTCCATGGGGCAGGCCCGGCAACTTGTGCAGCGGGCTGCCAATTCGCTGCGCGAAAGCGGGCTGATCGAGATGGTGGACAATCCCGATCACAAGCGGGCGCCGCTTCTGCGCGCGACCCAACCGGGCCTTGCGCTCAAGCGCGAGCTGGATGCGCGCGCGGAAGCCATCGCCGAAGACCTGCTGCCCGCCGCCGACCTCGAAACGGTGCGCGAGGCAACGCGCGCCCTTCGGACCATTCGCAGAAAACTGGAAGCGCAGCTTCGCGCGCGCTGAAACGGGAAGAGGATCATGGAAGCAGATCTCGACAAACTGGCGCCGATCGGGCCGCTGACGGACTGGCTGGACGCCCATGTGCCCGAACTGGGCAAGGGGCCGCTCAAGACCTCGCTGCTTTCGGGCGGCACGTCGAACGTGGTGCTGACGCTCGATCGCGGCGAAAAGCCGATGGTCATGCGCCGTCCGCCCGAGGTCCCGCCGCCGGGCGCGGAGAAGGGCGTGCTGCGCGAGGCGCGCATCCTTACCGCGCTCAACCAGACCGATGTGCCGCACCCGGTCTGCTACGGTTCCTGCCCCGACGACAGCGTGGCGGGCGCGCCATTCTACGTGATGGAAAAGGTCGACGGCTGGGCACCCAACCTGCGCGACGAGAAGATCCACAACGAGCCGCCGTTCGACCGGATGCCCTACGAATACGGCATTCCTTTCGCGATCGTCGATGGTCTCGTGAAGCTGGCCAATGTCGATTACGAGGCCATCGGCCTCGGCGATTACGGCAAGCCGGGCAAGTTCCTCGAACGCCAGGTCGACCGCTGGTCCGGCCAGCTTGCCAGTTACAAGGAACGCTATGGTTACGAGGGCCGCGTGCTGGAAGGCTACAAGGAAACCGAGGCGTGGCTGCGCGGGGCCAAGCTGCCCGAAGAAGTGCGCGGCATCATCCACGGCGATGTCGGCACGCCCAACATGATGTTCCAGTGGGGCCCGCCCGCGCGGCTGGCCGCGATGATCGACTGGGAACTGTCGACCATCGGCGATCCCATGATCGACATGGGCTGGTTCACCGGCGGCATGCGCGACGAGGAAAACCCGGACAAGGAATTCCCCAACGCGCTCAACAACCCCGAGCATTTCCCGACCAAGCAGGAACTCGCGCGCTACTACTGCGCCGGGACCGGCCGCAACATCGAGGACTTCCGCTGGTTCTCGATCCTCTCGCGGTTCAAGTCGGGGTGCCTGCTCGAATACAAGGTGGCCCAGGCCGAGGCCGGTATCCTGTCCAAGGACACCGGACGCTTCTTTTCGCGGATCGTTGAAAACGTGTTCAAGGAAACTGCTGCCGAAATCCGGAGGATGTCCTGATTAATCCTTCCCCGCCGGGGGAGGGGGACCACCCGCAGGGTGGTGGAGGGGCACAAGCGGTTTACGCGACCTTCCTCGATGCCGCCTGTGCCCCTCCACCATGCTTCGCATGGTCCCCCTCCCCGTTTCGGGGAGGATCTGAGGAGAGTATGAGATGATCGATTTTTCCGTAGAGCCTGAATTCCAGGCCAAGCTCGACTGGATGGACACGTTCGTCCGCGAGGAATGCGAGACGATGGACCTGCTGTTCCCCGAACAGGGCGCACAGTTCGATCCGGACTATGCGGCGGCCAAGCGCCACCTCAAGCCGCTGCAGGAAGAGGTGAAGAAACAGGGCCTGTGGGCCTGCCACCTCGGCCCGCACCTTGGCGGTCCCGGCTACGGGCAGATCAAGCTGGCGCTGATGAACGAGATCATCGGTCGCTCGAGCTGGGCCCCGGTGGTGTTCGGCACCGCCGCGCCCGATACCGGCAATGCCGAGATCCTCGCGCTGTTCGGCACGCCGGAGCAGAAGCAGCGCTTCCTCGGCCCGCTGATGGATGGCGAGATCGTCTCGTGCTTCTCGATGACCGAACCGCAGGGCGGCGCCGATCCGGACGTGTTCACGTGCAGCGCTACGCTGGATGGTGATGAATGGGTGCTGGAGGGCGAGAAGTGGTTCTCGTCCAACGCCAAGTTCGCCGCCTTCCTGCTGGTGATCGCCGTCACCGATGCCGACAAGCCGCTGACCGAGCGCATGAGCATGTTCATCGTGCCCACCGAGACCCCGGGCATCGAAATCGTGCGCAATGTCGCGATCGCGGGCGATTTCGATCCCGAGAACGGCCACCACGCGCATATCCGCTACAACAAGGTGCGCATCCCCTATGACCACATGCTCGGCGAGCGCGGCGGGGGCTTCAAGGTCGCGCAGGCGCGTCTGGGCGGCGGGCGCATCCACCACGCCATGCGCACGGTGGGCATGTGCAACCGCGCGCTCGACATGATGCTCGAACGCGCCGTCTCGCGCACGACCAAGGGCAAGATGCTGGGCGAACACCAGATGGTGCAGGAAAAGATCGCCGATTCGATCATCGAACTCGAACAGTTCCGCCTGCTGGTGCTCAAGACCGCGTGGATGATCGACGAGGTCGAGGCGGGCCGCATGAAGCCCGGCGCCCCGCGCAAGCATATCGGCATGTGCAAGGTGGCCATGGCCTCGGTCTACGCCAATGTCGTCGGCAAGGCGCTGGAGATCCACGGATCGCTGGGCATCTCGCTCGATATGCCGCTGGCCAAGTGGTACGGCGGGCACATGTCGCTGGCCTTTGCCGACGGGCCGACCGATGCGCACAAGTCGCAGCTTGCCCGCGCCTATCTCAAGCGCGCCAAGCCGGCCGAGGGCATGTTCCCGACCGAACATATCCCCACCCGCACCGCCGCCGCTCTGGCGCGTTACCCTCACGCAAGGGACGCCTGACATGGACCCGTTGTTCGATTTCACCGGCAAGGTCGCGCTTGTCACCGGCGGCTCGCGCGGCCTTGGCTACCAGATGGTCAAGGCCTTCGCCGAGCGCGGCTGCGACGTCATCATCGCCAGCCGCAAGCTGGAAAACTGCGAGAAGGTGGCAGAGGAATGCCGCGCGCTGGGCGTGCAGGCCAAGGCGCTGTCCGCCCATGTGGGCCGCTGGGATGCCTGCACCGAACTGGTCGAGCAGGCCTGGGATGCCTTCGGGCATGTGGATATCCTTGTGAACAACGCGGGGATGAGCCCGGCACAACCCAGCCACGAGGTGACCGAGAAGCTGTTCGACTCCGTCGTGAACCTCAACTTCAAGGGGCCGTTCCGCATCGCCAGCCTGATGGCGCACCGCATGTCTGAAGCTAATGGGGGGGGCATCATCAACGTCTCGTCCTCGGGATCGATGATGCCGCTGCCCAAGACGATCCCCTACGGCTCGTCCAAGGCCGCGCTCAATGCCATGAGCAAGAGCCTTGCCTGGGAATATGCGCCCAAGGTGCGGGTCAATACGCTCTCGCCCGGCGCATTTCGCACCGACATCGTCGAGGCCTGGCCGGACAAGGGCAAGGGCCCGATCCCGATCCCGCGCGGCCATGCCGCCGAGCCGGAGGAGATCGTCACCGCCGCCCTGTTCCTGGCGAGCCCGGCCTCGGTCAACGTGACCGGCTCGCTCGTCCGCTGCGACGGCGGCCAGCATTAATCCTCCCCCGACGGGGGAGGGGGACCACCCGCAGGGTGGTGGAGGGGCACAGGCGGTTTACGCGACGTCTCGTGATGCCGCCCGTACCCCTCCACCATGCTTCGCATGGTCCCCCTCCCCGTATCGGGGAGGAATAGGAGTTTTGTGATGCCTAAAGCCGTAACCGGCCACGAATTCGGCCCGCCCGAAAGCTACGTGCTCGAAGAGTTCGATCCCGGCCCGCCGGCCGAGGGCGAAGTGCGCGTGGCGATCAAGGCCGCCGGCGTCTCCTACGTCGATGTGCTAACAGCTATGGGCAAGTACCAGTTCAAGCCTTCGCTGCCCTTTATCCCGGGCAGCGAGGCGGCGGGCGTGGTCGAGGCGGTTGGGCCGGGCGTCACGCATCTTGCGGTGGGCGACCGGGTGTTCTGCGGCGGTCTGGGCGGACTGTTTGCCGAGGCGAACAACTTCAAGGCCGCCAACATGGCCAAGGTCCCCGATGCGATGAGCTTCGAGCAGGCCGCGGTGTTCTCGGTGAACTACCAGACGGCCTATTACGCGCTGGCCGATCGTGGCCGCGCCAAACCGGGCGAGACGCTACTGGTGCTCGGCGCTGCCGGGGGCACCGGCTTTGCCGCCGTGCAGGTGGGCAAGCATCTGGGACTGCGGGTGATCGCTTCGGCATCGAGCAAGGAAAAGCAGGACATCGCGCTGGCCGGCGGTGCCGATGCCGTCGTCACCACGGGCGCCGAGGACTGGCGCGATCAGGTCAAGGCGGCGAATGGCGGCAAGCCGGTCGACCTGGTGTTCGACCCGGTCGGCGGCGATGCCACCGAACTGGCGTTCCGCAATCTCGGCTATGACGGACGGCACCTCGTGATCGGCTTTCCGGCGGGGATCGCCGCGCTCAAGACCAACCTGCCGCTGCTGAAGAGCGCCAGCCTCGTCGGCGTACAGATGCGCGACCATGCGCTCAAGCGCCCGCAGGAGGCCGAGGCGATGCGCCGCAAGGTGATGGAACTGGCGGGCGAGGGGATCTTCACCCCAGCGATTGCCGAGCGCTATCCTCTGGCGGATTATGCAGCGGCCATGAATGCGGCGTTTTCCGGCAAGGCGGCCGGCAGGGTCGTGCTGACGATGGCTTAACGGCGTTCGGCAAGTTGAAGGCCGTTAGGGCTCAACTCCCCGCGCGGTACTGCTGCGGGGTCATCCCCGTCCAGCGCTTGAAGGCGCGGCCGAAACTGGTCTGTTCGCCGTAGCCGAGCCGGTCGGCGATCTCGTCGAGCGACAGGCGCCGGTCGGCAAGATGCGTCTTGGCGAGCGTTTCGCGCTGCTTTTCGACCAGTTCGGAAAACTTCGCGCCCTCTGCCGACAGGCGTGATTGCAGCGTACGCACCGACATGCCGGTCTTGTCCGCGCAGCGTTCGATAGAACACGTGCCGCGCGCTAGCGAGCCGCGGATGAAGCTGTCGACCTTGTCGATGATCGACTGGCTGTGTTCGGACTTTACGCGCTGCAGATAGGAGCCGAGCAGCTTGTAGAGCAGGCGGTTCGCGCTGGGCACCGGCTGTTCGAGCGCGCGCACGGGGAAGGCGATCGAGTTGCGGGTCGAGCGGCTCTTCACGCGGCAACCCAGCGATTTCTCGATTTCGGGCAGGTCGCTGGTGCGCGGATCGGCGGACAGGCTCACCCAGCTGGGCCGGAACGAAGGGCCGCCAATGGCCTGGAGCAGCTTCGCATTGAGCATGACCGCCTGGTAGTTCGCCTGGTCGTTCACGCCGATGTCGGTGTTGATGAGCCAGGTTAGTTCGGCGGTTTCGCGTCCCTCGATCAGCACGACCTCGCAATCCGGCGCGTGAACCACCGGCAGGAAGTCGATCAGGCAGCGGATTCCGGCGCGCACGGTCGGGGCGGAACGGCACAGCGCGGTGACGCAGCCGAACACTTCGGGATCCTGCAGGGTGGCGATGTGCAGGCCGAAGAGGGGATCGTCGAAAGCGGAACTGCAGTATTCGAAGGTATCGGCAAGTTGCTGCGGGGCGATCAGGCTTTCGGGATCGGTAAGGACCCGCGCTTCCATGCCGTGGCGCTCGACGATGCCGCGGGCATCGCGTCCATAATTGCGCGCGACGTGGGCGAGCCCCGCGAAATTGGCTGCCCGCACTTGTCCGCCGCCGGGGGCGACGTCGAGTGGACCGTCGAGACTGAAGAAACTGCTTTCGCCCATGGCTGTCCTCACCGGCTGGGTATTCCGGACGGACGTCTCCGCGCCCTGTCCGCTGGTCGATTTAAAGCATGCAATATCGAGAATGCCGCGCGAAATGCCAATACCCTCATGCTTGCCTGTGGCAGCACGCGGGCAAGCACGAAAAAGCCATGTGGCGGGAGAGAACGCTGATGAAAACGATAGCAGATCACAAGAAAGCCGCCGAGGCGCACGTCCTCTATGAAAAGGACCCCGCCACCAAGATCGCGACGATCACCTTCAACCGGCTCGAAAAGCACAACACCGCCACCATCGGCATGCGCGCGCGTTTCGGCGAACTGGTGTTCAAGGCGAACATCGACGACGAAGTGAAGGTCCTCGTGATCCGCGGCATGGGCGACAACCTGGGCAGCGGCGGCGATCTCGACGAGCACGGCGATCTCTACCTGAGCCCCGGCCCGGACGACAATTTCCTCGTCGACCTGGAGATCGACGATCCCAGCGTGAAGTACCCGCCGGCGGGTTCCTACCGCTACCTCCACGGGCTGACCGACTATTATGCCAAGGCGCGCTCGGGCAACCGGCCGCTGCAGGAGTTCAAGAAGATCTCGATCATCGAGGCCAAGGGCTACTGCTATGGCTGGCACTTCTACCAGTGCGCAGATGCCGACCTGATCGTCTCGTCGGACGACGCGCTGTTCGGCCATCCCTCGTTCCGCTACGCCGGCTGGGGGCCGCGCATGTGGCAGTGGCTGGAAACCGTCGGCTTGCGCCGCTTTTCCGAAATGCTCTTCACCGGCCGTCCGTTCACGGCGGGCGAGATGTTCCAGTCCAACTTCGTCAACTCGGTGGTGTCGCGTGATCAGCTCGAGGCCGAAACCGCCAAGTACGCGCACGCCTGCTCGATCACGCGGCCGACCGACGTGGTGGTGGCGCAGAAGACCTTCATCGAGGCCTACAAGCAGTATCGCGGCGAATATTTCGGCTCGCTGCTCACCGGCTGGCTCGAAGGCATGCTGCCGCTGATGAAGGACGACGGCGAGAACGACGTGAACCTGGGCAAGGACAACACCTTCAAGCAGGGCATCGGCAAGGTCGTGAAGGGTCACGATCTCAACTACCCGCCCGAATGGCGCCTTTCGAAGAAGGGGCGGCTGGGCTGATCCCCGGCCGGTCCTTTCCGGACCGTGATTGTCGATACCGGGCTCGTCGATAATGCACGCAATGCAGAAGAGTTTGCATGCACGGTAGAGTTGGCGGCCGGTGTCGTGGTAAAAAAGCAGGGTGTCCTGACCGGCAAGAGTCGGCAGAAATCCAGGCGGGCGCGTGCAGGAAGCACCTGCCCGTGAGCGGGAGAGAGCCATGACAGAGACCTTGTTCTCATTCGACAAGCGCAATTACCGCGAGTGCCAGCAGATGTTCCGCGGTACGCGCGAACAGGAATATTATCTCGGCGAGCTACGGATCGAGGATGCGTCGACTGTCGACGTGCGGTCCGAGCGCAAGACGGTGGGCGCGATTTCGATCATCAAGCAGCGTTCGGCCACCAACCTGTCGTTCCGCCGTTCGCGCCAGCACATCCGCGAGGACGCGACCGATCTGTCGATCCTCTGGTTCGTCAAGCATGGCGAACTGGCCTTGTCCAACCAGTGCGGAAACAAGGTCGCCAGGCCGGGCGATTTCGTGATTACCCGCTCGATGTCGCCTTTCTTCATCGAATGCCGCACCGACAGCGACAACGTGCACGAAGTGCTCCACGTCACCGTGCCGACGCATATCCTGCGATCCTATATCCAGCAGAATTTCAGCACCGGCCTGTTCATGCCGATGGAACGCGCCGAGCTGGCGATTGCCGAGAACATCCTGACCGACGTTTTCGAGGACGATGGCGGTCTGGGCGAGGAATCGGCGCGACTGCTGGCGGAAACCGCCTTCGGCCTGATCGGCAACGCGGTTCGCGCCGCCGAGGACGTGCAGCCTGCGCGCCAGTCGATTGCCGAGCGGCGGCTGGAGGAAGTGCTGCGTTTCATCGAAGTGCACTTGTCCGATCCCCAGCTTTCGACCGCGATGGTCGCCAAGGGGTGCGGGATCAGCCCGCGCTACCTCTCGTTCCTGTTGCGCCTGCGCGAGACCTCGTTCTCCGAGCTGGTCTGGGAACAGCGGCTGGCCAAGGCCAAGGCCTGGCTGGCGAGTTCCGACCCGCATGACATCTCGATCAGCGAGATCGCCTATGGCGTCGGGTTCAAGAGCCCCGCGCATTTCAGCCGCATGTTCAAGCGCGTGTTCGGCGCCAATCCGCGCGAGTATCGCGGTGAATGCAGCGCTCGCGAGGCCATGGCCGTGCAGGTGGAAACGTCCGAGGGCTTTCCCGAATATCCGGTTGCCGGCCAGCTTCTGCAGTAGGCCCGTCCGGTGGGGCGATCTGTGCTCCCTTTTAGATAGTGGGCACTTGCATCGCTTCGGGCGATGGCGAATGTTGCCGTCCGAACAATCAGGAGGATGTCATGCCGAAGATGAAGCTCGTTGCGCTTACCCGTCCGCTGCCCGGCCGCGAGGACGAGTATCACGAATGGTACAACACCAAGCACCTGCCGGAGCTGGTCAACAAGTTTGGGATGGCCGGCGCCCAGCGCTACAAGCTGGCCGCCAAGCTGATGGGGCGTGACGAGAACGAATTCCTCGCGATCTACGATATCGAGGCGGACGATCCGATGGCGTTCCTGGGCGCGATGGGCACGGCGGCCCAGTCCGGCGAACTGACGCAGAGCGATGCTCAGGACATGGGCACCTGTTATACCGCGCTCTTCACCGAAATGGGCGAACGGGTTGTGCCGGACGCGTAATGCACAAGGCCAGCACGCAAGCGGAGGCCTTTTTGCTTGGCCTGTCTTGCCGGGTCTGCGCGAACCCCGATTTCGCCGAATACGGGCTAACACTATCGTTAATCCAAACTTAGCGGCTTGTCGGTTATGCCTGTGTCATGACCGCCAAGCGCAAGATAGAGCGGCGGGAGGTTCGCCACCCCTCGTTGCAACTGGAACACTCGTTCCTGTTCAGGATGCCGCCCCGCGTGGCATGGCCGGTCGTCATCATGCTGTTGTGCGCGGTCGCGCTGGTCGAATCCGTTGCACCCGCGCAGATCTGGTTCGGTCCGGTCTATCTGGCGGTGATCGCGCTGGCGGCCTGGGCCCTGAGCACACGTATTGCCGTGGCCATCGGCATCGCGGTCATCGCGATCAAGGTGGCGACGGGAACCGTGCCTTACTATCCCGACGATACCAACCTTCAGATCCTGAGCCTGGCGGGCAGGATTGTGGGCATCCTTATCGTCGTCGTCTTCATCGGCATGGCGCGCAAGTCGTGTGAACGGGAATGGCGGGTAGCCCGTACGGACCCGCTCACGGGCGCGCTGAACCGGCAGGCCTTCTTCGAGATAGCCGAGAGCGATCAGTGCTCTGGCGGCTGGTCCGCGCTGGTCTATGCCGATCTCGACGGCCTCAAGCAACTGAACGACGAGAAGGGTCATGCCCAGGGTGACAAGAGCCTGAAGGCTTTTGCCGACATTGTGCGCAAGACCATCCGCAAGGGCGATGTCTTTGCGCGCATGGGCGGCGATGAATTCGTCATTTTCATGAAAGTGAAGGACGAGGCGGCGGGGTCCGCCGTCGCCAGTCGGTTGCACGATGCGATCAACAACGGGGGGCCGGGCAGCCTCAAGTGCAGCCTCGGCATCCTTGTGCTGCCCAACGGCCTGAATTCGGTCGATGCCGATCTGAGAGCGGCCGATGCCCTGATGTACATGGCCAAGCAATCGGGTTCGGGCGTCGTCGTCCTGAGCAGTGCCGAGATCAAGGGCGATCTGGGGCTGCATGTTCCTGCATCGACGGTGCGGACGACCGATCGCGACAGCGCGGTGCGGCAGTCCGACCGGATCTCTGCCGGTGCGACGCTTCCGCCGGACGACGGACATCCCGGCTCGCAATCATGCACGGCCGCCTGACCAAGGGTTCGGCGGGCAGGTCCGGTCGCGTACCGGAAACTCTTCCTGCTAGCGGCCGATGAACTTCGGTTTGCGCTTTTCCTTGAGCGCCTGGATGCCTTCCATGTGGTCGGCGCTGCGGACGGAGACGGACTCGTAGGCAATGCCCGCGTCCATCAGCGCGGTGGCAAGGCGCTTGAGTTCGAGGTTGGTCAGGATCTTGGTCGCGCGGATGGCGACCATCGCGCCGTTCAGCAGCTTTTCGCAGAAGGCATCGACCTTCTCGTCGAGCTCTTCCAGCGGCACGCAGTGATTGACCAGTCCGATCTCGGCGGCCTTGCTCGCCGTGAGCAGGTCACCCGTCAGCAGGAACTCCTTGGCGCGGGTGAGGCCGATGCGCTGGGCCCAGATCACCGCGCCGCCATCTCCTGCGACAAGGCCGAGGCCGACGTGCGGATCGCCGATCTTGGCGCCTTCGGCCGCGAAGATCACGTCGCACAGCAGCGCCAGCGTCGCGCCGAGGCCCACGGCATGGCCGTTCATCCGGCACACCACCGGCTTGTCGATGTCGAGCAGCGTGGAGACGATGCGCTTGGCCACGCGGGTCTCATGATCGAACAGGTGCGGGTTCTTCGCATTGTTCTCGATATGGTCGAGATCGCCGCCTGCCGAGAAGGCGCGGCCTGCGCCGGTCAGCACGATCACGTCCGATCCGGTGTCGCACTGCGCGAACCACAGGGCTTCGGCGAGATCGTCGTGGAGCTGCAGGTTCACCGCGTTGAGTGCATCCGGCCGGTTCAGGGTGATGCGCAGCAGGCGGCCTTCGCGGGCCATTTCGATCGTGCCCAGGTTTGGCAGTGCAGGGGCGGTATCGGTCATAGCGGCGGGGCTCCCTCTTCGTTGTGATCGTCATAGGGCGGGTTTGCCGAGAGGCCAGCGCATATCCGCTCCCCGCGTGCAAGGGGTCGCCCCGGCGAAAGGTGGCGAGCATCGCCGTGGCGGTACGCTGCCTGCCTTGCAAAAGGCCGCATGCTCCTGTCTATCTTGTTGAACAGATGCGCAGCAAGCGCGGGACGGAATACGAGAGGGAGCTTCGGGGATGGCGCAGTTCGACGAAACCTTTGACTGGGTGGTCGTGGGCAGTGGGGCAGGTTCCATGTCTTCTGCGCTGCTGATGCGCCAGGCAGGCAAGTCGGTCCTGATTCTCGAGAAGGCCGATGTCGTGGGCGGCACCACCTGCAAGTCGGGCGGGGTCATGTGGATCCCGAACAACCGCTTCATCGCCGAGGATGGCGAGAGCGATTCCGTCGAAGCGGCAGTGACCTATCTCGACGCCTTGCAGAACCTCGATGGCGGATCGGCGCCGGGTTCGACGCCGGAAAAGCGGCGCGCCTATGCCACGCAGGCATCGAAGATGATCGACTTCCTGGTCGAGCAGGGCATCGAGCTGCAGCGCGGCCACCACTACTGGCCCGACTACTACGACGAGATGCCCGGCGGTTTCAAAACCACGCGAACAGTGGTTGCCAAGCCCTTCAATCTCAAGGAACTCGGCCCTTGGCGCAAGAAGCTGCGCAAGGGCTTCATCGAGGTCAACGCGACGCTGAGTGAGGGCATGCAGCTCGGCCACATGCGCACCAATCCCAATGCCAAGAAGATGCTGGCGAAGATCGCCTTCCGCACCATCGGCGACAAGCTGCGCGGCCGTCAGTACACCACTGCCGGTGCCTGCCTGCAAGGGCGCCTGCTCAAGGCCGCGCTGGCCGCGGGCGTGGACATCCGCACCGAGGCGCCGGTGCGTGAAATCATTCTCGACGATGCGGGCAAGGCCGTGGGCGTCGTGGCGGAGACGGGCGGCAAGACCATTCGCATCGGCGCGAGGCTGGGCATTCTTGTCAATGCGGGTGGCTTCGCCAAGAACCAGGCCATGCGCGACAAGTACATTCCGGGCAGCCAGGCCAAGTGGTCGCAGGTTCCCAAGGAAGACACTGGCGACATGCACATCGAACTGGAGCGGCTCGGCGGCGTGCTTGCGCAGATGGACCAGATGGTCGGCTTCCAGATGACCGAGGCACCCGGCTGGGAGAGCGACTATGTCATGCCCGGCATGCAGAGCGTGACCGCCAAGCCGCACGCCATCCTCGTCGACCAGTCGGGCGAGCGCTACATGAACGAGGGCGGTTCCTACGAGCTGTTCTGCGAGAACATGCTCAAGCGCAACCGCGAGGTTCCCGCGATCCCGAGCTGGGGGATCATGGACCAGCAATATGCCGAAAAGTACCAGGTCGCCGGCAAGTGGATCGACAAGAAGATGCCCAAGGCCTGGGAAGGCAAGGGCTACCTCCACAAGGCCGACACGATCGAGGACCTGGCGAAGAGCATCGGCGTGCCACCCGAAAAGCTGAAAGCCACCGTCGAGCGCTGGAATGCCTTCGCACGCGCGGGCAAGGACGAGGACTTCCACCGCGGTGAGCGTGAATACGACAAGTGCGGCTACGTGGGCGATCCCTTCTCGGACGAGAAGTCCATGGGCACGATCGAGAAGGCCCCGTTCTATTCGGTGTCGTGCGTTCCCGGGGACGTCAGCACGTATGGCGGCGTCGTTACCGACGAGCACAGCCGCGTGCTGCGCGCGGATGGTTCGGTGATCGAGGGGCTTTATGCGACCGGCGTCACCACCGCATCGCCCATGGGCAATGTCTATCCCGGCGCCGGTGCCAGTGTCGGCCCGTCGATGACGTTCGGCTGGATCGCCGCCAAGCACGCTGCCGGGCTCGACAACCAGGTCGCCTGATCGCGGGATGAAGGACAAGATAGCGGCGCTGGAGGCGCAGGACTGGACGCGCGTCCAGCTCGATTCCTACTCGGCGACGATCGATCCGGTCTTCATGCGTGGGCAGGCGGAGACGCGCGAGGTCGCGCTGGTGACGAGCGCGGCGCTGGCGAACAACCGGCCCGATACCGTCCACGGCGGGGCGATGATGACTTTTGCCGACATCGCGCTGGGTATCGGCGCGGTGGACGCCATCGGCGCGCCGAACTGCGCGACCGTGCAGCTCAACTATCACTTCGTGCGCAGCGTGCGGGTGGGGCAACTTGTCATCTGCAGGCCGCAGCTCGTGCGCCGTACCAGCCGCCTCGTATTCCTGCGCGGCCTGTTCGAAGTGGACGGCGAAACGGCCGGGTCCGCCGACGGGATATTCCAGTCTTTCACGGGCTCCGGCGTCAGAGCAGACTGACGCCAACCTTGCCGAAGAACCGCCCGCTTTCGAGGTGGCGGTAGGCATCGACCAGCCGGTCGAGATCGTAGACGACATCGACCACCGGCTTGATGCGGTGCTCCACGATGAATGCGGTCATCGCCTCGTGCTGCTCGCGGTTGCCGACGCCGATCGGGGCGAGGTTGACGCCTTGCTCGCCCATGCGGGTCCAGCTGAAATCCGATCCGAGCATGCCGATGGCCGATAGCTGGCCGCCTTCGCCGAGGAGCGAGACGTTGTCGTCGAACTGCACCGCGCCGACCGTGTCGATGACATTGGCCAGCGGCCTCTCGTCCAGTGCCTTGCGGACTTCGGCGGCCCAGTCGGGCGTCTGGCGGTAGTTGATGCAAAGGTCCGCGCCATAGGAGGCGGCGCGTGCCAGCTTGGCATCGGAGGAGGAGGTGATCGCGACGTTTGCGCCCATCGCCTTGGCAAGCTGAAGCGCCGCGATCGATACGCCACCGGTGCCGTGCGCTAGCACCCAGTCGCCCGCGCCGGTCGGGCGGAAGGCGGTGAGCGCCGACCATGCCGTCAGCACCGCGCAGGCGAGGGTGGCGCCTTCGAGGTCGCCCAGCTCATCGGGCAGGTGGCACAGGCTCTCGGCATCGAACACCGCATATTGCCGCGCGACGCCGTCGATCGGGCCGCCCAGCATGCGCGGATCGGGCGTATTGCCGGTCATCCAGAACGGCGCGAAGATCGGCACCACGCGCTCGCCGACGGCGACGCGGGTGACGCCGTCGGCGACCTTCACGACTTCGGCGGCACAGCAGGAGAGGGGCACGACCTCGGGTTCCTTGCCGAGCCCCGGGATGAGCCCCTTGGCAACGATCGTGTCGCGAAAGTTCAGCGTTGCCGCCTTGATCCGGATGAGCGCCTGACCCGGTCCGGGTTCGGGGATCGGTGCGTTGTGTATCGCGATGGTATCGATGCCCTTGCCGCTTTCAACGGTTGCCTGTTTCATCATCCCAGCTCTCCTGTTCAGACCTGACCGCCGGTCCTTTCGTCATCGCGAGCGGCCGAAGGTCGCGCGGCAATCCAGGGGCGGTTTGCACTGCTCTGGATTGCTTCGCCGGCTTTGCCGCCTCGCAATGACGAAGTGTCTTGGTAGACCAGAGCGGGGCACTGGCGCAGCCGGAATCCGGTGCGCCGGAGCGATGGCTTTGCCTCCCGCTGCGCAGCGAAGTGACTGAACCGCCAATGCCGGCCCCGCCGCATTCCTCCGTCGTCCGGGCATTGCTAGGCCCGAGGGGAAACATGCGCGTCACGCGCGTTCGGGAGAGGATATTCAGCCATGCAAGCTGCCGTCAGCCATCAGGACACGCTTGCGCAACCGGCCCTTTCGCTGGTCGCCGGGCCGTCGCTCGCCGATGAGGCCGGGCAGGGACCGCACACCATCGGCGGCTACCTGCGCGATCTCGCCGCACGGTACGGCCCTCGCGAGGCGGTGGTCCTGCGCAATCGCACGCAGCGCTTCGCGTGGACCTATGACGATTTGCTTGCCCGCTCGCTGGAGGTGGCGCGCGCGCTGGCCGCAGCCGGCATCGGCAAGGGAGCGCGTGTCGGCATCCTGATGACCAACCGGCCGGAGTTCCTCTCCAGCCTGTTCGGCACGGCGCTGGCCGGCGGCGTGCCGGTCGCGCTCAGCACCTTCTCGACGCCTTCGGAGCTGGACTACCTGCTCAAGGCCTCGGAAATATCGCTGCTGCTGTTCGAGCAGCATGTGCTGAAGAAGGACTTCTTCGTGATGATCGACGGGCTGGAGCCGGCGATCGGGCACGGCCGGCCGGGGCATCTCGTGTCGCAGCGCTATCCTTACCTGCGCCATCTCGTTTCGCTGCCGGGTATCCTTGGCGATGCCGATCCGCTGACTTCGCACGAGGACGGCGCCGTCGAGCGCTGGGAGACGTTTCTCGCCCGCGCCAGTCATGTCCCGGAGGCCGCCGTTCTCGCGCGCGCCGATGCGGTCCATCCGGCCGATACCGGCGGCATATTCTTCTCCTCGGGTACGACCAGCCTGCCCAAGGGCATCGTCCATTCGCAGCGCGCCTTCGCCATCCAGTGGTGGCGCTGGCCGCGCATTTTCGCGATGAACGAGCCCGTGCGCAGCTGGACGGGCAACGGCTTCTTCTGGTCGGGCAATGTCTCGATGGTGGTCGGAAGCGCTCTTTCCACCGGCGGCGCGGTGATCCTGCAGCGCTATTTCGACGCGGAAGAAGCGCTGTTCCTGATCGAGGCGGAGAAAGTCACCTTCACCAGTGGCCGCCCGCACCAGTGGGCGCGCTTTCAGGCGGCGTCCAACTGGGTGAGCGCGGACCTGTCAAGCCTCAGGTACGTGACGCGCGGCGAACAGATCTGGGAGCATCCCACCGTCGATACCGACTGGGACGTGCCGATGTCGTTCGGCACCACCGAGACGATGACCATCTGCACCTCGCGCGTGGCAGGCGTTGCGGACGAGGCATACGCGGGCTCGATGGGCGAGGTGCTGCCGGGCAACACCATCAAGATCGTCGATCCCTTTACCGGCGCGATCGTGCCGATGGGCGAGAAGGGCGAGATGTGCATCAAGGGCCCGACCTTGATGACCGGCTATCTCGGCAAGGCGCCCGAGGAGTGTTTCGACGCGCAAGGCTTCTACTGCACCGGGGACGGCGGCCGGATCGACGCGCAGGGCCGGTTCTTCTGGGACGGGCGCCTGACCGACATGATCAAGACCGGCGGCGCCAATGTCGCGCCGATCGAGGTGGACGAGGTCGTTGCCCGGTTCCCCGGCGTCAAGCGCGTCCAGACGGTGGGCGTGCCGGATGACCTGCTGGGCGAGATGGTGGTCACCGCGATCGTGCCCGTGGATGGGGCGCGGCTGGACGAAAAGAGCGTGATCGGCTTCTGCAAGGAGCACATTGCCAGCTTCAAGGTGCCCCGCCGCGTGCTCTTCTTCACCGACGAGGAGATGGCCATCACCGGCAGCGAGAAGGTGAAGCCGGCGGTCGTGAAGGAGCTCGTCGCAAAACGTCTCGGGGCCTAGATATCGCCGGGCCGGTGCCCTGACTCTTGCGCTGGTTTGCCCGCGATATACTGAAAACGCAGTACCAAGATCCTGTCGACGGAGGTTTTCGAGAGAGGGACCATGACTGATACGCTAACCAACCGCGCGTTGCCCGATGCGGCCACCCAGCTCGACATCTATCGCAGGATGATCCGCATCGAGCGCAACGACGAATTCACCCGCGCCCAGATCCGCCAGGGCCGCATCCACGCACCGTACTATTCGGCACGCGGCCAGGAATGCATTCCGGCGGGCATTTCCGTGCTCCTCAACGACGACGACAAGATCTGCACGATCTATCGCGGCATTCAGGACATGGTCGCCAAGAACATGCCGCTGCGCCCGCTCTGGGCCGAAATCTGCGGCCGTGTCGACGGCACCTGCAAGGGCAAGGGCGGCCCGATGCACCTTACCCACCCGGAAACCGGCGTGATGGTCACCACCGGCATCGTCGGTTCCTCGATGCCGATCGCCAACGGCTTCGGCTGGGCCGCGCTGCTTGACGGCACCAAGCAGGTGACGGTCGCCTATTTCGGTGACGGTGCCAGCAACATCGGTGCCTTCCACGAGGCGCTCAACCTTGCCGGCGTGTGGAAGCTGCCGGTGATCTTCGTCTGCTCGAACAACGGCTTTGCCGAGCACACCCGTTTCGAGAACGGCACCGCGGTCGACCAGATCTCGAAGCGCGCGATCGGCTACGGCATGCCGGGCTACACCGTCGACGGCAACGATCCGGTCGACGTCTACGCCCACGCCCATGCCGCCATCGAGCGTGCCCGCGCGGGCGAGGGGCCGACCCTGCTCGAATGCAAGACCTTCCGTTTCATGGGCCACGTCTTCGGCGATGCCGACGGCTACATGACCAAGGAAGAAAAGGCCGAGGCGATGGCGAAGGATCCGCTGCCGATCTTCCGCCAGAAGCTGATCGACGACGGCATCGCCACCGAGGAACAGCTCGAGGCGATGAAGGCCGAGATCGAAGCCGAGGTGAAGGACGCGATCGACTTCGCCATGAACTGTGAATTCCCGTCCGACGATGAACTGCGTCGCGACGTCTTTGCCGAGGAGATCCCGGCGTGAGCACCGATACTGTTGAAATGGTCAAGATGAACGGCCTCCAGGCGATCAATTCCGCCCTGATGGAGGCCATGGAAGCGGACGAGAAGGTCCTCGTGCTCGGCGAGGACATTGCCGATAACGAAGGCGGTGGCGTCGTCGGCGTGACCCGGGGGCTGTCGACCAAGTTCGGCACCATGCGCGTGAAGTCCACGCCAATCTCCGAACAGGCGATCATCGGCGCGGCCATCGGCGCGGCCATGGCCGGCTACAAGCCGGTGGCCGAGATCATGCTGATGAACTTCACGACCGTGGCGATGGACATGATCGTGAACCACGCGGCCAAGCTGCGCTTCATGTCGGGCGGCCAGAGCCAGGTTCCGCTGGTGATCCGCACCCTGACCGGCGCGGGCAACCAGACCGCCGGCCAGCACGCCGACTTCTACGAGGCGTGGTTCTGCCACACCGCGGGCATCAAGGTCGTGATCCCCTGGACCCCGGCCGACTTCAAGGGCCTCTACCTTTCCGCGATCCAGGATCCGGACCCGGTCATCATCGTCGAGAGCGGCAAGACGCTGTTCGTGCCGATGGACGTGCCGGCCAATCAGGGCCCGATCCCGCTCGGCAAGGCGAACATCGTGGCGCCGGGCACCGACATCACCATCGTTTCCTACGGGCAGATGATGTTCACCGTGATGGAAGCCGTCGGCAAGCTTGCCGAGGCCGGCATTTCGGCCGAAGTGGTCGACCTGCGCACGATCTCGCCGTGGGACAAGGAAACCGTCCTCGCCTCGGCCGAGAAGACGGGCCGCCTGCTGGTCGTCCACGAAGCCGGCAAGAACTTCGGCCCGGGCGCGGAAATCGCCGCAACCGTGCAGGACGCGCTGTTCGGCAAGCTCAAGGCTCCGGTCGGCCGCCTCGGTGCGCCGTACTGCTCGGTGCCCTTCGCCAAGAAGCTGGAGGACGCGTTCCTCGTCCAGCCGCCGGCGATCATCGAGGAGGCCAAGCGCCTCGTTGCAATGGGCTGAGCCCGGGCTTCGGCACAAGGTGAGAGCATGATCGTCTTAGCTTGAATCGTCATTGCGAGGCCCGTAGGGCCGCGGCAATCCAGGGCGGCGCTGTGTACCGCTCTGGATTGCTTCGCTTCGCTCGCAATGACGAATGGTTCATTCAGCGGTGATCATGCGCTAACGAAAAGCCCCTCCCTCGCAGATCGCGGGGGAGGGGCTTTTTCTTGGTCGTCTTGCTGGCCGTTGCTGGCTGGAAACTGCCCACACCATGCTCGTCGTCCCTGCCTACGCAGGGACGACGGAACTATGGAACGGCGGCCATCACCATCCCGACAGGCTTATGCCGCCGCGGGCGATGGCGTAAGGTCCGTTTCAGCCCAGCTTGGCCATGGCCTCGCGTCCCATGCGTTCCTTCCACAGGTCCGGTTCGCCGGCCAGTTCGGGATTGAGCATCGCGCGCTTCATGAACAGGTGGCACTGATGCTCTTCGGTGAGGCCGATGCCGCCGTGGAGCTGGATCATCTCTTCGGTGACGAACTGGTAGGTCTCGCCCGCGAGCGTCTTCATGGCGCCGAACTGGATGATGTCGGCATCCTCGTCATGCACGCGGCTCCACAGGAGCGCGTCGGCAACGACGATGCGCGTCTTCATGTCGGCGGCGCGGTGCTTGAGGGCCTGGAACATCGCGATCGGGCGGTCGAATTGCTTGCGCATGGCCATGTATTCGACCGTCATGTCGAGCGCGGCGGCAGAGCCGCCAAGGCAGTCCGCCGCGATGGCAAGGTGTGCCTCGGGCGCGATCGCATCGTGCATGGCCGGCGCGCCCTTCACATCGGCGAGGTAGAGCGCGGGATCGGGGGCATAGCCGTCCAGCACTACGTCGAACATGCGGCGGCTCGGGTCCCAGATGGGGCGTTCGACAAGCGATACGCCCGGGGCATCGAGCGGCAGCAGCGCGTAGCCATGCGGCAGGCTGGCGACGATGGTGCTGGCCATGTCGGCCTCGAAGACGCCCGAAATCGTGCCGGTCAGCGAGCCGTCCCCGGCAGGCGTCAGGCGGGCGGCGCGCATGTGCAGGGGCACGTATTCGCCGCCGCAGATGCGCTCGACCCAGTCGGCCTTGTCGGCAAGCGTTTCGCTGGCGAGGATCGCCTGCAGGCCAAGCTGCGCCGGGATCAGCGGCGCGGAGGACAGCACGCGGCCCATCTCGTAATGGATCGCGGTCGTGGCATCGCGGCCAAGGCCGAGCCCGCCCAGTTCCTCGGGCACGCGGATCATCATCCAGCCCATTTCGGCCATGAGTTCCCAGCTCGCATCGCGGTCGGGAGAGAGCTTGTCCGCCGGGAAGGCCTTCTGCGCGGCGTCGGTGAGTTCGTTCAGTTCGATCATCTTACAGCACCCAGTTCTTCGGCTCGCGCGGCATTTCGAGCATGCGCTCGGCGATGATGTTGCGCTGCACTTCCTCGCTGCCGCCGGCGATGGTCCAGGCGTAGGAGTTCATGTAGTCGGCCATCCAGTTGCCGGTATTGAGATCGCCGAAAGTGATCGGCGCGATGTACTGCTCGCTCATTCCGCCAAGCCGCAGGCCCAGCTTCGAATAGGCGCGCAGCGCGCGGCTGTAGGAGTTCTTGACGATCGAGGCGTCGCCCATGCGCTCGATCCCCTTGATGCGGTTGTCGAGGAACTGGTCGGCAATCGCGCAGACGGCGTCGACCTGCGTCACCAGTTCGCCGAAGTCGCGCAGCACGCCGCGGTCGTCCTCGTGCCCGTGCTCGCGGATCAGGCTCGCCACGCGGGAGAGGGCACCGCGCATGCGGTAGGACAGCTCCATCAGCGTGAGGCCGCGTTCGCTGGCAAGGGTCGCCTGCGCCACGGCCCAGCCCTTGCCTTCCTCGCCCACGCGCTGCTCGACCGGGATCACCACGTTGTCGAGGAAGATCTCGGCGAATTCCTCGTCGCCCTGGATCTGGTGGATCGGGCTGACCGAGACGCCGGGCGTCTTCATGTCCATCAGCAGGTAGGTGATGCCTGCCTGCTTCACGCCTTCGGAACTGGTGCGCACCAGCAGCAGGCACATGTCGGCGAACTGGGCCATGGTCGACCAGATCTTCTGGCCGTTGACGACATAGACTTCCCTGCCGTCGCGAACTTCGCGCACCGCCTTGCACTTGAGCGCGGCAAGGTCGGAACCGGCGCCCGGCTCGGAGAAGCCCTGGCACCAGGTTTCGCCCTCGAGGATGCGGGGCATGTACTTCGCCTTCTGCTCGGGGCTGGCGCATTCGTGCAGCGTGGCAAAGGCGTGGTAGGTGGAGACGAACGAGAGCAGCAGGCGCGGGCAGTCGGCCCTGGCCAGCTCCTCGTAGATCACTTTCTGCTCGGCCAGGCTGCGGCCGCCACCGTGGTATTCCGCGGGCCAGTGCGGGATCGCGTAGCCGGCCTTCACCAGCTTGGCGAACCAGTCGCGCTGGGTCTTTACGAAATCGTCCTGCGTGCGGCTGGCATCGCGCCAGCCTTGCGGTTTTTCGGCTTCGAGAAAGCTGCGTACTTCATGGCGCAGGGCTTCGAGATCAGCGTTGTCCGTCATGTCCTCTCCATGCACAGCGGCCCGATGGGCGTCCAGATTTCTGGCTACGCGCTCGCGATATGTGGGCAGCCCTAGACCGCGACTTCCACCGTATCGCCTTCGATCCGCACTTCGTAAGTTTCGATGGGCAGCGTGGCGGGCGGGTTCATCGGCTTGCCGGTTTCCAGGTCGAAGCGGGCGCCGTGAACCGGGCAGGAGATCCAGCCCGCGCGCACGCGGCCGCATTCCAGCGTCTCGTAGGCGTGGCTGCACAGGTTGCGGACCGCGAAGATGCGGTCCTTGCTGTTCACGAGGATCACACTCACCCCGTTGACATCGACCACTTTCTTGCCGCCAGCGGGAACCTCGTCCACTTTTGCCACTGCGACGAATGCTTTTTCGCTCATCGTTGTTCTTCGACTTTCTGCAATTTCAGTTCTGCCCTGCACCGGCGTAGCACTCCGGCCCCTGCGGTGCGCACCGTCATGGCGCAAGGTTGCGGGCTGCGCCAGAGCACGAGCAAGCAATTTGCAGTACCCCGGCGGTCATTTCTAGGGCAAGTCGTGGACGCGATAAGGCTTGCGGAAGGGCCGGGCTCTCCTTCGCGAAAAATGGGCCAATGGGAGAGTGTGGGTGACGGCTGGCGAAAGCTTTGATGTCGTGGTGATTGGATCGGGTGCCGCAGGCGCCATGGCGGCATTGCGTGCGACCGACCTGGGCATGAAAGTGCTGATCGTGGAAAAGGCGCACAAGTTCGGCGGCACCTCTGCGACCTCCGGCGGGGTCATGTGGATCCCGAACCACGGGCTCGACGGCGACAAGGGCGACAGCCGCGAATCCGCGCTGGAATATCTCGACGCGACGATCGGCGTGCCGGTGAACCGCGAAAGGCTCGAAGCCTACGTCGATGAAGCGCCCAGGATGCTGGATTATCTCAAGTCCACCGGGGTCGAGGTCATGGCCGCCGCCTGGCCGGATTACTACCCGGACCGGGCCGGCGCGCGGGCGGACCGTTCGGTGATCGTGCCCACCTTCGACGGGCGCAAGCTGGGCGATGATCGCTATGCGCTGATGCGCGAGCAGTACAACCGCTTCAAGCTGTTCGGCCGCTACGCCATGGACCTGACCGAGACGTTCGCGCTGATGATGCAGTCCAAGGGCTGGCGCACGGTGGCGGCGAAGGTCATCGGGCGCTACTGGAAGGATCGCTCCACGCGCAAGGTGTCCCACCGCGACCGCCGCTTCACGCAAGGCGCGGCGCTGATGGGCGCGACCTACGAGCAGGTGTTCAAGCGTGGCGGCGAACTGCGCATGGAGACCAGGCTGGAACGCCTGCTGCTCGATGACGGGGGCAGGGTGATGGGCGTCGAGGTTTCGAACTTCGGCCGCAAGTATGTGGTGCACGCGCGTCACGGCGTGGTGCTGGCGGCAGGCGGTTTCGAATGGAACCAGGAACTGCGCGACCGTTTCTATCCGGTGCCGGGGCTGACCCGCCATTCCTCCACGCCCGAGGATGCCAACCGAGGAGAGGCGCTGATCGAGGCCGAGAAGATCGGCGCTTCGACCGAGCATACCGAGCAGGGCTGGTGGATGCCGACGATGACCTTGCCGATGCCCAAGGCCTCGAACTTTCACGAAATTCACCAGGCGGCTTTCGATGTGGGCCGCCCGTGGAGCGTCGTGGTCAACCGCAAGGGCGTGCGCTTCGTCGACGAGGCCTGCGGCTACGACCAGTTCGGCCAGGCGATGGTGCGCGATCAGCTCGAAACCGGCGCGAACATGCCGTGCTGGCTGATCTTCGATTCCAAGTTCCGCAAGAAGTTCAGCGCCGGCGGCCTCATGCCCACGGTCCACACGCCCGAGAGCAAGGTGCCCGCCGACTGGTGGGACCACTACGTGTTCCGCGCCGATACGATCGAGGAACTGTGCCGCAAGGTCCATCTGCCGGTGGATGTGGTGAAGCAGACGGTCGCCAACATGAACGAATACGCCAAGACTGGCGTCGACCCCGAATTCGGTCGCGGTATGAACCCCTACGATCAGATGTTCGGCGATCCCAGCTCGACGCCCAATCCCAACATAGGCCCGATCGACAAGGCGCCGTTCTATGCCGTGCCGATCAACAACGGCGATCTCGGCACCAAGGGCGGCCTGCGCTGCGATGCGCGGGCGCGTGTGCTCGACATGCAGGGCAATCCGATCCCGGGGCTCTATGCCGCAGGCAACAATTCGGGCACGCCTTTCGGCGACACCTATCCGGGAGCGGGCGCGACCATCGGACCGGCCATGACTTTCGGCTATGTCGCGGCCAACGACATCGCGGAGCGTTCGGGCAACCAGCGGGCCAACTGATCGCGGTGCGCCTCAAATATATAGGTCGTCCCCGCAAAAGCGGGGGCCCCGCCGTCGCGGGGACCACGGTCCAAGGGATCAGGAGATTGATGGAATGCAAGGCAAGGTAGCGATCGTCACCGGCGCGGCGGGCGGCATCGGCGAGGCATGTGTGCGAGCGCTCGGCGCAAAGGGCGTCAAGGTGCTGGGCACCGGACGTAACGCTGCGAAACTGCAGGCGCTCAAGGACGCGCTCGAAGGCGTCATGGACTTCGATTTCGTAGCGGTCGATGCCACCGCGGATGATGCGCCCAGGGCCATCGTGCAGGGCGCCGTCGACAAGTTCGGCCGGCTGGACATTCTCGTGAACAATGCCGGCTCGTTCAATTTCGGTCCCGTAGACCAGACCACCGACGAGATGCTCGACGAGGTCATCGGCATTTCCGTGCGCGCGCCGTTCCGCCTGTGCCGCGAGGCGCTGGGCGTGATGGGAGAGGGCTCCTCGATCCTGTTCATCGGCTCGACCTGGGGCATCTTCGGCACGGTCGCGGGCGGGGCCTACTCGATGGCCAAGGCCGGGCAGATCGGCCTGATGCAGACCATGGCCGCCGAATATGCGCCGCGCGGCGTGCGCTCGAACTACATCGCGCCCACCGTGGTGCGGACCGAAATGACCGATGCTTTCTGGGACCTCGACTTCTTCCGGCGCGGCAATCATGAACTGACGCCGATGAAGCGCGATTGCACGGCCGAAGACATCGGCAACATGGTCGCGTTCCTCGCTTCGGAAGAGGCCGGTTTCGTCAATGGCCAGACCATCGCGGTAGACGGCGGTATGTCGACCACGCGCTATGTTGCGCCTGAGGCGCTTGGCGCGGTACGCCAGTAGTTCATAAAAGGCAGGATCGCACAGGCGATTGCGCAGCGGCGCGGTGTTGTCGCGCGTGCGCACTTGCGCCTAACGGTCCTGTTAAAGGACCTTGAGAGGCGCTGCGCTGATGCAATTCGAATGGACTGAGGAACAGGATGCGTTCCGGTACAAGATCCGGGACTTCCTGCATGCCAATTTGCCCGATGACTGGGAGAAGTTCTCCGAACACGGCCCCGCGTCTCCTGCGCTGACGGCCTTTGCGCGCGAGTTCTGCGTGAAGCTGGCGGATGCGGGCATCCTCTTCCCGCACTGGCCCAGGGAGATGGGAGGCGAAGGCCTCGGCCCCTGGGAACAGCAGATCCTTGCCGAGGAAATGTGGATCGCCGGCGAACCGCGCGGCGGCCAGTACATGAACGTCAACTGGATCGGCCCGACGCTCGAAAAGTACGGCACGCCCGAGCAGAAGGCGCGCTATCTTGAGCCGATCACCAAGGGACAGTCGCTGTGGTGCCAGGGCTTTTCCGAGCCTGACGCCGGTTCCGACCTCGCCGCGCTGCGCACGCGTGCCGAGCTGAAGGACGGCAACTACGTCATCAACGGCCAGAAGATCTGGACCAGCTATGCCGGCCTTGCCGACACCTGCTTCCTGCTCACGCGCACCAGCGATGACCGCAAGCGCGGCATCACCATCATTCTCGTGCCGATGGACACGCCCGGCATCACCGTGCGCCAGATCCCCTCGCTGATCGGCGAGGGCGACATTCACGAGGTTTTCTTCGACGACGTGACCGTGCCCGAAAGCGCGCGCTTCGGCGACGAAGGGCAGGCCTGGGAGATCGTCGGTTACTCGCTGCGCAACGAACGCCTCGGCATTCCGCGCTTCAGGCTGGCCCGCGCCGCGCTCGACCGGGCGGTGCAGATGCTCAAGGACGCGGGCGAGTTCGACAGCGAATACGTCAAAATCGAGGCGGCGCGCTGCGCGGCCCTGTGCGAGGCGGCGGGCACGGCGAACTATGCTGTCGTCCAGCGCCGCGTCGACGGGCTTGTCATCGGCGCTGAATCCAGCTCGGCCCGTTACGCCACTGTTATGGCCGAGCGGGTCGTGTGCGAATTCGTGGTCGAGTTCGTGCCCGAGGGGCTTGCCGGGGCCTCGCCCTATCTCAAGATGCACCACCAGCGCGGCATTGTCGCCGGTGTCGCTGCCGGGTCCGCCGAGATCCAGCTCAACATCATCGCCAGCGAAGTGCTGGAATTGCCGAGGGAGCCGCGCTGATGCAGCTTTCGCTCAACGAAGACCAGACGCAGGTTCTCGACTTCATCGACAGCTTGGCCAAGCCCTTTGCCACGGTGCCGATGCACGACGTGTCGCTGGCGCTGGAAAGCGCGGAACTGGACGAGGCGCTGGTCGAGAACGGGTTCCTCGACGTCATGGCGGTCGAGGAACTCGGCCCCGTCACCGCCGCGCTCGTGGTCGAGAAGCTGGCGCGCCTGCCCTTTGCGATCGAAGCGGCGGCTTCGGCCATGGTGCGCCCGCTGATCGATCCCGAACTGCCGCGCCCGCTGTGCCTTGTGGAGGAAGGCAAGACCCGCAAGCCGCTGCGCTTCCTGCGGCCCGGCGCGACTGTCGTCGTTGTCGGCCCCTCGGGCGTGAAGAGCTTTGCCGCCACCGAGGAGATGATCGCGCCCGCGCAGGAAGACACGCTCTACGGCTATCCGGTTGCGTTCCTGACCTCGCTGCCCGAGAGCATGACGGCGCACGATGTCGATCCGGCGGAGATTACCCGTGCGTGGCGCGTCGGCATGGCGGCGGAAGCTGCCGGCCTGCTCGGCGGGGCGCTGGACAGCACGGTTACGTACGTGTGCGAGCGCAAGCAATTCGGCCGCCCGCTCGCGACCTTCCAGGGCATGCGCCACCGCCTTGCCGAGGATCAGGTCATGACCAATTCGGTCTACTGGATCGCCATGCGCGCGGCCGGCACTGGCGATGCGGGCGATGCGGCGATGGCGCTGCTTCACGCGCAGGAAGCCGCCAAGCGCGTGTGCTACGACTACCACCAGTTCCTCGGCGGCATGGGCATGACGCTGGAGCACCCGCTGCACTTGTGGACCTACCGCCTCAAGCTGCTTACTGCCGAACTCGGCGGGCGCGGCGCGCAGGGGCTGGCTGCGGCCGAAGCGCTCTGGGGCTGATCCTCCCCGTACCGGGGAGGATCAATCCACGTCGATCATGCCCTTTGCACCGGTGCCGCCGCTCACCGCCAGCGTTTCGCCGGTGATGTAGCTTGCCGCGTCGCTGGCCAGGAACACTACCGCCTGTGCCACTTCCTCCGGCTTGCCGGGACGGCCCAGAGCAAAGGCGGTCTTTGCCGAACCCAGTGCATCGAAGCCCGTCTTCGCCCAGCCTTTCTGCGCCAGTTCCGTTGCCGTCATGCCCGGTGCGACGGCGTTCACGCGCACGTTCGAACTGCCCCACTCGGTCGCCGCGACCTTGGTGAACATCTGCAGCCCGGCCTTGGCTGCCGAATAGGCGCCGCAGCCGGGCGTGCCGGTGATCCCTGCCTGAGAGGAAATGTTGACGATGGCACCGTGCCCGCTCTTTTTGAGGTGCGGGATGGCGGCGTGCGAGCAGTAGAAGGCCGCGTTGAGGTTCAGCTTTACGTCCTTGTCCCACATCTCCGGCGCCATTTTGGAAAAGCCGGAGAAGCTCGATTTTCCGGCGTTGTTGATGAGGATGTCCAGCCGCCCGAAATGGTCCACGGTCTTGTCGATCAGCGCCTGCACCTGTTCGGGATCGGTGGCGTCGGTGGGCACGCACAGGATGGCGCGTCCGGTTTCCGCGCGCAGTTCGCCGGCGGTTTTCTCGAGCGCGTCGGCCTTGCGTGCGGCCAGCACCAGATTGGCGCCGCGCTGGGCGAGAAGACGGGCGATCTCCTTGCCGATACCCGTGCCGCCGCCCGTGACTACCGCGACGCGGCCGCTGAGATCGAAACCTTCCAACATCGTGCTCACCATCTCCTCCGGCGCTGGCAGCCCCGGACCCTTTCCTGAAGTTCGGTCGCGCGGTCCTGCGGCGACACATGGGGCGTGTCGGCGGGCAGGTGGTCGCGCAGTTCCTCGAATTTGACGCGTTTGATCGTCGGCGTCGGGCACGAATCGCAATCGTACCAGCGCCCGTAGATCGTGCCTTGCCGGAAACCGGCGGGGTCGAGCCGGTTGGGCACGCCCGGGTCTTCCAGCGAGATCACCGCGCGAAACTTTCCGTCGCCGGAGATCTTCGCGAAGTGCCCGTTGGTGCTGCTCATGCGGTACACGTATTCGACCGCGTTGTAGTAGGGATCGTTGAGCTGGAAGTTCCAGTAGGGGCGGACGTCGGGAAGCGCCGTCTCGATGATGAGCGCCTCGTCCGCCTCGAATTCGTAGACCGCGGGAATATAGATCTGGCGCGAAAGGGCGCCGCCGATGGGGGCGGGCTTGAAGACGTTGATCCCGGCTTCCTCGCGCAACTGGTTCTGCATCCCGTAGAACAGCGCGGTCGCCTTCGCGGGCATGCCTGCCATGTTCCTGATGCGCTGAAGAATTTCGTCGGTCGACAGGCGCGGTTTGGGCGGCACCGGATCGAGGTTCTCGATCGACAGCATCGGATCGACCTCGCCCGACCAGTCGTAGGAGCGTTTGCGGACCATCAGCGTGGTGGCGCCCGGCCTGATTTGCAGCCAGTTGCCGGTGTGTCCTTCCGGCCTTTCGGCGCTGAGCAGGATTTCGAACGTGCCGTCCGGTTCGATCTGCAAGTGCCGGTCGTCGAGATCGGCATAGCATTCGCCGGTCATGTCCGGCGGATCGGGCATCCCCGCCAGCGGCCCCTGCGTGTTGAACGTGATCATCTTCACGGTACCGCGCGTGCCCGATACACGGTAGCTGTAGGCGGGACTCACGGGGGACTGCAGGTAGATGTCGTCGGGGTTGGGCTGCAGCGTGTAGACCGGGTTCCACAGCGGCGCCCAGTCGGGGTGCTCGGGCGTCGCGTGGAAGAACGCGAAGTAGCCGTAGGACATCTGCATCATGATCTGCCGGTAAACGTCGGCGCGATATTGCGGGTCGTCGGGCCGCCAGGTGTTGGCAATACCGGCTACGGCCTCTTCAAGATCGCGCAGATAGTCGAACAGCGGGCCTGGTTGCGTGGTCATCGTCCTGGTGATCCTCTCCCATGGTCCCCTGTGCGGGACTCGATTTTTCTAGATGGTATATACTATCTAGCGAGTCTGAAAAGTGGAGTGGAACACGCATGAGCGATACCGACCTTCTCGATCTTGGCGGCCAGGTTGCCGTTGTTACCGGTGGCGGCCAGAACGCGGGCCGCGCGATCGCGCTGGAACTGGCGCGGCACAATGCTGGCGGCATTGCCGTGAACGATTTCGTGGCGGAGCGCGCCGAGGCGGTGGCGGAGGAAATCCGCGCCATGGGCGTGCCCGCGCTGGCGGTGCCCTTCGACGTCTGCGATCTCGAAGCGGCCAGGGCGGCCGATGCGGCGATCAAGGACAAGCTCGGCGCAGCCACGATCCTCGTCAACAATGCCGGCATGGCCGGCCCGGGCGGCTCGCTGCGCCCCAAGCTGAACTTCTGGGAGGAAGAGCCCGAGGCCTGGCAGCGCTACCTCGGCACCAATCTCTACGGTGTCTACAACTGCAGCTATGCCTTCATCCCGAACATGGTCGAGGCGAAGAAGGGCCGCGTCGTCACCGTCGTTTCGGATTCCGGGCGCATCGGCGAGCCCAAGCTGGCTGTCTATGCTTCGGCCAAGGCGGGCGCGCAGGGCTTCATGCGCTCGATCGCCAAGGAGCTCGGCCGCTACAACGTGACCGCGAACTGCGTCTCGCTTTCCGCGCTCATGCCCGACATGCCCGAAGAGCAGCTGGCCCAGATCATGGCTTCCGACCAGACGAAGGCGATGATGTCGCGCTACACCATTCGCCGCTTCGGGAAGTCGACCGACGTGGCGGCGCTCGTCACGTTCCTGTGCTCTGGCGCGTCCGAGTGGATCACGGGCCAGACCTACCCGCTCAACGGCGGTTACGCACCCTCCATGTAAGAAGCGGTGCGGGGCCGGGAAGCCGGTCGCCGTCAATCTGGACCGGCCGGTAGAAATATCCGGCCGGTCCGGTTGACGAAACGGGTTGCAGCAACGATTTTGCTCTCCGACGGACCGGTCGGTTCCGGGGAGAAATCATGCCATCAACCGCTTTCCATGCACCCGATACTGTCGAGGATGCAGTCGCCCTGCTTTCCGCCGATCCCACGGCGCGGCCGCTGGGAGGCGGCACGGATCTGATCGTGCAGATGCGCTCGGGGCGGCTCAGTCCCGGTGCCGTCGTCGACCTCAAGCGGATCGAGGGAATGAGCGGCGTGCGGCGCGATGACGAAGGCTTCGTCATCGGTGCCGCAACGCCCTGTACCGCGCTCAAGGCCGATGCCGCGCTGGTTGCTGCCTGGCCCGGCGTGGTCGAGGCGGCGAACCTGATCGGCTCGGTGCAGGTCCGCAACCGCGCGACCATGGCGGGCAATCTCTGCAATGCCTCGCCGGCGGCGGACAGCGTGCCGGCGCTGGTGGCGGCCGGCGCCGTCTGCGTGGTCGCCGGGCCCTCTGGCCTGCGCGAGGTTCCGGTGGAGGCCGTCCCGGTCGCACCCGGCAAGACCTCGCTTGCTTCGGGTGAGTTCGTGGCCGAAATCAGGTTGCCGGCAAAACCCGCGGGCGGCGGGGATGCCTACCTGCGTTCCACCCCGCGTACCGAAATGGACATTGCCGTCGTCGGTGCGGGCGTCAGCCTCGTGCTCGATGGCGAAGGGACCTGCACGTCCGCGCGCATCGCGCTGGGTGCCGTGGGGCCGACGGTCGTGCTCGTCGAGGAAGCGGGCGCCGCTCTGGTCGGCACGAAGCTCGACGACGATGCCCTGGCCGCCATGTCGAAGGCGGTTCAGGCCGCCAGCAATCCCATAGATGACAAGCGCGGGACGGTGTCCTACCGCAAGGCCATGGCCGGCGTTCTCGCCCGCCGCGCCGTCCTGATCGCCGCCAGCCGCGCCGGAGCCAAGGCATGAGCAAGATCCACGTTTCCACCACCGTCAACGGTGACGCCACAGAATACTTGTGCGAGCCGACCTCGTCGTTGCTCGACGTCCTGCGCGATACGATGGGGCTGACCGGCTCCAAGGAAGGTTGCGGCTCGGGCGACTGCGGGGCCTGCACCGTCGTGCTCGACGGCGAGATGGTCTGCTCGTGCCTCGTGCTCGCCGCCGAGGCCGAGGGGCGCACGGTCGCCACGATCGAGGGCGTTGCCGAGGGCTCTGTGCTCCATCCGGTGCAGCAGAAGTTCCTCGAACATGCGGCCCTGCAGTGCGGTTTCTGCACGCCGGGCTTCATCGTCGCGGCCAAGGCGCTGCTCGACCGCAATCCGAACCCGACCGAGACCGAGGTCCGTTACTGGCTCGCCGGCAACCTGTGCCGCTGCACCGGCTACGACAAGATCGTGCGCGCCGTGCTCGATGCCGCCGCCGAACTCAGGCAGGAAAGGACGCCCGCATGAACGCGCCCGAAACCATGAAGCAGTTCCGTCCAAAGGGATTCAGGCATGTCGGCACCCGCCCGGTCCGTCCGGACGGGGTCGACAAGGTTACCGGCAAGGCGCTCTACAGCCCGGACTTCAAGGCGCCGGGGATGCTGTGGGGCGCGATCCTGCGTAGCCCGCATCCGCACGCGCGGATCATCTCGATCGACACGAAGAAGGCCGAGGCGCTGGTGGGCGTGAAGGCTGTGGCGACGGGCAGGGACCTGCCCACGCTGGAATCGCTGGTGATGCACGTGGGCGAGGGCGCGTCCGACATCGTCGATGTCTCGCACAACTGCCTCGCGCTCGACAAAGTGCTCTACGAGGGCCACGCGGTGGTTGCCGTGGCGGCCACCAGCCCCGAGATCGCCCGCGAGGCGCTCGGCCTGATCACGGTCGAGTACGAGGAACTGCCCTTCGTACTCGGCGTCGAGGAAGCGCTGGCCGAAGGCGCGCCGGTGCTGCACGACAATGTCTTCACCAAGGGCGTCGAGCCGAAGCCGGAGAAGCCCTCCAACGCCGCCATGCGCGTCGAGATGGGCGGCGGCGATGTCGAGGGCGCGCTGGCGTCGGCTGCGGCCACGGTCACCGAGCGCTACACGCTGGAGCCGGTGCATCAGGGCTATATCGAGCCGCATGCCTGTGTCGCCTCGTGGAACGGGGACGGGCAGGCGCAGATCTGGACGTCGAGCCAAGGCCACTTCGCCGTGCGTTCGCTCACGGCTTCGGTGCTGGCGATGCCGCAGTCGGACATCCGCGTCACGCCGCTGGAAATCGGTGGCGGGTTCGGCGGCAAGACCACGATCTACCTTGAGCCGGTGGCCATGGTGCTGTCGCGCAAGTCGGGCCGTCCGGTGCGCCTTGCCATGACGCGCGAGGAAGTGTTCCGTGCGACCGGCCCTGCACCGGGCGCGGTGATCGACGTGCGGATTGGCGCCGATGCCGAAGGCACGCTCGTCGCCGCCGAGGTCGAGTTCCTCTATCATTCGGGCGCCTATACCGCGAATGACGCAGGCGCGGGGGTGTCCAGCGCGATCGGGCATTATCGCATTGCGAATACCCGTGTCGTCGGCACGGAAGTGCTGTGCAATCGCCCCGCCGCCAAGGCCTATCGCGCGCCGGGCGCGCCGCAGGTTAACTTCGCGGTCGAAAGCGCGATCGACGAACTTGCCGGAAAGCTCGGGATCGATCCGCTGGAGCTGCGCCTGAAGAACGCGGCGGCCGAAGGCGATCCGCAGACCTCGGGCCTGCCCTGGGGCCGGATCGGCTGGGTCGAATGCCTGGAGGCCGCCAGGGCCCATCCGCACTGGTCGGCGCCGCTTGGCCCCAACCAGGGGCGCGGCATCGCGGGCGGTTACTGGGGCAACTACGGCGGCCCTTCGACCGTCAATGTCAGCGTGGCTGAAGACGGCACGATCACCGTCGCGACCGGCAGCCCCGACATCGGCGGCAGCCGCGCCTCGATGGCGATCATGGCCGCCGAAGTGTTGGACGTGCCGTACGAGCAGGTGCGCAGCGTCGTCGCCGACACGGCCTCCATCGGCGTCTCGATGGTCACCGGCGGCAGCCGCACGACGTTCGCGACCGGCATGGCGACCGTGCAGGCCGCCGAGGACGTGAAATCGATCCTGTGCCAGCGCGCCGCGCGGATGTGGGGCGTTTCGGACGATCAGGTCGAATGGCGCTCGGGTGCGGTCGTCTGCCTCGAAGGCGAGAAGCAGGGGCAGTCGATGACGGCCGCCGCCATTGCCGGTCGTTCGTTCCATTCGGGTGGGCCGATTGCCGCCGTGGCGGCACTGAGCGCGAAGGGCTGGCTGCCGGGCTTCGGCGTCCACATCTGCGATACCGAGGTCGATCCCGAGACGGGCCATGTAAAGATCGTGCGCTACACCGCGATCCAGGACGTGGGCACCGCGATCCACCCCGACTATGTCGAGGGGCAGATGCAGGGCGGCGCCGCGCAGGGGATCGGCTGGGCGCTCAACGAGGCCTATATCTACGGCAAGAACGGCAAGCTCGATAACGCCGGATTCCTCGACTACCGCATGCCGGTGGCATCGGACTTGCCGATGATCGATACGGTCATGGTCGAAGTGCCCAACCCCGCGCATCCCTACGGCGTGAAGGGCGTGGGCGAAGTGCCGATCGTGCCGCCGCTTGCCGCAGTCGCCAATGCCATCCACGGCGCGATCGGCCAGCGTCTGCGCGACCTGCCCATGGTGCCCGACCGGGTCTACGCGGCGCTTCATCCGGAAGGGTGAGGCGTGGTGCGCATCGTCGTGATGCCGCCGTTCGACAAGGAGTTCTTCGGCGAGTTTATCAATGATGGGCGTCTCGATCTGGCGCCACACAACCTGTTCGATCTGGTGGAGAAGCTGGAAGCGCTGGCGCCGGGCTTTGCGGCCATCGCCCCGGCGCGTGTCCATTTCGCGGTCGATGGTGTACTCGAAACCGACTGGACGCGGGAACTGGCACAGGCGCAGGAGGTCATCGTGCTGCCGCGCGTGGGTGGAGGATGAACCGATGGCTGTCACCTTGCCGTTCCGGCGGCTCGCCCCGTTCGGGGTAGAGATCGATTTCGATCTGTCGCAACCGCTGGCGCCATCGCTCTCGTATCATTTCCGCGAACTATGGCGCGAACACGGGCTGGTGCTGGCGCGCGGACAATCGCTGACGATGGCGCGCCAGCGTGAGCTTTGCGCGCTGCTCGGCCCGATCCTGCTGCGTGAAGGGGAGGGCGAGACGATGTCGAACGAGGGCGGCGGCCCCAGCGCCTCTCCGCTCTCGTGGCATGCGGACGCCGCCTATACCGATGCCCCGTTCGGCGCGATTGCGCTTCATGCGCTCGATGTCGTCGACGATGTCTCCTCCACGCGCTTCACAAACGCGGAGGCGGGGCTTGCGCGGCTGCCGCAGGACATGGCGGGTGCTCTCGATGGGTGCGAGCAGGAGATGATCTCGCCCCACTACACGCGGCTGGCCGGGCGCACTTGCGACGACCGCGAACCTGAGGCGATGAAGCGCGGCGTGCGGCCCGCGATCCTCGAAAACCCGCACAATGGCCGCCCATGCCTGTGGGTCAGCGAACTGCAGACCGCGCGGCTGCTGGGCATGGCCTGGGAGGAAAGCCGGGACTTGCTGAATGCGGTGTTCGACCGGCTCTATGCGCCGGAGCACGTGCTGGAACACAAGTGGCGCACGGGCGATGTGATCTTCTGGGACAACATCGCCCTGCAGCACGCACGCGGAAATCTGCAAAGCGTCGGGCGGCGCGTCTTGCAGCGGGTGATTGTCGGCACCGACGGCGTAGCGCCGCACGTGGCGGGATAAGCCGGTATCGCCTCAGGCGCGCGCGCCGCGCTGGAACAGGCGCTGCGTGCAGACCGCGTAGCTGGGGTCCTTCTCGCCCTGGCCGAGCGTGCCGCCGCCGTCGAAGGGTCGGCGCAGCTTGAAGTCGTAAGTCACGACGCGCTTGGAAAAGCGCCACTTGCCGTCGGCGCAGCGGCGGTAGTTGTCGATGTAGCGCACCGCCATGAAGTCCTCTTCCTGGCCGCCTTCGCGGGTGGGGATGAGGTGGTAGGCGAGGGCATAGACTTCGCCGCTGGCCTCGTCGCCATCCACCGCGATCAGGTGGTTGCAGATGTGGTGGCCGGAATAGGGCATGTAGGGAAACGAGCCGGCGATGAACTTGCAGTAGTCTTCCGCCGATCCGTCGAAGCTGTCGCCGTGCGTATCGGTGGAATCCTCGGTGTAGAGGTCCTTGAGCAGCTCGATGTCCTGCCGGTCGATTGCGCGCGAATAGAGCAGGGCAAGGTCGCGGATCGCGTCCTTGTCGATGACGGCCTGCAGAGCCTTTTCGTCGATAGCCATGAATTTCCCTCCAGTGCGAATGTCAGAGCAGTGCGCCCCCGTCGACGGGGTAGACCTGTCCTGTGATGAAGCTGGCCCGGGCCGAAGCCAGGAACGCGACCATTCCCGCCATTTCGTCGGCCGAGGCAAAGGGCTTGCCCACGAAAGTGCGGCGCTGGCGGATCGCGCGGTCTTCCTCGCTCACGCTGGCCTGGCCTTTCGAGAACATGCCGCTTTCGGGGTTGAAGCGGCTCCCCTTGCTGAGTGCGGCGGGATCGGTCGGGATCGTCGCGTAGGGTGCGATCGCGTTCACGCGGATGCCGTGCTGGCCCACTTCCTTGGCAAGCACGATCGTGAAGCTGTGCACTGCGCCTTTCGCAGCCGAATAGACCGGCAGCATGTAGTCGCCCACCAGCCCGGCGGTGGAGCCCACGTTGACGATGGCCCCGCGCTTGCGCTCGATCATGCCGGCCAGCACGGCGTGGGTCATGCGCAGAACCGTGCCGAAGTTGAGGTCGATGTCGGCCATCCACTTCGCCGGGTCGGAATCGACGAAGAAGCCCTGATCGACATTGCCGCCCACGTTGTTGACGAGCACGTCGACGGGGCCGAGCGCTTCGGCCGCTTCCAGAACCCGCGCCGGGGATGCTGGATCGAGCATGTCGGCAGCCACGAACACGGCATCGGCCGCGCCGCGCGCCTTGCAGTCTGCAACGAGCCGGGCTCCGGCCTCGCGGTCACGCCCCACGGCGACGACTTTCGCGCCCTCCGTGGCCAGATCGAGCGCGATGGCCCTGCCGATGTTGGCGGTTGCCCCGGTGACGATGGCGACCTTGTCCTGCAATTGTAAATCCACGTCCTGCTCCCGAACGATGTTTCGCACTGGGCTAGGTCGATGGACGCCGCCTTGCAAACCGCAGGGGCGATTTGCGGCGTGCAGGGGGCTCTAGCGGCGCGAAGTCCTCACGCAGCGCATTGGGCCGTCGCTTCCATCTTCCGCGATCTCGCGCAGGAAACCCTCGGATATGCGATGCAGCCTCAGGCCCTTGAGCTTGCCCCCGGTCATGACCACGCGGTCACCGGTGTAGAGGTAGCTGCCACGAACGCCGCCAGCCTTGTAGCTGGAGGCATTGACCACGCGGAACTCGAACTGGTGAACTGGCCTGCTGGCCGCGTCGCCGGGCATCTCGCAGACGTAGCGGCCCAGCGCCAGAGTCCCGATACGGCCGCCGGGAGGCGGAGGCGGGGCCTCGGATGCGGCGGCGGCCACGGAGAGCGAGCCTGCGACAAGGACGAGCGCGATGCGGGACATGGAGCGGAGCTGGATCATGACCTTCCGGCTAGCACCGGCGCGAAGCAATTGCCATGCCCGCCCGCCTCGTCTAAGGGCGCAGGCTTTCAAGGGCGTTTCCCGGCAGGCGGGTGCGCCCGAAGGCATCTAGCTCTTTCCCATCGAAGGCACGAATCCATGAAGATCAGCGGCGTCGACATTCGTCCCGGCAACATTCTCGAATACGAAGGCGGCATCTGGAAAGTCGCCAAGACCCAGCATACCCAGCCCGGCAAGGGCGGCGCCTTCATGCAGGTCGAGATGAAGAACCTGATCGACGGCCGCAAGACCAACGTGCGCTTCCGCAGCGCCGACACGGTCGAGAAGGTGCGCCTCGATACGAAGGACTTCCAGTTCCTCTACGCCGAGGGCGACCAGCTGGTGTTCATGGACATCGAGACCTACGACCAGATCCAGCTTCCTGCCGACCTTCTCGGCGATGCCGCCGCGTTCCTGCAGGACGGCATGCAGGTTCTGCTCGAACTGTGGGAAGAACGTCCCATCTCGGTCCAGTTGCCCGAACAGGTCGAAGCCACGATCGTCGAGGCCGATGCCGTGGTCAAGGGACAGACAGCTTCGTCCAGCTACAAGCCTGCCGTACTCGACAACGGCGTGCGCGTGATGGTTCCGCCGCATATCGAAAGCGGCACCCGCATCGTTGTCGACGTGTACGAGAAGACTTACGTCAGAAAGGCGGATTGATGCATAACCTCGCGAAGATCGCAACTTCGGCTCTGCTCGGTACGGGTCTGGTTCTGGGCAGCGGCAGCGCATTCGCCGCCGCGCCCGCCAAGGCCCAGCCCAGGGCCGCAACCGGTCAGTCGCAGGTGAAGAATGCGGAGTTGTACCTCAAGGTCCTCATCTCCGGTCTGCAGTCCAAGAATGTCGAGGGCCCGGTAAAAGGTGCTCTCGTGGGCTGCCTGTACAACAATTCGCTCGGCAGGATCACGGAATCGATGGACAAGGTGATCGCCGAGAACCCGGGCAAGATCCACCGCGACAATCCCGGCGAATTGCTCAGCGTGATGGTCCGGATCTGCGGATACAAGCCCGACGCAGCAGCAAAGGGTGGCCGATAAGGTCCGTGCGGGCCCGGCTCATTCAGGAGTAGAGAACACGTTATGGCCGCAATTTCCGGTCTCATCCGCGTCATGGAAAAAGCCGCCCGCAAGGCAGGCGGCCGCCTGCGACGCGACTTCGGCGAAATCGAACACCTCCAGGTGAGCCGCAAGGGTCCTGCCGACTTCGTCTCGAAGGCGGACCAGAACTCCGAGCGCACCATCTGGGACGAACTGCGCGCGGCGCGGCCCGAATGGGGCTTCCTGTTCGAGGAAGGCGGCGAGATCGAGGGCGATCCCGACAAGCCGCGCTTCATCGTCGATCCGCTTGATGGCACCACCAACTTCCTGCACGGCCTCCCGCATTTCGCGATTTCGATCGCGGTGCAGGAACCGCGTCTGGACGGCAAGGGCTGGGGCGAAGTCACTGCCGGGCTGATCTACCAGCCCGTCACGGACGAAACCTTCTGGGCCGAAAAGTCGCGCGGTGCCTGGCTGCACGACCGGCGCCTGCGCGTATCGTCGCGCCGTCATCTCGACGAAAGCCTGATCGCCACCGGCATTCCTTTCTCGGGTCATGGCGACGCAGGCGAGTGGACCCGGATCTATCATGCCCTGGCGCCGCAGGTTGCCGGCATCCGCCGCTTCGGCTCGGCCGCGCTAGATCTCGCGTGGGTTGCCGCCGGCCGCTACGAGGGGTTCTGGGAATCCGGCCTGAAGCCTTGGGATACCGCGGCCGGCTGCCTGCTGGTGCGCGAGGCCGGCGGCTTCGTTTCGGACTGGAAGGGCCGTTCGCTGCCTTATTGCGACGCGGAAGTTCTCGCCGGCAACGATGCGCTGCACTCGCGCCTGCACAAGATGCTGGTGAACGCCCTCAAGGGCTGAGCGCGTCTCACGGTTTGTCGTGCTCACTGCACGGCTTGCCGTGCGGCGTGTGGGTGTCGCCGAACTGAAACGCAATTGACGCGGTAGTTTCCGCCAGCGGGCCGAAAGGCTTGCGGCATGGGACTACGGGGGCATTTTTTCGTCGCGTCGGCGCTGGTCGTCGCATTCGTGCCTTTGGCCGCGTACGGGCAGGACGTCGCGGTCGAATCCGCGATTGCGGCCACCCCCGCGCTTCAGCAGACTTTCGATCTCGGGCAGGCGGCAAGGCTGCCGGTCGTCCGCACTGGCGGGGCTGCGCCAAGGACCGACCCGTTCGCGGAAGATGCAGAGGTCCGCACGAAGGTGAAGCTGCGCCTGCGGTATCAGCCGGTCGAGGGTGGTCCGCGCTTCGAAGTCGGCACATACGGTTCGCGCAAGGGGGCAATGAAGGGCAAGCTGCTCCACGTGGCACTGGACTGGAGCTTTTGAAGCCTTTTCCGACTTGTCGCCGAAACAATTGCACTGGCATTGCGTACTGCTCTTGAATGCGGGCGAACGCGCGGCTAAGCGTCCGCGCTGACTTTCCGTGCCCCTGTGGCGGAATGGTAGACGCGAACGACTCAAAATCGTTTGTCGCAAGACGTGCCCGTTCGAGTCGGGCCAGGGGCACCAGCATTGCGTTTCGCGGCTTGCGGATTGCCGGGCATGGCCATAGCCTGCACCGCATGAGGAACCTTTCGCTCGCAGCCGCAGCAGCTCTCGTCGCCTTTCCCGCAAGTCTTCATGCCGAAACCGTGGCGGATACGATTTCCGCCGACATGCCCGGCCTGATGGACACCTACCGCGATCTCCACGCGCACCCGGAACTGAGCTTCCAGGAAGTGCGCAGTGCCGCGGTCATGGCAAGGGCCGCGCGCGAGGCGGGGTTCGAGGTGACCGAGAAAGTCGGGAAGACGGGAATCGTCGCGGTCCTCAAGAACGGCCCCGGGCCCACGGTGCTGATCCGCGCCGACATGGATGGCCTGCCGGTGACCGAACAGACCGGGTTGCCCTTCGCCTCGAAGCAGCGCGGGGTTTCCACCGCAGGGGTCGAAAGCGGGATCATGCATGCTTGCGGCCACGATACCCACATGACTGCCTGGATCGAGACGGCGCGGCTGATGGCGGCGCGCAAGGCCGACTGGTCGGGGACGCTGGTCATGATCGGCCAGCCGGCCGAGGAAATCGGCCTGGGCGCGGTCGAGATGCTCAAGGACGGGCTCTACACGCGCTTTCCCAAGCCCGATTACACGCTTGCCTTCCACGATACGCCAGAATTGCCCTCGGGCGTTGTCGGGGCTGCCGAGGGGTACGCGCTGGCCAATGTCGACAGCGTGGACATCCTGGTGAAGGGCGTGGGCGGTCACGGGGCCTATCCGCAGGCCACCAAGGACCCGATCGTGCTGGCCAGCGCGATCGTGATGAAGCTGCAGACGCTCGCCAGTCGCGAGATCAACCCGCTGGACCCGGTCGTCGTCACGGTCGGCTCGTTCCATGCCGGGACCAAGCACAACATCATTTCCGATCAGGCCAAGCTGGAACTGACCGTGCGCAGCTATTCCGACGAGACGCGTGCGAAGCTGCTATCGGGCATCAGGCGGATCGTGAAGGGCGAGGCGCTCGCCTCGGGCATTCCCGAGGATCTCATGCCCGAGGTCACCGTCGAGGAACCCTATACGCGCTCGACCTACAACTCGCCGGAATTCACGCAGGAGGCGATCGGCTTCCTGCAGCAGGAGATGGGCAAGGACCGCGCGGTCATCACCCCGTCGGTCATGGGCGGCGAGGATTTCGGCGAGTTTCGCAGGGCCGACGAGGATCACATCAAGTCGGTGATCTTCTGGGTCGGAGGCTCGCCGGCGGACAAGATCGCCGCCGCCAGGGCGGGGGGTGCGCCCCTGCCGTCGCTGCACAGCCCGTTCTGGGCGCCCGAGGCGGACAAGGTGATCGCGTCGGGAGCGGAAGCGCTGACGCTCACCGCGATGAGGCTCATGGCCAGGTAAGGCGCGCTGTCCGGCAGGGGGGCGGTTACCCGTCTTTGCGGTCGTTCGCGGGCCGTGGGGCTGCGCGAAGTGTAAGGCCTGCCGACGTTCGGGCCCCGAAAACCTTGCCATTCAGGCCCTGATTTGCGGAATTTCGCGAAGAGTCTGTCAGCTTTACCGACATTTTACGCCTTTGGCCTAGGCACGCTCTCAAGTGCCGCAATGGCCCGAAGGATGGCTTTACCCGACGATGATTCGTCTTTTCAAACACTACATCCCGCACGCCGTCGTGCTGCTCTGGGTGATCGACATGCTGTTGCTCGCCGGCGCCAACGAGATTTCGTGGCGTTTGCGCGCGGAGCAGATCGGCATGGACCCGGGTACCCTGTCCGAACGGCTGGGGCCCCATGCGGCCTTCGCCGGGATTATAGCACTGGCGATGATCTCGGTCGGTGTCTACGGCTCCGAATCCCTGCGTTCGATGCGGTTTGCCGTGGCGCGCCTGCTCGTCGCCATCTCGCTGGGCGTGATCGGGCTGGCTTTCGTCGACTTCATGGTCGGCGGACAGAATTTCTGGCGCTCGACGCTGGCCTATTCGATGGGGCTTGCGATCGTGCTGCTGGTCTTCAACCGCCTGCTGCTGAGCGGATTTCTGGGAACGACGGCATTCAGGCGCCGTGTGCTCGTGCTGGGCGCGGGCAACCGCGCGCAGCGCCTGCGCCATCTTGCGGAGCGCCCGGAGTCCGGTTTCGTGATCGTCGGCTACATCGGGATGAGCGAGGCCAGTCCCGTCGTCGAGGATGCGATCCCGCGCGTGGCGATCCACAACCTGACCGGTTTCGTCGAGAATCTGGGGGTGAGCGAGGTCGTGCTGGCGCTGGAAGAGCGGCGCAACGCCTTGCCGCTCAAGGACCTGCTGCGGATCAAGACGGCGGGCGTCCACGTCAATGAGTTCTCCAGCTTCCTGGAACGCGAGACCGGCCGCGTCGACCTCGATACCGTCAATCCGAGCTGGCTGATCTTCTCCGACGGCTTCTCGTCGGGGCGCGCGATTTCCAGCGCGGCCAAGCGCGTGTTCGACATCATCGCCAGCGCCGCGCTGCTGTTCCTCACGGCACCGTTGATCCTGCTTTTCGCGTTGCTGGTGAAGCTCGACAGCAAGGGACCGGCTTTCTACCGCCAGTCGCGCGTCGGGCTGTACGGCCAGACTTTCGATGTCATCAAGCTGCGGTCGATGCGGAACGATGCCGAGGCCGCCGGCGCGAAATGGGCGGAGAAGGACGATCCGCGCATTACCCGCATCGGCAAGTTCATCCGGATGGTGCGCATCGACGAATTGCCGCAGGCGTGGACCGTGCTCAAGGGGCAGATGAGCTTCGTGGGGCCCCGGCCGGAACGCCCCGAATTCGTGGCCGATCTCGAAGAGCAGCTGCCCTATTACGCCGAACGCCACATGGTGAAGCCGGGCATCACCGGCTGGGCGCAGATCAACTATCCCTATGGCGCATCCATAGAGGATTCGCGCCAGAAGCTCGAATTCGATCTCTACTACGCCAAGAACTACACGCCCTTCCTCGATCTGCTCATTCTTCTGCAGACCTTGCGCGTGGTTCTGTGGAGCGAGGGAGCGCGCTGATGGCATATTGGCATGGCAGCCTCTGGGCGACGCTGGATATCGCCTTCGATCTTTCGGCAGCGATCGCGCTGGTGAGCCTGGCGATCTGGCTCTGGCCCAATCGCAGCCGCTTCGGCACCGCGGGCACGCCGATTCTGGTGGCACTGCTGATCACCGCCGGCTGGAGTCTGGCGGTGGGTTCCGCCTCCGCGTCGGGGACGGGCATGTTCCTGCCGTCGGTGGCGGAAAGCGCGCGCAATCTTGCCTGGCTTGTCGTCATCTACCGCCTGTTCGCAAGCGACGGGCGCCATGCGAGCGTCGCGCCGATCCACCCGGTCGTCTTTGCGCTGGCCTTCGTCGAGCTTCTGCATCTTGGCGTGGACTATGCGTTGTCGCGCGTCGTGCTCGACGACAACGTCATGCGGGTCGCGTTCGAGTTCAACGTCATGTTCCGACTGCTGGTGACGGTGGGCGGGCTGGTGCTGGTCCACAATCTCTATGCCGGCGCGCCGCGTGACGTGCGTTCGGCGCTGCGCTGGCCCGCCACCGGGCTGGCGATGCTCTGGGCCTTCGATCTCAACCTGTACACGATCGCCTATCTCGCCGCGCGCTGGCCCGTCGAGATCGCGGCGTTCCGCGGTCTTGCGATCCTGGTGCTGACGGGGTGTTTTACGCTTGCCGCGGCGACAAACCGGGACGAGCTGCGCCTGCGCCCCTCGCGTGCGGTGACGTTCCAGACCTTCTCGCTGCTGGTCATCGGCATCTACCTGGTGGCGATGGTCGCGGTGGCGCAGTGGCTGTCCTACGCGGGCGGCAACTTCGCGCGGATGATCGAGCTCATATTCGTCACGTTCGCCAGCGCGGCCGCATTGGTCGTGCTGCCTTCGCGCCGGATGCGCGGCTGGCTGAAGGTGACGCTGGCCAAGCACTTCTTCCAGCACCGCTACGACTACCGCGAGGAATGGCTGCGCTTCACGCGCACCATCGGCAGTGGCGGGCAAAAGGCCTTGCCGCTCGGCGAGCGCGTGGTCCAGTCCATTGCCGACGTTTTCGAAAGCCCTTCCGGGCTGCTGCTGACACCCGACGAGCAGGGCGCGCTCACGCTTGCCGCGCGCTGGAACTGGCCGCAAGTCAAAGTGCCTGCGGTGGCGGTTCCAATGCGGGCGCTGGGCTTCTTTGAACGGACCGGTTTCATCGCCGACCTCGACGAGGCGCGCGCGGGGCGCACGGCGCACGGGGGCGAGATCGAGATTCCGGAATGGCTGTTGCAGGATGCGCAGGCCTGGGCGGTGATCCCGCTCGTCCACTATGAACGCCTCGTCGGCATGGTGGTGCTGGCGCGCCCGCAACTGGTGCGCAAGTTCGACTGGGAGGATTTCGACCTGCTTCGCGTCATCGGCCAGCAGGTCGCCAGCTACCTTGCCGAGCACGCCAGCCAGGAAGCGCTCGCCGAATCGAGCCGCTTCGAGGACTTCCATCGCCGCATTGCCTTCGTGATGCACGACATCAAGAACCTGGCCAGCCAGTTCAGTCTGCTGGCCCGCAATGCCGAACTTCACGCGGACAAGCCGGAATTCCGCGCCGACATGCTGGTCACCCTGCGCAGTTCCTCGGAGAAGCTGAATGCGCTCCTCACGCGTCTTTCGCGTTACGGCAACGGCGCGGTGGACAAGCTGGAGCAGGTCCATGCGATGGAGGTCACGAATGCGGTGATGGAGCGTTTTCGCGACAACCCGCAGGTAGTGCTCGCCGAGACCAGGGACGTGGTGGTGACCGGGAACCGGCATTCGCTGGAGCAGGTGCTGGTGCACCTCGTCCAGAATGCCATAGATGCCAGCAAGCCCGACAGTCCCGTATTCCTCTCGCTTGCGATCGAGGGGCTCAACGCCCGCTTCGAAGTGGTCGATTCCGGTTGCGGCATGAGCGCCGATTTCGTGCGCAACCGCCTGTTCAAGCCTTTCGTTTCGACCAAGAGCGGGGGCTTCGGCATCGGCGCGTTCGAAGCGCGCGAACTGGTGCGGGCGATGCGCGGCCGGCTCGACGTGGAATCGCGCGAGGGCCTGGGGTCGCGCTTCATCGTGCTCGTGCCCCTCGCGGCGGCGACCGACATTTTCCAGAACATGACCAGTCAGGACCAGAAGGTAGCGTAATGACCGAGATCCGACCCAAGCTGCTCGTCGTGGAAGACGATGCCGGTCTGCAGGCACAGCTCAAGTGGGCCTACGAGGATTTCGACGTCCTCGTGGCCGGAGACCGTCTCAGCGCGCTGGCGCTGCTGCGTTCGGAAATGCCCGACGTGGTGACGCTCGACCTCGGCCTGCCGCCCGACCCCGACGGCGTGACCGAGGGCTTTGCCGTGCTCGACGAGATCATGGCGCTCAAGCCCGATACCAAGATCATCGTCGCATCCGGGCATGGTGCGCGGGAAAGCGCGCTTCAGGCGATCGCACGCGGGGCCTACGACTTCTATCAGAAGCCGGTCGACATCGATGCGCTCGGCCTCATCGTGCGCCGCGCGCTCCAGCTCCATAAGCTGGAGGACGAGAACCGCCGTCTTGCCGCCCGCATCGGCAAGGACGAGAAGGTTCTGGGCCGGATGATTACCGCGGCGCCCGAGATGCTGCGCGTCGCCCGCACGATCGAACGCGTCGCCAACACCAATGTCTCGGTCATGCTGCTGGGGGCCAGCGGCACCGGCAAGGAACTGCTCGCACGCGGCCTGCACGACGCCAGCGACCGCGCCGATGGTGAATTCGTCGCCATCAACTGTGCCGCAATTCCCGAGAACCTGCTCGAAAGCGAGCTGTTCGGGCACGAGAAGGGCGCTTTCACCGGGGCGGTGAAGACCACGCAGGGCAAGATCGAGCAGGCCGCCGGCGGCACGCTGTTCCTCGACGAAGTGGGCGACATTCCGCTTCAGCTTCAGGTCAAGCTGCTGCGCTTCCTGCAGGAGCGCGTGATAGAGCGCGTGGGCTCGCGCGAGTCGATCCCCGTGGACACGCGTATCGTTTGCGCGACGCACCAGGATCTGGAGGCGATGATCGCCGACGGGCGCTTCCGCGAGGACCTGTTCTATCGCCTGGCCGAGATCGTCGTGAAAATCCCGAGCCTGGCCGAACGCCCCGGAGATGCCACGCTGCTCGCGAAGGCGTTCCTGAATCGCTATGCCAAGGAGATGAACCCGGCGGTGCGCGGTTTCGCTTCCGATGCACTTGCCGCGATCGATTCCTGGAACTGGCCGGGCAACGTGCGCGAACTGGAAAACCGGGTGAAGCGTGCGGTCATCATGGCCGACGAGAAGCTGGTCCACGCTGCCGATCTCGACCTTGCCGATCCCGACGAGCAGGTCTTCAACGCGCTCAACCTCAAGACAGCGCGCGAGCAGGCGGACCGCAAGGTCATCCGGCATGCGCTTGCCCGCAGCGAGGGCAACATCTCGAGCACGGCCAAGATGCTCGGGATCAGCCGGCCCACGCTTTATGACCTGCTCAAGCAGTACGACCTCCAGTCCTGATACTCTCCCGACGGGGGGGATCGGATGGGGCAGGCGGCGGCTGGCGTTCGCGCTGGCCGCCCTTGTCATGCCCCTTGCGCTCCTTTCCAGCCCGGGTTTCGGCGAGCGTCCGACTGCCGAAGCGGCGATCGAGGCCGCGCGGGCGGCGCTTGCGCGCGGGGACGGGATCGACGGCGAGATGAAACTGCGCGTGGCGCTCGACAACGGGGCGTCGCGCCGGGACGTCGCCGCGTGGATGGGCAGGGCCTATCTGGAACAGGACAATCGCGACAAGGCCCGCGAATGGCTGGCGCCGGGGAACTTCTCCCCGGCCGGTGCCGCCGATGGCTGGCGGGCGCTGGGGCTGCTCGAACGGCTGGACGGCGACCTGGAGGCTTCCACCCGCGCTTATGGCAAGGCGCTGGAAATCACCCCCAACGACGCGTCGCTGTGGGTCGAGGTCGGCAGGATGCGCTATGTGGGAGGAGAGCACCGGCTGGCCATCGAGGCGGCCAAGCATGCCCTTTCGCTCGATCCGGGCAATGTGCGTGCGCTGGAGTTCCGGGGCCAGATGGTGCGCGACCGTTATGGCCTGCTCGCTGCCGTTCCGTGGTTCGAGCAGGCGTTGCTGCAGGATCCACGGGACGTCTCGGTGCTGCTCGAATACGCCGCGACGCTGGGGGATCTGGGGCGGGCTTCCGAGGCGCTGACAGTCACGCGCCGGGTGCTCGAACTGGCGCCCGGGAATGCACGGGCCTACTACCTACAGGCAGTGATCGCCGCGCGCGCGGGCAACTACGATCTCGCGCGCGGGCTGCTGATGCGCACGAAGGGCGAACTCGACTGGCAGCCGGGCGTGCAGATGCTGCACGGCGTGGTCGAGATCGCAAAGGGCAATCCATCGGCGGCGGCCGAGGCGCTGGAAGCGGTGCTGCGCGCCAAGCCGGACAGCATGCGGGCCAGGGAACTGCTGGCCCGTGCCATCTATCTTGCCGGTCAGTACCGCTATGCCACCTTGCGCTTTGCCGGTGACATCGCGCGCGAGGATGCTTCGCCCTACCTGCTTACCGTGGTCGCGCGCAGCTATGAGGTGCTAGGCGAACGCCAGAAAGCTGGCGAACTGCTCGATCGGGCCGCGCGGACGCCGAGGCCGGCGTTGCACGTGGTGCCCGGGCAGGGGCGTATCGGGGAGATGCTCGCCCACGGACAGGCCGGCGCGGCGCAGGCCGTCGCGGAATCCGACGTCCGCGAGGATCCCGGCTTCTACGACAATCAGGCTCTGGCAGGGGATGTGCAGCTTGCCCTCGGGCATCCTGTGGCGGCACAGGAACACTATGCCGCGGCGGCCGAGATCCGCATGCCTGCAAGCCTGTTCCGGCGCCGCTTCGAAGCCTATGTCATGGCGGGCGATCTCAAGGGAGGAAAGGACCTGGTCGAGGGCTACCTGCGGCAGAATCCCACGAGCCGTCCGGCCTTGCGGGCGGCGGCGAGGCTGGCGATCGGGACCGGCGACATGCCCCGAGCGAGCGCGATCCTCACCTGGCTGCGCGACACCGGAGACGCGCGCGACGTGCAACTGCTGTGCGACCTTGCCATGGTGCAGGCCGGCGAGGGGGATATTGAGGGCGCGCGCGGCAGTGCGCTCGCGGCTTATCGCCTCCAGCGGGCCAGCCCTCTTGCCACGCAGGCGCTGGGATACAGCTATGCCATGCTCGGCGATCGGGCAGAGGCCGCACGGGCCCTGCTCGACAAGGCCGAGGCGATGGTGGGTAGCACGCCGCTGATCGCACAGGCGCGCCGGCAGTTGCGCTCCAGGCAGCCGGCCTGACTGGCGGCCGCGCTATTTCTTCGGCTGGTAGGTCTGCTCCGGTCCGGGGAAAGCCCGCGTACGGACTTCCTCGGCGTATTTCGCGGCCGTTTCCGAGATCATCCCGGCAATGTCGCCATAGCGTTTCACGAAGCGGGGCACGCGTTCGAACATGCCGAGCATGTCTTCGGTAACGAGCACCTGACCGTCGCACTGTGCGGAGGCGCCGATGCCGATGACGGGAATTTCGATGCTCTGGGTAAGGGCCACGGCAATCGGCTCGATCACGCCTTCGACCACGACGGCGAAAGCGCCGGCATCGGCCACGGCCTTGCCATCGGCGATGATCTTCGCGTGCTCTTCCTGGCTGCGCCCGCGTGCGCCATAGCCGCCGAGCGCGTTCACGGCCTGCGGGGTGAGCCCGACGTGGGCCATGACGGGGATGCCGCGCTGGGTCAGGAAGGAAATGGTCTCGGCCATGGCCTGCCCGCCTTCGAGCTTGACCGCGGCGCACCCGGTTTCGGACATGATCCGGCTGGCCGCCGCGAACGCCTGCTGCGGGCTCGCCTCGTAGGCGCCGAAGGGCATGTCGACGATCACCAGCGAGTGATAGGAACCGCGCACGACCGCCGCGCCGTGCGCGACCATCATGTCGAGCGTGACCTGCAGCGTGGAGGGCAGGCCGTAGATCACCTGTCCCAGTGAATCCCCCACCAGCAGCATGTCGCAGTGCTGGTCGAGCAACTGCGCCTGCCGGGCGGTATAGGCCGTGAGCATGACCAGCGGTTCTTCGGTCTTGCCCTCGAACTTGCGCCGCTGGACGGCGGGCACGGTCAGGCGCTTCATCGGCGCGGGGGTGGGATTGGCGCGGCTGGTCGCGGTGTCGAGCTGGAAGGTCGTGGACATGGGAAGGTCTTAGCCAAGGCGGAGAAATTCTGCAAAGCTGGGGAACTGTTTGCTCTTCGCTCTTGCCATGCGTTCGCATGTCGCTAGCGTCCGCACATCCATAAATTCCGGGGGTCCACGCATGTTCGGACGCGTCAAACCGCTTGATGCCATTCTGGCGACAGCGGAAAAAAAATCTCTCCACCGATCTTTGGGGCCCGTGCAGCTCACGCTGCTCGGCGTCGGTGCCATCATCGGTACGGGTATCTTCGTACTCACCGCAGCAGCGGCGCAGAAGGCCGGACCGGGGATGTTGTGGAGCTTTGTAATCGCGGGCTTTGTCTGCGCGGTAGCGGCTCTGTGCTATTCGGAACTGGCATCGATGGTGCCGGTTTCGGGCTCCGCCTATACCTATTCCTATGCCGTGGTCGGAGAGATCCTTGCCTGGATGGTGGGCTGGGCCCTGATCCTCGAATATGCCGTGGCCGCCTCCGCCGTTTCGGTGGGTTGGTCGGGCTACTTCATGGGCCTGTTGAAGAGTTGGACCGGTTTCGAGTTACCAGCGGCCCTGGCCGCGGGGCCGACCTGGTCGCTCACGGGCGTTGATTTCAGCTCGGGCGTCATCAACGTCCCGGCCATTGTCGTTGCCCTTTCCGTTACCGCGCTGCTGATGATCGGCACGAAGGAAAGTGCGACTTTCAATGCGATCCTCGTTGCCATCAAGGTGACTGCGCTCATCATGTTCATCGCGCTGGCACTGCCCGCGATGAACGGCGAACACTTCGCGCCCTTTGCTCCGAACGGCTGGTTCGGCCCTCCGGGAACCAGCGGCATGGGTATTGTCGGCGCGGCGGCGTCGATCTTCTTCGCCTATGTCGGCTTCGACGCGGTTTCCACCGCAGCCGAGGAAACCAAGAATCCGCAGCGCAACGTCCCGATCGGCCTGATCGGCAGCCTTGCGATCTGCACCATCTTCTATCTCTTCGTCGCTGCGGGTGCCATCGGTGCCATCGGTGCGCAGCCGACCGAACTCGGCGTCCAGCCCGGATCTCCCGAATTCGCGCGCCAGTGCGCCGCGCTCGCCCAGCAGGGGCAGGAGCCGCTGGTCTGCTCGAAGGAGGCACTGGCGCACGTCCTGCGGGCGATCAACTACACCTGGGCCGGCGACCTTATCGGCCTTGCCGCCAACCTGGCGTTGCCGTCGGTGATCCTGATGATGCTCTATGGCCAGACCCGCATCTTCTTCGTCATGGCCCGCGACGGCCTGCTGCCGGAGAAGCTCGCGACTGTGCACCCGAAGTGGAAGACACCGCATATCGTCACGATGCTGACCGGCATTTTCGTAGCCATCGCGGCTGCATTGCTGCCCGTAGGCCAGCTTGCCGACATCTCGAACTCGGGCACGCTCTTCGCGTTCTTCATGGTGTCGATTGCCGTGGTGGTGCTGCGGTTGAAGGACCCGAAGCGGGTCCGTCCCTTCCGCACGCCGTTCGTCTGGGTGATCGCGCCGATTTCGGCCCTTGGCTGTCTTGCGCTCTATTTCAACCTGCCGCCGGAAGCGATGCTTGTGCTTCCGGTCTGGGGTGGCATCGGCCTAGTCGTCTATTTCTCCTATGGGCGCCGCAAGAGCCACGTCGGACTCGGCAAGATCGAAATCCACGAGGACGATCCGGATGCCCCGCCGCAGCCGGTTCCGCCGATCTGAGCTTCGATGCGATAAAGAGGGAAGGGGGAGCCGCTGCGCTCCCCTTTTCTTTTTGCGCATGAGGCATGGAAGGCGGCGGCGCAGCGCTTGCTAGGGAAAATGTTAACCATTGTCGTTCATCATGGCGGCAAGCCAAATGGAGAGCCGCTGTGAACCCGTTTCTCATCTTCCACCCGGATCTGGCCCTGCGTTACTACATCAGCGTTCGTCGCCAACTGGCGATCATGGCTATCGCCTGACCTGAGCCGAAGATCACTGCCGGTAAAACAGACGGCAGGATCTGTTTCCGCGACAGGTAAGTCCTGCACTAATCGCCCCGCAACGAAACAGTCACTTTCTTGTTGCTTCTTCGACTGGCCGCTTTGCTGTATGGAACAGGCAGCGGAGGGAGGTCGAACGCGTCATGACCGCAAAGGCATCGCTGAAGGCAGTTGCTGCGCGCATGGCCGCTGCGGCTATTGTTTACCCGTTTCTTTGCGGAGCTGCGCAGGCGAAGGATGCGCCGCAGATGGCGCATCTGCAGGATGTAAACGGCACGCCCACGGGCAGCGGGCGACCGGGTTCCACTGACAGCCCCGGAGAAAACGCCACGCATATCTATGTCGAGGCACCGACGGGTACTGTCAGCGTGGGGGCTTCCTACGCAACAGGCGGTGCCTGGCGTTATCCCGACCGGTCGGGAGATGGCCATGGTTTCGCGGTGGTGGGCTTTTCCGCAGTGCCGGTCTATCCGCGGGTGAGCCTCAAGGGCGTTCCCCTAGGCCTTCCCGTTTCCGCAGCGCATATCTCGAGTTCTTACGGGCTTCGCCGCCATCCGATCCTCGGTGGCGTGCGGCAGCATGCGGGGGTCGACCTGGCTGTTCCCGAAGGTACGCCGGTAAAGGCCACGACCGACGGCGTCGTGACGCATGCCGGTTGGTCGGGAGGCTATGGCCTGCTGGTGCAAGTACGGCAGGCCAAAGGGGTGGAAACCCGTTATGCGCACCTTTCGCACATTTCGACGTCGGTCGGACAGCACGTGAAGGCTGGAGATGTCCTGGGGCAGGCCGGTTCCACGGGTCGGTCCACGGGGCCGCACGTGCATTACGAAGTGCGCGTCGACGGGCACCCGGTGAACCCTCTTTCCAAATAATTCAACGCACTACCTTCATTGTCGAATACTTGGGAGTAACATTGTCCCGAGTGGTTATGTGTGTCTGCATCATGCTGGATTCATTTACGCATAGTGATCTTTATCTATGTCGCGAGAAGTGGACCATTTTAGGTCATCTCCTATTATGCCTTTTATATAACAGGCTAAGTCTGCATCATGTTTTCAAGAAGCACACAGGGGGTGATTCTTGTTATGCAGACGATAGATGTCGATGTGGCGATCATCGGTGCAGGGCCCGCCGGCCTTACCGCAGGCTATCTTCTTTCCAAGAAGGGCAAGCGCGTGGCGATCATCGAAAAGGACGCGACCTATGTCGGTGGAATAAGCCGCACGGTCGAGCACGAAGGCTATCGCTTCGACATTGGCGGGCACCGTTTCTTTTCGAAAAGTCAGCAGGTTGTCGACCTGTGGAACGAGATTCTTCCCGACGACTTCATTCAGCGTCCGCGCATGAGCCGGATCTACTACGAGGGCAAGTACTACTCGTATCCGCTCCGGGCCTTCGAGGCGCTGTACAACCTTGGCCTGTTCCGTTCGGCGGCCTGCATGGCCAGCTATCTGCAGGCCAAGCTGTTTCCGGTAAAGGACGTGAAGAGTTTCGAGGACTGGACGACCAACCAGTTTGGCCGAAAGCTCTATTCGATATTCTTCAAGACCTACACCGAGAAGGTCTGGGGCATGCCCTGCGATGAAATGAGCGCGGACTGGGCTGCCCAGCGGATCAAGGGTCTCTCGCTCTGGGGTGCGGTGATGGATGGGCTCAAGCGCTCGCTGGGCCTGCACCGTGCGCCGAACGACGGGCAGGCGGTGAAGACCTTGCTCGAAACCTTCCGCTACCCGCGTCTTGGGCCGGGGATGATGTGGGAAGCCGCGCGCGACAAGATCGAGGCCGCCGGATCCCGTGTCTACATGGGCCATGCGCTGGAGAGCCTCTCCTCGGACGGGCGCGGCGGGTGGCGGATGACTGCCGGCAGTGCCGATGGCGGCCTTGTCGTCACGTCGCGGGACGTCATCAGCTCGGCGCCGATGCGCGAACTGGCTGCGCGCATGGACCCGAAGCCGAAAACCGACATTCAGGCCGCCAGACTGAAGTATCGCGACTTCCTGACGGTCGCCCTCAAGATCCGCTCCGAGGAACTCTTTCCGGACAACTGGATCTACATTCACGACAGCAAGGTCCAGGTCGGGCGCATCCAGAACTTCCGGTCGTGGTCGCCTGAAATGGTGCCGCAATCGGACGTGGCCTGCGTGGGGCTCGAATACTTCTGCTTCGAGGGCGACGGGCTGTGGTCGGCTTCGGACGACGAGCTGGTCGCGCTGGCGACGCGGGAAATGGCCATTCTGGGGTTGTGCGATCCGGCCGATGTGCTGGGCGGTGTGGTCGTGCGCCAGGAAAAGGCCTATCCTGTCTACGATGATGCCTATGCGGACAATGTCGCGGCCATCCGCCACGAACTGGAGGAGGAATTTCCGTCCCTTCATCTCGTGGGGCGCAACGGCATGCACCGCTACAACAATCAGGACCATGCGATGATGACCGCCATGCTGACCGTGGAGAACATCCTGGCCGGCAAGCGCGTCTACGACATCTGGTGCGTGAACGAGGATGCCGAGTATCACGAGGCGGGCGACGAGGGCGTGCAGGAAACCCTGCCTGCCCGCGCGGTCACCAGGGATCAGGCGGTGGCGCTGGCGTCGGTGCGCGAAGTGCCGCAGCGTGCCCGGTCCGGCAAAGTCAGGAAGGCCGCCTGAAGATGGAGATCAACCCGTCCCGCAGGCTGGGTCTGTCGGATCTGTTGCAGCAGATGATGCGTCTGCGCATTGCCCGCTATTGCGGTGCCAGCGTGGTCGCGCTGGGCGCGGACATGGGATCGTTCCTCATCCTGCTGCAGGTGGGCATGGTGGCGACACTGGCCTCCGCGGCGAGCTACAGTCTCGGCATTCTGGTCCACTGGCTGCTTTCCAGCCGCGCTGTCTTCCATGATACCGTGGCGGGCGACGGCCTGGCGCGCACCCGGCAGAAGGTTCTCTTCGTCCTGTCCGCGCTGGCGGGACTTGCCCTTACCACGCTCATCGTGGGGGTGGGCGACTACACGGGCGTCGACCCCAGGCTGGCCAAGGTCCTGGCGGTTGTCGCCAGCTTCATGCTCACCTGGGGCCTGCGTAGCCGGATCGTTTTTCGCGGCGGAGAGTGATGCCGAACAAGACCGATGTGCCGGCAGAAGGTCCGGCATTCCAGGAGATCTGCTGGCCATGGCTCGCCCGGGTAAAGGCCTGGCATGTCTGGCTCGTCTATGCATTGCTGATCGGGGGGCTCGGGGCCAGCAGAATTGGGGTCATGAAGCTCTACGGGCCGGACGACTACATGCGTCTGCTCGAGGTTCGCGACCTTCTCGCGGGACAAGGGTGGTTCGACCTGCGCCAATATCGCATGAACCCGCCAATCGGCGCGGACATGCACTGGTCGCGGCTGGTAGACCTGCCGCTGGCGTTTTTCATCGTCCTGTTGAAGCCACTGTTCGGACAACCGCTGGCAGAAGGGGCGGCGGTGATTTTCGTTCCGCTGCTGGAACTGGGCTGCGCGATGGCCCTGTCTGCCGCACTTCTGAAGAAGCTGGGCACAAGCCAGGTGCTTCAGGTGACGGGGGCGACTCTGGTCGCATTTTTCCCGATGCTGATATTCAACTTCTCTCCCGGGCGAATAGACCATCATGGCTGGCAGGCGATCTGTCTGCTGGCTGCGGCGCTGTGCCTCGTGCGGATCAACTCGCCGCGTGCAGCTTTCGTCGGCGGCGCCCTTGCCGCTGTTCAGCTTGCGATTTCTCTGGAGGGACTTCCGCTCGTTGCGACCCTGGCAGCGCTCTATGGTCTCGTTTTCGTTCTCTGGGCGATTCCGGCGGTGGTCTGGTTCCTGTCCGGCCTCGCCTTGTTCAGTCTTGTCCTTTTCGCAACTGCCAGGGAACCGGGCGCCTATCAGGTTCTGCATTGCGACGTCGTTTCCTGGCCGCATCTCGTGGCATTCGCGATCTCCGCGCTGCTTGCCGGCTTCGCCGTTCGGCTGTTCCGCGAAAAAGGGCCCATTTGGCGGGCGGCGGGCCTGCTCCCGCTGCCATTGGTGGCAATGCCGCTGGTCTACGGCGTCCTTGGGGTCTGTGCGATCAACCCGTTTGCCGATCTCGATCCGTTCCTGAAGCAGGAATGGTACATGCAGATCAGGGAAGGCATGCCGATCTACGCACAAGGCGTGAAGGCCGTGACCACGGTCTTCTGGGTGGGCGGGCTGATCATTGCAGGATATGTGTCGATCGTCAGGGGTGACGAAGACCGGGACCGCCGCCGGGCCTGGATGCTGCTGTTCCTGCTGGCCATTGTCGCATGGATCTTGTCGCTGGTGGTCTACCGTTCGACGATATTCGCGCAAGTCCTGGCCATACCCTTTGCAGCCGTTCTGCTTGGAATATACTTGCCGCGTGCCCGGGCCATTAGTTCGCCATTGCTTCGGATTGTACTGACGATCGTCTGCGGCGTTGCCATATTGCCGCTGGTGACTTCTGAACTCGTCGCAAAGGTTGGGAATCAGCCTGACGATGCCCCGCCGCCGCAAGTTGCAAACGGCCGCAATTCATGCGTGATCAAGGACCTCGGCAAGCTCAAGCCGAGCCATCTGTTCACGACCCTGAGCCTGGGGGCTTCGATAATCGCGTCCACGCATCACACCGTCGTGGCTGGAAACTACCATCGCAACGGTGAGAAGATCCGCGAAGTCCTTCTGGCATTCGAGGGAAACCCCGCGAATGCGGAGCGATTGGTCAAGGCCAACCATGCCGACTATGTCGTGATCTGTGCGAGGCTCCCCGGGGGCAAGGGCGAAACGGCGCGGCGGCGGGACAGCCTTATCAACAACCTGCAGAGGGGCGACGTGCCGGATTGGCTCCAGCCGGTCAACGGGCTGGGGCACTCTCTTCTGCGCGTCTATCGGGTGCGCTAGGGCGCTTTCAGGCGATGGCGACGCGCTGGCGATAGGTCAGATTCACCCGGCGCGACAGCAGCAGGTAGGGCAGCCATACGGTTATGCTGATCAGGACCTTGCGGACGTTGCCGTGAAGCAGGTCGTTCACGGCCATGGCGACGTCGCCCGGCAGGTCGGGACTGGCGGCCACGGCGTTGGCGATGACGAACTGCATGGCGATGTCCACGCCCCAGGCGATCGCCAGCATGCGTGGAAAGAGCGGAATGGTCCGCAGGGCCAGCACGAAGCATACCATGTACAGGAAGCTCATGAGGCAGACGTCCGCGGCCATGATGTGAAAGATGGTCGTGCCCCACGTCGGCGCGTTGCTGTTCATCGCGGGTACGGCAAGCAGAAATTCCATCGCCCTGAACGGCACGTTCAGAAGCATGCCGACCATCAGTGAGGCCATGAAGCCGGTCGGGCCGAAATCCGCCTGCATCCGCGCATCATGCGGATCGAGCTGGCGCCATTTGCCAGAGTTGAACCGCCGCGATCCGCCCCTTTGCAATAAAGGCGCATGCGGGAAACCTGCTGCGGCCAGTCGGTAGCCCAGTATAGGGGCGATTGCGATGCACCCATAGGGCAGCATGACTTCGACAAGATCCTGCATGCCATGAACAGGCGTGGCCGGAAATAGGATGCGTGGCAGGCTGGCGAGCAGCATCAGTCCGATCCATCCAAGAATGAGGCCGTCCATACGGGCATGGAAGAATCGAACCAGAGCCTGCGTCTTGTATTCGAATGATTCGATATATTTGATCGCGATTCGCTGCATTCGCAGACCAAGCGCAGAAAACACGACAGGTATTGTCATTGCTACTTGGCTCCGGCCTTATCGCTGTCGACTATGCTGCTTTCATGCGCTTCATTGCTGGTTTCGCCTATATTTCAATGCGCTATGCTGGTGCGCGAAGAAAGGCTGATAATAAAGTGCGGGCAAAGTCTGTAAGTTATCTGATCGTATTCTGTCCTAATCTTGAACGGTAAAGGGGAAGTTAAACTTTGGTAATTGACCGGGCCGATTAGCTAACGCACTATACGGGCATCCCCTTAGAGGGGGGCTTCATGGTTTCTCTAACGCATTGAGATTTCTCATGATGTGGCAGGGATGCGGTGCAGCCTGACGATAGGGGCATGGGCCAGCCGGAAATAGATGCCGGAGCCTGGGGAATGAACGCCTGGCGTGAAACGGGTCAGGCGGTTTGAATTGGGGAATCGTAATGACCAACTTCATCAAGAACTTTGCCAACGACGAATCCGGTGCTTCGGCTGCCGAGTACGCTCTGATCCTCGTGGTCGTCGGGCTGGCGATCTACACGGGCGCCACCACGCTGGCGACTTCGATCCAGGGCCGCATGACCAATACGGCGAACTGCCTCAACGTGCCGGACGCCACGAACTGCAAGTAATCGCGGTTCATGCGATGCCCCACCTGTGCGGTTTTGTGCAGGTGGGGACATTGTCGGCACGCCGAACCACAGGGGGTTACGTGGAAGCCGATCGCGATAATAATGAATTTTAAATAAAACTCCCATAGGCATGAAGCAGGGCAATGGAAATTGTCCGGAGAGGCAAGGTGGGGCAACATGGCCAGCAGGAATATCATAATCCTGGCTGTGGCGGCGGCTTTGGGGTTGCTCGCCATATTCCTGATCAATTCATGGTTCACCAGCGTGGACGTGCAGCAGGAAAAGAAAGCGCAGGCGAACGACATGGTTCGTGTCGTCGTTGCGCGGCAGGAACTTCAGTTCGGCTCCAAGCTCACACCGGAAAACCTGCGGCTGGTAAGCTGGCCCAGGGACTCGGTGCCGGTGGGGGCTTTCGACAGTGTCGACAAGCTGGTGGCGGGGAACCACGTCGCTCTCCGGCCCATCACCATTGGCGAACCGGTGCTCGCCGATCGCGTTTCCGGCGTGAACGGCAGGGCGACGATTTCCGCCAATATTCCCAAGGATCTTCGTGCCGTCTCGATCCCGATCACCGCGGTGACCGGCGTGAGCGGCTTCGTGACGTCGGGCGATGTGGTCGACATCATGCTGACCCGCCAGCTTCCCGGAAACGACGGCGGCCCGCAAAACAAGATGACCAGCGTGCTGCTGGAAAACGTTCAGGTGATCGGCATCAATCAGCGGTCCAGTGAAAACGAGACCGAGCCGATGGTGGGCGATACGGCCACGGTGCTGGTCGACCAGTACGGGGCACAACGCCTCGTTCTCGCACAGCAGACGGGGACGCTCAGCCTGGCACTGCGCAATGTCGAGGATCAGTCCGTCGGGCAGACGCGGGCGGTTACGGCACGGGACCTTGGTGCTTTCAGGTCGGGTGCCGCTCCGGTCCGCTTCGCCGCCAGTCGCCGCACGGTTCGCTCCAGGACGCCGAGGCCCCCGGCAAGCGTGGCCCGTCCGATCATGACTGTGGTGCGCGGCACCGAGCAGTCCGATTACGAGGTGAAGCGCTATGCGGGTTGGTAAGACTCTTCGAGGGGCCGCGCTCGCCGCCGCCTTCTTCTCCCTGCCAGCAGGGACGGTGCCTGCCGTGGCGCAGGCGGATGCCTTCATCCATGCCGGAATGCTCGACGTTCCGCTCAACAAGAGCCAGGTGGTCACGGCAGACAAGGCCATTGCCCGGGCCATGGTGGGCAACGCCGACATCGCCGATGTCATGCCGCTTACGGATCGCTCGATCTACGTGCTCGGCAAGGCCATGGGCACGACGAGCCTGACGCTCTACGATGCGGGCGGGCGTGTCCTCAGCGTGATCGACGTTTCGGTCGGTCCCGACGTGCGGTCCTTTTCCGCGCAGGTTGCCCGGCTAATTCCGGGGCAGGACATTCAGGCGAGCATTTCGGGCGATTCCATGGTGCTGACCGGTCTCGTGTCCGATCCCGGTGCGGTCGACAAGGCCATGCGCCTTGCCAAGACCTATGCCGGCGAAAAGGTCGTCAACATGCTCAGCGTGGGCAGCAGCCAGCAGGTCATGCTCGAGGTGCGCTTTGCCGAAGTCCGCCGCTCCACCGGCGAAGACATCGGCGTCAGCGCTTTCGCGAACAGCAAGGGCGGTTCGTTCTCGGCCGCGATCGGCAGCGGCGCGCAGCTTGTTCCCGATGCCGACACCGGCGAGGGTATTCTCAAGCTCGGCGCGATCACCAATTCCTTCGGTGTTTTCCGCAAGTCCTTCACGCTGGGGGGCCTCAACATCGATGCCGTGCTCGATGCGATGGAGACCAAGGGTTTCGCCAAGACACTGGCGGAACCGACACTCGTTGCGCTTTCGGGGGAGAGGGCCTCGTTCCTGGCCGGTGGCGAATTCCCGGTGCCGGTGGCGCAGGGCGGTAACGTCGGAACCGGCACGGGCGGGCAGGCGCTGACCGTGGAATTCAAGCCCTTCGGCGTCAGTCTGGGCTTTACGCCGACGGTTCTGGGCGATCGCACGATAAACCTGCGGGTCGAACCGGAAGTCAGTTCCATCGATCCGGCGGCGTCGGTCACGTTGAACGGCATCACGATCCCGGGCGTTCAGACCCGCCGGGCCAGCACCGTTCTCGAACTGCGCGATGGCGAAAGCTTCGCGATCGCGGGGCTGCTCCAGCAGGACTTCAAGACGAATGTCAACCAGGTGCCGCTGCTGGGCAGCATCCCGATCCTTGGTGCCCTGTTCCGTTCGACGGCATTCCAGAAGGGCGAGACCGAGCTTCTCATCGTCGTGACGCCGCGGCTGGTCGCTCCGATCAAGCCCGAGCAGGTCAAGCTGCCGACCGACCGGGTGAACGATCCGAAGGCCGCTGACACTGTGCTCTTGGGCGAACCCTACGATCCCAAGCCGCTGGCTCCGGCAGCGCCGACGGCCCCGGCCGTGCAGAATTCGAATTCGGGAGACGGTTATGAATACTGATCGCTTGCGCGCAGTCCTGGTGGTTCTGTCGGCCCTGAGTTTGAGCGCCTGCGAGCACTCGGTGTTCGAGGAGCCGGGCGATGCGGCCTTCGGCGAAGCCAACCGGCAGACGATGATGGCGCAGGTGATCGATCCCGATCCGCAGTACGACGAGCCGGCTGCGAGCAGCGGCGTACAGGCGGCAAGGGCCATCGAAAAGTACACGACCGGGTCGGTCGAGAAGCCGGAACGCGTCACCACGAGCAACGTGCAGACAGGCACGGGATCCAATTGAGGCAGGGCACCACGAGGAGCAATGGTCAGGAGTAGTCCGAGGCAATTCTGGCAGGACCAGACCGGTGCGACAGCAGCGCTATACGCTCTCGCACTTCCTGCGCTGGTGATGGCTGCCGGTGTCGCCTACGATTATTCGCGCCTCGCGGGGTTGGACAGCGAGCTCCAGAACGCGGCCGATCAGGCGGCGCTGGCGGCGGCAACTCAACTCGACAGTGAGAGTGGGGCGTGTTCGCGGGCAGCGGCTGCGGCCAGTTCGCTCGTCAGCAATCGTGCGATCCTGGCCAATGACGGGCTTGGCATCGATGTCTCCGTTGCAAACGAGTCCACCTGCGACGCAGTTGGGGCCGTGCGTTTCTGGCAGGACCGCGACGGGACCACGGCCGCGACGAGTGATGGCAACGCGCATTTCGTCGAGGTTGTTTTCGATGCAAACAATCCGACGCCCAACGGACGTGTCGCCCATTATGCCTTCACCCCGATAACCGGCCTTTTTTACGGATCAGTGGGGGGGCGTGCGCTTGCCGGCGTCGGTTCCTCGATCTGCAAGGTGCCGCCGATGATGATCTGCAGCCCCGATCCCACACAGCCCTTCAACGCGGCGGGCAAGAAGGGCTGGGGTATTCAGGTCACCGGGCATGGCAACACCCAATCGGGTACGGGTGGTACGGTCGGGGCATGGGGGCCGGGCGACTTTGGATTCCTTGAGGTGGGCGCGGGGCAGAATTCCGACCTCGTGGAGGCTCTCGCTTTCGATACGACGACGCTGGACTGTGTGCCGATTGACGGGACCAAGCCGGAAACGGGTAATCCCCAGGCACTTTACGACGCCCTCAATACGCGATTCGACATCTACGATTTTGCGAGCGGCAATGGCACCACGCTGGCGCCCTGTTTCAGTGGAAGGTGTCCGGCAGCCAGCAATGTCGTGAAGGATGTCGTCAAAGCGGATACCAGTACGAATGGCCAATCGTGCAAGCTGCACAATACAGGCTGGCATTTGCCGCCGGAAGACCGGCAGTTCTGGCCCAAGCCAGCCAGTTCGATCACGAGCACCGATCCGCTGCAGGATTATAACGATACGACCCATTCGCCGTCGATCGATGCGATGGGGCTGCCGCGCGACCTTTGCCATTATGCGAGCTACGGCCAGGCCTGCGGGAATGATCCCAACAACCGGTACGGTAACGGCATCTGGGCGCGCGGCGACTATTTCGACAAGTATCACGGGGGCGCGCCGACAGGTGCCGGGAGCTGGACGCGCTACGAGACCTATCTCTGGGAGCTTGGTCTGCTCAAGAATGCTTCCGGCAGCTACGTGACCGGAGGCAGCGTACCGGGCGCGAACACGACGCCGCTCGGCGTGGCAGCCGGCAGTGACCGGCAATACGGCGGACCCGTATGCTCTACGGGCACGCCTGCTGCCAGCCGCCGTGTGCTCACTGTCGCCATCGTGAAGAACTGCTCGTCGCTCAGCGGATCGTCGACGGCCGTAAAGGTGGACGAATGGGTCGACATGTTCCTGGTGGAGCCTGTCATCGATGCCCGTCCCAACGGTTCGATCGCGGATTCGATCTACATGGAGATCATAGGGCCATCGCATCTCGGCGGTGAAGGCAACGTGTCCGGAGGGCAGGACATCCGCAAGGATGTCCCGTACCTGATAAAATGAGCAGCCTTTCCCTCCGCTTCGGTCGCGATCGGCGTGGCACGGCTTCCGCAGAAATGGTGCTGATGCTGCCTTTGCTGGTCGTGATGCTCTTCGCGATGTTCGAAGGGGGGCACTTCCTCTATTCGCAGCATGTGGTGACCAAGGCCGTGCGCGATGGCGCGCGCTTTGCCGGGCGTGCCCCCTTTTCGAATTTCACGAATTGCACGCGCTATGATTCCGGTGGTGCCGTGATCGGCGGGACGGGCGCGGTGGATCCCACTCTTGAGGGCCAGGTCAGGGAACTTACGCGCACCGGGCAGCTTTCCGGGGGCACGGCACGGCTCAATGGTTGGGTCGCTTCCGACGTTACCGTGACCTGCGCGTTCAATTCGGCCTTCACGAAGGGGGTGTACAGAACGCAGGCAAATGGCGCAGCGACCGTGACGGTATCCGCGTCCGTGGCCTACACCTCGCTCTTCGGTGTTCTGGGCGGCCTTTCGGGCAATTTGAACCTCAATGCCAGCGCACAAGCTGCCGTGATGGGGATCTGACCGATGCTGCGCCGCCTTCTCCATAGTTCGACAGGTACCACGGCAGCCGAATTTGCGATGATGCTACCGATCATCATGCTGTTCCTGCTCGGGATCATTGATGCGGGCCTTTATGCCTGGGCGTTCAACCGGGCCGAGAAAGCGACCCAGATGGGCGCGCGCATGGCGGTGACGACGCAGATCATTCCGGGGGGAACGGCATCCAATGGGCTGTACAACTACAGCTTTGCCGTGAGCGGGGGAATCCCTCAAGGCACCGTAGTCCCGGCAGGCAATTTTCCCGACATCACATGCGAGGAGGCGTCTGGAACGCTGTCCTGTCCCTGCAATGCATGCGCTTTCAGCACGGCGATCGACACGGCGGCGCAGACGGCCTGGGACAACATCGTCGCCCGAATGAAGTACATCTATCCCGAAATCGACGGTTCGAACGTCGTGATCGAATACAGGTGGTCGGGGCTGGGCTTTGCCGGTGATCCGAATGGAGCGGATGTCGCACCGCTTGTAACGGTCAAGTTAAAGCAGATGAAATATAAACCTCTGTCGCTTTACATATTCAAACAGGACGTACCCGTCCCGGCGGCCAGTTATACTCTGACTATGGAAGATGGTCAGGGGACGGTCTCAAACTAGGCATGAACATGGGCAAGGAAGACATCCTCTCGACTTTTGGAAAGGACGGCGAATTGCGTCTTCCCGCAGGACTTGTGATCGTGGGCTCGAAGGCCCGTCTGGATGAGCTGAGAAGCGCTCCTATGCATGCGCTCGTGCGGGGGGCAAAGCTGGTGGAACTGCCGGCGGACATGCCCGTGCCGGACGAAGTCCTTTCCGAATGCGCGCTGCTGGTGCTGGAGACGGACCCGCATGTCCCGGCTTCGTTGCACCGGGCAGCGTCGATCCGGGGGCGGCGTCCGGACCTGCCGCAGATCCTTGCCCTGGCGGACGCCAACCTGTCTGTCGTCAAGACCCTGCTCAAGCAGGGTATCAGCGATGTCATCGCGCTTCCCTTCGATCCCGAGGAGCTGGTTCAGGCTGCGCTGGGGGCAGGCGTTCCCCAGCGGCGGGCGGATGATCGCAAATCCTCCAAGGCCCCCGTCATCGCGGTCGTGAGAGCGATTGCCGGCAATGGTGCCACGAGCGTCGTCACCCATCTTGCGCATGAACTCGGCAAGAACGATCCGGCGGGCAGGGGTGCCTGCATCTTTGATCTGGATGTCCAGTACGGGACTGTCGGCGATGTCCTGGGACTGTCGCCGCGTCAGGGGCTGGGGGATCTTCTCGCATCGCCCGATCGCATGGACGCCGATCTCGTCCGGTCGGTCGCAACGCGCCATTCCGATACTCTGAGCGTGATCACGGCGCCGCGCGAGATCCAGCCGATCGAACAGATCGACGCCGACGATCTCCTGATGGCGATCGAGTATGCGCGGCTGCAATATTCCTACGTCCTGCTCGATCTGCCTTCGAACTGGACGAGCTGGAACCTCTCGACGGTCGTCTCGGCGGACCACGTGGTGATGGTGGTCGAACTGACAGTGGCAAGCCTGCGGCAGGCGAAGCGTCGTCTCGAGCTGTTCGCGACGGCTGGCGTCAAGAACCGGAACATCTCGATCGTCGTGAACCGGCTCGAAAAGAAGCTGTTCAAGACGATCGACCTCGACGACGTCGATCGCACGCTGAACCGGCGCGTGCTGGGCGGAATCCATCTGGACAAGGACATTCTGCCCCTTGCGCAGGATCAGGGCCTGCTGGCGGACGAAATGCACAAGAAAAGCAGGTTCGCCAAGGAAGTAGCGGACCTGGCGCAGGCACTGTCCGATATCCTCGTGGCGGGAGATGCTTCATGATCTGGAAAGTCAGGACACGCAAGGAACTCGACGACGTCGTCGAACCGGGAGAGGTCGATAGCCACGCATCCGCCCCGGCGCCGCACCCTCAGGCCGCCGTTGCGGCGAAACCGAAGCCGCTATCGCAGGCCGAACAGTTCCTGCGGCTCAAGACCACGATACATCGCAAGCTGCTCGATCGCATCAACCTCACGATGCTGGAAAAAATGTCCAGGGCGCAGATCGAGGCGGAAGTGGGCGACGTGGTCCTGGCCTTGCTGGCCGAAGAGAACACGGCGCTGAATGCGAAGGAGCGTGCGCGCCTCGTCTCGGAGGTGCTGAACGAACTGCTCGGTCTCGGGCCGCTCGAGCCGTTGCTGGCGGATGAGACCATCACCGACATTCTGGTGAACGGGCACGAGACCGTCTTCGTCGAGCGGCACGGCCTGCTCGAACGCGTGCCCACCAAGTTTCAGGACGAGCGACACCTGCTGAGGATCATCCAGAAGATCGTCAGCGCGGTGGGGCGGCGCATCGACGAATCTTCCCCGTTCGTCGATGCGCGTCTCGCCGATGGTTCGCGCGTGAACGCCATTGTCGCGCCGCTGGCGATCGACGGTTCGCTGCTGTCGATCCGCAAGTTCTCGAAGGCGCCGATCAGCATGGAGCGCCTGATCGAACTGGGCAGCGTCCCGCGCGAGGCGGCCGAAGTCCTTTCTGCCGTCGTCAGGAGCCGGCGCAACGTGCTCATTTCCGGCGGTACCGGTTCGGGCAAGACCACCTTGCTCAACGCCTTGTCGTCTTACATCGATCACCGCGAGCGCATCGTGACGATCGAGGACTCCGCGGAACTGCGGTTGCAGCAGGAACACGTCGCGCGACTGGAAACCCGCCCGCCCAACATCGAAGGGAAGGGCGAGGTCAGCCAGCGCGATCTCGTCAAGAACGCCCTGCGCATGCGTCCCGACCGCATCATCGTGGGCGAGGTGCGTGCCGGGGAAGCGTTCGACATGCTCCAGGCGATGAACACCGGCCACGACGGATCGATGACGACGGTGCACGCGAACACGCCGCGCGATGCCCTGTCGCGCATCGAGCAGATGATCGGCATGAGCGGGATCGACATGCCGGCCAGGTCGGCAAAGGCGCAGATTGCCTCGGCGATCCAGATCGTGATCCAGATCGGCCGAATGGCCGACGGCCGCCGAAAGCTGCTGAGCCTGTCCGAGATCACCGGCATGGAGGGAGAGGTGATCACCATGCAGGAAATATTCCGCTTCAAGCGCGAAGGCAGGACGGAATCCGGCGAGGTTCTCGGTCATTTCGAGGCTACCGGCATCCGGCCCAAGTTCCTTGTCCAGGCCCACGAGGCGGGGATCGACCTGAGCCCCGATCTCTTCCGTCCCAATCTCAAGCTGGCCTAGCGCGATGTTCGACGGTCAACTTTTCCGCGCCCTGATTTTCGTGGCGATCTTCGGATCGGTGTTCCTGTTCGTGCAGCTTGTCCTGCGGCTCGGGCTGGAAGGCCGTGCGCACCGGCAGGCCGTGAACAAGCGCTTGCGCATGATTTCGACCGGGGCCGAACGCGAGGACGTGGTTGCGCGGCTCTTGAAGAACGATCCGACATTCGGGCCGAACGCGACGGGTTTCGTGGCAAAATCCCTGCGTAACCTGCGCAAGAAGCTGCTGATGGCGGGGCTGCCGTTCGGACCCACCGAGACGATGTTCGGCATGATCGGGCTCTTCGTCTTTTTCGGGCTGGGCGCCTGGTACCTGGCCTTCATCTATTCCTTTCCGATCACCTTCGGCGTGCTGCAATTGATCATTGCGGTTGCGGCGGGCGCTGCCATCGCGATTCCGCTGCAGATCATCAGCGTCTTTGCCCAGCGGCGGCGCAAGCGGATGCAGGCGCAGTTTCCGGTTGCCCTCGACATCTTCGTGCGCGCGTTGAAGGCCGGGCATCCCGTCGCTTCGGCGCTCGACCTGATGACTAACGAGATGGAGGACCCGATTGGCAGCGAGTTCGGTCTGGTCGGCGACGAGATTTCCTATGGCGCCGAGCTGACCGAGGCGCTCGATGCCATGGCCGAACGCTGGGACCTCGATGACATTCGCATGTTCGTGGTCTCGCTTTCGGTGCAGAACGAGACCGGCGGCAATCTCGCGGAAATCCTGGAGAACCTGTCCGAAGTGATCCGTGAACGCGCGACCTTGCTTCTCAAGGTCCGGGCGCTGAGTTCCGAAGGGCGCATGACAGGCTGGCTGCTGACAGTCCTGCCCATTCTCACTTTCCTGGCGCTCTTCCTGACGGACCCCTCATTCTATTTCGACGTGGCGATGGACCCCATTTTCTACATCGGGTTCCCCATGATCATCGCCCTTTTCCTTCTGGGGGTCCTGTGGATCCGCAAGCTTGTTGATCTGAAGGTCTGACATGATCGAGCTTATCGCAGCAAATGCCACGATCCGCTTCTTCCTGCTGGCGGCGATCTTTGCGGGCATCATGTTCGCGGGCGTGCAGATCGCGAACCTGTCTTCGCGGCGGGCAACGATCAGGAACGAGCTTCAGCGCCTGTCGAACGACACGGCACGCAGCGCGAGCCAGCAGCTGTTCCACAAGAAGGAAACGGCCTGGTCGAAGCTGGCCGATGCGATCGAGAAGGCGGGGCTCAGTCTCGAGGATACGCAAGGGGACAAGCTGCGCAGGAAACTGCGCGCTGCCGGTTACGATTCGCCGTCGGCACCGCGTATCTTCACTCTGGCCCGGCTGGTGATGATCTTCCTTGTTCCGCTCGGCTACATCCTGCTTATCTACCTGCCGGGCGAACCGATGAGCGATCTCAAGCTCTACATGCATGTCGCGGTCATGGCGCTGATCGGCCTCTACTTTCCCAATCTCTACATCACGGCGAAGGCGGATCGGCGCCGCGAGCAGGTGATTAACGGTTTCCCGGACGCGCTGGATCTTCTTCTGGTGTGCGTGGAGGCGGGCCTCGGGCTGGAATCGGCCATGGACCGCGTGGCGCGCGAGATGGTGCTGTCCCATCCGCTCGTTTCGCAGGTCATCTCGAATGCGACGCTGCTGATGCGCGCGGGCGCCGAACGCGAGTCCGCGCTGCGCCAGATGGGGGAAAACAGCGGCGTCGACGAGATCCGCAGCTTTTCCACGCTTCTGATCCAGTCGGACAAGCTCGGCACGAGCATCGCTGCGACATTGCGCGTCTACGCCGCTGAAATGCGGGAGAAGCGGAGGCTGCGGGCGGAAGAGAAGGCGCATCGCCTGCCCGTGCTGATTTCCATTCCGCTGGTTATCTGCATGCTGCCGACGGTCATCGGTGTCTTGATGCTTCCCGGCATCATCCACGCAGTACGTGAGCTGTTCCCGGCGCTGAATGGAGGTTGAGGACATGAACAAGAGACTGAGGACTTCGTTCGTTGCAATTAGCCTGCTGGGGCTTGGCGGGTGCCAGTCGATCTTTGGCTCGTCCGACCTCTCGCATGTGAGGCCGGGCGCCATGTCTCCCCGGGACCGCGACGACGTCGTCGGCCTGGCGTTGTTGATCCGGGGGCGGACGCACATCGCCGAGGGCAATCTCGCCGCCGCGGCCGAAGCCCTGCGCATGGCCCAGCGTTTCCCGGAAACGAAAGCGGATGCGACCAATGGCCTGGGCGTCGTCTATGCACGGATGAAGCGGTTCGATGTCGCGGCCCGCTATTTCCGTGAGGCAACCGAGATGGAGCCCTCGAACAATCGCTTCGCTACCAACCTCCATAGGCTGGAACGCACGACGCGCGTGGCGGTGCAGAAACAGCCGGTGCCGTCCGCGCAGGGGCGTGTGGCCTCGCAGGTGGGGGCCGATGCCCGCCGCGTCGCGTCGCAGTCCGGCAGCGCCGATAACCCGCCGGTGCTGGCCGAAGCGGAACCGAGGGTCGATACGAGGAACGAGAGCCTTCGGGCGCCTCGGCCGGCATCCGGCGATGCGATGCAGCCCGCGCCGGCGGTGACGCATTCTCCGGCAATCGAGCCGCCCACGGCGGGAACGGCAAGCCCTGCCACGTCTGCCTTTGAAAGTGCGCCGGGCACTCGTGCCGCGGCGAATGGCGATGCCTCCCGCTCTGCAGGACAGAAGGCGCTGCAGCAGGCGAGGGCCGAACTGACGGCGGGGAACCTTGCCACGGCCGCCCGGCTGTTCCGTGTCGCACAGCGGCAGGGCGACACTCTGGCAGACGCCAGCAATGGCCTGGGCGTCGTCTATGCGCGCCTCGGTCGCCCCGACCTTGCCGACCGGTACATGCAGATGGCAGCGGCTCTCGAACCCGCCAACCCGAAGTTCGCGGCCAACATCCAGCGTTTGCACGGTACCGTGCGCTTCGCGCACGACGACGCGGCTTCCGGCCCCGCGCGCCTTCGCGACCTCATTCCGGCGCCAGCCTTCGGCAAGGCGGCCGCGCCTGCAGCGGGTTCCGGTGCCGGTCATATCATGGTCGATGCGACGGACGGTCTGCTGCACGATGTCCTGCCGCCGGTGCAGATCCACACTGCCAGTCTCGATGCCGGCTCCGGCGTCAAGGAGCAGTGCCAGGGCCACGGCGTGCAGACTTTGTCGGGATCGCGATCCTGCCTCAACGTCGTCTCGTCGCCGGGGGCTGCTCCGGTGATGGAGGTGATCGGCGTTTCCTCCCCGAACAGCGCGCAGGATCAGGTGCAGGCGGATGCCGCACCGGTACTCGTCGCCTTTTCCGATGCGACAGCCTGAGGCCAGTCAATGCTTGAAGCGATACTCGTCCTCGCGTGCTACGCGCTGGTGCTTGCTGCGGCCATCGGCGATGTCCGGCATCGGCACATCCCGAACCTGTTGTGCCTGGTCCTTGCCGGCGTTGCGCTTTTCTACGCGATTATGACGAATGATCTGGCTGGGGTCGGCAGCCACTTGCTTCACGCGGTTCTGGCGCTAGCCGTGGGCATGGGGCTGTTCGCGCTGGGCATGATCGGCGGCGGCGATGCGAAGCTCTATAGTGCGGCGGCGCTTGCGATCCCGTTCTCGAGAGCGCTCAGCTTGCTGGGATGGACTTCGCTGGTGGGGCTGGTGCTGCTCGTTGCGATGATGATTCTGCGTCGCAGCCTGGCGCTGCGCAAGAAGGGGAAAACGGCGTTTACGGTCCCTTACGGCGTTGCGATCGCCGGAGGGCTCATGCTGGCGCTCCTGCCCGATCTGGAAGTCGTTTTCTGAAGGGCGGAATTCGGCGCCGGGCGGGTCCGACGGTGCGCGCGTCGGGCCGACGCCGAATTGACGCTCTTTTTCGTCTCGATGGGACGAAGGATCGGCTTGTGGGAAGGCCAGCGGCGCTAATGGTGACCCCTACGGGACTCGAACCTGAGGAACAAGGGATTGCAGGGGGCTCCAGGGGAAAGAAATGGCAGAAAACCGCCAATCGCATTCCCGCTCAATCCCCCTGATTACCGCGATGCTCCCACGGATGCTCCCACGGCTCCTGTATGGTAAGTGCGGTTTCAACGGCGTCGGCAAACATAATGCTGATATCTGCAGGGCATTGCGCGCGGGGAGCACGAGGGGCGATGGTCAAGCACTACATTGAAGTGACCGGCGCACAGCCCGAATTGCGTGGCGGTCGGACACTCCAGAATGGCAATTTATGTGTTCACGAGTTGCGAATAACAACCTCAAGAGTCGTCAATATGCGACGCAGCTAGGGACCTCGTTCTCGTCGATCAGTATCCCGAGACCGAATCTTGAAAATAACCAATTTCGCGAGGCGATTGGCGGTTCATTACAAATGCCACACGGCCCCATCCGTGCCAGCGGGCTTCAAAAGTCTGGATAGTAACGCCCCGGGGCTTTCCTTCACGAACCAAATCGCGCAGATTGCGTTCGACATTTGTTCGTCATTATCCATAGGCATGGGGTCAGTCGCTTGGCAGGCAGTGGTCCGGTTTCCGAATTCATCCCGACCGAAGTCCAACGAGCCGTGCCGGGTCGGCTACGATCGCTGCTGCGCGGGCAACCTGAGCCTGTTCTTCTATTGGGAGCAGGCGCGTCCATCTCGTCAGGGATCCCGGCTGCCGGGGAAGCTGTCGAGAGAATCGCTAAATGGCGGTGGTGCTTGGACAACGATCGCCTACCAAATGATCCGAGCGTCCGCCGCGCGGATTATTGGCCTTGGTTGACCGCGCAGCCGTGGTTTTCAACGGATGTTCTCCTTGCGGAGCTGTATCCCGATGCGGTCAAGAACCTGTTGAACGTTGCAAACGACCGGCGCGTCTTTTTCGAGGACATGATCCATCCACCCGTGCATCCTAATCGGGGCTACAGAGGTCTTGCCAACATCCTGCACCAAGGCTGGATAGCGACCGTCCTCACGACAAACTTTGACGAATGCATTCAAAACGCCCGAGTTCTGGTGACGCGGCCTCACCATCTGGTGGCGATCAAGACACCATCGGACCTAGTCCGCTTCTCATCAGCGCCGGAAAATCCTCAGCTCGTTTACCTGCACGGCTCGGTAGAGCATTTGACCGACAAGAATCTGGCGATCGACGTCCAAAATATGGACAGCGAGATCGTCGAACGTGTGCGACCGCTGCTCCGCGACCATCCCATCATTGTCGTCGGCTATCGTGGCGCCGAACCCTCGGTGATGCGTGGTCTTTTCCTCGACAACATAGACTACACCAGCAAATTCTATCACGGCATCTACTGGTGTGTGCTGGACCGAGAGATCGACGCGCCGATGCCTCCAATGGTTGCGGAACTCGCGTCGGCCATCGGCGGTAACTTCACTAAAGTACCGATTTCGGGCTTCGACGATCTTTTCGAGATCGAATTATACAATCGGCTGGTGGCCGAAGGAGCGCAACCGACCCGGCGTAACCACGGCTATCGGCCGCCCGAGTTGCCGCTCGACATGACCCCGATTGCTGGGGGCCTTCTCGATAACATCGATCGCGTTTTGCTTTTCACACGTCTCCGTGAATATGCCGCCGTACTCAACAACTGGGCACCGGATTCCTATGAGGAAGACTGGACGCTTCGAATGGGCACCACCTTCAACCTGCTCATGGCTAACGACGATGCGACCGTTCCGACGGTGGCGGGTTGGTTGTTGTTCTCTAATGATCCGACCGTATTGATACCCAGTGCATTTGTGCGCTTCCGTGCGCTCGGGCCCGAGACTTGGCTGCGTCAGTGCCTTGGCGACGATGTCGATCTTCTGCACGAACCCAATGCGGAAGGCTCTCTCGTCGAGGTGGATATCCGCGGAAATCTGTGGTCACAGCTCGACCAGCTCACCGAGTTGCTATCACGAGTCAACCGTCAGTTTCGCTTGAAGCAGGAGGTGTCGCGGCAGGTCCGTTCGTACAGTCCATTGGCCCTCAAAGAGATGATCGTGAACGCGCTTGTGCATCGTGACTATGCCTGCCCCGATCCGGTCGAGATCGTGGTTACGCCCGAGCGGATCGTCACCAGGAGCCCTGGAGGTCTTGTCGATACGGTCGCTGCGCAGATTTACGATCAAGAACTTCAGGCCATGATCAAGAGTGGTCGGCGCAGCATCAAAGGCTACCGAAATCCGGTCATCTCCGATCTCTTCTACGGCGGCGGCCAGATGGACCATACCGGATCGGGTCTGTCGGATATGTGGAAAGAGACCATCAACAACAATGGCGACGTGGATTTCGGACCGGGGGACGAGAACAGGGCGTTCAACGTCGAGATAAAGGCCCGTCCCGAGGCTGTGGACGACATCACGAATACCGCTATCGCGGATGAATCACAGGTCACACGTTTCACCACGAACCTTTTGCCCATCCATACAATGCCCGATAGGATCTGGCATGCTGGGACGACTGCGACTTATACCGGGGGGCTATATCGTTCCGCGGGCGACCTCCCCGTACCTCCTGGACACGTCCAAGACGGCCGCTTCTACACACTCTACGACCTCGACGAGATTACCGATGCGCTAGTGACGCCGTTCGATCCTGGAGATGTCGAGACGGTCACGCCTGAAGAACTCATGGATCTTCCGAACGGCGAGAATATCCTGATCAAACTCCTCGTCGATGCCGTACTCGGACATTGCCGCGCGCTCGGGATGCAGATCGATTTCAAGCGAAAGCGCGCCCATTTCCCGCGTTTCGATGAGGAGCAGGAACGTCGGATTACCTACAAAGCCCGATATAAGCGAGCCACGAGAACGGTGGTCAAGGCCCGGACGAAGCGGGATACGGGCGAGATATCCTATTACGAGCACAAGGCGCTTTCGATCTCGGTTGCGCCCTATGGCTCCGAGTGGTGCATCATCCTCTCGCCCGGTTACGCGTTCACGCGAAATGGCTTTGGACGGCTGATCGGCAACGAGCTCATCAACAGCCTGTCGACGCGGCGGGCGGCAAAGGACTTCAATTCGAGTGTCCATAATGACCTCGCCTTTTGGCAGGCGATGTTGGCGGAACAGTCAGAGGGGCTGTTCTCTCTCCAGCCAGATGTGAGCGGTGGCCTATCCCGGTTCGCACCCAATATTGTCATGAGCAACCAGCTTCCTGGGGCCTCACTGAACTCCAACGCTTTCGATGAACTTGCGATCGTCCAAGGCGACCCGGACGAACTCGAAGAGCTCGACAGAGAGCTCTCGGAGTTGGCCGACATGGTCGAGCTTGACGACTTGCGGGAACCCGAACCGGCGAGCGCATTCGGGCGGGTGAGCGACGATGACTGACTTGTCACTTTTCGAGCTGCGCTCGCCTCCGCTGCAATTCGGTGGGGCCGCATCCACGTCCGACCCCAAATCGGGTCTCGACAGTGCCGGACCCTTTGATCTTCGGTTTGGAGCGGCCCGGAAGGATGCGATCCATGTCGGTGTGATCGGTCCTGCGGATATGATCGATAGCGCGCAGAAATGGTTGACCCGTTGCGCGGCCGGAATACCGACGTTCGGCCCGGCCACATCGTTGCGACGACCGTTTCCGGGTTTTTCGGAGGTTTTCCGCAAGAAGCTGGTCTATTCAACGCATCTTTCCATTGCATTGGCCGAGGCAGGTGACAATTCGATCGAGCTTGCGCTCGCGGGCTCAGACGCGTTCATACGCTTTCAGACGATCGTCGATCTCTACGATGCCAGTCTTCAACGTCTCGCTGGGCGAGACGTGAACCGTCCCGATGTCGTGTTGGTGTGCCTCCCGCAGAGCGTTCTCGACAAGTGCAGAACGGTCGAGCGCCAGAATACAGAGGCCGAGCGAGAGCGGGCAAAGGCGATCAGGAAAGCGCGTGCGAGTCGACAAACCGATTTCTTCGACCTGCTCGATGAAGTCGAGGAAAGTGAAGATGATTTCCTCAAACGCGATCTGAGACATGCGCTCAAGGCCAGGGCCTTGGCGGCGCGGCTGCCGATCCAGATCGTCACACCACGGTTGCTAGAGGATGGTCCTAAGAGCGAGGATCCCGCCACCCGCGCCTGGAACTTCTCGGTTGGCTTATACTACAAGGCAGGCGGCGTTCCTTGGCGGTTGAGTCCGCCCGGGCCGGAGACTTGTTTCGTTGGGATAAGCTTTCACCACTATCGGACGAAGCAGCGCCACATTGTGCAATCGAGCCTAGCCCAAGCTTTCTCGAGCGAAGGCGAAGGTTTCGCAATTCGGGGCACCGGAGTGCCGGCCGAGGCGGATCAACGCCTGAACGTGCATCTTTCCGAGGATCAAGCTTATGATCTCGGCGTACGCATCATCGCGGAATATGGGGCACGTACGGGTCGCTCTCCGCTGCGATTGGTGATCCATAAGACCAGCCAGTTCGACCAGGCGGAGATCCGGGGCTTTCGCGCCGCGCTCGGGGACATTCCTATCGTCAGCCTCGTGACGATGGTGCCGAGCGCATTCCGCCTCGTACGTTTTGGTATGTACCCTCCAAAAGTTGGCACAATCTGCACGGTGAACGGAGCGCGGACCTTCCTCTACACATCTGGCTATATTCCAGAGATCGAGACCTATCCCGGTCCGCACATACCTCAGCCATTCGAAGTGCGCTCGATCGGCCCCGAGGATTCATTGGCTGCGGCAACCGATATCTTCAACTTGACGCGTATGAACTGGAACACGGCGGATATCCGCGGAAAATGGCCCGTTACCCTCTCTTTCGCCCGACGGGTTGGCGGAATTCTCAATGAATATGGAGAGCAGGATCCTGATGAAACTTCATTTCGATATTTTGTGTAGAGGGGGAGTGCAGGTTCTGGTTTTACAGACGCCGTTTGTCACCTGTTGACCTGCCGAGGCCACGAGTTCAGCTCGGTTTTTCTATCACTGAGTCGACCGTCTGAAATTTTGGCTGCATTTGCTCGTTCATCCATGGCGCGGTGATTAGTAGGTTTGCCTGATCGCTAGGTTAGATAGAAGACGGGAAGTGGAATTTGCACGCTTACATCGACGAGACGGGCAACACTGGCGGACGCCTCCTAGACGATAATCAGCCGTTGTTCGTAACGGCGGCGTTGCTGACGCGTTCAGACTTTGACAAACGCTTCGGTGCCGAGGTTGCCATGATCGCCTCCTCTATAAGCGAGAAGGAAATCCATGCCAATCAGCTTGGCGTTGCGAAGCTTGAGGAGCTTGCTCCCGCGATTTTGAAGGTCGTGCGCAAGGCTGGGCCCGCGTTCTTTCTCGCTCGTGTCGAAAAGAAGTACGTGATGGCCTCGAAGATATTCGACACAATCTTCGATTGTTTTGAGAACAAGGCTGTACCCTGGCAGGTGTACAACATCCGGCCACTGCGTATTATGATGGTTTTCAAACTGGCTGCCATCCTCGACGACGAACTTGCCCAGCAGTTCTGGAACGCCCTGCTGGAAAAGAACGAAGCCAAGGCCAGGGACGGCATGGCAGGCTTCTGCTCGGCTCTGAAGGAGCATGTGCGGCATATCGTCGACCAACGATCCCAGGATATCGTAAACGATGCACTCGACTGGGTTGTCGCCAACCCGGAGGGGCTGGATTTCGTTCACCAGACCAAGATCGGCCGCAAGGGCCACATGCCCAATATGGTGGGGTTCGGGAACCTGCTTGCCGGGATCGAGCGACAATCGGGAATTTGGAGGCGGTCAGTGGAGGTGATCAAACACGATCGTCAGCACGAATTCGCACCGGCTCTCCAATTCTGGCACGACATGTATGCCAATGCCCTTCCAGGCGCGGTCAACCTACCCTTCGGCGAGAGGCTTGTCCTGCGGAAGGTGTTCGGTAGCAAACTGGAGATTTCTTCCGCTCAGGAGAGCGCCGGCATCCAGATAATCGATGCCATTCTTTGGCTGTTTGCCCGCACACTTCGTGGCGATGCGCTGCCGGAGAAATGCCAGGCACTTCTCGATTATGTCTATGGCCGCGCCTATCAGGATGACTTCTCCTTCGCGGGAGCGGGCAGTGCCACCGAAGAGGCGCTCAAGGATATTTACGCGAAACCGCTACCTGCTGATGCCCTTGAACGCGCACGTGCGTTCCAGGTCGAGAGCGAGGAACGCCGGCTCACGGCAATGGCGGACTATGCGATGAAGAAGGAAGCTGCGAAGAAGCTTGGCTGAACTGAGATACGGTCGGGACAGTATGCAGTCGAATGACGTTCACTTTGCGGTTCGTGGACAACCTCTTGTCCGTCTAATCCGCTATCTCCGCCGTTTTTTGCCCTAGGAACCAAGGGCAAATTCCAGCGGGTCGATCAGGATTCGAGAAGGTCGGCTATGCCGCCGTCTATGGTTAGAAATTCCTGCATCCAGGAGTGGAGGTGTGCCGTGAGGTGAGACGGAGGTGCTATGCCCGATCTCTACAATCCTGCCGCCCATTTCGACCTCGAAACTCACGCAGCCAATCTCGTCAAACGCCTCGGTGGCACCTGGTCGTCGAAAGGCGCAATGTGTCGTTGCCCGGCCCATGATGACCGCACACCCAGCCTGTCGATCCGTGTCGGCGAGAAAGCGCTGCTGTTCAAATGCTTCGCCGGTTGCGACACGCTCGACGTGATCCGGGCAATTCGGCGGCTCGACCGCAACATTTCAATGGGCGGTGAGGCGGCGGTATCATCATCGCCCACGTCGCTCAGCCCGGCATGGTTGCGGCAACGGGCGCTGGATCTGTGGGATAGCGCGCGCCCTCTGGCCGAAACGCCAGCCGAACAATACCTGCGGCGACGCGCGATCATCCTGTCGCCGCCTGCCTTGCGCTTTCACCGGCGAACACCGCTCGGCCGAGGAAAACGCGCCGTGTTCCGCCCAGCGATGCTTGCTGCAATTCACGAGCGGAGCCGGTTGGTTGCACTCCAGAGGACTTTCCTCGATCCTGACCAGCCGCTCCGCGCCCGCGATCTAGGTAACCCGCGGCGCATGCTCGGTCGCCCAGGCCAAGGCGCTGTTATCTTGGCACCCGCAAACGACACCCTCGGGCTTGCCGAAGGCATCGAAACCGCCCTGTCGGCGATCCTCCTGCTCGACATCCCGGTTTGGGCAACGCTCGGAAACGAGCGCTTGGCCCATATCGACGTCCCCGACACCGTCACCCGCCTGATCCTGCTTCCCGACAACGACCGCGGCGGACAGATCGGCGCGGCCAAAGCCGCTGAGGCCTACGCCATGCCGGGCCGGACGATTGAAACGCTCTTCCCGCCCCAGGGCTTCAACGACTGGAATGACGTGCTGCGGGCAAAAGGGAAGGGGGTGGAGGACTGGTTGCGGCAAGCGGCCTGAATGGTCGGGCCTCGTCCGCCAGGAGACCATCCATGTCCCAGCCCATCATTCTCGTATCGGCGGCCAAGCTCGCCAAGTCGCCCAGCAATGTGCGCAAGACCAGCGATCCGGAGGCCGACGCCCAGCTCGAGGCGAGCATCGTCGCGCACGGCGTGCTCCAAAACCTGATCGGCCTACCGGTCGCGCGCAAGAAGGGCCAGTACCGCATCACCGCCGGCGGCCGCCGCCTCGATGCCGTCCACCGCGCGATCGAAAAGGGCGATCTTCCTACCGATTACGAGCTGCCGGTGAAGGTCCTCGCCGATGCCAACGACGCGGTCGAGATCAGCCTGTCGGAAAACTTCTTCAAGCTGGCGATGAACCCCGCCGATGCCTGCCGGGCGTTCCAGGACATCATCGAGACCGAGAAGAAGACCCCCGCCGACATCGCCAAGCGTTTCGGGCTCACCGAACGTTTCGTGCTCGGCCGCCTGCGCCTCGCGGGCCTCGCCGAACCGGTATTCGAAGCGCTGCGTGAAGGCGCGATCACGCTCGACATCGCCATGGCCTATGCCAGCACGTCGGACACCGCGCGCCAGGCCTCGGTCTTCGAGCAGCTTGGCCAGGGCTACTACCGGGCCAATGTCGGCGAAATTCGGCGCCAACTCGCCTCGGGCGGCTATCACGGCAGTGACCCCAAGGCGATGCTGGTCGGACGCGACGACTATGTCGCGGCGGGTGGCAGGATCGATGCCGACCTGTTTTCCGACGACGCCACCGAAATGTGGATCGATGGCGATATCCTCGATCATCTCGCCGAGGAAAAGCTCACCGCAGCCGCCGAAGCGATCCGCCAGCGCGAGGGCTTCGCGGAAATCCGCGCCGTGCCCGCGTCCCATATCCCCTACATGGAAACCTACAGCCTTCGCCAGGTCCAGGGCGAACTTCCGCCGCTCACCGCCGACGAGGAAGCCCGCTGCGAGCAGATCCAGAGCGAGCTCGAAGCGATCGAGGAAGCCGCGGCCGACGAGAACGGCGAGGGCTATACCGAGGACGACGAAGCGCGGACCCAGGAACTCGAAGCCGAATACGAGGCGATCCAGTCGCGCACGCCGGTCCTGACCGAGGAGCAGAAGGCCTCGGCGCTCGCTTATGTGGTGATCGGCCGCGACGGTCAGCCCCGCATTCACGAACAGCTCTATGTCGCGCCGGTCGAAACACCGGCCGACGGGGACGATGACACCAGCGACGATGAGGACGCGGATCATGGCGATGAGGCCGAAAGTTCGGCCAAGCCCGTCGTCAGCCAGCGCCTCGCCGACGAACTGGCGATGATGAAAACCGAGTTGCTTGCCGTCCATGTCGCGAGTGATCCCCGCTTTGCCTTCGACGTCGGCACCTTCATCATGGCTGATGCCGCGACCCGGCATTTTGGGAGCAGCGATCTCGCCAGCGAATTGCGCGCCAGGGCACCAAGCCCGCGTGTTTCCGGCTTCGAGAGCGGCACGCTGGCGGCCGAGGAATGGGCCAAGCTCGACAGCGCGCTCGATCGCAGCTGGATCGATCACGAGGATGTCCGTGATCGCTACGATGCCTTCTGCTCGCTTCCCGACGAGGCCCGCGCTGGCTGGCTGGGCTGGGCGGTAGCCCGGACCTTCGACGCGGTTCCGGCGGGCAGGACCGGCAGCGTGTTCATCGACCATCTCGGCAGCAAGCTCGCCATCGACGTCGCGGCCTGGTGGCGGCCGACCGCGAAGAACTACTTCGACCGGATCACCAAGCCCGCGATCCTCGGCCTGTTCGAAACGGTGGGAACCGCCGAACTGCGCCAGCGCTACGCGGCGTCGAAGAAGCATGATCTTGCCGCTTCGGCCGAGAAGCTCTTCGCGGGTGACATCCTTGTCGAGGCCGAGATCAAGGAACGGGCGCTGACCTGGCTGCCCGATGCCATGCGCTTCGAACTGATCGACGGCGAGGCTGACGGCGTGATCGACGCGGATGAAGTGGCAAGTGACGAGCCCACCGACGCGACCGGCCTAGCCGAGGATTCCGAGTTCGGCGATCTTGCGGAACACGGCGCGGACGCTGGCGCTGACGACGGCATGGACTCGCTCGCCGCCGCTGCCTGATCGCACAAGCCTGCCGTCCTGACGGGGCCGCGGTGTCATGCCGCGGCCCCGTTTCCATATGCCCGGCTTCCGGGAGGAAGGGGGAGGACGATTGGCGACGGGGCGGATGGCCGCCCGACTTTCCGGAGGACCATGCCCGATGAACTTGCCGCTTCTCAAGCTCGCCGAACCGGAATTCGGCGCTTACGCCACCAAGGCCGAAGGCCTGTTTTCGGTCGCGAGAATGGTCGCCGACACGCTCGCTCGATCCGGCGTTGTTACCCGCCAGTACCTTACCCGCCTGACGATCGATGCGTTTAGTGCGACCGATGCCGATGGCGCCTGGTCGATGCGCGACGCCTATGACGCGCTGGAAGCCGCACAGGTGCTGCTGCTTCAACGCGGTGATTGGCGGGTCATGCATGGCGGCGATCCCGAGGCGATGTTTGCCGCGCTGCTCGCCTTCCAGAACAGCCTGCCGACCCAGACCTACCGGTCAGAACACCAGGTCGATCTCCAGCAGTTCAGCACGCCGCTGGCGCTGGCCTGGCTCGCGGCCCGGGCGGCGCAGTTCAGGTCCGATGATCTGGTGCTCGAACCTTCGGCAGGCACCGGGATGCTCGCCGCGCACGCGGCGAGGGCCGCCACCGGCTTGCTGCTCAACGAGCGCGACGAACAGCGGGCGGCATTGCTCGGTCTGGCGCTCGGTCAGGACGTCACCAGCCACGATGCGGAATTCATCCACGACAAGCTGCCGTCTGGACTCGCGCCGAGCGTTGTCCTGATCAACCCGCCCTTCAGCCGCAGCGAGGGGCGGGGCCGCGACCGCCATGCCGGCGCCAGGCATCTCCGCTCAGCCCTGCTGCGCCTTGCCCATGGCGGGCGCTGCGTCGCGATCATGCCGCCGAGCTTCGCGTCCGATGGTAGTGGTGCACCGGGCTATGCGGCGGTGGCCGAGGTCGTGCCACCGCGCGCGGAAATCACGATCCTCGGCAATCCTTACGCCAAGCACGGCACCAGCATCTCGGTGCGGCTGCTGGTCTACGACAAGGGCTGGGCGGGAATACCCGCACGCCATACCGTGCCCGATCTCGCAGCGGCGCTCCCGATCGTGCTGGGCCTGCCGCCCAGGCTCGACCCGTCGCAGTCGCCGCCACCTGCACCCGCGCTGGCACAACCGCGACTGCGCCCGGCCGCCAGACCATCGCCGTCAGCGCTCTTCACGAACCTCGCAGGATCGAAGCTTGCCACGCCAAAGCGCGAACCGCGCATCGACGATGTCCCGCGCCTGCTCGACTATACGGTTAGGGACACACCGCTGGCCGCAGGCGATCCGGTCGGCATCTATGTCCCCTGGCGGCTCGCCCGCATCGACATTCCAGCCGCTAGGCCGCATCCCGACCAGCTCGTCGAATCCGTCGCCATGGCTTCGGTGCTGCCGCCCGCACCCGGCTACCGCCCGATGCTCCAGGACCGCGCGATCGCGGCACTGTCCGATGCCCAGCTCGAAACCCTGATCCACGCAGGCGAGGCTTTCCAGCGCGATCTGCCAGGGACCTTCCTTCCCAATGACGCGGGCGACCAGCTCTCGGAAACGCCGGAGGGTCATGTCTATCGCACCGGCTATTTCATCGGTGACGGCACCGGGGTCGGCAAGGGCCGCGAGGTCGCCGCCTGCATTCTCGACCAGTGGAACCGGGGGCGGCGCAAGGCGGTGTGGATCTCGGTCAGTTCCGGGTTGATCGAAGATGCGCGCCGCGACTGGTCTGCACTCGGCGGGTTGCCCATCGACATCCAGCCGCTCGATGCCTTCCCGTTGGGCCAGCCGATCGGCATGGCGAGCGGAATCCTGTTCCTGACTTATGCGACGCTGCGCTCCTCGCGCCATGACGAGGCCTCACGCCTCCAGCAGATCCGCGCCTGGCTGGGTGAGCATTTCGACGGGATGCTGGTGTTCGACGAGGCCCATGCGCTGGCCAATGCCGCAGGCACCGATACCGAATTCGGCACGGCCAAGGGCTCCGAGCAGGGGCTCGCGGGCGTTCGGCTCCAGCACGCGCTGCCGCGCGCCCGGGTGCTCTATGTCTCGGCGACCGGCGCCACCGACCCCGCCAATCTCTGCTACGCCGCCCGGCTTGGCCTCTGGGGACCGGGCACCGCCTTCCGCGACCGCGCGGCATTCATGGCGGCGATGGACGATGGCGGGATCGCCGCGATGGAGATCGTCGCCCGCGATCTGAAAGCCATGGGGCTCTATACCGCTCGGGCACTGAGCTTTGCTGGCGTCGAATACGAAGCGCTCGAACACCGGCTGACGGTGGATCAAATCGCGATCTACGATGCCTATGCCGATGCCTGGGCGATCATCCATCGCAATCTCGACGAGGCGATGAAGGCGGCGAACATCGTCGACCGCATGTCGGGCGATACGCTGAATGCGCAAGCCAAGGGCTCGGCGCTGTCCAAGTTCGAGAGCGCCAAGCAGCGCTTCTTCAGCCAGGTCCTGGTCTCGATGAAGATCCCAAGCGTGATCCGCTCGATCGAGGAGGAACTGGTGGCAGGCCATGTCGCCGTCGTCCAGCTGGTCACCACGGCGGCGGCCATCCTCGACCGGCGGCTTACCGCGCTTTCGGCGCAGGAACGCGCGCATCTCTTTATCGATGTCTCGCCACTCGACGGCCTCATCGATTATCTCAAGAATGCCTTCCCGACCCGGCAGCTGCGGGCCTTCCGGGCGAGCGACGGGACGATGCGCTCGGAAATGATGGTGGGTGACGATGGCGCGCCGGTTCACTGCCAGGAGGCGCTGGCGTCGCGAGACACGCTGATCGAGCAGCTTTGCGGTATGCCGCCGATCCCGGCCGCGCTCGATGCGCTGCTCGCCCATTTCGGGAGCGAGCAGGTCGCCGAGGTGACGGGCCGTACTCGGCGCATCGTGCTCGACCCGCGCGGCAATCAGAAGCTCGAACCGCGCGGGGCTGGTGCCCGCAAGGCCGACAGCGACGATTTCATGGCGGGCAGGAAGCCGATCCTCGCCTTTTCCGATGCGGGCGGGACCGGGCGGTCCTATCATGCCGATCTCGGCTGCGGCAGCGCGAGCAAACGCCGCATCCACTTCCTGCTCGAACCGGGCTGGAAGGCCGCGACCGCGATCCAGGGGCTGGGGCGCACCCACCGCACCAACCAGGCGAGCCCGCCGGTGTTCCGCCCGGTCACCACCGACTGCAAGGGAGAGCGGCGTTTCATCAGCACGATCGCGCGGCGCCTCGATAGCCTCGGCGCGCTCACCCGCGGCCAGCGCCAGACCGGCGGGCAGAACCTGTTCGATCCGGCCGACAATCTCGAAAGCGATTACGCCCGCGAGGCGCTGACGCAGTGGTATCACCTGCTCCATGCCGGAAAACTGGCGAGCACCAGCCTTGCCGATTTCGAGGCGATGACCGGCCTCAAGCTGGCCGAAGAGCAGGGCGGCGGCCTGCTCGAACGGCTGCCGCCGATCCAGCGCTGGCTCAACCGCATCCTGGCGCTCCGCATCGCCACGCAGAACGCGATCTTCGAGGAATATATCGGTCTCATCCAGGCCCGCGTCGATGCCGCGCGAGAGGCGGGCACGCTCGATCTCGGCGTCGAGACGATCCGAGCCGAGCGGATTGTTCCGCTGTCCGATCAGGTTCTGCGCACCGATCCGCTGACCGGTGCGGAGACCCGCCTGCTGCGGCTCGAACTCCACATGAAACCCCGCACCACGAGCTGGGGCCATCTCATGCACATCTGGCAGGGGACCGAGGACATCGCCTTCTTGCGCAACGGGCGTTCTGGCCGTGTCGCGCTGAGGGTGCCGTCCTGGTCGGTGACCGATGACGAAGGCAGGCCGGTGCCGATGTGCCAGCTGGTCCGCCCGACCGGACACGACCGGATATCGCTGGGCGCGCTCTGGACCAGCCATTGGCAACCGATCGGGCACGAGCAATTCCGGGAACTCTGGGAGGCCGAGGTTGCGGCGGCTTCGGCCGCGCTTGATGTCGAGACGATCAGCCTGGCGACCGGCCTGCTCCTGCCAGTCTGGCACAAGCTCCCCGCCGACGATGTCCGGGTCTGGCGCATCGCCGATGGCAGCGGCGATGCATTGCTCGGCCGTATCGTCATGCCGGCGGCAGTCGAGAAGCTCGAGGGTGAGTTCGGCCTTGCTGCTTCGGTTCGCCTGACGCCTGCCGAACTGATCGCGGCGGCGCGCAGCGACGGAGGCGTGGCCGTGCCGGGCCTCGACGGCGCGCGCCTGGTCTCGGTCTTCGTCAACAACAGCCGCCGGCTCGAACTGCGCAGCGCCCAGCCGCAGGACCGCGAATGGCTGAAGGCGCGCGGATGCTTCACCGAGGTGATCGCCTATGTGACCAGGGTCTTCGTGCCGGTGGACCGGGCCGAGCAGGTTCTCGCGGCCATCGCGGCGTCGCTCTCGGCGCGGGCCTAAACGAACCGGCTATCGTCCGATCGCCTCCAGCCGGATATGATCGGACGGCCCGGAAGGGAAGTGGGGAAGGGGAAAGGCGCTGCCGGATGGTCGGTGGCACTTTCGAAGGAACCCCCATGACCCAGGACGATCCCATTCTCGACCCGCTGTTTGTCGAGAGCTACAACGCGGACCTCGAAGCGCTGAACAGCCCGGCGCGCATCGCGATCACCACGCTCTCTTCCGGCGCCGACGTGTTCGAACTGCTCGACGATGAGGGCCAGTTCGTCACGCTGTTTCCGGCGAGCGCCACGCCGGAAGTGACGGCTGCCGCCTACCGGCTTTACGCCCAGGGCCTCCATCGCGGGCTGCGCACGGGCGAGGAACTTGCCTGGGGCAAACTGCGCCACCTGATCGGTGCTGCGTCCGACGAGCGCTGAGCGCGTGATCCTTCCCATCTTCACCACTTTCCATCTTCAAGCGGGAGAACCATCATGGCTGACAGAGCCAGCGCGTCGATCGAAATCGGCGGCAATATTTCGCGATCCTTGATTCCCGACCTCATCGAGGCGATCGCCTCCGACGGTGGCCGCGCCGACTGGGAGGGCGAACCGCTTCAGGAATCCGACGTTTCCGGCGGTGCGACCGTCGAAGCCTGCGCCTACGAACTGGCCGGTGGCACATTCGACTGGACCGAGGAATTCTGCGAAGAGCACGGCCTCGCCTATGTCCGGAACTCCGGCAGTTGCGGCGGCGCGTTCGGACCCGAACGGGTGATCTTCACCGGCACCGGCGCCGCGGTGCAGTTCGACATGACCGAGAGCGAGGAGATCGTTCTTGCCCGGAGCATGATCCGCGATCTCGGCTCGCTGGAAGCGATCGAGGGCTGGTTCCGCCTTGCCGAGTTCGTGCCGCCGCCGTTCACGATTATCGAGGATGGCGATGAGGCAGCGCCCGTAGAGGAGGCGCTCCATGGCTGACTACTACACCCAGGGCAGCTTCGCCTTCACCTGCAGCCATGCCGAAATGGCGCTGATCGAAGAGGCCTTCCAGGCGAGCCATGACCTCGAGAACGGGGACACGCCGAGCCAGCCGACGCCCGAATTCCTCGCGGCGTTCCCGCCCACATCGCCAGACGATCCCTGGAGCGGCTTTGTCACCTTGTTCGACGATCCCGAGTTTCCCAGTTTCGGAGTCGAGTTCGAGGGCGGCAACACGCTCGACCAGCCCGGCGTCAGCACCGTCTCCATGTGGAGCATGATCGACTTCCAGCCCGCTGCGCTGGCCGCCCTGATCCACCGCTGCTGCCAGGAGACAGTGCGGCAGGCGCCGATCGGGTTCGAATTTGGCTTTTCGTGTTCGCGTGCCAGGCGGGACGGATTCGGCGGCGGATGGTGCGCGGTCTTCGCCGATCGCATCGAAATCGAGACGACCCGCCAGGCGCTTTCACTTGCGCTCGAGGGAGGCATCCTGTGACGGGAATCGTTCTCCCGCCGGACGATCATTGGGCCGAAAGCCCCGATTACCCGCTCGCCGACTGGCAGGCCGAAGTCGCCAATGGCGACACCCGGCTTGGCTATTGGGACTGGGTCGCCGCGCGCTGCGCCTGAACTTCCCCGCAAACCAAAGGACAGTATCATGACTTTATCATCCGCACCGGCGGTGCCTTCGCTGCGCCTCTACAGCCAGACCGACCACGACGAACGCGGCAATTTCCACTACGAGGGGGATCTCCATTGCCCGGCCGACGACCTGCCGGTCCTGTGCCGCCGGATCGAACGGCATCTGGCCAGCCATTTCCCCGAAGTGCGCTTCGCCATCCATAGCCAGCGCTTTTCCGGCGGCCGCAAGATGATTGCCGAGGTGCTCGACGCAACCGAGGATCTGACCACCCGGGAGGCGCAGGATGAGTTCATCACCCGGGTGCGCGACCAGATCGAGCGGTACGGCTACTGCCGCTCCAACTTCTACCAGGACTTCATGGCGGTCTCGTTCTACAACGAAGTGCGCATCGCCCCCGCCTATTGGGCAGCGCTCGCGGCCCGGCGCGGGCAGGCCAATCCCGTCGACAACCTTGTGTCGCTGGCGAGCTTCAAGAAGCGCCTTAAGCCCGGCGACAACCTGACCCTGCTGCACGCGCCCTACCAGCACCGGGCATTGGGCACGGCCCGCAAGGTCATCCAGATCCGCTCGAAGGATTTCGTGTTCGAGGGGCGCAGCTATTGCGACTTTCCCCGCGCCAGCAACTTTGCCTGCGACGGGCGCCTGGTGCGGATCGCCGTCGGCAACGAACACGAGCCGGATGCCCATATTCTTTACGAATGGCGGCCTGCCGCAGCCTGAGCTCCCGGGGCATCGGGAGGAAGGGGGTGGGAGAGGATGAGCGCGGATGCGGCGATGCACCTGCTCATTCCACCTTCCATTTCCAGGAGCAGCTTCATGGCCAGTCTTGCCCGCGTAATCGACCACGATGTCCTCGATCATCCCGCACCTGCCGGTCCGTCCCACGACCGTCCAGTCAGCAGCGGCTACCGCGTCGACATCTCGCGTGGCCGCAATGTCAGCCGCGTTTCGTCCGAATGGTTCTCGCGGCCCGACGATGAACGCTTCCTCTCGCTCACCGATCTCCACGACAGCGTTCGCCGCCGCGCCGACCGCGCCACCACGCGCGTCGTCGAGAGCCGGGCGGTGCGGGTCGAGGCGCGCAGCGACGATCCCGAGCGGCTCTCGCTGATCGCGCCCGGCGACGCCCGGCCAATCGCGCCCACCAACTGGTCGTTCGGCCAGCTCGCCAGCCTGGTCGGCGCGCCTGCGTCCTACCTGCGCACGCTGCCCGCCGCGCTCGCCGGCATCAACATGCAGCACGGCCTGCTCTCCCATCGAGGCGAACAGGTCAAACTGCTCCAGACCGACGATGGCCGCACCGAACTGCGCGCGATTACTGGGCCAGAATACGGTCGTATCTGGGATCACGAACTGGTGAGCGCCGTCATGCGGATCGCCGGCAACGGCGTCGGCGACACGCGCTGGAAGGTCCCGGGCGTGCTCGACTGGGGCAGCATGATTTACAACCCGCATGTCGATGTCAGCATGGAGACCACCACGCTCTATGCTTCGGACCGCGACGTCTTCCTGTTCCTGGTCGATGACACCCATCCGATCGAGGCCGGCAAGCTCCCCAACGGCGAGCCCGATCTCTACTTTCGAGGCTTCTACTGCTGGAACTCAGAAGTCGGTTCGAAGTCGCTGGGAATCGCGACCTTTTACCTGCGTGCGGTATGCATGAATCGCAACCTGTGGGGTGTCGAGAATTTCGAGGAGATCAACATCCGTCACTCGAAATTCGCCGCCAACCGTTTTGCGCACGAGGCCGCGCCCGCGCTCGAACACTTCGCCGACTCCTCGCCGCGCAGCTTCGTCGATGGCATCAAGCAGGCGCGCGAGCGGATCGTCGCCCGCAAGGATGATGACCGCGAGGACTTCCTGAGAAAGCGCGGCTTCTCCAAGGCCGAGACCTCGAAGATCATCACCGCGGTGCTGGTCGAGGAAGGCTATCCGCCCGAAAGCCTCTACGATTTCGTGCAGGGCATCACCGCGCATGCCCGGACCAAGACCAATCAGGACAGCCGGCTCGAACTCGAGGGCAAGGCGCGCAAGCTGCTCGAACGGGTCAACTGAATCGGCCCATCCCCCGTCGGCCGTCTTCGTCAGGTGGCGGCCGACACCCTTCCAATGCGCCCGGAAAGGAACCTCCCTTGGAAATCGGCCGCCATCTCGTGCTGAGCACCGTCCATGTCTCGATGAAAACCGCCGACCTGCTCGATGGTTGGGCTACGCTTGAACCGTCGAGCCGGCCGCTGGCGGTCGCTTCGACGCACTATGGCTGGTTCATCCCGACCCGCGAGGCCGAAGAGCCCGATCGGGAGCAGATCCCGGACGAAGTGCTCGCCGCGATGCGGGTCGGGCGCGAGCAGGGCTGCGATTACCTGCTGTTTGACTGCGATGCCGGCGAAGTCGATGGCTTGCCGAAGTTCCCCTGGTAGGCCTCCCATGCTGACCGCTGCCAGCCATCTGTCGGCCCTGGTCGTTGCCGCCTGGGGCATGGGTGTCGACAGCACGGCCATGATCATCGAATGGGTCGCGCGGGGCCTGCCGCTTTCGGTTGTGCTGACCGCCGATACCGGGACCGAGCGCGAGGAAACCTACGCGTTCCTGCCCCTGTTCCAGCAATGGATGATCGCGGCATCGAGCATCATATGGTGCGCTACACGCCGCGCCGTTTCAAGCATTGGCCGCCTTATTTCACCTTGCTCGAAAACTGCCTGACCAACGCGACGCTGCCTTCGATCAGCTTCGGCCGCCACTCTTGCAGCCAGAAGTGGAAGATCCAGCCGCAGGACCAGTGGGTGGCGCGCTGGAAACGCGCGCAGGATTGCTGGAGGCGTGGCGACAAGGTGGTGAAGCTTATCGGCTATGACGCTTCGCCCGCCGAAAGCCGCCGTTATGCTCACCGCGAAGGCCACGTCAGCGAACGCTTCGACTATCGCTATCCCCTGCGCGAGTGGGGCTGGGACCGGGCCCGCTGCGCCCAGCGCATCCGCGAGGAAGGTCTCCCCGTGCCGATCAAGTCGGCCTGCTGGCTCTGCGCTGCCCAGAAAGTCGACGAATTGCGCTCGCTCCCCCGCTGGTGTCTGCGTCTCATCGTGCTTGTCGAGGCCCGCGCGGCACCGCGCCTGCGCACGGTCGAGGGCCTATGGCGCTCATCGACCGCCGCGCGCCCAGGCTCGATGACCGCCTATATCCGCGACCAGGTCTTGCTCGATCCGGAAGAGATCGACGCGATTATCGTCGGCGCGCCGGTCGAGCTGGTCGATTTTCAACGCGTGGCCGCGGCCATTCCCGTCGAAGAGCGCCCGATCATGCGCGACTGGATCGAGCGGTTCAATCGCGAGGCCACCAAGCTCGCGGCATGATCGAAGTCGACAGTTTGGCCAAGTCCTCCCGATTTGCGACCCGGAAGGAGAGGGGGTGGCGCTGTGTGCCCGGAATTGCCGGGCAGCGATGGAGGACGCGATGAAGATCGAACTGCGCCGGATCAACCACAACGCCAAACTGTCCGAAGAATCCAATGCCTATACCGCCGAGATCTGGATCGATGGCGAGCGTGCCTTCGATGCCCGCAATCAGGGGCAGGGCGGCTGCGATTTCTACCGCCAGATCGGACGGTGGAGCGAGGCCGAGGTCAATGCATGGCTCAAGGCCAACCGCCCGGTCCGCACCTATCAGGGGCTGACCCTCGAACATGACCTCGAGGCCGAAGTCGGCGACCTGCTGGCGCGCGAACTCGAATATCGCCGGTTGAAGGGGCTGCTGCGCACCAATCTCGTCACGATCGAACGCGGCCAGGTCTTCCAATACCCCTTGCGCAAGCGTCCGCTCGATCTCGTAGCGCGCGCGGTCACTGCCACCAACCGCCAGGCCGTGATCGTCAATGGCGCTCACGACGACGTGATCCGGCAAGCTCTCGCCATCCTTCTGGCTGCCGAATGATCCGCAACCTCGCAGCGGAGTAGCGCGGGTGAACATCCCCTTTTCTGTCGCGCGGCGAGTGCCCGGCGCGGACCCCGACGTCGCGATCGACGCTCCGGTTCTCGATGCCATCGCGGGCGGCGCCTGGTTTGCCTTCAGCCTTTCGGGCGGCAAGGATTCCACCGCAAGCGCGCAGGCAGCGAACGCCTTGCTCGACCTGTTCGGGCATCCCCGTTCGCGCCGGATCGCCATCCATGCCGATCTCGGCCGCGCCGAATGGCGTTCCACCCCCGCGACCGTCGCAGCGGTTGCGGGTCGCCTCGGTCTGCCGCTCGTCGTCGTGCGCCGCGGCGCCGGCGATATGGTCGCGCGCTGGGAACAACGTTTCGCCCGTGGATGCCGCCGCTACGAAAATCTCGAACTCTATCACCTGATCGGCCCGTGGTCCTCGGCCAGCCTTCGGTTCTGCACCTCGGAACTCAAGGCCCAGGTCATTGGACCCGAGCTGACACGCCGCTACCGGGGCGAGACGATTGTCTCGGTGATCGGCCTGCGCCGGGCCGAAAGCGCCGCGCGGCGTGGTACGCCGATCTCGCGTCTCGACACCCGCTTCGCCAGGCCCGGAAATGCCTCGGGCACGCGTATGCTGAGCTGGTATCCGCTTGTCGACTGGTCGGAGCCGCAGGTCTTCGCCTGCCACGACCGGCACGGCTTGCCGCTTCACGAAGCCTATCGCTGCCATGGATCCACCAGACTGTCCTGCGCCTTCTGTGTCCTCGCTTCGGGCGCCGACCTCGCCGCCGCGAGCCGCGCCGCCGGCAATCTCGATCTTTACCGCCACCTGGTCGCGATGGAGGCGTCCTCCACCTTCTCGTTCCAGCCGGGACGGTGGCTGGCCGACGTGGCGCCGCATCTGCTGGCTCCGTCACTGGCGCGCGACATAGCTCTCGCCAAGCGCGACGCCGTCGCGCGCCGCGAAATCGAAGCGGCGATGCCACCGGCCCTACGGTTCGTGAAAGGCTGGCCGCCGCGATTGCCGACAATCGAGGAAGCAGGACGGATTGCCCTGGCGCGGACCCAACTGCTGGAGCGCCAAGACCTTGCGAACCATTTCCGGGATGCCCGCGCCGTCAGGCAGCGCTTCGCCGAACTCCTCGACGCAAGGCACAGGTTGCGCGTCTCTTCGCCATGAGGGGGAGGGGGTAGGGCGGATAGGACGGTGCGGAATTGGTTGCACCGGTATTGCGGAGCGCGCCATGTCCCTTCCTGCCACAATCCACACCTCGGTCGGTCAATCGCTGCTGGGCAAGATCACCAGATTCTTCAACAACGGCGTGTCGGATGTCCTCGTCGAGGCGCTCCAGAATTCGCGCCGAGCCGGCGCCAGCCGCGTCGAGATCGATACCATCAATGTTGGCGGCCGCGCCATCCTCGTTATCCGCGACGACGGCATCGGTGTCGATGATCCGGCCAAGCTGGTGACGCTGGGCGACTCAGGCTGGGACGCGGCCATCGCCCACCGTGAAGACCCGGCGGGCATGGGCGTGTTCAGCCTAGCGGGGCGCCGCGTCGAGATACGCTCCCATGCGCGGGGCGCCGACCATGGTTGGCGGGTCGTCATTCCGCCCGAAGCCTGGGAGACAGGCGCCGCCCTGGCTGTCGAGCCCTGGGAGATCGACTTCGGCACGGAAATCCGTATCGACATGCCCGAGGCATGGATCGCCGATCTCGCCAATGCTGCGGCCAATGCAGCCCGGCATTACCCGCTTCCGGTGCTGTTCAAGGGTGAGCAACTCAAGCGGACCGATTTTCTCGCCGGAGCCGTGCGTGTCGAGGGGTGGCACGGGTGCCGCATCGGCATCTTCCACGATCGCGGACACATTCCCTCCAGCTATCCGCGCATCAATTTTCACGGCCTCACGGTCTCCTGCCCCATGCCGAGCATCAGCGAGGTCGACGCCAGCGAAACCTGGCATGTGCGGGTGGACATCGCCGATGCCCCGGCGCTGCAGCTCGTTCTCCCGGCCCGCAAGGAAATGGTCCAGAACGCGGCGCTCGAGCACTTGGGCGAGGCCGCCGAGCGGGCGATCTTCCGCACGATCGCCCAAACCGGTCGGCATCGTCTGGCCCGTGCACAATGGCTGCGCGCCCGGGAACTTGCTGTCGACCTCCCCGAAGCCGAAGCTTGGCTGTTGGCCTGGTTTCCGCGCACCGCCGATGGCGAGGGCATGCCGGACGGCGAGCGCGTCGCCGCCGTACCGATGGTGCTGGTCCCCGACGCCGAGCCGCCAATCGAGCAATGCGCGGCCCGTGTCTTGCGATCGGGGGAGGCTCTGGGCGGTACGCTGGTTCGCGAGGTCTCCGAGTTCGAGGGATATGGCTGGTATGACGCCCTGCCGCGCATATCGGACCTGTCGTTCCGGTTCGAGACGGATAGGGGCACATTCCGCTACGAGGAAGGGCGTACGCTCCCCGACACAGTCCAATCGGGATACGTGGCGGCAATTGCACTCGACGTCACGGTCAACCCGTCGCGAGACGGAACCGACGCCGCCGTATGCCATTCCATGCCTGCCGACGTCCTGATTGCGCCCGATGACGGTTGGTCGGCCGACCTCGAAGAAACCGTGATCCTGCTGTCGCCCGGTTGCGCGATTGCACCCAACGACCTGGCCGATCTGCTGGAAGACACCTGCTTTTGCGCGCGGGATGATGTCGATGACGACAGCTGGTCCACCCAGCAACGCAATTTCCAGATGCAGGCACGGCAGATCGCCAACGCCCTGCTCCTGGGTGAAGACGCGGCGATCCTCGAGCGTATCCGCGACATCGTTCACGACGAGATCGGTTGGCTCATTCCCGCCGGACGGCAGGTGTCGATGGTTGCTGGTGGTGGCCAGGTGGAACTTGCTTTCGCGAATGCAGCGACTGTGTCCGCATCGGGCTAGCTGGAACACCCACGGCCGTGGCTATCCGCTGACCACATCTTCGGTCTACGCGACGAATTCATTGCGCCGATGGGCGTGGACGAGCCTTGAAAATGTGCATATTATGTGCAAATACTCTTGGTCAAAGGAGGTAACCATGAACGCTGTATCGATGGAGCGGCGCACCACTGCCATATCGGGGTTCGTCGAAAGCCTGCAAGAGCCGCGCACGCCCTATATCTCGCCCAAGCGGTTTTCCGCCGCATTGGGGGTACAGGTCGCGGGTCTCGCCAATCTGGCCGGAGTTCACCGCAATACCTTGCGCAACCCGGCTTCGGAACGTCTGCAGGACAAGCTTCGCGAGATGGTGAGGGTCATTTCCGCAGCCGCCACGCTGACCGGTGACGTGTCGAAGGCGATCTTCTGGTATCGCAACGAGCCGATCGCCGATTACGATCACAAGACCGCCGCCGAACTTGTCGCTGAGGGCCATTCCGACGCGGTGATGGCGCATCTGCGCGATCTTGAGAACGGCGCCAGCGGGTGAAGATCGCCACGCTTGGTCCCGATGACGTCTTCTACCGCTACCTCACCCCCAAATGGGCCTACGTGCCTTTGAGCGGTGCGGGCGCGGCGGCCGAAGGCGGTCGTTTCAATCGCATCGGCGTCGAAGCGCTTTATCTCGCCCGAGCCCCGCAAACCGCTTTGGAAGAGTACCGGCAGGATTCATCGCTCGTCCCGCCGGCGATGTTGGCGAGCTATATCCTTTCGGTCGACGGCGTCGTTGATCTGTCGGGCGGCTATGACCCCGCTCATTGGGCGGACGGATGGGCGGAGTGGGACTGCTCCTGGCGGCGGATGCTCCGGATCGACAAGGTGACGCCGCCCTCCTGGATATTGGCGGATCAGGTCATTTCCGCCGGCCACAAGGGCATTCTCTTTCCCTCGATCCGGCATCCGGGTGGGACCAATCTCGTGATCTTCAATTCCAATCTGACAGCTGACGATCGGCTGGGGGTTCACGATCCCGACGGACGCCTGCCCAAGGATCAGTCTTCCTGGCCAAACTGATCGCTCGCGAGCCGATCGTCGCCCTGCTCGCCATCCTATCTGGAGATGCAACATGCCCTACGCGGAGCTTGAGCCATTGCTGTCCCCACGACGCCAGCGGCTCGCGTCGTTCGAGCACGCATACGCAGTCGCGCTAAGAAAGCGTGGGCAAAGCGGCAGGAGCCAATTCATCGTGAGAACAGGCAATCCGGTTCAGCCGTTCCGTACGACCAGCCGAGCACCCCAACGGGACGAGCAAATCCTGGCGCTGGTCGCCTGATATCCTGCGTACAATCGGGAGATGCGCTGCCCACATGCTGCTGGCCGGAATAGACTGCCAAGACCATGTGTAGTCGCCAACAGCGTGGGGCCGGGATCGTCACCATCCGATGGACCACTCAGCCAACCTGTTGCGAAATGTCCTTCCCGTGAGGAAAACCCGTTCAATGTCCAAGACCAAAGCCACCTACGATATTGCCGGTCTCATCAAATATGCCGACCGCTCACCCTGGGCCGAAGCAATGGACGAGACCTTGTCCGCTCATCTTGGCCCAGTCCTGGAAGATGCCGGGCTCGATCCCGAGGCGCTTTTCGACCGGATCGGGTCGCATTGGGAAGGAAACCTCTGGGGCTGCGCCTTCGAGGATCTGCTGACACAAGAGATCGGACCCGACGGGCTCAACCTGGTCGAGGACTACCTCAAGCGCCGGGGCTGGAACGAGAAGGCACCCAGCAAGGCTTATATGCGGGCGCTGCGCCATTCGGTGATGTCGCTCTACGAAGTGAGCGAGGTCGTCCCGGGCCAGTCGATGAAGCTGCGCGACCTGCTGCGAGATGCCGAACCCGTCACCGTGCATGAGCGGAGCGCGACACAGACGCTGGTCAACTGGGACCGCATCGCCGCACGGGTCGTCGAAGTGCGCGCAACCCATGGTATTTCGGGCGCACTGCTGTCGTTCGGACCGGAAGCCAGCGCCGAACTGATCGCGGCCTTTGCGCGGCTTTCCGCATCTCCCGATCCGGACGCCGGCTTCGACGTGACCGATCGCGACCAGTTGCTGCGCCACACTGCCCCGCTGTTCACCGCCATGTGGCTGCGGGACTGTCTTGGTGCCTCGGCCAGATCCGGCTTGCCCGAACTGGTCAATGCCGATGGAGAGGACGTGGTGTTTCACCGCATCGTCTTTCCCATCGCCAAGGGGGCGACCCAAAGGGACATCGCGCAAAGGCTGGATGCGATCGCCGATCTCGAAACCGCCGGTCCCAAATTCTGGAACTGGCTCTTACGTGCTGGTGGGAACAGGCGAACGCGCGCCGTTCCGACCGGCAGCCAGCGCATTACCAGCACCATGGACGATGGCACGCCGGTGTTCGGCACGATCGCGCTGGAAGGCCGGCGTGTGGCCATCGAGGTCAACAGCGCCGAACGGGCCGAGAGCGCCAGGATGCAGTTGTCGCATTGGCTGGATGCCCTGGTGGGTACTCCGCTGACCGAAATCCGCACACTGGAGCAGATGCTGAACGACGACGCTCACCATGGCCCGCATCAGGAAGAGCCGGAACTCGACCCGCAGGACATGGAGCGTATCGTCCACGCCATGCTCGACCGCGAATATGCCAGCGCGCTGGATGAGCCGGTTCCCATGCTGGGCGGCAAGACCCCGCGCGCGCTTGCCCGCACCAAGGCTGGCCGCACGAAAGTCGCTGAATGGCTTAAATATCTGGAGCATGGCACAGCGAGGACGCAGGGCTCATGCGATCCCATGGCCAGCTACGACTTCTCATGGATGTGGGCGGAACTGGGTATTGCGGACCTGCGGAAATGAAGTCGGTTGGGAGTCCCGCAACCGCATGATCCCGGTCTTCGCCCGTTATGTGAACGGGCAGGATTGGCCTGAATTCAGCTTGACCGGCATGGCCGGCCAGCTCGAAGCAGTAAACAATGCGCCTTCTCGACGACCTTGCCGCCCGGCGGGCATTGTACGGCCGCCCGCTTGCGACCATGCCCGACGTGCTTCTCATCGACATTCCGCCCGTCTACGCGTCACCGAGCCTCCCTCTGGGGCGCTATTACCCCGTGATCCTCGAGACCGACGCTGAATATGCGGAAATAACGGCCTTCCTCGCAATGGAACGATCGCGCCTAGTCGTGCCCGACCTGTTCGATCATCGTCTTTCCGCGCTTCGAGCCGATGACATCGTCGTCGCTCGTTACCCGCCGCCCCGTCCGGAATGGCCCTGGCTGATGCTTTGTCGCTGGCCTGCGGACTATGCGATAATGGTCCCGGCACAGGACGAACATTTCGCCCGCGGTGCCTACACCAGCGAGGCCTTCGAGACACTCGATGATCTCGTCCAGGCCGAAGCCCGACTGGTCGAGACGCTGGGCTCGCACCGGCCGGTGCATCTGGCCGTTCTGCCCGAGACGTTGGGAACTGCCTGAGCGGAGCGTTGCCGGGCTGGAGCCAATATGCACTGGCCTGCGAAGACCCGATTTCTCCCGGTCCATCCTGCAGTTGCCTGAGCCCCAAAAAACCAAAGGCAGCCCTTTCGGACTGCCTTGGCATTTAGTTCCCTTGCGGGAAACGGACACTCCTGAGGGAGGCCGCCTGTGCTCCCCATATAGGTGTCAGGGTATGAACATGCAATTAAAAACTACGGGGCGGGAGGCGCTGCGGGCACCGGGAGCCATGCTAGCACAAGCCGCATCATGTCGTCGAACTCGACCTGAGGCATCCTGACGATACCGCCCTTGTCGGGAAGGAGTCTGCTGACGGCAACGCTGGTGATCTTGTCGCAGATCGCCCATGCCGCCCGGCCGTCGATCGTGGTCTGCAAGGGAAACGCCCAGTTGTTTCCCGGCTGGGCCTGCGTCGAACAAGGGACGGCGGTGACCGCCCCGTGCAGTGTGTTGCGGTAAGACAGGATGATCACTGGTCGACGCTTCCAGAATTCCGGCAGCTGGGCGTCCTGCGGAAAATCGCACCAGAGCAGTTGCCTGATCTTCGGCGCGCCGACCAGGCGCGGCGCGACCTTGGGCGGCGGCGCTTGTTCATGGGCAGACATGACTTCGGTTCTACTCCTCGCCCTTCACCAGGCGTAGCTTGGGTGCGCCGCGGCGGTTCTGTCGCCGCTTTGCCATTTCGGCCTTGTCTTTCATCTCGGCCAACTTCTCTTCTGCGAACGGCCTGGCGGCCTTGATCAGGCCGTCGAGGTGATAGACGTTCGTCTTGCTGCCCGTCTCCGTGCGCCGCTCTTCACGGCGGATGTAGCCAGCGCCTTCCAGCGCCGCGACATGCTTCTGGATCGTGCGGGGGTGCACGTCCATGGCTTTTGCCATCGTGCTCTTGGAAGGAAACGGCTTGCCTTCCGGCGTCCACCACTTGCTCGCCAGGTAGAGCACGATGTTGAGGTCGAGCGGGGAGAGGCCAAGCTGCTTCTGGTTTTCGATGATAACGCTGGGCAACGCGGTCCAGCCGGCATCCATGAGCGGCTTGGACCACTTCTTTTCATTGGTGCGCAGGTCGGCGTTGGCCGCCGGTTGCTTTTTGATCGCCATCGGAATAGTCCTTTCTTGATCCCGATATGTGCTTGCTACGCGGGCGAATCAAGTTTGAGGGGGAGGCTCTAGGGGCGCGGGTGGGCGGCGCTGATGCCTTCCGCTCCCGAGGTTCTGGAGGCCGGGGCCGGGTAGCCTTCAGCGCCCTACAAAGTAGGATGCGCTGTTAACCAGTATCCGCTCAACCGCATAATCCGCTACGGATAACCCAGTATCCCGAACGGGGAGGCGCTGATGCCTCCCGGTCGGGCCATTTTCTGCGAGTATGCCGCTTGCGTCGCCGGGTGACGGCCACGGGAATAGGCTTGCCTGCCACGCCGTGCCAAACGACAGAGCATCATGGTCATTCAACGAGTCGATTCCCGTTCCGGCGCCGCTGCCACGCATTGGCAGGTCATGCCTTGTTACCGGCACCTGTGATGGCAAGCCGCAGCAACAATGCCTATCGCCGTATGACGGGGCGGTTTCGTCTGAATGGCCGTAGCGCCATGCTCGAGACGGCCGAGGAGAAGCTGTTCTACCTCACGGCGTCCGACGATCTCTCGAATTTCGATGGCCAAGACGTTGTCGTCGAAGGCGAACTGTCTGGGGCTGATCGTTTGTCGCTGACCTGGATCGGTCTCGCCAGCGCCTGAGATTGGCCTTCATCGGCCTGCGACTGGACAAGTCATATTGGGCACGGTTCACTGCGCGGCAGGCCCGTCATGCTGTCCGCCGACCATGCCGCTGCGCTGAGAACTCCATCCCCTCCTGCTCTGCGGACCCACCTCGGCATCATTCGATTGGTGTTCCGCCTGCTTCCGTATGTGCGGGGCACAGATTGCCGTTCGCATGGTTGTGGTCGTTGGGCGGTTTGTGAAGCGGATTGAGGGGAAGGGCTGCTGCCCGCTGCGCGGGCACCGGGCTAACGGGCTGCGCCTCGAGCCCCGCTCTCGCGGGTCTCGCTCCTGACGGACTTATATCCCTGCCGCGGGGCGAGGGGGGATGGTGCGGTGTGTTGCCGCGCGAATGTGCATGAGATTCCATGCACCGTGCTGAAGACGAATGGAGTCAGGCGCGGGAGCGGCGCGAAGCGGGACGCCGCTCGAATTCGGTGGCGCTGGCTTCGAGATCGGCGGCGAGCTGGTTGAGGGCGCGCGCAGCGCCAAGCCGCATCAGACCATCGCCCTGCGCTCCCGAGCAACCGCGTGCGGCACGCTTGCGGGCGAGGTCGGCCACGGTGCGGAGCGTCGTCGAGTCCATGCCCGCATAATAGCCATGACGGGGTTCGGGCGCCAGCCCGTCGAGGTGGCGCGGGCGGTTCGATGGGTGAGGCCGGGGCATGCGGGAAGGGAAGTGCGACAACTCCCGCTCCGTGCGGGCGGCAAGGCCGGGTCCCTAGAGAAGAGGCGGTTTGAAGAGGGTGTCGCGAAGAAATGGTTCGAGAGCGACATTATCGAAGGAGTTGAGATCATGAACATTGGTGAAATCCGGAATGTGAACGGCCGTCTGACCGGTTCCATCGCCACGCGTACCATCGACCTGCCCCGCATCGGCCTGCGCAAGGTCGAAAGCATGAGTGACCGCGCGCCGGTCTACGAGATCCTCGCGCTCAACGTCGCTCGGCGCTGGGTGCAGATCGGGGCGCTGTGGGAAGCCTTCTCGAAGAAGACCGGCGAAGCCTTCCTCGCTGGCACGGTCGACGACCCGGGCCTGCCCGAGCCGCTGCCCGTCGCGTTGTTCCCGACCGAGGATGGCGGCTTCACCATCGCCTGGCGTCGCGAGACCGTGCGCGCCGAGTTCGGCGGTGGCTTCGGCACGTCGCAGCGCTCTTACGACCAGCGGTCCGAGGGCGGCTTCGGCGACAGCACGGCGGGCAACGATGGCGCGCTGATGGGGGCGGGCGCTGGCGCCGAGGATGGCGAAGACCTGCCGTTCTGACCTGGGCGGCCAGCCGAAGGGCCGGGGGCGCCAGTCGCCTCTGGCCCTTTTTCATTTCCCTTTCCCGTCAAGGAGCCAGACCCATGGCCAGTTCACCCGCAGCGCGCAGCGTCAGCAGCTTTCCCGACCTCAAGGAACTTTACGCCGAGATGACCGCCACCCCCGAATTCCAGGCGGCGTTCGGCGATCCGCTTGCCATGTCGATCATCGAACCGGGCGAGCAGCCCGGCGAGCATGAGATGCCCGACCCCTTCGCCGCGCAGGCCGAATGTGGCGGCATCGTCGCCACCATCTTCGACCTGTTCGCCGGAACCCGGCTTGAGCCGCTCGCAGCGGAAATCGCCTGGGGCTTCGTCAACAGCTTCCACTTCGTCGCCGGCAAGCTCGAACGGCGCGAGGATGCCTTGGCACAGGAAGTCGGGGACATGGCCCGTCATCCCGACATGAGCGAGGTCTACAACAGCGAGATGGAGGAGAAGCAGATCCTCTGTCAGTCGGTCGCAGAACAGCGCGAGGCGATCGAATGCATGCGCGACTATGCCGCCGAAATGTACCGCGTTCTGTCGGGTTGGCCCTGGTCGGCGGCGCGCGGCAGCAAGGCATCCTCGGCCTCGACCGCGAGCCAGATCGCCGCGCTCGATTTCCTGCGCGCCCGTGAACTCGCGACCCGCGAGAAGCACATGCCGAGGGGACCCATCGTGGTGTTTTCCGGGCCTGCCCAATGGCACGACTGGGAGACACTCTGGGCCAAGCTCGATGAGATCAAGCAGCGCATTCCCCATATGACGCTGGTGACGACTGGGCAGCGCAAGGGAGCGGATGCCATTGCCGCCGCCTGGGCGGCGCGGAGCGAAAACGGCGTGCCGCTCGTCGCCTATGGCCTCTATGGCAATGGGCGCAAGACCGCCTTTACGCGCAACCGCAAGCTCGCCGAGCTTAAGCCGGTCGAGGCTTTGCTGTGCGAAGGCTCGGGGTTGCAAGCCAATCTCTACCAGACGCTGCGGCAGGCCAATGTTCCGATCCATGCCTTCCGCAAGGTTGATCAGGTCGCCGACAGCGCGGTGCGGAGGATGCGGGCCTAATCGCTCGACGCCGGTGCGGGACGAAGTTTCTCCGCCTCCGCATTTGCTCCCGATGGCAACGATGCTGGGCCGGACGCGGTTGCCGCGTGCCGGCCCATTTTTATGCTATGGGGGAGCCACTCCACCGCCTTGTCACGCTCATTGCGATGGCTGGATCGTCGCCAATTTACGGTGGGATTCGGGGTCGCAGCGTCGGCGCAAACAGGGCCAACACGGGCATCGAGCCCGTGCTGGTCCTCGGGTGCGTGGGGCGAGGTGGGTGTATAATTCTCTCTACCAACAAGTCCAAGTTTGGCACGGGGACAGCACCGGCCTCAAGGACGACGGGGCCCCACCATTTTCTTTGGCGGGCGGGCGGCAGTGCTCTGTTTCGGACGTTTGCGCAGCGCCAAAGAAAATCGTGACCCCCATCGCCGCTGCGCGGTCGCTTCGCGATCCTTGACCCCGGCGCTCACAGCCCGTGCCTTTGAAAATGCCTCTTTCAATCAATTCAAGGAGGCAGACATGACCACGACGACCCGCACGATCCGTGACTTCGCAGAAATCGCCGACCTCATCGCCGCCGAAACCATGGTGACGACCGACAGCTTCAGCGCAGCATTCGAAGGCGCGCAGGAGACGAGCCGCATGGGGTTCGGTGAGGAAGAACTGACCGCCGACATGCCGGACGCAACCGAAGCCCAGCTCGCTACCGAAATGCTGGTGCGCACGATGTTCGACGTGCTGCGCGATACCAGGCTGGAAAGTGTGGCGGCGCGGCTTGCCTGGGGGATCGTTCACAGCTTCCACAAGGTCGCCGACCAGCTCGATGGCGAGGCCGACCGGGCCGCAGTCAAGATCAAGGATCTGGTGCACAGCGCCGACGGCAGCGAGGTGATGATGGGGGAACTCGAGGAAGCCCAGCTCCTCTGCCAGTCCCTCGACGAGGCGCGCGAAGCGGTCGCCTGCATGCGCGATTATGCCGCAGCCACCTATCTCGCCGAGACCGGGCGGCCCTGGTCCAGCCCGAAGGGATCGCTGGTTTCCTCGAAGCGCACCGCCTCGGTCATCGCGGCGCAGGACTTCCTCGCCGCGCGCCGGATGAGGAAGGCGGAGGCGCATGCCCCGCAGGGCCCGGTGGTGGTCTTCTCAGGGGGGCAGGTCTGGGAGGATCACGCGCTGCTGACCGAAACGCTCGACGGTGTGAAGGCGCGCATTCCGGGGATGGTGCTGGCGACGACCGCGCAGGACAAGGGGTGCGACGCCATTGCCGCTGCCTGGGCGGCAAAGAGCGGGACCATGCTCATAGCCTTCACGCTCGACCGGCGTCTGGGGAAGCGCGCAGGGTTCGCCCGGAACGAACAGCTCCTGAACCTGCGTCCGGTCGAAGCGATCGTCTGCGAAGGGTCCGGGCTGCAGTCGCATCTGGCTCGGGAGGTGAGGGCGAAGCGCATCCCCGCGCGCTTCTTCGCCCTCAAGGACCAGCGGACAGCGCAGGCCGCGGCGTGAGATAAGGGTGTGGGACCGGTCGGGCATTCGTCCGGCCGGTCCCTTTTTTTGCCTGCATGGAGGTCGCCCCCGCTCGGGAGCCCGGACCTGCGGCCCGGGTCCGTCGCGGCGGCGATGCGAAGCCGCGAAGAGCGGCTCCGGCCTCCTGCGCGTGGCTACGCCATGCTCGTCGCTGGGCCATCCCTGCGGGATGATTTTTGATTGTTCGCGGGGGTAGATTGAGGAGTGGCGCTCGCATCGGGCAGGGGCTTGAGCGCAGCGATTGCGGCTGCGCCGCCCACCCGAATGGCGGCGGTGATCACATCGCGGAACTCGCGTTCAGTAAGCTGTTCAACCGCAAGCTCGGGAACCAGTTGGGCATATTTTCCGCGTAAGTTCCGGCGGGTCTTTTCCACCTCTTCGCCCATCTTGCGCTGGCGCGCTTCGAGGTCGGCAAGGCGTTCTCTGTCGGTCATCTTGGGCATGTCGATCATCCTTGGGGATGGTCTGCCCGCCGCCCCCAATATCGGAGCATGGAATTGCTCATGCAATCCCCCGGATCGACGTTGTGTCATGACGTCATCGTTTCCCCCTTTTGCCCACATGGATCAGCCTGCCGGCGTGCCGCCGGCGGGAGGACAAAACCCCTTCGGGGGAGCCGCGCCCCTTCCGGGACGAGGCGACGCAGCGAGAAATCGCTGCGCAAGAAAAGACGCACGGCCGTGGCCGTTTTGTAATGCACCGTACGCACGGGTGCTGCGGCGATTTACCGCGCTTGTTCAAGGAGTTGTGTTGGGTGCCATGGCACCCGCTGGACCGGCCCTCCGGCATCCATGTCACCCCGTAGCAAACCGGCCTCGCGCAGAATCGCGATTTTCCGCGCCTTTGCGCCGGGTGCCATGGCTGACATCTGATTTTCTTGAGTTTTCTCGAGGCTTACGCTATTGATGCGCTCGCTTCATGACATTCTGTCGCCGGGCTCCACTTCGGAGCAACGGCATGCACAGAATAAGTGTTCGGGTGGACGACACCCTTTATCTCAGTCTCCAGCGCCGCGCGCAGGGCGCCAATCTGTCCCTTTCCGATTTCGTTCGTTCGGTCCTGGCGCAGGCCGCCGACCCGCGCGGGCGCTACATCTATTCCTCGCAGGACGAACTGCTCGGGATCGTCATCCAGATCCTGACCCTGGTCGCGACCTCGATCGGCGAGCGCTCTCCGCAGCTGCTCGAGCGGGGAATGCAGGATGCCAAGGCGGTCCTGCGCGAACGGGGCCTGCTCGATCCGGAGCAGGACCGGTGAGCGGACCTGCCAAGCGACGTCTCGGCCTGTCGTACAGATCGAACAGGCAAGTGTTTCATTCCCCGGTTCTGCCGTCAGCTGCCGGCTTCCCGCCGCTCTTCAACATGGGCGCCCGCACGTATCGTCTCCACCCGCATGACCCTCAGGAGCCCCGATCATGAGCATATTCCGCAACGACACGCTGGGCAGCTGGACTCGCGGCGGTCAGTCGATCGTCCACAATGTCCGCATGACTACCCAGGTCTTCTTCCAGACCATGACCGCCTGCCTGGTGCTCTGGGTGATGGGGATCGTCTGGTATGCGCTGGAGAAATCGACGCCCTACGAGCGCTATGTCGTGACCAAACTGGTCGAGGCGAGCTTCAAGGCCGATGCCGCGCCCGGCACCAACGATCCGGTGCTGTTCAAGACCCCGGCGGGGCAGCAATACTGGACCTCGGCCGACTGGCTGCTTGCGTCCGGGCTCGCCAAGAAGACCCTTCACGCCTTTGAATTATACCTGATCCACGGCGCGATCATCTCCGGCCTGTTCGCTCTTGCCGCGCTCGCGATCGCCTGGTTCTCGTTCACCCGGACGGGGCGGGGCCTCGGTTCCAACGAATATATCCGCGGCGCGCGCTTCGGCAGCGTTCGCGAAGTGCGGCGGCTGCTCTGGCGGCAGAAGAAGGGGAGCTTCGCGATCGGCGGTGTCCCTGTCCCTGACGCCTACGAGCCCGAGCATATCCTCCTGTGCGGAGCACCCGGCACTGGCAAGACCAACCTCATCGTCAAGATGCTCGAAGGGATCCGTGCAAAGGGCAAGCGGGCGATCATATACGACACCGCCGGCACTTTCGTCGAGAAATTCTACCGGCCGGGCAAGGACATCATCCTCAATCCGCTCGACATGCGCACCGCCAAATGGTCGCCCTGGGGCGATGTGCCGCGCGACTATCATTACGACCAGATCGCGGAGTCGACGATCCCCGAAAAGCACGGCGATCCCTTCTGGGCCAAGGCCTCGCGCGGCACGCTGGTGGCAGTGCTGAGGAAGCTCGCCCGGGAAGGGGAGATGCTGGTCTCGGTCCTGCTCGACCGGCTGCTGCGATCCAAGCTTAAGGACCTTGCCGCCTTCGCCGCCGGCACCGATGCCGCGGCTTTCATCAGCCTCGAGGGGGAGCGGACCTCGGCCGGTATCCAGGCCGAGCTCGCCTCGGTGATGCGCAGCTTCTCCTACCTCGACGACACAAGGAAGGGCCTCTCGATCCGCGACTGGGTGACCAATGAGGAGGGCGACAACTGGCTGTTCATCACCGTAAAGGCCGACCAGCTTCCTTCGCTGCGACCCCTGATTACGGTCTGGCTCGACATCGCCATCTCGGCGATCATGAGCCTCACGCCCGACCGCAAGCGGCGGCTCTATTGCGTCATCGACGAACTGCCTTCTTTACAGAAACTACCCTCGCTTTCGGATTTCCTCGCGCGAGCCCGCAAATATGGCGGCTGCGGCATATTGGGGTTCCAGTCCTATCCGCAATTGGAAGCGACCTACGGGATTCAGGATGCCGCCGCGATCACCGGCTACTGCTCGACCTGGGTGGCGCTGAGGGCGAACGACACCCCAACCGCCAAACATGTTTCGGAAAATCTGGGGCAGGTCGAGCAGGTCGAGGCCAATGAGGGCATGTCCTACGGCGTCAACGACATGCGCGACGGTGTCAACCTCAGCCGCATGCAGGTGACCCGCCCGCTGGTGATGCACACCGAGGTCACAAACCTTCCCAACCTCTGCGGCTATCTCCGGTTCGGGCGCAACCTGCCGGTGGTCCGGTTCGAAGACCGGTTCAACACCGTGCAGACCTTGGCGGAAGGGTTTATCGAGCGCGATACGCCGCCGCTGCGTGACAGCGAAGGGCAGGCGATCATCGCTGCTATTCATAGCCAGGCGGAGCCGCAGCCGGCTCCGAAAGCCAAAACCGCGCGGCCCAAACGGAGGCAGAAACCGACCGGCGAACCAACCATGAACCCGCCCCAAACGGACTTGTTCACGCCGCTGCCAGAGGGCGCAAGCGAGGGCGATCACAAGCCTGTCAGTGGACCGGAAACCCCGCCGGTCACGCCGCCCAAAACACCCACCGAGCCGCCGAAACCTGTTCAGGACTTCACGCTGGCGCCGCGGCGCGGGCACCAGCGCATCGAGATCGACGTCTATGACCGCGAGAACGGACCTGCCCGCAAGGCGAAGCCGGCATGATCCATCCGCGCCGCCTCAAGGGTACGTCCGGCAATATCGCCCGCTACTATACGGTGGGCGACTATTATACCAAGGGCGGAGAGGAACCCAGCGAATGGGGCGGCAGGCTCGCACCTGAACTTGGGCTCTCGGGCAAGGTAGACCCGCACATGTTCGAAGAACTGCTGGCCGGCCGGGTCGCGGGCCAGCAGCTCGGCCGTCACCGCATGGGCGGCGAAATCCAGCATCACCCCGGATGGGATTTTGCCGTCAATGCCCCCAAGTCGGTCTCGATCATGGCGCTGGTCGCGGGCGACGATCGGATCATCGCCGCGCATGAACGGGCCGTCACCACGGCGCTCGCCTACCTCGAAGAACATGCCGCGCTCCGCCGCCGGGAAGCGGGCGAGATAGTCCACGAGACGACCGGGCGGTTGCTGTTCGCGCGGTTCACCGAGCATGCCAGCCGTGAGCTCGACCCGCATCTTCATACCCATGTTGTTGTGCTCAATATGACCAACGGCGGGGAGGGCGCGCCGATGGCGAGCCTCGAGACCCGGGCGATGTTCGCCGAGCAGATGGTCGCTGGCCAGATCTACCGCAACGAGCTCGCCCACACCTTGCGCGAACAGGGCTTCGGGATCGATTTCGATCCGAGAAGGGGGCTGTTCGAGATCACCGGCGTGCCCAAGGATTTTATTCGCGAGACCTCGCAGCGCGCCGAGCAGATCGATGCCCATGCAAAAGAACATGGCCTGACCGGGCAGGCGGCCCGGCGCGCCTCCTTCTATCAGACGCGGGGAGCCAAAGCGAAGGTCGGCCTCGAGGAGCTGCGCGGGCAATGGACCGAGCGCGCGAGGCCCTATGCCGAGGATCTGGTCAGAGTGCAGGCGAAGGCTACGGAAAGAAGCCGGGAAGGGACCGGCGAGCAAATAGAACCCGATCCCTTCACTGCCAGCCGCGCCGCGCTGTTCGGCATCCGCCAGACCGAGACCCGCGAAGCGGTGTCGAACCTCGGGACGCTCTATCGCCATGCCTTGGCGAGCCACGTGGGCGAGGTGCGTTTCTCCGATATCCGTCCGTTGATTGCGGGGCACGAGGAACGCCGCAAGCTCCTTGCGGCCCGCGCCCAGACCGGCGATCAGGTTCTGGCGCGGGGACGAACCACGCGGCGCAGCGCCCGGCTCGAGCAGTCGCTGGTCCGCGAGCTCGCGCTGGCGCTGGACGACGCCCGGCCGATCGCCTCCTCCGACCGGCTGCTTGGTGTGCTCGAACGTGCCGGGCTTACCTCGGCACAGGATCGTGCGCTGGTAACGCTTGGCCTGTCGCGCGACCGGGTGACGGGGCTGCACGGGGTGGCGGGTGCCGGCAAGTCGATGCTGGTACAGGTACTCAAGGAATCTGCCGAGCCGGGCACCCAGTTCGTCGCGCTTGCCCCCACATCGTCGGCTGCCGCCAATCTCGGGAAGAGCGCCGGCGTCGAATCCCGCACGGTCGCGAGCCTGCTCGCGAGCGGCGGTCATGGGCTCACCGAGGCCCATGTGCTGGTGCTCGACGAGGCCGGTCAATTGGGGAACCGGCAGGCACGGCGCGTGCTCGAAATCAGCCGGGTGACGGGCGCGCGGCTGATCTTGCTCGGCGACAACAAGCAGACCGGTGCGATCGAGCAGGGCAAGCCCTTCTGGCTGCTCCAGCGGCTTGGGCTGCCCACCGCCGAGCTCACCGAATCGATGCGCCAGGAGACCCGTGCGATGAAGGCGGCGGTAACTGCCGCGCGCTCCGGTGACTACGCAGCCTCGCTCGAGAAACTCGACAAGGTGGTGAGCGGCACCGACGCGGAAAGCCTGGCCAGGGGCCTGGTTGGCGAATGGACCCGGCTGAAGCCCGAAACCCGTGCCACCACCAATATTCTCGTTCTGGAAAACGCCACGCGGCTGATCGTCAATACGAAGATCCGTGAGACGCTCAAATCCGAAAGCGCGATCGCGGCCGAGGATACCCGGCTTGCGATCCTGACGCCGGCAGGGCTTTCCGATCAGGAGAAGCATTTCGCGCGCTTCTATTCGGGCGGCCAAGTGGTGACATTCGCGCGCGATCTCGCCGTCGCCGGGATCGCCCGCGACACCGAATATCGCGTAATCGGGATCGGGCGCGATGCCGGTGGCCGTCAGGTGGTTCGTCTCGCCGACGAGAACGGCCGGATGGTTCGTTGGGATCCCCGGTTGGGGCAGGCGCGTCAGATTAATGTGTTCAACCGTGAGGAGCGGGACCTAGCGGCGGGTGACCGTATCCAGTGGCGTCTGGTAAACAAGGATCTCGGTCTCAAGAATGCCGAGCGCGGGACCGTGGAGAAGCTGGAGGGTACGCAGGCGACCATCCGCTGGGATCGGAACGACCGCGTCCAGACCATTGATCTTGGCGAGCACAAGACCTGGGATCATGGCTATGCCGAGACGGTCTATTCGGCGCAGTCGAAAACCTATGCGCGCGTTTATGTGCTGGCGCCGGTCAATTCGTCGCTGGTCAACGGGCAGAACTATTACACCGCGATCACCCGCGCACGGTTGGGCGTGAAGCTCTGGACCGAGGATGAAAAACGCCTCGTCGAAAAGCTGGAGCAGCGATCGGGCGAGAAGAACTCGGCGCTTGAGGGGCTGGGCCGCCTCCACAAGGATAGCATGCGGGCCTATGCCGATCGTCATGCGGATCGTCTGGCCCTCGCCCGCGACGAGCAGCTGCGCAACCGGCAGGAACGGCGCAACCGTGCGCTTGAACGGCAGCTTGACCGCAATCGATCCCCCGAAGGTCTGGGCGAACGGATCGCCGAGGGTGCGCGCGGGATCGGCGAGATTCTGGATCGTGTTCTGCAATCCGTGATTGATCGCAGGACAGGCCCTGACCTCGAAGATGGCCGCACATCCCGGGTGAACACGCGGACCGAACCCGCCCACGGTCAGCCGGATCATCAGCCCCAGCCTGAATTTCAACCTCAGCCTCAATCCCAGCCCGATCACGGCTTCGATCGATAGCCGGACAAGTCCCCAAGCCAAGGACGAGCACGATGAACTCCTTCCGACTGAATGCAATTTGTCTTTCCCCGATAAGCAGGCTGACTTTGCCCCTTTGCGCGAGTGTCGTCCTGTCCGTTGCAATACCGGCCCAGGCGCGCGGCACGGCCAACGGGGAAGCACGGATCGCCGAATGCATCCGGCAAGCCGCAGGCGGAAAAGCGTGGCTCGAAAAGACGCTTTGGGGCCTGCGCGATCAGGAAGGCGGGTGGATCGGCGCCGAGGTTCGCAACACCAACGGCTCGCACGATCTTGGCCCCCTGCAGATCAACAGTTGGTGGGTGCCGAAGATCGCCGCACTTGTCGGGCGTTCGCAGACCGAGGTTCGCGCCTGGCTGATGCACGATGCCTGCTTCAATGCCGGGGCAGCGCGGTGGATATTCCTGTCGGCATTGAGGACGACGGGCGACTTCTGGAAAGCGGTCGGTGTTTATCATAGTCCGACTGCTTGGCGGCAGCGACGCTATGCGCAAAGCGTGTCGCGTCACATGCAGCGCCGATTTGGTCGAAACATCTTCGGCGCCGCCATCGTAGCTTCGTCCCGGCCAACGGGGTCTGGAAGGCCCCTTGGTGCGGAAGCTGGAAGCTCTGCAACGAGGGTGCTGGGATTTGGGCTGGTGCGAACCCCATCGAACTGATCCGCGACCACATCATCTGGTAAGTGACGCATACCGCACCTGTAATCTTCTTACAGTCCGGGCCTTCCCACGCGCATAGGCACGGTTGCGCTCCTGGCAGACAGCAACAGGCTGGTTGCAGCCTCGCAGTCAAGCGGCCGCGAATAGAAATAACCCTGGCCGAGCCGGCATCCCAGTTGCGCCAGATGGGCCGCCTGCGCCTCACTCTCGACTCCTTCGGCAACGACCGGAATGTCGAGCTCGCGCGCGGTGTGGAGCAGACCGCCGATCACCGCCGCGCCCGCGCCGTCGGGCGCAAGACGGTCGACCAGCACTTGATCGATCTTGATCATGTCGACGGGCATCGTAAGCAATGGCATCAGAAGCCCGCCGCCCGTTCCGAAATCGTCGAGCGCCACTCTCAATCCCTTCTGGCGGAGCGTGTCGATAGCTTCGAGAAGCGCCTTGTCCCGCAAAGCCGGATAGGCACTTTCAGTGACTTCTATCACCAGGTGCCCGAGGGGGAGGTCATGGTCGGCGAGCGCCGATGCGATCTGCTTGTCGAGTTGCCCGCCATGAAAATCGGCCAGAGACACATTGATTCCGATATGTTCAAGCGGGATGGAGCGATCCCGCCAGTGCCGCATGTCGCTTGCCACGATTTCGAGCATCCGTTGCGTCAGTTCCGAGGCGACATGGATGTCGGCAGTGGCTTCGCGAAATGCCGCGGCGGCGAGGAGACCGCCGTTGGCCATTCTCAACCGGCACAGCGCCTCCATCGCGACGATTTCTCGCGTGTCGAGCCGGACTATAGGTTGGTAATGCGCCTCGACCCTGCTCTCGCGTAATGCGGCATCGACGTCCCGGATGGCGGCGATGCGGTGGATGATGCGCGTGTCGATGCCTGGCCAATATCGCACGAAGCCGCCCCGGCCGGTTTCCTTCGCATGATAGAGCGCGAAGTCCGCATTCTGCCGTACTGTCTCGGGACCCCGGTCGCCGGGGCCGAAGACGGCTCCCCCGATGGTGGCCTTGGGCACGACAGAGTGCCCGTTGCAATCGAGCGGCTGCGTCAGGCATGCAAGAAGGCGCGCAGCAAAGCCGTCGAGATCATGCAGCGCCTCCGGGGTTCGCAAGATGATGGCGATTTCATCGCCGCCGATCCTGAAGACGCGGTTCGGGGCGGCGCACTCTTCGGTTCGCCGCGCCGCTGCCTGGATCAGGAGATCGCCGGCATGGTGCCCGAAACCGTCGTTGACGACCTTGAGGTTGTCGAGGTCGAGGATCAGCAAGGCCCATGTTCCAGGCTTGTCGCAAGGCAATAGTGAGAGCGCCGTCCCGAATGCGGATCGATTGCCAAGTCCTGTCAACAGGTCGAAGCTCGCCCTTCGTTCGCGTTCCACCACGCGCTCATGACGTTCGAGCGCTATGGAGCAGAGGTGCGTCGATGCCTCGACTATGGCTTTCTCTTCCTCACTCGGCGCGCGTGGTTGGCGGCAATAGAGGGCGAACGTGCCGATTACCCGGTCCAATTCACCGTATATCGGTGTGGACCAGCAGGCTCGAAAGCCGAGCAGCAGTGCCGCCTCCCGAAAATCGGTCCAGCGCGGATCACAGCCAATGTCGGTGACGACGACTGGCTTGCGAAGATAGGGGGCGCTGCCGCAGGATCCGACATCGGGGCCGATCATCAGTCCGTCAAGTGCAGCGGAGAATTCCTCGGGCAAGCCGGGTGCGGACAGGGGATGAAGGAAACCATCGCGATCGACTGACAGGACCGAGCAGGTCACCTCTGGCGCAAGTGCCTCGATTTCAAGGCATAAGCGGTCCATGGTCGCCGTGAGGTCGGCCCCCTTTGCGATCATTTCAAGGATGATGTTTCGTAAGCCTAGCAATGACCGACCTGATGATTCGAAAGTTTGATGGGAAGGGGACTATCGACTACGATACGCGTCTGCATTTAAGTCTCTGCTAACGTGTGCGTTTCGAAGCTACTTATTTGCACTTTATTGTGACCATTTTGGCCTGAAGTCTCTTCAGCTTAGCGCATCATTTAGGACGCGCGGGCGTCATTCATCGTTCCGACAGCATGAGTGTCATCGAAGTGCTATTAATGCGAGCCGGGTTAAATGATACTTAAAACCCGTCGCCTTATAACCATCTAAGTTCGATTTATGTGGCGTGAAACGAACGCATCCTGGCTCTCTTCGAAATGTCCTGGCGACGAACATCCGTCGGTGTCGCCTGGCGACAGGTATGAGCCAGCAGGATTTTGCTCTCGAGATCGAAATGGATCGAACCTATTTTGGTGGCGTCGAACGCGGCGAGCGCAATGTGTCGATCGACAATATCGAGAGGATCGCGAAAGGGCTTGAAATCAGTCCATATCTGTTACTGATGGCGCCGGACTGAAAGGCAGACTGCCTGATTTATCTAAAGGCCCCGTGGGCTGTTCTATATCCGTTGAACAGGCGCCGGACGAAAGTCGTTCGTTGCCGATTACCGTTTTCGGCTAGGAAATTACGCGATCGGGGTCGGCCCGGCGAAGTCGGACAGGTCCATGACAGACGGAGATGCGTATCATTCGCGTTGGGCTCTCTTTTTTGGGCGGTCAGCCTAAGAAATTCTTCCGCGGGGCTCTTGCCCATCTTGCCTTGCGAACCGCCGCTGCGCGCTGACGAACCAGACAGCGCACGGTCCACAGCCTGCCGTCTCGATCCACCCGCCACCCCCGGGAACGGTGGCACTCGCCCTGCAAAGCTCGAAATGCTCCGTTGGGCTGCCGCCAAACCTCTCGACGGCCTCCGCGAACCTCGAAAAGGCCGCGAAAGCGCCCAGCACACTCAGGCCAAACGGCAGTGTGAGATTTCCGGGCTAGCGACGCCTCTGGCGCGGCCTGTCAAAGCCGCCCCATTTAAACGAGCCTGGCGTTGGCGGTCGCAACGAGCAGAAGAACGCCCAGCATACCCCGATAGATGACGAACGGCCAGGCGGAGAACCGCTCAAGGACACGCATCAGCGCCCAGATCGCGGCGAATGCCGAAACGGACGCGACAAGCAGGCCGAGCGCGAGAACGGACCAGCCATGCATGTCGAGATGGGCTTTGTGCAGCTCCCATAGTTCCTTCGATCCGGCGAGAGCGATAGCCGGAATGCCCAGCAGAAACGAGAAGCGGGCCGCTTCCTCGCGCTTAAATCCGAGCGCGAGCGCGGCGGTGAGCGTTGATCCTGAGCGCGATACGCCTGGAATAAGGGCACCGACCTGCGCGAGCCCGACGACCAGCGCGTCAACCAGCGATGCCTTCTCAACGCTGCGGCTGTGGCGCGCCAGAATCTCGCTCAGAGCCATCAGCACCGCCATCGCGATGCAAGCCCAGCCAATCACGGGCAGGGCGCGAAAGGGCGAGTTACATGTGTTGAGGCTGTTGGACAGCAGAGCACCCGCCAGCACGATCGGAACCGTGGCGAGCGCGATCCAGATCGCCAGACGGAGATCGGGATCGGCGAACTGCCGACGGCCGATCGCCGACACGGAACCGACCGCCAAGCGGCGGACATCCTGCCAGAAATAACTGACCACGGCGGCGAGCGCGGCGAGTTGCATCGCGGCCGAAAAAGCCGAGCCGGGATCTCGCCAGCCCAAGAGGGCCGGCACGACGCGCATATGGGCGGTCGATGAAATCGGCAGGAGTTCGGTGATACCTTGCACCACGCCCAAGAATGCGACCTTGGCATAGCCCAGTGTCACGAAGCCCGTATCGACGCCCGCGGCACATTGTCCGGTCATAGCAGTGCGGTCCTATTGGATGGTGGGTGAGCTTAGATCGTTGCTTCGCTGCCTGGGCAACCGGATTATCGGACCCGCTGATCGCGACCGACAAGACGCATGCCATTGAGCACGACCAGGAGGGAGGCGCCGACATCCGCAGCGATCGCGCCCCAGAGCGACGCCATGCCAAGCAGCGTCAAGCCTGCGAAAACGAGTTTTATCCCCAGCGAGAAGCCGATGTTCTGCCGGATGACGGCGAGCGTCGCCCTCGAATGCCGGATGAGCCACGGCAGGCGAGAGAGATCGTCCTGCATCAGCGCGATATCCGCCGTCTCGATCGCCGCATCGCTGCCAATCGCGCCCATGGCGATGCCGAGGCCCGAGCGCGCCATCGCCGGCGCATCATTGACGCCGTCACCAACCATGGCGACCAGGCCGTGCTGTGCTACCAGCCTTTCAATCGCCTGGACCTTCTGTTCGGGAAGCAGCTCGGAGTGAACCTCATCCACGCCGGTATCGCGCGCGATGGCCTCGGCAGGCGCACGACCGTCTCCGGTCAGCATGACGATCTGCGCGATACCGAGCTTATGCAGTTGCGCTACGATCTGTCGGGCCTCGGGGCGCATCGCGTCACCGACGGCAATCACTCCGATGACTGACTCCGCCTCACCGACAACGATCCCGGTCAGTCCAGCCCCGGCTATGCGATGCAATTGGACGGCAAGCGCATCATCGGCTGCGTTCCCAAGCCGCTCTCCAAGATAGCCGGGAGACCCGACCCAGGCCTCGCGACCATCGATCACGCCAACGATGCCTTTGCCGGGCAACGCCGTTACGGACTTTGCGGGGACCACGTCAACGCCGCGTTCCGCGGCGGCATCGAGGATCGCACGCGCAATCGGGTGCTCGCTTCGCGCTTCGATAGCAGCCGCAACCGCCAGCAGTTCAAGTTCGTGCCGGCCGCCAAGCGGGATCAGTTCGATCACCTTGGGACGTCCAAGCGTGAGCGTGCCCGTCTTGTCCATGGCGATCGCGGTGATGCGAGCGGGGGTTTCGAGATGGACCCCGCCTTTGACCAGCACGCCCTGCCGGGCTGCGCCGGTCAGTCCCGCAACGATGCTGACGGGGGTCGAGATAACCAGGGCGCAGGGGCAGGCGATGACAAGCAACACCAGCGCCTGATAAAACCAGGCGGCCCAACTGCCCCCGAGCAGAAGCGGCGGCACGAGGAACACCGCCAGCGCAAGCACCATCACCACCGGCGTGTAGATCCGTGCGAAGCGTTCCACCCATTGTTCGGTCGGCGCACGCTTGCTCTGCGCTTCACCGACCATCCGCACGATACGGGCGAGCGTCGTGTCGGAGGCTGGCCGGGTCGTTATGAGCTCGATCGCGCCCATGCCGTTGATGGTCCCGGCAAAGACCGTTGCGCCTTGCTCGACGGTGACGGGTACGCTTTCGCCTGTAATCGGCGCCTGATCGACCGCGCTGGTCCCCGCGACCACGCGCCCATCGAGCGGAATCTTGCCGCCGGGCGGAACGATCACCTGCGTTCCGACCGCGACCTCGGCGACCGGCACATCCTTCTCGACACCCGCGGCATCGCGTATCCGGGCAGAGTCGGGCGCGATGTCCATGAGCGCCGCGACGGCGCGGCGGGCACGTCCAAGGCTCCATGCCTCGAGGGCAAGAGCAAGCGCGAAGAAGAACGCCACGGTCGCCGCTTCGAACCATTGCCCGATGCCCAGGGCGCCCGCCACCGCGACGATCATGAGCAGGTTCATGTCCGGCCGGAGCCGCCGTGCCGCGAGGACCGCCTTGGGGGCGACGTACCGAACCGCCGAGAGGATCGCCAGCGAATAGGCGAGCATGGCGAGGAAGGGAGGATGAGCCTCCCGCGCCAGACTCTCGTGCAACACCGCGGCGAGGCCGCTCGCGCGGACATGGATCGCAAAGCCCGCCACGACCAACACGCCGCTCGCGATCGTCAGCGCCGCCTGGATGCGGCGCCGGCGCTGCTCGGCTTGCGCGCCGGCACTGTTCACGCCTTCTTTCCAGAGCTCGGCGCGCATGCCGGTGCGCTCGACCGCCTTCAATATTTCGATGTGATGTAGGGCGTCGGTAGCACCCGCGACCGACATGCGGCCATTGATGAGATCGAACGATAGCTTCTCCAACCCGACGACCGGCCCGACTTCGCGCTTGAGCACCGCGACTTCGTCACCGCAGTCCATGCCGTGGATTTTGAAGATGACGCTATTCGGACGGTCAGGAAGCATCTGTTCGACAGGCGTCGGTTCGCCCGAGCAGCTGCTGCAACCGCCGGCCTCTACTTTATCCTCCGCGAATGCATCCGCGGTTTGCAATTCGGCTGTCATTCCGGTGGTCGATACGGCCGCGATCAGCGCCTCCACTCCGATGCCGGACTCGACATCGACATCGAGGAGACCGCGCTTCGGCTGGAACGACAACAGCTGCTCGTCCCCGACAAGCGGGACGAGGACTGCCTTGAGAAGTCGAACCTCATTCTGGCAGTCGAGCCCGTGGACCTTGAAACGCCACCAGCGGCCCATCACGATAGCGTGCGCGTCGGTTTGCTCGACCATATCGTCACCTCGACTCTTCGACATGACGCCCTCTATAAAGTCTGAAGTCACTAGAGGGTCAACCGATATGTCCGTCGAGCTACTCAGCATTGGAAAGCTCGCGAAAGCGACAGGGACGAAGGTCGAGACAATTCGCTACTATGAGAGTGTAGGCTTGCTTGCCCCGCCGGGGCGAACGAAGGGCAATTATCGGGCCTATTCCGCGCAGCATCTCGCACGGCTCAGCTTCATCCGCCGGGCACGCGCGCTGGGTTTCTCGATCGACCAGGTCCAGGAGCTTCTCAAGCTCGCGGACCAGAAAGACATTTCGTGCAAGGCCGTCGACACGATCGCCCGCGAACATCTCGCCGAGATCGACCGGAAGCTTCGGGATCTGAATACCCTCAGATCCGAACTGAGCAGCGTTATCGTCCAGTGCGGGCAGGGCACCATTTCCGAGTGCCGGATCATCGAGACCCTGGCGCCGGATTCCGTGGCGGGCGGTTAGGAGGGGCGGGGTAGCCTCAGAATCATTTTTTTGCGGCCAGTCACGCTAATGCAAACAAGTCGCAAAACTGCTTGACCCTCTAGCTGCTAGAGGGTCTAAAGGAGGAGGATGTTTACGTCCCCGTCCCGCCTCCGCCTTTTGCCGATTCGCGTGCAAGTGCCCTCACGCCACCGATGGGCGCTCCGCATGTTGGCGGTGCTTGGTGCCGTGTTCTGTACACTGGGTGCAAGCGCCATCGCCCAGGCCGAAACGGCGGATGTCCAGACCGCATGGCGGCTTCTAGACTATATGGCGGTCGACTATGGTGATGCGGTCTCCGGAGGCAGGATCAAGAGTGCCTCCGAATATGCTGAAATGACCGAGTTCGCGGCGTCGGTCTCCGCGCGCCTCGCGGCGCTGCCGCCAACGCCTGAACGCGCCCGGCTCCTCGAGGGCGCGACACGGCTTCAGGCGGTCGTTGCCGCCAAGGGCTCGCCGAGCCAGGTTGCCGATCTTGCCCATGGTCTCGCCGCCGATCTGCTGAAAGCCTATCCGGTCCCGCTTGCTCCGGCCAAGGCACCCGATTTCGCCCGTGGCGCGACGCTCTTCGCCCAGAATTGCGCGAGCTGCCACGGTGCGGCCGGCGATGGTCGTGGCCCGAACGCCGCCAAGCTCGCCACCCCGCCGATCGCGTTCACCGATGTCGCCCGGGCCCGCCAGCGCAGTCCCTTCGCGCTCTATCAGGTGATTGACCAGGGCATCGACGGCACGGCGATGCAAAGCTTCTCATCGCTGCCATCTGATGATCGCTGGGCGCTTGCTTTCTATGCGGGACATTTCGCCTTTTCCGATGCGGCCGCTAAGGAGGGCGAACGGCTATGGAAAGCCGATCCCAGCCTTCGCCAAAGGATTCCCGATCTGACGGCACTGGCCGGGCTGACCCCGGAAACGCTCGCCAAGAGCATGGGGCCCGAGCAGGCCGATGCGATCATAGCCTATCTGCGCCGCCACCCCGAAGCCGTGGTTCAGCAGGCACCGGGCTCGCTTGACGTGGCGCGGGGCAAGCTGGCGCAGAGCCTCGCGGCCTATCGCGCGGGCAATCGCCATGCGGCGCAGGAATTAGCGCTGTCGGCCTATCTCGACGGGTTCGAGCCGCTCGAACCCATGCTGACCGCGCGTGACGCAACGCTTATGGGGCATATCGAGAGCGCCATGGGCGAATTCCGCGCATCGCTCCAGCAAGGCCGCCCGGCCGACGAGGTGGCGACCCGCGTCCAGGTGCTCGGTGGTCTGTTCGATGACGCGGAAGCTGCGCTGTCTCCGGACGCGGCGAGCAGTGCATCGACCTTCGTCGGCGCTCTCACCATCCTGCTGCGCGAGGGCCTTGAAGCGCTGTTGATCGTCGTCGCGATGATTGCCTTCCTGCGCAAGGCCGACCGGCCCGAAGTGCTGCCCTATGTCCATGCCGGCTGGATTGGCGCGCTGGCGGTGGGCGCCCTGACCTGGGCGATCGCGACCTATGCGATCGGAATCAGCGGCGCGAGCCGCGAACTGACCGAAGGGTTCGGATCGCTGTTCGCGGCCGTCGTCCTGCTCTCCGTGGGAATCTGGATGCATGGCAAAGCCCAGGCGGATCAATGGCAACGCTACATCCGCGAGAAGATGTCGCGCGCGCTGTCGCGGCAGTCGGCCTGGTTCCTGTTCGGCCTCGCTTTCGTCGTCGTCTATCGCGAGGTGTTCGAGACGATCCTGTTCTATGCCGCGCTCTGGACGCAGGGCAATGGCGGCATGATGCTGGCGGGAGCGGGCTCGGCGGTCTTGCTGCTCGGATTCATTGCCTGGGCGATGCTGCGCTACAGCCGCGACCTGCCGATCGCGAAATTCTTCGCCTACAGCGCGTGGCTGATGGCCATCCTCACCATCGTGCTCGCTGGCAAGGGCGTGGCGGCGCTACAGGAAGCAGGCATCATCGACATCGCACCGTTTGCCGGCGGCATTCGCGTTTCGATGCTCGGCATCTTTCCAACATTCCAGTCGATGGGCGCGCAACTGTTGATGCTTGTGGCCGTGGGCGGGGGATTCGTCCTGAATCGTCGCCGGGCTGCAGCCACCTGATAGGTTTCGAGCCAGCCGGCAAAATTCTTCTTGACCCTATAGCAACTAGGAGACCTCACATGACGAGCTTGGGGCAAGGGATGTTAGGGCGACATCCATGATCTCCAGTACTCGCGTATCCGAGGTCTGAACCCTTCGACAAGACGCGGCTCGTTGCCGAGCACGATCAACCTCACATTCGGTCGCCGCTCGTGACGGCTGCACCAATATCCCGCTTGCGGCCGCTGGGCTCAGGAAGACGAAACCATTCTGTGCGACGGCTATGGAAGCCACGGTCTCCTTCGGTTCGTCCACCTGGATCCGTCAGAACTGATCAGGTCCTGAGGATTGGAATGACGGCTGGATAAAGGGTCAAGCGGCTTTCATCAACGCGCCCTCGATGACGACACCGGCGGTGACATATTTCCACAGCGCGACCCAGCAGTTTTCGGGCCAAGGCCACGACCATCGATTTCTTCAGCCGGCCGTCGTTGAATCGGACCCGTTGCTGGTACCATTGGGCAAGCGCCGATTCTGGCTGGTTGCGGAGCCACAGCCAGGCCAGTTGGATCAGCGTTGTGCGCAGCCGGGGGTTCCCCGCCTTTGACACGCCCTGTTCGCGGTCGACCGATCCACTCTGCCAGGGCGTTGGCGCCAGCCCCGCATAGGCAGCGACCTCTCTCCGGTTGGAGAAGTGCCGGAACAAGCCTTCCGACCAGAGAATGGCGGCGAACTCGGGGCCAATGCCCTTGATATCGAGCAGCATTGCGGCTGGTGCCGGCATGGCGGTAGTTTCCGCGGCAAGCAGCGCGTCCCGCTCGGCCTCCACCGCTCTGATCTGCTCGAGCAGCAGTTCGAGCCGGTCGAGTTCGCGGCCAATCTGGACTTTCAGATGCATCGGTAGCGGACGGCCATCGCCGGTCATGAGTTTTTCCAGCCGCTCCCGCCGGTCGCGGCGCAGCGGCTGATAGCCTGTCACCCCCCGCGCGAAGAGCAGGCCTTTGATGCGATTGGCGTGGCGAATCCGATCCGCGATCAGAACCTTGCGTTCGCGACAAATACGACGTCGATCCTCTTCCTCGGGTGTTGGCACCCTGACCATCGCACACACACGTGGTTCCCCTCGTTTATAGGCCAGCAAGGCCCGGACCAGCGCCTCGCCGTCGATCCGGTCGGTCTTTGCGCGACGACGACGGCGTGAGGTCGCAATTGAAGCGGGATCCACGACGTGGCTTTTTATCCCCTCCTTGCGCAAAACGCGGTGGATCCAGAAGCCATCAAGGCCGGCTTCCTGGATCACGATTATTGGAAAGCTGCGTCCTGTTCGCGCCTGCGCTTTTGCCTGCAGTTGGGTAAAGCGTGCCAATAAACCGGCGATATCCCAGGCGCGCACTACATGCTTCGACAGCTTCTCGCCGCTGCCGGGCAATAGCGAGGTGATCAGCCAGATCGATCGGCTCAGTTCCATTGAAACGAAAATCGCGCCAAGATCGGTCGGGATAGCGGTCGACGCTTGGGTACGGTCAGTTGCAATCTGCATATCGGCCTCCTGAGAGTGTGGTCAGCAAACTCACTCTGCCAGAGTGTCGATCGCTATCCACCTCGTCATGGGATCTGTGAGCGGGTGGGCGTAGAAAGGGGCATTGATAGCTGATTCTATAGGCTTTCCTAGAAGGAGAGCGGCAGGTGGCGCAACGTTCGATTGGACAGGAGCAAGTTGGTTTTGCAGGGCGTGAGCGAGCGGCTTCATCGCTCGACGCGTTGGTATCGCTGATCGACGGGAGCCAGGTCGCGATGCTGATCGATCCGCTCTATCCGGCTGCCAAGGGCGAGCCGGCTTGGCCGCCGCTGGCGATGTTGAGAGCCCTGCTTCTGTCGATCTGGTACGACCTGTCTGACGTGAAGCTGGCCAAAGCGCTCTACGATCGAGCCTCTTTTCGCCGCCTCTGCGGATTTTCCGCGAATGAAGCGACGCCTGAACGTACAGCCTTCGTCAGATTCCGCAGGCTGCTGGTTGCCCACAGGCTTGACCGGACACTGTTTGAAGCCGTGACCACGCAGCTCAAATCAAAGGCGGTGATGATGAAGACCGGAACACTGGTTGATTGTCCCACCTTTGGTTTCAAACCCCCGGCTTTAGCCGGGAAGGGCTTTAGCCGGGAAGGGCTTTAGCCTTGAACTCGGACAGCGCAGGCGCCCAGGCCATTCTCGATGCCATCCGCAAGCGCTGGCCGTGGGTGAAACACCTTAACCAGATAGGCATACCATTGCGCTAACCTCCTAAGTAGCGAAGATACGAATTGATTGCTGTCGCGGCGGGAAATTGGAATCTGTTTGGGGAAGGTGTCGCGGGCACGCGAAGCACAAACATGTTTTTATACGGACAGTGGGGTATTTCCGCAATTTAATAACCGTAATCAGCCGAATCTAAATGGGCTAGATATGTTATAACTTTCTGTGAAATGGGCGTCTTATTGGCCCCAGATTTTTTTTGCTTCGCGAGCCGACGCATGATAGCTCAAGAGCTATGCGATGGCTATCTGTCATGCTTGCGGTCCTGCTCTCGATTTCCCTGGCCACGGGTGTGATGGCGCATGCCGCAGAGCCGGTTGCTTGCATCGACAGTGAGACCGCCTCGGCGCTTGGGCACTTTGAGGGCGATCGCGACGAAGTGCCGTCCGATATCGACAAAGGTACGCCGCATCACCATGCGACCTGTCATGGCCATCACATCGCCGAACCGGCACGCGAGAGCAGGATTAGCCTTGTCAGCATGATCAAATCCTTGCTGTCCATCGCCAATGCCGTGGACGGTTCTTCGGCGCCAACTTACCCCGCGTACCGTCCTCCACGCGCCTGACAGCGTCCTTTTGCCCCGAGTTCCGGGGTTTTCTGGAAAACTGTCAGGAGCCTTTAAATCATGCATCGCTTTATCGCGGCCCTGCTGGCCGTGTCGTCCTGCGCGTCGATCGCACAGGCGCAGACGGCCGCGTCGCCGCCGCATTCGGCACCCCCATATACGCTCGAACGTGCCCTGGATGCGGCCGGAGCCTCTTCACCCAACCTTGAGGCTGCCAACGCTGGCGTGCGCGCGGCTGACGCGGCGCGCACCGTCGCGGGCCTCCGGCCCAATCCTGAAGTCCAGGTTCAGGTCGAGAACGTCGCGGGCTCAGGTCTCTATCGTGGCACGCAGAGCGCCGAGGTCATGACCGGCCTGGCATTGCCGATCGAACTGGGCGGCAAGCGGTCAGCACGCATCGCCGTTGCAGATTCGCGCAGCCTGCGAGCGCGCCTTGAAGCCGCCATCACGCTCGCCGATCTGCGCGAGCGCGTAACCCAGGCCTATATCGCGGCAGCGTCGGCCGAGCGGCGGGTGGAGATCGCGCGTCAACTCGCCGGTTTCGCGGATGAAGGGTTTCGCGCGGCCAGCACGCGCGTAACCGCCGGCGCCGCTTCTCCGATCGAGCAGCAGCGCGCCGACGTTCAGCGCGTCAATGCCAACGTCGCGCTCGATCAGGCACGGCGGGAGGCGGCCGTTGCGCGGGAGAACCTTGGACGCCTGATCGGCGAGCCCGTTGCGGGGCCATTGGATGCCGGCTGGTTCGATCGGGTCGGCGGATATGGCCCGACGCGACCGGCTTCAGCAGACGGAACGCTCATCCTGGCCGCCGCCGAAGCCGACGTGGCCACGGCAAGCGCACAAGTGCGTCTCGCTCGCTCGCAACGTATCCCCGACGTCACATTAAGCGCCGGGGCACGGCGGCTGTCCGCAACTGGCGACACGGCGGCGGTATTCGGGGTCAGCATTCCCTTTCCGCTGTTCAATAGCGGTCGTGCTGCATTGAGCCAAGCGCAGGCCGAACGGCAGGCGGTCGATGCGAAGCGGCGGGTCACTGTCCTCGACACCGAACAGGCGATCGCCGCCGCGCAGGCCGAGCTTGCCAACGCGGCCGCAACCGCGCGCTCGACGGGCGGACCCGCGCTCGCGGCAGCAAGCGAAACGGCCCGCATCGCCAGGATCGGTTATGCGCAAGGCCGTTTCAGCCAGCTCGATCTGCTTGATGCGGAGAGGACTCTGGCCGACACGAGAGGCGCATTCGTCGATGCGCTGGTCGCCTATCACGACGCCGAGGCGCGCCTGGCGCATCTGACGACACCGGCGCCCGATGTGGCTGGGGCGACGCCATGACCGCCTCCGCCTCGCTGATCCTCACCTTCCCCATTCCCCATTCCGAGCTGAACGCGCCCCTGACTGGCCGCTGCTCGATCCGTTTCGGAGATTTTCAATGATAACCCAGGACAAACGACTCCTTGGCGGTGTCACCGGCGCAGTTTTGCTGGCTGCAATCGGTGGTTTCAGCGTCGCACGTTGTACGGCTGATCCGTCGGTGGCATCCGCGCCCGCCAAAGACAGTGCTGAAAGCGAAACACCGTCGGACAGTCTGGCGATGACGCCAGACGCAATCCGCGATGCCGGAATTGCTGTCGAGACCGTTCGAGCCGGCGGCCTCGGCTCGGAGATATTGGTGCAAGGCCAGGTCACAGCCTCACCCACGGGTGAAGCGCTGGTAACGGCACGCGCGGGCGGCGCGGTGACGCGGGTATTCAAGCGGCTCGGCGATCCGGTCCGCGCCGGAGAAGCGCTGGCGATCGTCGAAAGCCGCGATGCGGCACAGATCGCCGCAGATCGCACGGCCGCATCGGCCAGGGCTGTTCTTGCGCAGAAAGCGCTTGCTCGCGAGCGCTACCTGTTCGAGCAGAATGTGTCGGCGCGGGTCGATCTTGAGCGCGCGGAAGCCGAGGCCACCGCGGCCGAAGCCGAAGCCAGGCGAGCGCAGGTGTCCGTTGGCGCGGCTAATGTCACCAAGGACGGCCGTGGCGTTATCGTGGCAAGCCCGATCGCCGGGCGGGTGACCTCCGAGAATGTCAGCCTCGGTGCGTATGTCCAGCCAGAAGCCGAGCTGTTTCGGGTCGCTGATCCGAGCAAAATTCAGGTCGAGGCGGCGATCAATCCCGGCGATGTGGCACGTCTCGCGACCGGTGATCACGCCATCATCGAACTTATTGACGGTCGAACGGTCGAGGGCCGGATACGTGCCGTCACGCCGACTCTGAACGGAGAAACCCGCGCTGCCACGGCGCTCATCGAAGTGCCGGGTGGCATCCTGCAGGCCGGCCTCGGTGTGCGCGTGCGGCTAATGCCCAGTCAGGGCGCGCCGACGAACGCAATCGTGGTTCCGGAAGATGCCGTGCAGAGCGTCGACGGTCGTGACGCAGTGTTCCTTCGCACAGCCCAGGGTTTCCGCGCGCAATTCGTAACGCTCGGCCAGCGCAGTGCAGGCCGGGTCGAGATCGTCTCCGGACTCAAGTCCGGCGCGACGGTCGCCACCCGCAACGCTTTCCTGCTCAAGGCCGAACTCGGCAAGGGCGCGGGCGAGGAGGAATAAGCCATGATCGCATCTCTTATGGCATTGTCAGTCCGCGCGCGGTGGGCGGTGCTGTTCCTCTTCCTCGCGATCGCCGGGCTTGGCGTTTGGCAACTCACCAAGCTGCCGATCGACGCGGTTCCGGACATCACCAACAACCAGGTCCAGATCAACACGGTCGACCGCGGTCTGTCGCCGGTCGAAATGGAAAAACTCGTTACCTATCCGATTGAAACGGCGCTGGCCGGCATTCCTGGTCTCGAAACCACACGCTCGCTGTCGCGTAACGGGTTCAGTCAGGTCACCGCGATCTTCTCGGACTCCACCGACCTCTATTTCGCAAGGCAGCAGGTCGGTGAACGGCTCATCCAGGCGCAGGAAAATCTGCCTCAGGGCGTGCAGCCTCAGATCGGGCCGGTGACGACGGGTCTCGGCGAAGTCGTCATGTATACCGTCGGCTATGCCAACCCCGACGGGCAAGGCGCGAAGAAAGTCGACGGCCAGCCGGGCTGGCAATCGGACGGCAGCTATCTCACGCCCGAAGGCGACCGCCTTACTGATGAAGTCGCGAAGGCGGGCTATCTGCGCACGGTGCAGGACTGGATCATCCGGCCGCAACTGCGCACGGTTCCCGGCGTGGCCGGGGTCGATTCGATCGGCGGCTACGCTAAGACCTTCGTGGTCGAGCCCGATCCGGTCAAGCTGTCGAGCTACGGCATTTCCTATACAGAGTTGGGCGAAGCCCTCGAAGCCGCCAATCTCGCGGTCGGCGCCAACTACTTCAATCGCGGCGGCGAGGCCTATCTGGTGCGTGCGGACGCGCGCATTCGCTCGGTCGATGAAATCCGCAATGCCGTCGCCGCAACGCGCGGCGGGGCTCCGATCACAGTCGGCCAGATCGCGAATGTGAAGATAGGCGGCGATCTGCGCACCGGCGCGGCAAGCATGAACGGCCAGGAAGCGGTCGTCGGCACGGCCCTGATGCTGATCGGCGAGAACAGCCGCGTCGTGGCTCAGGCGGTGAACGAGAAGCTCGACCAAGTGAAATCAACCCTGCCGGCAGGTGTCGAGGTCAAGGTGGTGCTTGACCGCGCGAAGCTGGTCAATGCCACGGTCGGCACTGTCGAGCGCAACCTCACCGAAGGCGCTTTGCTGGTGGCCGCGTCGCTGTTCCTGCTGCTCGGCAACTGGCGCGCGGCGATCATCGCCGTCCTCGTCATTCCCTTCTCCTTCCTGATGATGGCGATGGGCATGAACGCCTTCCGGGTGCCGGGTAACCTCATGAGCCTCGGCGCGCTCGACTTCGGCCTGATCGTCGACGGTGCGGTGATCATCATCGAAAACTGTCTAGCCCGCCTCGCGCACCGCCAGGAACATGAAGGCCGTTTGCTCAGTCTGCGCGAGCGTCTCGAAGAGACGATGCACGCCAGTCAGGAAATGATCAAACCGACCGTGTTCGGTCAGGCGATCATCCTGCTGGCCTTCGCACCGCTGCTGATGTTCACCGGGGTCGAGGGCAAGACCTTCTCGCCCATGGCGATCACCATCATGCTCGCGCTGGTGGCGGCATTCATCCTCGCCATCACGCTGGTTCCGGCGCTGGTCGCCCTGCTTATCCGGGGCAAGGTCGCCGAAAAGGACGTCTGGCTGATCCGCAAGTCGAAGGAGCGCTATCTGCCGCTGCTCGACAAGGCGATCGCTCGGCCCTGGCCGTTCATCTTCGGCGGGTTGGCCTTCTTCCTCGCGGCGGTGCCGGTGTTCGGATTGCTGGGCTCGGAGTTCATTCCGCAGCTCGACGAGAAGAACCTGGCGCTGGCGTCGACCCGTGTGCCCTCCGTCAGCCTTGAGCAATCGTTGGCGATGCAACGCGGCGTTGAAAAGGCCGTGACCAAGCTGCCCGAAGTCGAGCTGATGTTCTCGAAAACCGGCACGGCGGAAGTCGCGACCGATCCGATGCCGCCGAACGTCTCTGACGGCTTCGTCATTTTGAAACCGGAGGACCAATGGCCACGGGACGTCAAATCCAAAGCGGACGTGATCGAGCGGATCGAGAAAGCGGCCGGCAGCAAGCTGGGCCAGCTTTATGAGGTCAGCCAGCCGATCCAGTTGCGTTTCAACGAACTGATCGCCGGCGTGCGCGGCGACGTCGCCATCAAGCTCTATGGTGACGATCTCGACAAGATGTCGGCGTCGGCCAACGAGATCGTGCGCGTGCTCCAGTCGATCCCCGGCGCTTCCAGCGTCAAAGCGGACCAGACCGGCGGTGCGCCGACGCTCGACGTCCGGTTCGACCGCGCGGCCATCGCCCGGTACGGCCTCACCGTTCGGGAGGTTGCCGATACCGTGGCCGCCGGCATGGGCGGCCGCGCTTCGGGGCTGCTGTTCGAGGGCGACCGACGTTTCGACATCATCGTAAGGGTACCGGACGCCACGAGGGTCAACCTTGATGACGTGCTCGCGCTCCCGGTGATGCTGCCCAAGGAGGAAGGCTATGCGCGCAGCTCGGTTCCACTGTCGCAGGTCGCCCAGATCAGGTTCACCGAAGGGCTGAACCAGATCAGTCGCGAGAACGGCAAGCGCAGGGTCGTGATTCAGGCGAACCTGCAAGGCCGCGACGCGGGCTCCTTCGTTGCGGAGGCGCAGGCCAAGGTTGCGCAGGTCAAGCTGCCGGCAGGCTATTATCTGGAGTGGGGCGGTCAGTTCCAGAATCTCCAGGCCGCCGCTGACCGTCTGTCGATCGTCGTGCCGCTCTGCTTCCTGGCGATCTTCGGGCTGCTCTATATGGCGCTCGGCGGGTTCGGCCGTGCCGCGGCTGTGTTCCTCGCGGTCCCGTTGGGACTTGCCGGCGGCGTGTTCACCCTCGCCATGACCGGCATCGCCTTCTCCGTGTCGGCGGCGGTCGGGTTCATCTGCCTGGCGGGCGTCGCCGTGCTCAACGGTCTCGTCGTGATGACCGCTATCCGCGAGCGGCTGGAGGCAGGTGTCGCGCTGCCCGAGGCCATTCGCGAAGGCATGGCCGAAAAGATGCGCGCGGTCGTGATGACCGGCTTCGTGCCGGCGATCGGCTTCGTGCCGATGGCGCTCGCGCACGGCACCGGCGCCGAGGTCCAGAAGCCGCTTGCGACGACCGTCATCGGCGGCCTCATCGCGGCGACCATCCTCACGCTGCTGGTGCTGCCGGCGATCGCCAAGGTCGTCCTCGGCCTCAACATCCAATGGAAGAGAAGAAAGTCAGAACCGGAAGTCGGTGAGCAGCCGGCAGCCGCTGAAGGAGAGGCATGATGGAAAAGAAGGGTCAGAAGCTGCTGCGCATCTACACCGATGAAGCGGCCTATATCGGCGACCGCAAGGTCTTCGAATATGTCGCTTCGCTGGCGCGCGATCAAAAAATCGCCGGTGTGACCGTCCTGGAAGCCTTGATGGGTTTTGGCGGCTCGGCGCGGCTCCATCGCCGTCATGTCCTCGAAAGCAACCGCGCGGTGGTCATCGAGATCATCGATGTCGAAGATGCGCTACGGGCGTTTGTTGCCTTGCTGGCGGATGTTCCCGACATCGGGATCATCACGCTCGAAACCGTCGAGGTGATCGGCGGCAAGGCGTTGCAAGCCGCTGTCGGCGTGCAGGCGTGATTGCTGCGATCGATGCAGCGGCCCAGGCGCGATGGGCGATCCAGCCCATCGCGCTCAACTGTACCAGTTTTCCGGCGCGGGCTGCACAGAATGCTGATCGCGACGGACAAGTCCCTGGCCACGCAAGTCAAGCGAGGTTCCACCATTGCCCGGTATTCCCAGGGAAAGCTCAAAGAGCCGTCGGACGTGTAGCGGCGCCCTGCCTGCGAAAGGGGGTTTGATGTCAACGCTCACCTACACGATCATGCCTGTCGCGGCCGTCATTGTCGGCGCGATCGTTTCCCTCCTGCGAACGCCAAGCGGGCGCTTTGTCAGCGCCATGCAGCATCTGGCGGCCGGCGTGGTGTTCGCGGCTGCGGCGACCGAAATCCTGCCGCAGATCAAGCACGACGCGGCCCCGGTCGCGACCCTGGTGGGCGGGACGGTCGGCGTCGGCGCCATGCTGCTGCTGAAGGCTCTCGAAGAGAGAGCTACCGGATCTCTAGCGATGATTGGCGCTGTCGCCATCGACATCCTCGTCGATGGGCTGGTGCTGGGCCTTGCCTTTCTCGCAGGCGAGAAGGCAGGAATTCTGCTGACGATCGCGCTGACGCTGGAGGTCCTGTTCCTCGGGCTGACCCTCACGAGCGACCTTCGTAAGTCAGTCCGTGCAGCCTGGAAGGTGGTGGCCGTCGTTGCCGCGATCGGTTTGCTGCTGCCTCTCGGCGCGGTTCTGGCGATGCCGGTAGCGACCCTGTCGCAGCCGATCATCGTCGCCTTCCTGAGCTTTGGGCTCATGGCGCTCCTTTATCTCGTAACCGAGGAATTGCTCGTCGATGCGCACCAATGTCCGGACAGTCCTCTGGTCACCGGCATGTTCTTCGCGGGCTTCCTGGGGCTGCTCATTTTTGAGGAGCTTATGTGAGTCCAGCACCGACAGATCGCGCCATCGAGAGCAAAGCCTGTCGAGCCCGGGAGCGCCGGCATAGCCTTCTCGACGGCATCGGAAATGGTCCCCCACAAGCGCAAAGCCCTCATGCGCGCTTGTGCGAGAAGGGCCCGCGCCGTGGACGTTCTGCCCCCCCGTTCACGGCGAAAGTTTGTAGCCGCCAGTGTCACGGCGAGGCGACGAAACGGCGGCGGCCGTGCGTCCCGTTGGCGTCCATGTTGCTGCTCGCGGCCAACGCTGGCTGTTCGCCCGAAAGCTCCGACGCTGGGAGTGCCGGGCTCACCGGAACCCATAGCTTCGTCTGCGCGAACGCCACGAAGGTGCGCGTCGAATTTCTCGGCGATGACGGTCTGACAGTCGAGGCCGCGATTTTGCCTGATGGCGAATCCGAACATCTAACCGCGCCCGCGGCCGGCGTCACCTATTTCGGCGACACTATGAACCTCTCGATCTCCAACGATTGGGTGGTTGTCATCCGCCCCGACGCGAAAACGCAAATCTGCCAGCGCGCCGCTTCCAATCAGCCACGGGACGGGCACCCGCCTCCCTGACCGGGCCGCGCCCTTGCACTTCCGCATCGGCGCGGAACCAGGCCCGAGCAAACATTGAGGAGGTTTCATGACGGACCAGATTCAACTCGAAATTCCGCTTATCCTACCCGACATCCCCGATGCCGATGATGCTTGTGTGGCTCGGCTGACAGCCGATCTCTCAGCGCGCGCCGGCATCGAAAAGGCGCATGTCGTTCCGGCCAAAGGGGACAAGCCCGCACTGCTCTGCATCCATTATGATTCTGACACGCTGTCGCTTTCGCGCATCCGCGACATCGCCCGCTCTGCGGGAGCTGCGATTGCCGAGCGCTACGGTCATGTGCTGTGGCCGGTGAGCGGGATCGGTCACCAAAGAAAAGCGCGTACGGTGAGCGAGCAACTGCACGCCATGTCGGGCGTAATTGAAGCAGATGCCAATGCCTCGGGCCTAGTGCGCGTGGAGTTCGACCGCGATCAGGTGTCCGAAAAGCAGATTGTGGATGCGCTGTCGCGATTGGGCGTCCGGCGGTCTGCCGCCGCTCCAGGCGGAGCCCAAGCCGGTAACAGTCATGGCGCAGGTCGGGAGGATTTGAGAGCCGACCATGCACACGGCGATGGCCACGGTCATGATCATGATCACGGCGGAGTTCTCGGTTCCAATACGGAATTAATCTTTGCGTTGGCTTGTGGGGCGTTGCTGGGGATTGGCTTTGCAATCGACAAGCTCGACGCTGGCGTATCCACGTGGCTATCGATTGCCTTCTACATCGGAGCTTACGTGTCCGGCGGCTTCTTCACCGTGCGCGAGGCGATCGACAATCTCCGACTGCGGAAATTCGAGATCGACACTCTCATGCTGCTGGCGGCGGCCGGCGCCGCAGCGCTAGGCGCTTTCGCCGAAGGCGCGCTCCTACTCTTTCTATTCAGCCTCGGCCACGCCCTAGAGCACTATGCGATGGGCCGCGCCAAACGCGCAATTGAGGCATTGGCTGAACTGGCGCCTCGAACGGCGCTCCTTCGGCTCGAAGACGGCGGCACGGAAGAGGTCGCTGTTGAAGAGTTGGTCCCTCGCGATCTCATCGTGGTGAAGCCTGACACGCGAATTCCCGCAGATGGCTTTCTTGTCAAAGGTACCACGAGCATCAATCAGGCCCCTGTGACAGGCGAGAGCATGCCGGTCGATAAGCGGCCGGTGATGGACGATGCGGCGGCAAGGGCAAATCCCGATCGTATAGATGCTGCAAACCGGGCTTTCGCAGGCACGATCAACGGCAGCGGGCTTATCGAAATTGAGGTAACGCGCTCGTCGAACGAAAGTACACTGGCGAAAGTTATTCAGCTCGTCAGTGAGGCCGAAACCCAGAAATCGCCGACCCAGCGATTTACTGACAGGTTTGAACGCTTCTTCGTGCCCGCGGTCCTGGCGGTGGCATTCATGCTGCTGTTTGCCTGGGTCGTTGTCGACGAACCATTCCGGGACAGCTTCTATCGCGCGATGGCAGTCCTTGTGGCGGCAAGCCCATGTGCATTGGCGATCGCCACTCCGAGCGCGGTGCTCTCTGGTGTCGCGCGCGCGGCGCGGGGCGGCGTGCTTGTCAAAGGCGGCGCTCCACTCGAACTGCTTGGATCGCTCGACGCCATAGCTTTCGACAAAACTGGAACGCTCACCTTAGGCGAGCCTCGAATCCAACAAGTTATCCCGGCCGATGGCGTGCTGAAGGAAGACCTCATGGCGATCGCCGTCGCGGTCGAAAGTCTGAGCGACCATCCACTTGCGCGGGCGATCGCGCGCGATGGACGCGATCACGTCGGACAAAATTCCATCCCGCGAGCTGAAAGCCTGAAGAGCCTGACGGGGCGCGGCGTCTCAGCCCTTGTTGGTGAGGACGAGGTCCTCATCGGCAAGGCCGAGATGTTCGGCACTGATGGCATCGCCCCGTTGTCGCAGGAAATGAAGGAGGCAATCGAAAGGCTGAGGACTGCCGGACAGACGAGCATGGTGGTCCGGCGGGATCAGCAAGACTTAGGGGCCATCGGGCTCATGGACACGCCGCGCCCGGCCGCAAGAGACGCGCTCGATCGTCTCCGTCGCATCGGGATCGCGCGAATGATCATGATCTCGGGCGATCACCAACGTGTCGCCGAGGCCGTGGCGAAGCAGGTCGGGATTGACGAAGCCTGGGGCGATCTATTGCCCGAGGACAAAGTGGAAGCGATCAAAAAGCTTCGCGCCGCAACTAAGGTTGCGATGGTGGGTGACGGCGTAAATGACGCTCCTGCTATGGCGAGCGCGACGGTGGGGGTTGCGATGGGCGCCGCTGGCTCCGACGTGGCGTTGGAGACGGCAGATGTCGCGTTGATGGCTGACGATCTGTCGCACCTTCCCTTTGTAGTCGGGCTGAGCCACCGAACGCGATCAATCATTCGGCAGAATGTATTTGTGAGCCTCGGCGTGGTTACCATTCTCGTCCCGGCGACGATCTTGGGGTTTGGCATCGGCCCGGCCGTGGCAGTGCATGAAGGCTCGACCCTGCTCGTGGTATTCAATGCGCTGCGATTGCTTGGCTACCGGGACAACGGGGAGACATAGTACCGTAAGGACTCGCGGGACATCTCTCAGAGCCATTCCTCAAAAGTAGTTGGGTGATATCATTCAGTTGCGCTTGACGCGCCGGCGCATCGCGGACCCTCAGGTTTTGCGAAAAAGGTTGAGAATTGAATGATGTGGACCGATATCGTCCACAAGTAGTATGGCATTGCCGCTCGGGGGTCGCGCTATCCAAGATGGACAAACGGTCCGGCGGCCGTGAATCCGATGTAGGGTTGGAGGCTCCCCGGCAAGGCGGCGAGTACGGCCTCAACACGGAGCTGCGCCAAGTGTCGAAAGAGACTGCCGTGGCATACTATATCGTGATCGACGGTGCGCCGTGTCGGCGCGGGAGGTGACCATGACATAAGGTCGTCTAACATGCCTGCTGATTTCCGACTGGCGGCTGCAATGCCGCCCCGCCCGTGAGAGCAACGGGCAGAAGGGGGCCGAAAAGCTCGACCGGGCGTCGCCGGTTGAGTGTCATAAGCAGATCAGCCTTAAGAAACTTCTGAACAAGTCGGGCTTGCATGGACAATGCTTTATCAAGAATGCGTCGCAATAGCCTTGATCCTGTAGCTACTTCAGGGTCTATGAGGCAATGATGCAAACGCGACAGAATCGAAAAGGAACGCCTGGCAGCCGGTGTGCAAGACGCCTGGCCGGCCTTTTTCTCGGCCTGATACTGATCCTGAGCGGCGGGCTGATCCCCTTGGCGCACGCGGCGCCGAGCACGATTCCGGATACGGCTGCGACGACGGCTACGGTCGAGACGACGTGGAAGCTGCTCGACTATGTGGCGGTGGATTATGACGGCGCGGTCAAGGACGGCCGGATCGTCAGCACCGGCGAATTTTCCGAAATGCAGGAATTCACCGCGACCATCGCCCAGCACATCGGCGCGCTTCCCGAAAATCCCGCGAAGGCAAAGCTCGAAACGGGTGCGAAGGTGCTTCAGCAACTGGTGGCACAGAAGGCCTCCGCACAGCAGATCGCCACGGCCTCGCACGCGCTGTCCGCTGCGATGCTTGACGCCTATCCGGTGCCGATCGCGCCGCAATCCATCCCTGACCTTGCGCGCGGCGCGGCATTGTTCAGGGAAAGCTGCGCAGCTTGTCATGGCATGAATGGCGACGGCAAAGGCCCCGATGCCGCAAAGCTCTCGACCCCGCCCATCGCCTTCACGGACGTTGAGCGGGCGCGCAAGCGTAGCGTTGCCGCACTAGAGCAAGTAATTTCGCAAGGCATCGACGGCACGGCCATGCAGAGCTTCGCCGATCTCCCGGTCCAGGATCGCTGGGCGCTGGCCTTTTACGCGGGGCACTTTGCCTTTTCGCCGGATCAGGTCGAGCGGGGCAAGCAGATATGGACAAGCGATGCCGACATCCGTTCGCGCTTTCCGGACCTCAAGACGCTGGTCACCACAACACCTGCTGCGCTGGGCAAGGACATCGGGCAGGGAAGGGCCGACGCGGTCATGGCCTATCTGCGCGCTCATCCGGAAGCCGTGACCCAGACTGCGGGCGGCACCGCCGGATCGCTCGATCTGGTCCGCAGCAGACTAGCGGAGAGCCTCGCCGCCTATCGCGAAGGGGATCGGACGCGGGCTGAGCAGCTTGCCCTTTCAGCCTATCTGGATGGGTTCGAACCGATCGAGCCGCTGCTGGGCGCCAGTGACGCAAGTCTCCTGAGCACGATCGAGACGCGCATGGGCGAACTGCGCGCGGCGATCGACGATGGCGATCCCGTGTCGTCCGTCGAGATGCGCATCGACGCGATCGAAGCGCTTCTGTCCGATGCCGGCACGGCGCTTTCGCCTGAAGCCTCAAACGGGACGAGCGCATTCGTCGGAGCTTTCACCATCTTGCTTCGCGAAGGCCTCGAAGCCCTCCTGATCGTGGTCGCCATGCTCGCGTTTCTGCGCAAGGCCGAGCAGGATCATGCGCTGCGCTATGTCCACGGCGGCTGGATGGCGGCGCTTCTGGCCGGCGCTGCGACCTGGCTCGCCGCGACCTATTTCATCTCGATCAGCGGCGCGAGCCGGGAACTCACCGAAGGGCTCGGATCGCTTCTCGCCGCTGTCGTGCTCCTGTCGGTGGGTATCTGGATGCATGGCAAGAGCCAGGCGGACCAGTGGCAGCGCTATATCCGCGAGAAGCTGGCGGGTGCGATGAACCGGGAATCCAACTGGTTCCTGTTCGGCCTCGCCTTCGTCGTCGTCTATCGAGAGGTCTTCGAGACGATTCTTTTCTATGCCGCCTTGTGGGCACAGGGGAATGGAGCGGCGATGTTCGCCGGCGCGGTTGGTGCCATCGGCACGCTTGCCGCCCTCGCCTGGGCGATGATGCGCTACAGCCGCAGCCTCCCGGTGGGAACCTTCTTTCGATACAGCTCCTGGCTCATGGCCGTCCTGACCGTCATCCTGGCGGGCAAGGGTGTTGCCGCCCTCCAGGAAGCCGGCTGGATCGACATCGCGCCGCTCCACGACGTGCCGCGCCTTTCGATTTTCGGTCTGTTCCCGACAATTCAAACGGTAGCGGCCCAAGCGCTGGCGGCTCTTGCCATCATTCTTGGTTTCCTGATGAATGGTCGCCCCTCGCGAAAACCGGTTGTTGGGCGAGATCTGGATGAGGATTGACACCAACTGTCGGCAGATTTTTATTGTTAGCGATGACGGAAGTCTATAGTCGTTCGTGCGATGGGAACTGGGGAGGTCGGCCCAACAGGCTTTGTTGAGATGAAGTTTCTTGCCTGCCTGATCGCGCTCGCCGCAATTATTGGGCTATTGGGCCAGGAAGCAGCATTGGCGCGCGCCATGCCGTTCGAAACCTCGACGCAAGCCGAGTCCGCCATGCAGATGGGTTCCGGTTGCACGGAAATGGGAACGGTCGTCAAGAAGGCGTCACAGTCCCAGGTACCCTGCCAGGGGATGACCCTGGATTGCATCGCCAAGATGGGTTGCGCGATACCCTTGGCGTTGGTTCCGCCGTTCTATCTGGGCGTTTCTCCGCAATTTCGTCGGGTGAATCCTCCGTTCACCCCAGTCGCTCCGCTGGTAGGTCGCGATATTTCTCCCGAGCCGGAGCCACCCTCCCGCCTTGGCTGAACCCCAGAAGCGCGCGCCGGATCATTGTCCGCTGCGTACCTCTACTCCGTTCAACCAAGGATATTTCACATGAAGACTATTTTGACGCTCGCCGCGGTTGCGGCGGCACTCGCTAGTGCATCCATCGCCTCCGCCCACGAGGATCCCGGCGGTCATTGGGAATGGCGAAACCAACCTTCGTTCGGCTCGAAGTCGACCGTCCCTTCGCGCACCCGCGTCTGGGTCAAGGACGCCGAAACCAGCATGGCCAATTGCGATTGCGCCATGATGAAGGCCGACAAAGCCAGCTGCATGATGAACATGCCCGGCAAGGCTGGAGCGCCATCGGCCGGCTAAGGCGATTGCCTGGCCGATAACCGATAGCAAACACGGCCGGGCGCGTGGCGCCGGCGGAGCATGCCCCCTTCGCCGGCGCCCGTTCGCCCAGGCTTCGTTGCGGTATTGGCCATGGCTCTCCCGATCAGGAGACTCCCATGCGATTGATTGTACTGGTGCCGCTGCTGGCGGCGATCCCGGGCGCTGCGCTGGCCAAGCCGCTGACCTTCGAGCGGGCGCTCGAACGCGCACGCGCCTACGCGCCGTCGCTCAAGGCGGGCGCGGCCGGGGTCGATGCCGCGCGTTCTGATTCGGTTGCCGCGGGTCGGTTGCCCGATCCGACGCTGGCGGTCGGCATCGACAATTTCCCCGTCTCGGGACCGCCGGCCTTCAGCTTCACCCGCGAGAACATGACGATGGAGCGTATCGGGTTGGAGCAGGCATTCCCCAATCCGGCCAAGCGCCGCGCGGAGCGGACCCGCGCGCAGGCAGACATCGGCATGGCAGAGGCCGGTCTGGCGGTCGAAGCGCAGAACGTCCGCCTCGAAACGGCCCTGGCCTGGATTGATCTCTATTACGCCAAGCGTCGGCTCGCACAGCTCGACCTGCTCAACGACAGTCTCAACGATCTGCAGACGACCGTTTCGGCGCGCCTCGCAGCCGGGACCGCGCGGCCGAGCCAGGCGTTCGAACCCGAGCAACTACGCGCCGCCGTCAACGACCGGCGCAGCGAACTTGCCGCCGAGGTCGCCGCTGCGCGCGCGCGGCTGATCCGGTTCACCGGCGATCCCGATGCCGACGCCGCAGGCGATCCGCCGACGATCGAGGTCGATCGCGCCCGCCTGATGGCGGGGGTGGCTTCGCTCCCCGCGCTCAAGTCGCTCGACGCCGGAATCGACGTGGCGGATGCGGACACCGAACTGGCTCGCGCCGAAAAACGGCCGGATTGGCGGGTCACCACATCCTACGGGCGCCGCGATCCGGCCTTTGGCGACATGGTGTCGGTCGGCGTGAGCATCGACCTGCCGTTGTTCACCAAGCGCAGGCAAGACCCGAAGATCGCTGCGAGGGCCAGCGATGCCGAACGTGCCCGGCTGCTACGCGAGGCCGGTGAACGGCAGATCGTGGCCGCACTCGACGCGGCTCTGGCCGACCACGTCATGCACCATCAGTTGCTGATGAACGCCCGTGACACGCTGGTGCCGCTCGCCAAGCGAAGGGCCGAACTCGACATGGCGAGCTATGCTGCGGGCAAGCTCGACCTCGGCAGCGCGCTGCTCTCGACGCTGGCCGAAGCCGAAGCCGAAGTCGACGCGCTGGCGCGCGAAGCTGAGGTCGCGCGCGACGCGATCCGGATCAACTTTACCTATGGGGATACGCAGCCATGACACTGAATGCAAAACGAGCGGCGCTGTGGGGCGCCGGGGTGTTGGCAATTGCAACAATTGCTGGCGGCAGCGGATACTGGCTCGGATTGCGCGGCGGACCGGTGACCGAAAATGATGCCGGTCAGTCGGGGCGAAAGATTCTCTATTGGTACGACCCTATGGTGCCAGCCGAGCACTACGACAATCCCAATTCTCTCTCGTCGATGGGGATGAAGACTATCCCGAAATATGCCGATGAGGCGGAAGGCGACGCCAGCGTAAAGATCGACCCCGCACTTTCTCAGAGCCTGGGTATGCGCACCGCGACCGCGAGGATGGGCACGCTCGGTAGCGCGATCAGCGCGACCGGCGTCATCGCATTCAACCAGCGCGACGTTGCCATCGTCCAGCCTCGTGCGGGTGGCTTCGTTCAGCGCACCTACGCACGCGCGCCCGATGACCTGATCCGGGCAGGCGCCCCAATCGTCGATCTGTTAGTGCCGGATTGGGGCGGGGCACAGATGGAATATCTCGCAACGCTGCGCACGGGCAATGCCGAGCTTGCCCGAGCGGCTCGGCAGCGCCTGACGCTCCTAGGCATGCCGGCCTCGACCATCTCCGCCGTTGAAAACGGACGGCGCACGAGCACCGTCTACACCGTCTCGGCTCCGATCGGAGGAACGATCTCGACGCTCGACGTGCGTCCGGGAATGACCGTGTCGGCGGGCGAGGCACTGGCGCAGATCAATGGCCTTTCCAGCGTCTGGCTCGATGCCGCCGTGCCCGAAGCGGTTGCGGGTTCGGTATCTCCCGGACAGCCTGTGACAGTTGCGCTTACGGCATTTCCCGGCGAGACACGGCGCGGGCGGATCAGAACCATCCTTCCCAAGGCCGACGACCAGAGCCGGACGCTTACCGTGCGGATCGAGCTGCCCAATCCCGGCCTCAAGCTTCGGCCTGGCATGTTCGCCCAGGTGAACTTCACCGGCAACGACCGGCAAGCGCTGTTGGTGCCCTCCGAAGCGGTGATCCAGACCGGCAAGCGTGCGATCGTGATGCTGGCGCTCGACAAGGGCCGTTACCGCGCTGCCGAAGTGCGCACCGGCCAAACCAGCAACGGCCAGACCGAGATCCTTGCCGGCCTCTCGCAAGGCGAGAAAGTCGTCACGTCCGGCCAGTTCCTGATCGATTCCGAGGCAAGCCTGTCTGGTATGGACGTGCGGCCGATCAATGCGGCCAGCACATCCGAGCCAGCGAAACAATCCACCAAGCCTGCGACCTACGAGACGCGCGGCGTCATCCAGAAGATCGCGCCCAGCGGGATTACGCTCAAGCATGAGCCGGTCCCGGCGCTGCAATGGCCGGCCATGACCATGACTTTCGGGCTCCAAAGCCCAGCACTGGCGCGCGGCTTCAAGGTGGGTGACCGTGTTCGATTCACCTTCAGTCAGGATGATGCGGGGCCGACGATCCGAAGCATGGCCGCGGAGGTGGGGCAATGATCGCGCGGCTGCTAGGCTGGTCGGTCACCAACCGCCTCTTCATCGTCCTTGCCGCGATTGCCCTTTCGGTAGCGGGCATCTGGGCAGTGCGCAGCACGCCCATCGATGCCTTGCCGGATTTGTCTGACGTACAAGTGGTGATCCGCACCAGCTATCCAGGACAGGCGCCGCGCATCGTCGAGGATCAGGTGACCTATCCGCTCGCAACGACCATGCTCTCTGTGCCCGGAGCGAAGACAGTGCGGGGCTATTCCTTTTTCGGCGACAGCTACGTCTATGTGATTTTCGAAGACGGCACCGATCTCTACTGGGCGCGCTCGCGTGTGCTTGAATATCTCAATCAGGTGCAGGGGCGCCTGCCCGAAGGCGTCACCAGCGCCATCGGACCCGATGCAACCGGGGTGGGCTGGATCTACGAATATGCGCTGGTCGACCGCACCGGTCAGCACGACCTCAGCCAACTGCGCGGCATTCAGGACTGGTTCCTGCGCTACGAGCTCAAGACCATCCCCGGCATCGCCGAAGTCGCCAGCATCGGCGGCATGGTAAAGCAGTATCAGGTCGTGCTCGATCCGGTGAAGCTCGCAAGCTACGGCATAACCTTTCAGGATACGGTCTCGGCAATCCGCAGGGCCAACCAGGAAGTCGGCGGATCGGTGCTCGAGATGGGCGAGGCCGAATATATGGTCCGAGCCTCGGGCTATCTGCAATCGCTCGACGACTTTCGGGCCATTCCGGTCAAGACAGCCCAGGGCGGCGTGCCGGTCACGCTGGGCGATGTCGCCACGATCCGACTTGGCCCGGAAATGCGCCGCGGTATCGCCGACCTCAACGGGGAGGGGGAAGTCGCCGGCGGCGTGGTCATTCTGCGCCAGGGCGCCGACGCCCGAAGCGCGATCGCGGCGGTCAAGGAGCGGCTCGCCACCTTGCGCAAGAGCTTGCCGCCCGGCGTCGAGATCGTCCCCACCTACGACCGTTCCCAGCTCATCGATGCCTCCGTCGAGAACCTTACCCACAAGCTGATCGAAGAGTTCATTGTCGTGGCCGTCGTCTGCGCACTGTTCCTCTGGCACGTGCGATCAGCGCTGGTCGCTATCGTGACACTGCCGCTGGGCGTGCTTGCGGCATTCATCGTCATGCGCTTCCAGGGGGTAAGCGCCAATATCATGTCGCTAGGCGGCATCGCGATTGCCATCGGCGCAATGGTCGATGCGGCGGTGGTGATGATTGAGAACGCCCACAAGCACCTCGAACGCTGGCACCGCGCCAATCCAGGCCGCGAACCCGACGCCCAGGCGCGCTGGCTCACCGTTACGCTCGCCGCAGAGGAAGTCGGGCCGGCGCTGTTCTTCAGCCTCCTCATCATCACCCTCTCGTTTCTGCCGGTCTTCACGCTGCAGGCGCAGGAGGGACGGCTGTTCTCCCCGCTCGCCTTCACCAAGACCTATTCGATGGCTTCTGCGGCGATCCTGTCGGTGACATTGGTGCCGGTGCTGATGGGCTGGCTGATCCGCGGGCGGATTCCGTCGGAACAGGACAATCCTATCAACCGGGCGCTGACCCGCGCCTATCGTCCCACGCTCGATTGGGTGATGCGTCACCCCAAGGGCATACTCGTGGTGGCAGGGCTGGTGTTCCTGACAACAGCGTGGCCCGCAACGAGGCTCGGTGGAGAATTTCTGCCGCCGCTCAACGAAGGCGATCTGCTCTACATGCCTTCCGCACTACCTGGCCTTTCTGCTGCAAAGGCTGGCGCGTTGCTGCAACAGACCGACCGGCTGATCAAAACCGTGCCAGAAGTGGAGAGCGTGTTCGGCAAGGCCGGTCGGGCCGACACCGCAACCGATCCAGCGCCGCTCGAAATGTTCGAGACAACCATCCGCTTCAAACCGCGCGGGTCATGGCGACCGGGCATGACGCCCGCCAAGCTCGTCGACGAGCTTGATCGGGTAGTGAAGGTTCCGGGCCTGTCCAACGTCTGGGTGCCCCCGATCCGCAACCGCATCGACATGCTTGCAACCGGGATCAAGAGCCCGATCGGCATCAAGGTTTCGGGAGAGGACCTGGGCACGATCGACCGAGTCGCGCGCCGAATCGAAGCAGTGGCGAAGACCGTGCCCGGTGTCAGTTCAGCCCTCGCCGAGCGTCTCGAAGGCGGTCGCTACGTCGATGTCGACATCGATCGCGCGGCGGCAGGGCGCTACGGCCTCAACATTGCTGATGTTCAGGAAATTGTCGCGGGAGCTGTAGGCGGGGCCAATGTCGGCCTCACCGTCGAAGGGCTGGCGCGCTACCCCATCAACGTGCGCTATCCGCGCGAGGTGCGCGACAATCTCGATGCCTTGCGCGCCTTGCCGATCCTGACCCCATCGGGACAGCAGATCACGCTCGGCACAGTTGCATCCCTGCGCATCGCCGACGGGCCACCGATGCTCAAGAGCGAGAACGGGCGGCCGACGAGCTATGTCTATATCGACGTGCGCGGGCGTGACCTTGCCTCGGTCGTTCATGATCTGCAGCGCGCCGTTGCAACAAAGGTTCAGTTACCGCCCGGCATCAGCGTCACCTATGCCGGGCAGTTCGAATATCTGAGCCGCGCGATCTCGCGTCTCAAGATCGTTGTGCCCGCGACCCTCGCGATCATCTTTCTGCTGCTTTACATGATCTTCCGCCGCTGGGACGAGGCGGCACTGATCATGGGCACGCTGCCCTTCGCGCTGACCGGCGGATTCTGGCTTCTCTACCTTCTGGGATACAGCCAGTCAGTCGCTACAGGCGTCGGCTTCATCGCCCTGGCTGGCGTCGCCGCTGAATTCGGGGTCGTGATGCTCCTCTATCTCAAGCAGGCGCTCGAAATGCGTGGCACCGATCCCGACCGAACCGAGGTGGAGGCTGCTGTGCGCGAAGGCGCGCTGCTGCGAGTCCGGCCCAAGGCAATGACGGTCGCGGTCATCCTCGCCGGCCTTTTGCCCGTCCTGATCGGGACCGGTGCGGGCTCGGAGATCATGAGCCGCATCGCCGCGCCCATGATCGGCGGCATGATCACGGCGCCGCTGCTCTCGATGTTCGTCATTCCGGCCGGCTATTTGCTGATGCGATCGCCACGCAAATCCGTTCGACATCCAGAACCATCGTAAGGAGAAGACCGATGAAAGTTATGTACAGCTTGATCATTCTGGGGCCTGCACTGCTGCTGGCGGCATGCGGGCAAAAGGCAAAGGAAACGCCTGCCGGATCGACATCGACGTCCGAACCCGCCGTTCAGTCGATGGGCGCCATGGGCCAGGCCATGGGCAGCAACAGCGGCACGATGCCTATGAGCAGCGCGCAGATGCCCGCGATGGCAAGCGGGATGGGCATGGTGACCGCCGTCGATCCCAAGGACGGGACGGTCACGATCAAGCATGGCCCGATCCCGGCCGCCAACTGGCCGGCCATGACGATGATGTTCACTGCCGATCCCAAGCTGCTTGAGACCGTGAAGCCTGGCGACAACGTATCCTTCGATCTCAAGGTCAAGGGTGATGGCGGCGAAGTGACGGCGATCAGGAAACAGTGACTGTGGGGGAGGGGCGGATCACCAGGTCCGCCCCTGCACAGTCTTCTTGCTGCGCCGAGTGTATGCAGCCAATTTGCCGGCTTGGAAGTGGTGGGAGCTGCAATACCGGCGAATGTCGGGCGAAGCCGATCGGCTTCGGGACAGCGAAGTGGTTTTTCTGGTTTCGTTTATTTGTGTGCTTTCTCGCGTTGGTGAAGGTGTGCGTGTGCTTCACGAACATCCAACTCTCGTGTGCTGTTCCCGGCGCGCAACATGAAGCGCGCTACACCGTCATCCAGATAATAGATCGGATCGAGACTTTTCTCTATGATAACCCTGCACACCGTCCTGTTATTCAGGTCATGAAATCGGCAATGAATTAGGGCGCATGCGTTTCCTCCGAGGCCGTCTCTCGCGACGTCCATCAACAAGCGCTCGAACCCGTCTCGATTTGCGTGCTTAAGAGTTTCAAGATCCTCCTCTATGCCGGCAATTTCTCCGTCATCTCCAACGCCTATGAGCAATGTACCGCCTTCATGATTGAGAAAGCCGGCTATCGTCTTGACGATCACTTGCTGAAGGCTACGGTTAACGCATCGCTGCCGTCTGTCCCAACGGAATGAAGACTTGAATTCCAACTGCTCGCTTTCTCCGCGCGCGATCAGTGAGGGTAACTCTTCCTCAAGTTCGTGCTCCAGATAGCGAACTGTATAACGCTCACGCATCAATCGGATGTGATAAGCTCCGAAGGCCAAGCCGATGGCGCTGCCGATCACTGCAAACACCATGCTCATCGGCAGCATTTTGAATTCAAATGCGGTGGCAAGCCGACCAATCGCGAAGCTCAGCGGGGTGGTCGCCGGCCCGCCGACCTTCTCACCGAACTCGTACCAACTGGCCAGCGTAGTGATCGGGTGCAGGACTACAATCCCAAGAATTGCACCGATGATGGCGTGAAGCAGCAGATCCCATCTTGGCTTGCGCGGCAGATATGCGGAAATGGCTACGTCTCCTTGGAAGCAGTTGGTAAAAATGCGTTTTTTGCCGTCCCGTGCCGCGCCCCGATGTCTTTGCATATCGTTCAATCCGTCGTGGGCCGACTAGGACGATCAGATCGTCATAATAGCGACCGAATCCCGTTCACGATGACCTTGAGGTTGCCGAGATTGAGGGTGACCAGCACTAATTTCGGACTTGCGCCCGAAGCACACAACCGGTTTGTCAGCTTCGGTAGGATGTTTAACCCGCATTGTTTCAATGCGAACTCGAAGACCTCCAGGTCACGGCCCTTGGCGGGCCGAGTTGACCGGACTGTGGCTCGATCGCTTTTCGCATTGGTCACGCGGCCGCGCATCAAGTCACACCGTTGGAGCCGCCCAATATATTTCTGGCCCCTAGTCTAATTGGGGAAACCTTGCGAGGCTCGCTGCGCGCACCCACCGTCACAATGTCATCACCATCCGGCCATCGACTTTCCCCGCCTTGAGGTCGCGGAACACCTCGTTGATGTCATCGAGTTGTGCCCTGTGTATGTGGGCGCGGACCTTTCCCTCCACCGCAAACTCAATGGCTTCGGCGAGATCCTTGCGTGTGCCAACGATCGAGCCGCGGATCGTGATGCGCTTCAACACCACATCGAAGATCGGCGTCGGGAATGCCCCTGGCGGGAGACCGGTGAGGGTCACGGTTCCCTTGCGGCGGACCATCTGCAGTGCCTGCGCGAAGGCGGGAACCGAGACGGCCGTCACCAGGACGCCATGCGCGCCGCCGCCGGTCTCCTTGACGATCCTGGCAGGCGTATCGGGCGCTTGCGCATTCACTGCCAGCTCGGCGCCGAGCGAACGGGCGAGGGCGAGCTTCTCTTCGGTCACGTCGAGGGCGACGACATGCAGACCCATTGCCTTGGCATACTGGATCGCAATATGACCAAGCCCGCCGACGCCGGAAATGGCGATCCATTCGCCCGGCCTTGCCTCGGTTTCCTTGATACCCTTGTACGTCGTCACGCCGGCACAGAGGATAGGTGCCAGTTCGGCGAAGTCGCAATTATCTGGCAGACGTCCCACGAACGGTGCGGCACCGATGACATATTCGGCAAAGCTGCCATTCACCGTGTAGCCGCTCATATGCTGCGATTCGCAGAGTGTCTCCCAGCCAGTCTCGCAGTATTCGCACTGACGGCAGGCGTCGTGGAGCCAAGCCACTCCGACTGCATCGCCTTCCTTCAACCCAACGACGCCAGGTCCGAGCGCTGCCACGATCCCGGTACCCTCGTGACCAGGGATGAAAGGCGGAGTCGGCTTCACCGGCCAGTCGCCGTTTGCTGCATGAAGGTCGGTATGACACACGCCCGTGGCGATTACCTTCACCAGCACTTCGCCGGGTCCGGGCGTCGGAATGGGGTGTTGATTTCCGCTGAGAGTTGACCCGGGATTTTCATCGAGAAGTGACCCGGGTGGATGTGTGTTTCCCGCGATGCGGGGGTTGGGTCAAGCGGGTGATTTTTCCTTTTTGGTTTTGGGTGC
>NZ_JANZXA010000069.1 GCF_025153475.1 Novosphingobium mangrovisedimenti
CGTGGCCGGCCGACAAAGAAAGGAAATCCTGATCCCGAATACGGCTGATCACCGACCGTCCTGAACCGCCAGCATAGGGAATTTTAAGCGCCCACATCTGCGGAAACTTCGGTGCCCATTGACAGGCTATTGCCGCAGCAGATTCTTGTGGTTGGGCCTCATGCCCTCACGCGCCAGCAGATAGCCCAAGCGTCGATAGCCGAACCGGCGACGCTCCGCCGCCAGCTCGCGCAGCCCTGCGCTTCCTTCCGCCCTACAGCCCGGACTTCAATCCGATCGAGAAGGCGTTCTCCCGGCTCAAGGCCATGCTCCGAAAGGCGGGTGAGCGAACCGTCAGCGGCCTGTGGGGCCTGATCGGC
>NZ_JANZXA010000070.1 GCF_025153475.1 Novosphingobium mangrovisedimenti
TTTCGCGGTGGGGGGGGTAAGCTTTGCGGCGAAGGCCGCTGCCGCCGCGCAGCCCCGAGTCGAAGAAGATTGGTCGAATGAGGCTTGAGCCCTACCAGATCCGGATCCTCGGAGGGGGGCAGTTCCCGTGCCCCGAGGATGAACGCGTACTGATCGCGATGGAGCAGTTTGGTGCCAGCGATATAGGAGTGGGCTGCCGCGGCGGTGGTTGCGGGTTTTGCTTGGTTCGAGTCGTCGAAGGCGAATACCGGACCGGCAAGATGAGCACGGCCAAGGTTTCTGTCGCCGACCAGGCAAAGGGATACGCCCTGGCCTGTCGGATCTATCCGATGAATGACCTAGTCATC
>NZ_JANZXA010000071.1 GCF_025153475.1 Novosphingobium mangrovisedimenti
GCCATTTCCACGAAGAATTCGATCACCGAAAGGCAGACCGTCTCGGCCGGCTTCAGAACGACAGTGTTGCCCGATGCCAGCGCCGGTGCGATTTTGCACGCCATCATCAACATCGGTACGTTCCAGGGGATGATCTGCGCGCAGACACCCAGCGGTTCGCGGTGAACGATGCCGATCGCATCGGGATAGTCGAGCGTCTGGCCATGCAGGCCATAGGCCGCGCCAGCGAACAGCTCGAACTGACCGATAGTCTGGGTCATGTCGAAGAACATCGATTCGCGCATCGGCTTGCCGTTGTTCAACGTTTCGAGCGTCGCGTAGTGCGACTGGCGTGCCTTCAGCCG
>NZ_JANZXA010000072.1 GCF_025153475.1 Novosphingobium mangrovisedimenti
TCAACATTAACTCCCCATTTTTCATATTGTTTTTTCGCTTGTTCATAATTTTGTTTTACGTCCATATTTTATCCCTCCATCGTTACTTTTGCATACGTATATAAATCAAATGAATGTTTAATAATTTGTCTAGCTTGTTGCATATCATCTATTTGATCCGTTGCCATCATTTGTACAATTAAGTTCCCAATAGCTGTAGCTTCAGATAAACCAGCTACTACTGTTTTTCCTGTTGTATCTGCTATTAATTGATTTAACATTTCATTCTTTGATCCGCCACCAATAACATAAATGGTCGGAAAATCGATTTCATAAATTTCTTCAATTTGAGAGATCGCTTGT
>NZ_JANZXA010000073.1 GCF_025153475.1 Novosphingobium mangrovisedimenti
AACGCAGTAGTCGTGATTGAGGGCGATGTCCGCAATTATGTCGACAACGAAAAGGCGGTCGTCGCAACCGTGGCCGCGTTCGGCAAGCTTGACGTGTTCGTCGGCAATGTCGGGATCTGGGATTTTATGACCCCGCTTGCGGACATGGAACCCGAAAAGCTCTCGGAAACGCTGGACGAGATCTTCGGCGTCAACGTAAAAGGCTACTTCCTTGGTGCCCGTGCCGCAATTCCGGAGTTGCGTAAGACCAAGGGCAGCATCATCTTTACTGCCTCGACTTCAAGCTTCTACACCGGCGGTGGCGGTACGCCCTATGTGGCGTCGAAGCACGCCGTGCTGGG
>NZ_JANZXA010000074.1 GCF_025153475.1 Novosphingobium mangrovisedimenti
TCTTCTTCGACTCGGGGCTGCGCGGCGGCAGCGGCCTTCGCCGCAAAGCTTACCCCCCCCACCGCGAAATGCGCCGGGGCCATCTCGCGAAGGATGACGCGAACCGACTCACGCGGGGCCCCGATCGCATCGATGGCAGCATCGGTCAGAGCCTTGATCAGCCGCTCTTTGGCTTCTGGCGGGCGCCCTTCGAGCAGGTTGACCTCGATGAGCGGCATATCAGGCCTCCACCTGGAACATGACCGCGCCAAGGTTCTGCACGGTCGTCCGCACGGTCTGGCCGGGAGCCAGGTTGGGCGCGGCGGTGATGCCGCCAGCCATGACGATGTCACCGGCG
>NZ_JANZXA010000075.1 GCF_025153475.1 Novosphingobium mangrovisedimenti
GGAAAAGCAGCCTTGGCAGCGGCAATCGCACGCTCAATGTCCTTGGCGTTGCCGGCCTGGATCTTGGTCAGCACCTTGCCGGTCGAGGGATTGAGTAGATCAATGGTCTTGCCGCTGTCCCCGGCGATCCACTCGCCGCCGATATAATGGCCGTACTCGGACTTTATGCCGTGTTCGTTTTCTGTACTTTTCAACTCCGTAGCCATGACAACTCTCCCTTGGTTTTCATAGAACTTCGATGACTAGGTCATTCATCGGATAGATCCGACAGGCCAGGGCGTATCCCTTTGCCTGGTCGGCGACAGAAACCTTGGCCGTGCTC
>NZ_JANZXA010000076.1 GCF_025153475.1 Novosphingobium mangrovisedimenti
CGCTCGAGTTGGGCGGCAAGTCGGCGCACATCGTGTGCGGCGATGCCGATATCGACGCGGCGGTGGAAAGCGCTACCATGTCGACCGTGCTCAACAAGGGTGAGGTCTGTCTGGCCGGTTCGCGCCTGTTCCTGCACCAGTCGATCCAGGACGAGTTCCTGGCCAAGTTCAAAACCGCACTTGAAGGCGTCCGCCAGGGCGATCCCCTCGATATGGCAACCCAGCTTGGCGCCCAGGCGTCGAAGATGCAGTTCGACAAGGTAGAAAGCTACCTGCGCCTCGCAACCGAGGAAGGGGCCGAAGTTTTGACCGGC
>NZ_JANZXA010000077.1 GCF_025153475.1 Novosphingobium mangrovisedimenti
CGTCTGGACGACCTTGAGGTCCGCCGCATTGGCCAGCGTCAGGCCCTCGCTGTCATCGTCGCTCGCCGTGCTGCCGTGCCAGATGTTGTTGCTCTGGGCGAAGGTGACCACGCCTGTCGTCTGGTCGATGCTGATCGTGAAATAGGTCGTGCCGCCGTAGGAGCCGGTGACCGTATTGCCCGACTGGTTGAGCACGATCTCGTTGCCCATCGCCCCGCCGACACCCAGCGTGTAGAGCCCGGACCCGACATTGGAGCCGGTCAGGACAAGGCTGTAGCCCACCGAGCCGGCACCGTCGGTGCCGTA
>NZ_JANZXA010000078.1 GCF_025153475.1 Novosphingobium mangrovisedimenti
TCGGTGCCGTAGTCCACCGGGTTCCCGCCGTCGGTGAAGTTGTCGGCGAAGTTCGCGGTGGTCGAGGCCAGGCCCGCCGGCGAGCTATTGCCGTCGGTCTCGCTTCCCTCCGGACGCGTCTCGTCGAGCGTCAGCGTGTCCGGCGTCCCGTTGATCACCTTCGCATCCGGCCCGTCGTCCTCGATGAAGAAGACGTTGGCACCCAGGTTGATCGAGGCGGTGTCCTGATCGCCATCGGCATCGGTAACCGTCTGGACGACCTTGAGGTCCGCCGCATTGGCCAGCGTCAGGCCCTCGCTGTC
>NZ_JANZXA010000007.1 GCF_025153475.1 Novosphingobium mangrovisedimenti
GGACAAGCTGTCCGTCTATGTTGGCGACCGCCTCAGAACCGGTGAAAACCGGCGTGTTCCGCTGCGGTGAGAGGCCCTCTAAAACCCACCCCCGATTCGGTCAAACACTTTCTTCAAAAAAGTTTTGCACAGCTCGAATGGTAGGCTTTGCAGGCCGTTCTCATGCACCTTGTCGATATGGGGCGCTTCGCTTCGTTTGCAACCTGAGCCCCGGCCGGCTCCGCCCAGCCCTCCTTTCAGCCCCCGCGACAAAGGCGCTGCCCACACGCTTTGTTTACCATGCAGGGGTAACGCAGATCCGTGCACACGGGCCGTCTGGGCCCGCCAGTAAACGGGACCCCGTCATCGATGCCGACACCGGCGATCAGCGTTGCCATGAGCGTCTACAACGGCGAGCGCTTTCTGGCGCCCGCGATCGAAAGCGTTCTCGCCCAGGACTTCCGCGACTTCGAGTTCCTTATTGTCGACGACGGTTCCAGCGACGCCTCGCCGCAGATCATCCAACGCTATGCCGCGCGCGATTCGCGCATCCGCCCGATCCTGCGCGAGAATCGCGGCCTGATCGCCAGCCTCAACGAAATGATCGAAGCCGCGCAGGCCCCGATCATCGCGCGAATGGACGCAGACGACATCTGCCGGCCCAATCGCTTTTCCAAGCAGATCGCCTTCCTTGCCGAGCACCCGGACTACGGAGTCGTGGGAACCTGGAGCGAGGACATCGGTGAAGACGGCGAACCGCTCGTCCGCACCGGCATGGCCGATCACCCGCTGACTCACGAAGACCTGCTCGAGGCCATCGAAGTCGGCGGGCAGCTGATCTGCCATCCGGCGGCGATGTACCGGCGCGATGTCGTGCGCTCGGTCGGCGGCTATCACGCGGCCTTTCGTCATTGCGAGGACCTAGACCTCTGGCTGCGTCTCGCCAGCGTGACCCGGCTTGGCAACATTCCCGAGAGGCTGCTTCGCTATCGCCGCTATCCGGCGCAGGTCTCCTCCCGTCACGCGACCGAGCAGCAGATCGGTACCGCCGTTGCCCAGGCCGCCTGGCGCGAGAGGCAGGCCGGACGGCCCGACCCCACCGAAACGCTGGAACGGCTTCCCCCCATCGACGAACTCGACGCGCTGTTCGGCCGCCCCGGCATTTCGCGCCAGGTCCGCGAACAGGTCGCGCTCGGGCTGCGCTATTCGGCCAGCGCGATGCGTGACGAGGGTTTCGACCTGCTGGTAAAGCACGTGCGCGAAGGCGGCCGGCGCGACGGCATGTGGCGCACAGTCGCCCGGCTCCTGCGTTTCGGAGAGCCGCTTCGCGCCCTGCGCCTTGCCGCCACGCTCGCGACATCGGGCTGACGCGATGTCGATTCGCAACGCAGCCGTCTGGTCGCTTGCCGCCCAATACGCGACGTTCGTGATCCAGTTCGCGGCGAGCGTCATCATCTCGCGGCTGTTCCTGCTCCCTTCCGACGTCGGGCTGTTCTCGATCGCCCTGGCCGCCTCGATGCTGGTCTCGATATTCCAGGACATGGGCATCACCCGCTTCATTTCCGGCCAGCCGGAAATGCGGCCCGAAGCCGTGCCGCACTATGCCAGCGTGTCGGTCAGCATCGGGTGGACGGTAGCGCTGGCGATCGCCGCCACCTCTCCCTTCGTGGCGTCCTTCTACAAGGAGCCCGCCCTCATCCACCTGCTCTGGCTGATCGCCGGGTCCTATCTCGTGATGCCCTACGCGACGGTACCCGCCGCGCTGCTGGTGAAGGACATGGATTTCCGCGCGCTGTTCAAGGTCAACGCGGGAAGCGCATTTGCCGGCAACGCCACCGCCATTGCGCTGGCCGCCAGCGGCTTCGGCGCGGCTTCGCTGGCTTGGGGCGTCCTTGCCACCGCGCTTGCGCGCGCCACCATCGCCAACCTGATACACCCGGTACGCCCTCGGATGCCCTCGCACCTGAAGACGGTGAAGCCGATGCTGGGCTTCAGTTCGATGTCCTTCGTCCTGAGCGCCAGCGGCGCGGTCGGCCAGCGTTCGCAGGATCTCATCGTCGGACGACTGCTTGGCCTCGCCGCAACCGGCCTGTTCAGCCGCGCGAGCGCGCTGGCAGGGCAGCTCACGACGCTGGTGACCGGCGCGATCGGCAACGTGTTCTACCCGGCCTTCGCCAGGAAGCGCGACGCGGGCGAACCGCTTGCGGCCCCCTATCTCCATCTCGTCGCCTGCTACACGGCGCTCAACTGGGCCGCGATGACCGGGCTGGCGCTCTGCGCCGAACCGCTCGTGATGCTGCTTTACGGCCCCAACTGGATCGGCGCCGCGCCGCTGCTGCGCTGGACCGCGCTGGCCGAGATGTTCTTCGTCGCCATTCCCCTGCAGATGGACATCCCCCTGCTGCTGGGACAGATCAAAAAGCTCGTCTGGGTCAACCTGCTCGATACGGCGGCTGCCGTCGTCATCCTCGCCATCGGCTGCACGATCGGTCTGGAGCAGGCGGCGCAAAGCCGCCTCGCCTACGGCCTGGTCTGGTGGTCCATCTACGCGCTCTACCTCAGCGGGATCATCGGCTTCAGGATCGATCGCTTGCTGATGGTCTACCTGCGCAGCGCGATCTGCGCGCTGGCGGCGGGCCTGCCGCTGATCACCGCTTATTCGCTGGGCATGCGCGGCGCGGAAATGGGGCTGCCGGTGCTGCTGGCACTGTGCGGGCTCGGTGTGCTGAGCTGGCTGGCGACGCTGGCGCTGACGCGCCACCCGGCGTGGGCCGAGGTGCGCGGGGCGGTCGGCGCCATCGCAGGTCCATTGTTCGCCCGGTCGGCAGGCTGATCCGATGCGGATGGCATACCTCATCCTCGCTCACGAGGACGAGAATCAGCTCGATGCGCTGATCGACGTGCTGGTGCCTCCCGGCTCGCCCGATGTCGCCATCGTCCATGCGGACCGGCGCTCCGCCCTCTGGAACATCCTTCGTCGACGCCCGGCCGATCCCGACGGGCGCATGGTGCTGGTGCCCGATCCCGTGGCGGTGCGCTGGGGCCATCACGGCCAGATCGAGGCAATCGCAAAGCTCGTCGCCGCAGCCGTGCGCGCAGGGTGCGACTATGCCCATCTCATCAGCGGGGCCGACTGGCCGATTGCCCCGCGCGAGCAGATCGTGGCCGAAATCACGCGCGAGAACGGGCTGTGCCACCTGGAGGCCCGCGCCGGCCACCTGGAGGAGCGGATGCAAACCTTCCGCTTCGACACGCGCTGGCTGCGCCTCGATCCGCAAAAGGACAGGCGCACTTACGCGGTGACCTGGGAACTGCGGCGCCTCGCCCGCTGGTTCGATGCCGCGCGCAGGCACTTCGGCCTCGAACGGCCCCGCCCCTGGGGCGAGTGGCGCTATGGTTCGCAATGGTGGTCGCTGCCGGCGGATGCCCTTGGCGTGCTGGCCCGCGAATTGCCGCGGCTGATCGCGTCCGGCCGTCTGGCGGGAACGATCTGCGCCGACGAGCACGTGGTACCAACGATCATCGCCCATGCCTTTCCCGGCCGACTTGCCGACAACCGGCGCTTCATCGACTTCCCCCCGGGCGCATCCAGCCCCCGGGTGCTCGACGCTTCGCACCGCTCCGCCATTCTCGCGAGCGGCGCCTGGTTCATGCGCAAGGTTTCGCGCGATCATTCCCCCTTCTTCGAGGAATTCCCGGTTCGCCCGGCCGAACCTCTCCCGGACGGGCTCGGCAAAGTGGTAAATTCCTCCCATTTGTGATATTGTGCACGCATAAGAATGGAAGGGCGGAGCAACGACTCCGCTGGAGAGGAACATGTCTGGAACCGCGCTTGCGCTGGCTCTGCTTATCGCAGATCCGGTGACCTTGGGGGCACCCCCTGCCCCGCCCGCCCAGCCCGAGGATTCGGAAGTCCTGCAAGGAGAGGCGGACGGATACGAACGCATGACCGTCGACGTCGCGCTGGAGGGCAAGGGCCCCTACCGCTTCCTGATCGACACCGGCTCGCAACGCACCGTCGTCTCGACCGCCCTGGCCGGCAGGCTGGGCCTCGCGGTGGGGCCGCAGGTCCGCGTGATCGGCATGGCCGGCGAGAACAACGTGGCCACCGCGCAGCTCGACACGCTCGGCATCGGCAAACGCGAACTCTACAACCTCGTGGTGCCGCTGCTCGAACACGAGCACATCGGTGCCGACGGAATCCTGGGTACGGACAGCCTCCAGCACCAGCGCGTGCTGCTCGATTTCGACAGCAACACCATCGCCATCGGCGATCCGCACAAGCTGGGTGGCCGCGCGGGCTATGAAATCACGGTGCGTGCCCGCAAGCGCTCGGGGCGGCTGATCGTGACCAATGCCCGGATCGACGGCATCCCCGTCGATGTCGTCATCGATACCGGCGCCAGCGGTACCGTCGGGAACCTCGCGCTGCAGAAGGCCATGCGCGACCGGCCGGCATTCAACACCACGCTTCTCAGCGTCACCGGGCACAACCTTTCCGCGCAGGTGGGTCTCGCACGCAACCTCAAGATCAACGATCTCACGGTAACCAACGTGCTGATCGCCTTTGCCGATGCCCCCGCCTTTCGCGAACTGGACCTGCGCAAGCGTCCCGCGATCTTCCTGGGAATGCGCGAACTGCGGGTCTTCAAGCGCGTCGCCATCGATTTCAATTCGCGCAGCATCCTGTTCGATCTGCCACAATAACGCATCCGGCGATTGCGTCGCCCGGCATGCGTCCTAAATAGCGCCGATGCCGCCAGATACCGCCACCAACGATCCGAATGCCCGCCACGATGGCTGGCGCACGCTGCTGCGCTTCCTTCCCTACCTCTGGCCGCGCGACAACAAGGCGCTGCGCTGGCGGATCGTCATCGCCTGCCTGTTCATCCTCGCATCGACGGCGACGCAGCTCACCCTGCCCTATCTGCTCAAGTGGGCGGTGGACACGATGGGCGCGACGGGGCCCAAGCTGCTGCAGCTCGCGATGTGGACGGTGCTGGGCTATGCCGCCGGGCGCCTCGCCCAGACCACGTTCGACAATATGCGCAACATCGTGTTCGAACGAGTCGGGCAGGATGCGACGCGCGCGCTGGCGGAAAACGTCTTCAGCCAGCTTCACCGCCTGAGCCTGCGCTTCCATCTGGCCCGGCGCACCGGCGAAGTAACCAAGACGATCGAGCGCGGGACCAAGAGCATCGACACGATGCTCTACTTCATGCTGTTCAACATCGCGCCGACCGTGCTGCAGCTCGTGATCGTCGCGGTCATCTTCTACCTGAACTTCGGCCCCGGCCTCGTCGCGGCAACCGCCGTGGCTATTGCCGCCTACATCTGGGTGACGCGCACGATCACCGAATGGCGCACCAAGCTGCGCGAGAAGATGAACCGGCTCGACGGGCAGGCGCTGGCCCGCGCGGTCGATTCGCTGCTCAACTACGAGACGGTGAAGTACTTCTCCGCCGAGCACCGCGAAGAGGAACGCTACGCGCAGGCCACCCGCGCCTATGCCGCTGCCGCGGTGAAGAGCGAGAACTCGCTGGGCATGCTCAACATCGCCCAGGCCGTGGTGGTGAACCTGCTGATGGCGGTCGCGCTCGCGTGGACCGTATGGGGCTGGTACCAGGGCAAGTACACGGCGGGCCAGCTGGTCTTCGTACAGACCTATCTCACCCAGTTGTTCCGCCCGCTCGACATGCTCGGCATGGTCTATCGCACGATCCGGCAGGGCCTGATCGACATGGCCGAGATGTTCCGCCTGATCGATACCAACGTCGAAGTCGCCGACAAGCCGGGCGCCCCGGCACTGGTGATCCGCAAGCCCTCGGTGGTCTTCGAGGACGTGGTGTTCGGCTATGAAAATGACCGGACCATCCTCAACGGCCTTTCCTTCGAGGTACCCGCGGGCAGGAACTACGCGATCGTGGGCCCGTCCGGCGCGGGCAAGTCCACGCTCGCGCGCCTGCTGTTCCGCTTCTACGATCCGCAGCACGGGCGCATCCTGATCGACGGGCAGGACATCAAGGATGTGACGCAGGCCTCCCTGCGCGCGGCGATCGGTATCGTCCCGCAGGATTCGGTGCTGTTCAACGACACCATTGGCTACAACATCGGCTATGGCCGCGACGGCGCGACGCAGGCCGAAATCGAGGCCGCCGCAAAGGGCGCGGCGCTGATGGGCCTGATCGACCGCCTGCCCAAGCGCTTCGACACCGAAGTTGGCGAACGCGGGCTCAAGCTCTCGGGCGGCGAAAAGCAGCGCGTCGCCATTGCCCGCACGCTGGTGAAGAACCCGCCGATCCTGATGCTCGACGAGGCAACCAGCGCGCTCGATACCCGCACCGAGCAGGACATCCTCGCCACGCTCCACCGCATCGCCGAACACCGCACCTCGCTCTCGATCGCGCACCGGCTTTCGACGATTGCCGATGCCGACAAGATCCTCGTGCTGAACGAGGGACGCCTCGCCGAAAGCGGCACGCATGGCGAACTGCTGCGCCATGACGGCCTCTATGCCGAAATGTGGGCGCGCCAGGCGGCCGAGGCCGAGGAACTGGACGAAGCGGCCGAGTAACGCCCCGGCACGATCAGCCGCGCTTCAGGGGCGACGGGTTGCGCGAACCGGCCCGATAAGGCATGAGCGCCCGCGTATTTTGCTGCGGGTGCGAAGACGCTCGCCCTTTTTCCGAAATCGGCCGAGCCTGCATCTGCGCGTGCGCGGCCCCTGTCCGGCTGGATTGTCAGATGCTCTTCTTCACCAATTTTCGCCAGGACTGGCTCGGCAACATCCGCGGCGACGTTCTCGCCGGCATCGTCGTGGCCCTCGCGCTGATTCCCGAAGCGATCGGCTTCTCGATCATCGCCGGCGTCGATCCGGCCGTGGGCCTGTGGGCCTCGGTCGCCATCGCCATCGTGATCTCGTTCACCGGCGGCCGCCCCGGCATGATCTCGGCGGCGACGGCATCGGTCGCGGTGCTGGTGATCCCGCTGGTGCGCGAACACGGCGTCGAATACCTCTTCGCCGCGACGATCCTGATGGGCGTGTTCCAGATCATCGCCGGCCTGCTGCGGCTCAATCTGGCGATGCAATTCGTTTCGCGCTCGGTGATCACCGGCTTCGTCAACGCGCTCGCGATCCTGATCTTCATGGCCCAGCTGCCGCAGCTGATGGACGTCACCTGGCACACCTACGCCATGGTGCTCGGTGGCCTCGCGATCATCTACCTGTTCCCGCGCATTACCACCGCCGTCCCCTCTCCGCTGGTCTCGATCATCGTGCTGTCCGCGCTCTCGATCGGGTTCGGCCTGCCCGTCCACACCGTGGCCGACATGGGCGAACTGCCCTCCGGCCTGCCCAGCTTCGGGCTGCCGAACGTGCCGCTGACATGGGAAACGCTGCAGATCATCGCCCCCACCGCGGGCGCCATGGCCGCGGTCGGCCTGCTCGAATCGCTGCTGACCGCGCAGATCGTCGACGACATGACCGACACCGATTCGTACAAGCGCTACGAATGCCGGGGCCAGGGCATCGCCAATATCGTCGCGGCCCTGTTCGGCGGCATGGGCGGCTGCGCGATGATCGGCCAGTCGGTCATCAACGTGACCTCGGGCGGGCGCGGACGCCTGTCGTCCTTTATCGCCGGCTTCTTTCTCTTCATCCTGCTGGCTGTGCTCGGCCCTTATGTCGGGCAGGTGCCGATGCCCTCGCTGGTGGCGGTCATGATCATGGTGTCGATCGGCACCTTCTCGTGGAACTCGATCCCCAACCTGCGCCGCCATCCCTGGCAGAGCTCGGTGGTCATGGTCACGACCGTGGTGGTCGTCGTCGCCACGCACGACCTTTCGCTGGGCGTGGGCGCGGGCGTGCTGCTATCGGGCATCTTCTTCGCGCACAAGGTCCAGCGCCTGTTCCGTGTCGAACGCGAAGTCAGCGCCGACGGCCAGACCGCGACCTACCGCGTCTCGGGCGAGATCTTCTTCGCCTCGGTCCACCGCTTCGTCGAGCAGATGCAAACCGACAAGGAAGCCGCGCCCAAGGTCATGATCGACATGACCCACGCACACTTGTGGGACATCTCCTCGGTCGACGCGCTCGACAAGATCGTCGGCAAGCTGGCGAAGGGCGGCGCCGACGTGAAGGTGATCGGCTACAACGAGGCGAGCGCCGACATCGTCGACAAGTTCGCCCTGCACGACAAGACCGGCTTCGAACTCGGCACCGTGCCGCACTGAGGGCCTTCCCGATCGTCATTGCGAGGGCCGTAGGCCCGCGGCAATGACGAATTCGGGGTACTGCTCCCCCTCTCCCAACCCTCTCCCCTGAAAGGGAGAGGGCTTCTCAGGTCAGATCGCGTTCGGATAAACCGGGCGGATATCGACCGGGATCGTGTCCATCGAGGCAATCGCCGCTTCGGCCTCGGCATCGAGTTTGGCCCATTGGGCCATGAGGGCCTTGGTCCCCTCGTAATCGCCCTTGGCCTGCAGCATCAGGATGTCGTGCAGCAGATCGCGCACGCCCGCCTCCATCTTCGCATCATCGACCGTATAGCGCTTCGTCGCCGGATCATAGGTGAAGGCACCCTGCGAACGCAGGTAGGCATATTGCAGCGCCGCGCCCTTGCCGTGCGCCTCGACCGCACCGAAGCGGACCGCGCGGAAGATGCCGGTGAAGTAGGTGGCGAAAAGCTGCGGCTTCTCGGCCACCGGGATCTCGCCCTTGTCCATCATCAGCAGGATGTTCCACACGCCGGCGACATCGGCCTTGGCCTCTTCCAGCGCCGAGCCCTGCTCCTTCATCATCTGATCGACCGTGGTCTTCTTGCCATCCACCACGATCGTGCCCGGCCCAAGGCTGTGCGACAATTCGTGGAACAGCGTTTCGTACTGCATGTACTTCTTGGCCACGAGCCCGGCCTGATCGGGCTTGAGCACCAGCGCGCCCATGGGCTTGAGGATGCGTTCGAACTTCGCGCCCAGCACGTTCGAGAGAATCACCTTCTTCGCGCCCTTGGCCTCGCGCACGCGTTCATCGTTGGGCAGGTTGAAGGCGATGGTCTGGACGCCCGGCACGTTGTCGCCGCCGCCGTGGACCTGCTCGGCCACCGCGATCGGGCTGGCAAAGCCGCGCTGGAAGTTCTTGTACTGGTCCTCGATCGGAAGGTTGGCTTCCATGTCCTTGAGGTAGTTCTTGTACTTGGCGAGCGCGGCGGACTCCTCAGGGTCCTTGAGCGTCACGAAGCTCTCGAACGCGGTCTTGGTGCCCATCAGCCGGTCGGTATAGACCTCGTAGGGGCCGATGGCGATTTCGATGGGCGTGTCCTTGAGGTCCATCCACGCCAGTTCGCTGGCGAAATAGTCATCGTCGCGGAACGCCTTGGCGCGCAGGGTCAGGAAGGTCTTGAGGCTGGGGTTGCCGGTTTTCGCCGCGGCCTGATCCAGCAGCGTCGCGGCCGGTTCCAGCCACTGCTTGTACTCGACCGAATAGGGCACCGTGACCAGCTTGTCCCCGTCGCGCTTCACCACGGTGTAGGGGCTGAGCAGCGCGTCCTTCTGTTCGGGATGCGCCGCGATATAGGCTTCCAGTTCCTCGCGCGTCATATCCTCGGGATAGAAGCCGGCGCCCTCGGGCATCGGCGTCGTGCCCCAGAAGGGATGGAGTTCGGCCAGTTCGTCCCACGGGCCGAAATTGCGGTCGAACATCTCCACGAGCAGGTCGCGGTCGGCGCGGCGGTTCATCGAGACCGCCCGGCGCACTTGCGGGTTCTCGGCATAGCGCTGGCGCAGGTAGACTTCGCTCAGCAGGTCGGAGGCCTTGATCAGCAGGTTCACGACCTCGCGCTGCTCGGCATTGAGGAACGCGGTGTCGACGTCCATCTCGATCGTCGCCAGCTTCGCCTTCTGCGCGGCGAGGTCATAGGCCGGTTCGGCCGGAGCGGCGGGTGCCGGGGCCACTTCGGGGGCAGGCTGCGCGCTGGCGGCACTCGCCAGCAGCAAGGCCGCAAGGGAAAGACATTTCGTGGTTTTCATGAGGGGAAAGTCCGTCAATTCTGTGATGGCGGCACCCTAATGCCCTGCCCCGCCGGTGCAAGCCCGGCGGCGACGGCGCTGTTCCCGGCCCGACTCAGATCGGCCCGCTCAAACCGGATCGAACTCCAGATGCAGGCCCTTGAGCGCGCGCAGGACGTAGGTCGGCTCATATTCGAAATGCCGTGCGCCTTCGGAGCCATGGTGCTCTTCGGACAGGCGGATATTGTCCATCCGCGCCAGCAGCCGCTCGATGCTGGTCGCCACTTCGCGCCGGGCTAGCGGCGCGCCGATGCAGGTGTGGGCACCGCGCCCGAACGCGAGGTGCTCCTTGATCTTCGGACGATCCATGTTGAAACTGCCGGGATCGGGAAAGCGCGCCGGATCGCGATTGGCAGCCATGTGGCTCAGCAGGATCGGCGTGCCGGCCTTGATCTCGACACCGCCCAGCGTCGTCGTCTTCTGGCAGATCCGTCCCGCGCTCTTCACCGAACCGTCGTAGCGCAGCAGTTCCTCGATAAAATCCTCGATCCGCTTCGGGTTGCCGCGCAGTTCGGCCTGGATGTCGGGGCGCGTGGCGATGACCTTGAAACCATTGGCGAGCAGGCGGTTGGTGGTGTCCTGCCCGGCCCCGAACAGGAAGGCGGCAAGGCCGGTGAGATCGACCAGCGTGGGCTTGCTGCCGTCGGGATAGGTCGCCGTGGCCAGATCGTTGAGGATGTCCTCGTGCGCCAGCAGGGCGTGCAGCGGCCGCAGCAGCGGATGGTTCACCATGCGCCGCTGGGCGATCAGCTTGAACAGGTCCTTGCCCACCGGGACCAGCGGGTTCTTCATCATGTCCTCGGGCGTCGCGTCCATCGGCACCGGAAGCGTGCCTTCCAGCAAGCCGCGCACTTTCTGCCGGGTCTTGTCCGACAGGCCGAGCAGGTCCGAGATCACCAGGGCGCCGTAAGGGCCGCCGTACTGCAGCACGATGTTGACCTTGCCGTCGGCATGGAACTCGTCGATGAGCCCTTCGGCCGTCGCCAGCAGTTGCGGCTGCAGTTCCTTGAGGCGGCTGGGCGTGAACAGGCGCGAGAGGATCGAACGCAGGTTCGCATGGCGCGTGCCGCTTTCCGTCACGATCTGGTCGGCGAAGGGGATTTCCTTGCGATGCGCTTCCAGCGCCTCGGTGATGTCGTCGCCCTCGGGCGTAAAGGGCAGTTTGGCCAGCCCGCCGGTGACAGCATTGATCTCGGAGAAGTGCTCCGAATCGAGCATGAGCTGGACGGTCTCGTCATAGCCGACCACGGCAACCGCGCCGTGATGCGGAAGAGGCACGACCGGGCCCTGCGCGCGCAGGTAGTCGAAATAGGCGTGCGGATCCTCGACGAGCGAGACATCCGTATACCAATCTGCGTTTTCGTATGACACGCGCCGCTCCCCCCGGATTTTATGATCCTTTGTGTATCGCAAATGTACTGGCAGTCAAGACGACCGACACGTGATAAGGGACACTCATGTCACCCGTGGATCCCGTCCTGCCCCCCGTCCTCGACCTGTTCGGGATCGCCGTTTTCGCGCTCACTGGCGCGCTCTGTGCCGCGCGGCTGCAGCAGACATTCGTGACGGTGGCGTTCTTCGCGCTGGTCACCGGCGTCGGTGGCGGTTCGCTGCGCGACCTGCTGATCGGCGCGCCCGTGTTCTGGATGCACGACCGCCTGGTTGCGCCGGTCTGCCTCGCGGTCGCGCTGCTGGCATGGTTCACGCCGGTGCGCTGGTGGCAGGGCCAGTTGCTGGAATGGGCCGACGCGCTGGGCCTTTCCGTCTATGCGGTGCTGGGAACGATCAAGGCCCTGGCATGGGGCGTGCCCGATGTCCCGGCGGTACTGATGGGCGTGGTAACCGCCTGCGTAGGCGGCATTGTCCGCGACGTGCTGGCAGGCCAGCCTTCCATCCTGATGCGCCCCGAACTCTACGTGACCGCAGCCGCGCTGGCGGCTGCCCTTGCGGCGGCGGGCATGGCTCTCGGACTGGCCCCGGGGTTTACCTGGATAATTGCGGTGAGCGCCGGCTTTGCCCTGCGCGGCGCAGCCATCCACTGGTCGCTCGGCCTGCCGACGCATAAGGGCTGACTATTCGGGACTGACTATTCGGACCTGAATATCGGCGACCGAAAGTTCGCGCCGGGAAAGCGAGGTTCAGATCATCGCCCGCCCGTCTACCGCGACCGAGCGCACCCGCCCGCTCTCGTCGACGCTGCAGGCATAGCCGCGCCCGTCCTCGAGCTGGCCTTCCACGCTGTAGCGCTCGCCCATGCGGCGCACGTTGTCGACCGATCCGATGCGGCGATCGCCGCCCTCGATCTCACCGGTACAGGCATCGACCGCACCGTCGAAGCCACCCGCCGCGACAGGACCGCCGGGATAGTCGCTGCCGGCATATCCGCGTACCGGCGGAACCTCCACGTATCCGCTTTCATCGTAGGCCGGGCCGCCGGGGTAGGCATAGCGATCCTCGCGCACCGGCTCGCGGTTCGACTTGCTGGCGGCGCTGGCAATCGCGGCTATGCCGCCGACGATCAGCAGACCGGCCAGCACGTCTCCGCCGTCGATCCCGCCGCGATGATGGTGGTGCCGGGGATAGCCCCGGTCATATCCGCGAGCGAAGACCGGCGTCGCGGTCATCGAAAGGGCAGCCAGCGCCGCAAGCGAGGCAGCGGTACGCGAACGAAAAATCTTCATCGGTGCATATCCCACACCCGGCGCGCACGATCCGCGCCGTCCAACGTCAAGAAAGGTAGGCGGCTGATGCTTTCATGGGCATGAACCGCCTGTCCTTCCAAAGGGATCACAGGCCGCGAATCCCCTTGAAGTCGAGGTCCGCGACATGCCCGCGGTGGTCGACCTTGCAGGCGAACTTGCCCGTGTCGTAACCGCCGCGCCAGGCGTGGTTCACGCCGTTGACGGCAATGCGGCCTTCCACCTTGTAGCCGTAGTTCTTGCGATCGACGTCGCGAATGTCGGTCACGCGCGCACGTCCGCCGTAGGCGTACCGATTCGCCGTCCGCGTCGCGGCGGCCACGCAGCGGTCCACCGCGTCGCGCCGGCTGATGCCCCGGCGGTAGTCGTAGCTCCCATAGCGCCCATCGCGATCCCAGCGCGCGTCGTAGCGATAGTCGTCGCGATCCTTGTTGCCTGCGGACGCCGCGATGGCGGCAATCCCGCCAACCACGAGCGCGCCGGCAATCACGGTTCCGGCATCGATGCCACCGTCCCGATCGCGGGCCAGGGCCGGCGTCGCCGCAGAAGCCGCCATGGCACCGGCGGCGACGGTTCCGATCAGAGTCTTGGTAAGGGCCTGCATGGCTCATCATCCTCGTGTACCGCCGGACCTGATGTCCGGCATGAGGATGTTCTAGCGAGCCGTCAGTGAGGCGGTCCTGAACTGCCCTTGCAGCAATCGTTCATATTAGTCTTTATTTTTATGAACGTCCTTCACATCATCCGGAAGTGCAAGCCCGGTCCACTGCGCCACGAACGCAAGAATGTCCGCGCCTTCCTCGATCGCCTTGTCGGTCGGCTTGCCCGATCCATGGCCGGCGCGCGTCTCGATGCGGATGAGATGCGGCTTGTCGCCCAGATCGGCAGCCTGCAGCGCCGCCGCGTACTTGAACGAATGGCCGGGGACCACGCGATCGTCGGTATCCGCCGTCGTGACCAGAATCGCCGGATAGTCCGCTCCGTCGCGGATGTTGTGATAGGGTGAATAGGCGCGCAGGATCCGGAAATCCTCCTCCCGGTCGGGATGGCCGTAGTCGTCCACCCAATAGCGCCCGGCCGTGAAACGGTCGAAGCGCAGCATATCCATCACGCCCACTTGCGCGACGGCGGCGGCGAACAGGTCGGGCCGCTGGTTGACGACCGCGCCCACCAGCAACCCGCCGTTGGAACCGCCCTGAATGGCGAGGCCGTCCTTCTTCGCGATGCCCTCGTCGATGAGGTACTCGCTGGCGGCGATGAAGTCGTCGAACACGTTCTGCTTGTTCTCGCGGCGGCCGGCATCGTGCCACTCGCGTCCATATTCGCCGCCGCCCCGCAGATTGGCCAGCGCGAAGGCCCCGCCCGCTTCGAGCCACGCCATGCGCGTCGCCGAGAAGCTGGGGGTCAGCGAGACATCGAAGCCGCCATAGCCGTAAAGCAGCGTCGGCACGGCCTTGCCTGCCTTGGCCACCGCCTTGCTGCGCACGATGAACATGGGCACGCGGGTGCCGTCCTTCGACTGGTAGAAGCGCTGTTCGACGAGGTAAGCGTCGGGATCGTAACAGAGACTGGGCTGCGCGAACGGCTTGCTCTGACCGGTCGACAGATCCAACCGGTAGATGGCCGCAGGGCAGTTGAAGCTGCTGAAGGCGTAGAACGTCTCGGGATCACCCGGCCGGCCGCGGAAACCCGAGGCCGTGCCGATCCCGCTCAGCGTCAGGGTGCGGCCCGGAGAGCCGTCGAGCCCGATGATCTCGGCATGGCTGGCGGCATCGCGCATGTAGTTGAGCACGAGCCGGTCGCCGACGATGCCCGCCCGTTCCAGAATGTCATCTCGCTCGGCAACCAGTTCGGTCCAGTCGGGCGCGCGGGCAGAAAGGTCGATCGACACAAGCCGGTAGCGCGGCGCGTCCTTGTTGGTCACGTACCACAGGTTCTGCCCCGAACCTTCGACCAGCTTCCAGTCGTCGGTAAAGCCCGTCACCAGCACCTGCGTCTTCCACCCGTCGCGCTTGCGATGGGCCAGATCGATGGCTCGCACTTCATAGCGGGCATCGGTTCCGACATGGCTGGTAATCACCGCGATGCGCCCGTCCTGCGTGACTTGCGCCGTATGGCCATAGTCCGGATGGTCGGGCGTGGTATAGACCAGTTCGTCCTCGGTCTGCGCGGTGCCGAGCCGATGGAAATAGACGGCCTGGTTGTAGTTCAGCGACTGGAAGGCGGCGCCTTCCTCGGACTCGGGGAACCGCGAATAGAGGAAGCCCTCCTTGCCCACCCAGGCCAGCCCGGTGAACTTGGCCCAGCGGATCTCGTCGGCCAAGGGCTCACCCGTCTTCACGTCGAGCACGCGCAGGATGCGCCAGTCGCTGCCGCCGTCCTGCACGCTGTAGAGAAGGTAATGCCCCTTGTCCGAAGGCTCCCAGGCATCGAGCGCGGTCGCGCCATCCTTCGCCCAGGCATTGGGATCGAGCAGCAAACGGGGTTCGCCGTCCAGCCCGTGCCGCACGAAGAGCTGCGCCTGCGGCTGGAGCCCGGTGTTGCGCGTGTAGAAATAGCGCTTGCCGGCCTTCACCGGCAGGCCGAAGCGTTCGAAGTCCATGAAGGCGCGAATGCGCTCCTCGAACCGGGCCCGCTGCGGCAGGTCGGCCAGATAGGATTCCGTGACTGCATTCTCGCGCGCGACCCAGTCGGCCACATCGGGCGCCCCGCGCACATCGGCCTCGAGCCAGCGATAGGGATCGGCGACCTTCTCGCCGAAGTGGTCTTCGACGATGTCGTCGCGGCGGGTCTCGGGATAGATGATGTCAGGCATGGGTTCTGCCCTAATGGGCGTCGGCGCGCCGATCGACAAGATGCCCAGCGACACGGTTGCCGCCAGCGCCCGCAGGCGATGCATGTTTCTCTCCCAATCCCAAGATGCAAAAACGGCCGCGAGCCTAGCACCCGCGACCGCTTTGCGTAATCCGAAAGGACGCTGCGAGGCTCAGGCCTCGGCGTATTCCTCGGCCTCGGACATCACCGGACCGGAGTCCTGGCCCTTGGCGTCGGTGTCGCGATCGACCAGTTCGATGATCGCGATCGGAGCAGCGTCCGAAGCGCGGATGCCGGCCTTGATGATGCGGGTGTAGCCACCGTTACGGCCGGCATAGCGCTCGGCGAGAACCTCGAAGAGCTTCTTTTCCTGCGCTTCGTCCATCAGCTTGGAATGGGCGAGACGACGGTTCGAAAGGCCGCCGCGCTTGGCCAGCGTGATCAGCTTTTCGACGTAGGGACGCAGTTCCTTGGCCTTGGCCGTGGTGGTCTGGATCTGCTCGTGCTTGACGAGTGCGGCTGCCATGTTGCGCAGAAGGGCGGCGCGGTGGCCGGACTTGCGCTGCAGCTTGCGGCCGGAATACTTGTGACGCATTTTCTTTCTCCGTTCGTAGGGGGCCCGTGCGAGGTAGCCCGATCCTGGTGGCCGTCAGGGCCGCCACCGTTCGCCCAAATCGTCATCCCAGCGAAGGCTGGGATCGCTGGCCCCTTATTGCAGCGTGGCAGCAAGGTCCCCGGCGATCCTGACCTTCGTCAGGATGACGGAATTTATCAGCCCAGCAGCTCCTGCTCGAGCTTCTTGGCCATCTCTTCGATGTTCTCGGGCGGCCAGCCCGGGATGTCCATGCCGAGGCGCAGGCCCATCGAGGAAAGGACTTCCTTGATCTCGTTGAGCGACTTGCGGCCGAAGTTCGGCGTGCGGAGCATCTCGGCCTCGGTCTTCTGCACGAGATCGCCGATGTAGATGATGTTGTCGTTCTTGAGGCAGTTCGCCGAACGCACCGACAGCTCCAGTTCGTCGACCTTCTTGAGAAGGTAGCGGTTGAGCTGGTTGGCGTCGCTTTCTTCCTGCGGCGCACCGGCGGCCATGCCGATCATCGGCGAAGCGCCGACCGGGGCGATGTCCTCGAAGTGGACGAACAGCGCGAGCTGGTCCTGGAGGATGCGCGCGGCATAGGCCACGGCGTCTTCCGGGGTCACGGTTCCGTCGGTCTCGACCGTCAGGTTGAGCTTGTCGAAGTCAAGCTCCTGACCGATGCGGGCGTTCTCGACCTTGTAGCTGACCTGGCGGACCGGCGAGTAGAGCGAGTCGACCGGAATCAGGCCGATCGGCGCATCGACGGGACGGTTGCCGACGGCGGGGACGTAGCCCTTGCCGGTGTCGGCGGTCAGTTCCATGTTGAGCGTCGCACCTTCGTCGAGGTGACAGATCACGAGGTCCTTGTTCATGACCTCGATGTCGCCCGAAACGGCGATGTCGCCTGCCTTGACGGCGGCCGGACCGGTCGCGGAGAGCTGGAGGCGCTTCGGCCCCTCGCCCTGCATCTTGAGCGCGATCTGCTTGACGTTGAGAACGATGTCGGTGACATCCTCACGCACGCCGGCGAGCGACGAGAATTCGTGCAGAACGTTCTCGATCTTGATCGAGGTGATCGCCGCACCCTGCAGCGAAGACAGCAGCACGCGCCGCAGCGCGTTGCCGAGCGTCAGGCCGAAGCCGCGCTCGAGAGGTTCGGCAACGAACGTCGCCTTCAGCTTGGGGTCGGGTCCCGGCTTGATCTCAAGGCTGTTGGGCTTCTTGAGTTCCTGCCAGTTCTTGATGTTGACAGTCATGGACTTCCCCTGGGATTTCGATGGCGGTTACGCCCGCGGGCCGGTTGGAAAGGCCCCGAGCGTTCCGAAGGCCGGACGGTGACCGGTTCACCGCCCGGAAAGGCTCGATCAGACGCGACGGCGCTTCGAGGGGCGGACACCGTTGTGCGGGATCGGTGTCACGTCGCGGATCGAAGTGATGGTGAAGCCGACAGCCTGAAGAGCGCGAAGGGCGCTCTCGCGGCCCGAGCCCGGGCCTTTCACTTCGACCTCGAGGGTGCGCACGCCATGTTCGGCGGCCTTCTTGCCGGCGTCGTCAGCAGCGACCTGCGCAGCATAGGGAGTCGACTTGCGGCTGCCCTTGAAGCCCATCATGCCGGCCGAGGACCACGAGATCGCGTTGCCCTGGGCGTCGGTGATGGTCACCATGGTGTTGTTGAAGCTGGCATTGACGTGGGCAATGCCGCTCGTGATGTTCTTGCGTTCGCGGCGCTTAATGCGCTGGGGTTCGCGTGCCATATCCGTGTATCCTGTCAATAAATCGCTGCGGAAACCGATGAACGGTCCAGCGGCTTACTTCTTCTTGCCGGCGATCGGCTTGGCCTTGCCCTTGCGGGTGCGCGCATTGGTGTGCGTGCGCTGGCCACGGACGGGGAGCCCCTTGCGGTGACGCAGACCACGGTAGCAGGCGAGGTCCATCAGGCGCTTGATGTTCATCGCGGTTTCGCGACGAAGGTCACCCTCGACGATATGATCGGCGTCGATGGCTTCACGGATCTGGAGCACTTCGGCGTCCGACAGATCCTGAACGCGACGGGCGTGATCGATACCGAGCTTGTCGGCGATCTCGACGGCCTTGGTACGACCGATACCGTGGATATAGGTGAGCGCGATAATCACGCGCTTGTTGGTGGGGATGTTCACCCCGGCAATACGAGCCACTTAAATCTCCATGCTCCACAGGGACACGATGCGCGGCCCCTATCTCAACGCTTGCCACTCTGAACGTGCGAAACGGCGAAGAACCGGAGGACGTCGCAAGCGGTGCCTGAACACGCTTGACCTGGACTATCCGGGACTACCGAAGCTGTCGAGTGAAGGGGGCGCTTAGAATGATTCGCATGGGGTGTCAACGCCTGCCGGGCAGGAAAAGCTGCGCCAACCGCTACAAACAGCGGCGAGCGATGCGAATGCGTATCTGTTCTTTAACGCAAGAGCGCGCGGTAGTCAAAACCAGTCGCCGCGCCTGACGGGCTATCGCCCGATGATTTTCTTCTCGTCCGCCTTCGGAGGCTCTTCGGCAAGCGGCAGCACTTCCGCCGGGATCCGGGGCTGCGCCTGCGGCTGCTCCGCCTGCTCAGGCAGCGGGAACGCCGCCGCGAAGGCCCCGCCCAGCCTGGCGGCGAGATGCTCGACCTGCTCGCCCAGCATCCCGTCCACCGCACTCGCCAGCTTGGGATAGGGTGCGCGCGCGTAGCCGCCGACAACGTACTCGAGCAGCACCTGCGTACGCTTGCCGCCATCCGCCGCTTTCAGCTGAATGGTCAGCGTCCCGTTCACCGCATCGGCCTGCAACGGCCCGAGCGCGCCCACCATGCGCAGGACGCGAGGCCGTTCGATATAGACGACGCGCATATGTTCTACGCTGCCGCGCGGCGCGGCATTGGGCGAGACCGGGTTGGGCAGGATCTCGCAGAAGCATCCACCCGCGCGCGGATCGATGGACAGGTTCGCCGCGTCTCCCGACCAGGTGTGATCGGAATCCCACCAACCGGCAGGCTTGAGAAGCGTGTCCCAGGCCTCGTCGACATCGACCGGAACCTCGACGAGGTGGCGGACGACAAAGCCCTGATCAGAGACTTGCGCCACCTTCGCCGCCGCTGGCACGCCAAGGCATGCCAGAACGGAAATGGCCAGGCCGGAAAAGCCTCCACGGAGCAGGAGGCGTCTGAAGGCTTTCATCTGCATCTCCCTGCTCCTGCTTCAGCGACTTGGCCCGGGATGCCGTCAGGAGGCGAGGATCGCCTCGATCGCGGCCGTCACGTCGTCCATCTCGGCCATGCCGTCGACCTTGCTGACGATACCACGTGCTTCATAGACCGGCAGGATCGGCGCGGTCTTGGCACGGTATTCGGCCATGCGCGTGCGCACGGTTTCGGCATTGTCGTCCGGACGGCGCTTGAATTCAGTGCCCCCGCACTTGTCGCAGGTGCCGGGAACCTTGGGCTGCTCGAACTTGTCGTGATAGCCCTTGCCGCACGCGGCGCAGGTGAAGCGGCCGGTGATGCGTTCGACCAGCGCGTCCTCGTTGACGTCGAGCTCGATCACGTTGTCCAGCTTGCGGCCGCGCGCTGCGAGGATGGCATCGAGCGCCTCGGCCTGTGCCGCCGTGCGCGGATAGCCGTCGAAGATGGCGCCGGTATCGGGGCCCATCGCGTCGAGCTCATCGCCGATGAGAGCCGAAACGATCGCATCGGAGACCAGCTCGCCACGCTCCATCACGGCCTTGGCTTCGAGCCCGGTGGGCGTTCCCGCCTTCACCGCCGCGCGGAGCATGTCGCCGGTTGAAAGCTGGCGCATGCCATGCTTTTCAACGAGACGCTGCGCCTGGGTTCCCTTGCCCGCACCCGGCGGCCCCAGCAAAATAATGTTCACGCCTTACCCCTCAATATGCATTGTCGCCTTGGCCTGTCGCCTCAGCGCATGCGACCTTTCAGTTTCGCCTTCTTGATAAGGTCGCCATACTGGTGCGCCAGCAGATGCGACTGTATCTGCGTGATCGTATCCACGGTCACGTTGACGACGATCAGCAGACTGGTGCCACCCATGAACAGGAGCGGCAAGCCCGTCATCGACAGGAAATACTCAGGAACCGTGCAGACGATGGTGAGGTAGATCGCGCCGATCACCGTCACGCGCGTGAGCACGTAATCGAGATATTCCGCGGTACGCGCGCCCGGCCGGATGCCGGGGATGAAACCGCCGTTCTTCTTCAGGTTCTCGGCCGTCTCTTCCGGATTGAAGACGATGGCGGTGTAGAAGAAGCTGAAGAAGATGATGCCGGCCGCATAGAGCAGCATGTAGAGCGGCTTGCCGTGGCCGAGGTACTGGTTGAGCGTGACCACGAACTGGCCCATCGTCGAATCCGGGCTCAGCGAGTTGCCGGCGAACTGGGTGATGGTCAGCGGCAGCAGCAGCAGCGAGCTGGCGAAGATCGGCGGAATCACGCCCGCGGTATTGAGCTTGAGCGGCAGGTGGCTGCGATCGGCCTGCATCATCCCGCGCTGCGTCGCGCGCTTGGGATACTGGATCAGCAGGCGCCGCGTGGCGCGCTCGAAGAAGCAGATCAGCAGGATCATGCCGATGATCAGCGCGATCAGGGTGATGATCAGCACCGAGCCGGTATCGCCCGCGCTGTAGGCCTGCCCCAGGTTGCTGGCGAAAGTCGGCATCTGGGCGACGATACCCGCCATGATGATGAGCGACACGCCGTTGCCGATCCCGCGCGAGGTGATCTGCTCACCCAGCCACAGCAGGAACATGGTGCCGCCGACCAGCGAGATCACCGCGCCGATGCGGAACATGTAGCCCGGATCGACAACCGCCTGCAGGCCGCTCGACGCGCCATAGGCTTCGAGGCTGACGGCGAGGAAGTACCCCTGCAGCGCGCAGAGACCGACGGTGCCGTAACGCGTGTACTGGTTCAGCTTCTTGCGGCCGGCCTCGCCTTCCTTCTTCAGCGCCATCAGCGCCGGATGGAGCGAAGCGGCCAGCTGCACCACGATCGAGGCCGTGATGTAGGGCATCACGCCGAGCGCGATAAGGCTCATGCGCGAGAGCGAACCGCCCGAGAAGGTGTTGAACAGATCGAGGATGCCGCCCTGCGTCTTGCTGTAGAGCGATTCGAGGATCAGCGGGTTCACACCCGGCAGCGGCACGAAGCTCAGGAAGCGGAAGACGATCAGTGCGCCGATCGTAAACCAGATGCGGTTCTTGAGCTCGGTAGCCTTGGAAAAATTGGCCAGGCTGAGCGAGCTTGCGATGTTGTCGGCGCGGGAAGCCATGACGTCAGGAATGCCTCGAATTATCTTGTCGGATTCGCCCTTAGCGACTGGCGTCTGCCTTGTCGAACCCTGGAACGGAACTGGCCATATAGACATTCGTAGAATGTCTGAAAGACCTGTGTCCCGAAAAGCACAGGAGGGCGAAGCGCCAGGCGCCCGCCCTCCCGGATGTCACCTTGCCTTTCGGCCCGGCAATCAGGCCTCGGCGGCTTCCTTGGCGGGAAGCGTCACCGAACCGCCAGCCTTCTCGACAGCCGCTACAGCGCCCTTCGAGGCACCGGCAACGTTGAAGGAAACCTTGGCGGTCAACTCACCCTTGCCGAGCAGGCGAACACCGTCCTTGCCGCCACGGGCAAGACCGGCGCCCTTCAGGGCGGCGTGATCGACGGTGCCCGAGATGTCGAGCTTGCCGGCATCGATCGCCTTCTGGACGAGGCCGAGGTTCACTTCGGCGTAGTCCTTGGCGAACTTCTTGTTGTTGAAGCCGCGCTTCGGAAGACGCATGTGAAGCGGCATCTGGCCGCCCTCGAAGCCGTTGATCGAGACGCCCGAACGAGCCTTGGCACCCTTCTGGCCACGGCCGCTGGTCTTGCCCTTGCCCGAGCCGATGCCACGGCCGACACGCATGCGGCGGTGACGGGCACCCGAATTGTCGCGGAGATCATTCAGTTTCATAGTCTGCACTCGCTTTCGCTTTTAGTCGCGCTTGATAGGAAGCGGCGCCCCTAGCGGATGCGGATGCGAATGTCACGCCCCCTTTTTCAGCCCTTTCGCGTCCGGCACATGCGGATCCCCGCATCCCGCGGTTCCGCGCATAGAATTAACCCAACGTTATCCATAGCTGCCCCAAGGCACGTCGTGTTCCATTCGTTACCAGGGCACAGCGCATAGATGGCAGACATGGACAAGATCCGGGATCGTTTTCCGGTCTGGTATACGCCGGTCCTGCTGCTGATCGGCATGGCCTTGCGCGCCAGCACCTTCGGCGACCCCAACCTCCATGTGGACGAAGCGTTCTATCAGACGGTCGGCATCGCCATGCACCATGGCGCAATCCCCTATGTCGATGTCTGGGACCGCAAGCCCTGGGGGCTGTTCTTCTTCTACTACCTGATCGCCTTCATCTCGCAGTCCCCCCTCGCCTATCAGCTGATCGCCACCGTCTTCGTCGCAGCCACCGCCTGGATGATCGGCCGCATCGCCAGCGTGTGGAGCTCGCCGCGTGCCGGCCTTTTCGCGGGGATCGTGTACCTGCTGTGGCTCGATGAAATGCAGGGCTTCGGCGGTCAGGGGCCGGTCTTTTACAACCTGTTCATGGTCGTTGCCGGATGGATCGTCTTCCGTTCGCACGAATCCCTGAGAGCGGGACGAATTCCGCCGTCGGTCCCCGCGGCAATGCTGCTTGCCGGCATCGCCATCACTTTCAAGCCGACGGCCTTCTTCGAATCGTGCTTCTTCGGCCTTTACGGGCTTTACCATCTTTCGCGATCATCCATTCCGCGCGCGCGACTGGCGCTGAACGCCGCCGGATGGATGGTGCTGGGCGCGGTACCGGCCATCGCCATATCGGCATGGTATTGGCTCCACGGCTACTGGGACATCTACTGGCAGGCCATGGTGCTTTCGAACCTGAGCAAGCCGGGATTCCTCTACGCCAGCACGATGCGGGCGCTGGTAACCTTCATTTTCCTGGCCCCGATTATCGTCGTCGTGCCCCTGTCGCTGGCGACATGGCGCGGCGAAGGACGCCGTTTCACCACCTGGTGGATGTTCGCGGCGCTGCTTGGCCTGCTGTCGGTCCCGAACTTCTACATGCACTATTCGCTGCCGCTGCTGATCCCCCTGTGCCTGTACACCGCGACGTTCTTCCAGCGCAGGATCGCCGGTCCCTTAGGGCTCGTGGCGCTCACCCTGTGGTCGCTGCAATCCTCCCATGCCTTCGACTTCGAACACACACGCCAGTCGCAACGCGCCATGGCCGCACTCGCCGATGCCATCCGGACGCACGACAACGGCGGCGACCTCTTCATCGTCGATGGGCCTCCACAGCTCTACATCCTGACCGGCCACCGTTTCCCCACGCCCCTGGTGTTCCCGCATCATCTCGGCCACCTGATCGAAAAGGACCTCAGCCACCTTTCGACGATCGGGGAAACGCGAAGAGTGCTTGGCCTCAGGCCCGGGATCGTCGTCATGCCGGACAAGCCGCGCCAGGACCCTCCGAACATGGAAGTCATCGACGCCGTCACCGCCTATGTCACCACACACTGCCGCAAGGTGGCCGGCGTCGAGACTCCGGACCTTCTCACCAGCGCACGCATGAACGTCTGGGCCGATTGCCGGCAAGACAAGGGGCGACCCGCCCGCCCCTAGGCTGCGGCGTCAGGTTCCGCCGAAGCCAACCACCAGCTTGGCGCTTTCGGGCACCGTAACGCCGAAGGCATCGCGCGCCGGAGCCCAGTGCACGATTTCGATGGCGAGGTCGCACAGTTCCTTGTCGAACTCGGGTGAATTCGATGCGGGCTCCAGGCTGCAGGACGTCGAATTACCCTTGTCGTCGACCTCGAACAGCAAGTCGTGGCGGGCAAAGCTGCTCCGGCGCAGGACCTTCTCGTAGCGCTGCTTGAGTTCGGTCAGCGCGTGGTTGAATTCCGTCAGGCTCTGGTCGTCCCATCGCGGCTTCTGGCGCAGGTTCGCGAATTCCTCTTCGGTGACGAGCGGGCGCAGCCGGCGGATCATCGCCGACCAGCGCATGATCCGCGCCACCTGCAGCGGGGATTCGCGGTCGATGGCCGTCTGGCAGGCACCGCCGGTCGGGCTGGCCTTGGCCTTGAGCAGCGCTTCGGCCGCGGGCCAGCGGTGATAGGCGATGGCCCATGCCAGCGGCGTCATGCCGAACATGTCGGGCGCATCGACGTCCTGCTTGTCGCGATTGATCAACACACGGATGTCGTAGACCGAACCGCGCCGCGCCGCCGCGCCGAGGCCATAGGCCATGCGCGCCGGGCCGAGTTCGGCAAAACCGTAAGGCTGCTCGATGCCTTTCGTGCCGGCTTCCGAGAAATCGGGCTCCGGCCCTGCCCGATCGAGATCGCGGCAAATGTCGGCATAGGGATACCGCGCGTCACCCAGGATCGCCGCATTGTAGCGACGCCCGAAATCGGTGACCTTGTCGTCCGGCCCCCTGCCCATCGCCGCAGCTTCGTCGGGCACGAAGGCAAGCGCGCGCACGTCCCACGGCTTGAGCCCTCCCAGGATGCGGCACTGGGCCCCGTAGAGCTCGGTGGAAATCCTGTCGGGCGTTGTGGCCGCGGCGAGCCGGTAGTCGCCCGCATCGAGCGCCTTTTGCGCTTCCGCGACCGGATCGCCGTGATCGTGCAGAGCCTTGACCAGTTCCGCGTCGGACTCGCGAATGGCGGCAAGCCTTGCCGGATCGGCGCGCGCGTCACCGCATTGCGCGACCGGCACGTCTCCCGCGGCCCCATCCCCCCGATCCTCGCGTTGCGCGCACCCGGCCGTGCCGAGCGAAGCAAAACACAGGACCGATGCTGCCAGCAACTTGACGTTCAAGACGTGCTCCCGAGTGGAATCTGCGGCCCCGCGAATAGCATAGCCGCGCGCCGGGGGAAGAGCGCAGTCACTGCCCCCCAAAAGAGGACACTACCCCAGAAAAGGGAAAGGCCCCGGCGTTTCCACCGGGGCCTTTCTCTGTTCTTGCGATACCCGGAGGGGCTCAGTCGACGATCGCCACCATGTGCGGCAGCTTGGCAATCGCGCCGCGCACTTCAGCGGTGTCCTCGATCTCGACGACCCGGTGCATCTTGCCCAAGCCCAGACCGATGAGGATCTTCTTCTGGTTCTCGGGGCGACGGATCGGCGAACCGATCTGCTTGATCTTAATCTTGGCCATGAGTCTTACTCCACGATGGCTTCGGCGGCGGCCTCGGCCTCCACCTCGCTGGCGCCACCGCGACCAAGCAGGTCGGCGACCTTCTTGCCGCGACGCTGGGCAACCGACTTCGGCGAAGTCTGGTTGGTCAGCGCGTCGAAGGTAGCGCGGATCATGTTGTACGGGTTCGAGGTGCCCACCGACTTGGTGACGACGTCAGCGACGCCCAGGCTCTCGAACACGGCGCGCATCGGACCGCCGGCGATGATGCCGGTACCGGCCGGAGCGGTACGCACGTTCACCTTGCCGGCGCCGAAGTGGCCACGACCGTCATGGTGAAGAGTGCGGCCTTCCTTGAGCGGAACACGGATCATCTTCTTCTTGGCAGAAGCAGTCGCCTTGGTGATCGCCTCGGGGACCTCGCGGGCCTTCGAGTGACCGAAGCCGACGCGGCCCTTGCCGTCACCGACGACGACCAGAGCGGCGAAGCCGAAGCGCTTACCGCCCTTCACGGTCTTGGAGACGCGGTTGATGTGAACGAGCTTTTCGATCAGCTCCTCACCGCCTTCTTCCTCGTTGCGATTGCCACGACGGTCGTCGCGACGGCCACGGCCGCCACGCTCGCCACGGTCACGGCCGCGGCCACGACCGCGGCCTTCACGGACTTCCTGGCCTTCGGCCGGGGTCGCGGTCTGGATTTCGGTGTTTTCGTCAGCCATGATCAGAACTCCAGCCCGCCTTCACGGGCGGCTTCGGCCAGCGCCTTGACGCGGCCATGGAACAGGAAACCGCCGCGATCGAACACGACAGAGCTCACGCCGGCCTTCTTGGCGGCCTCGGCAAGCTCCTTGCCCACGCGGGTGGCGGCATCGATGTCGGTGCCCTTGCCGCCAAGCGTGTTGGCAGCGGCCACGGTGCGGCCCTGCGCATCGTCGATGATCTGCGCATAGATGTGGCGACCGGTGCGGTGCACCGAAAGACGCGGACGATCGCCGCCACGGGCACGCAGAGCGGTGCGGACGCGCCGACGACGGCGCTCGAAAAGGGAAAGCTTTGCCATTACTTCTTCTTCCCTTCCTTGCGGAAGATGTACTCGCCGCGGTACTTGATACCCTTGCCCTTGTAGGGTTCGGGCTTGCGCCAGCGACGAATCTCGGCCGCAACCTGGCCGACCTTCTGCTTGTCGATACCGGAGATCTCTACCGTGGTCTGATCCGGGGTCTTGATCTCGATGCCCTCGGGCACGTCGATGTCGACGTCATGCGAGAAGCCGAGCTGAAGCTTGAGCTTCTTGCCCTGCACCTGCGCGCGGTAGCCGACGCCCTTGATCTCGAGGACCTTGGAGAACCCTTCGGTCACGCCCTCGACGAGGTTCGCGACGAGCGTGCGCTGCATGCCCCAGTGGCTGCGGGCCTGCTTGGTCTGGCTCGTCGGCTGAACGGCGATCGCGCCGTCATCGACCGAATAGGTAACCTGATCGGACAGACCCATGGTCAGGGTGCCCTTCGGGCCCTTGACCGACAGCACGCCGTTGTCGATGTTGGCGGTGACGCCGCTCGGGATCGCCACCGGCCTTTTGCCAATGCGGCTCATCAGAACACCTCCGCGAGCACTTCGCCACCGACGTTTTCGGTGCGCGCTTCGTTGTCCGAAAGCACGCCCTTGGGCGTCGAGACGATGGTGATGCCCAGGCCGTTGCGCACGATCGGAAGTTCCTTGGAACCCGAGTAGACGCGGCGGCCCGGCTTGGAAACGCGCTGCACGTGCTTGATCGCCGGCTCGCCTTCGAAATACTTCAGTTCGATGCGCAGCTGCGGGTGAGCGCCGGTGGCATCTTCGCTGAAGCCACGAATGTAGCCTTCGCGCTGGAGCACTTCGAGCACGCGGGCACGAAGCTTGGAGGCCGGGGACAGGACGGAGTCCTTCTTCGCCCGCTGGCCGTTGCGAATGCGGGTGAGCATATCACCCAGGGGATCGGTCATAGCCATCTTCGTCTATTCCCTTACCAGCTCGACTTGGTCACGCCGGGGATCATGCCCTTGTTGGCAAGATCACGCAGCTCAACGCGGCACAGGCCGAACTTGCGGTAGTAACCGCGCGGACGACCGGTCGTGGCGCAACGGTTGCGAACCCGGGTCGGATTGCCGTTGCGGGGGATCTCGGCCAGCTTCAGGCGGGCGATGAGGCGCTCGGTTTCGTCGAGCGATTCATCGTCAGCGATCGCCTTGAGGCGCGCGTACTTGCCTGCGTACTTCTTGACGAGCTTCTTACGACGCTCGTTCTTGTTCACGGAACTCAGTTTCGCCATGGACTTAAGCTCTCTTCCTCAGCGGCTCACGCCGCTTCCTTCTGTTCCGACTCTTCAGCCGGGAACGGGAAACCGAACAGACGCAGCAGCTCGCGCGCTTCGTCGTCGGTCTTGGCGGTGGTGGTGACGATGATGTCCATGCCACGCACCTTCTCGATCTTGTCGTAGCTGATCTCAGGGAAAATGATCTGCTCCTTGAGACCCATCGCGTAGTTGCCGCGACCGTCGAACGACTTCGGATTCAGGCCACGGAAGTCGCGGATGCGGGGCATCGCGATCGTGACGAGGCGATCGAGGAATTCGTACATGCGCTCGCGACGCAGCGTCACCTTGCAGCCGATCGGCATGCCTTCACGCAGCTTGAACTGCGCGATCGACTTGCGGGCCTTGGTGATCACCGGCTTCTGGCCAGCGATGGCTTCCATTTCCTCGGCGGCGGTCTGGACCTTCTTCTTGTCCTGGCTCGCCTCGCCCACGCCCATGTTGAGCGTGATCTTCTCGATCTTGGGCACTTCCATCACGTTCTTGTAGCCGAACTTCTCGGTCATCGCTTTCACGATTTCCGCGTCGTACTTGGAACGCAGACGGGGGGTGTACTTGTCAGCCATCGATGGTCTCCCCGGACTTCACGGCCACACGGACCTTCTTGCCGTCCTTGACTTCGAAGCGAACGCGGGTCGGCTTGCCGTCCTTGTCGGCAACCGCGACCTTGCTGATCGCCATCGGCGCGGGCGTGCGGTCGATGCCGCCCTGCGGGTTCGCCTGGGTCGGCTTGCGGTGCTTGGTCGCGACGTTCACGCCCTCGACCACGACCTTGCCGTCCTTCGGAAGAACCTGGAGGACAGTGCCGGTGCGGCCCTTGTCCTTGCCGGACAGGACGACGACCGAGTCACCCTTCTTGATCTTCGCAGCAGCCATCACAGCACCTCCGGAGCGAGCGAGATGATCTTCATGAAGCCACGGCCGCGCAGCTCGCGCACCACGGGGCCGAAGATACGGGTGCCGATCGGCTCCTCGTTCTTGTTCACGAGGACAGCAGCGTTGCTGTCGAAGCGGATCACGCTGCCATCGGGACGGCGCACGTCCTTCTTGGTGCGCACGATCACCGCACGGTGAACGTCGCCCTTCTTGACGCGAGCGCGCGGCTGCGCCTCCTTCACCGACACCACGATGATGTCGCCGACGCCGGCGAAACGACGCTTGGACCCGCCCAGTACCTTGATGCACTGGACGCGCTTTGCGCCGCTGTTGTCCGCGACGTCGAGATTGGATTGCATCTGGATCATCGATCCGGTTCCTTCTCAACTGGCTTGCCGGAACCAGTCCGGCAGTTCCAAAAACTACCTCGAGCGGGTCGAGGCGACGTCTAATCAGTTACCCGCAGCCTCGACATCGAGGTTGGCTTCGAGGGCGATGCCCTTGCCAGCCTGGAGACTGTCGATCACCTTCCAAGTCTTGGTCTTGGAGATGGGCTTGGTCTCCTCGATGCGGACGCGCTCACCAAGCTTGTAAGCGTTGTCCTCGTCGTGGGCGTGATAGCGCTTCGAGCGGCGGATGATCTTCCCGTAGAGCGGGTGCTTCACCTTGCGTTCGACCAGCACGGTCACAGTCTTGTCGGTCTTGTCGGAAACCACGGTCCCGATCAGAATACGCTTGGGCATCGTGTTTCCTCCTTACGCCTTCGCCGCACGCTCAGCCTGGAGCGTCTTGATGCGGGCGATGTCGCGACGGACTTCCTTGATGCGTGCCGGGCGCTCGAGCTGGCTCGTGGCGGCCTGGAAACGCAGGTTGAACTGCTCGCGCTTGAGGTCGACGAGGTCAGCGGTCAGCTGGTCGTCGGTCTTGGCGCGCAGGTCTTCGATCTTGCTGGCCATGATTAACCCTCCAGGTGCGAGGTGTCGCCGAGACGGGCAACGACCTTGGTCTTGATCGGCAGCTTCATCGCGGCGCGGCTGAAAGCTTCCGCAGCGAGCGGGCCGGCAACGCCGTCGAGCTCGAACAGGATACGGCCGGGCTTCACACGAGCGGCCCAGTATTCGACCGAACCCTTGCCCTTACCCTGACGGACTTCGGCAGGCTTCTTCGAAACCGGCACGTCCGGGAAGACGCGGATCCAGAGACGACCCTGGCGCTTGATGTGACGCGTGATCGCGCGGCGAGCCGCTTCGATCTGGCGGGCGGTAATCCGCTCGGGTTCCATGGCCTTGAGGCCGTAGGAGCCGAAGTTCAGGTCCGTGCCACCCTTGGCAGCGCCCTTGATCCGGCCCTTGAAGGCCTTGCGGAACTTGGTCTTTTTCGGTTGCAGCATGGTGCTTACTCTATCCTAGACTCAGCGCGCGGGGCGAACACCGGAGGTCTGAGCCTCCAGCATCAGCCGGTCCTGCGCCGTCGGATCGTGACCCAGGATCTCACCCTTGAAGACCCAGACCTTGATGCCGATGATGCCATAGGCGGTCAGCGCCTCGGCCTCTGCGTAGTCGATGTTCGCGCGCAGGGTGTGCAGGGGCACACGGCCTTCACGGTACTGTTCGACGCGGGCGATTTCCGCACCACCCAGACGACCGCCGCACATGATCTTGACGCCTTCGGCGCCCAGACGCATCGCGGACTGCATCGCGCGCTTCATCGCACGGCGGAAAGCCACGCGGCGAATGAGCTGGTCGGCGATGCCCTGAGCGACGAGCTTCGCGTCGATTTCCGGCTTGCGGATTTCGACGATGTTCAGCTTCACTTCGCTGCTGGTCATCACGGCCAGCTTCTTGCGCAGCTTCTCGATGTCCGCGCCCTTCTTGCCGATGATGACACCGGGGCGGGCAGCGTAGATCGAGATGCGGCACAGCTTGGCCGGACGCTCGATGACCACCTTCGAGATCGCAGCCTGCGGCACGCTCTCGATGATGAACTTGCGGATCTTGAGGTCTTCCTCAAGCAGCTTGCCGTAGTCCCGGCCTTCCGCGAACCAGCGGCTGTCCCAGGTACGGTTGATCTGCAGACGCAGACCGATCGGATTGCTCTTGTGACCCATGGATCAGGCCTCCTCGACTTCGCGAACGACGATCCGCAGGCGTGAGAACGGCTTGAGGATCCGGGTGGACTTGCCGCGACCACGGGCATGGAAACGCTTCATGGTGATCGACTTGCCGACCGACGCCTCGGCGACGACGAGCGCGTCGACGTCGAGGTTGTGGTTGTTCTCGGCATTGGCGATCGCCGATGCGAGAATCTTGCGCGCTTCCACAGCCATGGCCTTCTTCGAGAAAGCCAGGATGTTCATCGCGTCCTCGGCCTTCTTGCCGCGGATCAGGCCGGCGACGAGATTGAGCTTCTGGGCGGAACCACGAATGGTGGTGCCGACCGCAAGAGCTTCCTTCTCGCCGACGCGGCGCGGTGCTGCCTGCTTGCTCATTAGCGCTTGCCCTTCTTGTCGGCAGCGTGGCCGGGGAACGAGCGCGTGGGCGCGAATTCACCGAGCTTGTGGCCGACCATGTCCTCGTTGACCGAGACCGGGATGAACTTGTGCCCGTTGTAGACGTTGAACGTCAGACCAACGAACTGCGGAAGGATGGTGGAGCGACGCGACCAGGTCTTGATCGGGCCAGCCTTGGTGCCGGCATCCTGCGCGACCTCGGCCTTCTTGAGAAGGTACAGGTCGACGAAGGGGCCTTTCCAGACGGAACGTGCCATCGTGTCTTACCTCTTCTTCTTGGCGTGGCGCGAACGGATGATCATCTTGTCCGTCTGCTTGTTGTTGCGAGTACGGGCACCCTTGGTCGGCTTACCCCACGGGGTAACCGGGTGACGACCGCCCGAAGTGCGGCCTTCACCACCACCGTGCGGGTGATCGACCGGGTTCTTGGCGACACCGCGGGTCAGCGGGCGACGGCCCATCCAGCGCTTGCGGCCAGCCTTGGCGAGGGTCTGGTTCTGGTTGTCGGGGTTCGACACCGCACCAACCGTACCCATGCAGTCGCCACGCAGGTAACGCTGCTCGCCCGAGTTGAGGCGCACGATGACCATGCCGCGGTCACGACCGACGACCTGGACGTAGGCACCGGCCGAACGTGCGATCTGACCGCCCTTGCCGGGCTTCATCTCGACGTTGTGGCAGATCGTACCGACCGGCATCTGCGACAGGAGCATCGCGTTGCCCGGCTTCGTGTCGGTCTTCTCGCCGGCGACGATGACGTCACCAACGGCCAGACGCTGCGGCGCGATGATGTAGGCCAGTTCGCCGTCCGTGTACTTCACCAGAGCGATGAAGGCGGTGCGGTTCGGGTCGTACTCGATCCGCTCGACGGTGGCTTCCATGTCCCACTTGCGACGCTTGAAGTCGATGTAGCGGTACTTCTGCTTGTGGCCGCCAGCAATGCCGCGCGAAGTCACGTGGCCCTTGTTGTTGCGGCCGCCGGTCTTGCGCTTGCCTTCGGTCAGAGCCTTGACAGGCTTGCCCTTCCACAGCGCCGACTTGTCGACGAGGACCAGGCCGCGACGGGCGGGGCTGGTCGGGTTGTAGTTCTTCAGTGCCATCGGATCAGCCCCGTACGCCTTCGGTGATGTCGATCGGCTGCTCGCCTTCGGCCAGCGTGACGATCGCCTTCTTCACGTCGCTGCGGCGGTAAGCCTTACCGCGCCAGCGCTTCGTCTTGCCCTTGGTGACGAGCGTGTTCACGCCAGCAACCTTGCGGTCGAACAGCGCTTCCACAGCCGCCTTGATCTCGGGCTTGGTCGCATCGCCGGCGACCTTGAAGACGACCGCGTTGTTCTCCGAAAGGAGCGTCGACTTCTCGGTGATGTGCGGCGAGAGGATCACGTCGTAGTGACGGATATCCACTTCCTTGGTCTTAGCCATTGAAACGCGCCTCCAGTTTCTCGACCGCGGCGCGCGTCAGCACCAGCGTATCATGCTTCAGGATGTCGTAGACATTGGCGCCGATGGCGGGGAGCACGTTGACGCCGACGATGTTGCGAGCGGCGCGAGCGAAGTTGTCGTTCACCGCTTCACCGTCGATCACCAGCACCTTCTTGCCGAAGCCTGCCTTCGCGAGCTGACCGGCCAGAGCCTTGGTCTTGCCGTCGCCGTCGAGCGTGTCGACGATGACGAGACCGTTCTGGGCCTTGGCCGAGAGGGCCATCTTGAGGCCGAGAGCACGGACCTTCTTGTTCAGCGAGACGTTGAACTCGCGGCGACGCGCACCGTGAGCCTTACCACCGCCGATGAAGACCGGAGCCGCACGGTCACCGTGACGAGCCGTGCCGCCGCCCTTCTGGCGACCCCACTTCTTGCCGGTGCGCGCAACGTCGGAACGCTCGCGGGTGGCGCGGGCGATGCCGCGACGGTTTTCGAGCTGCCAGGTGACGACGCGATGCAGGACGTCCGCGCGCGGCTCGAGGCCGAACACGTCATCCGACAGGTCGATGTCGCCCTTGCCGGCAGTGCCATCGAGGTTGAGGACCTTGACCTTCACGACTTAGCCCTCCTGGCCTTCGGTCGCTTCGACGGCCGCGGTGTCTTCCGCGGGGGTGTCGGCGGCGGCCGAGTCATTGCTGTTGGCGGCCTGCTTCAGGCCGGCGGGATACGGAGCCTCGGCGTGACGGTCGACCTTGACGGCGTCCGAAACGGTGAGCCACGAATTCTTCGCGCCCGGGACCGAACCCTTGACGAAGATCAGGCCACGCTCGTCGTCCACGCGGACGATCTCGAGGTTCTGCTGGGTGCGCTGACGGTCGCCCATGTGGCCGGCCATCTTCTTGTTCTTGAAGACCTTGCCCGGATCCTGGCGGTTACCCGTCGAACCGTGCGAACGGTGCGAGAGCGAAACACCGTGGGTGGCGCGCAGACCGCCGAAGCCCCAACGCTTCATGGCGCCCTGGAAGCCCTTGCCCTGCGTGTGGCCGGCAACGTCGACGAGCTGGCCGGGCACAAAGTGCGAGGCAGCGATGGTCGAGCCGACGTCGAGCAGCGCGTCGTCGGCGACGCGGAACTCGGCAACACGCATCTTGAGCGGAACTTCAGCCTTGGCGAAGTGCTCGCGCTGCGGCTTGGCTACGTTCTTCTGCTTGGCTTCGCCGGCACCGAGCTGAACCGCGACGTAACCGTCACGATCAGCGGTACGGACCGAAACCACCTGGCAGTCTTCAAGCGCCAGGACAGTGACGGGCACGTGGCGTCCGTCATCCTGGAACAGGCGGGTCATCCCGACTTTCTTGGCGATCACGCCGGTACGCATGACCTTACTCCTTACAGAGGCCTGCCCGGGCCCATCCCGAACAGGCGTGTCCAGCCCAAATTGTGATGCATGCCCCGTCCGGGCTGGGTGCTCCCTGCAAGCCCTGAATGGGCCGCGGAAGCGAGACGGGGGACGCATTCCCGGCGCTTGGCCCGAAGGCGGCGCCGGAGGTATCCCTTGTGTCCCCGCCCGGTTTCCCTTGGGGGCTCTGTCTCTGCGGGTTTCTCCCCGCAAAGCCGGCCTCGAGGACCGACAAGGATGTCTGGATCCGAAGATCCGAATATCGTTCCGTTCGTTTAAGGTCCGATCGGAAAGGACCTTGGGGCCGCCAGAGGCAGCCCCGGAGCCGGCATTAGGCCAGCTTGATCTCGACGTTCACGCCTGCAGCCAGGTCGAGCTTCATCAGCGCGTCGACAGTGGCGGCGTTCGGCTGCACGATGTCGAGCAGACGCTTGTAGGTGCGAACCTCGAACTGCTCACGCGACTTCTTGTCGATGTGAGGACCGCGGTTCACGGTGAACTTCTCGATCTTCGTCGGCAGCGGAATGGGGCCCCGAATGAGCGCGCCGGTACGGCGGGCGGTGTCAGCGATTTCGCCAGTCGCCTGGTCGAGCACGCGGTGGTCAAACGCCTTGAGGCGAATGCGGATGTTCTGAGCTTCCATTACCTACTACCGATGAGAAAGAGCCAAGGGGCTTTCACCCCGAACAAATTCGAAGCGCGCCCCTACATCGCATGAGGGATTCGCGCAAGTCCTGATTGCGGGAAAATTTCGGAATTCCGCGGGACCCGATAGCCCTACTCGCTACGCGCAAGGAAATGATTCAGGCACGCGTTGCAGCGCACGATTCTGAAGCCGCCTTGCAGCGCAACGCTGCGCCCTACCTTTGCTTCTTCTTGCCCAACGCCGCGTTGAAATCCGGATCCTTGTTGGCGACCCAGCCCAGGAACTTCTCTATCCGCGGATCAAGCCGCAGGAGATCGACGTCCAGCCCGTAACGTTGCAGTTCCGAGTTGGTGAAGGTGGTGATCAGCATGTTCTGGCAGATCGGGTGCATCGGCACGGTGTCGCGCCCGCCCCGGCTCTTGGGAACCGGATGGTGCCAGATCACCGTCTCGCCGCAGGGCCGGCCGCATAGCCAGCAATCAGGTGGTGGCGGAGCCTCGGGCGCGTCTTCATCGTCGAAGATGTCCTCGCGCGGGCCATGCTTGGAATACTTGCGTGCCATGGGCCCAGCCCTAACCGTGGACAGCACCGGACGCCAGCCCCTTCCCTCCGGCCCCGCCGCCTCCTATGTTGGACGAGCGACACCACACTGACGCGATTTCCCCCCATGCCCTTCTTCAAGACACTATCCGGCGCCAGCGCCGCTATCGCGCTTACCTTTGTAGTGGCGAGCCCCGCCACTGCGGCCGAGGCCCCTACCCCTTTCTCGACAAGGCCGTACCGATCGACCTCGGCCCCGACTATCCCGAAGACGACATCCCGGCTGACGACATTCCCGATGACGGAACGCCCGTCCTGACCGCCCACATCACCATGCCCGAGCGCGAAGACGAAGCCTGCCGTGCCGCCGCCAATCAGAGCAATGGCGGCAATGCCGGCACGATCGTCGTATGCTCGCATGGCGGCGACGGGACCGACCAGCGTGTTTCCCCTTCCAAGTCCGTCGACGAAAGCACGCGCAACGGCGCGCTCCATCCACCGGATGTCAGCGGACTGCCGGGATGCCTGGGCCCCTGTATCACGATCCGGTTCGGCCGCGTGCCGCCACCGGTCTACTACATCGACCTCAGCACCATTCCCGAGGCCCCCGAAGGCTCGGATGCGTGGAAGATCGGGAAAGGAGAGATGCGCGCGCCCTGAAGTTCGTACGGCATACGCATCGCTCCCCTCATGGCCACAACGAAAAAGCCCGGCCTCCTTGCGGAGGCCGGGCCTTTAACTCGGTTATCCGAGGATCAGCGAATTACTTCGTGATCTTCGAGACAACGCCCGAGCCGACGGTGCGGCCGCCTTCGCGGATAGCGAAGCGGAGGCCTTCGTCCATGGCGATCGGGGCGATCAGCTTGACCGACAGGGCAACGTTGTCGCCCGGCATGACCATCTCGGTGCCCTCGGGGAGGATCACTTCACCGGTCACGTCGGTGGTGCGGAAGTAGAACTGCGGGCGGTAGTTGGCGAAGAACGGCGTGTGACGGCCACCTTCGTCCTTCGACAGCACGTAGACTTCGGCGTCGAACTCGGTGTGCGGGGTAACGGTGCCCGGCTTGGCGAGAACCTGGCCACGCTCGACTTCGTCGCGCTTCAGACCACGGACCAGCGCGCCGATGTTGTCGCCGGCTTCACCCTGGTCGAGCAGCTTGCGGAACATTTCGACACCGGTGACGGTGGTCTTCTGGGTGTCGCGGATACCGACGACTTCGACTTCCTCACCAACCTTGATGATGCCGGTTTCGACACGGCCGGTCACAACGGTACCGCGGCCCGAGATCGAGAACACGTCTTCGACCGGCATCAGGAACGGCTTGTCGGTCGGACGCGGCGGCTGCGGGATGTACTCGTCGACAGCGTTCATCAGTTCGATGATCGAGTTCTTGCCGATTTCGTCGTCGCGACCTTCGAGAGCGGCCAGAGCCGAACCCTTGATGATCGGAATATCGTCGCCCGGGAATTCGTACGACGACAGCAGTTCGCGAACTTCGAGTTCGACGAGCTCGAGGAGTTCCTCGTCGTCGACCTGGTCGACCTTGTTCATGTACACGACCAGAGCCGGCACGCCGACCTGACGGGCGAGCAGGATGTGCTCGCGGGTCTGCGGCATCGGGCCGTCAGCAGCGTTCACCACGAGGATGGCGCCGTCCATCTGGGCCGCACCGGTGATCATGTTCTTCACGTAGTCGGCGTGACCCGGGCAGTCGACGTGCGCGTAGTGACGGGCAGCGGTCTCGTACTCGACGTGCGCGGTCGAGATGGTGATGCCGCGCTCACGCTCTTCGGGAGCCTTGTCGATGTTGGCGAAGTCGACCGCTTCACCGCCGTTGACTTCGGCCATGACCTTGGTGATGGCAGCCGTCAGGGTGGTCTTGCCGTGGTCGACGTGACCGATGGTGCCGATATTGCAGTGCGGCTTGTTCCGCTCGAATTTTGCCTTCGCCATCTTTCAAACCTTCTTTCGTCTCAAAATTGAATCAGCGGGTAAGGAGGCGGAGCCCGCGGAATCAGCAGGCGCCGCCCCTAGAACCATTCTTGCCCTCAGGCAAGCTTCTCCTTCACTTCGGCCGCGACATTCGCCGGGACCTCTTCGTAGTGGGAGAACTGCATGGTGTACTGCGCGCGGCCCTGGGTGAACGAGCGCAGCTGGTTGACGTAGCCGAACATGTTCGCGAGCGGCACGTTGGCCTCGACAACCTGGGCATTGCCGCGGCTGTCGGTGCCCTGGATCTGACCACGGCGGGAGTTGAGGTCACCGATCACGTCGCCCATGAACTCTTCCGGAGTCACGACCTCGACCTTCATGATCGGTTCGAGCAGCTTGATGCCGGCCTTCTGGGCGGCTTCGCGCATGGCACCGCGACCGGCGATTTCGAAGGCCAGGGCCGACGAGTCGACGTCGTGGTACGCACCGTCATAGAGGTGGATGTCGAAGTCGATGATCGGGAAGCCGACCAGCGAACCGGTCTCGGCCGTTTCGCGCATGCCCTTCTCGACCGACGGGATGTATTCGCGCGGGATGTTGCCGCCCTTGATCTCGTCGTGGAAGTTGATGCCCTGGCCACGCTCGCCGGGGACGAGCTTGACCTTGACGCGACCGAACTGACCCGAACCACCCGACTGCTTCTTGTGGGTATAGTCGAGGTCGACTTCGCGGGCGAGCGATTCACGGTAGGCCACCTGCGGCGCACCGACGTTGGCCTCGACCTTGAACTCGCGCTTCATGCGGTCGACGATGATGTCGAGGTGAAGCTCGCCCATGCCCTTGATGATGGTCTGGCCGGACTCGTGATCAGTAGCGACGCGGAACGAGGGGTCCTCGGCAGCCAGACGCGAGAGGGCGACGCCCATCTTTTCCTGGTCAGCCTTGGTCTTCGGCTCCACCGACAGTTCGATGACCGGCTCGGGGAACTCCATGCGCTCGAGGATGATCGGCGACTTCTCGGCGCACAGCGTGTCACCGGTGGTCGTTTCCTTGAGGCCCGCGACGGCGACGATATCGCCGGCGTAGGCGACGTCGATGTCTTCACGGTTGTTGGAGTGCATCAGCAGCATGCGGCCGACCTTCTCCTTCTTGTCCTTCACCGAGTTCAGGTACGTGCCCTTCGACAGCGTGCCCGAATAGATGCGGCAGAAGGTGAGCGAGCCGACGAACGGGTCGTTCATGATCTTGAACGCCAGGGCCGAGAACGGCGCGCTGTCGTCCGAAGGACGGCTGTCGGCTTCCTCGGTGTCGGGGTTGATACCCTCGATGGCGGGGACGTCGATCGGGCTCGGCATGTAGTCGACAACGGCGTCGAGCAGCGGCTGAACGCCCTTGTTCTTGAACGCCGAACCGCAGGTGATCGGAACGAAGGCGCGCTCGAGCGTGCCCTTGCGGATCAGCTTCTTGATGGTCGCGACGTCGGGCTCGTTACCTTCGAGGTACTGCTCCATGACATCGTCGTCCTGTTCGACGACGAGTTCGAGCAGCTTCTCGCGGTATTCAGCGGCCTTGTCGGCCAGGTCAGCCGGAATGTCGACATAGTCGAACTTCGCGCCGAGGCTTTCGTCCTGCCAGACGATGCCGCGCATGTTGACGAGGTCGACAACGCCCTTGAGGTCGCTCTCGGCGCCAATCGGCAGGTACATCACCAGCGGCACAGCGCCGAGGCGGTCGATGATCGACTGGACGCAGTAGTAGAAGTCGGCGCCGGTGCGGTCGAGCTTGTTGATGAAGCACATGCGCGGAACGCCGTACTTGTCAGCCTGGCGCCACACGGTCTCGGACTGCGGCTCGACGCCGGCCACGCCGTCGAACACCGCGACCGCGCCGTCGAGGACGCGCAGCGAACGCTCGACTTCGATGGTGAAGTCGACGTGTCCGGGGGTGTCGATGATGTTGATGCGGTGCTCTTCACCCTGGCCGTCGTCCGCCTTCCACATGGTGGTGGTGGCAGCCGAGGTGATGGTGATGCCGCGTTCCTGCTCCTGCTCCATCCAGTCCATGGTGGCGGCGCCGTCGTGCACTTCGCCGATCTTGTAGGACTTGCCAGTGTAGTAGAGGATACGCTCGGTCGTGGTGGTCTTGCCGGCGTCGATGTGCGCCATGATACCGATGTTGCGGTAGCGTTCGATCGGATGGCTGCGTGCCATGGTGAAAATCCTTAGCAGGAGTTTGGAAGGAACCGGGGCTCAGATAAGCCCCCGCCCCCTGAATTGAAAGTGTGACGCCCGCATGACGTGCCATGCGGGCTCCACGATGCATCTTACCAGCGGTAGTGCGAGAAGGCGCGGTTGGCGTCTGCCATGCGGTGCGTGTCTTCGCGCTTCTTCACGGCGTTACCGCGGTTGTTGGCCGCATCCATCAGTTCGCCCGAAAGGCGGGCCGACATGGTGGTCTCGGGACGGTTGCGGGCAGCCGAGATCAGCCAGCGGATGGCCAGAGCCTGGGCACGCTCGGGGCGGACCTCGACGGGGACCTGGTAGGTCGCACCGCCGACGCGGCGGGAGCGAACCTCGATCTGCGGCTTCACGTTGTTGAGCGCATCGTGGAACAGCTGGACCGGATCGGCCTTCGCGCGGCTCTCCATGGTGTCGAGCGCGCCATAGACGATGCGCTCGGCGGCGGACTTCTTGCCGTCATACATGAGGTTGTTCATGAACTTCGACAGGACCAGATCACCAAACTTCGGATCCGGCAGGATTTCCCGCTTCTCGGGACGACGACGACGTGACATCGTTTGTGTTTCCTTATTCTTGCGATCGGGAGCTCGCGCATCACCGATCGGTCAATCTTCATCGTGCGGCGCAATGAAACGCCGCGGCCGGATCACTTCGGACGCTTGGCGCCGTACTTCGAGCGGGACTGCTTGCGATCCTTGACGCCCTGCGTGTCGAGCACGCCGCGCAGGATGTGGTAGCGCACGCCGGGAAGGTCGCGCACACGGCCGCCGCGGATCAGGACCACCGAGTGCTCCTGCAGGTTGTGGCCTTCGCCGGGGATGTACGAAATGACTTCGCGGCTGTTGGTCAGGCGCACCTTGGCGACCTTGCGGAGAGCCGAGTTCGGCTTCTTCGGGGTCGTGGTGTAGACGCGGGTGCAGACGCCGCGCTTCTGCGGGTTCTGCTCCATCGCAGGGACCTTGCTCTTGGCCTTCTGCGGCTCGCGGCCCTTGCGGACCAGCTGGTTGATCGTGGGCATCTAAACTCTTCTTTCAAATGGGAGTGCGATGGATCCGGCCCGTACCGCGGTGTGCAGCAAGGCACCGGCACGGGACGGACCCGTCGCACCCCGGGTCTCAGGGCCCGGTGCGGATTGAAACGGAAGAGTGAATCAGGTCGTCACGCCAGGAACATGGCCTTGCGCCACCCCACACCCTGCGAACAGGGATCCAGAGAACCGGCGCGAGCCACCTCGCGTGAGCCGAAAAACACTCCACCCGGTTCAAGACACCGGATTACTCTGCCGTTCGCCCGTTTCCGGTAAATCACCCCAGGTCCGAATCGGAACAAGAGCGTTCACAAGCGACCAGTCAGGCGGTTGCCCACCCGAAAGGCCCGGAAATGCTGACACGGCATCGTTCAGCTCTATAGTCACCCCGGCGGAACACGCCCGCAAGGGATGGGCGCGCTTAGGCGATGTCGGGTGCAGGGTCAAGTATAGACCTTCCGGAAGAACCGCAGCACGCGCCCACCCTCCCCACGCGCGGTGACGGAGTGCAGGAACGAAACCAAGCACAACGCCGGCATAGCAATCCCTGCAACGTGCATTGTATTCACTTTCCCCACCAAACGAGACGCGCTAACCAGCCATCTCCGTCAGGTTTGACGCAGATGGCCATAACGACATGACGGCAATTGTCATTTTATTGACTTTCGCAGCCTCCATGCCAAGGGTCACCTCGCGTCAGGTGGCGCATGGGCGGTGGCATTGCCCTGGCGGGGAAGGAACGACGAGCGCCGATGACGAAAGTTGCGAAACAGGACCTGCCTCCCACAAAACGCATAAAGGTCCTGGCAGACGAACTTAACGAACTCATTTCGCAGATCGAAACGAGCCAACTCGCCACCGACGACGCGGAAGACCTCCCGGAGCCCCCGACCGTGCAGGACTGGCTCGAGGCGGTACTCGATGCCTACAACATGAGAAGGCAGCGGGAGAAGATCTTCGAGGATTGCCAGCTGTTCGGCGAACCGACCTGGGACATCCTCCTCGACCTGTTCATCGCGGAACTGAAGAATACCCGGATGCAGACCACCAGCGTGTGCATCGGCGCCCAGGTGCCGCAGACGACCGCCCTGCGCTGGATCGCCCTGCTCGAACGCGAGGGACTGGTACACAGGTACAAGGACCGCAACGATTCACGCCGCGTCTACATCCAGCTCACCGAACGCGCCCTGCGAAAAATGGTCGATGTCTTCTACGAGCGTTGCCTGATCATGCGAAACCGGACCCGGAACAAGGGCTCGAGAAATCGCCTGTCATCCCCCGACACCAGCGCGCGGAACGAGGCCCGGAACACCCTCCTCAACGAGACGGTCGCCCGGATCAGGTCAGAGAAAGTCGCCTAGGCAAGCGCGCCGGACAGTGCGGGCGAGCACACAGCCCGCCACGGCCCTTGCCGATCAACGGCCCTTGCCGATCAGATGTCGGCGTATGCGGCCAGGCGAAGCGCCTCGTTGGTCGAATCCGTATCGAGCTTCGAGATCATGTTCGCCCGGTGGATTTCGACGGTACGCGGACTGATCCCCAGCTTCGTACCGATAATCTTGTTCGACATGCCTTCCGACATGCACTTGAGCACCTCGCGTTCGCGCTTCGTGAGGAGCACCAGCTTCGACCGGGCGTCCGCCCGCATGCGACCGTTCTCGATCAGCTTGCGCCGCTCGTCCTGGTTCGAATTGATAACGCTGGAAACACTGTCGAGATCGGGCAGCTTGTCAATGTAACCGATCGCGCCCTTGAGCATCGCGGAAACAATGGAATTGAGCGAAGGCGTCTCGGAATAAGGAATGACCGGGTGCCAAACAGCCTTCCGGTCCATCATCTTCAACAGGCGATCAAAGTTTTCGCCTTCATCCTTGATAAGAACTACATACCCATCCCTGCTTTCAGAGATGAATTCTTCGATCTCCTCGTAGGGCTCGACATGATACCCACCAGAGAAGAGAGCATTCGTCATCTTTGCTCTTTTCTGGTAGTCACTCTCTACGACCGCGATTGTACGATAGTGTTCCATATCCCGAGAGTACGGACGTTACCGGTAGGGATTAATCCCTAGACCGGTCCACTTTCGACATTTTTGCATCCAAAACGGACTCATTTGCCGCAGGCCAGTGCAGGCAATCGCCAGCACAGCTTCGAATAGCGCAGAAAGCCCCGCCCCGGCACCGATCCGGACCGCTTGCACGCCGTGGGAGCCCCGCCCGGGCGGCGTGGTTTCCGGACGCGGTTAAAATTTTGTAACTCCTGATACCGTGGCGAGCTTTGGAGTTGCTCGCCGGTGCGGCGCGGAAGCGGCCCGGAACCGATCAGATCCCCAGCTTGGTGGGCGCCCCGCAGCCTTCCATGAAGTTCGCCAGGTTGCGGTGCAGGTTGATGACCTTCTGCTCTTGGTGCGGATTGGGCAACGGGCCACGGAAACCGCTCGACTTCATGCCCTTCTGCACGAACTGCATGTTCGAGAAGTCCTGCGCCAGCACGGAACCCCAGTTCTCGCCGGTGGGATCGGCATAGACCCATTCGGTCTCGGGTTCCTCGCCCTCGGGGAAGCGTTCGAGCGCGTAGCTCTCGAAGATGCACTTGTTCGGATCGTCGCCGTAGGGACGCACGCGATAGCACAGCGCGAACGTCTCTCCATGCAGGATGTTCTGGTTCGGGAACAGGCCCCAGGCGAGCCCGGACTCCTTCTTGATCTCGGGCGGCACCTCCGGCCAGATCACACCGCGCGCAGCATCGTCGGCCTTGGCGGACTTGATCCAGTGGGCAATGATCTCGGTCGGCGTCGCCGTTTCGGGCAGTTCGTCGACAAGGCGGCTCGCGGCGTTCACCAGCGTCTCGGTCGAAGCCGCATAGTTGATCGTCTCGTAGTTTTCCTTGATCAGTTCATAGGTCGAGACACGCGCATCGTCGCCCTTGCCGGCGCGGGTAGTGCCCGCGCTCTCGCTCATCTGGAACTTTTCCTCGCGCGTGTCGTAGCTCGACACCGAGTGCAGGCCGTACTGCTTCGACAGCGCATAGTAATCGCCATAGGCCAGCAGCTGCGTGTGCGTACCGGCAACGTGGTAGGGCTCGAGGAAAGCCTCGATCGCGGTCTTCCAGTTGCAATCGTAGATCGCCCACTGGCGCCACTTGTAGCGCATCTTCTCGAGCTCGAAGTGGTCGAGGATCTCGCCCGCGCGGCCCATCCATTCCTTCAGCGGGACGCAGTCCGGATCCATGTTGATGTAGATATACCCGCCCCAGGTATCGACCTGCACTTCGGAAAGGCAGGTCATCTCCGGCGTGAGCTTGTTCTGCCAGTCCTGCGGATCGAGGATGTAGGTGTTGTTGCCATCGGTATCGAAGGTCCAGCCGTGGAAGCCGCATATGAAATTCTTGCGGTTGTTGCCGCGCACGTCGTGGACCTTGCGCGGCAGCATGTCGGGCACCGAGACGAGCTGGCGACCGCGATGCGGGCAGACATTGTGGAAGGCCCTGAGCGTGCCATCGTCCTTGCGCAGCACGACGATCGATTCCTCGGCGACATCGTAAGTCATCCAGTCGCCGGGATTGGGCAGGTCGGTCTCGCGCTCGACCATCTGCCAGACCTTGGGCCACAGCAGCGTCTTTTCGGCCTGCAGGTAGTCCTTCGAAAGAAAGGCGTCGGTCGGGTAAGTGGACAACACCTCGTCGTCCATATCCTGGGCGGTCAGACGGTTCGGTTCGAACTTCTCGGGCTTGTTCACGCTACGTCTCCCTTGGCACGACGGCTTTGCACTCCGCGCGCGACGCTCGACCGGCGCCGCTACTCAACAGAGGTGTTTATTAAATTATCGCCCGGCCAAGTTCCAGTGCGGAAAACCGACTTATCGCTCGCGGGATGCATCGGCCGCTTCGTGCTTGCGCCGACCGTCCCTGTGCGCGGCATAGCTGTCGAGCACCTTGCGCATCTTCGCCAGCGCTTCCTCCCGTGCCTGCTCGTCCCTGATCTTCGACAGATCGCGCTTGAGGCTGGTGACGAAGTCCGCGTAGGCATTCTGCCAGTCGTGGTTGATGGCGGCCGCAAGTTCCACCCGGCCCGTCCGGGTGCGGCGCGCCGGCGCGCCCGCAGGCAGTTCCCATGTCTCGCCGATTTCGGGCACGACCATCGTGGCATCGGGCGCGCGCGCCTGCGCAAGGCGGCGCATCGTCTCCAGCGCGCCTTCCTCGCCATGGACCAGGAACAGGCTGCCATGGATCGGGGCACGCGCACCGATCCAGTCTAGCAGTTCGCCCTGATCGGCATGGGCCGAGTAGGAATCGATCCGCCGGATCGCGGCGCGCACATGCACGTCCTGACCGGAAATGCGCACGCGCTGCGCCCCGTCGAGAATGACCCGCCCCAGCGTGCCCGCGGCCTGATAGCCCACGAACAGCACGGTCGCTTCCCGCCGATAGAGATTGTGCAGCAAGTGATGGCGGATGCGCCCACCCTCGCACATGCCCGAGGCGGCGAGAATGATGGCACCGCTCACCGAATTGAGGCGGATCGATTCCTGCACGCTTTCCACGAAGTGTAGCTGCGGATGCTCGAACACGCATGAACCGTGCAGGTCTTCGAGCTCGGCGGCGTGGCGCTTGAATACATCGGTCGCGTGGCTGGCGAGAGGAGAGTCGATGAACACCGGTACCGGCGGAATCGCCTTTGCACGCAGCAGCTCGACGATATCGAGCAGCAGTTCCTGCGTGCGTTCCAGCGCGAAGCTGGGAATGACAAGGTTGCCACCGCGTTCCAAGGCACCGCGAATTTCCGCTTCCAGCACCTTGCGCCGCGCGGCGATGGTCACAGGCTCGCGGCTGCGATCGCCATACGTGCTTTCGCAAAGGACATGGTCGAACCCGGCGGGGCCTTCGGGATCGGGGTGGAAAGCCTTGTTATCGGGCCCAAGGTCGCCCGAACACATGACCCGGGTCCCGCCCGCCTCGAGTTCGGCCGATGCCGAACCCAGGATATGGCCGGCATTCCACAGCCGCACCTTGAAGCCCGGCGCCGGCTCGAACCATTCCTCCAGTTCCACCGGACGGCACATGCCCCACGCGGCGAGCGCATCGGCCTCTGTGTAGAGCGGCTGGAACGGCTCTTCGCCCACGCGGTCCCGGCGCCGGTTGCGCCGTGCCGTGTCGGCCTCGTGAATGCGTCCGGAATCGGCCAGCATGTATTCGAGCAGGTCTGCCGTGGGCTGCGTGCACCAGATCGGACCGCTGAACCCTTCGGCGGCCAGCCGCGGCAGGAGCCCCGAATGGTCGATATGGGCATGCGTGAGCACTACGGCATCGACGTGACGCGGGTTGAACGCGAAGGGACTGGCATTGAGCCCTTCCAGCGTACGCGAACCCTGAAACATCCCGCAGTCGACAAGCACGCGCGACTTGCCGAACACGAATTCGTGGCAGGACCCGGTCACCGTCCGCGCGGCGCCGTTGAAGGTCAGAGTGAGAGCCTGTGTCATGGAGCGACCATGGAACCGCTCGAGAGGGACAACAAGGGGTTAGATCAAAATTGCCGCCGCCAGATATGGAGCGCCCGGCAGGGATGGTCCTCCCTCTCTCGACAACAGAAACGGTAAGGGAGGAGGCGCCTGTGCGCCCCCTCCCCTCTGCATTCTTCCCGAGGGAAGCTTGTGACTTAGAGGGCGATCACGCCGCCATCATCCTTGGTGATCGCGATGATCGCCGAACGCGGACGGACGGTCGCGGCGGCCGAACCGGCCTGGCTGTCGGGCCAGTGGCTGGTCGGCGTCGCAGCATCGCCACGCTCGCCCGGATGCTGGATGCCGACGAACAGCGTGCGGCCATCCGGCGTCATGTCGATGCCGGTGATCTCGCATTCCGAAGGACCAACGAGGAAGCGGCGCAGGTTGGCCGCGGTCGCGGCGGCACCGGCGATTGTCGCCTGCTGCATGGTCGCGCCGGTCGAGTCCTTGTTGGTCAGCGTCACCGCGCCGCCGTCACCCACGTTGCCCGGCAGGGCCGCGAGCAGCATGCAGTTGGTGCGGTCGGTCATCGCGCCATCGTCGGTCTCGATCCACAGCACCGGGTTGATCTGGCCGGCGGGGTTGCTCTCGCGCGAGAACCACAGGCCGTCCGGGCTCGAGAAGTCGTTGTCGGTGGTGAGGCCCGAGACATTGACGCTGGCGTCCGACGGGTAGTCGGTGGCGTCGGCGCCGAACAGGTAGATGTCCCATGCGAACGTGGTGGCATCGGTGCTGTCGCCGTCTTCGCGCAGGCGGATGATGTGGCCGTTGGGGTTGCCGTAGCTGGTCGAGCCCGAGAGCTTGGGATCGCCATAGTGGCGCGGGTTGGCCGCATCGGTCCCGTCGAGCGGACGGTTCGAGGCGTTGTTGTTGGTCAGCGTCAGGTAGATCTCGCCGGTGACCGGGTTGCCCGCGGTCCATTCCGGACGGTCCATCGGGGTCGCGCCCACCGCGTCGGCGGCAAGGCGCGCGTTGATCAGGATGTCGGCCTGATCGGCGAAGACGTACTCGGGCGCGGTGCCCACCGCCGGACGGTTCGGAACCGAACCGAACACCAGCGGAAGCCACTTGCCAGTGCCGTCGGCGTCGAACCGCGCGACATAGAGCGTGCCGTTGTCGAGATACTTGTCGCCGATGGCGAGACGATCCGAGGCATCGGCATCGGCCGCATCCCAGGTCGCGTTCGAAACATACTTGTAGAGGTACTCGCGGCGGCTGTCGTCACCCATGTAGACGCCGACCTTCTGGCCTTCGGCGATGCGCACGAAAGCACCTTCATGGCCGCAGCGACCAAGCGCGGTGCGCTTGCGCGGGGTCGAGGTCGGATCGTAGGGATCGATCTCGACGACCCAGCCGTACTGGTTCGGTTCGTAGCGGTAGTCGTCCGTGGCGGTCGCACCGGTGATGGTCGCGTTCCACTTGGTGAACATCGGATCGGTCGAGGCAACGGTCGACCAGGCATAGTTGCCGGTGCGCACCGAAACGCCGTAGCGGGCCAGCGCGGTCAGTTCCCGGTCCGTGCGCAGCGCCACGTCGGACGCGTCGCGACGGAAGTAACCGGCCCAGTTCTCTTCGCAGGTCAGGTTCGTCGCCCAGCCGGAAATGCCGTTCGCGCAGTTGTTGATGGTGCCGCGCCCGGCAGTACCGTCGTTCGAATAGGCCGTGACCAACATGCCCGAGCCGGCGGCCGGACCGCGCAGCGCCATCGGCGTCATCGGCGTGATGCGGCGGTTGAAGCTGCTGTCGGCAACGTAAGACCACTGACGATCGCCGCCGTCGGCGTATTCCGACACCGAAACGCCATGCGCCTCGATTTCCTTCTTCGCCTCGTCTTCCGGACGCGGGCCGCTCGACACGTTGGTCGGGCCGTTGGGGTGCAGGTACTGCGTGCTCAGGTTCTCGTGGTTCTGCACCATGAGGCCGCGCGTCGAGCTGTTGTCGTCGCGCGCGCCGGCCGAGGAGAGGCCGAAGAAGTGCAGCGCGTCGCCATGGTCGCCGATGCGATGGGCGAAGTCGGTGTCGGTGCCGTCGTTGGCATAGGCCGGAACGCTTGCCGCGAGCGGATCGCCGAGGCGCGTCATGACGGTGACCGAATAGCCCGCCGGAACCGCCGCGATGTCTTCCAGGCTATGCGCGACAGCCGAGAAGCCGAGCACCGCCGGCGAGACGCGAATGGTCGTGGTGGCGCTGGCAGCTTCGCCATCGGCGTTCTGCACGCCGAAGCCGAACGTGAGATCGGTGGCTTCCGAAACAGCCGGTGCGATGAAGGTGGCGGTCAGGCCGGACACGATCAGTTCGACGTCAGGGCCGCTGTTCTGCGACCAGGCAGAAGAACTCACGCTGGTGTTGCCGGCAGTAACCGAGCCTGTCAGCACCACGACGCGGCCCGAGCTGGTCGCCGCATTGTCGCCAGCGGAAACGACGAGCGTCGATTCCGTGTCATCCGTACCGCAAGCGGCGAGCATCGTCGTACCCATCAGCGCAAGGCTGGTGGCCTTGGCGCCACCGAAGATCGCCTGACGGCGCGAATAGCGGGCGTCCGCCAGAGCTTCGAGAGAAACAGCCGTGGTCGGATTGGTATCGACGTCGCCATCGGTATAGCCGCTGGCGGAAGAAATTTCGGTCATGAAAAAGCCCCGATGAGTTGAAAAGCGGGACTTTGCTAGGGAACCTTGATGTCAGTATCGCGCAAGTTCCATGGCATTTCAGTGTCTTTGCCGTGACATTTTTCAGTCAGTGCAACTCGCCGTCTCACATCATCGTCGAACGGGATGATCCGGCAGGATAAACGCCGCCCAGAACGCTTTCGAAATGGGCATCGACACGGTCCTTGCAGCCGCATGCCCGATGGCTGAGCTTCGCGGCGTCCAGCACCTCGAAACCACCGCGACGCGTGCGCAGCAGCCCGTCGTGCTTGAAGCGCTGGAGGACCCTGCTGGCGTAGCTGCGCCCGACGCCCATGACCGAAGCGAGTTGCTCCTGCGTCATCGGCACCTCGCTGCAGCCGACCCGGTCCACGGCGATGCATAGCCATTTCGCGGCGCGCTGCTCGATGGTGTGCGTCGCACTGCAGGCGATCGACTGGAACACTTGCGCCATCATGCAATCGGCATAGCGGGCAAAGAGACACGCCACAGCCGGCGACTGGCGCTTGGCATCGTCGAGATCAGCCATCGCCATGCACAGGAAATCGCCTTCGTGCACCACGCGGGCGCGGGCATAGGCAGGAAGAGCGCCGTGGCTGACGACGCCACCGAGAGCACCTTCCCGGCCAACCAGCACCGTCTCGACCTCGGTCCCGCAATCGAGCTCCACGAGCAGCGAACAAAGCGCCGAACCGCATGGGAAATAACAGTATTCGAGATTGTCTCCCGGCTGGTGAATGACGTCGCCGGCATAGAACCGACGCTCCACGCAGCGGGCTTCGATCAGCGATCTGTCGGCGGGACGAAGCGCCTCCAGCAGGTAATTGCACGGTGCCGGCATGGATGGTGTGGTCGGATGCGGCATTCCCGGATTCCTCAAGAAGCCTTCTGGCAGGCAAACCGGAAAACCCGCGACATGACAACGGAAGATCTGCCGACCGGTTGTTTCTGCAGCCCTTTTGCGACCGGCCCGGTCATCTGCACCTCACCGGCTCCAGTTCCACCGGCCGCTCGGAGGCCGGGCATCCGGCAAGGGCAAAGGAAATCGCGCGGAGGATCGACTGGCGGGTGAAGGGTTTCTGCACGACTCCCACCGTCGTCGGCGCAGGCGTGCCGATCTGCGCGGGATTGGCCGTTACATAGATCACCAGCGCCCCGAAGGTACCGGCCAGCTGGCGGGCGATCGCCGGCCCTGTCAACCCGTCTCGCAAGTTGAGGTCGACCAGCGCCACGTCGGGCGCTTCGCTCAGCGTACCGAGGGAGGCTTGGTCGGGCACGGTACCCACCACTGCGTGACCGCCTCCTTCGAGAATGTCTTCCAACTGCAAGGCCACCAGGAACTCGTCCTCGACTATGAGGACCTTTCCGCAGCCTGCCACTATCGCAGAATCCAAAGTGCCATATTCCTCGTCAGGGCTCAGGCCGCGATTGTTCCGCGCACCTCGCCATTCGCGATCTTCTCCAGTTCTCCGAAGAAGGCGCCGATGGCATCGCCGGTAAGGACAAAGTTGTGTCGAAAGTCGGGAAGCTGCCCGGATTCGATGACATTCGCCAGCATCGCCCGGGCCCGGCAGATGCGGCTCTTCACCGTGCCCAGCGCAATACCGCAAATCTGCGCGATTTCCTCGTAGGAAAGGTTCCCCGCGGCAACGAGCACCAGCGCTTCCCGATAGGTTTCCGGAATGGCCGTCAGCGCGCGGATCACGTCGGCAAGCTCGATGGCGCTTTCCTGGCTGGCTTCCGCACACAGGATACGCTCTGCAGCCAGTTCGTCGTACTCGCCATGGAAACGCGCCCGGCGTGCTTCGCTATAGAAGTGGTTGCGCAGGATCGTGAAAGTCCAGGCCTTGAAATTCGTGCCCGCGGCATAGCGTTCGCGTGCCGCCCAGGCGCGCAGCATAGCTTCCTGCGCCAGATCGTCGGCGCGATCACGGCAACCGCACAACCCCCGGGCAAAGGCGCGAAGATGCGGCGCGACATCTGCCAAGGCCTGTCGGAACTGGTTGTCGCTGAGTGCCTTTGCTGGCGCCGCATCGGGCTGGACTTCGGCTTCGGACGCTGCGGACATGCGGGACCCTCCAATGTGACCAGTTACCCGACAAACGCACCCCGCCGGGAAAAAGTTCCCCACCGGCACCGGGACACCCCGGAAGAATGACAATAGTCTATTGGATTATCAGGATATTCTACTATCCTGGACAGCACAGGCCAGAATCCGGCCGGAAAATTTTCAGGCCTCGACCGGAACAAGTGCACCCGGGAAACTTTGAGGCCTCCGTATGCTTTGAAGATACGGAGGCCTCGGGATCGGGTCACCACCGGTCGCGGGGGGGATGGGGGAGCCAGTGGTGATACGATCAGAACGTGGAGGAACGGACTTGGTTCCCGGAAAAGTGAATCCGACATCGAAATTTCCGGTTGCCCTGCACAGGCCCCGGAGTCAGACCACGGTCTTCGGGGGGGCAGCCCGCAAACATCGCACGCCATACATGCAACACTCCGATCCCAAGGCCTGAGGAATTTCCATGCCCGTCTCTGAGCAGATCGCCTCGCAATTGCCGTACCTGCGCCGCTATGCCCGCGCCCTGACCGGCTCGCAGCAGTCAGGCGACACCTATGTGCGCGCCACCCTGGAAGCCGCACTTGCCGACCGCGCTTTGCGCCACGAAATTGCCGACAGCCGTGCCGCGCTCTACCGCGCATTCACGCGCATCTGGACGACCGGCCACCTTGAACCGCCGGATGCGAGCGGAACCCGTGCAGGAACGCCTGAACAGGCCGCGAATGTCCGGCTGGCGACCATCGCCCCCACGCACCGCCAGGCCTTGCTGCTGACGACCGTCGAGGAATTCTCGACAGCGGATACAGCCCGGGTCCTGAGCCTTCCGGAGGAAGAAGTGGAAGCCCTGGTCAGTCAGGCGATCCGCGAGATCGAGAACGAGAGCAAGACCCGCGTCCTCATCATCGAGGACGAGCCGCTGATTTCCATGCAACTCGAAGGCCTCGTCTCCGATCTGGGCCACACCGTCGTCGGAACCGCGGCGACGCGCGGGCAGGCGCTGGAAATCTTCGAGCATTCCCCCGCCGGCCTCGTCCTCGCCGACATCCAGCTCGCCGACGGCAGTTCGGGCATCGATGCGGTGGAAGACCTGCTGCAGCTTGGCGACGTTTCCGTGATTTTCATAACGGCCTATCCCGAACGCCTGCTGACCGGCGAACGTCCCGAGCCGACGTACCTCGTCACCAAGCCGTTTCAGGAAGCCACGGTGCGCGCGGCGATCAGCCAGGCGCTGTTCTTCCGGTCGAGCAATCCGCTGGGTTGAAGCGATCAGGCTTGCTCAGGACGTCGGCAGGCTGCCGGCCAGTTCGTGATAGTGATCGACGATCGAGAGCGCCAAGGCACTGACGAGCGCCAGCGCGAAAGTGCTGCCCGAAGACGTGGAATCGCGATGCTGGCCTTCGAGCCGGACGGTGGCCAGATGCCGCCCCGGCCCCGGCGTCGAGGTCATGACCCGCGCCTCGCGCGGCAGCAGACGCAGCGCCGCCGTTTCGAAGGCACCCGACGCGACGAGACGCAGCACGTCCGCCTCGCGTGCCGGGCTGATGCGCTTGCCCGTAAGTCCCTGGGGACGCACGCGCATGAGCATGCCCATGGCGCGAATATAGCCGGCCTGGGCATCCGGTGTGGCAACAGTCGACGACAAGGCAATGTTGTCGACTTCCGAGAGCCACTCGGCAATGCGATCGGCAGATGGCATGGGCTTTTTTCGCTCCTTGAACTCGTACGTTGAAAATCGCCCCATGCATCGCGTTTGCCATCGCATCGTTGAGGGGGTGGAAAGCCGATCTGCGTAGATTCCCTTAAACCCACCTACCATTCTGTTTTCACGGTATAATTTATCGATACCACCCTGTTCCGGCCTGCCTTCCAGGTCTGGACACCCCCCTCGGAACGAAGCCCCGCGCGCTATTCCGGGGCCTTTTCCGCGCGCAAGGTGAATTCCCTGGCCGCCCGGACCGGGACCTTGAGACGGCATTCGACGCCGCCCGGATTGAACTGGAGATCGACATCTGACCTGAGTTCGTGCGCCACGATCTTCTCGATAAGGTCACGCCCGAAGCCGCGCTTCTCCGGCTCGTCGACCGGAGGCCCGCCCTCTTCCCGCCAATAGATCTCGGCACAGTCGGGCGACAGCAGCATCCAGGTGATGTGGATGCGCCCTTCTATCGTGCTGAGCGCGCCGTACTTGGCCGCATTGGTCGCCAGTTCGTGGATGGCCAGCCCCAGCGACATGGCATCGTTGGGCGCAAGCTTGATGCTGGGGCCCGACATTTCGACGTGGCTCTCGTTACCGTCCATGTAGGGGGCCAGTTCCGAACGCACGATGTCGCCGATCGCGGCATTGCCCCAGTCCGACTGCGAGAGCAGGTCGTGCGTGGCAGAAAGCGCGCGTATCCTGGCCGTCAGGCTTTCGGTGAATTCATCGAGATCGTGCGAACGGCGACGCGTGAGCGCGGCGATCGACAGGACGTTGGCCAGCGTGTTCTTGACGCGGTGGTTCAATTCGCGCGTCAGCGAGTTCCGGATTGCCGCCTGGCTGGTGAGCCATTCGAGCACCCTGCGGTCCTCCGCCGCGCGGCGCGTGATGAGCCGACCGATCGCCATGACCATCAGCGAGGCGATCGCCCCGAAGAACAGGGTGATGCGCGCGAGGGGCGAGAGCACCCCGCCCTTCTTGTCGCTCACCTGCACAACCCAGGAATGGTTACCGACGTCGATGCGCCGTTCCATCGTCGTGCCCGATTGTCCTTCGGCGCGCGTTTCTGCCAGCAATGTATCGGGCGCGACATGATCGTCGTAGATCGCCACCTCGATGCGGTTGTTGCGGTAGAGTTCCCCGGCCGAATTGAGGAAATTGTCGGCGCGGAAAGGGCTGTAGACGAAGCCCTTCACCTTCGTGCGCCCGCCCGCGTTGCTCTCCACCGGCATGTAGATGAGGAAGCCGGCCGCATCGGGGTTGTTCCTGTCCTGAACGAGATGGACCTTGCCCGAGGCAACCGGCCGCCCCAGCCGCATGGCCTTGTCCATCGCCGCGCGCCGCACCGCTTCGGAGTACATGTTGAAGGAGATGGCGCGGCGGTTGTGCGCCGTCGAGGGCTGCAGGTAGACGATGGGCGTGGCGTAATCGGCATCGGGATCGGGACGTGGATAGGTCACGAAGAACGGCCTGCCCGCATCGTGAATTGCCACTTCCAGCTTGGCGAGGTCATCGACCGGCACAAGCGGTGCCCAGCCGATCCCCAGCGAGCCGTAGAGCTTGCCGTCCCCCTGCAGGTCGTCGGCGAATTCGCCGAACTGCTTTTCGGAGACGTCCGTCTGCGTGGCGAAGAGCGCGGCGCCCGCGCGCAGCAAGGCAATGTTCTCGGTAATCCGTCGCTGCAGCGCGGAGGCGGTTTCGGTCAGGTTGCGGTCGAGTTCCACCTGGCGCGTCTGCCCGTCGGCGCGTTCGATCGCCATGACCGAGACCGCCGTGGTGATGCTGGCGATGATGAACAGCAAAAAGGGCCAGCCGCGCGGGTACTTGTAGAACCACGCCTGCTTCTGCACCCTGTCGAGCAGAGCCTGGTCAATCACCCCGCAATTTCCAGTCTCCCGCACCTGCCTGCCGGCATCCCCACACGCGCATCGGGCGCCCCTATGACAACACTTTGCATCCCGGGGAACCTTGAAGCGAGCCGATTGTTCCAAGGGCGAGCGATTTCATAGGCCTTGCCGTGCGAAGCGCCCGCGAATTGCCGGAAATTGCACCGGCGACGCACCGGCGCTTGACCGCCCCGCGGTCGCGCAGCAAGGATGGTCGGCGAAAGGGAGCTTGTGTTGAATCAGCCCAGTGGACGTAAGAATTGCGGGAAAGTGCATGAGTTGCTGCCCGACGTCCGCAAACCACGCGAGGACGGCGAACCCGGCTGGGCCTCAGGGTTGAGAAAGCTCTACAACTCCGTGATAGAAGAGCCGCTGCCGGACAGCTTTCAGGATCTCCTGAAAAAGCTGGATGACAGCGATGATGACTGAACGGACCAGAACCTGCCCCTCCGACGAGGGGTTCCGTGCGGAATTGCTCGCCGTGCTGCCGCACTTGCGGGCCTTCGCGCGCGGCCTGTCGGGGCGGCCCGACTTCGCCGACGACCTCGTGCAGGAAGCCGCGATCAAGGCATGGAGCGCGCGCGATCGCTACCAGCCGGGCACGAACATGCGCGCCTGGACTTTCGCGATCCTGCGCAACCACTACTTGTCCGAACTGCGCCGCAACAAGCGGCAGGCCGCTTTCGACGAGGGCGCGGCCGAACGATTGCTGGTCATGGAGCCCGACCAGGAAGCGCCGCTCCACCTGGGCGACATGGAAACCGCGCTCCAGCAACTCACCCCCGAGCGGCGCGAGGCGGTGCTGTTGGTCGGCGCGTCCGGCTTCAGCTACGAGGAAGCCGCGGCGATCTCCGAATGCCCGATCGGTACGATGAAGAGCCGCGTGGCCCGCGCGCGCGCCGATCTGGCGCGAATACTGGACACCCATCCCCGCACCGGCGCGACGTCTTCGCGCACAGGGTAGGCAAACCTGCGCCTCCCCTCGGGAACGCAGCCGCTGCTTACGCCCGGGCGCCCGCCTCGGGCAGCTTCGGCAGGAACGAAAGGCACGCCACCGAGAGTGCATGGAGCACCAGCGCCACGCCCGCCACGGGTATGCTCCCGCGTTCGATCCACGGGGAAACCAGCGCGGTGCCCATCGCGGCGACGCCGAGCACGAACAGCATCACGAGGGCACTGCCTCGTGCATCGTCTCCGTGCGAGGCGAGGATGGCGCGGAAGAAGCCCGGCGGCCCGCGAAGGCCGAGCCCGGAATTGACCGGGACGAACAGCGCAGTGATCACCCACGCCGACCGGCCGCCCATCACCGCGTAGCCGAATTGCGCGAAAGCCCCGGCTGCAGCCAGCCAGGTTCCGATGGCGATGACCCGTTCGGCCCCCATGCGCGCAACGAGGCGCGATGTCAGGTTAGCCGCCACCATGAACGTCGCGATCCCGCAGACCTGCATGACGATGAAGTCGGTCAGCGTCCCGCCATGGACGCGCACGAAAACTGCAGGCATGCCGAAGACGAACACCAGCAGCCCGCCAAGGACAAAAGCCTGGCTGAAGGCGTAGCGCAAGAACGTGAGGTCCCCCAGCAGGGCCAGGAAGCTCCCGCTTCTCCGGCGGCTGACCTGCGGCACTTTCGCCGTGAACGCCAGCAGGACGGCCAGCACGACGGCCAGCCCCGACATCACCTCGAACGAGAGCTGCCACCCGCCCAGCGCCAGCAAGGCGACACCGGCAATCGGAGCGAGCGCCGGCGCGAGCGATTCGATGCTGGCCAGCACGCCGATCGCCTTGACCGCGCCTTCCTCGTCGAACATCGCATTGATGATCCCGGGCGCGAAGACCGCGGGTCCTGAGGCAACAATCCCCTGCACTACGCGCAGCGCGATCAGCGCCCCGATCGTGGGGGCCTGCCCGCAGGCCAGCGAAAGCATGGCCGTGGCCAGCAAGGAACCGATGAACAGGTGCGGCGTCGCCACGCGATCGCCCAGCATACCGAAGCCGAGCAGGCCGATGCAGCTCCCGCCGACATAGGCCGCCAATACCAGTTGGGCCCGCGCGGGATCGCCGCCCAGCGCCTCCGGCAAGTGCGGGACCGCAGGCAGGACAAGGTCCGTGCCCATCAGACCGACGATCGTACTGCTGACGACAAGCCCCAGCGTCCACCAGGCGCGATTCACATGATTTCCCCCGTACTTGGTCCCGGGCCGTGGCATGGAGCCTCGCCCCATGCCGCACAACAGCCAAAGTTTGCACGGCCCGCACACAAAAAGAGAAGCCACCCCCGAAAGGGTGGCTTCCCGGTAAGCCGCATTGTCCGGCGCCGGCCCGCTATCGGACGCGGCGCTCGCGAGACGGATCAGCCCGGATAGGTCCAGGCCGTACCGCGGTCGAAGTTCTCCGAAGCGAACTTCCAGTTGATGAGGTTCTCGAGCACCGCCTTCACGTAGGCCGGACGCTTGTTCATCTGGTCGATGTAGTAGGCATGCTCCCAGACGTCGATCGTGATCAGCGGGTTCACGTCGGAGGTGATCGCAGTGCCGGCATCGTGGGTCGAGATGACCTTGAGCTTGCCGCCGTCGACGACCAGCCAGGCCCAGCCCGAAGCGAAGTGGTTCACCGCTTCGTTGGTCAGCGCTTCGAGCAGCGCGTCCATCGAACCGAATTCAGCGGTAATGGCAGCGGCCAGCGCTTCGCTGGGCGCGGTCTTCTCGGGGCTCAGCGAATGCCAGTAGAAACCGTGGTTGTAGACCTGAGCAGCGTTGTTGAAGAGCGGGCCCGCGGCCGACTTGCTGATCTCTTCCACCGACTTGCCGGCGTTGTCCGTGCCCTCGATCGCGGCGTTCAGCTTGTCGACGTAGGTCTTGTGGTGCGCGCCGTGATGGATCTCGAGTGTCTTGCTGGAGATGTGCGGTTCAAGCGCATCCTGCGCGTAGGGCAGCGGCATCAAGGCAATGGTCATGGCAAATTTCCCTGTTCAGGTTATCGAACGCTTGGCGAAGGCGCCGTTGCGGCAGGGACGCCGCCGGCACCTGAAAGGCACGGTCGCCTATGTCTGTTGTCCCCCGCGACAATTCAAGCCGGCGATTACGGCATTTTTCACTTCGCAGGAGGATTTTCAACGCCGTTCGGGCCGGAACACGGCACGAAACCAGCCCATGCGTCCAATGAGCCCGCCCTGCGGGGCCACTTCGCCAGACGAAGCGGCCCCTTGGAATCAGCGCACCGAACCGCGACGGAACAGGTTCACGATCGCCAGCAGGATCACGGCGCCCATGAACGAGGCAATCAGCGACATCAGGTTGAACGAGCCGCTGGTGATCGGCGCTCCGCCGATCAGCGGCGTGATGAGAATGCCGGCGATAACGGAACCGACCACGCCGACGACCACGTTGAGGAATATCCCCTGCTGCGCATCGGTGCGCATCACGATCGAGGCAAGCCAGCCGATGATTCCACCGACAAGCAGAATGAACAGAAGTGTCATGGGTTTTTCTCCGGCAAATTACATGCTGCCTGGAATAACCAACCGCCGCAGGCATGGTTCCGTGTCCCGAAACCGGAGCATGGCGACGGCGACCAATGTCTCCGCAGACGCTCCAAAAAGCCATGGACAAGCGGTGTCGACACGCGCAGACTGTACACCTGTACAGCAACATAATCCCTGGGAGAGGAGCGCACCGTCATGTCCATCACTGTCGAGCCCGCAAAACCGCTGATCGGCGGCATCGTCCACGTCTCGCAGGACCACCTGCTGGACGACGAGACCATCGAGACCGTCCGCACCGAGCTGGAAAAACGCGGCGTGCTGGTCTTCCCCCGGATCAACGTTTCCGACGAACTCCAGCTCGCCTTCACCGACAAGCTGGGCGATCGCGTCAACTTCACCCGCCAGGTGCCCGGCTCCGATGCGGAAACGCCCGACGTCTACAAGATCACGCTCGACCGCAAGCTCAATGCCGAGCCCGACTATGTACTGGGCACCTTCTTCTGGCACATCGATGGCATCACCATCGACCAGCCGCTGCCCAAGGCCACGGTGCTTTCGGCGCGCACGCTCTCGGCCAGCGGCGGCGCCACCGAGTTCGCCAATCTCTATGCCGCCTGGGACAAGCTGCCCGAGGAGGAAAAGCGCGAGATCGAGAACCTCACCGTGATCCACTCGGTCGAGGCGGCCGTGCGTCCCGTCCATGGCCATCCCAGCGAGGAACGCCGCGCACGCTACAAGGCGATGGCCGCGGTCATGGAACAGCCGCTGGTGTGGACGCATGAGGACGGACGCAAGTCGCTGCTGCTGGGCACCCATGCGGATGGCATCGTCGGCATGCCCGGTCCCCACGGACGCGCCCTGCTGACGAGCCTTCAGCAATGGGCCGCGCAGCCCGACTTCGTCTACACGCACAAGTGGTCCGAAGGCGATCTGGTGATCTGGAACAACCAGGGGGTGATGCACCGCGTGGTGCCCTATACCGACGAAGGCCGCGTGATGCACCGCACCACGATCGCGGGCAAGGAACGGCCCGGACACCCTGCTACAGAGGCCAACATCGAGCGTATCTACCAGATCGCTTGAGAAAGGCATGCACCCCGCTTGACGGGGCGCGGCCATTGAGAGCATGGACAGGGGATAACGCTTCCTGCGAGATTTCTCCCCGCCATGCTTTCGCAGAAAACACGCTATGCGATCCGGGCCATGCAGCACCTCGCGGATGCCTATGGCCAGGGCCCGGTCCCGCTTGCGGAAATCGCCGCGGTCCAGAACATCCCGGCCAAGTTCCTGACCGTGATCCTGTCCGAACTCACGCGTGTCGGCATCGTCGCTTCACAACGCGGCAAGGATGGCGGCTACTGGCTCGGGGTTTCGCCCATCGACATCACCTACGGCGACCTGATCCGCACCATGCGCGGATCGCTGGCGCTTGTCCCCTGCGCCAGCCGCTTTGCGCACGAGACCTGCAGGAACTGCCTCGACGAAAAGGACTGCCGCACCCGCGCACTCATGTTGCAGGTGCGCGACGCCACGGCGGACCTGCTCGACGGCATCCGCCTGTCCGATCCTATTGAGCTCGCGCCCGCTTCAGACGACGACGTCGGCCGCGACGCGGCCGAATAAGTCAGCCGCCTGTCATTCTCAGGCCGGCATCGGCGATCAGCGTCTCGCCGGTAACCCGACATGCCGCCTCGCTGCCCAGGAACAGGGCCGTCCCGGCAATGTCTTCCGGCGTGGAGGCGACCTTGAGCAGCGTGCGCTCGATCACCGATTCGCGGATCCTGTCGCGATGCGGCCCCAGCTTGTCGAACCAGACCGTGTCCATGAACCCCGGCGCCACCGAATTGATCCGGATCTTCGGCGCAAGGCCACGCGCAAGCGACAGAACCATCGTATTGAGCGCGGCTTTCGAGGCGGAATAGGCGATCGAGGAGCCATTGCCCGTCACGCCCGCAACCGACGACGTCGCGACGATGGCGGCCCGGCCCGAGCGTTCGAGCAAATGGCGACACGCCCGGACGGTCTGGAACGTGCCCACCACGTTGACGCGGTAGACGTCGAGGAAATCGTCGCCGCTCAGCTTGTCGAGCTGGTGGGCATGCGCGGGCTTCGTCGTCTTCCCCGCATTGCAGAACAACGCATCGATCCGGCCGAACGGCGCGGCGGCTTCGGCAATCGCGATGCAATCCGCATCGTTGCCGACATCGCCCTGCACGATCACGGATTCGGCGCCGAGCACGCGAACCTGCCGCGCGGTCTCCTGCGCTTCGCTCTCGCTGCTGGCAAAGTTGATGACGACCGCGCGCGCGCCCTGATCGGCAGCTCCCACGGCAATGGCGCGGCCAAGGCCGGTCGATGCTCCGGTCACGACCACGACGGCATTTTCATATGGCGGTTTCAACGGCACGCCCTCCCCGCATGTTCATGCGGACTGGGCAGCGGACGATCAAGCCGCGTTCCGGAAAATGTCATTCCGGGGGAGAAGTCATGACCTCGCCGTGCTGGAGGAAATGCAACAAGGTGCGCGAAAGCTGGTCGACCATCACCTTGACGCGCGGTCCCGGCCCGTCCTCGGTGATCTGCACCGTGGTGCCTTCGATCATGAACAGCATCATGTAGCACTTGATGCGCCGCGGCTCGCGCTGCTCGCGTGGCAGAGCATCGAGATCGAAGCCGGGAAAACGCCGCCCCAGCGTGGCGATGATGTTGTCGTGATGGCGATAGACAGGATCGAGGATGTCGGTCTGCAGGTTGGCGCCGGCCCAGAACAGGTTGAGCGAATTGCGCCGCTCCTCCTGCTCGCCGCGCAGCCGCAGCAGCCACTTGCGCACGGCGGCCAAGCTGATCCGCCTGACCGTCACCAGCTCGGCGTAGATTTCCAGCTGGTATTCGAGATCCTGCCGCATCAGGTCGAGCAGCATCTCGTCCTTGCTGCGGTAATAAAGATAGACAGTCGCCCGGCTAACCCCCGCCATTTCGGCGATTTCCTCAACCGAAGCAGGAAAAAACCCCTTGGCATAGAACACCTTGCGAGCAGCACTCCGAATGCGCGCGATGGTCGGCTTCGTCTTGGTTCGGGAGGCCTTGCGGGGCGACGGTGTAGTCGTTGTCATAGACACTTGATTAGCTGCAACCGATTGATTTGGGCAAGCACGCAAAAGAACTCCCCCGTGACCAGGCGGATTTGACTCTGTAGAGAGCCTCCTCCCCCCAGGCGAACGACAAGAGGTTGTCCCCGAAATGCCCTCCATACTGATCGACGAGACCCACGACCCGGCCCGCGAATCCTGGGTCGAAAGCGCCAACGGGCATGGCGATTTTCCGATCCAGAACCTGCCGCTCGGGGTGTTCTCGCGCGGCGGCGATGCCCCGCGCGGCGGCGTCGCGATCGGCGACATGATTCTCGACCTCGGCAAGCTGGCGCTGTCGGGGCTGCTCAAAGGCCCTGCGGCAGACGCTGCCGAAGCCGCCGCGGCTCCTTCGCTCAATGCCATGCTTGCCCTCGGCGCAGAGCCGCGCCGCGCGCTGCGCCGGTGCATCTCGGCCTTGCTGGCGAAGGATGCGCCCGAACGCGCGCAAGTCGAGCCGATGCTGGTGCCGATGGCCGAGGTACAGATGCACTTGCCCGCGCATGTGAGCGATTACACCGACTTCTACGTGGGCATCCACCACGCCACCAACATCGGCAGCCTGTTCCGCCCGGACAATCCGCTGCTGCCCAACTACAAGCACGTGCCCATCGGCTATCACGGCCGCGCCTCGACGATCCGACCCACCGGAGCCGAGGTGATCCGCCCGCAGGGACAGACCAAGGCGCCCACGGCGGACGCGCCCTCGTTCGGTCCGATCGCGAAGCTCGACTACGAGCTGGAACTGGGCGTCTGGATGGCGACCGGCAACGATCTCGGCACGCGGATTCCCATCGGCGAGGCACTCGATCACGTCGCCGGGCTCACTCTGCTCAACGACTGGTCGGCGCGCGACATCCAGGCCTGGGAATACCAGCCGCTCGGGCCGTTCCTCGCCAAGAACTTCCTCACCACCGTTTCACCCTGGCTCATCACGCTGGAAGCGCTCGCACCGTTCCGCCGCGCCCAGCCGCCGCGCCCCGAAGGCGATCCGCAGCCCCTGCCCTACCTGTGGGACGAGGCCGACCTGCGCGAAGGTGCCTTCTCGCTCGATCTGGAAGTCTATCTCAGCAGCGCGGCCATGCGCGAAAAGCACATCGCCCCGATGCGCCTCAGCCATGGCCCGGCGAGCAACATGTACTGGACCATCGCCCAGATGGTGGCGCATCACGCATCCAACGGGTGCCAGATGCAGACCGGCGACCTGCTCGGCAGCGGCACGATCTCGGGACCCGAGCATGGCTCGCAGGGCAGCCTCATGGAGATCACCCGCAACGGCAAGGACGCCGTCGAGCTGCCCACCGGCGAGACGCGCACCTTCCTCGAGGACGGCGACGAACTCTCGCTGGCGGGACGCTTCACGGCCGACGGCGCAGTGTCGATCGGCTTTGGCCAATGCACCGGCGTGGTGGCACCGGCGAAGGTCTAAGTCAGGACACGCCCGTCACCACACCGCGCCCGGCACAATCGGCAATCGCCTCGTCCGACAGCCCGAGTTCGCGCAATAGTTCGGCGGTATCCCGCCCCATGCCCGGAGCGCATTTCGGCTCGGGCGGGAGCGGGCTGCCGCCGAACGAGACCGGCCCGGAGACCACGGTAACCGGCGTGCCGTCCTCGACAGTCACGTCGAACAGCACATCGTTGGCGGATGCCTGCGGGTCGGTGACGAGTTCGCGCAGGTTCTGGATCACTTCCCACGGCGCGTCCCAGCCGGCAAAGGCCTCGCGCCACTGATCGAGCGTGCGCGAGGCGAAGGCCGCATCGAGCGCGGCCAGCAGCGCATCGCCATGCTCGACCCGTCTCTCGACGCTGGCGAAACGCGGATCGTCCAGCAGCGCCTCGCACCCGGTGCGGCGGCACAGTTCGCCCCAGTAGCGTTCGGGGTCCAGGAACATGAGCTGCAGATAGCGCCCGTCGGCGGTCTCGTAGGCACTGGTGAGCGCATGGCGGCCGGGATTGGCGAGCTTGGCCAATTGCTCGTCGCTGAGCGCCGCACCCATCGTCACGTCCGCCGAGAGAATCCACATGGCAGACGACAGCAGCGAGATTTCCACCTCGCTCGGCTCTCCGGTGCGTTCGCGATGGAACAGCGCCGAGGCCATGCCGAAAGCCACGTTCATCGCGCCGGCATGATCGCCCAGCGCCGGGCGCGGCCGGGTCGGGCGCTGACCGGGCGTGGAGAGCATGTGCGCAAAGCCGCCCCGCGCCCAGAAGCATGAGGCATCGTAGCCAGCGCGGTCGGCCTGCTCGCCGCGAAAGCCCAGCCCGTTGCCATGGGCATAGATCAGGCGCGGATTGCGCGCGCGCAGCACGTCGAGCGTCAGCCCCAGCCGCTTGAGCGCCGCCGGACGGATCGAGGTGAGGAAAACGTCGGCCGTCTCGACCAGCTTCAGGAACAGCGCGCGGCCTTCATCCGATTTCAGGTCGATGGCGATCGAGCGCTTACCCCTGTTGTTCAGTTCCATTGCGAGGTTCGCCGACTTGGTCTGGCGCCCGTCGGTGATCTTGAGCCGGCGGTAGGGATCGCCCTCGGGCATCTCGATCTTGATCACGTCCGCGCCCAGATCGGCCAGGATGGCCCCGGCCGCCGGCACGAAAACGAATTGCGCGAGTTCGAGAACCCGAACGCCCTTGAACACCTGCGTGGCGAACATCGCCCTCTCCCATCTTTCCGGCGACCTCGAACGCACCGGTTTCATGCGCGACGATAGCCATCCATCAGTTATGTAGCAAGCGCTTGGTTTAGAAGAAGCGACGCCTCGCCGCCCAGCCCGTCGGTGCCGACAAACGTGTGGGCGCTATGGCCGCTCAATGCGCTTCCCGCCTGCGTGCCTTTCTGCCAAGCTGAACGGTAGTTCAAAACATGGAACGGGAGAAAATTCAGCCTTGGCCTACTTGTCGGAAATTTTCGCGGCGTGGCGCCCGATCCTGGCCGCCACACTCGGCATGGGCACGGGAATGTCCATCGCCGGCACGGTCACGAGTGCGATTGCACCGACGCTGGTTGCCGATGTCGGCTGGGCCAAGGCGCAATTCGCGATGATCGGCACTCTCGGCGTGCTGACCGCCATCGCCATGCCGTTCATCGGCCGTCTGGCGGACGTGATCGGCGTGCGCTTCACGGCCGCGATCGGGCTGGTCTGCATGCCGCTCACCTTTGTCGGGTTCAGCCTGTGCGGCGGATCGTTCGCGCTGTTCGCGGTCTTCTACGTCATCCAGACCTTCGTGTGTGTAACGACGACGGCCACGGTCTATTCGCGCCTCGCGGTGCAGCACGTGGTTCACGCGCGCGGCCTGGCACTGGCCATCATCGCCTGCGGGCCTGCCGTTTTCAGCGCCGTAGGCGGCCCGCTTCTCAATGGCTATGTCGAGGCGAACGGCTGGGAGGCCGCCTATCGCGCCATGGCGCTACTGGTGACGGTGACCGGGATCGTCACCTTCCTGCTGATCCCGCCCGAGCGGGCTGGCGCCGCCCAAGCCGACGAACAGGCCGCACAGAAGGCGCCCGCCCCGATCCGCCGCCGTGCGCGCGACGACTATCCGGTGATCTTCCGCTCGCCCCCGTTCTGGATCCTGCTCGGGGCCATGCTGCTGTGCAACCTTCCGCTCACGCTCGTGCTGGTCCAGCTCAAGATGCTGGTGCTTGACAACGGCGTGTCGGGCGAAGACGCGGCGGTGATGTTCACGACGCTGGCGGTGGGCATGCTCCTGGGACGCTTCCTGACCGGCGTTGCGCTCGACCGGCTGCCCCCGCACATCGTCTCCTTCGTGACCATGGTGCTGCCCGCGGTCGGCCTGTTCATACTGGCATCGCCGAACGATACGATGGGCATCGTCACCTTCTCCATATTCTGCCTCGGCTTTGCCGTCGGCGCCGAAGGCGACGTGCTGGCCTTCCTCGTGGCGCGCTATTTCCGCACCACGATCTATTCGAGCGTGCTCGGCCTGCTGACGGCAGCCACCGCCCTCTCCAACGGCGCAGGCGCCCTCTACCTGAGCTGGACGCTGGCCCGGACAGGCACCTTCGACCAGTTCCTGGTCACGGCGGGCACCGGCGTGCTGGTCGGTTCCTCGCTGCTGCTCCTGCTGGGCCGCAGGGAGCGCGAAGCGAGAGCCATGGCGCCTGCATGATACTGCACACGTGAAAAGGGCGGGCCCCGGTCTCCCGAGGCCCGCCCCTGTCATCGCGTATCGAGAAGTCGGTCGTTACTGCCCGAAGCGATACTTCAGACGAACGCCCCACATGCGCGGTTCGCCCAGAAGCCCCGAACGGAAGCCGCGTGCCGTGTTCTCGTTGATGTTGAGAATGACCACTTCCTTGGTGACGTTGGTCACGAACAGCGCCGCATCGACCGGCATGCCGCCAACGTTGTTCCAGTTGAGGTTGAGGTTGAGCACGTTGCTGCTGGGCACCATGCCCGCGCCCGGGTTGGCGAACGGGCAGCCCGGAGTCGTCGCGGTCGGGCAGCCATCGGCCACCGAACGGAACTTGCCGGTGTAGATCCAGGTGCCGCCAAGGGTGATGTCACCCACCGATTCCGGCAGTGGCAGCGTGTAGGCGGCCGATACCGTCAACTTGTGCGGTTGCGCATTCGGGATCGGGTCACCCACGTTCGGCAGGGTAACCGTGTCATACGGCGAACCTGGCGCGAAAGTCGGCGCGACCAGTTCCTTGATCTTGGTCTTCAGGTAGCCATAGGCCACGCCGAGACGCATGCCGTCGAAAGGCCGCAGGTTAAGCTCTGCCTCGAAGCCCTGGAGCGTCGAGGAACCCGAGTTCACGATCGAGGCGCTCGGCGGCGCGACGGGGAGCAAGTTCCCATCCTCGTCATAGTTCGGGAGCAGATCCTGAACGCCCAGCAGCAACTGCTGGTTGGTGAAGTCGTTGTAGAAGCCCGAGATGTTGAAGCTGCCGGGCACCACGCCGCGCCAGCTGGCCTTGAGGCCCAGTTCGTAGGTGTCGACCTTTTCCTTGTCGTAGGGCTGCGTCGTGTCCGGGCTGAAGATCGACAGGCCGCCCTGACGATAACCGCGCGTCCACTTGGCGTAGATGAGCAGGTCCTCCATCGGCTTGTAATCGAGGCCGACCAGCCAGGTCGGTGCCTTGGATTTCTTGCTCTGGATGTCGTGACAGCCATTGTAGATCGTGCTGATCGGGAACGGCGTCGTCGCGGTCACGGTCGTGCCCGAAGTATTGGAAACACCGATCGGCGAGCCGCAGAAATAGATGCCCTGGGCCAGACGCGGGCGCAGTTGCTGGACGTCCGTGGTCTGCTTGTCCCAAGTGTAGCGCAGGCCCGCGGTGAATTTCAGCTGGTCGGTGATGTCGTAGCTGGCCTGCCCATAAACCGCGTAGTCCTCGAACTTGGTCTTGGACAGCTGACCGTTGATCGAACCAAACGAGAAATAGCCGTTCACGCCCGGCGCGATGTAGTCCGGCAGGATCTGAAACGAGCAATCGTAGGCATCGATGTCGTTGCAGGCCGAAAACGTCGCCGTCTGCACGCCCGACTTGCCCAGCGGATCGCTGATCTCGGAATAGGCACCGACCTGCCAGTTGAGGCGGCCGCTGTCCGAGACGCCCTGAACCTGAAGCTCGCCCACGAAGGTCGACTGGGCATTGGTCAGCCGGGTGTAGGGGTTGATGTGCGTGAAGGCAAAACCCGTCACCTGGCTGCCCGAGGTCTCGGTGCCATAAGGCACGTCGGGGCGCAGGAAGTAGGTGCCGAACAGGTCGAGGTTCGTCTTGCCGCGGAATTCACCGTAGGACAGGATGTTCTTGACCGTGATGTTGTCGCTGGCCTGCCAGGTCAGCTTGTTGATGATCTGCCACTGCTCGATCGTCGACTGCGAGTCCGGCAAGCGGTTGGACACGGTCCAGGGACCGTATGCCGCCTCGCGCTGATACTGCGCATCGGCCATGTCGCCGAACGGTATGCCCGAGGACAGGACCCCGGCATAGGCATCGAGGATCTTCGGGATCGTGCCGTTGCTCTTCGACTTGGTGTACGTGGCAACCGTGTAGTTCTCGAGATCGGGCGTCAGGTCCGCCACCACGCTGGCGCGGAACGTCCAGTAATCGAGGTTGCCCATCCCCTTGCTGCCGTAACGGCCATCGCCAAGGTTACCGATGTTCCTGAGATAGCCGTCACGCTCCTTGTGCTCGCCGCCGAGGCGAACCTTGAAGGTGTCTGCGAGCGGAATGTTGAGGACCGCCTGAACGCCCAGCAGGTCGTAGTCGCCGGCGGTGCCCTCGACATAGCCTTCGAGCACGTCGGTCGGTTTCTTGGGGACCAGCAGCACGGCGCCGCCGGTCGAGTTACGACCGAACAGGGTGCCTTGCGGCCCCTTCAGGACCTGCACGTTCTGAAGGTCGAACAGCGCGCCCGGCCCCGCACCGTCACCGCCAAAGGATGCGCCCGAACCACGCGGCGCCACCACGTCGGCGAAGTAGACGCCCACCGTGGCGGTCGTGCGCTGTTCCTGCGTGAAGCCGCGGATCGAGAAGTTGGTGCTGTCCGCGCCGTAGCGATTGTTGACCTGAAGACCCGGCGTGTACTGGGCAAGGTCCTTGATGTTGCTGACGGCGTTGTTGTCGATCTGGTCCTGATTGAAGACGGTAACCGAAATAGGCACGTCCTGCAGGCGCTGCTCGATACGCTGCGCGGTGACGATGATGTCGTTGGCGCTGCCCTGAGCCACCGACTGCCCCATCGCCGGGGCGGCCGCGAATCCGCCCAGCGCGGTTGCGGCAAGCAGAATCCTCCTGTGGTGTAGTTTCATGCATTCCCTCCCTGTTAATTCCCAATTTCTTCTGCCGCTCCTGGCGGCTTGCCCGTTCCGATTTTTCGGAATCGAGATGAATGTTCCTCAGTTTCGAATCATCGCTTCAAATTAGTTGCGTCAATTCCAATTCCGATGGTTCGTACACATCTAGACACTTGTCAAATGCGCGTGGCCTTCCTGCCGCAGGCCTGCGACAAAGCTACTGCCTCCCCAGTCAATTCCCGCAACAAAACCGCGCATATATGATACACAGAGGATCAAATTAGCAAGGAGAGACCGCGCGCAGACTTCACCAGATGCGCCTCCTCTGCTCCGGGAAAACAGGAAGTCCTGCTATATAGTATACATTTATCCCGACTTGGCGATACCGATCGCCGCTGCAGGCGCCAAACCGTTGCCAGCCACGCCGTCAGTCCGCGTCGGTTTCACCATCCATTTCGGCAAAAGCCTGCAGCATCGCCTTCTTGGCATTCTGCGCTGCGGGAAACCCGCAATAGGGAATGGCCGTGTAGAAGATTTCTTCCACTTCCCGGCGGCTCAACCCGTTCTTCATGCCCGTCCGGGTATGATAGACGAGCTCGTCGTACGCACGTTGGGCAATCAGCATCCCGATCACCGCGCAGCTGCGCGCCTTGCGCGACAGGGCATCGCGCGACCAGACTTCGCCAAAGGCAAAGTCGATCGTCCATTCGGACTGCTTGGCGCCGAATGCGGTGCTCGATGCCATGTGCTCACGCGTGACGCGGGCCATGTCCTCGCCGAAGATCTCACCAAAGATGGCCAGCCCCTTTTCGCGCGAAGTGCCATCCATCTTTCTTCTCCCGTCAGTTACACAGAACGTGGACCTTGGTCTCGTTGTTCGGTCCACGCAGGGTTTCGAACATCGCGGGCAGGTCCTGCAAGCCGATATTGTCGCTGACGATCGCCTTGGGATCCGGATTGCCGGCGCCGCGGATGCGGTCGCGGTCGAGCTGTTCGGCGATGTAGATGAATTCCTTCATCGAATAGCCCACCACGAACTGCATCGAGACGCACTTGTAGCTCGCCATGCCGGGGATCACCGGATCGGGCGACGTGCAGAAGCCCAGCGAGATGATCCGCCCGAACTGCGCGGCATGCATGACCGCCTTCATCAGCATGCCCTCTGCCCCCACGCATTCGAGCACGACTTGCGGCGCGCCGCCGAGCACTTCCTGTACCTCGCCGATCTCGTTGTCGCCAAAGGCCACAAAGGCATCGGCGCCCATCTCGAGGCACAGGTCCTTTCGCCGCGAGGAGCGCGACATGGCGACGATCCGCCCTGCCCCCAGCCGCCGCGCCCAGTAGATTGCATAGAGCGCCACCGTGCCGCCACCCAGAACGACCACGCTGTCGCCCGGCTCGATATGCGCCATCCCGGTGCCATAGAGGCTGATCGCCATCGGTTCGATCAGCGCGCCGTCGGCCATCGACAGCGTCTGCGGCAGACGCGTCGCCACGCTGGCAGGCACCTTGGCCAGCTCTGCAAAGCCGACCATGGCCGAACCGGGGCTGTTCCCGCACAGCACGTTGTTGCCGTGGGCCGTGCACGACGGACACGCGCCGCAGGCAACGGACGGCAGCACCGCGATCCGTTCGCCCACCTTCCAGCCGGAGACATCCTTGCCAACCTCGATGATCTCGCCGGCATATTCATGGCCGAACTGGACGCCCTTGCCCCCGGAACCGGCATAGTCCCACATGCCGCCCTTGGTCATCGACAAGTCGGTCCCGCAGATGCCGCAGCGATCGACGCGGATCAGCAGGTCGCCGGGGCCGGGAACGGGATCGGCAATGTCCTCGATGACGATGGGCTTGCCTTCGCCCGGATAGATCGCGGCTTTCATGGCTTCCTCTCCACCAGATCGTAGCATTCGACATAGTCGCCGAACGGCGCGCGCGCCTCGTCTTCGGTCATGCCGAAATCGGCGATCGAATACCGGTGCACGCCGTGCCGCAACTCGGGCTTTTCCTCTATCCGCCGGGCCAGCGCGGCGCGCGTGCCCTCGGGAATATCCATGCCGATGAAGCGGTAGATCGCCTCAACCGTCTCCATCGGACGCGCATGGAAGTCGGCGTGGACCACGTCGAGCACCTGCCCGGGATGCGTCTTGCGCACCTTGTCCGCCTTGCGCACGGCGTTGGCCCACTTTGCGACTTCGCGCTGGAGCAGGTTCTCGGCCCGCTGCTGCGGCCGGTCGCCTTCCGTCACGTTGTTGAGGTTCATCAGCAGCGAGACGAGGCTGGGCATCGCCTTGGCCGGATCGCGGTGGGTCTGGACCACCCGCGCATCGGGAAACACTGCGAAGAGCAGGTCGAGGTGCTCGATATGACCCGGATTCTTGAGCAGCCAGCGCTTGTCCGGATCGTTCATGCCGATCAGCTGGACGCACTTGTGGAAGTGGCGATAAGCCGCCGCCTCGCTCTGGCACTGCCACCAGGCATCATAGGTCGCCGCCGACCAGCCGCAGGACCACAGGTTCGAGACGAACGACTGGCGCAACACCATGCAGCATTCGTGGACTTCCTCGGCAGCACGGTAATGCGCGGCCTTGGCATCGGGCGCGGCGGCATATTGCGCCTCGAGCTGGGCGACCGTCGCCCGGAACTCGGGATAGTCCCCCCAGGTCTCGATCGGGGGGCGCGGCATCGGGCTGTCGAGCAGCCATGTCTGCAGTCCCTGGAAACGCGGGTCGACCGCAAGCAGCCGGTGCAACGCGGTGGTGCCGGTACGTGGCACCCCGGTGATGACCACGGGCGCAAGGATCTGGCGATCGGCGAAGCCGGGATTGGCCTTCATCGAGGCATAGGCCTGCGCCCTGCCCCGCAGCACGCCGACCACCATGCCCCATGCCACCCGCCGTCCGGTTTCGGAAAAGTGCGGATCGTAATCCATGGACTGGAGCAGGACCTTCAGGCCCGGCAGGTAGTCATCGGGACCGAAGTCGGTCAGGCCGGTCTCGCCGGACACGACTTCGTGCAACTGGTCGAGCGCATGGCGGAAGGCCTCGGGCGGATCGTAGCTCAGGTCCATGGCTCAGCCCCTCACCACCGGCGCCGGCGCTGGCAGGCGACGACGCGGCGGCGGATTTCTGCGGCGCGCTGTTCGGGCGTCACCACCGGCGTGTCTTCCGGCAAATATTGCCGCAGGTCCGCCAGCTTGACGCGCGTGATCGTGGGCACCGGCTCGCTGTCGCAGTCGTACCAGCGGCCGTAGATGCCGCCTTCCCTGTAGCCCGCCGGATCGAGCCAGTTGGGCACGCCCGGATCGGTCAGCGCAATCACGCCGCGATACTTGCCGTCACTCGACAGCGCAGCCATCGCGCCATTGGTGCTGCTGAGGCGATAGACGTATTCGAGGGCGTTGAAGTACGGATCGTTGAGCTGGATGTTCCAGTAAGGCGCTTTCTCGGGAATTTCCGTCTCGATGACGAGCGCCTCGTCTTCCTCGAGCTGGAACACAGCGGGCCAGTAGGTCTGCTTGATCAATGCCCCCGGCATGCGCAGCGGCTCGAAGACATTGAAGCCGACGCGCTCCTTCACGCCGTTCTGCATCGCGTAGTAGAGCTTGGTCTTCCTCGCAGGAAACCTGGCCATCTCCTTGATCCGGCGCAGGATTTCCTCCGGCGTGAGGCGCGGTTTGGGCGGCACGGGATCGAGACACTCGATCGACAGAACCGGGTCCACCTCGCCGTGCCAGTCATACATACGATAGCGGGTGAACATGCCACGCGCCTCGGGATCGATCGGCGCCCAGTGGCCTTCATAGCCCTTGGGCCGCTCGGCACTGAAGACAATCGAGAAGTCCTTGCCCAGCCCGATGCCGATGTCGTTGGTATCGAGTTCGTTGTGGCCGCCGGGACGCGGCAGTTCATCGACCGTGCCCGAAAGCGCCTTTTGCGACGTGAACGAGAGAATCTTGCACGTCCCCCGATTGCCCGAGACCCGATAGGTCAGATCACCCCGGATCGGCGATTGCACGTAGATATCGTCGGGGTTGGGCTGGAGCGTATAGACCGGATTCCACAAGGGCGCCCAGTCGGGGTGCTCGGCATCGGCATGGAAGTACATGAAATAGGCGTAGGAGAGGCTCGTCATCGTCTGGCGATAGACGTCGGCACGATAGGCCGGATCATCCGGGTGCCAGGTGTCCCTGAGATTGGCAACGGCCCCTTCGAGATCGGCCAGGTACGGAAGGATGGCGGGCTCGATTTCCATCGCCTCACCTGCCTCCGGTCATGAACGAGGGATCGATCGCGCCGGTATAGACGCCGCTGGCAAAGCCCTGGTCGGTCAGCAGGAAGGCGCCGGTCACGGCGGCATTGAGCGGCGAGTTCAGCAGCACGAGTGGCCAGGCCTGCTCCTCCGCCGTCGCCATGCGGCCAAGCGAGGGATAGGGCCATGCCTCGAGGAAGCCTTCGGGCAGGTGCTGTCCCTGCTCGTCCATGAAGGCGGTCTTGGTCGGGCACGGGCCGATGGCGTTGAGGCGGATGCGCCGCTCGTTGCCGAGCTTCACCGCCGCGTTCTGCACCCAGATCACCAGCATTTCCTTGGACGAGGTATAGCCGTCGCGCACGCGTGTCTCGGGATCGGCCTCGCACCATGCAAGCGCTTCGTCGGGCTCGGAGATCGCGAGCATTTCGAGGCTCTGCGCAAGGTTCTTCTGCCAGCCGAGCGCGGCATCGGAGGAAATGAGCGCGATGCCGGCCCCGTCCCTCAGAGAAGGCAGCAGGCATTCGACGAAGTGGCGCGTGCCGATGTAGTTCACCTGCATGCAGTACATCGGCCCCTTCACCGTCGGCGGCAGGCCGGCGCAGGGGAACAGAAAGTCGATCGGCGCCAGTGCGGAAAGCGCTTCGGCCACGCCGCGCACGGCGCCGAAGTCGGCAAGATCGACCTGATGGAAGGTCTCGTGGGCGACCTTGGGCTCGCGAATGTCGACGATATGTACTGCGGCGCCCAGTTCACCGAGAATGCGGGCAACCTGTTCACCCATGCCCGAAGCCCCGCCGGTGACGACCACCGTCTTGCCGCGATAGCCCAGACCATCCAACTCCAGCATGTCTTCCTCTCCTTGCAGGTCCCCGGTGGCGATCGTGCGTCGGCCTGCCCGGAGAATCGGTTCTCCATTATTGATAGTACGGACTATCTTTAGAGACCAGAGGGGTCCAATCGCCCCGGCGGAGAACAATCCAGCCCCAGGGCAGTCCGCGCGGCAGGATCGGCCGGGAAAGCCCGATTGCCCATGCCCGACGAGGACATGAAACATGACCATCCCCTTCAAGGCACAGGACAGCATATTTTCTGTCGGTCGATTGGCGAATGCCGGACATCTCTCGTCAAAACATAGCCTTTTAGGACAATTCGTCTGAAATATGCTAACAAGGTGACTGGCAAACGGCGCGACTCCGAAAAACAAGCGCCGACCAGGAGAGAGAAATGATCCCATGACCGCCCAGCGCATAGACGACCTCGATCTCGTCCACCTTCCGATCGAAACCCCCGAGTTTGCAGCCGATCCCACCCCCTGGCTGGAAAAGGCCCGCGCCCGGCATCCCTGGCTGGCAACCAGTTCGATAGGCCCCGTACTCACCTCCTACCGCGCAATCGACGAGATCATGCGCATGGACGACGCCCTGAAAATGCCGGGCGGCGAGATCGTCGCGATCATGGGTGCAGAGGGCACCGGCTGGGGCGATTTCGCGCAGGAAATGATGCTCGTGCGCGAAGGCCAGGACCACCAGCGCCTGCGCGGGTCGGTGAGCGGCGCCTTCGGCCCGAACAACGTGAAGCGCATGCGCCCCGTCATGATCGAGACGATCTCGGCCCTGCTCGACGAATGGGCCCCGAAAGGCGCATTCGACTTTGCCGAGTTCGCCGCCAATTTCCCGGTGCGTGTCATGTTCGCCCTGATCGGCGGCGACGTGAGCAAGCTGCCCGCCATCATTTCCTCGCTCGAGGTGCAGGGCACGAGCTTCAACATGATCGTGGAGGACATGCCGAAGATCGAGGAGGCCTATCAGGTGCTCTGGCGCTTCGTCGACGACCTGATCGGGGAACGCGGGCCCGATGCCGGCAAGGGCGACCTGCTGGACGACCTTATCGCCGCCAATACGCGGGGCGAGCTGACCGACAAGGAACTGCGGCAGATGCTCGTCTTCCTGTTCGGCGCCGGATACGACACCTCCAAGAACCTGCTCACCTTGCTGATGAACACGATGATCGACCACCCCGACATCTGGCGGCACTGCGCGCAGGATAAGGAATACTGCCGGCTCGTGGTGCGCGAGCAGCTACGCCTGACCAGTCCGTCCAACACCTATCGCGTCACGACCCGCGACGTCACCTGGGAAGGCGTCACCATTCCGGCCGGAACGATGCTGCTGTTCCCGCTCGGCATTTCGGGCCGCGACCCGACCCTGTTCGCGGATCCCTTGCGCTTTATGCCCGAGCGCCCGGACCGCACCGCCCCTCTGGCTTTCGGGCGCGGCATGCACATCTGCCTCGGCCAGTTCCTGGCGCAGGCCAATGTCGAGGAAGCCACCCACCTGATCGCCCGGCGGCTGAAGAATCCCCGCCACACCGTCCCCGCCCAATGGCGCAGCTTTGCCGGCGTGTGGGGGATCAAATCGCTGCCGATCGCCTTCGACCCGACCCCCACCCACGCCCCGGAGCCCGCATGACGACAGCCACCGCCCCCAAACGCCGGATGGGCTCGCGCAGTTCGGCCACCCATGCCGCGCTGCTGGATGCGACCGAGGCGGTCATGCGCGAGGAAGGCTATGCAGCCGTCACCTCTCGCCGCGTGGCCGAGCGGGCGGGCATCAACCAGCAGACCGTCTACTACTACTTCGCGACGATGGACGACCTGCTGCTTGCAGCCTACGGCCGCCGCACCGGACAGATGCGCAAGCGGGTGGAGCAGGCCATGGCGGCGGATCGACCGCTGCATGCGCTGTGGCAGTGCTTTGCCGACCCCTTCGACGCAGCCCTGACCATGGAATATCTCGCGCTCGCCAACCACAACGACGCGATCCGGCGCGAAACCGTGGCATTCGGCGAGAGGCTGCGCGCGCTGGAAGTCGACCATCTGGTTCGCGGCGCCAGATCCCCCCTGCCCGACGGCGCGCCGGACAGCCCGCTGGGCCTTGTCATGGCCCTGACCTGGGTAACGCACCTGATGGGGTTCGAAGCGACGCTGGGGCTGCGCGGCGGGCACCGCGAAGTGCGCCAGCTGGCCGAATGGGCGCTGCGTCAGGTGGAACCGGCCGGCCGCAAGTAGGCTGGTTCAGGCCCGCCCGGTCACAGCCACTTGTTCTCGCGATACCATTGCGCGGTGGACTTGAGCCCTTCGCGCGTTTCGATCTGCGGCTGCCAGATATTCGCCGGAACGGCCGCCTCGGGCGAGACCACCCAGTCGGGATGGCTGAAATAGGCCGCGCGATCCAAGGTCATCTTGGCCTTGGTCCCTCGAAAGAACCGGTCCACGTGCGCGGCCCTCTCCAGAGCCTTGCGCGAAAGACCGAACACCATCGGACGCCGCCCCATGGCCCAGCCGATCGCGCGGGCCATTTCATAGTGGCTCCAGCCCTTCGCGCGGCCATCGTCGGGCTCGAACACACGGCCCGAGACAGTCTCGCCACCGTCCACCAGCGCAATCAGCAACCGCGCGAGATCCTCGACATGGATCATCGAGACGAGGCCTTCGCTCGGCGTCGGGATCACGCCCCAGCGCGCGGCGCGAAAAAGTTCGAACATTTCCTTGTCCCGCGGACCGTAGATCGCGGGCGGTCGCACGATCGTCCAGTCCAGCGGGCTGGCCTTCAGCAGCTTTTCCGCACGCGCCTTGGACGCGCCGTAGGCGGACAGCTCCGGCTCGCGGGCCGACAGCGAGGAGACATGAACGAAACGCGGTATGCCCTTGGCGATCAGCGTCTCGACCAGATTGAGCGTGCCCGTGACGTTACCGGCCTCGAACCCCGCCGCATCGGGCGCGTTGACCACGCCGGCCACGTGGATCGTCGCCTCCACCCCGCGCGTCAGGTCGCTGAGCGACGCGGTGTCGGCCAGCTCTCCGGGGACCCATTCCACCCCTTCGCGAGGGGCCTGCTCGCGCCGGGTCAGTGCGCGCACGTCGTACCCGGCGGCCAGCGCCGTATCGAGCACGGCCTGACCGACGAATCCGGTAGCCCCGGTCAGGGCAATCGAAGGGCGCGCGGTTCCGGTCACTTGAGCACGAGCTGATCGCGATGAACCACCGAGGAACGCGGCGCATATCCAAGCACTTCGGCCTGTTCACTGGAATGAAGACCGGTAATCGCGGCGCATTCGGCAGCATCATATTCGGAAAGGCCATGCGCCAGCACGCGTCCGTCGCCATCGACAATGGCCACCGGGTCGCCGCGCTCGAACACGCCCTCTACGGCGGTGATGCCCTTGGCCAGCAGGCTCGACCCGCGCCGCAGCGCGGCCGCGGCACCGGCATCGACCATCAACCGGCCCTTGAGCCGCAGCCGCCCCCCCAGCCAGGCCCGTTTTGACGTCCCGCGCGCGCCGGCCTTGCGGCGGGGCAGGAACAGCGTGCCGACGCCCTGCCCCATGATGCGCGCGACCGGCCGGTCGTGCTGGCCGTTTCCGATAGCAAGGCAGATACCCGCAAGCTCGGCGATCTCCGCAGCCTGCAGCTTGGAAACCATGCCGCCCGAGCCCATGCCCGAATTCGATTCCGGGCTGGCCATCGCCTTGATCTCGCTCGTGACCCCTTCCACCACCGGGATCATGCGCGCGCCGGGCTCCTTCGGGTGCCGGTCGTAGAGACCGTCGATGTCCGACAGCAGGAGCACCGCGCTCGCCATTGCCGCCTGTGCGACGCGCGCGGCAAGGCGGTCGTTGTCACCGAAGCGGATCTCGTTGGTGGCAACCGAGTCGTTCTCGTTGATCACCGGCACCGCCCCGGCATCGAGCAGCCGGGTCAGCGTGGCGGTGACGTTGAGGTAACGCCGCCGGTCTTCGAGATCCTCCAGCGTGAGGAGCATCTGGGCGGCGGTAAGCCCGTGGCTGCCAAGCAATTCCGTCCAGAGCCCGGACAGCGCGATCTGCCCGACGGCGGCGGCGGCCTGCGCATCGGCAAGCGAGCCACGCCCGCCCTTGTCGAGCCCCAGCGTCGCCGCGCCGAGCGCAATCGCGCCCGAGGAAACCACGATGACCTGCTGCCCGCGTGCGCGCGCCTCGGCGATCTCGTCGACAAGGCCGGCAAGCCATTCACGCCGCACGCCTTCGCTGCCGACAAGCAGCGCCGAGCCGACCTTGATGACGAGGAGCGGGCACTGTGCCTTGTCGGCAAGATCGGGAAGACAGGTGATAGACATGGAGCGCCAGCCTCTAGGAGAATTGCCGCGCGGGGGAAAGCATCTCGATGCGCGAATGGTCCTGCGCCGGGCACGGGCGGACGGAAGCGGCCGCTTGCCCGAGCCCTGCCTGGGTGTTACGAAACCGCCATGAGCGCGAAGCCCTGCACACTCAATCAACAAGGCCGTCATTTCCCGGCGGTGTCGGTGCGCGCGTTCGATTTGAGAGGTCGATAGACCCGACCTCTTTCGAAAAGCCAGCTCATCACCCCGCCCGATCGGCGGGGTTTTTCATGCCGGTTGGGCTTCCACCAAGGACAACAGGCCATGACACTATCCGACGATTCCTCCATCGAAAGTCTTGCCCTTCGCTTTATCGACGCGCGCCTGCCGAAAGCGGAATGGACCCACGAGGGCCATTTCGCGGCGGCGCTCTGGTTGTGCAGGCACCGGCCGGACCTTGCCGCGCCGGACGAGATCCGCACGCTCATCACGCGCTACAACGCGGCGACAGGCACGCCCAACACCGAGACGGAGGGCTACCACCATACGATCACGCTCGCATCGATGCGGGCCGCGCATCATCACCTGCGCAGTCACGCACCGGATGCGCCGCTTCATCAGGTGCTGCGCGCGCTGATGGCCTCTGCCCATGGACGCACGGACTGGCTGCTGGCCTACTGGCACCGCGACACGCTGTTCAGCCCGGCGGCACGGCGCGCATGGCACGCGCCCGACAAGGCGGACATGCCGTTCTGAACGGCACCGGGGCGACGGTCCGCGTCACGCGGGCCGTCCATGGCCGCGATCAGATCGGCGACCAGGGCTTGTCTTCCGCCTCTTCCTGCTCGCCTTCGGGACGTTCGGTCACGGTCGCGGCGGGAAGGTATTCGATCACCGCATCGAGCAGCTTGGAAATGCCCTTGCCGGTCGCGCCGGAGATCGGGAACACTTCCGCCGCGCCTGCCTTGAGCAGTTCGCGGGCGTAGTCTTGCGCCAGATCATCGTCGACAAGGTCGATCTTGTTGAGCGCAACGAGGCGCGGCTTGTCCTCCAGCCCGCTGCCATAGGCTTCCAGCTCTTCCTCGACGATCTGCATCGCCTCGACCGGATCGGCGCTGGAAATGTCGATCAGGTGGATCAGCACGCGGCAGCGCTCGACATGGCCCAGGAACCGGTCGCCGATGCCCGCGCCGTCAGCGGCACCGGCGATCAGGCCGGGGATGTCCGCCAGCACGAACTCGCGGTTCTTGTGCATGACGACGCCGAGCTGCGGGCGCAACGTGGTGAAGGCATAATCGCCGACTTTCGCCTTGGTGTTCGACAGCTTGTTGATGAAGGTGGACTTGCCCGCGTTGGGCATGCCGACGAGGCCGACATCCGCCAGCAGCTTCAGGCGCAGCCAGACCCACATTTCCTCGGCCGGCTCGCCGGGCTGGTGCTGACGCGGGGCGCGGTTGGTGCTGGTCTTGTAGCTGGCGTTGCCACGGCCGCCCAACCCGCCTTCGAGCAGCGTCACGCGCTGGCCCGCCTCGGTAAGGTCGGCCAGCACCGTCTCGCGGTCCTCGTCGGAGATGACCTGCGTCCCCACCGGCACCTTGATGACGAGATCCTTGCCCGCCGCGCCGTTGCGGTTCTTGCCCATGCCGTGCCCGCCGCGCGGTGCCTTGAAGTGCTGGGTATAACGAAAGTCGATCAGCGTGTTGAGACCAGCGGCCGCTTCGAACACCACGTCGCCGCCCTTGCCGCCATTGCCGCCGTCCGGGCCGCCGTACTGGATGTACTTCTCGCGCCGGAAGCTCACGGCTCCAGGCCCGCCCCCACCGGAACGGATGTAGATCTTGGCTTGGTCGAGAAAATGCATGGCTTGTTATCCGGCGGAATGGGCAATGTGTCGAGTGTGGTGATGAAGCACCGCCGGATGCGGCACCAGCCGACGTAAAACAGGGACGCGCGCAGCGCATCCGGTGAAAACGCGAACGGCCGCAGCGATGTGCGGCCGATCAGCGGAAATATCAATTACTGGTGGAGCCGAGGGGGATCGAACCCCTGACCTCGTCATTGCGAACGACGCGCTCTCCCATCTGAGCTACGGCCCCGTTCCAGTTTGATTCCGAGCACGGCCCGCTTCATCGAGAGGCCGCATCGGGAGCGCCCCCTTAGCGAAGAGAACAGCACCGTGAAAGAGCAAAAATGCGCGGGGCGCGAAGAATCTCGCGCTCCGCGCCCCAGCCGCCCTTACTGCGAGTAGGACTGCGGGCTGCTCGCGTGCTGCTCGGCCTGCTGCTCGAACGTCGGACGAACGGTAACCAGCCCCCCGCCGTAGCGGGCCTGCCATGCGGCAAGATCGGCCTTGTACTGCTCATAGGCGTTGAAGAACGACTTGAACGGCGCTTCCATCTTCGCGAGGCCGGCGAAGGCATAGCCATTGAACTGGCCCGGATCGACGGTCTCCAGCTCACCGGAAAGATCCATGGCCGCCTGGCAGAAGTCGGTGCCGACGGGCGGCAGCGAGAAGAAGTTGTAGACCTGCGTCTGGTAGGTCTCGCGCGCGACGATGGCGGCCCGGCGGCTGTGCTGCGTGCGGAAGCTCGCGTCGATTTCCTTGTTCGCAGCGGCAAGCTGCCTGGAATAGACCGACAGGAAGCGCTTGTAGCCGGCAAGGATCGGGTCGTACCGAGGCTCGACGCAATTGAGCGCCGCGACATTGAAGGCCGAACGCAAGTTCCACACCGCCTGCGAGGTCGAGATGCCGGAATTGACCGTGTGACGGTCTCCGTTCGCATCGAGCGGCGGAACGGTCATGTCGAGCTGCGCCCCCATCGGCGGCATCGGCATCGGCGGGATGACCACCACCTTCGGCGGCGGCGGTGGCGGTGGCGGAGCAGGTGTGGGAGCACAGCCCGAGAGGGCCGCGATCGTAAGCGCGACGGCCGCCCCCGACAGCAGAGGCAGCCTGCGACCAAGAGCTTTGAACTTAAACAATTCCACCCCTCAACTCTCCATTACAGAGCCCAATATCTAACGCTGCCGCGAAAAAAATGAAATGCCCGGTGCGACGAAACGCACCGGGCATGGTCACCAGTTGAATCCTGGTACGGTATTTTCCCCGCGAAATCGCTGCGCGGGGGCAATTCGCCGCCGTGTCAGTTGCGCTGCCCCAGGAAGCTCAGCAGGAACTGGAACATGTTGATGAAGTCCAGATAGAGGCTGAGCGCACCCAGAACCACCGCCTTGCCGACAAACTCGGTGCCGCGCAGGTGATAGTACTGGTTCTTGAGCATCTGCGTGTCGTAGGCGGTCAGGCCCGCGAAGATCAGCACGCCGAGGATCGACACCACCAGCTGCAGCACGGTCGACTGCACGAACAGGTTGATGAGCATGGCCACGAGAATGCCGACCACGCCCATGATCAGGAACGTGCCGAAGCCCGACAGGTCCTTCTTGGTGGTGTAGCCATAGAGGCTGAGGCCCGCGAAGGCCGCCGCCGTGGCAAAGAAGGTCGTGGCGATCGACGCCTGCGTGAAGACCAGGAAGATCGTGGAGAGCGATAGGCCCATCACCACGCAGAAGCCCCAGTAGAGCATCTTGAGTGTCGATTCCTGGAAGCGGTTCGCACCGCCGCTGATCGCAAAGACGAACCCGAGCGGCGCAAGCATGACCAGCCACTTGAGCGGCGAGTAGATCATCTGGGCGGCCATGCCCGAGTTGGCAAAGAGCAGCGCCACGATACCCGAAAGCAGGACACCGGAAGCCATGTAGTTGTAGATCGACAGCATGTGCCGACGCAGCCCCATGTCATACGAGGCCCTGCCAGCGGCACGTCCGTCAAGGCTGGGCGACGCACCGAAGCCCGAACGGGGCTGGGGGTCGTTCCAATTCGCCATTTCAAACTCCCTTTCGCGGGGGTCTTCCGCACAATGCGGACCCCGGACAGGAGCAATATCGGCCCGGTCCGTTAAAGTTTCAAGAAAAACCGGGCCCAGGCAATTGTGACAAATTGTAAGTCGCGTGGTCAGGCCTTGCGGGCCTCGGCCGCCATTTCGGCGTTGCGGTCCCGCGAGGCGGTCATGGCCGCGGCCACGACTTGCACCAGCGCCCCGCCCGCATCGAGCACGTTGAGCCCTGCCCGGGTCGAGCCGCCGGGACTGGCGACACGGTCCGCCAGTTCGCCCGGAGAAACGGGTTCGGCAGCCCCTGCCTGAGTCGCGGCAAGCTCGGCCGCGCCCTCCACCATCGCCAGCGCCAGCCGCTGCGACTGCCCTTCGTCGAGACCGAGCGCGACGGCACCGGCCGCCAGCGCGTCGATGAAGCGATAGACGAAAGCCGGCCCGCAGCCCGCCAGCGCGGTGACGGCGTCGAACAGCGATTCGTCGGCCAGCCACTCGGGCGTGCCGAGCGGAGACATCAGGGACGTGACGGCGGCACGCCCGGTCTCGTCCAGCCCCCTCGCATCGAGCGCTATCGGCGACTTGCCGACGGCTGCGGCGAGATTGGGCATGATCCGCACGATCGCCGCAGCATCGGGGAAACGCGCCGCGAGGCTGTCGAACTCGACCCCCGCGAGGATCGAGAACAGTACCGTCTCGTGCCCGACCAGCCCCGTCAGCACCGATGCGACGTCGTCCAGGCCCTGCGGCTTGACCCCCAGCAGGACCGCGTCGAAACGGCCATCGGGAAGATCGCGAAGCAGCGTCACGCCCTCCGGCACTTCGGCGCGGTAGGGATCGACGACGGTAAAGCGGGATGCCGGAATGCCGCCGGCGAGCCAGCCAGTGAGCATGGCGCCGGCCATGTTGCCACAGCCGACGAGCAGGATGTTCTGAAAGCGGTCCATGCGCGCCCGCTTAGGCCAGCATGGTCGCCCTGCCAAGTATGTGGAAGGCTCAGGCCTCTCCCGCGGCGTCGACCAGCGCGGCGGCCAGCGCTTCGGCCGGGGTCTTGTCCCCCCACAGGATGAACTGGAAAACCGGATAGAAGCGATCACACTCCTCGATCGCCGCCTCGACCACCATTTGCGCCTGGCTGGGACCGAGCAGGCCGTCCTCGCCGAGCATCAGCCCGTGGCGGTAGAGCACCACGCCGCCATTCGACCAGACATCGAAATGTCCCAGCCATACCTGTTCGTTGATCAGCGCCAGCGCTTCGAACACCGCCGCCCGCTTGCCATCGGTAATCCGGATGTCGGGCAGGCACAGGAGCTGCAGCACCCGATCCTGCGCGCGCCAGATCGCCTGGAACTGATAGGTCGCCCAAGCCCCTTTCACTTCGGCAGAAATTTCATCCTCGCCGGCATATTCGAAGGGCCAATCGCGCGCTTCGAACAGCGACGCGAGCATCTCCACCGGAGCGGCCTCATCGTCCCTGTCGATATCGTCCTGAACTGTCCTCATAAATTCTGACACATGCCCTCCGCGAGTACGCACAGCATGGATGCTTTGCCGGGATGGGAGAGCACAATGCGGCAGGCGCGATCGCCTGCGTAAAACTGCACAAGTCTGTTTACAGCGTGTGGATAAGGCTAACCGGGCCTTAACAAGTCGGCAAAAACAGTACGGCAAATCGGCCCGATACGGCCTGCCGGACCGCGCTTACTTGACCGGAAGCGTATCGACCACCTGACCGGCGGGGCTGATCCAGGGCAGCGCGCCGTCGATCCCCGCTTCTTTCAGGTCCGCGATGAAGGCATTGGCCGCCTTGCGCGTTTCGAATGGGCCCGCGAGGATCCGGTTGGTGCGGCCCAGATCGCTGATATAGGCCTCCCTCCCCTTGAACAGCTTCGGGGCCTGCTTCACGTAACGCCGCCAGTCGAAGGCGATGGCGTTCTTGTTACGGCCCACGCCGATCTGGACCCAGATGCGGCTGGGATGTGCGGGCTTCTTCGGCTTTTCCTCGACCTTGGGCGCGGGCCGTGCGGGCTCGATCTTGCGAATGTCGACCGCGCCAGAGGCTGGCCCCGCCTTGAGCACCGGCTTGCCGAGATCGGCGAAAGCCTCCGCCATCGACGGCTCGGGCGGTGCCGGCCTAGGCGTTGCTGGTTTGGGCGTTGCTGGTTTGGGCGTTGCTGGCACTGGCGGCGTTGCGACCGTCTCGCCCGATTGCGACCTGGAAAGATTACCCAGATCGAAGCCCGGCGCGGGAACCTTTCGCGCAGGTGCCGGCGGCGGTGAGGTCGCAGGCTCACCGCGTGCCACGGCCGGACCGATCCCTGCTGCCTCACGCGGAGGCGGCGCGGGGGTCGGCCGGGGGGATGGCGCGGGAGCCGCGGACGGCGGGGATACGGTTTTCGCGGCGGGCGCGCTTGCGACCGGCGGCAACTCGGCGCTTTTGCGAAGCGGCGGAAGCTCCCCGGTGCTGTCGATCGCAGGCCTGGGTTCCGGCGGCGCGACCCGGTCGGGATCGTTCGCCGCAAGCGCGGCGGTGCGAACGGCCTTTGCCCGGCCCGACGTGTCGCTCTTTCCCGCATCGCCGCGGGTGCGTTTCGATGACGTCTTTTCCGCCTTGCTGCTCTTTGCGTTCCGGCTACCGCCGAACGCATCGCCCTTGGGCACGAGCCCCGCGTCCGCGGCCGCAACGCGGGGCGGCGAGTAGGCAGCGATACGCGGATCGTCCCGACCGATTTCGGAGGCCCTCGGAAACCGTCCGAGGTTAGCGGCCGCAGCCTGCTGCGCCTTGGTCAGACGCGGCATGTAGCGCAGGTAGGGGACGACGTTCTGCGCCAGTTGCTCCGGCAACATGGCCTGCGTGATCTCGACCGCCTGCTTCGTATCGCCGTCTATCGCAAGAGCGAATGCCCGGGTCCGCCAGCCCGGCTTGTTCTGCTTGCGCAGCAGCGGCATCAGGGTCGTCTCGGCAGACGTCCGGTCACCGCCGATCGCCTGGCTGAGCGCGAGGCGCATGCGCACCTCCTCGCTGTCGTCCCCCGCCAGCGCCACGGCATAGTATCGCTGCGCAGTGGCATTGTTCCCGACGAGATCGTAGGCAAGCCCCCGGTCCGCCGCGATCTTCGCGGGCGCCGCGCCGACTTTCTCGGCCGCATCGAAATAGGGGATCGCGCTGACCGGATCGCCATTCATGACGAAGGCCCGGCCAAGGCCGGCCTGCACGCGGGGATTATCCGGAGAAACCTCGTCCGCCCGGCGATAGAAACCGATGGCCGCGTCGAAATCCCCGAGATTGCCTGCGGCATCGCCGGCGTCGATCAGGGCATCGACATTGTGCGGGTCTCGGCCGAGCTTGGCCAGCGCGGCATTGAGACTTTGAACGTGGGGATCGGGCAGCGCCTGCACGACGGGCTGGGAAATCACCGGCGCAGCCTGGGCAAGCACGTTGACCGGCAAAAGCGCGGCACCGGTCCACGCCGCTCCTGCCAGCAACCGCAAAACCCCGACCTCAACCTGCAAGACCCTGGACATTCCCGCCTGACCGCGAGCCTTCGCCCGCCTTCTCAAAAACACCGCAACCGGATACCGCGTCGTTCCCTGGCATCCGGTCGATGAACCTCACGCGAACATCACGCTGCGGGGCGGCAGTCCGCCGCCCCTACGCGCTGGGCCGGGCATCCGGCCCTTACTGGTTGTTCTGCCTGCCGAGGAAACGCGGGATGCTGATCGAGCTGCCGTCCTCTTCTTCCTCGTCGGACGGCAGGTCGCTTGCCGCCGCCTTGGGGCGCGAAAGGCTGGTCATGCGCTCGAACAGGGTGCTGCCGCCGCCAACCGGCTTGGGACGCGGCGCGGCCGTTTCGGTCCGCGGAGCCGCCTGCCCGCCATCGAGCAGCAATTCGTCCTGCGCACGATTCTTCGGTGCAGGCGCCGCTTCTTCCGCCGGGCCAAGTTCGAGCGGTTCGCTGCGCGCACCACCCAGACCGGAGAGGCTGGCATAGTTGCCCGAAGCGGTCTCGTCCTCTTCCTCGCTCTCGATTTCGTCTCCCACGCCCAGTTCAAGCTCTGCGGAAGCCTCGTAGGGCTCAGGCACTGCCGCGGCGGCGGGGCTGAAATCAGGTTCGGGGGCCGGCTCGTTCAGTTCGATCGGCTCGGGGGCGGGTTCGGGGGCAGGTGCCGCCTGGACCACCGGACGCACGGGTCCGCGCGAAGCGCCCAGATTGAGCGGACGCGTGGCGACCTCGGCCTGCTCGGCGGTCTGCTCGATGCCGGTCGCGACCACGGAAACCCGGATCTTGCCCTGCAGGTCCGGATTGAACGCCGAACCCCAGATGATGTTGGCATCGTTGTCGACCAGCTCGCGAATGTGGTTCGCGGCCTCGTCCACTTCGAGCAGCTTCATGTCGTCGCCACCGATGATCGAGATGATCACGCCCTTGGCGCCCTGCATGGAAACGCCGTCGAGCAGCGGGTTGGCGATCGCGTGTTCGGCCGCCTCGAGCGCGCGGTTCGGGCCCTCGCCCTCGCCGGTGCCCATCATCGCCTTGCCCATCTCGCCCATGACCGAGCGCACGTCGGCGAAGTCGAGGTTGATGAGGCCCGGCATGACCATGAGGTCGGTGATCGAGCGAACGCCCTGCTGCAGCACTTCGTCGGCGAGCTGGAAGGCCTCCTTGAAGGTGGTCTCCGCCTTGGCGACGAGGAACAGGTTCTGGTTCGGAATGACGATCAGCGTATCGACGTGCTTCTGCAGCTCCTCGATACCCGATTCCGCGGCCCGCATGCGGCGCGTGCCCTCGAACAGGAACGGCTTGGTGACCACACCCACGGTCAGCACGCCCTTCTCGCGCGCGGCCTGGGCGATGATCGGCGCCGCACCGGTACCGGTGCCGCCGCCCATGCCGGCGGCGATGAAGACCATGTGGACGCCTTCGAGCAGACGGTCGATCTCCTGCAGCGTCTCTTCCGCCGCCGCACGACCGACCTCGGGCCGCGAACCGGCACCGAGACCCTGCGTGATGTCGGGGCCGAGCTGCACGCGCGTTTCGGCGATGGAATTGTTGAGCGCCTGCGCGTCGGTATTGGCGACGACGAAGTCGACGCCTTCGATCTGCGCCTCGATCATGTTGGCAATCGCATTGCCGCCGGCACCGCCGACGCCGATCACGACAATCCGGGGACGAAGTTCGTCGATCGCCGGCGGTCCGATGTTAATACTCATTCTGATCTCCTGCAGTCCCGCGCGCGAAGAAATTACTTTGACTATGCTGATTGCACGCTTCGACTCGTCGAGGCAAAGCATGGTAAACCGTTGTCCACAGCGAAGACCGCCGTTTCAGCGGCATTCCCGCCGCTTGATCGCGCCCCTTGCACGACTGGTCGGGTCGTCGCACCGGGCACCGATCCATTTCAGAAATATTCTTTCAGGGCATGGTAGACGCGGCCCACCATCCCGAGCCCGCCAAACCGTACCGTACGCTGCGTGAAACGCCCCATCGCGCGGATGTCGACCGGATCGGCCGCCGCATAGAGCACGAGCCCCGCGAGCGTCGAAAATCCGGGCTTCACGTGTGCCTCGGCCAGCCCTGCCAGATGCGGCACGCGGCCGATGCGCACCGGCTTGCCGATCGCCGCCTGGGCATAGTCCGCCAGACCGACCAGTTCCGCGCCGCCGCCGGTGAAGACCACCTGCTTGCCGCGCTGAGCGTTGAACTGCATCATCTTCAGCGCCTTGTTGACCTCTTCCATCACCACGCCGAGCTGGCCGGTGATGACGCCGATCAGTTCGGCACGCGGAATCCGGTTCTTGTCGTCCGCATGGCGCGCGAGCGGACCGGATTCCTCTTCGCCGGGCGCGTTGACCGGGATCATCTCGCGATGATCGTGCGGGCTGGCGATCGCCGATCCGTTGACGCACTTGAGCCGTTCGGCCTGGTAGCGCCGGATACCGAAGGCCGATGCCACGGTATCGGTGATGTCGGCGCTGCCCATGGGGATCGCCACCATGTCCTTCAGCATCCCGCCCGAATAGAGCGAGACATTGGTCACTTCCGCACCGAGCTCGACCAGCGCCACACCCAGATCGCGCTCTTCGGGCGAAAGGCAGGCGTGCCCCGCCGCGATCGGCGAGCCGACCACCGCCTCGACTTCGAGATGCGCGGACTGCACTGCCTCGGTCAGGTTTCGGATCGGCGCGCCGTCGGCCAGCATGACGTGGATGTCCACACCCAGCCGCTCGGCATGCAGCCCCTTGGGATTGCCGACGCCATGCGCGCCGTCGAGCCGGTACTGCGCGGGCTGCGCGTGCAGCACCATGCGCCCGTCAGGCCGGATCACCTCGCGCGCGGAAACCAGCAGCTGGTCGATGTCCTCCTGCTCGATGCGGCGACCACCGATCTCGGCATCGAACTGGTCGATGCGGCTGGCCAGTCCCGCGCCGGAACAGCCGATCCAGACCTTCTGCACGGCGGTATCGGCCATCTTCTCGGCCCGGTCGATGGCATCGCGCACGGCATAGGTGGCGGCGGCCATGTCGGTCACGTAGCCGCGCTTGATGCCCTGGCTGGCGCGGTGACCAGAGCCGAGCACGACCACGTCGCCCGTCTCGTTGATCCCCGCGACGATCGCGGAAATACGGAAGGAGCCGATGTTGACCGCGCCGAAAACGCGGGTGATCCGGGGTGCAGCCATTATGCGGATCTCCCTTTCGCCAAGACCATCATTGGTCGCCTGCCTGTGCCGTGTGCGGAACGGCGCCTGCCTTGAGGGCCAGTTCCTTGCCCTCCTCGTCGGGAACGCGCAGGTAGATGCGATCCTTCGCCCGCATGTCGAACGCCGTCACCTTGCCGCCGAGCAGGCGATTGGTGCCGTCGAGCCTCGCGAAGGTGACAAGCGCGCCGGCCGATTCCCGCTCGCCTTCGGGCAAGGCCAGTACCTGCCCGGTGTGGAACGTGAGGTTCCAGCGCCGGTTGCCGATCCATTCCGCTTCCGCCACGCGCGGCTTGAGCGCCGGCGCGGCCTCCAGCAAGCTCGTCAGCGCAACGACCTGCTGGCCCGCGCCGGGACCCGAGACGATCAGCTTGCCCTGCGCGTCCTTGCGGCTGATGGTTTCCAGCTCATGCCCGGTCGCGTCGATCAGCTCGAAATGATCTGCCTTGCGCAGCACCGCGTGCGGCACCCGCTCGACGATGTCGATGACGAGGGTATCGGGCAATTGCCGGGAAACCCGCGCATCCTTGACCCACGAAAGGCCGAGCAGCTCCTGGCGCAGCGCCTCGAGATCGACCAGCGGCATCGCGCGATCACGCTCGGCCAGGGCCTTTTCATAGACCTTGAGCTCGTTGATGTTCCTGACCCCGCGCACTTCGACACGCTTGACCTCGAACCCGGCGTCCGCGGCCATCTGCGCCATCTGGTACCCGGCCATCGTCGGCAGGCCCGCCATCGACGCAACGGCCCACGCCAGCAATGCCGCCCCGCCGAGGATCGCGACAAGGAAGATCCGGTGGAGCTGCTCTTCGGAAAAAGGCAGCCAGCCCATCAGCATGTCGAAGGCGGACCCGGTGCGCGCGCGGGCCGTGCGGACCTTGGCCTTGGTGCCCTGCGCCGCGGCCGCCTTGCGTGCCGTCGTCGCCTTGCGCCGGATGGTCGTGCTCATTTGGCCCCCTTCCGCTTTTCAGCGTCCGCCAATGCTTCCGCGATGATCGCCTCGACGAGATCGGGATAGTCCATGCCGCAGGCCCTGGCCTGTTCCGGCACGAGGCTGAGCGGCGTCATGCCCGGCTGGGTGTTGGTTTCGAGCAGGAACAGCCCTTCCACGCCCTGCGTATCGTCCCAGCGGAAGTCCGAACGACTGGTGCCCTTGCAGCCGAGCACCTTGTGCGCGCGCAGGGCCAGATCCTTGCAGGCCTGCGTGATCTCGTCGGGGATCTCGGCCGGACAGACGTGCTCGGTCATGCCGTCGGTATACTTGGCATCGAAATCGTAGAAGCCGGACTTGGGGCGCAGTTCGGTAACGAGCAGCGCGCGATCACCAATCACCGCCGTCGTCAGTTCGCGCCCGCGGATGTAGGGCTCGGCCAGAAGGTGATCGAATTCCTGCCACGGCCCCTTGGCATCGCGCGCGATCGGATTGCCATAATTGCCCTCGTCGGTGACGATGGCGACGCCGACCGAGGAGCCCTCGTTCACCGGCTTGAGCACATAGGGACGCGGCAGCGGATCGCGCTCGTAGATTTCCTCGCTCGCGACGATCCGCCCGCCCGGCATCGGGATGCCATGCGGCACCAGCGCCTGCTTGGTCAGTTCCTTGTCGATGGCGATCACCGAGGTGGCGAGGCCCGAATGCGTGTAGGTGAGACCCATCAGGTCCATCATGCCCTGCACCGTGCCATCCTCTCCCGGCGCGCCGTGGAGGGCATTGAACACGACATCGGGCTTCACTTCCGCCAGCCGCAGCGCGACGTCGCGATCCATGTCGATGCGCGTGACCTTGTGCCCCTTGCTCTCCAGCGCCTTGGCCACGCCTTCCCCGCTCGAAAGCGAGACCGACCGCTCGTGCGACCAGCCGCCCATCAGGACTGCGATGTGGAGTTTGGGGAGGGTCACTGTCTGCCTACTCTCTGAATTTCCCATTCGAGCGTCACGCCCGAGTTTTCCTTCACGCGCCGGCGCACTTCCTCGCCAAGGGCTTCGATGTCGCTGCTGGTGGCTTCGCCGGTGTTGATCAGGAAGTTGGTGTGCTTTTCCGAAACCTGCGCACCGCCCAGTTGCAGGCCCCGGCACCCGGCCTGATCGACGAGCTGCCAGGCCTTGTGACCTTCGGGGTTCTTGAAAGTCGAACCGCCGGTCTTGCTGCGCAGCGGCTGCGAGGCCTCGCGGCTGGCGGAGATGCGGTCCATCTCGGCCTGGATCGCCGCAGGTTCGCCGGGGCGCCCGCGAAAGCGCGCGGCGACGACGATGGCGCCTCCGGGCAGTTCGGAATGGCGGTAGGTATAGCCAAGATCCGCGTTCTGCAGCGTCGCCAGCGAACCATCGCGCAGCACCACGTCGCAATCGACGAGGATGTCCTTCACCTCGCCGCCATAGGCTCCGCCGTTCATCCGCACGAAGCCGCCCACGGTGCCCGGGATCGAGCGCAGGAATTCAACGCCTGCAATGCCGTTGTCGCGCGCCGTCGAGGAGACGAGGATGCCCGAAGCCCCGCCGCCGCACTCGAGCGTAAGCGCATCGACCGGCGTGACCTTGGCAAAGGGCTTGCCCAGCCGAACCACGACGCCCGGCACGCCGCCGTCGCGCACGATCATGTTGGAACCAAGCCCCAGCGCCATGACCGGCGTGGCCGGATCGAGATCGCGCAGGAAGCCCTGCAGGTCAGCCAGATCCTTCGGCTCGAACAGCCACTCGGCCGTGCCGCCGGACTTGAACCAGACGAGCGGGGCCAGCGGCGCATCGGCCGTCAGCTTACCGGAAACGGAAGGGAGCACCTGCACCATCAGAACCGCCACATCCCCAGCCACGACCATTGCGCCTTGGCCAGTTGCTCGGCCGCCTCGATGGCCTTGCGGTTGGCGTCTTCCAGCTTCTCACCCGCCTCTTCGGCCCGTTCGGGATCGACCGAGGCCTGCGTGGCCTCGATATAGGCCTGCATGGCCTCGATCTGCTTGCGGTGCGCCTCGGCAACCGCCTCGATCCAGTCGACGGGGTTAAAAAGGCTCACGTTGCCCTCCGTGACCGGATCGCCCCGGCAAGGCCCGCGGCCCACTTGGTGATGTCGCCCGCGCCCAGGCACACGATCATGTCGCCCGGCTGTATGGTGTTCGCAAGTGCATCGGCCAGAGCATCGGGGCCCTCAATGACTTGCGCCGAACGGTGCCCGCGCGATTTCATGCCCGCGACCATGGCCTCGCTGTCGAAGCCCTCGATCGGCTTTTCGCCCGCGGCATAGACCGGCGTTGCATAGACCACGTCGGCATCGTTGAACGCGCCCTGGAAGTCCTCCATGTGATCGCGCAGGCGCGTATAGCGGTGGGGCTGGACAACGGCGATGACCCGTCCCTTCACGCCTTCACGGGCCGCCGCGAGCACGGCGCGGATTTCCACGGGGTGGTGGCCATAGTCATCGATCACCGTAACGGCACCGCCATCCACGGCCACTTCGCCGACCTTGGTGAAGCGGCGCTTGACCCCGCCGAATTTGGCAAAGCCGTTCTGGATCACGTCATCGGCGCAGCCCATTTCCACCGCGACACCCACGGCGGCGAGTGCGTTCTGGACATTGTGGCGGCCGGGCATCGGCAGTTCGATGCCCTCGATCCGGCGGAAGCTGCCGTCGCGCTGGCGCAGCGCCACGTCGAAGCGGTTGCCGCCCGGGATCGGGGTCACGTTCTCGCCGCGAATGTCGGCCTGCGCGGAAAAGCCGTAGGTCACGACGCGGCGGTCGCGGACCTTGGGAATGATCGCCTGCACTTCGGGATGGTCGATGCACAGCATCGCCGCGCCGTAGAAGGGCACGTTCTCGATGAATTCGACGAAGGCTTCCTTGACCCGGTCGAATGAACCGTAGTGATCGAGGTGCTCGGGATCGATGTTGGTGACGACGGCCAGCGTGCCGTCGAGCCGAAGGAACGAGCCGTCGCTCTCGTCCGCCTCGACCACCATCCAGTCGCTCTCGCCCAGGCGCGCGTTGGAGCCGTAGGCATTGATGATGCCGCCGTTGATGACCGTGGGATCGATACCGCCCGCATCGAGCAGCGCCGCGATCATCGAGGTGGTGGTCGTCTTGCCGTGCGTGCCAGCCACGGCCACGGTGTTCTTGAGGCGCATCAGCTCGGCGAGCATCTCGGCGCGGCGCACGACCGGAATGCGATGCTCCAGCGCGTAGACCACCTCGGGATTGTCGCGCTTGACCGCCGTGGAGGTAACGACCACCGCCGCCCCTTCCACGTTCTCGCCCGAATGGCCGATCATGACCTTGATGCCGCGCGCGCGCAGCCCCTCGACGACATAGCCCTCGGCAATGTCGGAGCCCTGCACCGAATAGCCCAGGTTGTGCATGACCTCGGCGATGCCCGACATGCCGATGCCGCCGATGCCCACGAAGTGGATCGTGCCGATGTCCGTGCCGACGCCCTTCATGCCAGCCCCCCGTGGCCACCAACGTGCTTCGACCAGCTCGGCACGAGCGGGTTTCGGAAATTCATGACAAAGGTCCGCTCATCCTGAGCTTGCCGAAGGATCACTGCGCGCGCTCCATCGCAAGTGCCTCGGCACCGGTCGCGGGCACGGCATTGTTCATGCGGATCACATCCATGATCGGCGGCGCGCCAAAGCTCTCAACAAGGTCGGCGAGGTCCTTCGCGGCATTGGGATAGCCGCAGTTCCACGCAGCATGCGCGGCATTGGCCAGCGAGGCGGGGTTCTTCGCGATGGCCTGGATCTGCAGGCACACGTCCTTGGCCATCCGCTGGAAGATCTCCGTCTGCTCCCTCAGCAGTGCATTGCGTGCGTCGCCCTTACGGTCCTCGGGATTTTCCGTCGTCACCCGGGGCTGGCGGATCACGCGCGCACCGCCCGCAGCGACGATTTCGCGCGTGTTGGCCGACTGGTGGTCGTCGGTCGCATAAGGCAGCGGAATGAGAATCGCCGGGCGGCCCACGGCAGTCAGTTCGGCAATGGTCGAAGCGCCGGCACGGCCGATAAACAGATGCGCCCCGGCCAGCCGCTCGGCCATGTCCTCGAAATAGGTCGCCAGTTCCGCCGGGATGCCATGGCCGGTATAGCGCGCGCGCACCGCGTCGATGTCTTCGGGGCGGCACTGCTGGATCACCTGCAGGCGCGAGCGCAGCGCCGGCGGCAGCATCGCGAGCCCATCGGGCACGACTTCGGACAGCACCCTCGCGCCCTGGCTTCCACCCGTCACGAGGATACGGAAAAGGCTGTCCTCGGTGAAATCGGGGAATGCCTGATCGCGCAGCGTCAGCACATCCGCACGCACGGGGTTGCCGACAAGCGTGACCTTGTCCTCGTACTTCGGATCGAGCCGGTCGACCTGTTCGAAGGAGGTCGCGATCGCGTCGACCTTGCCGGCGAAGTAGCGGTTCACCCGCCCCAGCACCGAGTTCTGCTCATGCAGCACGGTCGGGATCTCCGCCGCGTTCGCAGCGAGCAGCGTAGGCATGGCCGGGTAGCCGCCAAAACCGATGACCGCCGAGGGCTTGAACGTCTCGAACAGGCGCAGCGCCATCGAGCGTCCCTGCAGAACGCCGCGCACGCCTTTCAGCCAGCCGAGAGGGTTCCTGCCCGCGATGCGGCCCGGCGGCAGCACGTGCGATGTCAGGTAGTCCGGCTTTCCCGGAATCGCCGCACCGCGCTGATCGGTGATCAGCGCGACGTGGTGGCCCCGCTCGTGCAGTTCGGCTGCCAGCGCGAAAGCGGGGATGAGGTGTCCGCCGGTTCCGCCGGCGGCGAGAACATAGTGGCGGGAAACCTGGCTCATTGAAAATCTCCGATGGCGCGCAGCGAAAAGGTCTCGCGCTGAATGTACGGATTGCGCCGGGTAATCGCCAGCAGAAGCCCCATGCACAGGCACATCGCAACCGTGGATGAACCGCCGTAGCTGATGAGCGGCAAGGTCATGCCCTTGGACGGGAAAAGCTGCAGATTGACGAGAATGTTGATGAATGCCTGACCGCCGAACTGCGCGGCGAAGCCCGAAGCGGCAAGAACGGTAAACAGGTCCTCTTCCTCGACCAGCCGCAGGACCACCCGGATCAGGATCGCGAGATAGAGAACCACGATGGCCATGCATGCAAGCAGGCCGAATTCCTCGCCGATGACCGAGAAGATATAGTCGGTATGCGCCTCCGGCAGCGCCAGCTTGCGCGTCCCCATCCAGAAGCCCAGCCCGGTCCACCCCCCGTTCAGCAAGGTCCGCTGGGCGAGATCAACCTGGTCGAAGGCCGTGCCGCCGAACAGGAAGTTGTCAATGCGGTTACGGCCGTTGTCGTACGTGAAATACATCAGGACGAGCCCGACGAGCCCCACCCCGAAGAAGATGCCGATGCGCCTGATGTCGATGCCCGAAAGCAGGATCAGCACCAGGAACGTGCCGGAAAACAGCATGGTCGAACCGAAATCGGGCTGCAGCATCAGCAGCGCCCCGAGCAGCCCCATAACGCCGAAGCAGATGCCCACTACAGGGATTTGCGGATCGCGCGCACGCCAGGACAGGATCCAGGCGAGCAGGATTGGGTACCCTGCCTTCAGGAACTCGGAAGGCTGCAGCGAGATGCCGAAGCGCAGCCAGCGGCGCGCGCCGTTGACCTCCGATCCGATGAAGGGAACCAGCACGAGCGCGGCCAGCATCGCCGCGCCCAGCAGGATGCCGAACCGGCGCGCGTTGTCCTTGCCGAGGCTTGATGCCCACGCCAGGGCCCCCAGGCCGAGCAGCTGCCAGCGCATGTGCAGGTAGAAGAAATAGAGATCCGGCAGCTTTTCGTGCGCGGTCGAAAGGCGGCGCGCGCTCGCCGGCGAACTGGCCGCCACCGCCACCGCGCCGATCGCCATCAGGATCAGCACCAGGATCAGGGTGCCGCGGTCGATCTCCTGCCACCAAACCGCGAGCCGGCTGCGCCGGTTGCGGTTGTAGCGGGCTGCCGCCGAAGCGTGAGCGGTGGCCATCAGGCTTTCACCTCGGCCTCTTCGTCAGACGCAAGCAGCGCCTCGACGATCTGACGGAAGGCCTGCCCACGCGCCTCGAAATCGCGGAACTGGTCGAAGCTCGCGCACGCAGGCGAGAGCATCACGATGTCCCCCGGCTTGGCTTCGGCCATCGCCTGCCGGATCGCTTCGGCCATCATTTCGGAACGATGGACATTGGTGTAGGGCGCCAGGATCTCGGCAAAGCGGGGGCCGGCATCGCCGATCGTGTAGGCGGCGGCGATATTCCCGAAATAGGGCGCGCACTCGTCCAGATCGTCCCCCTTGGGCAGCCCCCCGAGTATCCAGTGGATGCGCGGATTCGGATCGGGCGGGAACGCGGCAATGGCCGGCGCGGCGGAAGCCGGATTGGTGGCCTTGCTGTCGTTGATGTAGATGACGCCGTTGGCCTCGGCGACGCGTTCCATGCGGTGGGGCAGCCCGCGAAAGTTGCGAAGCGCCTTCTTCCATTGCGCTTTCCTGATCCCCAGCGCCTCGACGACGGCGACGGCGACCGCGGCATTCTGCAGGTTATGCGGCCCCTGCAGCGACGGCCAGTCGCGCTGCAGGTCGGCAAGGTCGCTCCCGTCGACGAGGCGGACCAGCCCGGCCTCGCGGCGCGCGGCCTCGATCCGCGCAATGGCACGGGTTTCGCGATCGGAGGTGCCGAAGACCGCACGGCGTTCCTTGCCCTGCATCTCGAACAACCGGGCCTTGGATGCGGCATAGCCTTCGAAGCCGTCATAGCGGTCGAGGTGATCGGGCGTGATGTTGAGCAGCGCTGTCACGTCGCAGTCGAGGCTCTGCGTAAGATCGATCTGGTAGCTCGAAAGTTCGAGCACATAGACACCGCCGGCAGGCAGCGGATCGGTGGTCAGGATCGGCACGCCGATATTGCCGCCCATCTGGGCCGGCACGCCCGCGACGCCGAGAATATGATGGACCAGCGAGGTCGTGGTCGACTTGCCATTGGTTCCGGTGATGCCGACGACGCGGTGTTCAGGCAGGCTTTGGCGCGCGATCGCGAAAAGCTCTATGTCGCCGATGACCGGGACACCGGCGCGTGCGGCCGCTCCGGCAATGGGATGGCGGTTGAGGGGAATGCCCGGGGACACGACCACGCCGTCATAACCGGAGAGATCCGCGAAAAGCGGATCGGCCAGTTCGACTTTACCGCAATCGGCCCATTCGCCCAGGGCCTGCCGCGGTTCGTCGCGGCTGTCCCAGGCCATCACGTGCGCCCCGCTCTTCACCAGCGTCGCAACGGCGGCCTGCCCCGAACGGGCAAGGCCGAGGACCGCGTAACGCTTTCCGGCAAAGGCGGGAGAAACGATCACGCGCCTTCCCTCCCTATCGCAGCTTCAGCGTGGAAAGGCCGATCACCGCGAGGACGATCGAGATGATCCAGAAGCGGATGACGACGGTCGATTCCCGCCAGCCCTTCTGCTCGAAATGGTGGTGGATGGGCGCCATGCGGAACACGCGCCGCCCGGTGCGCTTGAACCAGAACACCTGGATAATCACCGAGACCGCTTCGAGCACGAACAGGCCGCCGACGATGGCCAGCACGATCTCGTGGTGCGCGGAAACCGCGATGGCCCCCAGCGCGCCGCCCAGGGCCAGCGAACCGGTATCGCCCATGAACACGGCAGCCGGCGGGGCATTGAACCACAGGAAAGCCAGTCCGGCCCCCATGATCCCGGCGCAGAAGATAGCAAGCTCACCCGCGCGCGGGACATGGGGAATGCCAAGATAGGTCGCGTAGTCGACGCGACCGGCCAGATAGCAGATGATCGCGAAAGTGCCCGCCGCGATGATGACCGGCATCGTCGCCAGCCCGTCGAGCCCGTCGGTCAGGTTCACCGCGTTGCCCGCACCGACGATCACGAAGGCGGCGAAGACGTAGTAGAACGGCCCCAGCGGAATGTACCGACCCGACAGGAACGGCACGTAGAGATTGGTGTTGAGCTGGCCCACGATGAGCCACGCCGCGATCCCCGCTACGACGAATTCCAGCAGCAGGCGGATCTTGCTCGACAAACCCTTGTGGCTGCTCTTGGAGACCTTGTCGTAGTCATCCATGAAGCCGATCACGCCGAAGCCCACGGTCACCGCGATACAGGCCCAGACGAAGGGATTGCTCATGTCCATGTAGAGCAGCATGGACAACACCAGCGAAGTGAGGATCATCAGTCCGCCCATCGTCGGCGTACCGCGCTTGGCAAGGTGGGTCTGCGGCCCGTCCTCGCGGATCGGCTGCCCCTTGCCCTGCCGCACGCGCAGCATGTTGATGAACCTGGGGCCGATGAGGAGCCCGATCAGCAGCGCCGTCATCAGCGCCGCGCCGGAGCGGAACGACTGGTAGCGAAAGAGGTTGGCAAGCCCCTCGAAATTCAACCACTCTGCGATGAGATATAGCATTTTGCGGGGGAGCCCCCCTACCCTTCCTGTCTGCCAAGTGCCGTCACGAGGGAAGCGAGCCCTACCGAATTCGATCCCTTGACCAGGATGGCATCGTCCCGTTCAAGCCCGAATGCACGCAAGGCATCGACAGCTTCCCCCACAGTAGCGCAATGGGCGAAGGGCACCGGTTTGCCAAGCTCCTCCGCCGCCGATTTCCCCAGTTCCCCGGCAAGCGCCGTCATCTCCTCGCCGACCAGCAGCGCATAGTCGACGCCGGCCTCGCGGATCGGTTCGGCAAGCGCGGCGTGATAGTCGGGACCGTGGCTGCCCAGCTCCTTCATCGCGCCCAGCACGGCAATGCGGCGGCGCGCGGGCGTGCGGCCGAGCTGCGCCAGCGTCGCGCGCATGGAGGCGGGGTTGGCGTTGTAGCTTTCGTCGATCAGCAGCGCCTTGCGCTGCCCGTTTTCATCGGGCTCGCCGCCAGGCACGTCGATCTCCAGCCGCGCGCCGCGTCCCGCCAGACCGCCCATTTCGGCAAGAGCGACCCCGGCCGCGCCAAGGTCACCCTTGACCGCGCGCACGGCAGCCATGACCGCCAGCGAATTGATGACCTGATGCTCGCCCGGCGCCGCGACGGTATAGCAGACGCGGCGGTCGCCCATGTCCACCGTCACCAGCGAACCGCCGCCAATGGCCGAAACGGTATCGAGCAGGCGGACGTCCGCCCCCTTCGCCTTGCCGAAGGAAACGACGTGAGCACCGCACCGCAGCGCCGCCTTGCGCAGCCGCTCGAAATGCGGGCTGTCGGCCGGGATCACGGCCGTGCCGCCCCGCTCCAGCCCCTGGAAGATTTCCGCCTTGGCCTCGGCAATCGCCTCTTCGGAACCGAGCATCTCGATATGCGCGGGCGCGATGGTGGTGATGACCGCCACGTTCGGGCACACCTGGCGGGTCAACGCCGCGATCTCGCCCGCATGGTTCATGCCCATTTCGAACACGGCAAAGCGCGCGCGGCTCGGCGTGCGGGCAAGGCTGAGCGGCACCCCGACGTGGTTGTTGTAGCTCTTGACCGAACGGTGCGCATCGCCCCGGCTGGCGCGGTCGAGCGCGGCGAAGATCATTTCCTTGACCCCGGTCTTGCCGACCGAACCGGTAACACCGATCACCGGACCACGCGTGCGGGCGCGCGCCGCGGCGCCCAGCCGCACGAGCGCCTCCATCGTGTCGTTGACGAGAACGTGCGGTCCGTCGACCGGGCGGTCCACCACCACGGCCGCGGCGCCCTTGGCGAAAGCCATCTCGACGAAGCGATGGCCGTCGGTGCTTTCACCCTTGAGCGCGAAGAACAGGTCGCCGGGCTGGACGTCGCGGCTGTCGATCTCGACGCCCGACACCGTGAACTCGGCATTGGCCGTACCCTTGACCGCGCGGGCGATCGAAACCGCATCCCACAGGACGTGCGGGTTCTCCTCGGTCGCTTCGACAGGCCAGTCGAGAATGCGGGCAACGGCTGCGTTCATCGTCATTTACCTCCCAGCGTACCGGCCATTTCCCTGGCCACGGTAACATCGTCGAATGGCAGCACGCGCAGGTTCTCGCCGCTGCCGATGATCTGACCCTGTTCGTGCCCCTTGCCGGCGATGAGGACGATGTCCCCCGCCCCGGCCTCGGCAAGGGCGGCGCCGATTGCTTCGCGCCGGTCGCCGATCTCGCGCGCGCCTTCCGTCATGCCGGCCAGAACCATCGCGCGAATGGAGGCCGCGTCTTCCCCGCGCGGATTGTCGTCGGTGACGATGGCAAGCTCCGCGCCCTCGCTCGCCACCCGGCCCATTTCCGGCCGCTTGCCCTGATCGCGGTCGCCGCCCGCGCCGAACACCACGATCAGCCGTCCGTTCACATGCGGACGCAGCGCCGCGATTGCGGCTTCAAGCGCATCCGGCGTATGCGCATAGTCGACATAGACCGGAGCACCGACCGGGCAAATCGCTGCCCGTTCCAGACGACCGCGCACGGTGACCAGGCGCTTCATCGCATCGAAGGTCAGATGCGCATCGCCGCCCGTCGAAAGCACCAGCCCCGCCGCAACGAGCGCGTTGGCCGCCTGGTAGGCGCCGATCAGCGGCAGATCGATCACGCGCGTCCTGCCCGCATGCTCGATCTCCAGCTTCTGCCCGAGCCCGCCCGGCGTGCGGCCGAGCAGCCTGATGTCCTCACCTTGCGTACCCACTGTAAAGATCTGCAACCCACGCGCCTTCGCGTGCCCGATCGCCTTTTCCGACCAGGCATCGTCCGCCCAGATCACCGCCGTCCCGCCGTCAACCACAACTTCGTCGAACAGACGCATCTTCGCGGCGAAATACGCATCCATCGTCGCGTGGTAGTCGAGATGGTCCCGGCTCAGGTTGGTGAAGGCCCCGGCACTGACGCGCGGCCCCTCGATGCGGTATTGCGACAAGCCGTGGCTGGACGCCTCGTAGGCGACATGGGTCACGCCCTCGCGGGCCAGCCCGGTGAGATTGGCGAGGAACGTGACGATGTCCGGCGTCGTCAGCCCGGTCGACACCGTCTCGTCGCTCGTTGTCACGCCCAGCGTGCCGATCGAGGCCGCGCGCTGTCCGGACATGCGCCAGATCTGACGGGTGAGTTCGACGGTCGACGTCTTGCCGTTGGTTCCGGTGACAGCCACCAGCGTTTCCGGCACCGGCGTGAAGAAGGGCGCGGCGAGACGGGCGAACAGGCAACGCGGCTCGTCATCCGCAAAGTGCGCCGCGCCGTCCACGTGCGCCCCGGGGGCCGCGACGACGGCGACCGCACCGGCTTCCACGGCAGCGGCGATGAAGTCCTCGCCATTGAACTTCGCGCCCTTGAAGGCCCCGAACACGGTGCCCGGCGCCACCTTGCGGTGGTCGATCGCAAAGCCGGTCACGTTCGCGTCCGGCCCATCGAAGGCGATGCCGGCGGAGGCACAGAGAGAGGAGAGCTTCATTCGCCGTTAGCTTTGCTGACTTCCTGGGGGATCAGGGGTTTGAGATCGGAAATGTCGATATCGCGCGTCTCGTCGGGCATGATGCCCAGCAGCGGGCCGATGCGCGGCACCAGCCGGCCGACCGCCGGCGCCGCGTTCCAGGCCGCAGTGCGCTGGTACGAGGTTGCCGGCGTGCCCTGCGGCTCGTCCATCATGGCAACGACGACATAGCGCGGCTCGTCCATGGGAAAGACCGCGGCGAATGTCGTGATCAGCGCATGACGGCGATAACCGCCCACGCCCGGCTTTTCGGCCGAACCGGTCTTGCCGCCGATGCGAAAGCCCGGCGCGTCCGCCTTGCGGCCGGTGCCGTACTCCACGATCATGCGCAGCAACTGGCGGATACGCGCGCTGGTAGCCGCCGAAAACACGCGGCGACCGGCGGGAACGTCGGCCGGATCGAGCTTCTTGAGGGTCGCCGGACGCCAGATGCCCCCGTTCACGAGCGCCGCGTAGGCCCCCGCGAGGTGCAGCGGGGTAACGGCGATGCCGTGCCCGAAGGAAACCGTCATCGTGCGCAGCCGCGGCCATTTGCCCGACGGCCAGATCGGGAAGCCGCGCGCCGGCAGCTCGATCGCGGGGCGCTCGTTCATCCCCAGCGTTTCCATCGTCTTCTTCATGCGCACGCCGCCCAGTTCGTCGGCGATCTGGGCAGTGACGATGTTAGAGGAATGGATCAGCGCCTCGGGCACGTTGAGCGAGGGACCGAGGTCCTCGTCGTCGTGGATCGTGAAACGCGCGACATGCAGCGGCTTGGCCGGCCAGCGGCGGCCGAGGTCGGTAATCGTCCCGGCATCAAGCGCCGCCGCAACCGTGATCGGCTTGAAGGTGGAACCCAGTTCGTAGACCTGGTTGGTCACGCGGTTGAAGCCGTGGGGAACCTCGCCCTTCCTGGCTTCCGCGTCGGAGACCATCATGTCGTCGGGCTTGACGTGGTTGGGATCGAACGACGGCAGCGAGGCCAGCGCCAGCACTTCACCGGTATCGACGTCGAGCACCACGCCGCCGGCCCCCTTGGCACGGCTGAGCACCATGGCCTTGCTCAATTCGTCTTCCAGCGCGCTCTGCACGCGGAAATCGATCGAAAGCACCGAGGGGTCGGTCCGGCCCGCCGTGCTGGTCAACTGCTTGTCGAAGGCCTCCTCCATGCCGACCTGCCCCTTGCCGTAGCTGTCGACATACCCCAGCACGTGCGCGGCTAGCGAACCCTGGGGATAGAAGCGCGTCGTCTCGCGCGGATACTCGAGCGCCGGTTCGCCGAGGGCATGGACCTTGTTGGCCTCCTCGGGAAGAATGGACTTGCGCAGGTAGCCGGCCTTGCCCGAAGCCAGCCGGGCGATGACTTCGCCGCGGTCAAGATCGGGAAAAATGCGGACAAGACCGTCGGCGATTTCGTCCGGGGTATGGATCAGCGGCGAACCCTCGACCATCGCCTTGGGATTGAACCACAGCGAATAGACGCGGAAATCGCGCGCCAGCGGCACACCGTTGCGATCGACGATTTCGCCGCGATCGGGAATCAGCGCATCGCCCAACTCGCCGCGATGCGTCGTAACGCCGGTAGCGCCCAGATAGCCGATACGCCCGAGAGCACCGACCCCGACGAGAGCAAACACGCCCAGCACCCACAAGGTACGCAGCTTGGCAACCAGCAGCGTGCGCTGCCGGACATTGACGAGCTTGCGCCGCCCCGTCGAGACCGTGGTCGGGAACGTTCCGATCGGGAGTGCGGCTGCATTCACTGCTGGCCAGCCTCCGCGACTTCGATGCGGGCAAGCCGCTTGCTGAGTGCAGCAGCGTCGCGCTCCAGGGCCTCGCGCTCGGGATCGCTCGCATTCACCGCAGGCTTGGGCAGCGCCGCGGCAGTGGCGCCGGCAACCGGCGAAACCATCGCCAGCAGCGTCGAGCCGGTTTCATGCGACACCGGCCGCTCGGCATTGGCATAGCGAATCGGCTCCGGCGCACCGGGACCGGCCGCCTTGCCCAGCGCGGCCAGTTGACGCTCGCCCTCGATGTATTGCCCGGCAACCGGGGCCTTGTAGCCGAACTCCAGATCGTTGAGCTGCTTCAGAGCCTGCTGGTTGGAGCGGGTCTGGAACTCGGTCTGAAGAAAATCGATGTCCTGCTGCACCCAGACGATCCGCTTTTCCGTGTCGTGAACCTGACTCTTCACTGCATTGACACGCAGCGTCAGCGCAATCGTCAGCGCACCACATACCAACAACACCGTGGCCCAGCCGATCGAACGGACGCGATCGCTTGTGAGGTTCATGCTGCACTCCTCTGGGTATCTCGGGCTGGGGCATCTGTGCGCACGGCGCTGCGCAGGGTCGCGGAACGGGAACGCGGATTGACGGCAAGCTCGGCCTCGCCCGGGCGCACGGCCTTGGCGACCAGCTCGAACGTGGGAGCGCTGGCAGGCGCGACCTGCGGCAGGTGACGCGAGATGGTCTGCCCGGCGCCACTGGCATCGCGCAGGAAGCGCTTGACCTTGCGGTCTTCCAGACTGTGGAAGGTCACGACGGCAAGGCGCCCGCCGGAACGCAGCAACCGCTCCGACGCGGCGAGCCCGACGTCAAGTTCGTCGAGCTCGCCGTTCACATGGATGCGGATGGCCTGAAAGCTGCGGGTCGCAGGATCCTTGGGGGCGCCCGGCCTGTATCCCAGCGCCTTGCGCACCACGCGGGCCAGTTCGCCGGTGGTCGTCAACGGCCGGGCGGCAACGATGGCACGGGCGACGCGGCGCGACTGGCGCTCCTCGCCGTAGAGATAGAGCACGTCGGCGATTTCGGCCTCATCGGCCTCGTTGACGAAATCGGCGGCCGAGAAGCCTTCCTGGCTCATGCGCATGTCGAGAGGGCCATCGGACGCAAAGGCAAAGCCGCGATCGGCCTGATCCAGCTGCATGGAGGACACGCCGATATCCATGACGATACCGTCGACTTCCTCGACGCCCACCTCGGCCAGTCCCTCGACCATTTCCGAGAAACGGCGCGGGTGGAGCACGAGGCGAGGTGGATTGCTCGTCAGTTCGGGCCACTTCGCGGGATCGGCGCGGATCGCCGCGATCGCATCGGGATCGCGGTCGAAGGCGTGCACGGTCGCACCCGCATCGAGCAGGCGCCGGGTGTATCCGCCCGCACCGAGCGTCGCATCGACGATGCGATCGCCGCCCTGGGGGTTCAGGGCGGCGACCACCTCCTCAAGGAGCACGGGGATATGGGGAGCCTCGGCGGTGCTCATTTCTTCTTCGCCTTGGCCAGTTCCTTGGCCGCCAGCGAGCGGCAGGCGGTCTGTGCCATCCGCCAGCCGTCGTCCATCGCGTAGAGTTGCTCGGGCGCCCAGGCCGTGAAGAACTTGCCGTTGCCGCGGAAGTAGAGCTGATCGCTCACCCCGCCCAGCGCGGCCAGATCCTCGGGCAGGACGAAGCGGCCGCTGCCGTCGAACGGCACGTCGTAGGAAGAGTACATGTCGCTGGCGAGCTTATCGCCATCGAAGCCGGTATTGCCGGAACGCAGCGCGACCTCCTGCAGCTTCTCAAGTTCCTCGCCGAACTCGTTGATACGCGAGGCGCCGAAGCCGATCAGGCAGGGCCAGCGGTCGTGCATGGTCAGATAGACCACGTCCTTGCCGCTCGATTCGCGCACGGTGCCGCGAAACACGTTGGGCAGCACGAAACGGTTCTTGTCGCGTTGCAGCGAAAAGCCCTGTCCGTTGTAAATGAATGGCTGCCCCGCCATGCCGCCCCGCTTCATTCCCAAGGTACGCGTCTCGAGAATGACCGCACCCACCCCCAGCCGCACACGCATGCAGCAGGGCTCCGCGCCCACACGAGACGCGACGAGACTCAGCCATTCCGATTGACTGCTTTCATATAACGGGAAATTCGGGGATTAAAGGGAAATATGGGGATCAGCGGGAATTTATCCACCAATTCGCTCGAAACCCCACGGAAAGCAGGACGGAACCGGACTTCACATGAATACGGAATTCCTACTATTTATAATATAAATCAATATGTTGGTTATAATTTTAAGTCAGCATCGTCCTCCCCCCGCCTCATCCCCACTTCGTGCCCATATTCCGCCCAAATGACGCCCAAACGCCCATGCGGCGACGCACGCGCTCATGCCGCTCCCCACATTTCCCCAAAAGCCGCAAGGCTCCGGCACTGACGCGAAAACACGATAGATTCCACCCCAGACACGGACATCCATCAGGGGATGCGGACGGGACCTTCCCCGAATTTCCCCAAAAGGGAAAACGACGGTGGATTAAGGGCGCGCCAACGGGTCGGCGACGGCATCGCTGCTCCGGGGCGGCTGGGCCGCCGGCGCAAGCACCCGCGTCGGGGCGGGTGTCGGGCTCGGATCGGCTGCCGGAACGACACCGATGTCGGCCAGGGGATCGCTGGCCGCCTTCTTCGGCCTGGCATCGGCGGCGACCACGTCATGGATCGGATCTTCGGTATCGGCCAGCCTGGCGCGATCCATGATGATATTGGCGAGACCGACGAGCAGCAGCATCGCACACAGCCCGAACAGGCCTACCTGCAGCCGATGCACCGCCTGCGCGCGAAGCTCGCGCGAACCGGGCGCCGCATAATGCTGGGCGGTCGTGATCGGTTCAACCAGACCAGTGGTCATTTGGGGCGGATGCTGTCCTGCCATCGGCGGGACTTCTACCTCAGCTTGCCAGCCAGGGGAAGACCGGGAGGCCCTTTGTCTCGAGCCAGGCCGGATTGTAGAGCGAGGACAGGTAGCGGAAACCGGTGTCGCACAGGATCGTCGCGACACGCGATCCGGGCCCCAGCTGCTTGCCGAGCATCACCGCACCCGCGACATTGATGCCCGAGGACAGGCCCAGGCACAGGCCCTCCTCGGACAGCAGGCGCCGGACCCATTCGAGCCCCTCCTCGTCGGAGATGCGGAACTGCGTATCGATCGGCGCACCTTCAAGATTGGCCGTGATCCGCCCCTGCCCGATCCCTTCGGCGACCGAGGACCCTTCGGCCTTGAGCTCGCCGTGCGCATAGTAATTGTAGAGCGCAGCGCCATACGGATCGGTCAGCGCGATCGTGATATTCTCGTCGAAAGCCTTGAGCCCCATGCCGGTGCCGGCGATCGTTCCGCCCGTGCCGGCAGCGCAGGTAAAGCCGTCGATGCGGCCTTCCAGCTGCTCCCACAACTCCGGCGCGGTGCTTTCGATGTGAGCCTTGCGGTTGGCGATATTATCGAACTGATTGGCCCAGATCGCGCCTTCGGTCTCTTCAGCGATTCGCCGCGAGGTATGGACGAAGTGCCCCGGATTGGAGAACGGCGCGGCCGGGACCAGCACCAGTTCCGCCCCCAGCGCGCGCAGCGTGTCCATCTTCTCGCGCGACTGCGTCTCGGGCATGACAATAACCGTCTTGTAGCCCAGGGCATTGCCCACCAGCGCCAGGCCGATGCCGGTGTTGCCCGCCGTCCCCTCGACAATCGTGCCGCCGGGCTTGAGCGTACCCTTCGCCTCGGCGTCGCGTACGATCCACAGCGCCGCGCGGTCCTTCACCGAGGCGCCGGGATTGGCGAACTCGCACTTGCCCCAGATCTCGCAGCCGGCCGTCTCGCTCGGCCCCTTGAGCAGGGCGAGCGGCGTATTCCCGATGAGATCGAGCGAGGAGCGTTTGGGCATGGTTACGGTCATGCCGGGAGAATTAGGAAGTACGGACGCAAGGCGCAATCGAATTGCGCCTTACCCCCGACAAGTCAAACTTCCAGCGCGCCGGTCAGTCTTCCTGCGCGATCGTGACCTTGCAGCCCTCGAGCGTGGCAGTCACGGGGATCTGGCACGACAGGCGCGAATATTCGTTGCGGTGCTCGGAGCTGTCGAGCAGGTCGTTCTCGTCCTCGCTCATCGCCGGCAGCTTGTCCATGAAGGACGGATCGATGTGAACGTGGCAGGTCGCGCACGAGCAGCAGCCGCCGCACAGCGCGAGAAGTTCGTCAAAGCCGTTGTCGCGGATGACTTCCATAAGGGTGCGACCTTCACTGGCCTCGACGCTCGATTCTTCACCCGACTGATTGACGACGATAATCTTCGGCATGCTCTAGGGTCCTCTTTGATACACCATGTATCATAAATGCGGCGGTATGCACGTTTGCCGCAGGCTGCTAAAGCCTGCAACCCTCTTTTGCAAGGTAGCCGAGACACGAATGGGCCTGACCAGCGACCAACTCAAATCCGGGCTCGACGCCATCGCCGCAGCCGAACCCGCCATGGCGCGCGCGCTGGACGTCGCCGGCTACCCGGAACCGCGTATCCGCCCGACCGGATACGCCACCTTGCTGCGCACGATCGTGGGCCAACAGGTCAGCGTGGCGGCGGCGACTTCGGTGTGGAACCGGCTCGAAGCCCTGCTGGGCGAAGGCCTGCCGCCGGACGCCCTTCTTGCCGCCGATTTCGAAACGCTGCGCGGCTGCGGCCTCTCGCGCCAGAAGCAGGGCTATGCGCGCTCGCTGTGCGAGCTCGTCGTCGCCGGCGCACTCGACCTGGACGCCCTGCCCGCCGACGACGAGGAGGCCATCGCCCAGCTCGTCCGGATCAAGGGCATCGGGCGCTGGTCGGCGGAGATCTATCTCCTCTTCGCCGAGGGACGCGCGGACATCTGGCCAGCCGGAGACCTCGCCGTCCAGGCCGGACTGCACAAGATCCTGGGGCTGGAGGAACGTCCGAGCGAGAAGCACACGCGCGAACTCGCCGAATCGTGGCGCCCGCACCGGGGCGCGGCGGCCATCTTCACCTGGCACTGCTACAACAACCCGGCGCTTTGACGGGCATGCCCGGGCACTAGGACGGATCGACATTCAGAAGATGGCGAGCCGAAATGGTGTTTTTACGGGATCCGGAGCGCAGCGTACTTTTAGTACGTGAGCACCGGAAGCACGGAAAAGCGCCATTTGCAGGCCGTCAGGGCTGAATGTCGATCCGTCCTAGTCCAGCGCACCCGCAGCAATGGCCTTTTCCAGCAGATCGCTGGGGGCGCCGGCGGCATGCCGTCCGGCGAGGTAACCATGCGTGATGCCCCTGGCGTTGGACATGCCGCTTTGCATGACCGCCCCGCTGTCGAGGCGCGCGACCGAGTTTCCGGCAAGATAGAGGCCATCGATCACGTCCCCGTCCCAGCCCACGGCGCGGCAATGTTCATCGACGACGATACCGGCGGAGGCAATGCCGGAACTGGCAAGGCGATGTAGCGGAACCGCATAGAACGGCGCCTTGAGCAGCGGGCCGAGGTTGGGATTGGGCTCGTGGAAGCGGTCGCCGCTCATATAGGCACCCCAGATCATGCTGCCGCGTCCGAACTCCGGGTCCTCGACAGCTTCGCAATAGCCGTTGAACCTGCGCACCGTCTCCTCGAGACCCTGCGCGTCGATCCCGGTACGGGCGGCCAGTTCCGACAGGGAATCGGCGGTAACACCCACTTCCTCGGGCAAGGCGTCTCCGGGCATGATCGAGGCGAGCGGGTACTTTTCACGCGCCTGGCTATCGAGCACGAGCCAGCAGGGAAAGTTCGGGTGCGTCTGGGTAGCTCCGTCGATGTCGTCCACCGCGAAGTAGAGCGAACGGTAGAAGGCCTCGTTGGCGAAACGCGCGCCGGTGCTGTTGACGACGATCGAATGGGGCAGGCCGGCAAAGGCCATGGCATTGCGCCAGAGCGGCACGCCATCCTGCAGTTCTTCCCCCGGGATCTTGAAACCGAGCATGGTAACATCGGGTACGCGCGCCACCCGCGCACCGAACTTTCCGGCAAGACGCAAATGCGCGCCATCGACCTCCGGCATGATCACCGATTGCACGTCGAGTTGCTGACCCAGCGTCTTGGTGAAGACAGGACTGCGCTCGTAGCTGCTCACCGCCACCACGACCCCGCGGTTGGCCCTGACGAAGATCTCCTGCCCGTCCTTGCGCGCCCGAACGCCGACAACGCGCTGGCCGTCACCGATCAGGCCCGTGACTTCGACGCCCGTATGCATCGGAATACCGCGATCGAGCGCGCCCTTCACGAAATAGCACACGAGCCCCGAACCCAGGCAGCGCTCGTCCTTCCGCAAGCGTTCGGCGAGGACCGAGAAGTCCCAGTTGCGGATGTTCGCCGATCCTCCGTTGCGGAAGATGTCCTCGTGCGTAAGGCCGTACATAACGTGGGGCGAGACGCGCGTGCGCGCTTGCCATTCGCCCAGCGCTTCCGCCGCGAACGGCTCCACTTCAAGCAATCGCCCTTCCGCAAGGCTGTCATTCGAATAGCCGTAATAGTAGTCCGGGCAATCGCGGATCACGGTCATCTTCAGGCTGATCGCCCGCTCGAAATAGGCCATCACGGCAGGGCCATGGACCGCCTGGTTGAGGATGGTGACATCATTGGCATAGCCCAGCCCGAGGCGCTTGACGTAGCGCAGCCCACTCTCGATCGAATCCTCTATGCCGAGCGCCTTTTCCAGATGGTTGCCGGGCACCCAGACTTCCCCCAGCGAATAGGCGGTTACGCCGCCGACCTGATCGGTTCGCTCAAGCACCATGGCACTCGCGCCATGGTCGACGGCCGTGATCGCCGCGGCAAGACCGCCCCCCCCGGAACCGACGGCAACGACATCCGCCTCCATATCCCATTCGGCCGGCAGGTTTTCGATGATCTTCGTGTCATTCATTGGCTTTTATCCGGTAGATTCATCAATGACGGACAGACCCGGCACAGGATTGCCGATACCGACATGCGAGCCCGCCTCCACTCTCCCAAGGGGCTGGATCACAATAAGTCACCCGTATCGTTTCAACTGCCAGAAGCGCTATCGCGTGTCACGGAGATTCTGCCCGATGCCGCCCCATGCCCAGCACCCGGACCGGCCACGGCGTGAGCGCCTTTTCGATGCGCCCGCCTTTTCCCGAGCGCATCGTCGAATGCGAATCCCGGCGTGAAACGCATCGGGCGCCAAACACCCCGCCTCGCTCAGCCGACGGACTGCAAGCCGGCAATATCGTGCCAGCAGAGTTCCCATGGCGAACCTTGTGTTTCGGGCAGGGGCGCTGCAAGTTTCGGCCATGACACAGACAATCCAGGACCGCATTCTCGATCTCGTCCAGGCCGAGAACATCGACACACTTTTCGGCATCCCCGACCCCAGCTTTTTCGGGCTGTTCATCGAGGCCGAAAAACGCGGTATCGAGATCGTATCGCCACACCACGAACAGGCGGCCGCGCTGACTGCCGACGGGCATTTCCGCATGACCGGCAAGCCCGCCGTGCTCTGCGTGAACAAGGGCCCCGGCGTCGCCAACATCGCGGCCGGCGCCAACTTCCTGCGCAAGGAAAACGTGCCCGCCGTGTTCATCATGGCACAGCGCCAGCGTTTCTACGAACAGCGCGTGCGGCGCGGCAAGATGCAGTACATGAGCCAGCCGCCCATGTTCGACGGCGTGATGAAGTACGTAGGCGTCGTCGAATATCCCGAGCAGCTCGACGAGATCTTCCACGAAGCGTTCCGCCAGGCGGTAAGCGGCGTTCCCGGGCCGACCTACATCGAACTTCCGCTGGGCATCATGCAGGCGAAATTCGACCTGCCGCCCGCCCCGCCGCCGCATCGCTACCGCATGGTACGTCAGCGCGCGGACGACCTGGGCATTGCCGAAGCGGTCGAACTGCTGCGCGGCGCGAAGAACCCGGCACTCCTGCTCGGCCAGGGCGGCTTCGTGAGCCGCGCGCACGACATGCTCGGCGTGCTGGCCGCGAAGCTTTCGTGCCCAATCCTGCTTTCGAACGCGGTAGAGGCCGTGCTGCCGGGCATGGAAGATCGCACGTTCGCCTACAGTTCCGATGCCGGTGCGCAGATCGCGGCGCAGTCTGATGTCGTTCTCGCCATCGGCACGGAGCTGGGCGAGGCGCTCAACTACGGCCGCGGACATGCCTGGAAGGAAGGCGACGCAACGCGCAAGTGGATCTACATCGAGCGTGACGCGCTGGCCATCGGCGTCAACCGGCCGATCGACGTGCCGCTCGTCGGCGACCTGCGCGACGTGGTCCCGCAACTGACCGAGGCTCTCGGCGACCTGCAGCGCGACCTTCCGGCAAAGCTGCCCGAATGGACCGCCCTGCGGGACTCGGCCAAGAAGGCCCTGGAGGATCGCATTCCCACCACGTCATGCCCGATCCACACCGGCCGCGTCGCGATCGAAGCGACTCGCGCGTTGCCGGAGGATACGATCCTGGTACGTGACGGCGGCGCCTCCAGCATGTGGTTTTCGGCGCTTCTGCAGTTCACCCCGCGCGATGCGATGTGGAGTTCCAACTGGGGCGCGATCGGCAACGGCCTTCCCATGGCGCTGGGCGCGCAGCTTGCCGTGGGCGACAAGCGCCGGGTTGCCCTGCTCACCGGCGACTCCGCGTTCCTGTTCCACATCTCCGAACTCGAAACGGCGGTGCGCAAGAACCTGCCGCTCATCTGCATCGTTGCCGTAGACCATGCCTGGGGCATCGAGGCCGCGTCCTACAAGGCGAACTTCGGCGACAACACGCCAACGCCCGAAGCACGCTGGGGCAATTCGGTCCGGCTCGACCTCACCGCCCAGAGCTTCGGCGCATACGGCGAATACGTGGACAAGGCCGAGGACATCGCACCGGCCGTCGAGCGTGCTCTGGCTTCGGGCAAGCCCGCGGTAATCCACGTCGAGGTCGACCAGGCCGCCAACAGCACGTTCGCCGGCATCCCCGGCTTCCTCGAATTCCGTAACTGGTTCGGCGAAGAAGGCGATTTCCTCGGCGTGCCGGGCGCCGCCCCGGCGCCCACCGCCGGTGGCGGCGGCTCTACCGAGAACAGCAGCGGCTACTGAGATCGCGGCAGAACGGACCGCGCGGGGCCAGGCGGCATGCCGTCCCGCCCCGCCGCGATCCCGTCAGTTGCTCTGAAGCGAGAGCATCAGCTTCATGAAATCGTCTTCTCCGATCAGCGCCGACTTCGGCGCGAATTCGGAGAAGAGCCAGTCGCCGTCGGGCTGGCGCCTGCAGGTCATGCGGCAGTCGGCGATCATCGAGGGGCCCTTCAGCCCGCTGGCCGGCGCGGCCCCTTCGGCGGCATAGTTGACGTTGGTGAAGTGGATATAGGCGTTGTCGTCGTCGATCAGTTCGACGCGCACGTTGAGGAAGGTGTGACGCCCGGTACGCGCGCCGTCCTTCTGGTACTTGGCGACGTTCTCGTTGCGCGTTTCATAGAACTTCACGATCGCATCGCGCGGCGTGATGCGGTTCGGACCTGCCACGAAGGTCGCATCCTCGGTGTAGAACCGGTCGATATTACGGGAATCGTTGTGGTCCAGCTCGGCCGCGAAATCATAGAGCAACTGCTCCAGTTCATAGGCCAGAACCAGCTGCTCGGGGGTGAAACGACGCATATTTCCGCTACCTCATTGTCTTGTGTTCTGTGAACGCCCGAGGCGTCAGCGCAGTTCGCTGCTGCGGCGATGGAACAGCGCCTTCCATAGCGATTTCAGCCAGCCTGCAAGCGCGGCAAGCCCACCCGATTTGGCTGCCTGCCCGGCAGGCGGTACGCTCGTCGTGACTCCGTTGACCTCCTCAATTCGGCCCTTGAGCTGCTCGGCAAAGCCCTTCGCGAATTTCGGCAGAACCGGGCCGCCCATGGCCTCCCACATCGGCGCCATCGGGCCGGTGCCGGCGACTTTCACGTGCAGGGTCATGTCGGTCTGCCCCCCGTCCGCAGGTGCCGCGAGGTAGGAGCCGCTTCCGGTCACCGGATCGCCCTCCAGTTCGAAGGTAAAATCCACCCGCTCCGGCCCTGCCCATTTCTCGACATGGACCCGCACCTTGACCGTGCGGATCATGGCGCCGACGCCGACTTTCAGGATCCAGCGCGAATTGTCCTCGTCCTCGATCTCGCAGGACTGGTAGCCGGGCATGATGCTGGCCCAGCGTTCGAAGTTCTTCGCATAGTCCCAGGTCGCATCGATGTCGCATCCGACAAGGACGGTCTGTGTCGTCTCGATCATGTCCTAGATCCCCATGCGCTGGATTTCGCTGTCCAGCAGGTCACTCGGGTCGCCGGCGGCGTGACGCGCGGCCAGCCAGCCGTGCGTCATGCCGCGTGCATTGGAGATGCCGCTCTGCATGACGGCACCGGTCTCCATCCGCGCGACCGAATTGCCCGCCACGTAGAGCCCGTCGATCGGATTGCCCGACCAGTCGAGCGCGCGGTTGTGCTGATCGGTCAGCAGGCCCGCCGGGGGAATACCGCTGTCACCGATACGCTTCAATTCAAGCGCATAGAACGGGCCCTTGGCAATGGTTCCGAGGTTGGGGTTGGGCTTGTTGAAGGGATCGCCGCACATCCAGTGGCTCCACACCCGCTCGCCGCGCCCGAAATCGGGGTCCGCGCCCTTTTCGGCATGTTCGTTGAACCGTGCGACCGTGGCCTCCAGCCCCGCCACATCGACGCCGATCTTCGCGGCGAGTTCGGACAGCGTATCGGCGCTGGGGCCGAGTTCCTCGGGCCAGTCCTGATCGGGCAGGATCGGGCCGATCGGGTATTTGCTCTTGGCCTGGCTGTCGATGATCATCCAGCACGGGAAATTGGGATGGGTCTGGTCCTTGCCGTCGATCACATCGATGGTGAGGTAGAACTGGCGATAGAAGGCCTCGTCGCCGAAGCGCTTGCCCGCGCGGTTGACGACGATGATGTGCGGCTGGCCGATGGCCTGCAGCGCACTGCCCCACAAGGGCGCGCCTTCCGCATCCTCGGCATTGGGCACGGGGAAGCCGAGCGAGGCAATGTCGGGGACGGCGGCGACCTGTGCGCCGAACGGTCCGGCCAAGCGGAAGTGCGCGCCGTCGACGGTGGAGAACACGATTGAGCCCAGATCGAGCTGCTGGCTCAGCGTCTTGTTGAAATGCTGGTTGCGCTCGTAGCTGCTGACCGCGAGCACGACGCCGCGCCTGCCCTTCACGTAGACGTCCTTGCCGTCCATCTGCGCCCGCACGCCCACGACCCGTGAGCCGTCCCCGATCAGTTCCACGACATTGGCGCCGGTATGCATGGGAATGCCGCGGTCGAGCGCGCCCTTGACGAAATAGGCCGCCAGCCCCGCGCCGAGGCAGCGCACGTCGTTGGTGAGACGTTCGCCCATGAGGGCGAAATCCCACTTCATCATATTGGCGACGCCGCCGTTCACGAAGATGTCGTGATGAGTGAGCGCATAGGGCATCGTCGGCGAAACGCGCGTGCGCTGCTGCCAGTCGCCCAGCGAGGAGGCCTCGAAGGGCTTGCACTCCAGCATCCGCCCCTCGGCCACGCAATCGTTGTTGAGGCCATAATAGTAATCCGGGCAATCGCGGATCACCTGCATCTCAAGCCCGATGGTATCCTCGAACCAGCGCAGCGCCTCGCGCGCATGCACCACCTTGTTCAGGATCGCCGCATCGGTGCCGTAGTCCATCGACAGGCGCTTGAGATAGCGAAAGCCGCTATCGACCGAATCGTCGATGCCCAGCTCTGTCGCGTGGTGGTTTCCGGCCACCCAGACCTCGCCCATCGACAGCGCCGTCACGCCGCCGACCTGATCGGCCCGTTCGAGCACAATGGCGCTCAGCCCCTGCTCATGCCCGGTAATCGCCGCCGACAGGCCGCCGATCCCCGACCCGATCGAGACCAGATCGACTTCAATATCCCACTTTTCGGGAAGATTCCGAAGCACCGCCTGTCCTCTCCAATCTTATGTTTTCTTCGCCGGACAACAGGCGTGACGCCGTTGTCCGGAAACCTTGACGAACAACCAAAGAAACCCGACTCGTTTCATACGAACCTACTGAACATCGCAAATCGGAGCCGGGTTCCGCAGCACGCCAACATTTGTTACCCAGACCGTTCTAAAGTCAAGAAGCGGTTCGGAACCGGGCTGGCGAAGGCCGTGATTGTGGCTCGGACCGGAGCCAGTCAGAGAACGAAAACAAGCAACAGGAGAGATGCATGCCGAAGCCTTCCGTGTTGATCGTCGGAGCCGGCGCGCTCGGCATCGTGACGGGGTATCACCTCAGCCTGGCCGGCGCCGGCGTGCATTTTCTTGTTCGCCCCAACCGTCTGCCTGCCTTGCAGGAACCGCAAGTGCTCTACTGCTACGACGATCACGAACTGAAACGGTTCTCCGAATTCAAGGCCCACGGGTCCATCGACGACGCTATGAGCCGCGGTTACGATTTCGTGCTGATCACGCTCGACGGCGCCACCTGCCGCGGCACGGAGGGGACCGCACTGCTGAAGGCCCTTGGCCGAGCCCTGCATGACACCCGCGCCATTGCGGTGATCAACGGCGTGGGCGTGCGCGAATATTGCCGAGACACCATGGGACTGCCCGACGAACGCGTGATCGAAGGCACGATGGGCCTGCTCAGCTACCAGACCGACCGCGTGACCCTGCCGCTCAATCCGCCGACCGATCCGGCTAGGCTTGCCCAGGCATCGATCGGCTACCGGCACATGGGCAAGAACCCCGGCTTCCTCGTGATCAAGCGCCTCGCCGCCCCGGCCCGGGCCTTCGCGAAGCTCTACAACCGCTCGGGCATTTCCAAGTGCCAGGAAATCAACGAGAAGCTCTTCGCCACGTTCTCCTCGTCAATCTTCGTGGTCATGGCGATGTTCGACATCGCCGGCTGGCCGCATGCCGACGGTCTGGCCCGGGACACGGAACTGATGAAGCTGGGCAGCGCGGCGATGAAGGAAGTCATGCGCCTTCCCGAACACGGCCTGCCGGGCAAGATCGGCAGCCTGTTCATGTCACCGCGCCAGATCGCCAAAACGAACGCCAAGATGGAGCGCGAATGCCTTCCGGTCGACTATACCGCGTTCAACAAGTTCCACCACGGCGGCAAGGTTCGCGAGCAGGACATGCAGGTCCTGCAGCGGTGCCTGCATTCGGGTCAGGCGCAGGACAAGGCCATGCCCGCGCTCACCGAACTGCTGCGCCGCTACGAGGCGGCCGCATAAGGTTCAGACGATCCCGTCGATGAACTGCGCCATCTCCACATCGCGCATGCTCAGCCCCCCGGCATCGTGCGTGGTGAGACGCAGGCGCACCTTGTTGTAGACATTGAACCATTCGGGATGATGGTCCGCCTTGTCGGCATGGATCGCGACGCGGGTCATGAAACCGAAAGCCTCGTTGAAATCACCGAATTCCAGATCGATTTCGATGGCCAGGCCATCGTCGCTCAGCGTCCAGCCGGGAAGGTCGTGGAGCGCTTGATCGCGTTCGGCGTCAGTCAGGCGGGGGATGGTCATCTCACTCTCCTTGGCAGTGCCCGCGCTTTCCCTTATCGCACGCCGTCATGCAAGGGGCCTCCATCGCCGTGACCGATCTCGCGTGCCGCCGCGGCGACAGGGTGCTGTTCCGGGGCCTGTCGCTGCGCCTGCAGGCCGGAGACGCGCTGCAAGTGACGGGCAGCAACGGCATCGGCAAATCGAGCCTGCTGCGCATCGTCGCAGGCCTTGCTCCCGCCTTTGCGGGAACAGCCGAAACCAGCGGCACCATCGGCCTCGTCGACGAGCGCCATGCCCTAGACCCGGCGCTGCCGCTGGGCCGCGCCCTGGGCTTCTGGCAGCGCATGGATGGGGCCGCCGACAACGAACTGGCGCGCCTCGGCCTGTCCGAGCTGCTCGACGTGCCGGTGCGCTACCTTTCGACCGGGCAAAAGAAACGCGCCGCGCTCGCCCGCCTCATCGGCCAGAAGGCCGCTGTCTGGCTGCTCGACGAGCCACTCAACGGGCTGGACGTCCATGCCGTGGAACTGACCGAGACGCTGGTGGCCGAACATTGCAGCGCGGGCGGCATTACCCTGATCGCCTCGCACCAGCCTTTCCGGCTGGGCCACATGCGCACGATCGCGCTGGCGGAGTACGCGGCATGAGCGGGCGGATCATCACGCTGCTGAAGCGCGATTTCACCCGCCTCACGCTGGGCGGGAGCGGCGGCGGGGCGGTGCTGCCGGTGCTGTTTTTCCTCTCGGTCGCCATGCTCTATCCCTTCGCGGTCGGCCCCGATGCGCCGCTGCTCGCCCGGACCGGCGGCGGGGTGATCTGGGTGGCCGCCCTGCTCGCCGCCATCCTCCCGCTCGACCGGCTGGTGGAGCCCGACATCGAAATGGGCATGTTCGACCAGTGGGCCCTGCGCGGCATTTCGGAGGAACTGGTGATCGCGGTGCGCGTGCTGGCCCATTGGCTGAGCTTCGGCCCGCCGCTGATGCTCGCCGCCCTGCCCGCCGCCGCGCTTCTCGGCCTCGACGGCGCGACATTGCAGATCGTCGAGATCGGGCTCCTCGCGGGCACGCCGGGTCTCGCGGCGCTGGGCGTAACGGTCGCGGCGCTGACGGCGGGACTGCGCGGGGGCGCCGCGCTTTCCGGGCTGCTGGTGATCCCGATGGCTGTTCCCATACTGATCTTCGGCGCCGGAAGCCTCGGCACCGGTGGCGAGAGCGGACTTGCCCTGACCGGCGCCGCCAGCCTCGTCCTGCTGGCCATCGCGCCTTTCGCCGGCGGGGCGGCCGTGCGCGCCGCGCGCAGCTGAGACGCGATCATCGCCGCAGCGGTTGGCGCACTGCCGCTTCCACAAGCATAGTGCACGCACAGATCCGGAGAACACCGGACGTCAGACCTGACCGGGAGAGTGCGAGCCCATGGAGGACTACAAGGACCTGATCGACATCGCCCGGCGCGATACGGGCCTGAACGATTTCGGCAGCGACAGTTTCCGCGAAGGGCTGGAACAGCTGGTCACCGCGCTCAACACCGAGGCAAAGCTGAACGCCACCGGCGAATATGCCCTGCGCGACCGCATCCTGCTCTATCTGCGCCAGCGCCTGATGGTCGAGGACTGGTATCGCCGCCATCCCGAGATCGAGAACGAGGAAATCCGCGATCCGCTGTTCGGCGTCAGCCTGCCGCGCACAGGGTCCACCGCGCTTTCGTTCCTGCTCTCCAGCGATCCGGACATCCGCTACCTGCGCGTCTGGGAAAGCTCGCAGCCCTGCCCTCCTCCCTCGACGGTCGAAGGCCCGGACCCGCGCCGCGGCGTGTCCGCCAGTGCCACCGAAGAGAGCCTCAAGGGCAGCAAGCGCACCCCTTCGGGGATCGACGGCGCGATGGAATGCCAGGACCTGATGGCGCTCGATTTCAAGAGCCAGATTTTCCAGGCCTTCGCGCAAGTGCCCAGCTATGCCGACTGGGAGATGGAAGCCGACCACACAGAGACCTATCTCTACGAAAAGCGCGTGCTCAAAATGCTGCAGTGGGGCGAACCGTCCAAGCCCTGGCGGCTCAAGGCGCCCTCGCATCTGCTGCACCTCGATGCGCTCGACGCCGCCTTCCCCAACGCGCGCTTCGTAATGACGCACCGCGATCCCACCGACGTGATGCTCTCGGTCGCGACGGTCTATGCCGACATCATCGAGAAGTTCACCGATCACGTCGATTACCACTACATTGGCGAACTCAACGTGCGGTGCTGGTCGGAAGGAATGCGCCGTGCCATCGCCTTCCGCGAGCGCGGCAACGACGACCGCTTCTACGACATCCACTTCCGCGCCATGCAGCAGGACCCGCTGGGGCAGGTCCGCGGGCTCTATGCCTGGCTGGGGCAGGACGTCTCGCCCGCCTTTGCCGAGGCCATGTCCGCATGGTGGGAAAGCAACCAGAGCGCCGAACGCATGACCAAGCCCGACCCTTCCAAGTTCGGGCTCGACTTCGACGCGGTGCGTGCGCAATTCGCCGACTATCTTAGGCACATGGAAACCTGGGCACCGTTCAGCGAAACGGCCGCCTGAACCTCACGACATCAAGCATCTTAGGAACAGGCACATGGGTGAACCCACAACCGGAAAATATGATTTCGACGCGGATGCCCGCATGGCCCAGGCAGTAGAGAACGGCCCGCGCTATGCCCCGCTGCGGCTGGACGAAGTCACGCCCGAGGGGCAGGAACAGGTCGATGCGATCCGCACCGCCTTCAACATCCCCGACGACCGCCCGTTCCCCGAAGTCAGCCTGATCACCCTGCGCCACCCCGGCATGTTCAGGGCGCAGATGGTGCTCGGCATCGAACTGGCCGCCAAGGGCACGATCCCCGCGCGCGAGCGCGAACTGGCGATCCTGCGCCTCGCCCTGCTCGCCCGCGCGCCGTTCGAATGGTGCGAGCATGTCGACATCGGCAAGGCCTTCGGCATCACGCCCGAGGAAATCGAGCGCGTAATCGAGGGCTCCTCCGCCCCCGGCTGGACCGAGCACGAGGCCGCGCTGCTGCGTGCGGTGGAAGAACTCATCGCCGATCACTGCATGTCCGATGCCACGTGGGACACGCTGGCCCAGACCTATGACGAAAAGCAGATGCTGGAAATGCCGATGCTGGTCGGCTCCTACCTGATGACGGCGCTGCAGCAGAACACCTTGAAAATTCAGCCCAAGGCCGGCTTCGACTACCGCTGATCGCGCGCAAATATGCGCGAGGTCAATTGCGAGGTCTCGCAGCCCGGCTATCATGTGCGAATGATTCGCAAGGAAAGGTTTGTATGATGAAGAAGGGGTTCGTCGACGATATTGAGAAGCTGACTGAGGAGAACGTCGACTTTCGGCGGGTTCTCTATACCGGCCAGAACCTTCAACTGGTGCTGATGTCGATCGAACCGGGCGACGAGATCGGCGAGGAAGTCCACGACGACATCGACCAGTTCTTCCGCATCGAAGGCGGCGAGGGCGAAATCCTGATTGATGGCGTGGTGCACAAGGTGAAGGCCGATGACGGCGTGATCGTGCCTGCCGGTGCGCGTCACAATGTCGTCAGCGTCGGCAAGGAGCCGCTCAAGCTCTACACCATCTACGGCCCGCCCGAGCACCTCGACGGCACCGTTCACAAGACCTGCGCCGATGCCAGTGCGGCGCACGAACACTTCGACGGCAAGACCACCGAATAGCATTCCGGACCTGCCGGCCTGGCCGGCAGCACCTCTGGAAAAGGCCCTGTGGAAAAGACTGGGGATAGCGCCGGGGCAAGCGGGGAAAAGCCGTTTCCGGCGCTATTCCTTTGTGCGGCTCCGTCAGCCGCTGGAACGTGATCGTCTTACCTTGAATCGTCATTGCGAGGCCCACAGGGCCGCGGCAATCCAGGGCAACGCTATGCCACTCTGGATTGCCCTTCGGCTGGCTGCTTGCAGCAGCCGTTCAGGACAGGCTTCGCTTCGCTCGCAACGACGAGTGCTTCTTTCAGAGGTAATCAAGCTCTAAGACGCGGCGTTAAATCGAAAACTCCGATCACTAATCAAAGATCAATCGAATTGTCCGAAATGTAGCGGCGCTGTAGCCTGCAACCTCCAGCCCCGATCAGAGTTTCTACCTCTCGGGACACAGTGGAGGATGCAGTCATGAATGAAATGTCGAAACAACCGGGCAAGTGCCCTGTAATGCACGGCGGCAACACGTCTTCGGGCATGTCCAACATGGACTGGTGGCCGAACGCGCTCAACCTCAACATTCTCCACCAGCACGACGCGAAGACCGACCCGATGGGCAAGGGCTTCAAGTATCGCGATGAAGTGAGGAAACTCGACTTCGAAGCGCTCAAGCAGGACATGCGCGACCTCATGACCGACAGCCAGGAATGGTGGCCGGCCGACTGGGGTCACTACGGCGGCCTGATGATCCGCATGTCCTGGCACGCCGCGGGCTCCTATCGCATTGCCGATGGTCGCGGCGGCGGCGGTACCGGCAACCAGCGCTTCGCCCCGCTCAATTCCTGGCCCGACAACGTCAGCCTGGACAAGGCGCGCCGCCTGTTGTGGCCGATCAAGAAGAAGTACGGCAACAAGGTGAGCTGGGCCGACCTCATCATCATGGCCGGCACCATGGCCTATGAAACGATGGGCCTGAAGACCTTCGGCTTCGGCTTCGGCCGCGAGGACATCTGGGCGCCGGAAGAGGACACCTACTGGGGCTCCGAAAAGGAATGGCTGGCCAAGGACCGCTACGACAGCGCGGACGAAAGCTCGCTGGAGAACCCGCTGGCAGCCGTCCAGATGGGCCTGATCTACGTCAACCCCGAAGGCGTGGACGGCAAGCCCGATCCGCTCAAGACGGCGGAAGCCGTGCGCGTGACCTTCGAGCGCATGGCGATGAACGACGAGGAGACCGTCGCCCTAACCGCCGGCGGCCACACCGTCGGCAAGTGCCATGGCAACGGCGATGCGAGCCTGCTGGGGCCCGATCCCGAAGGTGCGCCCGTCGAACAGCAAGGCTTTGGCTGGGCCAACCCGAACGGCAAGGGCATGGGCCGCGATACCATCACCAGTGGCATCGAAGGCGCATGGACGACCCACCCCACCCAGTTCGACAACGGATATTTCTATCTGCTGTTCCACTATGACTGGGAAGTCCGGAAGAGCCCCGCCGGTGCCAACCAGTGGGAACCGATCGGCATCGCCGAGGAAGACAAGCCCGTCGACGTCGAGGATCCCTCGATCCGGTACAATCCGATCATGACCGATGCCGACATGGCCATGAAGATGGACCCGATCTATCGGGAGATCTCGGAGCGCTTCTACAAGGACCCCGAATACTTCCGCGAAGTGTTCGCCCGGGCCTGGTTCAAGCTCACCCACCGCGACATGGGGCCCCGGGCGCGCTACATCGGTCCCGACGTGCCCGCCGAAGACCTGATCTGGCAGGACCCCGTCCCCGCCGGTAGCACCGGCTACGACGTCGATGCCGTCAAGGCGAAGATCGCCGCCAGCGGCCTCGCGGTCGCCGAAATGGTCGCGACCGCCTGGGACAGCGCCCGCACGTTCCGTGGCTCCGACATGCGCGGCGGCGCCAACGGCGCGCGCATCCGTCTGGCCCCGATGAAGGACTGGGAAGGCAACGAACCAGCCCGGCTCGCCAAGGTCCTGGCGGTCCTCGAACCGATTGCCGCGGAGACGGGTGCAAGCATCGCCGACGTGATCGTGCTCGCGGGCAATGTAGGCGTCGAACAGGCGGCAAAGGCAGCCGGTTTCGAGATCACCGTCCCCTTCGCAGCGGGTCGCGGCGATGCCACCGACGAGACGACGGACGGCGATTCCTTCGCGCCCCTGGAGCCCCTCCACGACGGGTACCGCAACTGGCTGAAAAAGGACTACGTCGTCACGCCAGCCGAACTGATGCTCGATCGCACGCAGCTCATGGGCCTGACAGCGCCTGAAATGACCGTTCTGGTCGGCGGGATGCGCGTACTCGGCACCAATCACGGCGGCACTGGACATGGCGTCTTCACCGATCGTCCGGGCGCCCTGACGACCGACTTCTTCACGAACCTGACTGACATGGGGAACGTCTGGAAGCCCGCCGGCAAGGGCCTCTACGAGATCCGCGACCGCAAGACGGGCGCGGTCAAGTGGACCGCGACGGAACTGGACCTCACCTTCGGGTCGAACTCGATCCTGCGTTCCTACGTCGAGGTCTATGCGCAGGACGATAATGCCGCGAAGTTCGTGAACGATTTCGTGGCCGCATGGACCAAGGTGATGAACGCCGACCGGTTCGACCTGGTCGACTGATACCGGCGTCGAACGCCTTGTAACCAGAGAATCGATCATTCCCTCTCCCGCCTCCGGTTCGCGCCGGGGGCGGGATTTCTGCATTCAGGAGGGCCCCTATTTGCGGCAGGCGGCCACTGCCATTCGAGCACACGCATGAAAAATGGGCCGGAACGGGCAAGGCAAGAAGCCGCTCCGGCCCAAGGTGCAGGAGTGAACCAGGCACCCCATGACAAGCGCCGGGTCCGGGAGGGCTTGACCGGAGAGCCAAGCCGCGTATCAATAGCTATTGATAATCATTCGCATTTGCAACCCTGGAGTCCCGGCATGTATCAATACGTCGACCGCCCCCTCGATACCCTCGACGAGGGCTGCCGCTTCCTCGTCTGGTCCATGCGCGCATGGGTCACCGCGATCGGGCACAAGCGCTGCCCGGCCCAGTTGCTTGCACCGGCCTTCGCGAAATGGCGGATGATCGGGGGCTTGCAGCCTTTCCACCACGCCATGTTGCTACTCAACCGCGATGCGCTGGAAACCTTCGCGTTCTGCCCGCTTGCCTGCCCCCACGTCTCCGAACACGAGGCCGTGGTTCTCGAACTCGTCACGAGCCTGCGCGATCGCGGGCCGCAGGCCACGCGCGAAACGCTGGAACTGCTCTTGGCCGGCGAAAGCGTGGGAGACATGCTCGAAGCCCTCTCCCGGCTGGGAGCGGTAATGTCGATCGCGGGCATATTTCCCGGCGAGGTGGCGACGGCGAAGAACGCACGGAACTGATTCTTCCGGCGCGATCAGTCGAGCGGTGCGACGTCCACCGAATAGTACATCTTCTGCTCGGACGATCCGCGGAACGTGCCGTCGAGCGGCGCGACATCGGAATAGTCACGGCCCATGCCGATCAGGATGTGATCGGTATCGGCCAGCGCGGCGTTGGTCGGGTCGAAGCCGACCCAGCCCAGTTCCTCGCCGCACCACAAGTTGACCCAGGCGTGCATGGCATCGGCGCCGACCAGCCGCTCCTTGCCCGCCGGCGGCAGCGTACGCAGATAGCCGCTGACATACGCTGCGGGGATGCCATAGGCGCGCGCGGCGATGATCATGATATGGCTGAAGTCCTGGCAGACGCCGTGGCGGTTGCGGAACGCCTCGATCGGCGGCGTATCGGTCCGCGTCGCCTTGGCATCGTAGGCGAACTCCTCGTGGATTGCGTGCATGAGCGCCCTGCCCGCTTCCATTACCGGCATGGTTTCCTCGATGAACGAGCCGGCCCACATCGCGATGTCGTGCTCCGGCATGGCGATCGGCGAACCGAATATGTACGAAGCGGGCGCCAGGGCCGAAAGATCCGGCGTCGTCATGGCGCGTTCGCGAAGCTCGGTCAGGCTGGGCCCCGACGCTTCGGACAGGAAGAAAGGCAGCGCCTCGCACTCGGCGGTGAAACGGCTTTCGATCTGTAACTTCGTTATCGGCTCGCGCAGCTCGAAGCGGGTTTCGTTGACGTAGTACCCGCCCTCGCCCTCCGTCACCTGCACGGGCTGCGGCTCGATGGTCAGGACATAGTCGCTGACGATCTGCCCCGGCCAGTTCGCCGGCCGCAAGCGGACGTTGAACTGCGCGAGCCGGACCGGTGCGGCATATTCCAGCGTGGTGATATGGCTGACCGAATAGAGCATCAGAGCAACCGCGTCCTCTTCTCCGCCTCGTCGCGATCGAAATGCAGGAAGTAGCGTGCCGAGATTTCATCCGACAGGTCGTGGAGCTGGCCCTCGATGGCCTTCAGGCGTTCGACCGTCATGTCCGGCGCCAGCGCAGCCTGCAGTTCGCCCAGCAGGGCGCGGGCCGCGCGCAGCGGCGGCTCGGGGATGTTGTCGTCGCGCAGGCTGGGCAAGGCGCAAAGGTGGTCGACGATTTCCGCCACCTGGAACTTGAGTGCGCGCGGATTGTCCGGATCGAGCAGGACGAGGTCGTGCACCGGATTCTTCATCGGACCGGTCAGGTAGCGGCTGCGATAGATGATCTGGCTATCGCACAGGTCCAGCAGCACGCCGAGCGCTTCGCCCGAGCGCCCGCCCTCGCCATTGCTCTCTGCCAGTCTTGCCGCGATCCGGCAGATTGCCTGCGCCCGCTCGATGCGTTGCCCGATCTCGATGAACCGCCAAGCTGCCGAACGCACCATGTTTTCCGAGATGAGCCCGGCCAGCGCGCTGAAATGCTCGGTAAGCCAGCGCGCGCTGCTGAGCATGCTCTGCGGCCGGCCGACGGCGATCGAGGGCATCGGACGGCTGACGATCCGCCAGAAATCGCGGGCAAGGCGTTCGCGCAGCGACAGGCCCACCTGCAACCGGCGCCGCATCAGCGCGGCCACCCCGCCGGGCAAGCGCGTCTCGGTAAGCGCCTTGGCGCTGATCGTTGCCGCTGGCTGGGATGCCGTCGCCTTGTCGATGGCGCCGAATTCCATCAGCAGATCGACAAGGCTGGACAGCCCCCCGTCCTCGGAATCGATCCCGCTGTCGCCCTCCATCGAGCTGCCGAGCAGGGCGCGCACGATCCGCACCACCGTTTCCGCACGCTCGTTGTACCGGCCGAACCAGTAGAGGTTGTCCGCCGCCTGGCTGGCGAGGATACCGCCCCCGCGCGAGATGGGCGGCTCCTCCACCGTGCGCAGGGGCGCGGGCAGTCCGGCCGGCTGCTCGTCCACGATCCAGACGTCGGCGGACAAGTCGCCCGCCCCCATCAGCGACGTGGGCAGCGCACTGCTCGACGAAAGACGGGCAAAGCCGCCGGGCATGACCGTCCAGCTGCCGTCGGCGGCGCGGGCGACGAAGGCACGCACGGTGAAGGGACGCGGCGCGATCTTTCCATCGATGATCGCGGGCGTCGTCGAAAGGTGCACGATCTCCTGCCCGCAAAAGTCCATGGGCCTGCGCCGCAAGGCATCGAGCAGCGCCTCGCGCTCGGCCTCGTCGAGATCGGCGCCCGCGACCGGCTCGCGGCTGGGCAGCCCCTCCACCGGGAGACCGAAGGCGGGGCGAAGCGCCAGTTCGTCGAGCCGTGCCGCCACTATCGAACTTTCCGCCGCCTGCCCGCACCACCAGGTCGCGATGTTGGGCAGGATCGGCGCTTCGTCCAGCAGCACCCGGCACAGGCGCGGCAGGAACGCCGCGAAAGCGGATGATTCCAGCACTTCGGCACCCGGCCAGTTGACCATCTCGACACCGCCCGCCGACCAGGCGTCGAACAGGTTGGAAACACCCAGCTGGGACTTGGCGTCGAACGAGAGCGGATCGAGCGATACCGTGTTGATCCAGCGCCAGACCGCATCGACCCGCTTGGGCCCGCCGATCGTGCCGACATAGAGACGGTCGTCGATCACCGAAAGGTCGCGCCCCTCCACCAGCGGCAGGCCGAGATAGCGCGCGAGGTGAGCCTGCTCGGCGTAAGTCTGGTTGAACCGGCCGGGCGTCAGCAGCGCTATGCGCGGCTGTTCGCGATTGCAGGCAGCAGCCATGCCATCGCGCATCCGGGCAAAGAAATCGGCAAGGCGGCGGGCATGGTTGTCGACCAGCAGGGGGCCGGCCGTGCGGCTCATGGCAAGACGGTTTTCGAGCGCGTAGCCGACACCGCTGGCTATACGCACGCGGTCCTGCAGCACCCGCCATTGCCCGCGCGACCCCCGCGCGAGGTCCACCGAATAGACGTGGATGAAATGGCCCCGCCTGGGTGTATGGCCGACCATCTGGCGCGCGAAGAACGGGCTGCCCGCGATCACCGCCGCAGGCAGATGCCCTTCCCTGACGACGCGTTGCGGGCCGTAGATGTCCGCAGCCAGTCGTTCGAGCAGAGTGGCGCGCTGGATCAGGCCCCGCTCCACTTCCGCCCATTCCGCCGCGCCGATGACCAGCGGCATGACCGTGAGCGGCCAGGCGCGTTCATCCTCGTCGCCGGTGACGCGGAAGGTCAGGCCCAGATCGGCGACATGGCGGGACGCCGCATCCTGCAGCGCCGAAGGGCCGCCCTCGGTAATCCCCGCCAGACCTTCGGCAACCGCCTTCCAGCGCGCCGCTACAGGGGCGGCGGCATCGCCGAACAGGTCTCCGCCCGCGATATCGACGGGATAACCGTCAAGCCATCCGGGCGGCCGATCCACGGTACTGACAGGCGGTTTCGAGGACATGCCTCACACTAGGCCAGCCGGACGCCGCAAGTCGAGCGTATAGGGAAACTCGCCCGGGAGTTCTTGCGAAGGCAGCGGTAGCGGTCCCGGCGAATGTCCGTGATCCTGGAACCGCGCCTTGCGCCGCGCCTCGGCCTCGTAGTCGTTGACCGGCAACGTGTCGTAGCTGCGCCCGCCCGGATGGGCGACCTGATAGACGCAGCCGCCGAGCGAACGGCCATTCCACAAGTCGTAGATGTCGAAGGTCAGCGGCGCGTGGGCCTGCATCATCGGGTGCAGGCACTCGGCCGGCGCCCATGCCTTGTACCGCACGCCGCCCACGCCCTCGTCCGATCCGACCATGGTCAGCGGCACCCGGCGACCATTGCAGGTGATCACGTGGCGGCCCTTCACGAGCCCCGTGGCCTTGACCTGCAAGCGCTCGGTCGAACTGTCGACATAGCGGACGGTGCCGCCGATCGCGCCAGTCTCGCCCAGCACGTTCCAGGGTTCGAGCGCATGGCTGATCTCGAGCGCAACGCCCCCGCCCTCCACTTCGCCGTGGACCGGGAAGCGGAACATGCGCTGCGCCTCGAACCATTTGGGATCGAATGCACATCCGGCCCCGCGCAAGTCATCGAGCACATCGAGGAAATCGGCCCAGACGTAGTGGCCGAGCATGAACTTGTCGTGCAGCTGAGTGCCCCAGCGCACCAGCGGCCCGTCCTGCGGCTCCTTCCAGAACCACGCGGTCAGCGCGCGCAGGAGGAGCTGCTGGGCGCAGCTCATCTTGCCATCCGGCGGCATCTCGAACCCGCGGAACTCGACGAGGCCGAGGCGTCCGGTGGGGCCATCGGGCGAGAACAGCTTGTCGATGCAGATCTCGGTGCGGTGCGTATTGCCGGTCACGTCGACGAGCAGGTTGCGGAACAGGCGGTCGACCACCCAGGGCGCGGGTTGATCCCGTTCGGGCCCCGGCACTTGCGCGAGCGCGATTTCCAGCTCGTAGAGCGCGTCGTGGCGTGCCTCGTCGATACGCGGCGCCTGACTGGTCGGGCCGATGAAGAGGCCCGAGAACAGGTAGCTGAGCGAAGGATGGCGCTGCCAGTAGGTGACGAAGCTCTTGAGCAGGTCCGGACGGCGGATGAACGGACTGTCGAGCAGGCTCGGTCCGCCCAGCACGATATGGTTGCCGCCGCCGGTGCCGATAGAGCGCCCGTCGATCATGAACTTGTCGGCGGTCAGGCCCACCTCGCGTGCGCAGTCATAGAGCGTCTCGGTGATCTCCACCGTCTCGCGCCAGCTTGCCGAGGGATGGATGTTCACCTCGATCACGCCCGGATCGGGTGTGACCTTGAGCACCTGCAGGCGCGGATCGGGCGGCGGCGGGTAGCCTTCGATACGGATCGGAACCCCCATCCGTTCGGCCACGACTTCCACGGCCGCCACCAGTTCCAGATAGTCTTCCAGCCATTCGGTCGGCGGGATGAAAACGCAAAGATGATCACCACGCGGTTCGACCGCGATGGCCGTGCGCACCGTGCTTTCGATCAGTTCCTGTTCGCCGAAGGCCTGCTCGGCGGTCTCGGGCGTCGCCACGCGTTCGCTGCGCTGCTCGGCTTGCGACAAGCGCTCCTCGCGCGCCTGGCTTGCCCGGGCGATCACCTGCTCTCGGAAATCGGCAAGCGGTTCGCGCGGTTCGGCGGTGTCGCGCGGATGGATATAGGGGTAGTTCGCGGCCGGCACCCACGGCAGCGAGCCCAGCGGCAGGCGATAGCCCAGCGAGGAATCGCCCGGCACGGCCGTCAGCATGCCCTTGCGCACGCGCCACATCTCGCTGCGCCAGCGCGGCACCGACTGGTCCTGCGAATTCCAGCGCTGCACCGGCAGCACATAACCGACCGGCCGGTCGAGCCCGCGCCGCCAGGTTCGTTTGAAACGCCGCGCCAGTTCCTCGTCGTCTATTTTCGGATCGAACGGCGTGACGTTGACCGGCAACTCCTTTTCCTTGTCGCTCCAGGCGCCCGCATCCTCGTAGACCGGCTGCACGAAGCCTGGCTCGATCTCCAGCCCCTTGGCCAGTTCGTGCAGCAACGCTTCGGCGCTGGCGGGATCGAGGCTGGGCACGGGATCGGGATCGCCGCCCTTTTCCAGCGGTTTCTCACCGGCCAGAAGGTTGTCGTCGCTCCAGATCGGCACGCCGTCCCTGCGCCAGTAGAGCGAATAGCCCCAGCGGGGCAGCGTCTCGCCCGGATACCACTTGCCCTGCCCGTGATGGAGCAGCGAGCCCGGCGCGAACTTCTGGCGCAGCAGGCGGATCAGCTTGTCGGCATAGGCGGCCTTGGTCGGCCCCACCGCCGCGCCGTTCCACTCGTCGGCCTCGAAGTCGCTGGCGGCAACGAATGTCGGTTCGCCGCCCATCGTCAGGTTGACACCGTCCGCGTTCAGGTCGCCATCGACCTTGTCCCCGAGATCGAGGAGCGCCTGCCAGCGCTCGGGAGTGAAAGGCTTGGTGATGCGCACCGCCTCTGCGATGCGCGAGACCTTCATCTCGAAACTGAAGTCGACCTCGGCCGGCTCCGCCATGCCCTCGATCGGGGTGGCCGAGCGGTAATGCGGCGTGGCGCAGAGCGGAATGTGCCCTTCGCCCGCGAACATGCCCGACGTGGCATCGAGCGCGATCCAGCCGGCGCCCGGCACATAGGCCTCGGCCCAGGCGTGAAGGTCGGTCACGTCCTCTTGCACGCCCTTGGGGCCTTCCTTGGGAATGACGTCGGCGACGAGCTGGATCGAGTAGCCGGACACGAACCGCGCCGCGAAGCCGAGGCGGCGCAGCAACTGCACCAGCAGCCAGGCGGAATCGCGGCATGATCCGATCCCGGCCTGCAGGGTCTCTTCCGGGGTCATCACCCCGGCTTCCATGCGGATCACATAGCCGATGCGCTGCTGCAGCTGCCGGTTGATCTCGACCAGGAAATCGACGGTGCGGCCCTCATAGCCGGCATGGCTGGCGACGAGTTCCTCGAACAGCGGCCCCTGTTCCTCGATGTCGAAATAGGCGGAAAGGTCCGCCTTCATCGCCTCGGAATAGGTGAAGGGGTATTCCTCCGCTTCCGGCTCCACGAAGAAGTCGAACGGGTTGATGACGGCCATCTCGGCCAGCAGGTCCACCTCGATCGAGAAATGATCGACCGGATCGGGGAACACGATACGCGCCAGCCAGTTGCCGTGGGGGTCCTGCTGCCAGTTCAGGAAATGCTCGGGCGGGCTGATCTTCAGCGAGTAGTTCGGCACTGCCGTGCGACTGTGCGGCGCCGGCCGGAGCCTGATCACCTGGGGGCCAAGCCTGATCCGCCTGGAGTAGCGGTAGCGAGTGAGATGGTGCAGTGCCGCTTTGATCATCGCGCCGACTTTGCGCTAATCCATGCTGCGCTGCAACGATGTTCACCTGGCTGCAGGAAGAATTCGGCAGATTCCCCCTGGCGCGGGGCAATTGTAGCACTAGCGTAATCGTTGCATGCGAGGGGCAGCCGTGTGAAAACGAAGGACATGCTGGACATTAGTGACGAATCGGATGGTGGGAACAGCTGCGAGACTTCGGAGCTCGGCAGCCTGCCCGTGCGCTATTTCAATCGCGAACTGAGCTGGCTCGCTTTCAACGAACGCGTGCTGGCGGAAGCTTCGAATCCCAACTACCCCCTGCTCGAGCGGCTTCGGTTCCTCTCGATTTCCGGCAGCAACATCGACGAATTCCTGATGGTGCGCGTGGCCGGCCTCGCCGGGCAGGTGCGGCGCCAGATCGAGGAAGTCTCGATCGACGGGATGACCCCCTCGCAGGCGCTTGCCGCCACGCACGAGAAAGTGCTGGAACTGCAGGCCATCCAGCAGAAGGTGTGGAGCGGCCTCAAGACCGAACTGGTCACCGCCGGGATCCGCGTCATCGGCGACGAAAAGCTCGATACTCCGCGCGAGCGCTGGCTGAAGGACTTCTTCCTCGAACACGTCATGCCGGTCATCACCCCGCAGGCGATCGACCCGGCGCATCCCTTCCCCTTCGTCGCCAACCAGGGCATCGGCGTTCTGTTTTCGCTGACCCGCACCGCGGACGAGGCGCAGGTGATGGAGATGGTCCTGATCCCCTCGCCGCTGCCGCGCTTCGTGCGCATTCCCGGCGAGCAGGCCGCGTGGATCAGCATCGAGGACCTGATCTGCCGCCACGCCGCGCAGATCTTCCCCGGTTTCCGCATCAATGGCCAGGGCGTGTTCCGCATCCTGCGCGACAGCGACATCGAGATCGAGGAAGATGCCGAGGATCTGGTGCGCTACTACCGTACCGCCATCCAGCGCCGCCGCCGCGGCCTCGTCATCGTGCTGCAGTTGCAGGGCAAGTTCGATCCGGCCGCGGAGGAACTGCTGCGCACCCAGCTGGGGCTCGACAAGGCCCTCATCATGAAGACCGAGGGCATCATCGGCTTCTCCGGGGTATCCGCCATCTGCGACGAGGACCGGCCCGAACTCAAGTTCGAACCCTATTCCCCGCGCTATCCCGAACGCATCCTCGAACACGACGGCGACATTTTCGCGGCGATCCGCGAGAAGGACATCGTCATCCAGCACCCCTACGAAAGTTTCGAGGTGGTGATCGATTTCCTGCGCCAGGCCGCGCGCGATCCGGACGTGATCGCGATCAAGCAGACGCTCTACCGCGCGGGCAAGCAGTCGGGGATCATCGCGGCCCTCATCGCGGCGGCCGAACAGGGCAAGTCGGTCACGGCCGTGGTCGAACTCAAGGCCCGCTTCGACGAGGAGCAGAACCTGCTCTGGGCCAGCCAGCTCGAACGCGCGGGCGTTCAGGTGATCTACGGTTTCGTCGACTGGAAGACCCACGCCAAGGTCTCGATGGTGGTGCGCCGCGAAGGGGACAACGAAGACGGAGGCTACCGCACGTACTGCCACTTCGGCACCGGCAACTACCACCCGATCACCGCACGCATCTATACCGACCTGTCCTACTTCACCGCCGATCCGGCGGCCGGACGCGACGCGGGCCGGCTGTTCAACTTCATCACCGGCTATGTCGAGCCCAAGCGCACCGAACTGCTCTCGATCTCGCCGATGTCGCTGCGCTCCGATCTCTACGACCTGATCGATGCCGAGATCGCCCATGCCCAGGCCGGCAAGCCCGCGGCCATCTGGGCCAAGATGAATTCGCTGACCGACGCGGACCTCATCGACAAGCTCTACGCCGCCAGCCAGGCGGGAGTGGACATCGACCTTGTCGTACGCGGCATCTGCTGCCTGAGGCCCGGCATCACGGGCCTTTCGGAGAACATCGCAGTCAAGTCGGTGATCGGCCGCTTCCTCGAACACTGCCGCATCTGGGCCTTCGCCAACGGCGCCCACCTGCCCAACCGCCGGGCCAAGGTCTTCATCACCTCGGCAGACGCGATGAGCCGCAACCTCGATCGCCGCGTCGAGATCATGATCCCGATGCGCAACAAGACGGTGCACGACCAGGTGCTGGAACAGGTCATGCTGGCGAACCTGCTCGACACCGAGCAGAGCTGGATCCTCAATCCCGATGGCACCTACGATCGCGTTGGTAACGTGGACAAACCCTTCAATATTCACCGTTACTTCATGACCAACCCATCGCTTTCCGGTCGCGGCGCATCACTTGCCAGTGGACGAAAAGTGCCAAAGCTCTCGCTTAGGCGCGGCAATATCTGACATAGGGACGCCATGCCGCCCGGAATGCCGGGCCCAGTGATTCGTCCAGACTGAATGATCGGTATCAGCCACTCGAGCGAGAAACGCGCCATCATCGACATCGGGTCGAACACGGTGCGTCTTGTAATCTACAACGGCCCGCCGCGCGCGCCGGTGGTCGTCCTCAATGAAAAGGTCAACGCGCGCCTGGGCAAGGACCTGGGCAAGACCGGCGCGATTTCCGACAAGTCCATGCGCACCGCGCTCTATGCCCTCGAACGCTTCGCGACGGTGCTGCGGTTGCAGGGCGTCGAGAACGTGCAGTGCGTCGCCACTGCCGCCGCGCGCGATGCCAGCAACGGCCAGGAATTCCTCGAGGCCGTGCGCGGCTACGGTCTCTCGCCGCAATTGCTTTCCGGAGAGGAAGAGGCACGCGCCAGTGCCAGCGGCGTGATCGCGGCCTTCCCCGGCGCGCACGGCGTCGTCGCCGATCTCGGCGGCGGCAGCCTCGAACTGGTCGAAGTCGATCGCGGTACCAGCGGCAGCGGCATCACCCTGCCCTTCGGCACGCTGCGGCTGAGCGATCTGCGCGCGAACGGCCCCGAGGCGTTCGCCAGAACGGTGCGCGAAGGCCTTGAACGCGTCGCCTGGGACAAGGGCGGCGACCAGCCTCTCTACATCGTCGGCGGCGCCTGGCGCGCGCTTGGCCTTCAGGCCATGCGCGAACTGAACTGGCCGGTCGACGACCCGCACGGGTTCGAACTACCCGCCGCCGAAGTGCTGCGGCTGACCCGCCAGTTCTCCAGAGGCCGGATCGAGAATCCCGATCCGCGCATCTCCAACGCGCGCCTCGGCACGCTGCCCGATGCCGCGGCGCTGATGACCGAGGTCGTGACCCAGCTTCGCCCCTCCCATCTGGTCTTTTCGTCCTGGGGGCTGCGCGAGGGACTGCTGCATACGCAACTGACGCCCGATGTGCAGGTTCAGGACCCGATGCTGGCCAGCATCGCCGGATTTGCCTTGGGCGAACGCGTGACCGCGCAGGACGCCCGCTCCGTCTACGACTGGACCGCCGGGGCCTGCGACGAGGATCCCGCCGAGGGCAAGTTGCGGCTGGCCGCCACACTGCTGGCACTCGCGGCGATGCGCACCGAACCCAATCTGCGCACCGAGGAAGCCATGACCTGGGCCTTGCGTAAACGCTGGATCGGTCTCGACATGCACGGGCGCGGGATGCTGGCGATGACCGTCTTCGCCAACTCGGGGCTGACCGAGATTCCCGAGCAGTTCTCGCGCCTGGCACAGCAGAGCCATCTCGACCGGGCGATCGCCTGGGGGCTTGCCGTGCGCCTGTGCCGGCGCCTCCACGGCGGCAGCGCGAAAGCCCTGACCTGGACCGCGCTGGCACGGGACGCGGAGCGCCTGACGCTGACCCTTTCGGAACCGGCCCTGCCGCTGTTCGCCAACAGCACCACCAAGGATCTCAGGATGCTGGCCGAATGGCTTGGCCTCGACTGGTGCGTCCTCGGGCCCGACGGCGCACCGATCCCGAACTGATCCTCAGCCGACAAGCGTTCGGCTTTCCGCTATCGCGCTGATCCCGCGCTTGCCCGCCTGCCGGTCAAGCTGGACGACGATGTCGATCACCGATGCGGCATATTCGAGCGTTTCCGCGCGTGTCAGCCCGATGCCGGTCTGCATGGCCATCAGCCCGATCTGCTCCAGTGCGCCGCGCGGACTGTTGGCATGCACGGTCGAGAAGGACCCCGGGTGACCGGTGTTGATGGCGCGCAGGAAGCTCACCGTCTCGTTGCCGCGCAGCTCGCCCAGCACGATACGATCGGGCCGCAGGCGCAGTGCTGCCTGCAGCAGGTCGTTGGCCGAAACCTTGGCCTCGCCCAGTTCCCCCTTCACCGCGATCAGACCCACGCCATTGGCGCCGGGCAGCCGCAGTTCGGCGGTATCCTCCACCAGCACCACGCGCTCGTGCCCGGGAATTTCCGAAAGCATCGCGTTGAGGAAGGTGGTCTTGCCGGTGGACGTACCGCCGGAAATCAGGATCGTGCGGCGACGACGGATGGCATCGCGCAGGAAGGCGATCGGCTGGGCCATCGGATCGGGCACGGGCTCTTCGGCGGGCAAGGTGATCGGTCCGCGATCATAGGCGTCGAGCGGCAGTTCGAGCAGGCGATGGCGGCGGATCGCCATGGCCCAGTTGGCACGCGTCGCCGGCGGGCCCACCAGCTGGATACGCGCCCCGCTCTGCCCGCCATAGGCTGGCAGCGTCGCGGAAAGCAGCGGATGCTCGCGGTTGATGCCCTGGTGGCTGATCCGCGCGACCTGCTCGGCCAGACGCTGGAGCAGGCGATTGTCCATTTCCGGCAGGTCGATGCGCTGCATGCCGGGATGCGCGGCATCCTCGACCCAGACTTCTCCGGGCCGATTGACGAGAATTTCCGTCACACTCTCACGCTCGAGCCACGGCCGCAAGGGCGCCAGATAAGCATCGAGATAGACGCTGCGCGGCGTCTGGGAGCCAGGCCCCGCGTCAGACACGCCAGCCGTTCCCGAAGAATGCTCCGTCTGCAAGGAAAGGACTTCTGCCATGATACGTCACTGGACCTGGCTGAAATCGAGATCCTTGGCGGTAAAGACGCGGATCGGCTGGCCCTGGCGGACACGGATCGTCGGGCCGACCGTCGAGCTGTTCTGAACCGCCGCCGCCGCCGCCGACTGACCGCCGCCGATCACGACATTGGCGCCGCTCGATGCCAGCGTGGAAAGACCGCCGACAACCGAGAGCAGCATGGCCGAACCGAAGCGTTCGAAGAAGTGACTGTTGACCTTGCCCGCCAGCCCGGTTTCACCGCCGAAGGAAATCGCCGGGGAGCCGAGGTTCACCGACACGCCGTCGGGACGGATCAGGCGCGTCCAGATCACGTAGGCGCGCTTCTGGCCGGCGGACAGGCCGCTCTTGTACTGGCCGATCAGGCGCGACGAGCGCGGGACCAGCACGTTCTTGCCGTCGAAGCTGCGCACGTCGGTGGACACGATGGCGCGGACGTAGCCGGGCACGTCGGTATCGATCGCGGTTTCCAGCACGGCCGGGATCAGCGTGCCCTGCGTCACCGTGGTCGCCGGATCGAAGGACGTGGCCGCAGTCGCCGTCGTCCCCGTTCCGGCGAGGCGTGCGGCGAAGTCCTCGTTGGCATTGCCGCCGCTCTTGAATTCGGCCGCCGGACCGGCCGCCGCCGCACCCTCGCGCGCACCAATGTCGAAAACGACAGTGGGGCTGGCATAGGGATTCGACTGAGGCTGGCCCGCCGGATTGCTCGCCGGCGGTGCCGCCAGCACCGGAGCCGGCGGCGGGGCCGCCAAAGGCTGCGTGGAAGGCCTGGGTTCAGGCTGGGCCACGGCCGGAGCAGGCGCCGGGACAGGCTGCTGCGCGGCGCCATCCTTCTTGGCCGAAGCATCGCCGGCCGGGCCATTGCGAACCGAGTCCATCGACCACAAGGTCAACCCGCCCAGCGCCGCGACGATCAGGACGCCGGCGGCAAGGCCCAGCCCGTCGCCGCGCTTGCGCTGGGTGACTTGCGGCAGGACGTTGCGGGTAGCAAGGTCGATGACCTGGGCGCCGTCGCCTTCACGCGGATCGGTGCCGGCTTCGGGCGTCATGCGCTCACGCAGGGACGAATTGGGCGCCATGTGTCAGTTCCCCTTCGCAGTCACGGGATTGGGCGTGTTCGCGGCCATGGCCGCGCTTGGTCGGGCAGTCTCCGGCAGGGTATTTTCCAGTTCCGCGCTGGCCTTGCCCGAACGCAGTATGATCTTTTCGGGCACTTCGGAAATCACGATCGTCGAGCCGCGCACGGCGTAGTTGACCGGTCCTTCCTCGCCCTTCTCGTTGAGCACCAGAATTGCGGGAACCGCTGCCTTTTCCGGCCAGAGCAGGTACGTGGCGCTGCCGTCGTCATAGACCCGCGAGGGCAGCAGCTTGTCGGAGCCCGAACGCTTCCACGCGAAGTTCAGGCTCGCCGCGTCGGCCGGAGCGGCAAGAGGATCGCCCGAGGCAAGCGCCTGCTCCATCGGGTTGAGGCTGGCCATGGCCGCGCCTGCCGCCGGCTGTTCGACCGGCTCGTCCTTGTAGGTGAAGCGCAGCATGTAGAGCGGCTTGGACCTGGGCGAAGCAACCAGATCGAAGAAATAGGTGTGGCGGTTGGTCACCACCGTCATGTTGGTGCGCGCGGCAGTTTCCAGCGGCTTCACGAAAAGCAGGTCGGCCCGCTTGTTGGGCGTGATCTGCCAGGCCTGCGAATCCCCGACCGCGACGTTTTCGATCGACTCGCCGTCCCCGAACGCAATGGCGGCCTGAATGCCGGCCTTGCCATCTATGCGAACGACTTCCTTCTCGTCATAGGCATGCTCGACGAGGCGGTCGTCGGCATGTGCCGGCATGGCCAGTCCAAGCAGCACCGGCGCCAGCAGCGCAGTGCTCGATGCCAGGGCGCGCACCCTGCTGGGCGTGGTCCCGCGAATCATTGTATCTTCTCCTTGGCCGGCATCCTGCCGGTATCGTTCGATGCGCTGCGGAAGCGGCTGCCGATCCCGCGCGTGCGCGCCGCATTGTCGCCGGAGCGCAAGGGTTCGAGCCCGCCCCCGGACACTTGCGTGACAACCGTCCTGCGCTCGCTCACGCGCGTGCCCGAATGGCTGTCCTGCGACGATGTCTCGACCATAGCCGTTGCCCCGGCACTGGCGACACCCGAAGCACGGCTCTGCTGCGCCGCCGGAGCGGGCGCGGGAGCTGCGGCATATCCTGTCGGCGCGAAAGCACCCTGCCCGCCGCGCGAAGCACTGTCGCGCTCCTCACCGGCAAGGCCGAACACGCGCCAGCCCCCCGCCATCGTCGAGGCGACCTTGACCACCATGATCATGAGCGCGACATGCACGGCAGCGACGAGGAAAAACGCCATGGCAGCGCGTCCGTCGATCTCGCCCATGTTGGCGCTCTGCACCAGGCCGGAAATGATCGGCACCAGCAGTTCCAGCGTGATCCCGCCGCCCAGCACCACGAACAGGGGCGTGATCGCCGTCAGCGCCACGCCGCGCAGCCACCCCGCGGTAAGACCGCGCGTGCCGTTGAACAGTGCCAGAACCACGAAAATCGGCCCCACCGCGAGCAGCACCGCAAGCGCGATGCGCGCGGTCAGAAGCACGCCGACAGTGCCGAGCAGCAACAGCAGCGCACCAAGCCACATGATCGTTTCGGGCGTAATCATGCCGGACGCACTCGCGGCATCCTTGGCACCGCCGCCGCTGCCTTGTGCGGCACCGTTGGTGGCAACATCGGCGATGGCGGCGAAGACGATGTCGATGCGATCGCCGAAGATCGTCGTGGCCGATCCCTTCACGCCCATGAGCTGGGCCGCGATCCAGTCCGGCCCGCCCAGCGCGAGGTTCCACACCACGCTCTGATAGGCGATCCAGCTCGTCGCGAACGTCAGCACCACGCCCAGCCGCAGCATGCGCGGCGTCAGCGCCGAAACGCCGAGCGTCGACCGTCCCGTCAGCAGCGAATAGGCAAAGAAGGCGATGTAGAGCGTGAGCAGGATGGTCAGCACCGGCGCCATTGCGCCACCCGCACCGAACAGGCGGCCGAAAGCGCTGGCCGCCATCTCGTTGGCGACGCAGTCTACCGCCCGCAGCGCCGGGGCGACCCCGGCCGAGGCGACTTGCGTAAGCTGATCGCAGGCGCTGGACATAGTGCCTACTCGGCCGCCTGGATCCAGAGTTCGCCGTCTTCGGCGTCGCCCGGCCACTGCATGCCGGTAAGCACCGGATACCAGGCCGAGGGCTCGTCGCCGTAGCGCTCGCGAAGCTGGTCGAGCTTGCGCACGGTGCTCTCGCGGCCGGACAGGACGGCGAGCACTTCGGGCATCCCCGAAAGGTCGAGACGGACCACCACCGAAGCGTCCGACTGGCGGATCAGGAAGCAGCGCGAATGCGCCGGCAGCGTGCGGATCACGTCGAGTTCGTGCTGCGTGAGGCCGAAGCCCTCGCAGTAGTCTTCGTAGCGTGCGCGGGCATTGGGCATGAACAGCATCGTCGCGGTCTGCTCGACAAGCGCCGTCGCGATCTTGCTGTCGAGCGCGTCGCGCGCCGACTGCGTCGCGAAGCCGACCAGCGCGTTGCGCTTGCGCAGCGTCTTGAGCCAATCGCGGATGCGCGCGGCGAAGACCTCGTCGTCGAGCGCCTTCCAGCCCTCGTCGATCAGGATCATCGTCGGTTCGCCGTCGAGACGTTCGTCGATCCGGTGGAACAGGTACATCATCACCGGCGTGCGCAGGCGGGGGCTTTCGAGCAGCGCGGTCATGTCGAACCCGAGCACGCGCGCGGAAAGATCGAGCCGGTCCTGCCGGTTGTCGAACAGCCAGCCATGCTCGCCGCCTTCGATCCACGCATCGAGGCGCGAGGCCAGATCGCCGGGTTCCGGACGGCGGGCGCCGGCCAGCAGTTCGCGGAAGTGCGACAGACGGCGCAGCGACGGATCGTTGTGATAGGCCGCGTCGACCGCATGCGCGATCGTCGCCAGTTCCTCCGGGCCCTTCGCCTCGAGCAGCACGCCCAGCCAGTCGCGCAGGAAGGCGCGGTTGGTGGCCGTGTCCGGCAGCGAGAGCGGGTTGAACCCGGTCGGATGGCCGGCAGCAACGCGGCTGTAGGTGCCGCCGATGCCGCGCAGGAACACCTCGGCGCCGCGATCCTTATCGAACAGGATCGTACGCGGCGCGAACTTCTGCGCCTGCGCAGCGAGAAAGTTCATGACCACGGTCTTACCGGAACCCGACGGACCGATGACGGTGAAATTACCAAGGTCGCCCTGGTGGAAGTTGAAGAAGAACGGCGTCGAGCTGGTGGTGGACAGCAGCGTGACCGCATCCCCCCAGTGATTCCCGCTCGCCTGCCCCATGGCGAAGCCGTGCAGGCTGCCGAAACAGGCCATGTTGGCGCTGGAAATCAGCGCGCGGCGCACGATGAAGCTCTCGTTCCCGGGCATCTGCCCCCAGAACGCGGGCTCCAGATTGACGTCCTCGCGCACCGCGACCGCGCCCGCATCGGCAAGCGCGGCGGCGCAGGAAGCAGTGACTTCGTCGAGCGCATCGAGCGTTTCGGCGCGCACCAGAACCGAAAGGTGATGATCGCCGAAGCCAACCGCACCGGTTCCCAGCGAATCGCGCGCGGAGGTCATTTCCCGCCGTTCGGCCATTGCTTCTTCGTCCGCCGAGCGCAGGCGGCGGATGGCGAGGTCGATTCGTTCACGCGCGATCTGGCGGTCGCTCGGCGCATAAGTTTCGGTCAGCACCAGTTCGCACGGCAGGCGCAGCAATGCGTCGGTCAGGCCCGGCGCCGTCGAATCGGGATAGTCCTTGAGCGACACGATCGAACCGAAGCTGTTGCCGTTGGCCCCGCGCAGTTCCAGCGCATCCATGCCGAAGTTGACGCGACGATAGGGCAGCATGTGGCCGATGTCGGTCCCCTCGGCGGGACGGCGAACCGGGCGCATCTCGCCATTGTAGAGCGCGCTGAGCAGTTCGAGCACTTCCGAGCATTCACCGGCAGCGCCCTCATAGTCGCCCAGCATTCGCGCGCCATAGGCACCGAGCGAGGCGACCATCGCCGACGCGGCCGCGCGCAGGGCGCGCACATCGCCGGGATCGGCTTCGACCGGGGCCGAGCCCTTGTTCTTCATCAGGCGCGAAAGCTTGTCCGCCCAGCCCGCCTTGCCGCGCGCGGGACGCCGCACCAGAGTGATGAACTGGTCATTGACGAATAGTGCGCCGGAGCTTGTCCGGGCCCGCCAGCGCGCATCGATGTGCGCGGCCAGCGGATCCTCGAAATGCCCTTCCATCTCGATCTCCACGCGGCGGCGGATGACGTGATGATAGAGGACAAACCGCGCATCGAGCGTCGAGCGCAGCAGCACCTCGCGCGTGGCGACATGGGCATTGAGTTCGTCGGTGTCGGCAGTCTCGAAGGCGAGACCCGGCACCATCAGCGAGAGCATCACCGACCCGTCGCGCAGCAACAGGACGTTATCGTCGACCAGCGCGGCATAAGGCAGCCGGTCGCCGACAAGGACTTCCTTCGCCCCCCAGCCCTTCAACGGCGATTTCTTGCTCTTGGCCATGGTTATCCTTCCCGCCCTCCCCTCAGGGCGCGTAGCTGTTGCAGCCCCAGCGCTGCCAGTTGGCAACGCGCGGGCACTTGCTGACCTTGGCAATCCACAGGTCGAAGACCCGGGGTTCGCGCAGGCATGCGAGGTATCCCACCCCGTGGATCGCAACCGCTGCCGGCAACGCCCAGAAGCTCTTGGTGATAAGGAAGATTTCCGTCGTCACCGCAGCGTTGATGATGAAGAAGCTGTAGGTCACCCCCGCGAACATCTGCGGGCGCGTGAGCGCGCGATGGACGGGGTATCGCACCAGCGCCATCAGCCGGTCGCCGCCTGCTGGATGCCCGAAACGATCGCGCCGGCGCCGAACAGGATGAAGACGCCGATGATCACGGTGGCGCCGAAGCGCCAGTTCATGCGGCCCGTGAGCATCATGAAGCCGACAGCAGCCACGGCCATGACCGCCACGGCGGTCGCGACATTACCCAGCAGCGTGCCCTGCAGCCAGCCGAGCGCCGCAACGATCGGACCGCTGCCGGCCGGATCGCTGACAACCGCCTGGGCCTGTGCCAGCGACGGAAAAAGAGCCGCGGAAACGGCTGCAAAACCACTGAAAAAGCCGCGAAGCTTGCGGCGTGAAATCTGAACGTATCGAATCACCATGCCCTCCGTATGAGCGCCCATTGCGCCATACTAATGACAAGTATGTGACGACGACACGGCGAAATGTTGCGCGCACGTTGCCGCAAGAATTGCCGTACACCCTCCCTCTGCACGGCGAGAAGGCGCCGGACAGAGCCGACACCTTCTACCACGAAGACTCATTTATATATAGTATATGCGACCGGAAGGGGCTCATCCGCCCTTGCGGCAAGCCTCAGCGGGATGCCTGGGCGATCGTGCCAAGCAACCTCTTGAGAGCGGTACGCGCCGCGACGCGCGAATCCATCCATGTTCCGTCGGCCAGCTCCAGATCGTAACGGTCCGAACTGGCAATCGCGGCGCGGTACGAGGCAATGGCCTTGTCGGCCTGGCCCGCACCGGCATAGGCGGTCCCGAGATTGATCAGCGTCGCGGGATCCTGCGATTTCGCGGCATCGCTGGCTTCCAGCTTGCGCAAGGCGGCATCCGCGCGACCCGTGGCAAGTTCCTCGTAAGCGACATCTGGCACCTTTTCAGCTCCAGGCGTTTCGATGCCGAGCGAAAAAGCCGACTGCCCCAGCAGCGCGGCGGTCATCAGGGCGGTAAGCGACACAGCGGTTCTCCCGTTTGCGATTATCGATTGAAGGCATGATCTGCCCGCATTCGCAGTTTCGCAACAAAATGACGTAAGTGTCATAAAAGTGCAATGTTAACGTGAATCCCGCAGTGAAACGCGAGTCGCAACGATCACTTTCAGCGCTGTCGGCCGATTGTCATATTACGGTCGTATAAGTGAAGATTACTGTCACCGTAGCGCCAACAAACTGTCACCCCCCACGCCTAGACGGCCAGCAACGAAGGCGGAGTCGTCGCCTCGTTCGACCAGAACACGGGGGAATCAACGTGAAGAAAATTTCCGGTCTGCTGCTCGTTGGCTGCAGCGCTCTCGCACTCGCCGGCTGTGGCGCCGATGACATCTCCTCGCCCGGCGCCGGCAGCATCACCATCAACAATCCGACACCGACACCCACTCCGACGCCGACCCCGACTTCGGGTGTTGTAACGCCAGCCGCAGGCTGCCCCACGTTCAACGCCACCGGTGGCTTGACCGACAGCGGCACCATCACCGGCCCCGAAGGCGAATGGCGCGTCTGCACGCTGCCCGCACTGGTCGACGTGACTTCGAGCCTGCCCAAAATTCCGGGCCTTCTTTATCGCCTGAACGGCCGTGTCGACGTGGGTTGCGACGGTGGCTTCTCGGCACCGACTGCCGGCACGCCCTTCACCACCACGACCGCAAGCTGCGGCGGCCGTTCGCTGACTGCCGACACCGACGTAACCCTGACCATTGATCCGGGCGTGATCATCTACGGTGAAAACGGTTCGGAGCCGGCATGGCTTGCGGTCAACCGCGGTAACAAGATCAACGCTATTGGTGCTCCCAGTGCGCCGATCATCTTCACCAGCCGCCAGAACGTTGTCGGCACCGCAACCGACGCCGACCAGGGTCAGTGGGGCGGCGTCGTGCTGATGGGCCGCGGCATCACCACGGACTGCACTGCGGGCGGTTCGGCCGCGACCAGCGCCGCCGCGGTGGGCACCGGCACGTGCGAACGCGATACAGAAGGTTCGGTCAACCCGGCCGTCTTCGGCGGCAATGACAACACCTACGATGCCGGTACCATGAAGTACTTCCAGATCCGGTATTCTGGCTATGTCCTGGGTTCGAACACCGAACTCCAGTCGCTCACGGCTGAAGCGGTCGGCACCGGCACGAAGCTGGAATACTTCCAGAGCGTGAACAGCTCGGATGACGGCGCGGAGTTCTTCGGTGGTGAAGTCAACTTCAAGCACTACATCGCCGTCAACGCCGACGACGACAGCCTCGACACCGACACCGGCGTGCAGGGCAACTTCCAGTATCTGCTTCTGCTCCAGCGCGCAGGCGACGGCGACGCTCTCATGGAAATCGACTCGAACAACCTGGAAGAGCAGTTCCCGCGCCAGAAGCTCAACGTCGCGAACTTCACCGGCGTCCAGCCGCTGGACAACTCGAACAGCGACCAGGCCGCCGTACTTGTACGCGGCAACGCGGATGTGACGTGGGCCAACGGCATTCTCAACGTGCCGAACAACGAGTGCGTCCGCCTCAACGGTTCCGGCACGGTTCCCGCCACGCTGACGGCCTACTCGACCGCACTGACCTGCAACGCGACCAAGTACCTCGCCACCGGCTCGTACACGGACGTGAATGCCATCGCGGCGATCTTCAGCGGCAACAACAACGACGACTCGCTGACCTCGACCCTGACGGACACCTTCGTCAACGGCACCAACGAGAGCGCTGTCGTCGCTTACGCCGACATCGCCAACATCTCGAGCACCTTCGACGCCGTCAGCTACATCGGCGCTGTCAAGGACGCTGCGGACACCTGGTACCGCGGCTGGACCTGCGACAACGCCACCGCAGACTTCGGCTCGGGCGAAGCTTGTACGGCGCTCCCGGTCACCTGATCGAGGCCGCCCATTGACCAACGAGGGGGGCGGTCCATTTCGGCCGCCCCCTTTCGTACTTTCCCATAAGTTCCAGGGGGATAACTCATGATGAAGCCGCGGCTTGTATCGCTGCTGCTGCTTTCCACCGCGCTGGCCACCCCGGCCGCGGCGTGGGCGCAGGAGAGCACTGAACCCGAAGCCGAAACCGCAGCGCAGCCCGCGGGCGAGGACGAGACGGCGCAAGACGAAGCGCCGGACATCTCGCTGCCAGGCGGCGCGATCGTCGTCACCGGCCAGCGCCAGCGCAATATCCAGCAGTATGCGCCGCAAGTTCTAAGCGTTCTTTCCACGCAGGAAATCGCGCGAACCGGCGAAGGCGATATTGCCGGTGCCCTCGGCCGTGTGACCGGCCTGTCGGTCGTCGACAATGGCTACGTCTTCGTGCGTGGTCTGGGCGACCGTTACTCGCTGGCGCTGCTCAACGGCTCGCCGCTTCCCAGCCCCGAACCGCTCAAGCGCGTCGTTCCGCTCGACCTGTTCCCCACCAGCATCGTGGCCTCGTCGCTCGTCCAGAAAAGCTATTCGGTGAACTTTCCTGGCGAATTCGGTGGCGGCGTCATCAATCTCACCACCAAGGCGATCCCGAACGAACCGTTCATCAAGATCGGTGGCGGTGCCACCTGGGACACCGAGACGACCAATAAGCTCGGTTACACCTATTACGGCAGCAAGACCGACTGGACGGGCTATGACAACGGCAACCGCGACAAGTCGGTCGAACTGAAGAATTATCTGTCAAGCGGCACGCTCCTGCTCGACGGTGCCAGCGACGAGGCACGCGCCATAGGCTCCACGCTGATCACCGGACGTAATGCCGTTGTCCAGCGCGATGACAACCTGCCGATCAACTTCTCCGGCAGCATCTCGGCCGGCACTTATGCCGACATCGGCGATGCCCGGCTGGGCGTGATTGCCACTGCTGGCTATTCGAACACCTGGACCACCAAGGACATCACCAACCAGCGGCCGCTCAGCAACTCCGCCTCGCAGCTGGAATCCGCGTTCCGGAACGTCGTCACCGACAACCGCATCGTTGCCAACGGCCTGCTCGGCCTCGGTCTGGAATGGGGCGACAACCAGGTGCGCTGGACGAACGTCTACATCCACGACACTGTCAAGCGCGCGGGCCTGTCCCTGGGCTACCAGGACAACAACGACGCGATCGACTATATGTACCAGAAGACGGGCTGGTACGAACGTCAGCTGATCGACACCCAGCTCGTGGGCGAATTCAAGCTCGGCGGGGATACCGAACTCGACGTGCGTGGCGGCTACGCGAACTCGAAGCGCAAGGCTCCCTACGAGATCGACCTGCAATACGTCCACCTCAATTCCGGCGAGTTCGGCGACTATTTCGTCAACCGGCTCGATGGCGGCAACCAGGGTAATGCGACCGTCGCCTTCTCGAACCTCGACGAGGACGTCTGGTCTGCAGGCATGGACCTTTCCCACACCTTTTCGCCGGGATGGACCGGGTCGGTGGGCTACGCCTATCAGCTCAACGACCGCATGACTTCGCGCAGAGCCTTCCAGTTCCGCGCACAGGGCGACGGTGAACTGGTGAGCGCGTTCGGCCTGCTGCGTCCCGACGTTCTGTTCCAGCCCGGCACGTTCTACATCAGCTCGGTTTCGGATACGAACTACACGATCCTGACCAACGAAATCGACTACGCAGGCGCCGTTTTCACGGCCAAGCTCAACAACCACGCCTGGTACGCCAAGCTCACCGGTCAGTTGACCGACGCGCTCTCGTTCGACCTCGGCGTTCGCTGGGAATATGCGACCCAGACGGCAGCGGTCGTACCCGTCGCCGATATCGTAAACGCCATTCCAGACACGAACCTCCAAGGCGAATACTGGCTGCCGGCCCTCACGCTCACCTACGAGATCGAAACGGGCATGCAGGTCCGCTTCAACGCCTCGAAGACGCTGGCTCGCCCGCAGTTCCGCGAGCTTCTCTACCAATCGTTCTTCGATCCAGAGAGCAACCGCGCCTACCGCGGCAACCCGCTGCTGACGGACAGCCAGCTCTACAACGCGGAAGGTCGTTTCGAGTGGTATTTCGCGCCCGAGCAACGCGTCTCGATCGGTGCATTTTTCAAGCGCCTCGACAACCCGATCGAAACGTTCCTGGTCCGCCCGGGCAACGACTACATCACGACTTACGCCAATGCACCCAAGGCCGACCTTTACGGTGCCGAAATCGAAGTGCAGAAATACTTCGATCTCTTCGCGGACCGGCGCCTTCTGATATCTGCCAACTACACCTACACGAAGTCCAAGCTGAAGGTGAAGGAAGGCGACACAACGGCGGTTTACGGTTCGTCCTCGAACAACGCTCTGGACTATTTCCGGAACGGCGCGCCGCTCACCGGTCAGTCCGAGCACATCGCGAACGTCCAGATCGGCCTGGAACAGCAAGGTGGCCTGTCCCAACAAACCTTCCTGATCAACTACGCCAGCAAGCGCGCGACAAGCCGCGGCCTCAACCAGTCGGGCCAGCCGGACATCTTCCAGGATCCCGGCCTGACCATCGACTTTGTCGCCCGCCAGGGTATCACGCTGGCCGGTACCGATGTCGAAATCAAGTTCGAGGCCCGCAACCTGACCGGTCGTCGGCATCTTGAATACCAGGATTTCAGCGACGGTCGCGTTCAGATCAACAGCTACGACGTGGGCCGCACGATCTCGCTCTCGGCCTCGCTCGAATTCTGATCCGTTTCTCACCGGGAGGTCCCTGTCCTCCCAACGGCACCTTAGACAGCCCGGTCGCAGCAATGCGGCCGGGCTCTTTTTTCTTTGCGCGCCAGCGTGTTCACACTTATGCGCTGCGGCCGGAGAATTCGCTTGGAAGCCCTGCTCACTTCAACCGCCGTCGTCGCCCTCGCCGAGATCGGCGACAAGACCCAACTGCTCGCCATCGTGCTCGCCACGCGCTTCAAGCGCCCTTGGCCGATCATCTGCGGCATTCTGGTCGCGACGCTCGCCAACCACTTCCTGGCGGCGCTGGTGGGCGAGCAGGCCGCGTCCTTCCTCGACGGGCTGTGGTTTCGCTATCTCGTCGCCGCCAGCTTCCTCCTCATGGCGGGCTGGACACTCGTTCCCGACAAGTTCGACGACGATGAAGACCCCAGGCCAAGCCGGTTCGGCCCTTTCATCGCCACGACCATCGCCTTTTTCCTCGTGGAGATGGGCGACAAGACGCAAGTCGCCACAATCGCCCTGGGCGCGCGTTTCCAGACCGTGGTCCCGGTTACGACCGGCACTACGCTGGGCATGCTGATCGCCAACGTACCCGCCGTGTTCCTCGGTCACGAAATCATCAAGCGCGTGCCGCTTGGCACCGTGCGCGTGATCGCGGCACTGCTTTTCCTGGCGATCGGGCTATGGCTGCTGACGCAAACGGCAGGCTGGATGCCCTCGTGAGGCCCTGAGCTTCCTGCCTGCCCTGCCTGTTACACGGTATCGAAGACGTACCCCAGCGAGCGTACGGTACGCAGCGGATTGCCCGCACCGGCACCCTTGAGCGCACGGCGCAGCCGGCCGATCCATACATCGACGGTGCGTTCGTCCACCGGCGGTTCCTGCTTGCCGAGCGCGGCGATGAGCTGGCCGCGGCTGAAAACGCGGCCGGGATGCTCGATGAAATAACGCAGGAGACGAAGCTCGTTGGGCATAAGCGGGATCGGCTTGCCCTGCCAGCGCGCCTGGAACGCGCTGACATCCACGGTCAGTTCACCCTGCGCGACAACCCGGATGCCCGCGCTGTCCTGATCGCCGAGGTTGGCACCAAGCACGCGGTCGAGCAGCGCCGTGCGGGCAAGCGGACCGACCATGTAATCGTCCGCCCCCATGCGCAGCGCGCGCTTGCGATCCTCGAGGTTGTCCTCCTCGAGCACCATGGTCACGTGCGCATGAGCCGTGAGCGGATCGGCCCGCAGGCGCCGGCACAGTTCCAGACCCGACATTTCGGGCAGGACCCAGTCGATGAAGACCCACAGCGCGCCCTCGATGAGCGGCAGCTCGGCGAAGTCCGTCCACCGATGCAGAACGACATCGAAGTCGTCATGCCGAAAGGCCGCCAGCCCTCCGGAAAGCTCGCTCGCCAGCAATATATCGATCCGCCGCATTGCCCCTGCCCGATTGGTACGGCGGGCTGTCTGCCCTCGGAGTGTGACGAACGGGTGACATATCGGTGACGGGACCATGAAAACTATTCGGCGGTCGCGCGTCCATGTGGATTGTCACGGAACTGACCCGCAACCGTCACGGCCGCGCAACGGCGCAATGCAATAGGGAAGCTCGCTGGCAACGGGGGCAACCGAGCGATGCGAACCGACGTGGATACTCTTCTCGAACAGCACACGGGCAACGGCAGCCGGATTCCGGCATGGCTCGATCTGCCCGATCCCAAGGGCTTCAAACCCAAGCGCAAGTACCGCACGATCTGGATTTCCGACGTGCATCTGGGCACGCGCGGCTGCAACGCCGCGCTCTTGGTCGACTTCCTGCGGTCGGTACAGTGCGACACGCTCTATCTCGTCGGCGACATCGTCGACGGCTGGCGCCTGCGCAAGGGCTGGTACTGGCCCGATGCCCACAACGAAGTGGTGCGGCGCATCCTCAAGATGGCCCATCGCGGCACCCGCGTGGTCTTCATCGCCGGCAATCACGACGAAATGCTGCGCGACTATGCCGGGCTCACGTTCGGCGGCGTCGAACTCGCGCTCGAAGCGGTCCATGAAACGGTCGACGGGCGGCGCCTGCTGGTGACCCACGGCGATGCCTTCGACGGCGTCGTGCTCTACCACAAGTGGCTCGCGTTCCTGGGCGACAAGGCCTACTCGATGCTGCTGCGCATGAACATCGCCTTCAATGCCGTGCGGCGGCGCCTGCGGATGCCGTACTGGTCGCTCTCCGCCTACATGAAGAAGAAGGTCAAGAACGCGGTCCAGTACGTGTGCAGCTACGAGGAAGCCGTGGCTTCCGAAGCGATCAGCCGCGGTTTCGATGGCGTCGTGTGCGGCCACATCCACTGCGCCGAAATCCGCCAGTTCGGCGGCATTACCTACTACAACGACGGCGACTGGGTGGAAAGCTGCACCGCCCTTGCAGAGGATGCCAGCGGCCAGATCGAAATCATCGACTGGGTCGCCGAAACCGGTGGCCACGCCAGCGACACCGTGGTTACCGAACTGGGCGCCGCGATACCGGCCGAGGCCGGCGCGTGAAGCTGGCGCTGGCGACCGACGCCTGGCTGCCTCAGGTCAACGGCGTCGTCCGCTCGCTTTCGGCGACGCTCGAAGAACTCACGCAGCGCGGCCACAGCGTCGAGACGATCACGCCCGACCGTTTCCTGACGGTGCCGATGCCCGGCTATGCCTCGATCCGACTGGCCATGGCACCCCGCTTCGGCATACGCCGGATGCTCGACAGGTCGGCCCCCGAAATCGTCCACATCGCCACCGAAGGCCCGATCGGCTGGGCGGCGCGCGGCTGGTGCCTTTCGCGCGGCGTGCCGTTCACTTCGGCCTTCCACACCCGCTTTCCCGAATATGCCGCCGTGCGGACGGGCCTCTCCGCCGAATACTTCTGGCCGATCCTGCAGCGCTTCCATGCGCCGAGCAGCGCGGTGCTCGTTTCCACCCGCAGCCTTGCGGACGAACTTGCCGGGCGCGGCATCGAGCATACGCGCCCATGGAGCCGCGGCATCGATCATTCGCTGTTCCGTCCCGAGGGTCCGCGCCATCCGGCGATGACTGCCCTTCCCGGCCCGGTCCTGCTCAACGTCGGGCGGGTCGCACCGGAAAAGAACCTCGAAGCCTTCCTCTCGGCCGACGTTCCCGGCAGCAAGGTCGTGGTCGGCGATGGCCCGGCGCTCGATAGCCTTAAGCGCCGCTATCCCGAAGTGCTGTTCCTCGGTTCGCTGGCCGGAGAAGAACTCGCCTCGGCTTACCGTGCCGCCGACTGCTTCGTGTTCCCCAGCCTGACCGACACTTTCGGCCTCGTCGTGATCGAGGCGCTGGCCTGCGGCACGCCGGTCGCGGCCTATCCGGTTACCGGCCCGATCGACATTCTCGGCCGCGACGGCTGCGGCGTGGACACGCGGGTGCCATTCCCTGGCGGTGCCGTCGACGAGGATCTGGAACAGGCGATCGCGGCTGCGCTGCGTATCGAACGCGGGGATGCCGCGGCGCTTGGCGGGCTCTATTCGTGGCGGCGCGCCACCGACCAGTTCCTGCGGGCCATCGCCTCGGCGCTCAATGACCAGGATCGCAGGATGAGAAACGCCGCCTGAGGCTTATACGCCCCACAGCCGTTTGACCTGCCAACGCGATTGCTGTTCCCTCTTCCGAAAGAAGTATCCGGGAGAGGGAATTTCATGGAACCGCAAGGCGCGCTGCATTCGCCAAGGCCCGTAGCCCTGGCATTCCTCCTGCTCGCGCTTGCCCTGCTCCTTCCCGGCCACCTTTCCGCCGTGGACAACACGCCCGGCGTTCAGCCCGCCCAGGAGAAATTTCCCGAAGGTGCCCGCACCTATCGCGAGCATTGCGCCGCGTGCCACGAGACCGGCGCGGGACGGGCCCCGGCACGCGTCATCCTGAGCTACATGACGCCACATGCCATCATCGCCGCCCTGACCGGCGGCGCGATGCAGGCACAGGGTGCGGCGCTCGAACAGCAGCAGAAGGAACAGGTCGCGCAATACCTTTCCGGCCAGACGCTGGGCAATGCCAGCACAGCCTTGCCCGAACCGCCGCCCTGCACGCCCGATCACGCGCTGTTCGACCGCAAGCGGGTCCCCGCCTTCGCCGGCGCCGGGATCGACCTTGCAGCGACCCATTCGGTCGGCACCGGACAGGCCGGGATCGACAGGACCAGCGTGGGCCGGCTCAAGCTCAAGTGGGCCTTCGGCTTCCCGCTCGCCAACCGCGCACGCTCCCAGCCCGCGCTGGGCGGCGGCGCGATCTTCGTCGGCAGCCATGGCGGCAAGGTCTATGCGCTCGACCGGGAAACCGGCTGCACCCGCTGGACTTTCGACGCCGGATCGGAAGTGCGCACCGGCATCGTCCTCTCCCTGTGGAAAGCGGATGACGCCAATGCCGTACCGCTCGCCTATTTCGGGGACTGGGCCGGCAATGCCTATGCTGTGGAGGCCTTTACCGGCAAGCTGGCGTGGAAGGTCCATGCCGACGCGCATCCCGCCGCGGTCATCACCGCCAGCCCCGCGCTCTATGGCGATACGCTCTACGTTCCCGTGTCCTCGCTGGAGGAAGCCTCGGCGGCAACGCCGGGCTACCTCTGCTGCTCGTTCCGCGGCTCGGTGCTGGCGCTCGATTCCCGTACGGGAGCGGCGAAATGGCGCACATGGCTGGTGGACGAGCCTGTGCCTCAGGACGGCGGCAAGTCCCTCGGCCCGTCGGGCGTGCCTGTCTGGGCCGGCATCGCCATCGACGCAAAGCGCGCCAGCCTGATCGTGGCGACCGGCGACAACTACACCCATCCGACAACGGACCTGTCCGACGCACTGGTGGCCATGGACCTGCGGACGGGGGCCATAAAATGGCACTTCCAGGCCCTGGAAGGTGACGCCTGGAATGTCGACTGCGTCACTCCCGATCCCGACAATTGCCCCGAAGATGCCGGTCCGGATTACGATTTCGGCGCGATCCCGATCCTGGCCGCCGACGAGGAAGGACGCGACTACGTGCTGGCCGGCCAGAAGTCCGGCATCGCCTGGGCCGTCGATGCGCAAACCGGCGGGCTGATCTGGAAGCGGCAGGTGGGCCGGGGCGGCATGGCGGGGGGCGTGCACTTCGGCTTGGCCGAGGACAACGGACGCGTCTACGTCGCCATCAGCGACATGCCCGACGGCGTCGAGCGCCCCTTCCCGGCCGCACCCGGGATCCACGCGCTCGATCTGAAGACCGGCGAGACCTTGTGGGACGCGCCGCCGCCCGAGCAGGTCTGCGAAGGCCGCCCGCTCTGCCTTCCGGGCAACAGCGGCGCGATCACCGTCACGCCCGATCTGGTGCTGGCCGGCGGGGACGATGGCTATCTGCGCATTCTCGATGCGGCCACGGGCGAGGAACTCTGGCAGTTCGACACCGCGCAGGATTTCAGCACGGTCAACGGCGTTCCGGCAAAGGGCGGCGCGATGAGCGGCGGGGCGGCACCGATCGTCGACAACGGTCAGCTTATCATGTCCTCGGGCTATGGCTTCGTCTCGAAGATGCCGGGTAACGTGCTGATGGTGTTCGAAGTCGAATGAACGCCCATGCCATCGGTGATGCGACCGGTATTGCCATGCCCGCAAGCGTTGCAGCACTGCGCGAGGCACCCGAGGCGTTCCTGACCCGGGCCATGCAGGCCTATGGCGCGCTGCCGACGGACAACCGGGTTGTATCGGTCGATCGACTGGAAGTGTTCGCCGGCGGCAATTCCGGCCAGAAGGCGCTGCTGGACGTCTCCTATGCGAAGGGCGGCGAAGCGCTGCCGCGCCGCCTCTTCGCCAAGTTCTCGCGCGATTTTACCGACCCTTTCCGCGACCGGCGCCGAGCCGAACTCGATGGCGAAGTGCGCCTGGCCACCCTCTCCCGCCTGCCTGCCTTTCCGCTCTCGGTCCCCCGCCCGGTCTTCGCCGACTTCGAGGCGGCGAGCGGCACCGGCCTGCTGATTACGGAGCGGATTGCCTTTGGCGAAGGAAATATCGAGCCCCTGCACGAGAAATGCATGGACCACCTGCTGCCCGATCCGCTCGAATACTATCGCGTACTGATCTCCGCCCAGGCGCGGTTCACAGGTGCGCAGCATCGGGGCGTGCTGTCCCCGGCGCTGGAAAGGCTGTTTCCGTATGACCGGATCGAGGCCGAAGCCGACCTGCCGATCGCCTGCGGCCCGGACGAATTGCGCACGAAAGTGGCGGCGCTCGGCGTATTTCTGGCGGAACATCGCCAGCTCTTCCCCGCCCCTTTGACCGATCCCGCCTTCCCGGCAAGGCTCGAGACCGAAGCGCTCGCCGTCCTCGAAAACGAAATGACCGTGCGCCGCTTCCTGCAGGCAGACCCGCGGCTCGTGGCCGTCTGCCACTGGAATACCAACATCGACAACGCATGGTTCTGGCGCGAGGCCGACGGCTCGCTGCATTGCGGGCTGCTCGACTGGGGCATGGTACGGCCCATGAACGTGGCGACCGGGCTCTGGGGCGGGCTATCCGTGGCGCCGGGCGCGTTCCTGCAGACCGAACTCGCCGGTCTTCTCGACCATTACCGCGCCGAACTGTCCGCCGCCGGCGGCCCGGACCTGCCCGCCGATCTGCTGGACCTGCACTTCGACCTGTCGCTGGCGCTTACCGGCCTTGCCCTGATGATGGACCTGCCCGCACTCGTGACGGCCCGCATGCCCGACATCGGCCGGGCCAGCGGTCCGCTCGACCCGTTGATCCGGCGCGACAGGGTCGTCGAAGGCTTCCTCTGCGCAACACGCAACTTTCTCAACCTTTGGGCCTGCCGCGATTTCGGGCGAAGCCTGCGACGGTTGGCAAAGTCCTAGCGAAAGCCCAGGCTGCGCGAAATCGACGCCGCTTCTTCCAGGGTCAGCCGCGCCAGTTCGTCGAGCCGGCCCTGCGCGCGTTCGGTCGGTGCCGCGACCACCAGCGCGCCGACGACTCCCCCGGCCGCATCGCGGATGACACTGGCAGTGCCGGTCACGCCGTCCGCCGCCTGATCCACCGTCTGCGCATAGCCATCGGCGCGGGCCTGCTCGATGGACTGCGTCAACGTGGCCAGATCGATTTCGGTCGTGGAAGCGAGCCGTCTGGGTGCGACACGCTTGAGGTAGGAAGCGATCGCTTCCGGCGAACAGGTCGCCAGCAGCGCCCGGCCTCCGGCCGTCGCATAGAACGGCCTGCGGTCCCCGATCGAGACCGAATAGCGCACCACATTGCGGCTTTCGACGAGATCGACGTAAGTCACCATATCGCCTTCGTGGTCGCCCACCGCGAGCAGCACGGTCTCGCCGGTCCTTTCGCACAGGCGGCGCATACCTTCGCGGATCAGGTCGGAACTGTGGAGCCGGCGGCGGGCCTCGGTCAACGCGCTGCCGAGCCCGAAAGCACCGGGGCCAAGCCGCCATGCGCCATCGGCGGAGACCACCAGATCCTCGTCCGCCAGCCCGCGCAGCAAGGCGGCGAGGCTGCTCTTGGGCGTGGAAAGGCGGCGACTGAGATCGGCCAGCGAGACGGGATCGTTGCTCGCGCACAAGGCTTCGAGCAGACGGATAACGCGCGTCACCGACTGCGGACTGCCCCCGCGCCGGTCTTCCCCCGTCACCTTGTCTTCCGCCCCGTCTGCCAATTCGTCCTCACCGGAATGCCGGGATCACTTCCCTTGCGAATGTCTGCGCATAGGCGAGGAAGCGCTCCGCCGGAAGCCCGGGGGGCATCATCATGGTGAAATGCTCCACCGGCGCCTTTTCCAGCAAGCCGTTGAAATAGGCGATCGCCTCTTCGGGCGTCAGGATCTGGAGGATACCGCTGGCCTTGAAGGCATCGAGGTCCATCGGCTTGAGCCCGGCATCGTCGACGCCGATGGCCTTGTCCTCGTTCATCCATTCGCCGTAGGTATTGTTGACGTGGTGATAGTAGGGCGCGAGCTCTTCGAGCGCGGCCTGCTTGTCATGCGCGACGACCATCATCAGGCCCTGGATCCAGATCTTCGCCTGCGCCGGGTCCTTGCCCTGTTCCTCCAGCTTCTGCTTGTAGAGCGGCCAGATATCGGCATTGCCGAAGTAGCCGTCACCGTATTTCGCCACGCGCTCCATCGCCTTGGGCGCGAAACCGCCGATGTACAGCGGGATCTGGCCTCGGCCGGACAGCGGGCGGACCTGGGCCCCTTTCAGGTTGAAGAACTTGCCCTCGAAATCGACCGTTTCGCCATCCCACAGGCGCCGCACGATGTGCAGGAACTCGTCGAAACGCGCGCCGCGCTTTTTGAACTCAAGGCCGTGGGCGGCATATTCGCGGGCGCGGTAGCCGATCGCCAGCCCCATCGCGAGGCGCCCGCCGGACAGGGCATCGAGCACCGCGCAGTCCTCGGCAAAGCGCAACGGTTCGTAGAGCGGGCCCAGGGCAATGCCGGAGCCGAGCCGCATGCGGCTGGTGCGCGCGGCAATGGCGCTCAGCGCGACCATCGGCGAAGGCATGTAGCCATCGGCGGCGAGGTGATGTTCGGGCACCCAGGCGCCGTCGAAGCCCAGCGATTCGGTCTCCACCACGGTATCGAGGATGCCGCGATAGAGCTCTTCCGGCGCACGGAGCCACGGCTCCGGATTGCGAAAATCATAGAGGTAGCCGAAGCCGAGCTTGCCAGTCATGCGCCTGTCCCACTTTGTGCGTGGGCGACATTAATGCGCCGGGTCAGCCCGGCAAGGCGCTGGGGCGATAACAAAACAGGGCCTGCATACCGCCCCTCTCCCGCTCGTCCTGAGCTTGTCGAAAGGCGTGAACCGCAACGCAGCGCCAACGTCCTTCGACAAGCTCAGGACAAGCGGACACAGGATAAATGGAGGTGCGTGCGCGCCTCAGCTCACGTCCATGGCATAGCCGGCGGCGCGGACGGTGCGGATCGGGTCGGTGTCGCCGGGCCGGTTGATCGCCTTGCGCAGGCGGCGGATGTGCACGTCCACGGTGCGCTCGTCGATGTCCGAATCCATGCCCCATACCCCGTCGAGGATCTGCTGGCGCGAGACCACGCGGTTGGGCCGTTCCATGAAATAGCGCAGGAGACGGAATTCCGTCGGCCCCAGATGAAGCGGTTCGCCGCCACGACGCACGCGGTGGCTGGTGGCGTCGAGCTCGATGTCGCCCCACTGCAGCACGCTTCCCGTCAGCGACGGACGCGCGCGGCGCAGCAGCGCCTCCACGCGAACGAGCAGTTCGCGCGGGGAGAACGGCTTGGTGACATAGTCGTCGGCGCCGGTCTTGAAGCCGCGGATCATGTCCTCTTCCTCACCGCGCGCGGTGAGCATGAGGATGGGAACCTGCGCGGTTTCCTTGTCCTTGCGCAGCTGGCGGCAGACCTCGATGCCGGGAACCTGCTCGATCATCCAGTCGAGGATGATGGCGTCGGGCATCTGTTCGCGCACCATCAGCAGCGCTTCCTCGCCGTCGCCGGTGGCGCGAACCTCATAGCCCTCGGCGCTGAGGTTCCAGGTCAGCAGCTCGCAAAGCGCGGTGTCGTCCTCGACGACGAGAACCGTCCCATTCATGCCGTGAATCCCGTATCATCCGTCTGCGTATCGCGTTCGGTGCAGTACTCGCCGGTCGCGGCGTAATAGACCATCTCCGCGACGTTCGTGGCGTGATCGCCGATGCGCTCGAGGTTGCGGGCGATGAACAGCAACTGCGCAGCGCTGGTGATGGTCGCGGGGTTTTCCATCATGTGCGTGAGCAGCGAGCGGAACAGCGTGTTGTAGAACTGGTCCAGTTTCTGGTCGCGGCGGATCACCTCGACCGACAGCGTCGCATCGCGCGAGCCGTAGGCATTGAGCACATCGCGCACCATGCTCTCGGCGATCTCCGCCATCATCGGGATCAGCGTGACCGGCTCGATATTGTTGCGCCCTTCAAGCGCATTGACGCGCTTGGCGATGTTCTTGGCATAGTCTCCGATGCGTTCGATGACGCCCGAGATCTTGAGCGCGGCGATGACATCGCGCAAGTCGTCGGCCATCGGCGCCCGGAGCGCGATGGTGCGCACGGCGAGGCGGTCGACCTCGGCCTCGAGCGCATCGAGCTTGGCGTCGGCGGCAACGACCTGTTCGGCCAGGTCCTCGTCATGCTGCACGAGCGCGGTGATCGCATCGCGAATGGCGACTTCGGCAAGCCCGCCCATCTCGGCCACAAGGCCGCGAAGCTGGCCGATCTCCGAATCGAATGCCTTTACGGTATGGTCTACCATGGCGTGTTCCCTCTCAGCCGTAACGGCCGGTAATATAGTCCTTGGTCTTCTCTTCGCGCGGATTGGTGAAGATTTCGCTGGTCTCACCATACTCCACGAGGTTGCCAAGGTGGAAAAAAGCCGTGCGCTGCGAGACGCGGGCGGCCTGTTGCATCGAGTGCGTCACGATGACGATCGCGTAGTTTTCCTTCAGCTCGTCGATCAGTTCCTCGATCTTGGCGGTCGCGATGGGGTCTAGCGCCGAACAGGGCTCGTCCATCAGGATCACCTCGGGGCTGACGGCAATCGCGCGGGCAATGCACAGGCGCTGCTGCTGGCCACCCGAAAGCGCGGTGCCGGCATCCATCAGGCGGTCCTTCACCTCGTCCCACAGGCCGGCCTTGGTCAGCGACTGCTCGATGATGACATCGAGGTCCGCCTTGTTCCCGGCAAGGCCGTGAATGCGCGGGCCGTAGGCAATGTTCTCGTAGATCGACTTGGGAAACGGGTTGGGCTTCTGGAACACCATGCCGACCCGCGCGCGCAGGGCGACGGGGTCCATCGTGGGCGCGTAGATGTCCTCACCGTCGAGCAGGATCTCGCCGGTGACGCGGGCCCCCGCGATGGTGTCGTTCATGCGGTTCAACGAACGCAGGAACGTCGACTTGCCGCAGCCCGAAGGCCCGATGAATGCAGTGACGATACCGTTGTCGATATCGATCGAAACGTTGTCGATGGCCTTCTTGGGGCCGTAGAAAACGTCGACGTTGCGGGCTGTAAGCTTGGTTTCGGTCATGTCCCTACCAGCGGACCTCGAATTTGTTTCGAAGGTAGATCGCAAGGCCGTTCATCGCCAGCAGGAAGGCCAGCAGGACGATGATGGCGGCGGAAGTGTTCTGGACGAAAGCCTTGTCGATTTCGTCAGACCACAGGAAAATCTGCATCGGCAGCACGCTGGAAGGATCGGTGACCCCGCCCGGCGGTGTGACGATGAATGCGCGCATGCCGATCATCAGCAGCGGCGCGGTTTCGCCCAGTGCGCGGGCCATGCCGATGATGGTGCCGGTCATGATGCCGGGCAGCGCGAGCGGCAGAACGTGGTGGAACACCGCCTGCACCTTGCTGGCGCCTACCGCCAGCGCCGCGTCGCGGATCGACGGCGGCACTGCCTTGATCGCGTTGCGCCCGGAAATGACGATCACCGGCATGGTCATCAGGGCCAGCGTGAGGCCGCCGACCAGCGGCGAGGAACGCGGCAGGTCCATCGTGTTGAGGAACACGGCCAGACCGAGCAGGCCGAAAATGATCGAAGGCACCGCGGCCAGGTTGTTGATCGAGACCTCGACCCATTCGATCCAGCGGCTGCGCGGGGCGAATTCCTCGAGGTAGATCGCCGCCAGCACGCCCATCGGGAACGAGAGCACGAGCGTCACCAGCATCGTCAGGATGGAACCCTTGGTCGCGCTCCAGATGCCGGCGACATGCGGGTCGGTGGAATCCGAGCCCGACAGGAAGCCCCAGCTGAGCCCGCCCAGACCGCTGTGCATCATGATGAACAGCAGCAGCGCGAGGAACGCGAGGCTGAGCAGGATCGCACCGAGGCCGATCAGCTTGAAGCGCCGCTCGGCGGCATGGCGCCGCGCCAGCCGCTTGGCGGCCGCGGGCGAGTTCCAGTCGGGACTATTCATAAGCTTCACGGAACCGTTTGACGACGCGCAGGGCGATGATGTTGAGGATCAGGGTCACCACGAAGAGCACGAGACCCAGCGCAAAGGCCGAGAGCGTCTTGGGGCTGTTGAACTCCTGGTCACCCGTCAGCATCTGCACGATCTGGTAGGTGACAGTGGTCATCGAATCGAAGGGATTGGCCGAAAGCCGCGCGGACGCGCCCGCAGCCATGACCACGATCATGGTCTCGCCGATGGCGCGGCTGATCGCCAGCATCACGCCCGCGACGATGCCGGGCAGCGCGGCGGGCAGCAGCACTTTCTTGATCGTCTCGGAGCGCGTCGCACCGAGCGCCAGCGAACCGTCGCTCATCGCGCGCGGCACGGCGGCCAGGGCATCGTCGGCCATCGAGGACACGAAGGGAATGATCATCACGCCCATGACGAGGCCCGCGGCCAGCGCGCTTTCGGTCGACGGGTTCGCCATGCCCAGGCTTCCCGCGAAATCACGGATGATCGGCGCCACGGTCAGTGCGGCGAAATAGCCGTAGACCACGGTGGGAATGCCGGCCAGAATCTCGAGCGTCGGCTTGATCCACTTGCGCACCGTGGAGGATGCGTATTGCGTGAGGTAGATCGCGCTCATCAGGCCGAGCGGAATGGCGACCAGCATCGCGATGATCGCGCCGATGTAGATCGTGCCCCAGAACAGCGGCACGGCACCGAAGTTTCCATCAATATCGACGCCGCGCGCGTTGCCGGGGGCCCAGTGCGTACCGGTGAGGAACGCAATCGGCGAAACGTCCTTGAAGAACAGCCCGGCCTCGAACAGCAGCGAAGCGACGATGCCGAACGTCGTCAGAATCGCCATGAGCGAGGCGGCAAGCAGCAAGGCCAACACCGCGCGTTCGACATGCGTGCGGGCCGGAAATCTGGCGCGAACGCGGGTAAAACCATAGCCGCCGCCGGCCAGTGCGGCGATCAGGATAAGCGCCGCGCCCATGAAACCGAACCGCGTCTGCGCCGCGCGCATCGGCTCGGCCAGCGCCTGCGATTTTGCATCGAAAGCCACTGCATCGGGATTGGCCGCGAGCGTCTGGGCCTCGGCGAGGATGGCCGCGCGGTGCATTTCCTCGGCGGGAAGCTGGGCCGCGGCCGGATCGGCCATGACAGCGCCGTTGACGAGCCCGGGCATGATCCCGGACCAGACCGCCCAGGTCAGGAGGCCCGGGACCAGAATCCACAGCGCCATGTGCCAGCCGTGGTAGCCGGGCATCGAATGCATCGATCCCCGGCCGGTATAGAGCAGCCGGGCCCGGGCCCGGGCGGCAAACCAGCCGACAAGGCCCAGGCCGATCACGGCCAGGAGAACTCCGGTAAGAATCATGACTGGCCGTAATTTTCCTTAGTGCAGCTCGCTGGGGTCGAGCGGCGTCATGTTGGCAATGATGTCGGCGTTCTTCTTGCGCACCTCTTCGGTGGCAATGATCATGCCCTTCGGCTTGAGGTAGCCATCGGGGCCCCAGGCCTTGGTCCATGCCTCGGCATAGGCCTTCAGGTCCTTGATCGGGCCGAGGTGCTGCTTCTTGATGTAGATGTAGAGCGGGCGCGCGCCGGGATAGCTGAAATCGGCAATCGCATCGTAGGTCGGCGTGATACCCGACAGCGAGATGCCGTTGAGCACGCCGGCATTCTCTTCGAGGTAGGAATAGCCGAAGATGCCGATCGCCTTGGGATTCTTGGAAAGCTTCTGAACGATCAGGTTGTCGTTCTCGCCGGCGTCGACATAGGGACCATCCTCGCGGATGTCGTGGCAGATCGCCTCGTACTTGTCCTTGTCGGTATCCTTGAGCGCGACGGTTTCCGGATCGGTCTTGCACCCGGCTTCGAGGATCAGTTCCTTGAGCGCATCACGCGTACCGGAGGTCGACGGCGGACCGTAAACGAGGATCGGCTCATCGGGCAGCGACGGGTTCACGTCCTTCCAGGTCTTGGACGTGTTCGGCTTGCCGAACGGATCGGCGGCCAGCGCCTTGTAGATGTCGGCCGGGGTCAGCTGCATGCCCGGGCCGTTCTTGGCCTCGGCGAAAGCGATACCGTCGATACCGACCTGAACTTCGACCACTTCGGTCACGCCGTTCTTCTGGCACTGCTCGTACTCGGACTTCTTCATCCGGCGCGAGGCATCCTCGATATCGGGATGCTGGGCACCGATGCCCGCACAGAACAGCTTCATGCCCGCGCCCGTACCGGTCGATTCGATCACCGGGGACTTGTGGCCTTCCTTGGCGAACTCCTCAGCCACGGCGGTGGCGAAGGGATAGACGGTCGAGGAACCGACTGCGGTCACGTAATCGCGGGCTCCGGAAGCTCCACCGCCCGAACCGCCGCACGCACTGAGCGCGAGCGCCGAAGCGGCAACAACGAAGAATGTCTTGGTCGAATGCATGGACTTAACCCCCTTGGGCTTAACTGTGGGACGCCCCTATTGGGATACAATGACACTTCTATGACGAAAGAATGACATTGCGGGTTTGTCCCTGAAATTGTTGAGAAACCTTTGGTTTTCTGCCAATTCCCGTTTTACCTTCCGAGACAAGGGCCTCGCCGGTGTCTGCCGGCAAGGTCCATCGCCTCTAGGTGCCGGGCCGGCATGTTGCAAGCGCGCACGGCACAATCGCCGCGCGCACCTGCCCCGGATCAGAAATCGAACTGCGCGCGCATGCCCATGGCATCGACGCCATAGCTTGCATCACCATTGGCGGTCACAGGCGAATCCTTGACCCAGATATGGCCGTAGTCGACGATGAAACGCACGTAGTCGATCGGAATCCAGATCGCCGAGATGCCGGCCGTCTGCTGGCGGCCGCCGACGATTCCGGCATCGGTGAGATCGAGCCATTCGTAACGGCCATTGATCTGGATGGCCCCGATGCCGCCCTTGTCGAAGCCGTTCTTCGGCTTGATGCGATCATATGTGCCGCGCTTGTACGTGCTCACGTCGTCGGTCAGCAGATAGCCCACTTCGGCATAGCCGCCATTGAAGGTGGGGTCCTTGAAACCGCTGCGGCGAACCGTCTGCCAGAAGCTTTCCGCGGTGGCGTGAAAGCGGCCCTTCACATAAGCCGCCTCAAGGCCGAAACCGCGTTCCTGCGTGGCGTCGCCGATGCCGGCCTTGACGAAACGCAGGTCGGTCGTGTGGACGAACGGACGCGCCTGATAGGTCACCGACGGAATCGAATCGTTGAGGGTGCGCACGTGCACAGACCCGCCCAGGTGCAACGTACCGCCGGCAACCTTGGGCATGGCGACCAGGCGGCCGTCGACGCTCCACGACTTGTTGGTGTCGCCACCCATCGACTTGGGATCGTCGACGAAGACACCCAGCTGGGCCACCACGGTCTTGCCCGCATACTGCGCATTGAGGCCGATCCGGCGTTCGAAACCGAAGGCCTGCGAGTAGCTGGCGCGCTCCTGGAAGCTGGTGAACAGGTCGGAGGTCATCTCTTCCAGACCCCAGTTCGGCTTCTGGTTGCCCAGCGTCAGCGTCACATGCCTGCCCGCCTTGTAGGTCAGGTACATGTCGTTGATCGCCACGTCGGAATTGGCAACGTTGATCTCGGTGCGATAGCCGAAACCGCCGGGCATGGTGCCATCGAAGGCAAGGTAGATGCGGCGGAATTCGACGCTCGTGCCCAGATGGGCCTGATTGGCGGATGCCAGGCCGGACGGGCCGTCGACGCTACCCACATCGACCTGCATGCGGCCGCGCGGTTTGAAGCTCCAGCCATCGTCGGTGCTGAATTCGGGTGCGCCCTTCCAGGCGACCTTGACTGGCGGAGCCTTGTCGGCGGCATCGGCGGCAACCTTGGCCTGCGTCGCCGTTTCGGCAGCAGCCTCGGCCACGGTATTGGCCGAATCGGCACGCGCCTGGGCGACGGCCAGTTCAGCTTCCAGCGAGTCGATCCGCTCCGCCATCGCCTTCATCTGAGCACGCATGGCTGCGAGCTCTTCCTGCACCGATGCCGTATCTGCGGCACTCGCCTGAGATGGCAACGCCCAACCGAGCGAAACCGCCACGGCCAGCGCGGACAGCCCCAAATTTCTTTTCACCCCACAGTCCTTCCGTGAACAAACGGTTACAAAACGACGACGCCCATATGACTGGCGAGTTACATTTTTGTGACGCAATGTTTCTGTGCTTCAAGACCGGCGGAAATCAGCCACTTCTCCCTCCCAAAATGTAACCCATGATGTCCAAAAAGTAACCTACTATGTCTGTTGTAGTGCGTTACGCCAACAAGCGGGGTCCTCTCTGGACAGTCCGATGCGACTTCTGGCATCAGGTCGCGCCGACCTCGTCGGATTGATGTCATTTTTTCGTCATTTAACGGCAATATTCGCCGCGCCGCTTAAGGCCACATCTCCCCTTGCGGATATGGCCACCTGCGGAGTCGCCTTACATGTATCGATGCTTTTCCGGGACAGCCCTTGCCGCGGCGATAGCCCTTCCCATGCCTGCTCTCGGGCAAAGCGTCTCTGACGCCGAAGCGGAGGCGATGCGCACCGAGATTCGCGCGCTGCGCGAACGGCTGGAACGCCTGGAAAGCGCTCTCGGCATGGCATCCGCACCGCCTCCTCCCAGCACTGCCGCCGCGCCTGCGAACGCTGGCGTCACGCCTTCGCCGATGGCGGCAAGCACGGCCGTAACCGCACCCGCTGCCCCCAAGGCTGCGACGAAAATCGATTGGAAAGGCAGCCCCCGCCTGTCCGAAGGCGACAAGGCCTTCAAAGTCAAAGGCCGGATTCAGGCGGACGCGAACTACATTTCGGCCCCCGGCGGCCTCGACGACAACGGCCTCGGGTTCTCCAGCGAAATGCGGCGCATCCGCCTCGGTGGCGAAGGCAGCCTGGGGGCCGGCTTCGGCTACAAGCTGGAACTCGAGCTGTCGGACAATGCCGTCGACCTCGTGGATTCCTTCGTCACCTACAAAAACGGGTCCTGGCTGGTAACACTGGGCAATCACAACCCGTTCCAGGCGCTCGACGAACTGACCGGGGACACCTCGGGCAGCTTCATGGAGCGGGCCGCCTTCACCGACGCTTTCGGATTCGAACGCCGGCTGGGCCTTTCCGCGCAGTACCAGCGCGGAGACCTGCTGGCCCAGCTCGGCATCTTCACCGACGACATCGGCTCGCTCGCCAACAGCAGCGACGGTGTATCGGGCGGCGACGAGAACAACAGCTACAGCATCGACGGACGGCTGGTATTCGCCCCGAAGGCGGACGACATCCAGCTGCACTTCGGCGCTTCCGCACACCAGCGGCGGCTGGGGCGCCTGTCCGACGGCACTACCCGGTACCGCCAGCGCCCCTACGCGCATTCCACCAGCACGCGCCTGATCGGCACCCCGACCATGCAGGTCGATCACGAGACGAGCTACGGTCTCGAACTGGCGGGAATCGCCGGGCGCTGGCATGGCGCGGTCGAAGTCCACGCCCTGCGCGCCGATCGCGCCGGCCTGCCGTCCGTCACCTTCCGTGGCGGTTACGCAGAAGTCGGCTACTTCCTCACAAGGGGGGACAGCCGCGGCTACAAATCAGGCATTTTCACCAGCAAGGCACCGGCCACGCCATTGGGCGATGGCGGCATCGGTTCGATCCAGGTCAATCTGCGCTACGACTATCTCGACCTCGACAGCAAGGATATACGGGGCGGCACCCAGAACGGCTACATCGCCGCGCTGATCTGGTCGCCGATCCAGTACCTGCGCTTCAACTTCAACTATGCCCTGCTGCAATACGACGGCGCCAGGGTGCTGCCCTCGGGCCGCTACGAATACGACGCCCACGTGGTCGGCACCCGGTTCGAACTGGACTTCTGACCGGGCGCGCCCCTGCGAGCCTTCAGCTTTCGTCGCGCAGCGGCAGCATGAGCGATGCCGTCGTGCCCGCGCCAAGGCGGCTTTCGATGTCGAAGCGGCCGCGGTGACGCTCGACGATGTGCTTGACGATGGACAGCCCCAGCCCCGTCCCGCCGGCGGCGCGGCTGCGGCTGGTATCGGCGCGATAGAAACGCTCGGTAATCCGGGGAAGGTGCTCCGGGGGAATCCCCTCCCCCTCGTCGCGAACGGTGATCAGCACCCAGCCGGTGCGCGCCGCCTCGACCGACACCTCCACCGGACCGCCGGGCTTGCCGTATTTCAGGGCATTGTCGATCAGGTTGCGCAGGACCTGCGAAAGCTGGCCGCGATCCCCCGCGATCACCGCCCTGGTGCAGTTCGCAGTCACGGCAACCTGTGCGCTGCGGCGAAACTCGCCGGCGACATCGTGCACCAGGGCCACGAGCTCGACATTGTCCAGCGGCACTTCGTGCTTGATCGCCTCGATCCGCGAGAGCGACATGAGGTCGGAAATCAGCGCCTGCATGCGCTGCGCCTCGTGGCGGATGGTTTCGAGGAAACGGTTGCGCACCGTCTCGTCGCCGCCCGCCTTCGGATTCATCAGCGTCTCGACATAGCCCAGCACATTGGCCAGCGGCGTGCGCAGTTCATGGCTGGCATTGGCCACGAAATCGGCATGGGACTTGGCCACGCTGACTCTCTCGGAGAGGTCGTAGAGACTAACCAGCCGATCGTTCGGCCCCAGCACCCGGCAGTCCACTTCCCAGACCGAGCCTCCGGTCGAAAGCCCCGAAACTTGGGCCAGACCGCCGCTGTCGCTGAGAATCGCGGCCACGGCCTTGGGGTCGCGAATGGCAATGCGCACATCCTGCCCCACGATGTGGGCCCCCAGCAGCGTCTTGGCCGCGCTGTTCGCAAAACGCACCTGCCCACGCGACACCATCAGTGCCGGGGTCTGCAGTTGCTCGAGGAGATGAACGCCCTCGACGGTCATTCGCAATCCACCTTTCCGCTTTTCTTCGTCATGATACGCTTTCGCCGCACGGGATAGAGCCCACTAGCGTTATTCGGGGACAAACCCGTGGCAATCGCCATCCTGCATCCGGCCTCATAACTTCCCGCCTGCCCCTTTTCCCGAAATACAGAACCCAAACGCAGCCTTTGCGCCGCTTTTGGACGCTGGCGTTCTCCCTGTACACTCGTTATGCTGCACTTGCGTAGACTGCGAAGTCTCGGTTACGCTCCGAGGGCCGTGAAGAGGAGCGCGGCTTTCATCATTGGAAAGGTTTTCGTGACGAAATTCACTTCCGATCGTCTGCTCCTCTTCGGCGCCACCGGCGATCTTTCACGCAGGATGCTGTTGCCATCGCTCTGCGCGCTCGACGCGGAAGGACTGCTGGATCCGCAGATCGAGATCATCGGTACGGCCCGTTCGGATCTGGACGACCTCTCTTTCCGCAACTTCGCGCGCGAATCGCTGGAACAGTTCCTTCCCGCCAACCGCCGGGGCGGCATGGCCACGTTCCTCAACCGGCTGAGCTATCAGCCGCTCGATGCGAACGAGGCCGAAGGGTTCAAGGCGCTGGCGCAGAAAGTGGGCTCCCCGAAGGAAGGGCTCTCGATCTTCCTGTCGACGGCCCCCAGCCTGTTCGAGCCGACCATTCGCGGCCTCGAACAGAGCGGTCTTGCCGGCAAGCGGGTGCGAATCGGCCTCGAAAAGCCGCTGGGCATCGATCTCGCGTCGAGCAAGGTCATCAACGATGCCGTCTCCGCGGCCTTTCCCGAGGAGCGGATCTACCGGATCGACCATTATCTGGGCAAGGAGACGGTCCAGAACCTGCTGGCGCTGCGCTTCGCCAACATCATGTTCGAACCGCTGTGGAACGCCGCCCATATCGACCATGTGCAGATCACCGTGGCCGAAACCGTCGGCCTGGAATCGCGCGTGGCCTATTACAACGATTCCGGTGCCCTGCGCGACATGGTGCAGAACCACATGCTGCAGCTGCTGGCGCTGCTCGCGATGGAACCGCCCGTTTCCTACGATGCCACCAACGTGCGGGACGAGAAGGTCAAGGTTCTGCGCAGCCTGCGCAAGGTCGACGTCAGGGAAACGGTCACCGGGCAGTACCGCGCAGGTGCCATCGGCGGCGCGGCGGTTCCCGGATACGATGACGAACTCGGCAAGGATTCGGACACCGAGACTTTCGTCGCGATCAAGGCGCATATCGACAACTGGCGCTGGCAGGGCGTGCCCTTCTATCTGCGCACGGGCAAGCGGCTGCCCCGCCGAACGACGGAAATCGTCGTCCAGTTCCGCAGCGTACCGCATTCGATCTTCAGCGGTCGTGCCGCCAAGATGGTGCCGAACCGGCTCGTCATCGGCATCCAGCCCAGCGAGAACATCACTCTCTCGCTGATGGCCAAGGTGCCCGGGCTCGATCGTGAGGGCATTGCCCTGCGCTCGATCCCGCTCGAGATTTCCCTGCCCGATGCTTTCGCCGGCCCGCAGCGCCGCATCGCCTACGAACGCCTGCTGCTCGACCTCATCGAGGGCGACCAGACGCTCTTCGTCCGCCGCGATGAAGTGGAGGCGCAATGGGAATGGATCGACGCGATCCGCGCCGGCTGGGAGGAACAACAGCTCGAACCCAAGACTTATACTGCCGGAAGCTGGGGGCCCTCCGCCGCCATCGCGCTCGCCGAACGCGACGGGGTGACCTGGCACGAGTAAGCGCCGGCATGGCGCAGGAATTGGAGTGATACCGGTCGCCCGATGCCCGCACGCGGCATTGCCCGTGTGGGGTCCCAACGTCCGGACAATAGATCAGGAGTAGGCCATGAGCACCCTCAATACGGTGGTCGCACATGTCACCGATCGCATCATCGAGCGTTCGAAACAAAGCCGCGCGCGCTATCTGGACCTCGTGGCGCGCGAGCGGGATCGCCATTCCGACCGCAGCTTCCTGTCCTGCTCGAACCTTGCCCACGGCTTTGCCGCATCGGGCGAGGACAAGGCCGCCATCGCCACCGGCGGCGCGCTGAACCTGGGCATCGTCACCGCCTACAATGACATGCTCAGCGCCCATCAGCCCTATGGCCGCTACCCCGAGCAGATGAAGCTCTTCGCCCGCGAAGTGGGCGCCACGGCCCAGGTCGCGGGCGGCGTGCCCGCCATGTGCGACGGCGTGACGCAGGGCTTCGACGGCATGGAACTCTCGCTGTTCAGCCGCGACACCATCGCGCTTTCCTCGGCCGTCGCGCTCAGCCACGCGATGTTCGACGGCGTGGCGCTGCTGGGGATCTGCGACAAGATCGTGCCCGGCCTCGTCATGGGCGCGCTACGCTTTGGCCATCTGCCGGCGATTTTCATCCCCTCCGGGCCGATGCCCAGCGGCATCACCAACAAGGAAAAACAGAAGACGCGCCAGCTCTATGCAGAGGGCAAGGTCGGTCGCGAGGAACTGCTCGCCAGTGAAAGCGCCAGCTACCATTCGCCCGGCACCTGCACGTTCTATGGCACCGCCAACTCCAACCAGATGATGATGGAGATGATGGGGCTGCACGTGCCCGGCGCGGCTTTCGTGCCGCCGAACACGCCGCTGCGCCAGGCCCTGACCCGTGCCGCCGTCCACCGGCTGGCGGGGATGACAAGGAAGGGCAACGATTACCGCCCCATGGCCGAAGTCGTGGACGAGAAGGCGATCGTCAATGCCGTGGTCGGCCTGCTTGCCACCGGGGGCTCGACCAACCATGCGATCCACCTGCCGGCCATGGCTCGTGCCGCGGGCGTGATCATCGACTGGGAGGATTTCGACGAACTGTCCTCCGCCGTCCCCCTCATTACCCGCGTCTATCCCAACGGATCGGGCGACGTGAACCACTTCCACGCGGCGGGCGGCATGGCATGGGTCGTGCGCGAACTGCTGGGTGCGGGGCTGGCCCATGCCGACGTACTCACCGTCGCCGAAGGCGGCATGAGCGACTACGCCTGCGAGCCGGTGCTGATGGACGACGCTCTGGGGTGGTCGCCCGTTCCCGCGACCAGCGGCGACGACACCATGCTGCGCCCCGTCTCCGATCCCTTCCAGCCCGATGGCGGCATGCGCCTCGTTTCGGGCAACCTCGGGCGCGGAACCTTCAAGACCAGCGCCGTCGACAAGGAACGCTGGGCCATCGAGGCGCCCTGCCGCGTGTTCGACACGCAGGAAGCCGTGGCGCAGGCCTTCAAGGCGGGCGAGCTGGACAAGGACGTGGTCGTCGTCGTGCGCTTCCAGGGGCCCCGCGCCAACGGCATGCCCGAACTGCACAAGCTGACGCCGCCGCTCGGCGTGCTGCAGGATCGCGGCTTCAAGGTCGCGCTCGTCACCGACGGGCGCATGTCGGGCGCGAGCGGCAAGGTTCCCGCCGCCATTCACGTCACGCCCGAAGCGCTGGCCAAGGACGGCAAGCCCGGCCCGCTCGCCTTCCTGCGCGACGGCGACGTGGTGCGCCTTTCGGCCGAGGACGGATCGCTTTCGACCAGCGCGGACCTTTCCGCCCGCGAACCCGCGCCCGCCCCGGCCGCCGAAATGGGCATGGGCCGCGAACTCTTCGCGATGTTCCGCATGAGCGCGGGCGGCGCCGAACAGGGCGGCTCGGCCATGCTGGAGATGGCCGGACTGTGAGCCAGTCGCAAACCCTGGAGAAGACCGGACGAATCCGGCAACCGGAGAGCCCGATGCCGAAAAGCATGATGACCGAACTTGTGACCATAGACGTCGGCGGCACCCACGCGCGCTTCGCTCTGGCCACGATAGCCCCCGATGGCACGATCACACTGGGCGATCCGGCAACGCTGCACACCAGCGACCACGCCAGTTTCGAAACCGCCTGGCAGGCGTTCGAGGAAATGAACGGCGGCACCTTGCCCCCCGCCGTCGCCATGTCGGTCGCCGGGCCCGTCGGCGGCGACATCATCCGTTTCACCAACAATCCCTGGATCATCCGCCCGGCCCTGATCGCGGAGAAGCTGGGCGCGACCCGCCAGACCATCGTCAACGACTTCGCCGCCGTCGCCCATGCCGTGGCCCGCGCGGACGCCGCGCAGTTCGTCGATCTTGCGGGGCCTACGGGCGCCCCCCTGCCCGAAAGTGGCACGATCAGCGTGATCGGTCCGGGCACCGGCCTTGGCGTCGCGCACCTCTGGCGCAGCGGCACCGGCAGCTACCACGTGCAGGCGACCGAGGGCGGCCACATCGATTTCGCCCCGCTCGACCAGATCGAGGACGCCATCCTCGCACGGCTGCGCAAGCGGCATACCCGCGTCTCGGTGGAGCGCGTCGTCTCCGGCCCAGCCATCGTCGACATCTACGCCACGCTGGCCGCGATGGAGCACCGCGCCGTCCTCGAACGCAGTGACGTCGAAATCTGGACCGCCGCCGCTTCGGGCGAGGACAGCCTTGCCGCCGCCGCGGTGGACCGCTTTTGCCTCTCGCTGGGCGCGGCCGCGGGCGATTATGCCCTGGCCCATGGCGCCGGCGGCGTCGTGATCGCCGGCGGGCTGGGCTACCGCATCCGCGAGACCATCCTGCAATCCGGCTTTGCCGAAAGGTTCTGCGCCAAGGGCCGCTTCGCCGGCATGATGGCCAGCCTTCCCGTCAAGCTCATCACTCATCCGCAGCCCGGCCTGTTCGGCGCCGCTGCCGCCTTCGCAAGGGAGCACTTGCAGCAATGACCACCTCATCCGCCGCCGTCGAAAAGGTCATGCTCCTGGCACCGGTCATTCCGGTGCTGGTGATCGAGGACATCGAACACGCCCTGCCGATCGCCGAAGCGCTCGTCGCGGGCGGCCTTCCCGCGCTGGAAGTGACGTTGCGTACCGAATGCGCGATCGAGGCGATCAAGGTGATGAAGCAGGTTCCCGGCGCGGTGGTGGGCGCGGGCACAGTGCTGACGCCCGACGATCTGACCAAGGCGATCGATGCCGGGTCCGAATTCATCGTCTCGCCCGGCCTGACCCCGAAACTCGCCGAAGCGGCGGCTAAATCCGGCATCCCCTTCCTGCCCGGCACCGCCAATGCCAGCGACGTGATGTTCGCGCTCGAATTCGGCTTTGACCGGCTGAAGTTCTTCCCGGCCATGGCGGCGGGCGGTCCTTCCGCCCTCAAGGCCATTTCCGCCCCGCTGGCGGCGGCCAAGTTCTGCCCGACTGGCGGCGTCACCATCGACAATGCGCCCGACTGGCTCGCGCTCGATGCCGTCCTGTGCGTCGGCGGCAGCTGGATGGTCCCCAAGCATGTCCTGAGCGGAGCCGAAGGGGGTGCGCCCGACACGGCGAAGATCGAAGCCACCGCACGCGCGGCCGCGGAGCTGGCACGATGAGCGGCCCCGTCCTCTCCACCGTCGCCGGCCTTATCGACCGCCTGCAGGAACTGCACAAGCTGACCGTGCAGACCCCGCTCTACAACCCGGTCTTCCAGCTCGGCCACGAACTCTCGCGCCAGCTCGAAAACGGCGAGATGAGCCTTGATGACATCGAAGCGCTTGTCGCCGAGATGGACTGCGAAGGCCTGCGCGCCCGCGCTGCCCGGCTCGACCGCGTGCTCGAAACGATCCCGCTGGGCGAGAACGACGCCCGGCTCGACGCAGCGGCCGACGAGGAAGACTTCACTGCCTTCGCCGCACGCTGGCAGCGCCCCGCGGCGCACGTCGTCTTCACCGCGCACCCCACGTTCCTGCTGACTTCGGCGCAGACCGAAGCGGTCGCGCAATCCGCATCGAGCGGCGATCACAGCAGGGCCACCGTCTGCGTGGCCTCGCCCGAGCGCGACACCATCACGCTCGACTACGAACACGAGAAGGCCATGGCCGCGATCGCCCGTGGCCACAAGGCGCGAGACCGCATCTGCGCGCGCCTGCTCGACATTGCCGCCATCCGCTGGCCCAAGCGCTGGAAGAGCCTGCAACCGATGCCGGTGCGCTTCGCCAGCTGGGTCGGGTACGACATGGACGGACGCACCGACATCTCGTGGTCGACCTCGATCCGCTACCGCCTGCAGGAAAAGGCGATGCGCCTCGAAGGCTATGCCGCGAGCCTGGCGGAGCTGGAGCCGGAGATCGCCGAAAGGCTGGAACGCGCCGCCGCGCATACCAGCGAAATGGCCGTCAATTTCAGCAAGGACCTTTCGGAACCCGAAGCGCTTTCCGAGGCGGCCAACGCGCTGACCACCGATCATCCCGACAAGCTGATCAGCCTGTCGGGCATCATCGCGGAACTGGAAGAGGAAGCCCGGTACGGCGGGAAGGATGCGGCCCGGCAATTGCTCGTCGTAGCCGCCGCGATGCGCGCCGATGGCCTTGGCATGGGCTGGATTCACTTCCGCGTGAACTCCTCGCAGCTCCAGAACGCGATCCGCCGCCGCATCGATCCGGACGGCAAGCTCAACCTTGCCAGCCAGGCCGCGCTGGTGCGCATGCGCGAACTGCTCGCCGAGGTGAAGCCGCTCAAGTCCAACTTCGCGGCCCTCGCCATCGAGAACAGCACCGCCGTGCGCCAGTTTCTCGCCATGGCGCAGATCCTCGGCCATATCGACGCCGATGCGCCGATCCGCATGCTGGTGGCCGAATGCGAACAGCCGACCACGGTGCTCGCCGCGCTCTATTTCGCCAAGATGTTCGGGATCGAGGACAAGGTCGACGTCTCGCCCCTGTTCGAAACCGAAAGCGCTCTCGAACACGGCGGCCGCTTCCTCGATGCGGTGCTGTCCGAGCCCGCCTATCGCGAATATGCGAAGAAGCGTGGCCGCGTCTCGATCCAGACCGGCTATTCGGACGCCGGCCGCTTCGTCGGCCAGATTCCCGCTGCCCTCGCGATCGAACGCCTGCATGGCCGGCTGGCCGAGGCCATGGCCGCCAACGGCCTCACCGATGTCGCCGCACTGATCTTCAACACCGGCGGTGAATCGATGGGCCGCGGCTGCCATCCCTCCAGCATCGACGACCGCTTCAACTGGCAGATGCCCCCCTGGGCACGCCGCCGCTTCCTGCGCGCGGGCATCCGGCTGGAACCCGAAGTGAGCTTCCAGGGCGGTGACGGCTACCTGTGGTTCGGTTCGGACGAACTGGCGCTGGCAACGCTGACCCGCATGGCCGAAAAGCCGATGTGGGGCGCCGATCCCAAGGCGCCGACCGATGTCTTCTATCGCCGCACCGACCTCAGCCTCGACTTCTACCGCGCGATCCGCCGGGTTCAGCACGAGCACCTCGAAAGCGCGACCTACAGCCGGGCCATTACCGCCTTCGGCCTCGGCCTGCTCAACGATACCGGCAGCCGCAAGTCGCGCCGCCAGTCGGACCTTGCCGCCGACCGGACGATGAGCCTGCGCCAGATCCGCGCGATCCCGCACAATGCGATCCTGCAGCAGCTCGGCTACCCTGTGAACGTGATAGCCGGCGTGGGCAGCGCATCGGACGGCAACCGCGAGGAAATCGCCGAGATGCTGAGTGGCAGTTTCCGCGGGCGCCAGCTCATCCGGCTGGTGCGCGCAGCCAATGCGCTCGCCTCGATCAAGACGGTGGCGGCCTATGGCGAACTGTTCAACTCGGCCTACTGGGCCAGCCGCCCTTATCGCGGGCACGAGCAGCACATTTCGGACGCCTGCCTGAAACTGGCAGAATACCTCACCAAGGACGATCGCACGGGCGTGTTCCGCCGCCTCGCCTCGCGGCTGCGCGTGGATGCGATGAAGCTGTACAAGCTGCTCGAACTGATCCCCGACGAGGCCCCGCTCGACGACCGCGAACACACCCGCCGCAGCCTGGGCGCGCTGCAGAGCCTGCGCATCGCCTTGTTCAAGCACATGTTCCTGCGTGCGGTGATGGTCCCGCCCTTCAGCCGCGCCAACGACATCAGCCGCGACGACGTGCTGGAGATGTTCTTCAGCCTGCGCGTGGAGGACGGGCTTGCGCAGCTACGCCGCGCCTTCCCCATCCACTTCCCCTCGATCGGCGACTTCGCCGTGGACGAGCCCAGCGACTATCCTGATTCCAGCGCGGCGGGCTATGCCCAGATCCACAAGGACTACATCGACCCGATCGCGCGATCACATGCCCTCAGCCTGCGGATCACGACGGCACTGGCAAACGAGTTCGGCGCGCACGGGTAAAGTTGCCCCCTCCTTTCCGAAGGAGGGGGCCAGCGCCGGCACGGGATGGCGGCTTTTTCGGACAAGCAGCCTTTCCTGTCGTTCGGCGAGCATTCGCCGCTATCCCATAGCGGTTAGTCGTTCACGTTTGAATTTGTCTATATGCCTAAGTCGATTTCACAATAAACCAACCACAATTGCACTGTTTGGCACTTTAAGCGTTCCATTTTTCAGATCTCCCAAATCGCCATATGGAATTGCTTCAAGGGAGCGAAAACGCCAATTAGTCGGCAGCTTCACAATAGCATCACCAAACTCAGGCCACATCACTACGAAATTTTTCTTATTTTTTCTTAGGAGAATAAAATAAACTCCCTTTTCAATATAACTCTTTGAAATCACGGATCCAGAAAGCAAATTTACCACTTTTGCATATTCCTGCCCAACAGGAGATAGCGATAAATAATTTGGTTCGGACAACGATATTGGAGCCTGAGGAAGGCGGCGCTCCCAATTATAAAAACTCATATTTTTTACCCCCTTCGCAGCAGAAAGGAATATTGCTTTTAATATATTGAGTTCGGCTGTCTGCTCCTCTTTGGTGGATTTAGCGCATGACGCAGGCCTTTGGGGACAGTTTATGCCGAATTCCGTGATCCATATGGGGATATCACCGATTTCATGCCCCCTAATGACAGAACGCACATTATCTAATATTGGCAATAAATCACTTATTTTATTTTCATTAATATAATAATGAAATGATATATATTGAAGGTATTTTGACTGAGGATGGGACAGAAACCTGTCAAGAAAATTAATACCACGAGGGGTAATTGCAGGACCGATTAGAACACTATTTAAATTCCGCGCATGAATTTCTTCTGATGCTATTTTTGCCATGTCGGCCAGCATTTCAGGAGAGCCCCGCCAAAAGCCAGAATAATCAGGCTCATTCCATAACTCCCAGTAACGGACCTGCGCCCCATACCGCTCAACAAGCTTTCTCACATAGGCGCGCCATAGACGAAGATCGCTAGGTTGCGAACAACCTGATCCATAAGTACATGCTGCATGAGGATATTTGGCCGCCCAAGACGGCGTCTGACCCAAAGTGAAGATGATGTCGGCATTGTGTTGCCTAGCGTACTTTACGTAGTAATCGGCCCTCTTAAAATCCCATTCATTTGGAGCAGGCTCTAGGTCCATCCATCGCGTGCCTGTATCCCAAAGCCGAATAACGCCTGTGTGAAGACCGGGCCAGTTGTTGTGGAAACCTAACTTATTTATAGTCATACCGAAAAAGGTAGGGGGGACTGAAAGCAACGAATTTGAATATGTTAGGGGTGGCAAGTTCACCTCTCGCAACGAACCTCCAGCTAACTCAACCGGATTTGCTGACTGCGTTAGCATAAGCTTGATGTTTGCTGCCTGGTCCGCGAACGGCGACCGCCCTTCAACGTATATGTCTTGCCACTTTCTCCCTAAAGTGACTGTTGTCGATCCGAAGTATTGATAACCACGGGTACCTTGCAATGCGAAAGTAGCCGTCACCGCCCCGTTTGGTGCTCGAGCACGAGCGCGAAAGCTGTAACGGCGTCCAAATTTTGCGGCGAACGCGTGCGCCAATTCAGCATTCCCGCTGCCCCTAGCGATGATGGAGAAAACTTGCACCGAACCCGACGCGGGGGACGGCAATTTTATGGTCTTGATCGCATATTTCGTGGGGACCCCCCCCCAGGCAATTACGCTCCAACCGCGGGCTGGGCCGTCGTGCGTCGCTTCCTCGATGTCAGAAAATACGACGCGCGGATTTGATGAAACTTCAATGGAAGCGGTCTGATTTTGAACTGATGAATTTGAATTATCGGCCGCAGCACATTGCACATGCGATAGAAAGAAACACAAAATACAAAAAAATGCAGAAAATATCACTCCAAATCGGAGCGATGGAGAGGGTGAAAATCCCAAATTTTGCAGCATTCTACACTACCTTGCCGTCATCATATTATATAATATCACCCTAAAATCACTCATCGATGTGTCACTTATTTCTACTATTTCCACATATACTTCCAAACAGGACAAGAGATCCAGCATTTAGTCAGCAGGCGCGCTTCCACCAATGAAGGAAATGAGACAAACGTCATGCCTCCCCAAGGATGTGTGCGAGCGGCTCTCGGTGAGCCCGTATGCCATGCCTTGATCTTGGCCGGTGGTAAGCCTTTATCGACGAGCAGGCGATCCATCACTTCGCAACCTGCTCCCCTTGATTCCCTGATCAATCTCGAAGCTATGCGCAGACTAAGCCCGACGCAAGCCGATGACAGCCACCGTGGTTTTCTCAGCCCAGGCTTCCGCCCATAAATCGCCTCTACGCCCTGCCATCCGAGCCCTGATCCGCCCCTCCGAAAAGGGCGAGCCCGCTCACCCCTCCGTCGCCAGCAGCAGGAAGGACTTGGCGGCATTCTCCAGCATGGTGGTGTCCGCACTGTCCGGCAGGATTGCCGCCAGCAGGTTGGTATCCTTGAGCAGCATCTTCGCGCCGTGTTCGAACATGCGCGGTTCGGGGATGCGGGCATAGACCTCGAAGCCAAAGCTTCGGCCCGAGCTCGCGTTGACGAGTTCGGCCAGCGCCTTGCGGTCGACGCCCAGCGCCTCGCCCGCCTGCAGCGCCGCCTGTGCCAGCCCCATGTTGGCGGCCATCAGCGTGTTGTTGACGATCTTGGCTTTCTGTCCCGCGCCGGCTTCGCCCAGAAGGACGATCAGCTTGCCGAAGCTGTCGAACACCGGCCGGGCCTGATCGAAGGCCGCCTGCGATCCCCCGCACATCACCGTCATCGTGCCCGCCTCGGCACCCGGCGCACCTCCGCTGACCGGTGCATCGACCATGGCGACACCGTGCTTCGCACAGAGCGTCTCGACCTGCGCGGCGGTTTCGGGCAGGATCGTGGAATGAAGAGCCAGCAGACTGCCCGCCTTCATCGCCGGCACCAGTCTGCCGCAGATTTCCAGCACGTCCGCATCGTTGACGACGCACAGCCCGACGTGATCGCAGGCCGCGCCCAGATCCTCGACACTCGCGGCGATATTCGCGCCCTTTTCCGCGAATTCCACTGTCGCTTCCGGCCGCCGCGCCCAGACCGTCAGCGGAAAGCGCATCAGCATGCGAAGCGCCATTGGCCCGCCCTGGCTGCCGATTCCGATAAAGCCCGTGTTGATCGCCGACATATGCCCTCTCTGCCATTCCGTTCGTGCGCGTATCGAAACGATTGGCAGGCGCACTGTCCAGCCATTCGCGCACAAGATCACCCAACCGTGCATTGGCATCGTCGGGGCGACGTCGGCATGGAGTCGCATGGTCCGGACCCGTTGCCGGAGCCAGCATGGACATTCCGAACAGCGTTTCTTATGTTGCTTTCAAGCGTAATAATTTAACAACGAGGGTGTCGTGGATTCCACTTCCAGCACTACCGCCGACAAGCATGATACTCTTGCCTGCCTGCTTGCATCGACCGTTGGCGAAACGCGCGCCGACTGGGCGCTGACGACGCTGGCAATCGCTCCGCAGCTTCGGGGAACATCGAACCGGCCGGGCCGTGCGCAGGTTGCCATGGCGCTGAACGCGGCGCTGTTCCTCGATCTGGTGGATCGGGTGCCCACGGCCGCACGCTATGTCGAAAACGAGCGCAAGGCCGGAGCCCCCATCGTCTTCGATCACGGCGCCCTGCGCACGATCGACGGGCCTTGCGGTGATCTGCCTTCCGGGCATGGCGCCTTTGCCCGCTTCCTGGAGCCGATGGGTTACGAAGTCGGCGGGCTCTATCCCCTGCCCGCGCTCAGAATGACCGGACGGGCTTTCGTCCACCGCGACTTTCCCGAAGCGATCCCGCAGTTCTTCGTTTCGGAACTTCACATTGCCCAGCTGCCGGACACGGCGCAGGCGGCTGCCGGGCGCATCTTCGGCACGTCGCGCGATCCGCTCGACGCGGCCGTCCGCAATGCGCTGGACGGGCTTGCCCGCGACGGCGATTGCACGATGCGCGAGGCCGAGACGATCGTGAAAGGCGCGCTCAAGGCCTTCGAACGGCAGCATGCCATCCCCGCGCTCGACGACTATCGCACGCTGCTCGACGCCAGCAAGGAAGGCGGCTGGATCGCGACCGAGGGCAATGCCTTCAACCACGCCACCACCCGCGTTCCCGACGTCGTTACCCTCGCCGACGCCCTCAAGGCCGAGGGCTATCCGATGAAGCCGGCAGTCGAGATCTCGCAGAACGGCCGCGTGCGCCAGACCGCGATCCTCGCCGACAAGGTCCAGCGCCCCTTCCGCCTGCCCGACGGTTCGGAAACCATGATGGAAGTACCGGGTTCCTTCTACGAGTTCATTACCCGCGACATCGATCCGGCCAGCGGCATGCTCGACCTCACGTTCGACAGCGGCAACGCCACCGGCATCTTCGCGGTAACGAGGGACAAGTGATGAAGCTGCAATCCTTCGACCCGGCCAGCGGCGACCTCGTCTGGGAAGGCGAGATCGACGGCGCGGGAGCAGTCTCCGCCGCGCTGCACCGCGCGCGCAAGGCCTTTCCGGGCTGGGCCGCGCTGCCCGTGGAGGCCCGTGTCGAAGCCGTGCAGCGCTACAAGGCCTTGCTCGAAGCGCGCAAGGAGACCATGGCCGAGGTGATCTCGCGCGAGACCGGCAAGCCCTTGTGGGAAAGCCGCGCAGAGATCGGATCGATGATCGGCAAGGTCGGCATCTCGATCACCGCGCAGGCCGAACGCGCCGGCGAGAAGCGTTCAGACATGCCCTTCGGCCAGGCCGTGCTGCGCCACCGCCCGCACGGCGTGATGGCAGTGCTGGGCCCCTTCAACTTCCCGGGCCACCTGCCCAACGGCCACATCGTCCCCGCCCTGCTCGCCGGCAACACCGTGGTGTTCAAGCCCTCCGAAATGACCCCGGCGACCGGCGCGGCCATGGCCGAAGCCTGGGCCGAGGCGGGACTGCCCGAGGGCGTGTTCCAGATCGTCCAGGGCGGACGCGAGACCGGCGAGGTGCTGGTTGCCGGGCAGATCGACGGTCTGCTCTTCACCGGCTCTGCTGCGGCTGGCGCCCATTTCCGGCGCATCTTCGCAGACCGGCCCGACGTGATCCTGGCCTTGGAACTGGGCGGCAACAACCCGCTCGTCGCCTGGGACGGCGATGTCGAGGAAGCCGCCTCGGTCGTCATCCAGTCCGCCTTCGTCACCACTGGCCAGCGCTGTTCCTGCGCGCGGCGACTGATTGTGCCCGACAATGATTTCGGCACGGCGCTGCTTGAGGCCGTCGATGCCCTTGCCGGAAAACTGACCATCGGCGCGTGGGACGAGACTCCCGAGCCCTACATCGGCCCGCTGATTTCCGAAGCCGCAGCCACCTCCGCCAAGGCGCGGGTCGAGGGGCTTGGTGCTCACGGCGCCAAGGTCATCCGCCCGTTCACCGGCATCGAAGGCCGCAGCGGCGCCTTCGTCACCCCCGCCATTCTCGATGTGACGGGCGTGGGTGTGCCCGACGAGGAAATCTTCGCGCCCGTTCTGCAGGTCCGCCGCGTCGGCGATTTCGACGCAGCGCTGGCAGCGGCCAACCACACGCGCTTCGGCCTCTCCGCCGGCCTGATCAGCGCCGACGACGCGCTATGGGAGCGCTTCATCCACGAATGCCGCGCCGGCGTCGTCAACCGCAACCGCCCGACCACGGGCGCGGCGGGCTCGATGCCCTTCGGCGGTCTCGGCGACAGCGGCAACCACCGCCCGAGTGCCTACTACGCCGCCGACTACTGCGCCTACCCGGTCGCCAGTTTCGAGGCCGCAAGCGCCGATGGCAACAGCGGCGCGCTGGCCGGAAAGCTGCGCGCATGATCACCCTTTTCCCGTTCGTCATTGCGAACGGCCGCCGGCCGCGCGGCAATCCAGAGCCGAAGCGAACCGCCCTGGATTGCTTCGCCCTGCGGGCTCGCAATGACGAAGGTGGGGCGCTGGCTTGCGAGGATCCCCGATGAAAACCGGCCTCACCCCCGAAGAACAGGGCCTGCTCGCCCCGGTCGAACGCGGCCCGATCCTTGAACGCACACTGGAATGGGCCGCGATCAACAGCGGCACCGCCAACCTCGAAGGCCTGAGCGCGATGGCCGCACGGCTGGCCGATGCCTTCGCCGCGCTGCCGGGCGAGGTGCGCCTTGTCGAACCCGCGCCGGTCGAGAAAGTCGACAGCGAAGGCCATATCCGCGAGATCGCCCATGGCCGCCACCTCGTCCTCTCGGTGCGCCCCGAGGTCGAACGCCGCGTGATCCTGACCGGCCACATGGACACCGTCTATGCCAAGGACCACCCCTTCCAGACATGCGACTGGCTCGACGAGGACACCCTGCACGGCCCCGGCACCGCCGACATGAAGGGCGGCCTCTCGCTGATGCTGGCGGGCCTCGCTGCCTACGAGCGGGGCCATCCCACGCTCGGCTACGACGTGATGATCAACAGCGACGAGGAGACCGGCTCGCTCTCCTCCGCCGCGCTGATCGCCGAGCTGGCGCAAGGCAAGATGGCCGCCCTCACTTACGAGCCCGGCCTGCCCGACGGCTCGATGGCCCGCGCCCGCCCCGGATCGGGCAACTACGCCGCCATCGTCCACGGCAAGTCGGCCCACGCCGGGCGCAATCCCGAGGACGGGCGCAATGCCGTGGTCGCCGCCGGAGACCTCGCCCTGCGCCTTGCCGCCGGGCGGCGCGAGGGGCTCTCGGTCAACCCGGCCCGGATCGAGGGCGGCGCGCCCAACAACACCGTGCCCGACCTCGCCATTCTCCACTTCAACCTGCGCCCGCGCACGCCCGAACTGGCGGACGTGGCGCGCACCCTGATCGACGAGGCCATTGCCGAGGTCTGCACCGCGCACGATGTCTCGATCCACCTGCACGGCCGCGTCTCGCGCCCGCCCAAGCCGGTGGGCGCGGAGACCGAGGCGCTGTTCGGTCTCGTTTCGAAAGCCGCCGCCGACCTCGGCCAGACAATGCGCTGGAAAGACACCGGCGGCGTGTGCGACGGCAACAACATCGCCGCCTGCGGAGTGCCGGTGCTCGATACCATGGGCGCGCTCGGCGGGGCGATCCATTCGCCCGACGAATTCATGCTGGCCAGTTCGCTCGATGCCCGTGCGCGGCTGACGGCGCTGGTCATGCACCGCCTCGACAGGCACGGAGTGATACTATGACGTTTGTCCTGCGCACCGCCCACGAGAAGGATCTCGATGCGCTCTACCGCATGGCCAAGGGCACCGGCGGCGGCTTCACCAACCTGCCGCCCGACAAGCCCACGCTGCAGGCCAAGCTGGCCAGCGCCGCCAAGGCCTTCGCCCGCGAGGACAACACGCTGAACGACGACCTGTTCGTCTTCATTCTGGAGGACACCGAAACCGGCAAGGTGCGCGGCACCTGCCAGATCATGTCGCAGGTCGGCACCGAACTGCCGTTCTATTCCTACCGCATCGGTCGCATCACCCAACATTCCAAGGAACTCGACCGCACGTTCCGTGCCGAGATGCTGACGCTGTGCACCGACCTCGACGGATCGAGCGAAGTGGGCGGCCTCTACCTTGATCCGACCGAGCGCTCCTCCGGTGTCGGCAAGCTGCTGGCACGCAGCCGCTACCTGTTCATCCGCGCCCACCGCGCCAAGTTCGCCGACCGCACGCTGGCCGAGCTGCGCGGGGCGATCGACGATGCCGGCAACTCGCCGTTCTGGGACGGCCTCGCCGGCCGCTTCTTCGACATGAGCTTTCGCGATGCCGACGAGTTCAACGCCCGCCACGGCAACCAGTTCATCGCCGATCTCATGCCCAAGCACCCGATCTACACCGCGCTGCTGTCCGAAGGCGCGCGGCAGGTCATGGGCCAGCCGCACTTTTCGGGCCGCCCCGCCATGCGCATGCTCGAGGACGAAGGCTTCACCTTCCAGAACTACGTCGACATCTTCGACGGCGGCCCCTCGATGATCGCCGACACCGACCGCATCCGCACCGTCCGCGAGGCGAAGGACGCCCCCATCACCGCGCTCACCGCCACGGGTGACGAAAGCCCCACGCACATCGTCTCCCACGGCCGCCTCGCCGATTTCCGCGCCTGCCTCGCGCAAGTCGGCGAAAGCCCCGAAGGCGTGACGCTGGACGAACGGGCGGCCTGGCTGCTGGGCGTCAAGGTCGGCGACACGATATCCTTCGCGCCGGCTTGAGGGGAGTTGAGGTCGAGGTCCCGCCTTCGCTGGGATGACGTTTCACAGGCCGGTTCAGATACCGCTCAGGCTGAGCTTGTCGAAGCCCACGAAGGCGTGGTGCTGCCATCCCATCCTTCGACAGGCTCACGATGAACGGAGTGAGTCACCGCTCCTTTTCAAGATTTTAATCCGAAATCCGCCTTTCCAGACGCGCAGCCATGGCAGTAGTACTATGGGCCAGCATCATCCTCCCAAGACCGGGCCTTTGCATTCGACATTTCGCGCCAACCGTCGCGGCGACAAACGCGCATCGGCAGCGCTTTGACGGGGCTGCGCAAGACCTTCCCGTCATTATTCAAGTCATTGACAGCATGGCTGCAATTGGATCAGTTCTGCGGGCTGGCATAGGGCCGAAGGAAACGTAATGCCTGCCGCCGATCAGCCCAGCACCGTCCAGGCCGCCCCCGCAGAAGCTTCCTCCGACGTCATCGAGGTCATCGGAAAGCGTACGGACAATACTATAGAGATCGACCGGCGGACCTATCAGGTTCGCGAAACCGCGCATTCCGCCCAGAAGGATGCGCTTCAGTTGTTACGCGGACTGCCTGCGGTTACTGTCACCCCGGATGACCGCATTCTCGTGCTGGGAGGCGGGATGACGCGGCTCTACATCGATGGCCGTCCTTACCTCGGCAATGTCAGCCAGTACCTTCGCACCCTTCATGGCAGCGATATCGAGCGGATCGAAGTGGTCACCAATCCTTCCGCGCAGTTCTCCTCGGAAGGGGCTGGCGGCGTGATCAACCTGTTCTTGCGCAAGACCTTGGACGAAGGCCTGTCGGGCGATGCAAGCCTGGAGGAATCGAGCTATGGGTTTGGCCTTGTCGATACGACCTTGAACTACAAGCACGGCGACTGGACCTACCAGCTGAAAGGCGGAGGCAACGTCGGCACCATGGCTCGCCGGTCTTACCACGTACGGCGCAGCGTTCAGTCGCAGGACAGCGCGGAGCCCACGGTCAATCGCGAGAATGGCGCCTACAGGTATGATGGCACTGTTGGTCGTCTCAGCCTGAAGGCGACCTACGAGCTGGATTCGAAGACAAGCCTGTCCGGGCAAATAGGTGGTGGCGGCGGTCACGATATCGTGACCAACAAGGTTGACTATACGGCTGTAACCCCCGACTTCCAGCCTTTCTTCGAGCACCGTCGTCTCAGCAGTCACGCCAGTTATGTCACCGGCCAGTTCAACCTGGATCATCGCGGTTCCAGAGATGGCGAGACGCTGAGTGCCAGCGTACAGTTCTACACCAATCCCCAGGTGCACGATGTCACCAAGGCTCGCTTCAGCAATGACCGTCGGTACCTGATCGACCTGCGCAAACCGAGCCATTCCATCGACACGAAGCTCGATTGGAAACACCCGATGGCAACAGGACAAATGCTCTCGCTGGGCGGTTCCTGGCATGTCGACGGCACCTCGCAGGACTATCAGTTCACGAGCAATGACAGCGCATCGCTGGGCGAAGACACGACCGACGCCTATGACGCGCGCAGCAGCACGCTTGCGATCTACACCTCGCTCCAGCAGACTTTCGGGGCGCTGACGCTTGCTCCAGGCCTGCGCGGCGAGGCCAACAGCAGGCGCATATCCAGCCCGGGCATGGAAGACGTGCACCTCGACCGCGCGCAGCTCTTCCCCAGCTTTCATGCAAGCTACAAGGCCAGCAAGACGCTTCAGATCGGGGCAAGCTACAGCAAGCGCATAGAGCGCGTTCCGCTGGAATACTTGCGGCCCTACGGATCGGTGGAGGGCGCCTATACCCTCTTTGAAGGCAATCCCGGCCTCAAGGACCAGAGTACCGACGCCTACGAGCTGAGCGTTCAGTTTCACCCCGGCAAGATCGAGGCGAGTGCCACGGTCTACTTGCGCGAGACCTCTCGATTGTGGAGCAAGAGTTATTCGGTCAATGCCGCAGGAACGAGCGTCTACACATACGTGAACGCGGGCAGCAGTTGGAAAAGGGGCGCCCAGTTCGATCTCGGCATGCCGGTCCTGTCCCGGCTCAAGGCGCGGGCAAGCGTGAGCCTGTTCGATGAGCAATCCCCGGTCGACACATACGAAGGTTCGGACCTACAGCGCAATTTTCGCTATTCGACAAACGGCACACTCGAATGGAACGGCAAGGAGCGCGACAATGCGCCTGGCGATGTCGCGCAAGTGCAGTGGTCCTACAACAGCCCCTCGCGCGAATACCAGATCCGGAAATCATCCTGGTTCGACCTCAGCGCCTCATACACGCACAGTTTTGACCGCACGCTCTCGCTCACGGGAACGTTTCGGTATGCGGGACGATCGCGCCAGCGCCTCATCGCGCCATCGGTCGAGGAGATGTCATCCCGCCAGAGGACGCCGGAATTCCAGCTGAAACTCCACAAGACGCTGTAAGGAATTTCGGCAGCCCACTCCCCCGACAAGACCTTTCCTACAGTCCCAGCCTTGCGCTAGACTCCCCGCATGAGCCCGGCCTACAGTCTTCCCCCTGCCGCGACGACACCGCAAGGTGACACTTCCCCCGCGCAAGGTTACACATCGCTCCTGCAAAGTGACACTTCCGGCGCAAGGTGACACGCTTTCCCCTGGACCGTGTCACCCGTGTCAACCTGTCACCTTGTAGCGCCCCCATGAAAGCCTCTGCATGATTACCGAAATCAACTTCGACGGCATCGTCGGCCCCAGCCACAACTATGCCGGCCTCAGCCTCGGCAACCTCGCCTCGGCGCGCAATTTCGGCAAGGTTTCGCGGCCGCGCGACGCGGCGCTGCAGGGGCTGGCCAAGATGCGCGCCAATCTGGAGCGCGGCCTTGCACAGGGCTTCTTCCTGCCCCAGCGCCGCCCGGACGAAGGCTGGCTGCAGCAGCTCGGCTCGACCATGGCGCAGGCGAGCGCGGGCCTGCAGGCCAATGCCCTGTCGGCCTCCTCGATGTGGGCGGCCAATGCGGCGACCGTCTCGCCGGCGTGCGATGCCGCGGACGGGCGCTGCCACCTCACCGTCGCCAATCTGGTGACGATGCCCCACCGCAGCCACGAATGGCGCGAGACGCTGGCCCAGCTCCAGCTGGCCTTTGCCGATCCCGCGCACTTCGCGGTGCACGCCCCGGTGCCCGCCCCGTTCGGCGACGAGGGCGCCGCCAACCACATGCGCCTGTGCGCCGCGCATGGCGCGCCGGGCGTCGAGGTCTTCGTTTATGGCGAGAGCGGCGGCCCCTTCCCCGCGCGCCAACACCGCGAGGCAAGCGAGGCTGTTGCGCGCATCCACGGCCTCGATCCGGCGCGTACGATCTTCGCGCGGCAATCGGACGAGGCGATTGCCGCCGGGGCCTTTCACAACGATGTCGTCGCCGTCGCCAACGAGCGGGTGCTGTTCGCCCACGAACAGGCCTTTGCCGAGCGCGACGCCTTATACGCGGACCTGCGCGCAAAGCTGCCCGAGGTCGAAATCGTCGAAGTGCCGGCGAGCGCGGTTAGCCTCGAAGACGCCATCGCCTCCTACCTGTTCAACGCACAGCTGGTGACGCTGCCCTCTGGCGAGATGGCGCTGGTGCTCCCCTCCGAGGCGCAGGAGACCGCCAGCGTCTGGGCATGGCTGCAGACGCATATGGCCGGAAACGGGCCGATCCGCCACCTGTTCGTCCACGACTTGCGCGAATCCATGGCCAACGGCGGCGGCCCGGCCTGCCTGCGCCTGCGCGTGGTGGCCGATCCCGCAACGATCGACCAGCGTTTCATCGCGACGCCTGAAAAGCTGGACCGGATCGAGGCACTCATCCGCCAGCACTGGCCCGAGCAGATCGCGGCGGAGGACCTCGCCAGCCCGGCGCTCTGGCGCGACCTCGTGGCGGCACGTTCCGCCCTGTGCATGGAACTGGACCTGCGCGAACTGGACCGGGATTTCTTCTGAGCAGAACGCTGGACCTTGATCACACAGACCGTTCGTCATTGCGAGCGAAGCGAAGCAATCCAGGGCGGTTCCATACGGCTCTGGATTGCCGCAGCCCTGCGGGCCTCGCAATGACGATTCGAAGTAGAGGACGATCCGCGCTAGAACTTGCGCACTTCTATCCCGTACTTGCGGATCGCGTAACCGATCTGGCGCGGCGTCAGGCCCAGCATGCGCGCGGCCTTGGCCTGAACCCAGCCGGTCGATTCAAGCGCCTTGAGCAGGTCGCGCTCGGCAACCTTGACGTTGTCGACCGGCGCATCCCTGACGACATCGCCTTCGGATGGCGCAAAGGCCGCGGGTTCGATCGGTGCCGGGGGCGGAGGCGGCGCCATGCCTCCACGGGGCTGGACGATGGGGAAAGGCGCCGACACGGCGGACTTCCACAAGGTGGACGACAGGCACTCGCCATTGCGGCAGGCGAAGTCCTCCTCGCCGATGCGATCCTCGTGCGCGAGCGTTGCCGTGCGGCGGATGCAGTTTTCCAGTTCGCGCACGTTGCCGGGGAAATAGCAACTTTCCAGCACGCGGACCGCCGAGGAGGAAAGCTGGTGTTCGGTATGATGCTCTTCGTCGAAGCGGCGCAGGAACTCCCGCGCGAGCTGGGGAATGTCCTCGCGCCGGTCGCGCAAGGCCGGCAGGCGGATCGAGACGACATTGATGCGGTAATAGAGATCGGCGCGGAACTCGCCCTTGGTGACCAGTTCCTCCAGATTGCGGTTGGTCGCGCAGACCAGCCGGACATCGACCTTGATCGTCTGCGTCCCGCCGACGCGCTCGAACTCGCCCTCCTGCAGCACGCGCAGCAGCTTCACCTGGAAGGCGGGCGTGGTGTCGCCGATTTCATCGAGGAAGAGCGTCCCGCCGTCGGCCAGTTCGAAGCGGCCCTTGCGCTGCGCGACGGCGCCGGTGAAGGCGCCCTTCTCGTGCCCGAACAGCTCCGATTCCAGCACGGATTCGGGCAGCGCGGCACAGTTGAGCTTGATGAAGGGCTTCTTGGATCGCGGCGAGAAATCGTGCGTGGCGCGCGCGAACAGCTCCTTGCCCGTGCCCGATTCCCCGCGCAGCAACACGGCCGAGTGGCTGCGGGCAACGCGCTGTATCTGCTGCAGCGCGTCCTGAAGCGCCGGGCTCGTGCCCACGATCCCGATGTCCTTGACGTTGCCCCTCTTCGCGCTGCCCCCCTTGGGCGCCGTATCGCGAACAAGGCCCTTTTCCAGCAGGCGTTGTTGTTCCATCAACCGCTCACGGTCGCGCTGGACCATCTCGAGCAGGCGGACGGTTTGGCCGATCAGGTTGGCAACCATGGTGAGGAAGCGCACATCCTCGTCGGCGGCATGATAGGTCGTGCTCTCGTCCCAGATCTGCTCGATGGTCAGCGTGCCAATGACATTGTTGCGGTCCTTGATCGGCACGCCGATGAAGGACACCCGGCTTTCCGCCCCCCGCGGCCCGTCAAAGCTCCAGTCGGGGAAGAGCGAGCTGTTCTCCATGTTCTTGACGACGACGGGCATACCCGTCTGGAAAATGCGGCCCACCGCCCTTTCGGGAATGCGGCCGAACCAGGCCCCGGCCCTCTCCTCGCTCCAGCCGATGCCCACGACATTGACCGGCGTCCCCTCCTCGTCGACCAGAGTGACGAGGCCGTGACGCATGTCGAGAAAGCTGGACAGCAGCGTGAGCACATTGGCCAGAGTGTCTTCGAGACGCCCGGGCACCGCCAGCACCTTGGAAATCTCGTAGACGCCCCGCAGCGCCATGTCCGCGCGCGTATGGTTGGGTTGCCGGCTATACGTGTTCACATGGAATCCAGACGCTGGCGTGTTCGAGTGGCTGATGGCGTGACTGACCATGACGGAAACCTTTCTGCCGTCAGGACATCTTCCCCACTACCTGCCGCTTTCAATCCGCCCGATCGGATGCCGGGAAATTTTGCGTCGAAGTGAAAAAGTCTCAGATTTCCGCCGATTCGACAAGCAATGAGTATGCTTTCCTACAATTAATAACGGCTCGCAATTGCACCTTTGCAAAGTCGTTGTTTTATCCGAACTTGTAGAGAACGCCGAAACCGCCGCGCGGATAGTTCCACTCGATTTCACCCGTCTTGCGGGTGACGATGCGGCATGTCCCGCATTCGAGGCATCCGTCGGCGGCAACCTCGACCTGACCCGATTCGGTCTGCGTGTAGCAACCGGCCGGGCACAGCGTGGTCATGGCCATGAGACTGGGCGAAGGCACGGTGTGCGCCTTGACCTTGATATGCGGCCTGCCCGCATCGACCAGATAGCGGTTCTGGAAGAGCTTTTCCTCCACCTTGGCGCGCGGCGCCATCATCGCATCACTCATAAGCCCGCTCCTTTATGTGTCGTGAAATCGTGCCTGTCAGCGCCATGCCCTGACGAGCTTGAAGGCATCGCCCATCATGCCCCACAGGGTGCGCGTCTCGCGGAAATTGCGGAAGATCGACTTTTCCTTGGAAACCTTGTCGATGCCGTCGACGCGGAACCATGTCTGCATCGCCTGGCTGATCAGCCTGGGGTAGGTGCCGAAGAAGTTGCCCTTGTTCTTGTGCAACAGGTCCGGGATGCCCTTGTACTTCTTGAGGTCCTTCATGACAAAGGTCTGCCCCAGCCGCTTTTCATACTCGGCAAGGTTCGCCGCCGACATTTCCTCACGCTTGCGGGTGAGCGAAACGACGGTTTCGGCGGCAACGCGCCCCGTGGTCATCGCAAGGTTGGAGCCTTCCCGGTGCACGGCATTGACGAACTGGCCTGCATCGCCGACCACGATCCAACCCGCGCCGGTAAGCTGCGGTATCGCCTTGTAACCGCCCTCGGGAATGAGGTGCGCGGCGTATTCCTTGCACTCGGAACCGGCCAGCAACGGCTTGATCGAGGGGTGGTTCTTGAACGCTTCGAGCAGCTCGTTCGGCGTCACGTTGGTCTCGGCGAAATCCGAAACGATGCAGCCGATGCCGACCGAGATCGATTCCTCGTTGGTGTAGAGGAAGCCGGTGCCTGTCATGCCCTTGGTGATCGTGCCCATCGCCTCGATCACCACGCCTTCGTTGCCGGTGAGGTTGAAGCGCGCCTCGATCGTCTCGCGCGGGAGAAAGTGCATTTCCTTGACCGCGAGCGCGACGCTCTCGGGCGAAACCTCGTTACGCAGGCCCGAGCGCTGGCCGACAAGGCCGTTTACACCTTCGGCCAGGACCACGACATTGGCCATGATCGGCGCGCCCTGACGATCGGTGCGCACGCCGATGACCTTGCCCGAGAGATCCTTCACCAGTTCGGTCACGGTGGTCTCGTAGAGCACCAGCGCGCCGGCTTCCTTCACCTTGGAGGAAAACCACTTGTCGAACTGCGCGCGCAGGATCGTGTAGCGGTTCGGCTTCTCCTCGTTGAAGTCGTCCGAGCGGTAATGCATGCCGGTGTGCGACTTGTCGTCCATCGTCCACATGCGCTGTTCGATCACGTGGCGTTCCAGCGGCGCTTCGTCGCGGAATTCGGGGATGATTTTTTCCAGCGCGTCGGCGTAAAGGATCGCGCCCTGCACGTTCTTCGAACCGGCATATTCCCCGCGCTCGATCTGCAGTACGTTGAGGCCTTCCCTGGCCATCGTATAGGCGGCGGCATTGCCGGAAGGGCCCGCGCCCACGACGATGGCGTCGAACGGTTTGCTGAATTCGCCCATGGCTTCCTCCTCAGCTTGCAAGACGGTTGACGCGCAGCCGCGCCGCGAAGGCGTCGGTCAGCGCGGGCAGCAGGGTGACGGCATCGGCCACGATGCCCAGATGCGCGAATTCGAAGATCGGCGCGTTGGGATCGGTGTTGATCGCGACGATCAGGTCCGCCCCTTCCACGCCGACGCGGTGCTGGATCGCGCCCGAAATACCGGCGGCGATGTAGAGTTTGGGCCGGATGGTCTTGCCGGTCTGGCCGATCTGGCGGTCCGAGGTGATCCAGCCCTTCTGCACCAGCGGACGCGAGCCACCGTATTCGGCGCCGAGCACCTCGGCCAGTTCCTTCACGAGCTGGAAGTTCTCGACCGAGCCGAGGCCCAGACCGCCGGCCACGACGATGTCGGCATAAGGCAGGTTGGCCTTGTCGGTATCGCGGTCGGCGATGAAATCGAGCACCTTGGTGATCACATCGTCCTCGACCAGCTTGGGATCGAACTCGACGATCTTGCCGGTGCGGCCTTCCTCGCGCTCCGGCATGGCGAGAACACGCGGGCGCACCGTGGCCATCTGCGGGCGGAAGTTCAGCGTGAAGATCGTGCAGAGCAGCGATCCGCCGAAGGTCGGGCGGGTAGCCGCCAGCGAACCTTCATCGTCGATCGCCAGTTCGGTGCAGTCGGCGGTAAGGCCGGTCTGCAGCGTGGTCGCCACCGAACCCGCGAGGTCGCGGCCGAGGTTGGTCGCGCCAAGCAGCAGGATCTCGGGCTTGTAGGTGTTGACGATGTCGGTGAGGACCTTGGTCGAGGTCTCGTTGCGGTAGTGCTTCAGCGCCGGGTCCTGCGCGACATAGACGCAGTCCGCGCCGTATTCGAAGCAGGCGGCCGCTGCTGCATCAAGGCTGGCGCGATCATCGCCCATGACGACGGCGGCCAGTTCGACGCCGCGCTTGTCGGCCAGCTTGCGCCCTTCGCCCAGCAGTTCGAACGAAACCGAATGGACCTGGCCATGCTCGATTTCGACCGCCACCCAGACGTGCTTATACGCCTTGAAGTGTTCGGGCAGTTCCTTCTTCGTATTGGCGCGGCTGCCGCCGGCTGCGGGAGCGGGCTTGTTGTCTTCGGCCATGATAAACGCTCCTTTCAGACGTAGTGGTGCGCGGCCTGTTCGAGCAACTCGTGCTCGACAGACGGGGCTTTTGCGAAAATCGCCTCGACCAGTGCGGCGGCCCTGGCATCGGCCTTGCCGTCGACTTCGACGATCTCGGCCTTGTCAGTACGGGCCGTGGGCGCGAAGACCTTCTTCACGATCGTCGGCGAGCCGCGCAGGCCGCACTTGGTCAGGTCTTCGATGCCGACAGCGGCGGCATTCCAGGTGACGACCTCGGCGCGGGCGGCGATGAGCGCGTTCTCGATCGAGCCGCGCCGCATCTCGTTGCTCGCCTCAAGCATGGTGATGAGGACCGGCAGTTTGGATTCCAGCACCTGCAAGCCGCCCTCGGCGCGACGTTCCACCTTGATCGTGCCGGCCTGCAGGTCGGTCTCGACGATCCGGGCGATGTAGGTAAGCTGGTTGTAGTCCAGCCGCTTGGCGATACCGGGGCCGACCTGGGCGGTATCGCCATCAATGGTCTGCTTGCCGGTGAAGATGATCTCGGGCTTGCCGAATTCCTCGGCCACCTTCTTGAGCGCCATGGACAACGCGAAGCTGGTCGCAAGCGTATCCGATCCCGCGAAGTAGCGATCGGTCAGCAGGACCGCGCGATCGGCGCCGAAGGTCAGAGCCTTGCGCAGCGATTCCGCAGCGGTCGGCGGGCCCATGGTCAGCACGGTGACGGTGGCGCCGAACTTGTCCTTGAGCCGCAGCGCCTCTTCGAGCGCGAAGAGATCATAGGGGTTGATGATCGTCGGCACACCCTGGCGCATGATCGTGTTGGTCACGGGGTGGACCCTGATCTGCGCGCTGTCGGGAACCTGTTTGATGCAAACGACGACATGCATGGTCACTCTCCTGTCAGAGCGGTGAGAGGAACGAAGGGACGGTTGGGTTCAGGCTTCGGTTCGACCGCTTCCTTGTGAACCTTGAACACCCGCTCTTCGATCGGGCTGGACGCCACGAAATCGGCATAGGCCTGGGCCAGATGATCGCGGCACAGCGCGAAAAGCGCGGCATCGTCGGCCTGTTCGAGCACGCCTTCCACCTCGCTGCCGCGCAGGTACTGGCCCATGCGGCGCATGATATGCAGGCGGGCGACATGGACCACCTCGGGCTCGTATTCGACGCCGAGGAAGGCGAAGAATTCTTCCGCGCTCGAAAGGTCCTGCAGATCGTCAAGCAGGCTCATTGCAGCATCTCCTCTGCGGGGATTTCAGCGGCCCGGTTGCCGGTGGCTTGCGCGTCGCGCCGTTCCCGGTGGGCAAGGCGCGCCTCGAGAAAATCGATCCGGTCAAGCAATTCGGAAATCGCCTCTCCCACCGGGTCGGGCATCAGGTGATGATCGAGATCGATCCGCCCGGAAAGGCGGCGGCGATCCGCGAGGGGTCGGACGATACGACCGGGAATGCCGATCACAGTCATGCCCGGCGGCACCGGATCGACGACCACGCTGTTGGCCCCGATGCGCGCGCCCTTGCTCACAGTGATTGGACCCAGGATCTTGGCCCCGCAGCCGACGAGGACACCGTCTTCGAGCGTGGGATGGCGCTTGCCCGGCGACCAGCTCGTACCACCCAGCGTCACCCCGTGGTAGAGCGTGACATCGTCACCGATCTCTGCGGTCTCGCCGATCACCACACCCGCACCGTGATCGATGAAGAAGCGCCGGCCGATGGTCGCTGCCGGATGAATGTCGACATTGGTCAGCAGGCGCGCGAACCAGGACAGGAAGCGGGCCGGGAACCGCAGCCCCCGCCGCCACAGCCGGTTGGCGACGCGGTGCCAGACGATGGCGTGGACGCCAGGATAGGTCAGCACGATCTCGATCGTCCCGCTGGCCGCCGGATCGCGCGCTGCAACGCAGGCGATGTCGCCGCGGATCATCTCCAGCAGCGAAGGCCTGTGCACCGGTTTGGTCGGCTCGACCTGATCGAGAAGCGTCGAGAACGGCATCACGCGCTTCCTTCCATCACCGAGGCACTGTGGAGCAGGGCAAGTTCGCTCAGCTCCACCGGACGCTTGGTCAGGCTGGCGCGTGCGCGCACTTCGGCAAGCAGGCGCTCGATCCGCTCATGATCGCATTCGAGGCCGATGGAACGCAGCGTCGAGCGCAGCGCGGCGCGACCCGAGTGCTTGCCCAGCACGATCGTGCGCTCGCGCCCGAAGCGGGCCGGATCGAGCGCTTCATACGTCGCCGCATCGCGCAGCAGCCCGGAGACATGGATACCGGATTCGTGGCTGAACACCATCGAGCCGACAATCGGCTTGTTCTCGGGAATGGCGCGGCAGGATGCCTTGGCCACCAGAGCCGCCAGACCGGGAAGCCTGGCAAGATCGACCGCCGTGGCGCGGCCGAGCGTTTCGCCCAGTGCCGTCACGACCTCCTCAAGCGGCGCATTGCCCGCCCGCTCGCCGAGGCCCAGCACGCAAACGCTCACATGGGTGGCACCGCCGCGCACGGCGGCGAGCGTGTTGGCCGTGGCAAGGCCGAGGTCATCGTGGCCATGAAATTCGAGCTCGATGTCGGTCTGGCGCGCGAGTTCGCGGAACAGCTCGCAGGTCCCGAACGGATCGAGCACGCCCAGCGTATCGGCAAAGCGGAAGCGGTGACCGCCGGCTTCTTCAATGGCGACGACGACACGCTTGAGGAAATCGATGTCCGCGCGGCTGGCATCCTCGCCGCCGACCGAAACGCGAAGGCCCAGTTCGCGAGCATAACCCACCACGTCGGCAATCCGTTCCAGCACGTCCGCCCGGCCCGTGCCGAACTTGGCATGGATCTGGCGGTCCGAGACGGGCACCGAAAGGTGCACTCGCGATGCGCCGGTCAGTGCGGCGGCCTCCACGTCGGCGCGCGTCATCCGGCACCAGGGGATGATCTCGGCCTTGTTCGCCTGTGCGACCATGGCCGCGATCGCCTCGATTTCCTGTCCGCCCATCGCTGGCGTACCCGCCTCGATCTCGTCGATCCCCGCCGCTTCGAGCGCGGCGGCAATGGCGAGCTTTTCCTCCAGCGTGAAGGCCACGCCCGGCGACTGCTCGCCATCGCGCAGCGTGCTGTCGTTGATGAGGACGCGAGGCTGATAGGCGGGCATCGTGACGATCCTTTCCTAGGCGTACGTGGGCTTGAAACCGGCCTCGTCTCCGGCGGCGATCTTGTCGCGCTCGCGCCAGAACGGGCTCATCTCGCGCAGGCGGTCGATGATCTGCGGCATCACCTCCAGCACCCGGTCGACGTCGCTCTCGTCGTTCTCGCGGCTGAACGAGAAACGGATCGCGCCGTGCGCGGCGGTGTAGGGCACGTTCATCGCCCGCAGCACATGGCTGGGCTCCAGCGAGCCCGAAGTGCAGGCCGAACCCGAACTTGCGGCCACGCCCTCGCGGTTCATGAACAGCAGGATCGCCTCGCCCTCGATATATTCGAAAGCGACATTGGCGGTGTTGGGCAGGCGATTGTCCGGATCACCGGTCACGAAGCTGTTGCCGATGCGCTGGAGCAGGCCCTTTTCCAGCCGGTCGCGCAGCCCGGCAACGCGGGTCTGCTCGTCGGCCATGTGCTCCATCGCTAGCTCGGCAGCCTTACCGAGACCGATGATGGCCGGCGCATTCTCCGTGCCAGCACGGCGACCGCGTTCCTGATGGCCGCCGCGGATCAGCGGGCGCAGGCGCGTACCCTTGCGGGCATAGAGCGCGCCGATACCCTTGGGCCCGTGCAGCTTGTGACCCGAGAGCGAGAGCATGTCGATTTCGCTTGTCGCCATGTTGATCGGAATTTTGCCCACCGCCTGCACCGCATCGGTGTGGAACAGCGCGCCTGCCTGATGGGCAAGCTGGGCGAGTTGTTCGACCGGGAAGATCGTGCCGGTCTCATTGTTGGCCCACATGATCGAGACGATGGCCGTCTTGGGGCCCAGCGCCTTGCGGTAGGCCTCCATGTCGAGCCGGCCCTTGGCATCGACGCCGATGATGTGGACCTTGGCACGGCCGGTCTTTTCGAGATGGCCGACCAGGCTGAGCACGGCGGGATGTTCCACCGCCGAGGTGATGATCTCATCACGCCCGGTCTGGGTTTCGAGCGCGGACATGATCGCCATGTTGTCCGCCTCGGTCCCGCCCGAGGTATAGACGATCTCGTGATCGAATTCGGCCCCCAGCAGCGCCTGCAGCTGCTTGCGCGCCTTGGCCAGCGCGCCGCCCACCTCGGCACCGAAGGCATGCATCGAAGAGGCATTGCCGAACTGTTCCGAAAAATACGGGATCATCGCCTCCACGACTGCCGGATCGCAGCGGGTGGTGGCGTTGTTGTCGAGGTAGACGGGCGCATGTTCCATGGCGGGGGCCTTTCCTTGGAGCGATCAGTTTCCAGTCATCAGTGAACGGGCGCGGCGGGGACCACGATCAGCGGCACGCCGACCGCCTCGACGAGACGGGCCTGCACGCCTTCGATCGTGGCGCTCGACAAGTGGCAGCCGACACAGGCACCGGTGAGCTTCACGATCACCCGGTTGCCCTCGACGTCTACCAGTTCACAGTCGCCGCCGTCGCGCTGCAGCGAAGGACGGATTTCCTCTAGCGTCTGCTCGATCAGGCGGATCTTCTGCAGCGTGGTGAGCGGCTGCTTCTCGTCGCGCGTGGCCACGACCTTCTTCGGCTTGGCAAGGACCGGAACGGCGCCCGGCACGAAAGCCTCGGCAGCAGCGATCAGGCCGTCTTCCACCATCTCGGCATTGACGCGTTCGAGAACCGTTTCGATGCCCTCGGCGCAAGTCGCACAGCCGCCTCCGGCCTTGGTGAAGTTGGTGATGTCCTCGACCCGGGTCAGGGTGTTGGAGCGGATGGTGCGCTCGATCATGCCTTCGTCGATACCGAAGCACTTGCAGATCAGCGCGCCTTCCTCGTGATCGTCGACCCACTCCTCGCCGCGGTAGTTGGCAACGGCCGCCTGCAGCGCCTCGTAGCCCATGACCGAGCAGTGCATCTTCTCGGGTGGCAGGCCGCCGAGGAAATCGGCGATGTCCTGATTGGAGATCTTCATCGCTTCTTCGATGGTCTTGCCGATGATCAGCTCGGTCAGCGCCGAGGAGCTGGCGATGGCCGACCCGCAGCCGAACGTCTGGAAGCGGGCATCGGTGATGACCTGGGTTTCCGGGTCCACCTTGATCATCAGGCGCAGCGCGTCGCCGCAGCTGATCGCGCCGACGTCGCCGATGCCGTCGGCATCGTCCAGCACGCCGCTGTTCTTCGGATTGAAGAAGTAGTCTTTGACCTTCTCGCTATATTCCCACATGTGCCGGTCTCCGTCAGCCAAATGACTTGCCGCATGAGCAGCTGTTCGTTGCGTTGGGGTTGTCGAAAGTGAATCCCGAGCCTTCGAGCGCGACCACGAAGTCGATCGTGGTGCCCGCGATGAGCGGCTGGCTGGTCGGGTCCACGAAGACGCTGACACCGCCGCTCTGGATCACCGCGTCGTCCGCATCGGGGGAACCGACGAGGCCCATCATGTATTTGTAGCCGGCGCACCCGCCGGCCTCGACCTGGATGCGCAGGCCCGCCGGCTGGGCTTCAGCCTTCTCGATGGCACTGCGGACGGCCTGGACTGCACTGTCGGTGAGTTCGATCATGTTGAGCCACTCTCGCTAGGGGGTCTCGTGAGAGCAGTGCAGCAAACACCGTGCCAATTGCAGACACGCGCCGAAAACTGCGTTTCATAGGCGGGAATGCGACGCGCGCGTGTCAGCTTTGGCACAATCGCAACAGCGCAAATGTTGCGATGCACACAAAGCCGTCACGCTCACGCCCTGTCGGCCCCGGCAGGACAAAACGGCCCGGTTCTTGCGTGGAAGGCGCGCGCACGAACCCCGCGCAAGTCCAGCAGGAGACCACAATGACCACACTCGATACCGTGCGCCTTGAAGACACGGCCTTCGGCACGCTCGCCGCCCAGCACCGCCTGTTCAACGCAGTGCTCAAGGAACCGCTGCCCAAGGCCGGGACATTCGGCTTTCGCGGCGACATCGCGCTCGCCTTCCAGGACCAGGTCGCCGACGAAGCGCGCCCGCCGGCCTATTCGATCGAGCAGGTGCTGGCCGTGGCCGATACCGCAACCGGCAAGATCCCCGTCATGGCCGGCTACCTCCACAATTTCGCCTGGCTCAAGGAGGTCGGCGAAGTGCTGGGGGACATGCTGACGCCCGGGGGGACCTACGTCTTCTTCGTCAACAACATTGATTTCCTCAAGACCTACACGATCGCCCTGCCCGGCGGCGTGACCGCGAAGATCCTGCCTCTGGACGAATCCACGGTCTGGAAGGAAACGCTCGACCTCATCGGCCTCGACAAGAACGACGTGAAGAAGATGAACGGCGCGCAAAAGCTCGAATTCGTGCTCAATGCCATGACCGAAACGAAGATGCCCTTCCCCGAAATCACCTATGAGGAAGGCGTCGCGACCATGGAGCCGGTGCGCAACCGCAACGAGAACCGCCCGGTCTGACGCACAGCGCGGACGCGATGGTCAGCGGGTCTGCTCGCCCCAGCGACGAAGTCTGGCCAGCCATCGCGTCCGATGCCTTTCCGATCCCGAAACGGATCCGATGATCGCATAGCGCACGGGGTGGATTCCCACCAATTCCAGGATATTGCGCTTGAAGCTCTTCACGCTGTGGGCACGGTAGTAGAGCGAATAGACCGGCGCAGGCATGCCCATCGTCACGATCACCCGGGCCGATCGCCCTGCCAGCATTCCCTTCGGAAAACCGCGCTTGTTGGGCGCGAATGCGAAATCGGGGCGCGCCACCTGCTCTAGGAAGGCCTTGAAGAAGGCCGGGACCTCTCCCAGCCAGAGCGGATAGAGCAGCACGATATGCTCGGCCCACAAGAGCGCCTGCTGCGCCTCGGCTATGTCGTCGGGCAGGTCAGGCCCATAGTACTGCTGTTCCGAGCGGATCAGGGGAAAGTTCAACACGGCTACGTCGATACGCCGCACCTCGTGCCCGCCTGCCTTGGCGCCCGCGGCATAAGCATCCGCCGCCGCATGGATGAAATGCGGGCCGTTATCGGGGTGACCGTCGAGAATCAGAACGCGAGTCATCACGGCGATGCTACCGCGCGATGGGAACGATACGATGACAGGGATCAATCAGGCGGCGCCGGCACGCCTATTCCGCGCCCTGCCCGCTGTCGAAATCGTCTTCCTCGACCAGATTGAAGCCGGAAAGGCAGATGTCCCCTTCGGGATCTATGACGACATCGATCGCCGCGAGACGCTGTCCCACGCAAGGCCCCTCGACGCACTCGCCACTGCCCAGATCGAAAAGCGCACCGTGCTTGCCGCACTGGATGCGCGTGCCGTCGCCATCAAGGAACTCGCCCGGCTCCCAGTCGAGGTGTGTGTCCTGATGCGGACAGCGGTTCTCGAAAGCCCGCACATTGCGACCCCAGCGCAGAATGAAGATCGGCCAGGGCACGACATCGCCATTCTCGTTACGGCGCGCCAGCACGAGCGGCACCGCGCGGCGGTTGGGAATGTCCTCCAGCCCGCAGATGGCGAACAGTTCGCCCGCCATCATGCCGAAGCGCCTGTCGGGCGGGCCCTCGCCGCCGCATCGGGGGCTTTCAGCGGCAAGAGGCCCATCTTGAAGCTCTCGGTCATGTGCAGCGCACGTTGCATGGCGGGGCCGGCCAGTTCATCCGGCAATTCCTCGTCCACGGCCTGCGCGAAGGCGACCATCCAGCGGTCGAAATGCGCTTCCTCCACTTTCAGACCGGTGTGGTGGACATAGGGCGTGCCCCGCTTGTAGCGATCGGTACCGAGCAGTGCATGCGACCAGAAATCGGCGACGATGCCGTAGTGCTCGTCGAAATCGTCGATCTCGGCACGAAACATCGGCCCCAGCAGATCGTCATCGAGCGAGAGGGTATAGAAACGGCGTACCATCGCCATGATCGCCACTTCCGGGTCCTGGCCCAGGGCTCTTGCTCCGCTCACTGGTGCAGCTCCTGTCCGCCCGTCGTCTTACCATTGGCGATCCGAGCCAGCAGCGCCTCGCCGTCTTCCGCCCCGAAGCAGGCCTCGAAGTCATCGCACTCGGTGCAGACCGGCGCGGAACACAGACGGAAACCTTCCGAGGTGCACATCATACGGTAGAAGAACTTCTTCCACTTCATGTCGGCACTGTTCTTCATCGCAAGACGCGGGAAGTGCTGCTCCATGAGCATCGACAGCTCCGTACGATTGGCAAGACCCAGGTCCTGCCAGAGATGATTGGGCCGCAGGCTGCGCCGGGCGATGAGCCGGACCAGCAGCAATTCGAAGACCGAGGCTTCAGCGCAGTTCATCCAGAGGATGTCGCGCAGCGCCTGCTCCTCCTTGCCGACCTGCGGTTCCCCTGCCTCGGGCAGATCGGCGCGGGGGAAGACGATCCGGCACAGCTCGTTCAGTTCCTCGCCGTCGAGCCCGGTGGCATCGGCAAGGCTGGTGCCTTCGCACTCGGCTTCGAACATGGACAAGGCAAGGATGCAGGACGCGATATGAACGTCGAAAGCCGGCACGCGCGCGCTTCCGCCCTGCCAGAGAAGCTCCGCGTAGAAAGATTCGGCACGTCCCATCATCGTTCTCCTTGCCACGTCATCGCATATGAAGGCCCTCTCCCATCGGCTTTGCGCCGTTGTTTTCGTTATGTCAGGCGGCCAGCGCGTGCGTCTGGCAATTGGTCGGACAAACGCGCGCGCAGGCGCCGCAACCGATGCAGGCATCGGCATCGTTCATCGCCATCACGCGCTTTTCGATTTCATCGTCGTCATCATCGTCGAGTTCGACGATGTCGCCGTCCTCGTTGACGCCCTTGAGCGTCATGACGTCCCGCCCGCAGACCTTGAAGCAGCGGCCGCAACCGATACAGACCTCGGGATCGATGGAGACAAGATAGTCGGGCGTCCATTCGCGCCCGCCCCGGGTCAGGTGGGGGGTGAGAACCTCGGTCACGATGCCGCCTCCAGCGCCTTGAGCTCAGCCCGCTTGGCATTCAGCGCATCATAGGCGGAGCAGACGCGTTCTGCCGTCGCCATGACATTCTCGACGCCGACCGGCAGTTCCTCGGACAGGTCGTGCAGGTCCATCTTCGCCTGCATGGCCTTGGCCGAAAGCTTCTTTAGTTCGGCCTTCAGGGTTTCGACATCGGACATTTTCCGCGTTCTCCCTCAGTAATCGGCGACGGCCGGGAATTTCTCGATCATCTCGACGGCCTGACCGATCATCTTCTCGGCATCGGCATTGAGCTTTTCGAGGCTGTCGAAGCCGAAGCGGTGCACGTCACGAAGCTGCTTGTTGACGACGATCAGGCGCCCGGCGATCAGGACCATGCGGCCAAAGCCCTCGTGGCTCATCTTCATCATCGGCTGCACCATGCGCCTGGTGCGCCGCTCGATCTCCAGGCACATCGCACCGTAGAACAGTTCGAGACGCCAGAGCGTGTCGGGATCGGGATCGCCGATGATCGGGATCGCGCGCCGCTTGGCCTTGTCGACAATGTAGGGTTCGAGCAGGTCGAGATCGCTCTTGCGCTCCCAGTGGCCATGCGTGTCCTGCGCGCGGACCTGACGCACCAGCGCGGCGGCAAAGCCCTCGACCCTGGGTTCCTCAACGACGGCTTCAGTCATCTCACGCTTCCTCTTCTTCGAAATCGAATGTGCGCGCGCCGTCCTTGGCCAGAACCTTGCGCAGCCACGGCGGTGGCGTGCCGTTCAGCACCTCGCGCAGCTTTTCGAGCATGCCCTCGATCGGTTCCGGCTCGGGAACCTTCATCGGGTGGATGTTCTGCGCGACGACGCGCGCTGCCCCCGAACCGCCAATCGCGGCCACCACCAGAATGGCAACACCCTTCAACGCTTCGAGCTTGGGCGCGAGCTTGTCCTCGTCGCCGTCCTCCTGAAGGTCTCCGCTGAATTCCTCGACCCGGTCGAGCGACCAGCCTTCGGGGGTGAGATCGTAGATCGCGAGGTTTCTGGCCCAACCGAAGTGGGCGTCGATCCGTTCGAGATCCTGCGTGGCAAAGGCGACTTTCATGGGACAAGCTCCTTTTCGGGCTCGGGTGAAATCTGCGGCCCTTCGCTCGAGGGCCAGGCATTGCGCCAATCGTCGGGCGAAGGCTCGTGGTGGCGGTGCATCAGCATGTTACCGAGCGCGAAGATCAGATCGCGCGTGCCGCGGTATCCCACCGTCACGAGATGCGCGGCGCCCAGCGTGTCGAACATCGGGATGCCGATGCGGAAATGCGGCAGATGCAGCCGCTCGGCCGCTTGTCGGCCATGGCTGTGCGTCACCAGAATGTCTGCGTCGGCCGCGCCGTTCTCCAGATCCTCCAGATCGCCCAGCATCACGCTTTCGCAAGGCAGCTTTTCGAGGATCGGCGATGTCGTGGTGGTTACGGCCGAGGCAACGATCCCGCCGACTTCGGTAAGCGTCGAGACCAGCGCGAACAGCAGGTCCGGCTCGGCACCGATCGCGAAGCGGCGACCGCCGATGTGGAAGTGCCCGTCGAGCATGGCATCGACAAGCTGGCCGCGCTGGCGGCGATACTTGCGCGGCACCGGACGGCCCGAGATCTCGCTCAGGAACAGGATCAGCTCGTCGCAGGCGGCAAGCCCGGTGAGGCGCTCGAACAGGCGGTAGGGGACACCACTAAGCCGTTCGAGCGCCTCTGCTGGGGTTCGCATCTGCTCGCCCACGGCGATGGTCCATCCCGCATGGCCCATCGCCCGCGCTTCCTCGCAGCCGGTCCCGCCCAGCGTGGTCGGCGTGAAATCGTCGGGAATATGTCCGTCGAGCGAACCGGAAAGGTCGGGCAGGAAGGTCGGCTCCAGCCCGAACGCCTCGATCATGTCGCGCAGTTCGTCGATGTCGCCGGGCGTCAGGTGGCAGCCGGGCAGGACATTGACGCGCTTGGCATCGCGCTTGGCCACCGGCACATCGGGGACGAGTTCCTCGATCATGGCGGTGACCGCCTTCGACCAGCCATTCTCGAACGCACCGGAGAAATCGGGAGTGGAGCACTGCACGATTGCAACCCCGTCGAGTTCGGGATGGCGTTGCCGGATGCTCTTCACGAAGCCCTTGAGGTCATCGCCCTTCACTTCGGTCACGCCGGTGGAGCAGATGCCGATGATCTCGGGCTTGGTGCGCTTGACGATATTGAGCGCGGCCTGTTCCACGTTCTCGAACCCACCGAGCACGGTCGCGACTTCGGACATGGCCGTCGTCTGCAGCGGGATCGCCTCGCGGAAGTGGCGCACGAACAGGACGAGCCCAAAACTGGTGCACCCTTGCGAGCCGTGCAGCAGCGGCATTGCCCCGCGCATGCCCATGAAGGCAAGCGCGCCGCCGATCGGCTGGCTCATCTTGAGCGGATTGACCGTGCAGGCCTTCGAAGATTTTACGACCTGCGCCATGGCTATGCGGCCTCCTGACCCGTGATTGCGGGGCCTGTTGCGGAAGGTGGAGTGCCGTCTACCCCTGCCTCGGGGCTCGATCCGTCTTCGGACATTGCCCGGTCCTGCCATGACGCCGCGCCCGCCCTCTCCCATGGCGCCGGGCGACGAACTTCCTGCCAGACCGGGTTTGACAGGGTTCGGTCTATCTCTTTCACCATCTCGACCATGCCGTGATAGCCGGCAAAGGCCACGTGCCGCTCCTGGTTGATGTCCATCCACGGCATCGAGGCCTTGAGCGCGACGAACTGCGAACGGCCACCCGAAAGCATGATGTCGGCCTCGGCGGTCTTGAGCTTACGGTACATCTCGCGCGGGGTGAGATCGTCGAACATGTGGGCATCATCGCCCATCAGCTTCTTGATCTTGTCCTTGTCTTCCTTGGTGGACTTCTTGATCGAGGTGCCGACGATCTCCATGCCCGCTTCCTGCAGCGCGGCGACCACCGACCAGCTCTTCACGCCGCCGGTCACGAGCAGGACCTTCTTGCCCGACAAGCGCTCCTGATAAGGCGCGATCGCGGCCCAGGCCTTGGCTTCCTCGCGGGCGATCACCGCTTCGGTGCGGTCCATCAGCTCGGGATCGGCGCCGCGCTCGATGAGCAGGCGGGCAATCTCGCGCAAGCTGTCGGACATGTCCTCGATGCCGTAGAACGAGCCTTCGAAGAACGGGATCTCGTAGCGCTCCTCCATCTTGCGGGCGACGTTGATCATCGCCTTGGAGCAGACCATCATCGCCGCCCGCGCGCGGTGCGACCAGGCGACTTCCTTGTACTTCGCATCGCCCGATATGCAGGAGAGGATGCGGATGCCCAGCTCGTCGAGCAGCGGCTTCACCTGCCACAGTTCGCCGGCCAGATTGTATTCGCCGATGATGTTGATGTCATAGGGCGTCGTGTATTCGGGCTCCTCGGTGCCGATGACGTGCTTGAGCATCGCCTCGCCCGCGAGCTTGTTGCCGAGGTTCTTGGGGCCGACGAAACCGGGCGACTGGATCGGAATGCACGGCGTGCCGAACTTGGCGGCCGCGGCCTTGCAGACCGCGTCGATGTCGTCACCGATCATGGCCGGCACACAGGTCTGGTAGACGAAGACCGCCGGCGGCGCGTACTTCTCGACGATCTCGCGGATCGCCTTGAACAGATGCTTCTCCCCGCCGAAGACGATGTCGTTCTCGGTCATGTCGGTGGTGAAGCCGGTGCGGTAGAGAGAGGAGCCAGAGGACTTGGCGCCCCGGTTGTCCCAGGAATTGCCTTCGCAGGCGATCGGCCCGTGCACCAGATGGGCAACGTCGGTGATCGGCTGGAGCGCGATCTTCGCCCCGTCGAAGGCGCAACCGCCGGCCGCGCCCCCGGGCTGGAGCTGCTTGGTGCAGCCTTTCTTGCGTTCCTTTTCCGACTTCGCCTGGTTCTTGCCGCAGCCGGGCTCGTTGAACACGTCCTGGATGGTCTGGGACAACGATGTCATCGTCTGGGCTCCTGCAAGCCCCTCCCCTTCAGGGGAGGGGTTGGGGTGGGGGCTATCAATGCGGCGCAGCGCCCGGGGAGAGCCCCCACCCCCGGCCCCTCCCCTGAAGGGGAGGGGAGATTCCAGGCGCTGCCGACAGACATCAGCGGATGATGTCGTACGAGTAGTCGGTCTTGGACGGGATATTGGTCGTCGCATCCATGTGCTCGAAGATCCGGTCGAGGATCGTCACGAGGACGTTGAGACCACCCTGATAGCCCCACACCGGATAGCGGTGCTTGTGGTGCCGGTCGAAGATCGGGAAGCCGATCCGGATCAGCGGCACGCCGGTGTCGCGCTCAAGGTACTTGCCGTAGGTGTTGCCGATCAGGAAGTCGGGCTTCTCGGTGAACAGCAGCGAGCGCATGTGCCACAGGTCCTTGCCCGGATAGGCCTTGCAGTTCGCGCCGAAGGGCGAGGAGTCGAACAGGTCCTGCATCTTCGCCGCCCAGGCCTTGCCGCCATTGGTGGAGAGCACCACGACCGGCTCGCCGCCCAGTTCCATCACGAACTTGGCGAGGCCATAGGCAAGGTCGGGATCACCGTAGATCGCGAATTTCTTGCCGTGGATGTGGGCGTTGGAGTCGGCGATCGCGTCGACCAGACGGCCACGTTCCTTGGCCAGTTCATCGGGGATCTCGACCCCGGCGAGACGGGCAACTTCCATAACGAAGCTGTCGGTCGCCTCGACCCCGATCGGGTGGTTGAACGCAGCCGTTTCCTGCCCGTGGTTGGCGATGAAGGGCAACGTCTTTTCGGTGCAGTATTGCTGCATCGAAACGGTCGCCTTGGCGTGGAGCGCGTTCGCCGCATCCTCCAGCGTGGTGCCGCCGTCGTACATGCGGAACTCGCCGTCGGTCGGGGTATCCCAGACGTCGGACTGGTCGCCCAGGATCGTGTATTCGATCTTCATCATGTCGAAGATGCGCTTCACTTCACGCAGGTTGCCGACCGCATAGCCGTCGAACCCGTTGAGGAAGTTGATCTTCCCGTTGGGCTCGCGCACCATCTTGTCGACGGTATTGGCCTTGCCGTCCCAGAAGTGCTCGAGGATGCCCTTCATGGCATTGTCGTAGCCGGTGATGTGGCTGCCGACGAAAGCGGGGGTGTGGGCGAAGGGAACATCGAATTCCTGCGGAAGCGATTCCTTTTCCTTCGCGGTCTTGATGTAGGCGTTGAGGTCGTCCCCGATGACTTCCGCCATGCAGGTGGTCGAAACCGCAATCATCTTGGGCTTGTACATGTTGTAGGCGTTGGCGAGGCCGTCGACCATGTTGTTGAGCCCACCGAACACCGCTGCGTCCTCGGTCATCGACGAGGAGACGCACGAGGTCGGCTCCTTGAAGTGGCGCGAGAAGTGCGAGCGGTAGTAGGCAACGCAGCCCTGCGATCCGTGAACGAACGGCAGCGTGCTCTCGAACCCGACGGCGGCGAACACCGCGCCCAGCGGCTGGCAAGCCTTGGCCGGGTTGATGGTGAGCGCCTCGCGGCTGAAGTTGAGGTCCTTGTATTCCTCGGTCTTGGCCCATTCGCGAACCCGGGCCACCTCTTCGGCGGGGTGCGGGTTTTCGAATTCGGCCTTCTTCTTGGCGAGCATGTCGGTGTATTCTTCACCGCGGAACAGCTCGAAGTGGTCCTTAACCTGATTAGCGTCCTGGGGCATATGAGCCTCCTGTCAGAATATGGGGGTGAAGCCGGTCACTCGGCCGCGATCGCGAGATAGTCGCCGTCGTCCTTCTTCCAGGGCGTCGGGGCCATCTTCCAGACGGGCGAGTTGATCGCCATGTCCATGTCACGGGCGAAGATCGCGAAGCCGTCGTAGCCGTGGTAGGGGCCCGAGTAGTCCCAGCTGTGCATCTGGCGGAACGGCACGCCCATCTTCTGGAAGACGTACTTTTCCTTGATGCCCGAACCGACGAGGTCGGGCTGGATCTTCTCGACGAACTTCTCGAACTCGTAGCCGGTCACGTCGTCGTAGATCAGCGTGCCGTCCTTGACGTAGTGCTGGGCAGTGCGCTGGTAGTCGTCGTTGTGGCCGAATTCGTAGCCGGTGCCGACCACTTCCATGCCGAGGTCCTCATAGGCACCGATCACGTGGCGCGGACGCAGGCCGCCGACGTAGAGCATGACCTTCTTGCCTTCGAGGCGCGGCTTGTACTTGGCGATGACCGCTTCGGTCAGGGCCTTGTACTTGGCGATCACGCGCTCGGCGCCTTCCTGGATGCTCTCATCGAAGTAGCTGGCGATCTTGCGCAGCGATTCCTCGATCTTGCTCGGGCCGAAGAAGTTGTATTCCACCCAGGGAACACCGTACTTTTCTTCCATGTGGCGCGAGATGTAGTTCATCGAGCGGTAGCAGTGCAGGACGTTGAGCTTGGCCTTGGGCGTCGCTTCCAGTTCGGCGATCGAACCGTCGCCCGACCACTGGGCGATCACGCGAAGGCCCATTTCCTCCAGCAGGATGCGGCTGGACCAGGCATCGCCGCCGATGTTGTAGTCGCCGATGATCGCCACATCGTAGGGCGAGGGTTCGAACAGCGGCTCCTTGTCGCCGGCCTTGTCGAAGACCCAGTCGCGCACGGCGTCGTTGGCGATGTGGTGGCCAAGCGACTGCGAGACGCCGCGGAAACCCTCGCAGCGCACCGGAACGATGGTCTTGCCCTCGTATTCCTTGCTTTTGGACTTCGAAACCGCCTCGATGTCGTCGCCGATCAGGCCGATCGGGCATTCGGACTGGACAGTGATGCCCTTGTTGAGCGGGAAGAGCATCTCGATCTCGTCGATGATCTTGGCCAGCTTCTTGTCGCCGCCGAAGACGATGTCCTTCTCCTGGAAGTCGGAGGTGAACTGCATCGTCACGAAAGTGTCGATGCCGGTGGTGCCGATGTAGTAGTTGCGGCGGGCCGCCCAGGAATACTGTCCGCAGCCGACGGGACCGTGGCTGATGTGGATCATGTCCTTGATCGGGCCCCAGACCACGCCCTTCGAGCCGGCATAGGCACAGCCGCGGATGGTCATCACGCCGGGGATCGACTTGATGTTCGATTTCACGCCGCAGTCGCTCTTGCCCTCTTCGGAGACGTTGAGGTGCTTGGCGCGGCGCTTGGCGGCCTTGGCCGGATAAACTTCAAGGACTTCCTGGATCAACGCCCGGTTGCGTTCCTTGACAGCTTCGATGTCGGTGGTGGTCGAGACACTCATGGTTATGCACTCCTGGTGTGATCCGTGGGTCCCGGACCTGCGTGAGAGGTTGGTTGCGCAGGCCCGGGATCTCTCGGAAGATCAGCCGGCGGCGAGTTCCGCAGCCGACTTGCCGACCTGGGTTTCGTCGACAGCGCTCATGATGCCGTGCTCCATCAGCAGGTCTTCCAGCTCGTCCATCGTGATGGGAGTGGGAATGATGCCCTGGCCGGCGTTGTTGTGGATCTTCTCCGCCAGCTGGCGGTATTCGTTGGCCTGGTTCGATTCAGGCGCATATTCGATCACCGTCATGCGGCGCAGCTCGGCGTGCTGCACGATGTTGTCGCGCGGCACGAAGTGGATCAGCGAGGTGCCCAGCTTGCCGGCGAGCGATTCCGCCAGTTCCAGTTCCTTGTCGGTCTGGCGCTCGTTGCAGATGAGGCCGCCCAGGCGCACGCCGCCGGAGTTGGCGTACTTGAGAATGCCCTTCGAGATGTTGTTCGCCGCGTACATGGCCATCATCTCGCCCGACATGACGATGTAGATTTCCTGGGCCTTGTTCTCGCGGATCGGCATGGCGAAGCCGCCGCAGACAACGTCGCCGAGCACGTCGTAGGAAACGTAGTCGATGTCCTCGTAGGCGCCTTCTTCCTCGAGGAAGTTGATCGAGGTGATGACGCCGCGACCGGCACAGCCGACGCCCGGCTCCGGACCGCCCGATTCAACGCAGCGGATGTCCTTGTAGCCGATCTTCATGACGTCCTCGAGCTCGAGGTCCTCGACCGAACCGGCCTCGGCGGCGAGCGAGAGGATGGTGTCCTGCGCCTTGGCGTGAAGCATCAGGCGGGTGGAATCGGCCTTGGGGTCGCAGCCGACGATAAGGATACGCTGGCCGAGATCGGCGAGCGCGGCGAGCGTGTTCTGCGAAGTCGTGGACTTGCCGATGCCGCCCTTGCCGTAGAAGGCGATTTGACGAAGTGACATTGCATGCTCCTAAGCTGTTGCGCGGTCTATTCCGGAGCGGTCGCCCGGCCCGGACTCTCCCCGTCGCTTATGTGTGCTCCTGCGGCGGGTCAGCGGGCGAAACGCCGCTGCGCCAGCCCTTCTGCAATGGCTGTGCCAAATGCTCGCAGCCGCAACAAAACGGCACAAATCCGGGCGTCTCGAGGGAATGTCGCGTCCTGTCGGGCCATGTGACAAAGCGGACAAACACGCCGCAATGTCGCAAAGGACACATGCAACGGGCGCGTTCCCGCAGACAAAGCCGCACACAATGCGCCGTTTTTGCAGCGCAGCAGGATTGGCGCGCGACTTGCTTGGGAAAGACCGTCCCAAATGACGGAGAAGCCCATGCAAATCGGTGTCGAAACATCCAAGGCGGTCGACCAGCGGCGCGTGTTCGTCGTCGACGAAGACGAGATCACCCGCGCCGCGCTGCAGTTCATGCTGCACGACGAGATCGAGACCCACGAACTCACCAGCCTCGCCGAAGCGTTCGAAAAGGGGCAGGACTGGCTGATGCCGGACGTGTTCATCCTGGGCATGTCGGTTCTGCAGGCCAACGGGATCGAGGTCATTGGCGAGATCGCCACCCGCTACCCGGCCGCACGCGTGTTGATCGTCGCCGGCCAGGAGGATGAGGAACTGGGACTTGCCGCGCTCAAGGCCGGTGCCGCGGGCGCGCTGATGAAGCCGCTGCGGATCGAGGCCGTGCGCCAGAAAGTAGATACGGTTCTGGGGCGCGCGGGCGGCGCAACGCTGGTACAACTGGGGGGCCTGTAACGGCTCCCTCCGCTCGGGCAGGATGTCTGCAAGGCACAACCTTCAACAAGGAGTGCCACCAGATGAAGATCAGTGCACGAAATCAGATTGCCGGGACGATCACCGCGATCGCCCCCGGCGCCGTGAACGGCTCGATCAAGGTCGATATCGGCGGCGGCAACGTCGTCACCTCGAACATCACCGAGGAAGCCATTGCCGAACTGGGCCTGGCGGTGGGTGATACAGTGACGGTGATCATCAAGGCCAGCGACGTGCTGATCGGGAAGTAGTCGGCCGCTTCTGCCGGCCGGCGCATTCTTCCGTCAGTATTCGGCGGCCAGGATGATGTGGGCGGCCTTGAAGCAGGCCAGCGTCTGCGCGCCGGGGACGAGATCAAGTTCCCGGCGCGAATGACTGGTCACGATCGCGGCCAGCTCGCGCCCGCCGCCGATGTCCAGTACGACTTCGCTTTCGACGGGGCTGTCGGTCACGTCGACCACGGTCCCGCCGATCAGGTTGCGCGCCGACAGGCGCAGGCCGGGCGTATCGGCCAGCAGCGTGACGAAGCTGGCGTTGATCAGGGCCACCGCGCGGCCGCCGGGCCTGATGTCCAGCGCGGCGATGCAGGAATTGGTGACAAGCGCATCGATCACGATGCTGTCGTTCACCAGCAGGCCGACTTCGGCATTGATCGGGCCGTGAACAACGGCCGTCACGATACCGTCGAGCATGTTGCGCGCACTGGTGCGCAACCGCCGCTGGGCCGGCATGGCCAATGGGCTGAGGCTGGCCATGGTCAGGCGCTTTCTGAGGGAAACAGCGCCTGCAGTTCGCCGCTGGCGTACATGTCTCGCACGATGTCGCAGCCACCGATGAACTCGCCGCCGACATAGACCTGGGGCAGTGTCGGCCAGTCGGAATATTCCTTGATCCCTTCGCGCAGGAACGGGTCATCGAGCACGTTGATGCCGACATAGGGACGGCCGATCGCGTCAAGCACTTTCACCACGCCGGCGGAAAACCCGCACTGGGGGGATTCGGGAACGCCTTTCATGAACACGACAATCTCATTCTCGGTGACGAGCTGGCGGATACGGTCGGAGGTGGCCATCGCTATTCTCCTGTCTGGGGTTCGGGAACGAAAGTCTGCAGCGCGAGGGCGTGCAGTTCGCCGCCCATGTCGGTGCCGATCGCGGCGTAGACCATCTTGTGCTGCTGGATCCGGCTCTTGCCGGCGAAGGCGGCGGAGGTGACGCGCGCCGCCCAGTGATCGCCGTCACCGGCCATGTCGACCATCAGCACCTTGGCATCGGGGAAGGCCTCGGTGATGCGGCTTTCGATTTCGGCTGCGTCCATCGGCATGGCCGGATCTCCTCAGACGAACGTGAGGACTTCGACGGTCACGTCCTCGGTGCCGAGGATCGTCGCGTCGCACGCCATGCGCGACTTCGAGCCGACACCGACGATCATGTCGAGCTTGCCGTTTTCCTCGGCACCGATCTTCGAGAGGCCCTTGCGGCCTTCGAGCACGAAGAGGTGGCAAGCGTCCGAGCAGGTGTGCTCGGCCGGATCGACACCGTTGATGAGCTTGAGCAGGGAAACACCCTCGGGCGCGTCCACGGTCTTTCCTGAAGGCATGATGGTAAGCGTAGTCATGGCAGTGGTCTTCCTGTCTTCAATAAATGGCGGCACCCGCGCCGCTGTTGATCGAGGCGTCCTTGAGGCGCGCGACCATGAAGGCGACTTGCTCGGGCGTGAGATGGGCGTGAAACGGCATGGCGATCGCGCGGTCGGCAACCTTTTCGGTCACGAACAGATCGCCCTTCTTCCAGCCGCGCTCGCGGTAGGCGCGCTGAAGGTGCAGCGGGCTGGAATAGGCATGGGCGTCCACACCTTCGGTGTGCATGTCGTCCAGGATCGCATCGCGCGAGGACTTGCTGAAGCGCGTGCCGAGATGGACGACGTAGAGGAACCAGTGCACCTCCTCGACATCGGGCGAGATGTAGGGCGGCTTGATCCCCTCAAAGCTCTGCATGAAGCCGTCGTACATAGCCTGAACCCCGCGCCGCCTTTCCAGCAGCACGTCGAGGCGGGACAGTTGCGAGAGCGCCAGCGCGGCGGTCACTTCCCCCAGCGCGGCGCCGAACGGGGCATCGACACCGGCGGACACCGATGCGCGGTCCGACAGCGAGCGCGCGCGCAGGCGGCGCATGGTCATGGCGAGCGTGGCATCGTCGGTGACGATCATGCCGCCCTCGCCGCAGCAGATCACGCCCGGCTGGGCAAAATCGAACAGCGCGACATCGCCAAAACTGCCGACGATCCCCGCCTTGTGACGCGATGCGATCGCCTCGCTCGAATCCTCGATCAGAAACAGGCCATGCGCATCGGCCAGCTCGCGCAGCGCGGGCCAGTCCGCAGGGTGACCAGACGTGTTGCCAGCGATGATCGCGCGGGTGCGTTCGGTCACCTTGTCGGCGGCCTTGCCGGCAGAGAGGCAACCGGACCAGTAGTCGATGTCGGCGAAGACCGGGGTGGCACCAGTGCGCAGGACCGCATGCCCCAACTCGCGAAAGCCATGCGCGGACAGGATCACTTCATCACCCGCGCCGATGCCCTTGGCCGTGAGCGCGATCAGCAGGCCCAGCGCGGCGCTGGAAACGGCGATCCCCTTGGCACGGCCGCAATGCGCGGCGAACTCTCGCTCCAGCCGTTCGGCCATGGGGCCTTCGCCCAAGCGGTCTCCGCACAGCACGGCGCTGACCGCGTCGAGATCTCCCTGCGTCAGGTCCGGATCGCAGAGCGGGATCTGCAACGGTTCGCCATTGGCGATCGAGACGACTTCGGCACTCATGCCACCACCTTCGCCGCCAGCAGGATGCCGGTCGCCTCGGCCGGGCTATCCATCACCCGGATGCAGTGGTTGGAGGTGTCGAGCAAGTGCAGGTCGCAGGCCCCGGCAGAGCGGAACGGATCTTCCAGAACATCGGACGCGTCGCACTGGCGCAGCCCCACCCCGGGGACCAGGCACTGGAGCGCATAGGCCACGGCATCGGGTTCGGCGCCGGTTCCCAACGCCTCAAGCAAGGCGTCGATTCGGGCGATGTCTTCTACTGCAAGTGCCATGGGTATGCCCTTCCGCTACTGCCAGAACTGCCGTGCCGGATCGGCATTGAGCCGCATCAGCAACTCACCCAGCCGGGCGAAACGGCCATCCTCGATCCAGCACTGCGCCTCGTGGTCGCGGCGCGAGAGCGACCATTCGCCGCGCGCCTCATCCCAGGTGAGCAGAGCCACGTCGATTTCGCCCCCTTCGGGATCGACATTGCGCGAACAGCAGGGGCTGCGCACGAGGTAGCCATCAACGACCGAAACGACGCTCGGCGTGACGTAGCGATAGCGCTCGCGCTGCTGCAGCGTGCGGGTCACGCGCATGAGGTCGATCTCGTTGGGCTGACGGGCCACGGCGGGTTCGGCAGTCCGGCGGCGCATGGCGGAAGCGATGGACATGTCCCCTTCCCTCCTCAGACCCGGACAAGCTCTTCCTCGAGACATCCGACGACCACCTGGGTGCCGGATGCTGCAAGGAACTCCACGAGATAGACGGGGATGTTGGCGTCGGCGTGGTGACCGACGTTGACGATCTCCCCCACGCTGCCCGCTTCTGCCAGCACCGCTTCGGCAGCAACGCCGGGATAGCTGCCGTCGTTGACGAGATCGACCGCGGCGGCAACGCGCTCGCCCCAGCCGAAAACGGGTTCGCGAATATCCATCATCGTCATTGCGCGATCTCCCTTGCCGGAAGCGCACAGGGCAGTTCTTCGTCTTCCTCGTCGCCGAAGAGCGGATCGAGCTCGCGCCGTTTCATGCCGACGCGGTTGCCGCTGTCCATGAACTCGACGCCGTAGATGTAGAACTGCTGGAGGAAGGTTCCGATCGAGACGACCACCCCTTCCTCGCCTTTCTTCACCAGCAAGTCTCCGATTTCCTTGCCGGCATAGGTGCCGTCGTTGCGCACCATGCGCCTTGCGCGCACCCGCTCGCCGTAGCGAAAGGCGGGCGGGCCGTTGAGCTCGACGACTTCGCTGTCGCGTACGATCTTAGCCATCGTCCTCCTCCATGCGGTCGAGAACGTCGAGCAGCACCTTCGCTCCGATCCGGTCGCGCGGGTCGAGTTCGAGCAGCTTCTCCGCTGCCTCGCACCCTTGCTCCAGCTTGCCGAGGCGCAGCGAGAGATAGGCGTAGCCCTTGAGGCTGAAGAGCAGGAAACGCGGCAGGAGCGCTTCCCACTCGCCGAACGGCGCATCCTCGGGCGAGACCTTGCGCCAGTCTTCGTCCAAGACGTTGAGCCGCAGCGCCTTTTCGACGCAGACGCGGGCGACGTCGAGCGCTTCGGACAGGCGGCCCTTGTAGAAGTAGAAGCGATAGAGCGCGATCAGCACGGCGGCGTGATCGGGCGCTATCGACTCGGCCTCGAACAAGTGCGTCTCGGCCACGTCGGTGAGGTGATAGCGCTCGGCCGCCCGGTCGAGATGGGCGCGCGCTTCGGCAGGCAGCCCGCCGCCCAGCAGCGGGCTGGCAAGGATCGAACGCTCCACCGCGTCCGATGCCCCACCAAAGCCTTCGAAGAGCGGCCCGTTCATCACACCCTCACGCCTCGTACCGGGGATAGGCGCTGTCGATCACGCAGGTCTCGTCCACCGGACAGATGGCGACACACTGCGGCGTATCGAAATGGCCGATGCACTCGGTGCACTTGGCGGGATCGATGACGAAGGTGCCCTTCGCCTCCGATATCGCCTCGTTCGGGCACAGGGCCTCACAGGCGGTGCAATTGGTGCACTGGCTGCCGACGATCTTGTAGGCCATCGCCCGTCACCCCGCCTGCTGGATCAGGGCGCCCTGGCGGATAGCCGCATCGCCGCGATCGGTGTGAACGATCTCGCCCGCTGCCACCTTGACCAGGTAGTCCTTGAACCAGACCAGCGCCGACTGTTCGATGAACTCGTGGGCGTACTGGTCGACAGGCTCGATCCCGGCTTCGGTCAGGTCCGCCTTGGGGCAGCCCCCGATCTTGGCGACAAAGACCGCGTGACAGTCGTTGATCGCCTTGATGACGGTCTCCAGCGCGTCTTCCTCGCCGTAACCGCCCTGACAGTAGAGATCGACGCGGCGGTGGCCGACGAACTTGGCGCCCGTCTGCGAGAGTTCGTAGATCTGGAACTCCTTGGCGTGGCCAAAGTGTTCGTTGATTACGCCGTGCCCCTTGGTGGCGACGGCCACGAGCAGCTTCATGTCGCCGGCCGCTTCCAGACCGTCGAGCTGGCCCTTCTTGGCCTCGACCTTGGCCTGCCGTTCGCTTTCGACGGCCTGCTGATAGGCCTTGCGGCCTTCGGCGTCGTACTCGACTTCCATGGCCATGATCTTGTCGGTGGTGAACTCGGCCGAACGGTCCTCGCCCAGCAGGCCAACCGCGTCGGCGCGGCACTGGCGGCAGTGGCGCATCATGTTCATGTCGCCCTCGCACTCGTCCTGCAGGGCCTTCAGCTCCTGCGCGGTCGGGCCGCGCTGGCCGTTGAGGCCGAACACGGTGCCGTGCTCGGGCGCCGAGATCAGCGGCATGATATTGTGCAGGAAGGCACCGCGCGACTTCACCGCCTTGTTCACCTCAACAAGGTGCTTGTCGTTGATGCCGGGGATCATCACCGAGTTGATCTTGGCGAGGATGCCGCGTTCGGTGAGCATCTCGAGGCCGAGAAGCTGGCGCTCGGTCAGGATCTTGGCGGCCTCGTAGCCCTGCAGGCGCTTGTTCTCCCAGAAGATCCACGGATAGATATGCTGGCCCACTTCGGGATCGATCATGTTGATCGTAATGGTGACGTGATCGACCTTGTACTTGGCGATCTCATCCACCCAGTCGGGCAGCGCGAGGCCATTGGTCGAGAGGCACAGCTTGATGTCGGGCGCGACTTCGCTGATCAGACGGAACGTCTCGAAGGTCTTGCCCGGATTGGCGAGCGGATCGCCCGGACCGGCAATGCCGAGAACGGTCATCTGCGGGATGGTGGAGGCAACGGCCAGTACCTTCTTCGAAGCCTGCTCGGGCGTCAGGCGCTCGGAAACGACGCCGGGACGGCTCTCGTTGGCGCAGTCGTACTTGCGGTTGCAGTAGTTGCACTGGATGTTGCAGGCAGGCGCCACGGCCACGTGCATACGGGCATAGTGGTGGTGCGCTTCTTCCGAATAGCAGGGATGGTTCTTCACCTTCTCCCAGATTTCGGCGGGCATATCCTCGGGGCCGCCGCTGGAACCGCAGCTGGCCTTGCCGCTGCCGCCTTCGGTGCCGCAGCCTTTGTGCTCGGCCATCTTCTGCATGACGTCCGAGATGTCGACCGCAGGGTCGGCGCTGGAGGCGGAATCGACGGAACCGTTCGAATGGTCTTCCGGGAAAAAGGCTTCGGTCATGGAAACTCCCCGATCTGTTGCGTGACGGCGGGGGCTACCGCCCGCTTCATGATGATGGATGTTGCGTCGCAAGCAGCGTGCCAAACCGCGCATTTGCTGGATTTCGGGGATTTTCATGCCGCAATGCAGCACCGTATGTCGGGAATTGTCTGTGCGTTTTGTGCCATTGTCGCGACCACGACATGGCCGCGCCCGATGCATTCGCCGAAAGGCCATGCTCCAGATACAAGGGCACCGTCCTCGGAGAGCAAGGACGGTGCAGGCGTTCCACCCGGTCGCATGAAACCCGGGGCAGTGAGGTTCGGTTCAGGCCATCAGGCGTTCGAGCGCATCGCCCAGTGGCATGTCGATGACGTGGATCGACTGCTCGTCGAGGAAGCGACGCTCGTTGCGGGTCAGCGTTGCAAGATCGACGACGGCGTAATGCCGGTCGGACGAACGCTTCATGATCTGGCGCGCGTATGTGCGCAGGAGCTGATCGTGGAAATGACAGCCCATGAACACGAAGCCCATGCCCGTGCGGCGGCGGCGCACTTCCTCGGCGATCGGCGTCTGGATGTCGATCTCGGTCAGCACCTCGACATAGTCGGCATCGGAGATGAGGAAATTGGCATCGGGCGCGATCCCGCCATGCGGCGTGTAGAGCAGGGTTCTGGCCGCAGCAGCCTCGCCCGCGTCCACCGGATTACCGGCCGCATCGTAGAAGCGGAACCAGCGGTCCTCACCGATGCCGGCGCGGGTGATGCCCTGCACTTCGGCCCAGTCATCGCGTCCGGCCAGCGCCGCGCGCATCTCCCCCGCGTACCAAGTGTCGACGATCAGCGGCAACGGCAGCCCGGCCAGCCAGGCATGAAACGGCGATACCGGCACGGACGCGGAAAAGGCTTCCTGCATCCACAGCGTCACCGTGTCGCGGAAACGGTAGCTCTCGATGTACTGCGCCGCCGCCCAGGGATTGCCCTGCGCACGCTTGGGCAGCGTGGTCTTGGAGGCGAAGAAGTCCGCCAGCGCCCCCGGCGCCATCGGCACCCGTTGCGGCTCGAGCGCCGAGATGCCCGGGCCGATATAGGGCACCATCGTGCCCGCCTTGAGCCCGGCCGACACCTCGTCGAGCAGCACCAGCGGATTTTCGAGCAGGTCCTGGGCCATCGGATCAGTCCTCCGCACTCACGCGCTTGCGCGCATCGACAGTGATCGGCAGGCTGGTGTCATCCGCCATCTCAGGCAGTTCGAGCACCCAGCCATTGGCAAGCTTCGCCCATCCGCCCCAGAGCGTTTCGAGTTCGGTCTCGACGATCGGCTCCTCAAGGTCCTTCTTGGGAACGTAGGCGGATAGCACGCCGTCGGCGCGGCGGATCATGACTTTCATCGGCGTGGTTCCTTGGATGGTTGGTCAGGGGGCGATTGGTCCTCCGACGGGGAGGATGGGTCGAGCAGACGCAGCACTGTCGGCCTGGGCGAGAGCACATGGGCCAGGTGCGGGACTTGCGCGATGCGTTCGCGGGCAAGTTCCCGGATAGGGACTTCCGGGTCTTCGAGCAGCGGCACCAGCTCCTCCTCCGCGATCCGTTCGGCCACGGTGAAGCGCACGCGAAAATCGCTGTCGGTGACGAGCAGGCGCAACTGGTCGAGCGGCAAGCGCTGCGCGACCTCGCGGCGGACCAGCGGATCGATGTCGAAGCACATGTCCGGCAGCGCCCGCAGGTCGATGCGCCGCGCGACCCATGCCCGCACTTCGGGGTCAGGATCGTGGCGGACCAGCGGCAGCATTTCGATGGGCATGCGGCGCACCGCCGTGATCCTCACCATGTACGCTTCGTCGTCGATCGCGGGCATCAGGTCCGCTCCCTTGAGCCGAGAGGCCGCGGCGATACGCACGTCGGTGTCCTCGTCGCGGATCATGTGGCGGATCCGGTCTTCGGGCAGGCGCAACGTCGCCATGGCCCGCACTTCGGGTTCGGGGTCGCTGAGCAGCGGAGGCAACCGAAACAGATTGGCATAACGCGCAGCCCCCGCCCGCACTTCGAAGTAGGGATGGTCGAGATACTGGTCGGCCAGATCCGGGTTTCCCTTCAGAAACCGTTCCACCCGCCGGGCACGGCGATCCCGGATGCAAGCCTTGCCCTTGGCGCAAAGCCCCATCGCGTTGATCGCCTGATGATCGCACTCGCGGCAACGGATCGGCCGCCCCTTCCAGTCGAGAGCGACGGCAAGATCATCGTCCACCACCGGACTTCGCCCGGAACGTCCGGCTCAGGCCGGGACGCAGGTCTTGGGAACCGGGCAGACGGTGTCGCACTGCGGATGGTCGTATTGTCCCTCGCATTCGGTGCACTTGGCCGGGTCGATGATGAAGGTATCGCCCTTCATCGAGATCGCGGCATTGGGGCACTCGAACTCGCAGGCACTGCACCCGGTGCACTGCGAAGCGATGATCTTGTAGGCCATGGAAGGTCTCCTGCTGTCGTTTGCTGTCAGCAAAGCAGGAACCATGCCAGCGCCCGGATTGTCGGAAATTCGCACTTTTCGCGCGCCGGGCGATGTCGCGTCTGCGACAAAGCATGTCGAGATTCGTCCATCCCGCACGCGACGGCGAGAGCGGTCCGCCGTGCCGGAAAACCGGCCGGAGCGGCCCCGGGCGGAAGAAAATCTCAAGGGATGATTAACCTCAACCCCTTAGGACGAAAATACACCACGAACAGAACGGACGGCATGTGCTGGAATTCAAGGCCGAGATACTTGAATTGATCGTCAAGGGCTCCTCGCTTGCCGATGTGATGGATCATATCTGCCGGCACATCGAGGCGCGCTTTCCGGACGTTGCCTGCTCGGTCCTCACCGTCGATCGAAACGGCACGCTTCACCCCCTCGCCGCGCCCAGCCTGCCCAAGGCCTATTCGCAATCGCTGGACAACCTGTCGGTCGGCCCCAACGTCGGTTCCTGCGGGACCGCCGCCTACACCGGCAAGCCGGTGGTCATTACCGACATTGCCACCGATCCGCGCTGGATGCCGTTCCCCGCTTTCCAGGAAGCGACGCTCTCGATAGGCTTCAAGGCCTGCTGGTCTTCACCGCTGGTCGATACATCGGGCATAGTCCTGGCCACCTTTGCGCTCTATTTCAGGGCAAAGCGCGGCCCCACCGACGATGAGCGGGAGATGGTTAGCGCCTGCCTCCATCTGTGCGACCTGGCATTCGCCCGCCATCAGCGCGTGACCGCCCGCGAACTGCGCGCCAATACCGATGCGCTGACGTCGCTTCCCAATCGCGGCAGCTTCACCAGGGCCCTTGCACATCTGGACTGCGACAAGCCCGGTAGCTGGGCGCTGCTGGTGATCGACCTCGACAACCTGAAGACGATCAACGACACGTTCGGCCATGCCATCGGCGACGAGCTGATACAGGAAGTCGCCTTCCGTCTTGGCCAATTCGCCATTCCCGACAGTGCCTTTCGTATCGGCGGGGACGAATTCGTCATCCTGATCAAGGACCCCAAGCGTCTGAGCGATCTCGCGCAGACCGCCCAGGAGGTGTCCACGGTCCTCGCCGCTCCGGTCGAGTTCGCACATTTCTCGATCGTGCCGGAAGCGACGACGGGCGCTGCCATCGTGACGGGGGACGAAACAGACCCCCAGGCTGTGCTGCGCAACGCCGATCTCGCGCTCTACCATGCCAAGGAGACCAACCGGGGGGCCTTCGTGCGCTATTGGCCCGGCATCGACACCCGCATGACGGCCCGGCTCTCTTCGATGCAGAACGTCGATGCCGCGCTGAACGAGGGCCGGATAGAGGCCTGGTACCAGCCGATCGTCAGACTGGACGATCAGCGTATCGTCGGTCTGGAAGCGCTGTGCAGGATGATCTCGCCGGCCGGAGATGTCCTGCCGGCCGCAACCTTTGCCGAAGCCATGAGCGACGCGCATATCGCCAGCCTGCTGACCCACCGCATGTTCACGTCAGTCCGTGACGACATGCGCCGCTGGCTCGACCACGGCATCGATTTCGGCTCGGTCAGCGTCAATGTCACTGCCGCGGACTTGCGCGGCGGCCGCCTGCAGTCCGCGCTGGACGAGATCTTCGTGGAGAAGGCCCTGCTCGAACGCCTTGTTCTGGAAGTGACCGAAAGCGTCTACATCGACGACCACGACAAGACCGTGATCGATGCGGTTGTCGCGCTCAAGGACCGAGGCGTGCGAATCGCGCTCGACGATTTCGGCACCGGCTTCGCTTCGCTGACCCACCTCCTCGACCTGCCGGTGGACTTCATCAAGATAGACCAGTCCTTCACGGCCCGCCTTCCGGTCGACGAGGTCAGCGGAACGATTATCGCGGGGCTGGTCGCCATCGCCAGAAAGCTCGACGCGTCGATCACGGCGGAAGGCGTGGAAACGCCCGTACAGGCTGCGGCTCTGCTCGATCTGGGCTGCGAACTAGGCCAGGGCTTCCTGTTCTCGCCCTGCGTGAACCGCGGCGACGCGAGCCGTTTGCTGATGCACCACGCTGCCACCAATCCGCACGGCGTCCCGCTTCCCGGACAGCCCCTCCAGCCGCAGCGCGAATCCTCATCCTCGTCATCAGAGCCCGAACGCCTGCGGAAATGACCGTTCGGGACCTTTCCCGAACAGGCCCGAACTCGCCATGAGGAGCTGGCCATGGCACAAGAGCGCGCCCTGGAAGGGGGCCAAGCAAATAACCGGACCGGTGGAACCGGAACATATTGGGAGAACACAATGAGCTATTACCTGTCCACCGCGCTCGATGCGGGATTCGACGAGGCCATCGTGCGCGTCGAAGAGGCGCTGAAGAAGGCAGGGTTCGGCATTCTCACGCGGATCGACGTGCACGAAACGATGAAGGCCAAACTGGGCCTGGACCTTGCCCCCTACGTCATCCTGGGCGCCTGCAATCCAAAGCTGGCCTACGAAGCCCTGCAACTCGAGAACAAGGTGGGCACGATGCTGCCCTGCAACGTCGTCGTCCAGCAACTTTCATCGGGCAAAGTCGAGGTGGCCGCCATCGACCCCGTCGCCTCGATGCAGGCGATCGACAATCCGCGGCTGAAGGGCGCGGCACTGGCCGTGCGCGAGAAGCTGTCGCGCGTCATCGAGAAGCTGTGATCATCCGCCAGCGGCATACCAGCCAGAGAAAGGCGCAAAGCCGGGTGCCCGAAGGCAAAAATCAGTGCTGTTCCGAAACTGCCTGGTGCGGTCGAGAAGACTCGAACTTCCACGGGCTTTCGCCCACAACGACCTCAACGTTGCGCGTCTACCAATTCCGCCACGACCGCTAAATCAAACGGGGCGGATCAGAACCGCCCCGTGGCAGGAGCGCGCCCTTAGCAAAGGGATTCGGGGGCCGCAAGCGAGTCTCGCAAGATATTTTCGAGAATCTTCCGATCGCTGCGGAAAAGCCCCCGCAGATCGCGCCGCCGCCGCCTCTCGCCGCCCGGCACCGGGCGGCGGGAAAAGCGACTCAATCGGGCTTCCAGCCGATCTCGGCCGTGCGCGCGGCCTTGGGAATGTCGGTCAGGGCCTCGTTGACGGTAATCGTCTCGCCCGGGGCCAGCTTGCGCTTGGGCGGCACGATTTCCTTTTCGTAGACGATGCGGTTGCGCTCGTCGCGCAGCACGACCAGCAGCGACGGGACATAGCGCGCCTCGCGCCCGATGTTGCTCACCGTGCCGCTGACGCTGAAAAATTCCGTACCGTCTGGCAGCGGCTTGCGATCCTGCCGGTTTCGCGGGAAATCGATCTGCAGGTCCGGCTGCCCCTGCTGGAAGGTCGCGCGCGGGATCGGCACCCAGTCGGGCAATCCGCCCACGGCCACGGCGCCCGCCAGGCCCAGAGTGACCACGGCAAATACCCCTGCCGCATAAGTCCCGATCTTGGTCCAGTTGCGACGGGGCCGGAACGGTGGTGAGAAATCGAAGCTCGACGCCGCTTCATCGGCGTAGTGCATGGCCTCGGTATCGTCGTAACGGGCGGGCCTTATGCGATCGAACCGGCGCGGCGGCGGCGACGGTAGCGGGCCGATGTCAGGTTCGGATTCGGTGACCGGTGCAGACTCAGCGGGCGGCGCCTCAGCTGCCGGGGGCTCGGGTGCCCGCCGCGGAGCAGGCTCCGCATCGTGAAGCGGCGCAAACGACGTCCGGCGCCGCGGCGCCGGCGGCGCATCGGGCTCTGCTTCGGGTTGTGGCGGCGGCGAGGCCGCGCCGGCAGCCTGCACCGCTTCGAGCTCGGGGCCTTCCTGAAACCAGCTGTGACGGCACTTCGCACACCGTACGGTGCGGCCGTCCACACCGATCGCGCTATCCGGAACGGCATAACGCGTCGAGCAGGCTGGGCAGGCGATAATCATGACCACTCCCATAAGCACGGTTGACTTGCAGGCGACAAGCTTTCCAGCTGTGGGTTCGCGATCTGTTGCCCTTTTTTCCACATACATTGCTCGTTATATCCGCCGGTGTCGCCCGTTTCGAACCCAACGGACATAGTAACCAGACGAACATGACCGCGGACGGGGAAATCATCCACTTCGACAATGTCGGCCTTCGCTACGGCACCGATCGCGAGGTGCTGAGCGACCTGACGTTTACCCTGTTCCCGGGGCGCTTCTACTTCCTCACCGGGGCGAGCGGCGCAGGCAAGACTTCGCTGCTGAAGCTCCTGTACCTTGCCCAGCGACCCTCGCGCGGGGCGATCCGCATGTTCGGAACCGACGCGATCACCGTGCCCCGCAGCCGCCTGCCGCAGTTGCGCCGCCGGATCGGGGTGGTGTTTCAGGACTTCCGGCTGATCCAGCACTTGTCCGCGTTTGACAACGTGGCCCTGCCGCTGCGCGTGGCCGGACACCGCGAGGATGATCTTGTCGGCCCCGTGCGCGACATCCTCGACTGGGTTGGCCTTGCCGACCGAATGGATGCCCGCCCCGCCACGCTTTCGGGCGGCGAGCAGCAGCGCGTGGCCATCGCCCGGGCGGTGATCGCGCACCCGGCCATGCTTGTCGCCGACGAGCCGACCGGCAACGTCGATCCCGACATGGCGCTCAAGCTCATGCGGCTGTTCGAAATGCTCAACCGGCAAGGCACCACGGTGGTGGTCGCGACCCACGACCTCGACCTGCTGCGCAAGGTTCCCGACAGCCTGATCATGCGGCTCGACCGCGGCCGGCTCTCCGATCCGACCGGCGCGTTGCGCTATCCGCCCCGAAAGACGACGTGATGATACGCCGCCTGTTCACCGGAAACAAATCGGAACTGATCCCGCAGACCCGCATGTCCGGGCCGATGCCCTGGGTCATCGCAATCATGGTGGCGATGACCGCCATCGCGCTCGCGGCGGGCCTCGCGCTGGGCAACGCCATCTCGGCCGCGCGCGCCGAGATCGAGGGCGGCGTCACCATCCAGATCCTCGAGCCGCGCGCCGACGTGCGCGAGGCCGAAGCCCGGCGTGCGGTCCGCGCCATCAAGGTCATGCCGGACGTGGCCGGCCTGAGGCTGGTCCCGCAGGCCGAACTCGACGCGCTGATCGAGCCGTGGCTAGGCACCGGCATCGGCACGGCGACCGGATCGGCGATCCCCGTACCGGCCCTGATCGACGTGCGCCTGAAAAGCCCGGCAACGCCGAAACAGCTCGCGGCGATCGAACAGACGTTGAAGCCGGTCGCGCCCAGCGCACGCGTCGACGCACAATCCAACTGGCTGAAACCTGTGTTCGACGCCATGGTCTCGCTTCAAGTCCTGTCCATCGCCCTTGTCGTGCTGCTGGCCCTGGCTCTGACAGCGGCCGTGTTGCTGGCCGCGCGCACCGCGCTCGGGACCAATCGCGACACCATCGAGATCGTCCACCTGCTGGGCGGCACCGATGCCCAGGTGGCCCGCGTCTTCCAGCGCTCGATCGGCTACGACGCGGCCGGCGGCGGCACGGTCGGGCTGGCGCTGGCACTGGCGGTCATTCTCGTGCTGGCGCGGCGTTTCGCGGGACTCGGCGCCGGGCTGGTCGACAATGGCGCGCTGATCTGGAGCGACTGGCTGCTGCTGGCGCTGGTGCCGATACTGGCCACCCTGCTCGCCATGGTTACCGCGCGCCTTACGGTTCTCCACGCCTTGCGCAAGATGCTATAGTAGACACAAGTTCCTATATAGCTCACCCATGTTCCGCCGCATCGCCGCCTTTATCGTGCTCATCTGGCTCTTCGGGTTCCTCTGGTTCGCGGTCGCCTTGCCGCCGCCAGTGCCTTCCGACGTGCGCACCGACGCGATCATCGTCCTGACGGGCAGCCAGGGCCGGATCGAGCACGCGCTCGACGTGCTCAAGGCCGACGCGGCGCCACGCCTGCTGGTTTCGGGTGTCGACCGCGAAGTGACGCCGGGCGAATTCGCGGCCGAATTCTCCGTGCCGGACCAGCTGATGAAGTGCTGCGTCACGCTTGGCTATCAGGCCTATGACACGCATTCCAACGCCAAGGAGGCCGCGCAATGGGTCAGCGAGCACAAGGCCCGGTCGGTGCGGCTGGTGACCGCGGACTGGCACATGCGCCGCGCGGCCAGCGAACTGGGCCGTGAACTGCCGCCGGGCGTGACGCTGGTGCGTGACGCCGTGCCATCCCGGCCGAGCCTGGGCGCGCTGATCCTCGAGTACCACAAGATGTTGGCGCGCACCGCGCTCAATCTGGCCGGCCGCTAATGCGCACGACACCCGCCGACATCCTGCGCAGCCTGGCTTTCTACATGGCGTTCTATCCGGGCACGCTCTTCTTCGTGCTGGCGGCCTTCGCGGTCGCGGCAGCCGGCGACCGGCCGATGCGCCGGGTCGTGCGCGCATGGTCGGGCTACCATCGCCTCTGCGCGCGCATCTTTCTGCGAATCCGGGTGGTGATCGAAGGCGAACTGCCCAACGAAGGCGTGCTCGTGGCAGTCAAGCACGAGAGTTTCTTCGAAGCGATCGACCTGCCCGTGCAAATGGACTGGCCGGTACCCTTCCCCAAGGTGGAACTGGCCAGAATCCCCGGCTGGGGATGGGCCGCGAAGCGCTACGGCATTGTCGTGGTCGAACGCGGCGAAGGCGCGAAGGCCCTGCGCAGCATGGTCGCCAACGCCCGCACATTCGCTGCCAAGGATCGGCCGCTCGTCATCTTTCCCGAGGGAACACGTGTCCCGACCGGCGAGCGGCACCAACTGCAATCGGGCTTTGCCGGCCTCTACAAGCTGCTGAAGCTGCCCGTGGTTCCTGTCGCGGTTAACAGCGGACGGCTCTACCAGCGCCGCTGGAAGAAGCCGGGCACGATCACCATCCGCGTCGGCCAGCGCATCGAACCCGGCCTGCCGCGCGAGGAACTGGAAGCGCGGGTGCAGACGGCGATCAACGCGCTGAACGACTAAACGACTAGGCGCTGCCCCTCTCGTGATCGCCGCGACCGAAGTCGGGGCGCGAATCGTCCTGCCCTTCCTCGATGATCGAACGACGGATCGCGCGGGTACGCTTGAAATGGTCGAACAGGGTATCGCCATCGCCCACGCGGATGGCGCGCTGCAGCGCGGTCAGGTCCTCGGTGAAGCGTTGCAGCATGGTAAGCACCGCGTCCTTGTTCGAAAGGAACACGTCACGCCACATCGTGGGATCGGATGCGGCGATGCGCGTGAAGTCGCGGAAGCCGCCGGCCGAATACTTGATGACCTCGCTCTGCGTCACGTCTTCGAGATCGGAAGCGGTGCCGACGATGGTGTAGGCGATCAGGTGCGGCAGGTGGCTGGTCACGGCGAGCACGAGATCGTGGTGCTCTGCCGTCATGATCTCGACATTGGCGCCGAGCGCTTCCCAGAACTCCACCAGCGTCGAGAGCTTGAGCAGGTCGGTCTGTTCGGGCGGGGTGACGATGCACCAGCGGTTGCGGAACAGGTGCGCGAAACCCGCGTCCGGTCCCGAATTCTCGGTACCGGCAACCGGGTGCGCGGGAATTACGATATGATCGGGCAGCGCCTCGCCCAGTGCCTTCGCGATGGCCTGCTTGGACGATCCGACGTCGCTCACCAGGCAACCCGCGGGCAGCACGTCGCGTATGGCCGCTGCCGCCTCGCCCATCACGCCGGGCGGTACGCAGAAGATCACCAGATCGGCGTCCCTGGCGGCATCGACGGCGGTATCGCAGACCTTGTGGACGAGGCCCCGCTCGGCAGCACGCGCGCGGTTGTCGGCGGAAATGTCATAGCCGGTCGTGACGACTCCCGGCAGAAATTCCTGCACGGCAAGCCCGATCGAACCGCCCTGCAGCCCGAGCCCGATGACGGCAACACGCTGGAATATCATTTTGCGGCCTCTGCCATTTCCCGCAGCCCCGCCGCGATGACATCCATGTCGTGCGAATGGCCGATGGTAATTCTCAGCGCGTGCGGCAGCCCCTGGTTGGGTAACCATCGCACGATATAGCCCCGCGCGGCCAGTCCCTCGAAAGCGGCCTCGGCAGTCAATGCGCCTTCGAAGAGCACCAGCACGAAGTTCGCCTGGCTCGGCAGCGCGCGCAGGCCATGGTTGCCCATGGCCTCGATCTGCTCGACGAATCGGGCACGCTCGTCGCGGTTGTGGACCCGGCTGCGCTCGACGAAAGCCATGTCGCCCAGCGCGGCAGCGGCCATCGCCTGCCCGGTGCTCGAAACGTTGAACGGCCCGCGGATGCGATTGAGCGTGGCGACGATCCCCGGCGCGCCGGTCCCCCAGCCAATGCGTTCCCCTGCGAGGCCGAAGATCTTGGAGAAGGTACGCGTGACCAGCACGTTCTCGTGTGCCGCGGCCAGCGCCATCGCGCCATCCTCGTCTTCCGATGCAACATATTCACCGTAAGCCTGGTCGATCACCAGCAGCACATCCGCCGGCAACCCCGCGTGCAGACGCGCTATCTCGCCGCTGGGGAGGTAGGAGCCGGTCGGGTTGTTGGGGTTGGCAACAAAGACCACGCGGGTCCTGTCGGTCACCAGAGCCAGCAAGGCATCGACATCGGTGCCGTAGTCCGCATCGGGTGCCACCACCGGCGTGGCGCCGCAACGGCGCGCGGCGATGTCATAGACGGAAAAGCCGTAACGCACATAGACCACTTCGTCGCCCTGCCCGGCATAGCCCTGCGCGGCAAGGTTGAGCAGCTCGTCCGACCCGGTGCCCATGACGATGCGCGTCGGGTCGATCCCGTGCAGATCGCCCAGCCGCGCGCGCAAGTCCTTGCTGTCCGGGTCCGGGTAGAGCGCCGGCGCCTTCGCCCTGGCCGCAAGCGCGGCCTCGCTAGTGCCAAGCGGATTCTCGTTCGCCGAAAGCTTGATCAGCGGGCGCCCGTCCTTGCCGGCGGACTTGCCGGGAACATAGGCATGAAGCGCCGCGATCCAGGGCTTGGGGGTCGGGGCTTTGCTACGGGTTTCGGTTTCACTCATGACGCGCGGGCCTTTACCCCAGCGCGCGCCCGAATGACAGGGGGCGATTGACACGGGACGGGCGGTTCCCCACTTCACGAAATCGCTATGGCAACCGCACCGATCGCCCATGAGAGCCAGGTCCTCGAACTGGCCGATCCGCTCCCGCTCGACGGCGGGCAGAGCCTGTCCGGCGTGCGCATCGCCTATGAAGCGCATGGCACGCTGAACCCGGCCAAGGACAACGCGATCCTGATCTGCCATGCGCTGACGGGCGACCAGCACGTGATCTCCCACCACCCCAAGACGGGCAAGCCCGGCTGGTGGGTGCGCATGGTCGGCCCCGGCAAGCCGATCGACACCGACAAGTTCCACGTCATCTGCGCCAATGTGATCGGCTCTTGCATGGGCTCGACCGGCCCGGCGAGCCCCGCCCCGGACGGCAAGCCGTGGGGCATGCGCTTTCCCGTCATCACCATCCGCGACATGGTGCGCGGCCATGTCGCCCTGCTGGACGCCCTGGGCATCGAGCAGCTTCACGCCGTCGTCGGCGGATCGATGGGCGGGATGCAGGCGCTGTCGCTGGCGGCCAATTTCCCCGAGCGGGCCCGCTCGGTGCTGGTGCTCGCCTCGACCGCGCGCCATTCGGCCCAGAACATCGCCTTTCACGAAGTCGGCCGCCAGGCGATCATGGCCGACCCGGAATGGCGCGAAGGCGATTACTACGCCCACGGCAAGGGACCCGAAAAAGGCCTCTCCGTCGCACGCATGGCCGCACACATCACCTATCTGTCGGAAGAAGGCCTAACCGCCAAGTTCGGTCGCCGCCTGCAGGACCGCGAGGAAAAGACCTTCGGATTCGACGCCGATTTCCAGGTCGAATCGTACCTGCGCTATCAGGGGCTCTCGTTCACCGACAGGTTCGACGCCAATTCCTATCTCTACATCACCCGGGCCATGGACTATTTCGACCTCGCCGAGGAACACGGCGGCATGCTCGCCCGTGCTTTCGCGAAATCGAAGGCACGCTTCTGTCTGGTCAGCTTCGACACCGACTGGCTCTATCCCACAGCCGAATCGCGCAACGTCGTCCACGCTCTCAACGCCGCCGGCCTGCCGGTGAGCTTCGTGGAGCTTTCCGCGCCGTTCGGGCACGACTCGTTCCTGCTCGACGTCCCCGCGCTCGACCGCGTCGTCGAAGGATTCCTGAACCAGTGAGCCCGGACATGCACGCCCTGCGCCCCGACCTTGCGGTGATCGCCGCCAATGTCGCGCCCGGATCGAGCCTGCTCGACGTCGGCTGCGGCGATGGCACGCTGATGCAGGCCTTGCGCGATGACAAGGGCTGCGACGCGCGCGGCATGGAACTCGATCCGGCCAATGTCGGGAAGTGCGTCGCCAAGGGCCTGTCGGTAATCCAGGGCGATGCCGACAAGGACCTTGCCTTCTATCCCGACCAGTCGGTGGACTACGCGATTCTCTCGCAGACGCTGCAGACCACCATGCGCCCGGACAAGGTGCTCCAAGACCTGCTCCGCATCGGACGCAAGGCCTTCGTCAGCTTTCCGAACTTCGGCCACTGGCGCGTGCGGCTCTCGCTCTTCTGGAACGGGCGCATGCCGGTGACACGGCTGCTGCCGGTGCCCTGGTACGAAACGCCCAACATCCACCACCTGACCATCAACGACTTCCGCGCGCTTCTGAAAGAGCGCGGCATCACCGTGGAAGGGCGCTGGTATCTCTCGGGCGACACGAAATGCAGCGCGGCAGCGGCCAATTTCCGCGCCGAACACGCGGTGTACCTGCTCTCGCGCAAGCCCTGACGGCCAACGACGCGGGCCGGGCCTGCCCCGTCCGGCACCGGCCCTTGGCCTTGCCGGATCACCCCATCTGCAGACCGAAATAGGCCCCCAGCTTGTTGCCGTCCGGATCACGCAGATAGGCGCCGAAAGCGCCGCGCGCCTGCGGCTTTGCTTCGGGCTCGCCTTCGCTGGTGCCGCCGCTGGCCAGACCAGCCGCGTGCCAGGCCTTCACCGCATCCTCGCTATCTGCCTCGAAGATGATCGTGCCGCCGTTCGCGAAAGTGCAAGGCTGGCCATCGCGTGCGGGACCGAGGAGGAACTTCACGCCGCCAAGGTCCCACATCACGATAGGATACTGCTCCGGAGTCGAACACTCCGCCACGCCCAGGGCACCGAAAGTGGCATCATAGAAGGCGCGCGTCTTCGCGAGGTCGTCAGACCCCAGACGGATGGACTTGAGCAGCATGTTTTTCCTCTCCCTTGTCGTCCTGCTTTATTCGCCCATCGCGTAGAGCGCGCAGAGCTTGTTGCCGTCCGGGTCGCGCAGATAGGCGAGGTAGAGCTTGCCGAACGGAAATTCGCGCACGCCCGGCGGATCTTCGCAAGTCGCGCCGCCCGCCTCGCAGCCGGCCTTGTGCCAAGCATCGACCATCTCGGCGCTGTCGCAGCCAAGACCGATGGTGCCGCCATTGGCGAACGTCGCCGGCTCCCCGTTGATCGGGCTGCAGACCATGAAGTTCGCCCCCTTGTTGGCATAGGCGATACGGCCGGCAGCGGGATCGGCCATGATCGGCGTGGCACCGAGCGCACCGAACACGGCGTCGTAGAAGGTCTTTGCCTTGGCGAGATCGTTGCTGCCTACGCAGATGTGGCTGTACATGGGTTCTCCGCTTGCGGGGGTTGTGTTTCGGCGCGGAGATTGTCGCCCCCGTCGACAGCGGTCAACCATTCAATCCCGCGTCATAGCGATCTGTCCGCGGCAAACACCTTACCGACTTATCCACGCGTTTCGTCCCCCTGCCAAAGCCGCGCCGGGTGGACGCCCCGCCGCAGCTTTGGCATCGAAACGGCATGTGGCATATCTTTCAGTTCCCGCTCTGCCCCTTCAGCCGCAAGGTACGGCTGCTGATGGCGGAAAAGGGGATTGCCTACGAACTCCAGAGCACGCGCCCCTGGGAAGGGGAAGACCGCCTCTTCGCGATGAACCCGGCGGGCCGGACCCCTGTCGTCAAGGAAACCGAGCGCAATATCGTCCTCTCGGACAGCCGTGCCATCTGCGAATATTTCGAGGAAACCGTCGAGCGCAATCCGCTGATCAGCGGCACCGCCCAGCAGCGCGCCGAAATCCGCCGGCTGATCGCAATGTTCGATGAGAACTTCTTCCTCGACGTATCCGGCCCCCTGCTCCACGAGCGCATGAAGAAGCGCCTCGTGTTGCGTCAGTCGCCCGATGCCAGAGTGCTGCGCGAATCGATGAAGCTCGCGCACGACTACCTCGATTACGTGGACTACCTGATCGACAACCGCCCCTGGCTCGCCGGATCGACGATGACCCTGGTCGACCTTGCCGCGGCGGCGCAGATTTCGGTGGCGGACTATCTGGGCGGACTCGACTGGTCGAGCCATGAACAGGCGCGCGGATGGTATCTCGTGATGAAGTCCAGGCCTTCCTTCCGCCCGCTCCTTTCAGAGCGAATGGAAGTAATCCAGCCGCCCAGCCACTACGCGGAAGTGGACTCCTAGTTTTCCAGTTTTCCGGCGCATGGGCCGCGAGAGGACAGCGGCGCTGCCCCCTCACCCTTCACGAGGCCTGCGTCAGGCCGCCGCGTTTTTGACGCCGAAGCGGCCGTGCTTGCGGAACTGGACCATCCAGCGATCGAGGAACAGGCCGAGAGGACGGGGCGATACGCCGAGATCGGCGATGCCGGGTACCGTGCCGCTCGCGACACTGCCTGCCTTGAGCAGCTTGAACTGGTCGCTGGTGATCGGCGCGCCGGGCAGCCAGCCCGTCAGCGTGGCGATCAGCCCCGCGACCGCATCGGGCAATGCCGCGAAGCTGCGCGAACGGCCCTCGGCAGCGGCAATACGCTCGTTCAGTTCGAGCATGGTCACCACTTCGGGGCCGGCCAGATCGTATATCTTCCCGCCATGCGCCGCGGGATCTGCAAGGGCGTTGGCAATCGCTTCGGCGACATCGTCGACGAAAACCGGCTGCAGCTTCGCTTCCGGCGCGAAGACCGGCATGCCCGGCATCCGGGTAATCAGGCCGCCGAACATCATCACGAACTTGTCGTCGGGCCCGAACATCAGAGAGGGGCGGACGATCGTCGCGTCCGGAAAGGCACTGCGAACCGCCTGCTCGCCCTCGGCCTTGGTACGGGCATAGTCCACATCCGATCCGGCATCCGCGCCGAGCGCCGAGACATGAACGAAGGCCTTCGCGCCCGCGGCTTTCGCGGCAGCCGCAATACCGCCTGCCCCATTGCCCTGCAGGGCATCAAGATCGCCGGCAAAGGCGCCGACCAGATTCACCACCGCATCCGATCCGGCAAGCACTGCGGCCAGCGAATCGGGCCGCGTCACGTCGACGCGGGCAAACTGGACCTGCCCCAGGTTGCCGAGCGGCTTGATGGCATAGGCCTTTCGCGGATTACGGCTCGCGATGCGCAGGCGCGCGCCACGCGCGAGCAATTCCTGCGCCAGATGCCTGCCTACAAATCCACTGCCACCAAGGACAGTGACGATCTTGCCTGCAAGGGAATCGATGGGGCGTTGGCTCATGGTCAGATTCAGTCCTTCCGTCGCCGCGCGAGCCTTCACTATCCCGCGCCGCAGCACATGATTTTCGCCCCTGCCACAAGGCCGCAGCAGGGGCAACCGGACAGTTGCCCCCGGCGCACGGTCACCCTGCCCGACACAACCCGACCGACAGAAAAAATGTTGCCCCTCCCCCAGTTGACAAGCCCGCCCCGCCTGCGTAGAGGCGCGCTCCTACCTAGCGGGGATGGCGATCCGGCAACCCCGCCCGTGCCCAGATGGCGGAATTGGTAGACGCACCGTCTTCAGGTGGCGGCGCTCGAAAGGGCGTGGAGGTTCGAGTCCTCTTCTGGGCACCATTTGTTCTTCTCGGAACATCCCAAAAAGTGTATTAAACCCGCAGAAATCCAAGGGAATTGGCCCTTGGATCGTGCCGGATCGTCCCGCCTTTTCTCGGGGGTTCCGCACATTTTTGCGGGCCTTTTGCGGGCCTCTGCAAAAACCACATTGGGAAAAGGCCCGCACATGCCTCTGACCGAAACTCGGCTTCGCGCGCTCAAGCCAAAGGACAAACCGTACAAGGTCGCCGATGATCGCGGATTGTACATCGAGGTCTCTCCATCGGGCGGCAGACTCTGGCGATTTCGCTATCGAATCGGCACCGTCGAGAAGAAGCTCTCCATCGGCTCCTATCCTGAAATCAATCTCAAGGACGCGCGCCAAGCTGCCTACGAGGCTCGCGTCAAAGTCGCGTCGGGCGGTGACCCGGCGATGGAGAAGCGCAAGCAGAAGATCCGTTCGGAATTCCTGTCCGCCCAAACATTCGAGGCGGTGGCACGCGAGTATATTGATGAGATGATGGTGCAGAACGGTCGGGCGGATGCGACCATCATCAAGGCGAACTTCTTCCTCGACCAGCTGACAGATGCCATCGGCAGCCGCCCGATCGACGAGATTGAGCCGTTTGAGGTGCTGGCTCCCCTCAAGCGCCTCGAAGCGAAGGGCAAGCACGAGACCGCTAAAAAGACCCGATCCTTTGCGAGCCGCGTGTTTCGCTATGGGGTTGCCACGACGCGCTGCAAAGGCGACCCTACGACCATGCTCCGCGGGGCGCTGATCACGCCCAAGGCAAAGCACTATGCAGCGATCCTTGAGCCGAAGGATCTTGGCGGGCTGCTGCGCGCAATCCAGGACTACACTGGCAACTTCATCACCCGGTACGCGCTGCTCATCGCACCCCATGTCTTTGTCCGCCCTGGCGAGCTGCGGCATGCCGATTGGAAGGAGATCGACCTGGAAGAAGGCGTCTGGCGCATCCCAGAGGGAAAGATGAAGGCGCGCCGCCCTCATGCCGTGCCGTTGTCCACGCAGGTGGTCGGGTATCTCAAGGAACTTGCCGAGATGGTTGGTACCGAGGGCTATGTATTCCCCTCCGCCCGTGCTTCGGTGCGCCCGATGAGTGAGAACACTTTGAATGCCGCCTTCCGCCGGATGGGCTTCACAAAGGACGAGGTCACCGCTCATGGTCTACGGGCAACCGCTTCAACCATGCTGAACGAGAGCGGCCTCTGGAATCCGGACGCGATCGAACGAGGATTGGCTCACGGCGATAGTAACGCTGTTCGTGGCGTCTATCACCGCGGCAAGCACTGGGATGAACGTGTCCGCATGGCGCAGTGGTGGAGCGACTACCTCGATACCATTCGTGACGGCGGGAAGGTCATCAAGGGCTCGTTCGCACTTGGCGCTTGAAGAGAAGATTGAATAGCTGCTCAGATTTACCGGAGTTGGGACGATCTTGCCGTTCTCGGTCGTGCATGAAAGCGTCGGGCATCGACCGAAGCGGCCGTTCAGTTCAAAGTGGCGGCGGCCTCCGACGAGCAACCCAGCCCGTTAATCCACAAATGCGAACGCAAGCCATATTGAGCCTACGCCACCGCCGATCCGAAATGCGACATCAGCTTGCGAACAGAGGCTATCGAAATGCTCGATGACTTCCGAGGTCTGCTCAAAATTCAATCCGGGCACCGCGATCAGACAGCCAACCCGCAAATCTGCTTCGTCGCGATCCACATCTTTCGCGTCCGTGCGGGCGCGCTCAAGACGGGCATCAAAGGTCGATTGTCGAATCTTGGCGGCAGAAAAATGCTGTTTGACCTCAAATGCCCACGATCGCTCGCTGTTAACGTCGGCGATCCAGAGATCACACCGTGTTGATTTCCGCTGAGAGTTGACCCGGGAGAGGCATAAATTTCCGCTGAGAAGTGACCCATGTTCTGACCTTTCCCCTGGCTGTTGCGTCGGGGGACATTGGAGTGATCGACATGGCGTTATTG
>NZ_JANZXA010000079.1 GCF_025153475.1 Novosphingobium mangrovisedimenti
TCGTCGAGTTTGTCTTCGGCCACCACTAGGCAAGCGGCAGCGGCGTCGTTCTGCTGACTGGCGTTGCCAGCGGTCACGACGCCGCCCTCAATCGCCTTCAGCGCGCCGAGCGAAGCCATCGTCGCGTCGCCGCGATAACCTTCATCGTGTGCGAAGATGGCAGGCGCGCCCTTTCTTTGCGGCACCACAACCGGCACGATTTCGTCGTCGAACATTCCATTCGCCCAGGCGGCCGCGGCCCGCTGGTGGCTGCGCAC
>NZ_JANZXA010000080.1 GCF_025153475.1 Novosphingobium mangrovisedimenti
TCGTCGAGTTTGTCTTCGGCCACCACTAGGCAAGCGGCAGCGGCGTCGTTCTGCTGACTGGCGTTGCCAGCGGTCACGACGCCGCCCTCAATCGCCTTCAGCGCGCCGAGCGAAGCCATCGTCGCATCGCCTCGATAACCTTCATCGTGTGCGAAGATGGCAGGCGCGCCCTTTCTTTGCGGCACCACAACCGGCACGATTTCGTCGTCGAACATTCCATTCGCCCAGGCGGCCGCGGCCCGCTGGTGGCTGCGCAC
>NZ_JANZXA010000081.1 GCF_025153475.1 Novosphingobium mangrovisedimenti
AGCGGTTTGACCGGGTCACTGGAACGAGGCGTCTGCCAAGCCGGTTTTGCCATAGCCTCAGTTGCCGCCCTGTGCCGCGATACGCTCACGCCAGACCCGGAGTCCGTCGCCCGCGCCCTTGGCCATCGTGAAGCTGTCGATCCCGTTGGCGATGAAGCGGGCACCGCCATCGAGGAACTGCTGGACGAGGCGTTCGTCGCGCGAAAGGATCCCGGCCGGTTTGCCGGTTGAGACGATCCGCGCCAGTGCTTC
>NZ_JANZXA010000082.1 GCF_025153475.1 Novosphingobium mangrovisedimenti
GGTGTCGGCGGGGCGATGGGCAACGAGATCGTGCTCAACCAGTCAGGCAATACCGTCACCGGCTCCTACGGCGGCACGACCTATTTCACGATCAGCATCAACCAGACGACAGGCGTGGTCACCTTTGCCCAGAGCAACAACATCTGGCACGGCAGCACGGCGAGCGACGATGACAGCGAGGGCCTGACGCTGGCCAATGCGGCGGACCTCAAGGTCGTCCAGACGGTTACCGATGCCGATGGCGATCAGGA
>NZ_JANZXA010000083.1 GCF_025153475.1 Novosphingobium mangrovisedimenti
GATGGCGCCGGTTCGGTGGGCTACAGCCTTGTCCTGACCGGCTCCAATGTCGGGTCCGGGCTCTACACGCTGGGTGTCGGCGGGGCGATGGGCAACGAGATCGTGCTCAACCAGTCAGGCAATACGGTCACCGGCTCCTACGGCGGCACGACCTATTTCACGATCAGCATCAACCAGACGACAGGCGTGGTCACCTTCGCCCAGAGCAACAACATCTGGCACGGCAGCACGGCGAGCGACGATGACAGCGA
>NZ_JANZXA010000084.1 GCF_025153475.1 Novosphingobium mangrovisedimenti
AGCTGATGACACTGGTCACCGGCCCGAAGATCTCCTCCTGCGCGATGCGCATTGTGTTCTTCACATTGGTGAACACCGTCGGCTTGATGAAGTTGCCACCCGCCAGATTTGCAGCATCGGCGCGGCTGCCGCCGGTCAAAACTTCGGCCCCTTCCTCGGTTGCGAGGCGCAGGTAGCTTTCTACCTTGTCGAACTGCATCTTCGACGCCTGGGCGCCAAGCTGGGTTGCCATATCGAGGGGATCGCCCTGG
>NZ_JANZXA010000085.1 GCF_025153475.1 Novosphingobium mangrovisedimenti
GATCGAGAACCCGCGATCTTCGGGAGGAACGATGTGACTGCAAGGCTTGAAGGACAAGTGGCGCTGCTAACCGGCGGCGCCACCGGGATCGGTGAGGCGGTCGTCGCGCGCTTTATCGAAGAAGGCGCCAAGGTTGGCGTCCTGGTCAGGGATGCCGCCCAGGCCGACTTGGTGCGTACGCGGCATGGCAACGCAGTAGTCGTGATTGAGGGCGATGTCCGCAATTATGTCGACAACGAAAAGGCGGTCGT
>NZ_JANZXA010000086.1 GCF_025153475.1 Novosphingobium mangrovisedimenti
GCGGCCTTGCGCGAAGGTCCGGTCCAGCTTGGCTTCTGGTTGGCCCTGGCCCATCCAGACATTGCCGAAATCTGCGCGGGCCATGGCTATGACTGGCTGCTGATCGATGGCGAACATGGCCCGCAAACCCTGCCCGGCATCGTCGCGCAGCTGCGTGCGGTCGAGGCGACGCCGCCGTGTTCGGCGATCGTCCGGATTGCCGGCCACGATCCGGTAGCGATCAAGCAGGTTCTCGATCTTGGAGCGCAGAC
>NZ_JANZXA010000087.1 GCF_025153475.1 Novosphingobium mangrovisedimenti
CGTGGCCGGCCGACAAAGAAAGGAAATCCTGATCCCGAATACGGCTGATCACCGACCGTCCTGAACCGCCAGCATAGGGAATTTTAAGCGCCCACATCTGCGGAAACTTCGGTGCCCATTGACAGACGGACGAGATCAGGCGCAGTTCGAAGCCCGCGGCCAGCAATCGGTGCGCCAGAGTGCGGTGGTAGTTACCAGTAGCCTCGAAACCGACGATGACCGGATGCCCGATATCGCCGAGATCGGTTG
>NZ_JANZXA010000088.1 GCF_025153475.1 Novosphingobium mangrovisedimenti
CGGCAAACTCAAGGACTGGCGCCGCATCCACACCCGCTATGACCGCTGCGCCCACACCTTCTTCTCAGCCATCTGCATCGCCGCCACCGTCATCTTCTGGCTGCCGCAATGAGTCCTGAGCCTAGTTGGCGCATTCGTCTGGCTGGAAGATGTCGATGAGCTTGCCGATCAGGCCCCACAGGCCGCTGACGGTTCGCTCACCCGCCTTTCGGAGCATGGCCTTGAGCCGGGAGAACGCCTTCTCGAT
>NZ_JANZXA010000008.1 GCF_025153475.1 Novosphingobium mangrovisedimenti
CGAAGGTCCATCGAATAGGCTCGAACCATGCCATGCTGGCCTCCTTGCCCAGCAGGCATCATGAATCACATGCAACCGCGATTGGGAAGCACATACCGAGTCAATGCAATGTCATCTCGCTCTAGGTATGGGGAGCGCGAGGGCGATGGCCCTCGCATCTTATTTCTTCACCGTTCCGCCTTGGGGCCTGTGCTCCTCCACCATTCTTCCTTCGACGAGCTCAGGATGAGCGGAGATGGTCCCCCTTCCCGGTTCGGGGAGGATTTCTTGCGTCCGCACCCGGGGAACACGCCCTCCCCCGGCCCCTCCCGTGAACGGGAGGGGAGATTGTGGGCTCGCGGCGGCTTTGCCGCGCGAGGCGTTACTCCTCACCCATCCTCAGCGCGGCAATGAAGGCCTCCTGCGGGATGCTCACGTTGCCGTATTCGCGCATCCTCGCCTTGCCCTTTTTCTGCTTTTCGAGGAGCTTCTTCTTGCGGGTGATGTCGCCGCCGTAGCACTTGGCGGTCACGTCCTTGCGCAGGGCGGCGATGGTTTCGCGGGCGATCACCTTGCCGCCGATCGCGGCCTGGATCGGGATCTTGAACAGGTGGCGCGGGATCAGGTCTTTCAGGCGCTCGCACATGCCGCGGCCGCGTTCCTCGGCGACCGAGCGGTGGACGATCATCGAGAGCGCGTCCACCGGTTCTCCGTTGACGAGGATGTTCATCTTCACGAGGTCGCCTTCGCGCAGGCCGATCTGCTCGTAGTCGAAGCTGGCATAGCCGCGGCTGATCGATTTCAGGCGGTCGTAGAAATCGAACACCACTTCGTTGAGCGGCAGTTCGTAGGTCACCTGGGCGCGGCCGCCGACGTAGGTGAGGTCGGTCTGGATGCCGCGGCGGTCCTGGCACAGTTTCAGGATCGCGCCGAGGTATTCGTCGGGGGTGTAGATCACGGCCTTGATCCACGGCTCCTCGATCATCTCGATGCGGTTGGGATCGGGGTAGTCGGCCGGGTTGTGCAGTTCGATGGTCTGCGCTTCCTCGCTCTTCGATTTGGAGAGCTGGATGCGGTAGACGACCGAGGGGGCGGTGGTGATGAGGTCGAGGTCGTATTCGCGGCTGAGGCGTTCCTGGATGATCTCCAGGTGCAGCAGCCCCAGGAAGCCGCAGCGGAAGCCAAAGCCGAGCGCGGCGCTGGTTTCCATCTCGTAGGTGAAGCTGGCGTCGTTGAGGCGCAGCTTGCCGATCGATTCGCGCAGCTTCTCGAAATCCGCCGCGTCGACCGGGAACAGGCCGCAGAACACCACGGACTGCACTTCCTTGTAGCCGGGCAGCGCCTGCGTGGCGCCCTGCTTCACGGTGGTGATGGTGTCGCCGACCTTGGCCTGCTCCACTTCCTTGATCTGCGCGGTGATGAAGCCGATCTCGCCGGGGCCGAGTTCGGGCAGGTCGATGCGCTTGGGGGTGAAGCAGCCGACACGGTCGATCAGGTGCTCGGTGCCGCCCTGCATGAACTTGACGTTGAGGCCCTTCTTGATGGCGCCGTCCATCACGCGCACGAGGATGACCACGCCGAGGTAGGGATCGTACCAGGAATCGACCAGCAGCGCCTTGAGCGGCGCGTTGCGGTCGCCCTTGGGCGCGGGGATGCGCTGGACGACGGATTCCAGCACTTCCTCGATGCCGATGCCGGACTTGGCGCTGGCCAGCACCGCGTCCGAGGCGTCGATGCCGATGATGTCCTCGATCTCGGTCTTGACCTTCTCCGGCTCGGCGGCGGGCAGGTCTATCTTGTTGATGACGGGGACGATCTCGTGGTCGTGCTCGATCGACTGGTAGACGTTGGCGAGCGTCTGCGCCTCCACGCCCTGCGCCGCGTCCACCACCAGCAGCGCGCCCTCGCAGGCGGCGAGGCTGCGGCTGACTTCGTAGGCGAAGTCGACGTGGCCGGGGGTGTCCATGAGATTCAGCTCATAGGTCACGCCGTCCTTGGCGGTGTAGTTGAGGCGCACCGTCTGCGCCTTGATGGTGATCCCGCGCTCTTTCTCGATGTCCATGTTATCAAGGACTTGCGCCGACATCTCGCGCTCGGTGAGGCCGCCGGTGAACTGAATCAGCCGGTCGGCGAGCGTCGATTTGCCGTGGTCGATGTGGGCAATGATCGAGAAATTGCGGATCTGGGCGAGGTCTGTCATGAAAGCGCCGTTAGCAGCGCTTTTCGGCCCTGTCAGCGGGTATCGTCAACAGGCCCGCTCACCCGGTCTTGCGCAGCCCCGCCTGCTCCCCCCGCTCCCGCTTCGAACGCGGCGGTGTGAAGAGCACGGCTCCGGTGCCATCGAGTTCGAGCGGCTGGGCGAACTGCACACCCATGCGGTCCTCCTTGCACCACCGCGACGTCGCCATCACGATGTAGCCTTCGGCCAGGTGCACCCCGAACTCGGTGCCCGGCGGCACGTTCCACAGCCCCTCGATCAGCGCCCCGCTCTGCGAGATATTGCGGATGGTGCCGTTGTAGACGTGGTTCCCATGCTCCAGCGCCACCTTGCGCAGCATTGTCTGGCGCGGTGCACGGGCCGATCGCGGACCACGGGCAATGGCGGTAAGACCTTCGGCAAGACGCAGCGACGCGGCCTCCACGGTCAATGCCTTCTCGTAGATGTAACCCTGCACATGGCTGCAGCCGAGCATGCGCACGAGATCGAGTTCGTCGAGCGTTTCGACACCTTCCGCGGTCGTTTCCATGCCCAGCGCTTCGGCCAGGCTGACGATCGATGCGATGATCGCGCCGTTGCGGCTGCCCTCGATCGTGGCGCCTCGCACGAAGCTCTGGTCGATCTTGATCTTGTCGAACGGCGCTTTCTTCAGATAGCCCAGCGAGGAATAGCCGGTGCCGAAGTCATCGAGCGCGAGACGCACGCCGATGCCCTTGAGCGCGGCGAACATCGCCTCCGTGCCCTTGTCATCTCCCAGGAAGACGCTCTCGGTAATCTCCAGTTCGATCCGCGAGGGACTTACGCCGGCGGCCGCGATGGCACTGGTGACAATTGCCGGGAGCGCCGGGCTTGCGAACTGCAGGGGCGAGACATTGACTGCCACACGCACGCTTTCGGGCCAGTTGGCGAGGTCGCGGCAGGCGGTGCGCAGCGCCCACTCGCCGATCTGCCCGACGAGGCCTGTGTCTTCGGCCACAGGTACGAACTTGGCCGGCGAAATGTAGCCATGCTCGGGATGCTTCCAGCGCAGCAGGGCCTCGAAACCGGTAATCTTCTCGGCCGTGGTGCGCACTTGCGGCTGGTAGTGCAGTTCGAGAGCGCCATTGGCGATCGCATCGCGCAGGTCCTCCTCGAGCTGCTGGCGCTCCTTCGCATCGGAATGCAGGTCTTCGTCGTAGAAATGATGGCGTCCGCGTCCGCCGCCTTTCGCCGCGTAGAGCGCGAGGTCGGCATTGCGGATGATCTCTTCGGAACAGACCCCATCGTCCGGGCAAAGCGAAATGCCCACAGAGGCGCCGATAACGACCCGCGCGCCCTCGATCGAATAAGGCTGCGAGAGGTTCTCGATGATGCGCTGTGCGAGCTGGGCCAGCCCTTCCCGCTGGAGATGTCCGGGCAGGACGACCTGGAACTCGTCGCCACCCAGGCGCCCGACGCGCCCCATGTCGCCCACGGTGCTCGAAAGCCGCTCCGCCACCTGCTTGAGCAGCGCATCGCCCGCCGGATGTCCCATGGTATCATTGACCTGCTTGAAGCGATCGAGATCAAGCAGGAAGACCGCACAGGCCCGGCTTTCCAGCCGGGGCGCGTTGAGGATCTTCTCCAGCCATTCCGACATCTGGAACCGGTTGGCCAGCTTGGTGAGCGAATCGAAGCGGGCCAGCTGCGTTACATGCTGCTGCGACCGGCGCGTCTCGGTAAGGTCGGTGCCCGAACCTCGAAAGCCCATGAAGTTGTCGAACTGGTCGAGGATCGGCCGGCCCGAAATAGACCACCACCGCTCGTTGCTCTCGTCGGTCGCGGCGCGCACCGAAAGTTCGTGGAACGAGGATCGCGTGGAAAGATGGAACGGAAGCGTGCGCTCGCTTTCCTGCCCACGCGCCTCGAGTGCGAACAGGCTGGTGAACGGCCGCCCTTCCAGTTCCTGCGACTCCTTGCCCAGAAGCTGGGCAATGCACGCGGAGACATAGGTGATCTGGCCGCGGCGGTCGGTTTCCCAGAACCACCCCTGCCCGGTTTCCTCGTATTCGTTGAGAAGTTCCTCGGCACGCCGCTGTTCGCGCTCGCGCTCGGCGCTACGCTCCGATTGCTGCTCGGCCCGACGGTCGTGCCGGACGATCAGGAACATGCCCAGGCAAATGCCGGCACAGAGCAGCAGGAGTGACGTCGGGGAGGCCCCGACAATGGACAGACCGCTCCAGATCGCCAGCGTAGCCGCCACGATCGACGTCAGCCGCAGTTCAAGAAGCGCGATCGCAACCAGGAACAGGACGACGTAGATCTGGACCGTCATGTCCCATCCGACCGAATGGAAACGAGACATCCAGCGGGCCGTGGCAAAGCCGAACAACGCCATCGGCAAGGCTATTGCCAGCGCCATCAGGGGATAGCGCCGCCAGTCACGGTGATGGAGCGTTCCCTCGATCCGCGCGAGCAGCGGGGCACACAGGCAGATCATGATCGCGACGGCCAGGCAGGAGATAGAGATCGCGTCTGGCACGGTCCTGGACATCAGCCCCAGGAGCCCCGCCAGACCAAGCAGTGCCGGGGCCATGGCGGACCATCGGCTTGGGATGAAGAAATGCACCGGATCGTTGGCCGGGCCATAGAGGAACCGCGCGACGCTGGTCTGCGTCTGCGCCTCCGCTTCTTCCGTCGTCGCCGGACACACGGACATCGCCTGCTGCTCCCGCGTCGTTGCGGGAACAGGCCCGGCACCGGACCGTGCCGTCTCCGATTGTGAGCGAAGCCCCTGTCTGGCCATGATTGCGTAATGCCCGGACGCCCATTTCCAAACAGTTAAGTCTCCGACAACAATCGGCCTATCTCGTATTGTTTTCTTTGAAACAACCAGTCCAGCCAGTGCCGTACAAGATCGCGAATTCACTTGCCCAAGTAATCGAGCCATGCTTGCTTGCCGAAAAGCGGTCGACAACCGCTTGATCCGATTGAGAGGAACATCCGTGCGGCACATCGCGATCGTAGGCTCGGGCCCTGCTGGCTACTATACGGCGGAAGCCGCTCTCAAGCTGTGGGGAGACGAGGTCAGGGTCGACATCTTCGATACGCTGCCCGTGCCCTTCGGTCTGATCCGCACCGGCGTCGCGCCCGACCACCAGTCGATCAAGGGCGTGTCGCGCCGCTACGAGGCGACCGCGCTGACGGAAAACGTCCGCTTCGTCGGCAACGTGACGATCGGCCGCGACGTCACCATTGCCGAATTGCAGGACCTTTACGATGCCGTGGTGCTTGCCACCGGGGCGCCCAACGACCGCAAGTTGGGCCTGCCTGGCGAGGATCTGCCCAACGTGTTCGGTTCGGCTTCGTTCGTCGGCTGGTACAATGGCCATCCCAACTTCGCGGACCTCGATCCCGCACTGTCTCACGACACGGCCGTGGTGATCGGCAACGGCAACGTCGCGCTCGACGTCACGCGTATCCTCGCCAAGTCGCCTGCCGAGTTCGAAGGCTCTGACATCGTCGCCCATGCGCTCACGGCGCTCGATGCCTCTGCAGTGCGCCGCATCGTCATCCTGGGGCGCCGCGGACCGCACCAGATCGCGATGACTCCCAAGGAACTGGGTGAGCTTGGCCACCTTTCCCGCGCCTGCCCGCGCGCCGACGCGGCGGACTTTCCCGACGAGGCCGAAGATGCGGCGCTCGATCCGGGCCAGCGCAAGTCGGTCGGCCATTTGCGCGCCTATGCCGCCGCCGGCCCCTGCGCGGACCGCGATGTCGTCATCGAATTCGACTTCTTCGCCTCGCCAAGGGCCATCATCGGCAGCGAGCGCGTCGAGGAGGTGGAAGTCGAGCGCACGCGGCTCGAAAACGGGCCGAATGGCATTCGGGCAGTGGGCACCGGCGAGACTTATCGCATCCCCGCCGGTCTGGTAGTCGCCTGCATCGGCTACCAGACCTCGAAGATGCCAGACGTTCCCTATGACGAAAGGGGCGGACACTTCGCCAACGAGGATGGCCGCATCGCCCCGGGCCTCTACTGCGTCGGCTGGGCCCGACGCGGCCCGACCGGCACCATCGGCACCAACCGCCCCGACGGCTTCGCGATCATCGAGAAGGTGGCCGAGGACATCGGAGAAGGATCGGGCAAGCGGGGCCGCCCGGGGTTCGACGCCCTCGCCGAAGAACGCGGCGTCCAGGTCGTCAAGTTCACCGACTGGCAGAAGATCGACGAAGCCGAGATCTCCAATGCCCGCAAAGGCGCCCCGCGCGAGAAGTTCGTGGCGGTGGAACGCATGATCGACGTGGTGAGCAAAGGCTAGGGTCCTGGCGCTTTCCCTGCAATTTGTCGGATGCGGCGACGCCTTCGGCTCTGGCGGACGGTTCAACACCTGCTTCCACCTTGTGGGAGAACAGGTGAACCTGCTGATCGATTGCGGGGCATCCTCCCTCATTTCGATGAAACGGCTGGGAATAGACCGTAACGCGATCTCCACAATCGTCATCACGCACTTTCATGCCGATCACTTCGGCGGCATTCCGTTCTTCATTCTCGATGCCCAGTTCCTCAGCAAGCGCCGTGAACCGCTGACGATTGTCGGGCCGGTCGGGCTGACAAGCTGGTACGAGCGCGTCATGGAAACCGCCTTCCCGGGGTCGGCCGGGGCATCGCGGAAGTTCGAGCTGCACCTGCTGGAAATCACCCCCGACTCATCGGTGAAGGTCGGCGAAGCGACAATCAGAGCCTATCAGGCCGTCCATGGCCCGTCGGACGGCCCTTGCCTCGCGGTACGGATCGAAGCGGAGGGTCGCAGCGTGGCCTATACCGGAGACACCGAATGGACACCGGCATTGATCCCCGCGGCGCAGGATGCCGACCTTTTCATCGCCGAAGCCTATTTTCGAGACAAGACTGTCGTCACGCATCTCAGCCTCGACGCGATAGAGGCGCATCTCGCTCAGCTTCGCCCCAAGCGGCTCGTGCTGACGCACATGAGCGACGAGATGCTCCAGCATCGCGACCGCGACAATTTCGAGACGGCCGAAGACGGCAAGGTGATCGCCATCGACTGACGAACCGGTTCGCCCGCCTGCTCACACTCCGCGCCGGCCCTCAAAACGAAAAAGGCCGGAGCAAGTGCCCCGGCCTCTTCCATCATGCCGTGATCGGGAAGATCACACCCGCATCGGCATCAGCACATAGAGCGCCGGACTCTTCTCATCCTGACGGATCAACGTCGGCGCGCCGGCGTCGGCGAGGTGGAGTTCCACCGAGTCGCCCTCGATCTGGCCGAGGATGTCCTTGAGATAGTTGGCGTTGAAGCCGATCTCGAAACCTTCCGAACTGTACTGCGCGGGCACTTCCTCAGCCGCGGTGCCGTTGTCCGGCGAGGTCACGGAAAGGGTCACGCGGTCTTGCTCGAGCGCCATCTTGACCGCGCGGGTCTTTTCGGTGGCGATCGTGGCGACGCGGTCGACGCCTTCGAAGAACGTGCGCGGATCGACCTTCATCAGCTTGTCGTTCCCGGTCGGGATGACGCGCGTATAGTCGGGGAAGGTGCCGTCGATCAGCTTGCTGGTCAGCACTACGCCATTCTGGCCGCCCAGCGTAAAGCGAATCTTGCTCGCCGAAAGGTCCACCAGCACATTGGTATCCAGCGCTTCTTCCAGCAGCTTGCGCAGTTCGGCCACGCATTTGCGCGGCACGATCACGTCGGGCATGCCCTCGGAGCCATCGGGGCGCTTGATGGTGAAGCGCGCGAGGCGGTGGCCGTCGGTGGCCGCAGCCTTCAGCTCGTCGTCCGCGACATGCAGGAAGATGCCGTTGAGGTAGTAGCGCGTTTCCTCGGTGGAGATCGCGAAGCGGGTGCGGTCGATCATTTCGGCCAGCGTGGCGGCCGGAATCTCGAAGCTGGTGGGCAGTTCGCCCTCGGCGATCATGGGAAAATCGTCGCGCGGGAGCGTCGGCAGCGTGAAGCGGCTGCGGCCCGCCTTCACGATCATGCGGTTCTCGGCCGCGTCGAGGCTGACCTGGCTGCCTTCGGGTAGCTTGCGGGCAATGTCGAACAGCAAGTGCGCCGAAACGGTGATGGCGCCGGGCTGGTCGACCGACACCGCGCCAAGCGCCTCGACCACTTGCAGGTCGAGGTCTGTCGCCATGACCTTTACCGCACCGCCGGCCGAAGCCTCGATCAGCACGTTGGAGAGAATCGGAATGGTATTGCGCCGCTCGACAACGGACTGCACGTGGGACAGGCAGCGCAGGAGCGTGGAACGTTCGATCGTGGCCTTCATGACAGCCTCAGGTCCCCCTTGGTAGGCCTGGGGATACTCGGATCCCCGAATTCAGGACAAATATCTCTAACGCGACCATAGCCCGCGGCAAGCACGATATGCCCGCAAACCTGCGAATCTGGGGATAAAATCGGGGTTTTGTGCGTTATCCGAAGGAGGTGGGCGCCTCAAGCGCCAAAACGGAACGGAAACGGGCGGGAAATGCAGGAGACGAACGACTTGGTCCGCAATCTTCATATCGAGCGTCAGAAAGCAGATGGCGAGCCCAGCGCGATTACGCTGGAGGAATGGACCGAAGCCGTCGACCATGTTGAAGGCGTGCGCATGGCGAACGGCGATGCCCATGCTTCCAATCCGCGCAATGAACACATCGTGGTGCTGCCCAATCGCGGCGGCGACGCCGAAGTGTTCCGCGAGGACTGCGAACGCTGGCTGCGCGCGCTCTTCTGGACGCCGGATGGAACCGTGCGCTTCGCCGAGCCGGAGATGAAGGACGACCCGGTGCTCACCCTCGCCCGCAGCCTTGCCGGCGAACTCGGCGCGCACGTCTACGACGACAAGGGCAAGGCCTGCGGATAAGCGCCCGGCCCTGCCCGAAACCCTGCCTCAGACCATCACCATGCCGCCGTTGACGTGGATCGTCTGGCCAGTGACGTAGCCCGCTTCCTTGCTGGCGAGGAACACGGTGGCCGCAGCGATGTCCTCGCCCTCGCCCATGCGGCCCGCCGGGATCTTGGCGTTGAGCGCTTCCTTCTGCGCGTCGGGCAGCACGTCGGTCATGGCGGTGCGGATGAAGCCCGGCGCGATGCAGTTCACGGTGACATTGCGGGTCGCCAGTTCCTGCGCGAGGCTCTTGGACATGGCGGTGATGCCGCCCTTGGCCGCGCAGTAGTTCATCTGTCCGGGATTGCCGGTGGTACCGACGATCGAGGTGATGTTGATGATGCGGCCAAAGCGCGCCTTCATCATCGGCTTGGTCGCCGCGCGCATCAGGCGAAAGGTCGATTCGAGGTTCACCTTGATCACCGCGTCCCACTCCTCGTCCTTCATGCGCAGGGCGATGTTGTCGCGGGTGATGCCGGCATTGTTCACGAGAATGTCCAGTTTGCCGAGCGTGTCGATCGCGGCTGGCACCAGCTTTTCCACCTGTTCGGGATCGGACAGGTTGCAGGCGATGGCGACGTGATCGACTTCCTGCAGGTGCTGGGGGGTGTGCTCGTCCAGCTCGTCGCGGAAGGCGCGCAGCTTGTCAGGGTTCGAGCCGGAGACCACCAGCCGCGCGCCCTGCGCCGCAAGGCCACGCGCGATGGCCGAGCCGATCCCGCCCGAAGCCCCGGTCACGAGTGCGGTCATTCCATGCAGGTCGAACATGCTCATTTCCTATTCTCCAGGCTTTCTCGCGAGGAACTGGACGACCGCGCTGCGGCCGTGATGGTACTTGCCCTCGCTGACGTCACGCACCGTCTCTTCGGCATGAACGACATCGAGGCCCGTGAAATCTTCGATCAGCATCGACCGGGTAAAGGTCATGTCCCGCTGCCCCGGCGGCGGACCGCCCATGCCGGGATGATCGTACTTGTCCGGCGTATAGGCTTCCACGAGCACAGTCCCGCCCGGCGCCAGCGCGCGCACGATCCGGGCGTGGACATCGGCACGCAGCGCAGGCGGCAGGTGCATGAAGATGGCGACGATCGTATCCCACGCACCCTCACCCATGTCCCAGTCCGCCAGATCGCCGACCTGCGTGGCGATGGAAACGCTGCGGCTTTCGGCCAGCTCATGCGCCTTTTCCATGCCCACCGCGGACTGGTCCATCGCAGTGACATCGAAGCCCTGCTGCGCCAGCCAGACGGCGTTGCGACCTTCCCCTTCGGCGAGGCACAGGCAGCGGCCCGGCTTGAGATCGGCCACGCGCTCGCGCAGGAAATCGTTGGGCTCGGTACCATAGGCAAAACCCGGCTCGCTGTAACGGTCATCCCACATGGAAAGCGCTTCTAGTCCATGATCACGTTCGAATAAAACAGTTCGTCATTGCGAGCGACCGAAGGTCGCGCGGCAATCCATCGGCGGTTTACGCGGCTCTGGATTGCTTCGTCGGCTACGTCTTCTCGCAATGACGATCCGTTCAAAATTCAGAGGGCCTTGGCCAGCGCCTCGATGTCTTCCATCGACACGGCCGACGTCACCTCGACCTCGCCCGCCGAACGCTTGATCATCGGACCCAGGACCTTGCCGCCCAGTTCGACGAACTGCTCGACGCCCGCATCCTTCATCGCGATCGCGCTTTCGCGCCAGCGCACGCGGCCGGTGACCTGCTCGACCAGCAGGCGCTGCACTTCGGCGGGATCGGTAACAACGCTGGCGGTCACGTTGGCGAACAGCGCCACTTGCAGCGTGCCGGGGCGCGTCTTCTCCAACGCTTCGGCCATGGCATCGGCCGCAGGCTGCATCAGCGGGCAGTGGAACGGCGCCGAGACGGGGAGCAGCAAACCGCGCTTGATGCCGAAGTCCTTCACCAGCGCGACGGCGCGCTCGATGGCTTCCTTGTGGCCGGAAAGCACGACCTGCGTCGGATCGTTGTCGTTGGCGACGGTGCAGACCTGCCCTTCGGCTGCTGCTTCGGCAAGCGCGGTGGCTTTCTCGATGTCGGCACCGAGCAGCGCGGCCATGGCGCCCACGCCCACCGGCACGGCGGCCTGCATCGACTGGCCGCGCAGCTTCAGCAGGCGCGCGGTATCAGCCAGGCTGAAAGCGCCGGCAGCACAGAGCGCGGAATATTCACCCAGCGAGTGGCCGGCGACGAAGTCCGCCTTGTCGGCAAGCGCGATCCCGGCTTCCTTCTCGAGCACGCGCAGCACCGCGATGGCATTGGCCATGATCGCCGGCTGGGCGTTTTCGGTCAGGGTAAGCTGATCGTCGGGACCTTCGGTCATCAGCTTGAAAAGATTCTGTCCGAGGGCTTCGTCGACTTCCTCGAAGACCTCGCGGGCAGCGGCACTGGCGGCTGCCAGATCGGCGCCCATGCCGACCTTCTGGCTGCCCTGTCCGGGAAAAACGAATGCACGCATAGGCGACCGCTCCTTTTATCCTGCAGGCCCATACGCGCCTGCCGCTTGCGAATCGGGTGTGGCGGGGCGGGTTATTGCCCTTGGCCCGCCTCCGCAAGCCCGAAGGGCACAATCCTGTTGGCGGCGTCATGGCCGATGTCCGCGCTTCCAAGGAAGGGGATCGCATGGCGATCGCACCAGTAGCGGGCAATCTCCGGCACATCGGAACCGAAGGGACGGTCGTTCCCGGGCACATCGCTGACGCGTCCCAGCCGGAGCCCGGCGATGCCGCCCAGATGCGCCGTCAGGTGAAAGAACAGCCGGTCGACCGCGTAGAGATATTCCGAGACTTCCTCCACCATCACGACATGCCCCGCCAGCCCCGGCATCAACCGCGTGCCGCACAGCATGGCGAGCGTCATCAGGTTGAAGGCGACGACGGGATGCTTCTCCCCGGCAAGCGACGGTTCCAGACCCGAGCGCTCGCCCGAAACGAACGCGAGCGTGCGCCGCACGGCGTCCTCGCCCCCCTCGCGCCGGATGTCCGCCAGCATGGGCGCGTGCACCGGCCTGCCGATGCGTTCGCGATAGAGCCCGCCCAGCAGGTTCCCGGCATCCGAGTAGCCGAGAAAGGTCTTGCCCTGCGCGGCATGATCGAACCGCTCAAGCACCGCTTCGGCGATCCGGCAGGCACCGTAGCCGCCCCGCGCGAACCACACGGCATCGACCGATGGATCGTTGGCACATTCGACCAGCGCGGCCGTGCGCACGTCATCGCTGCCGGCGAAATGCCCTTCCTCGGCAAAACACTGCTCGTGGATCACGAGGTCCAGCTGCGGGAATTCGGCGAGGGCCAGCGCCTTCACCCGCTCCGCGTCCGCGGAGGTGATGGGCGTCGACGGCGCACAGACGGCGATACGTATCATGCGCCTTCCCTACCCCCATTCGACTTCCCCGCGAAAGCCGGCGTGTCGCTTTTCCACCGCATCCGGACGGCATCGCGGCCCTGTTGCGCCCGACGGGAGTTGTCTTGGCGCGCCTGGGTGCCTAGCGAGTGGAGATGACCAACGCCCCTGCCCTTACATCGCATCCCTGGTTCTTCTGCGGCATCGGCGGCTCGGGCATGCTGCCGCTTGCGCTGATCCTCAAGGGTCAGGGCGCAGAAGTCGCAGGATCGGACCGCAGCCGCGACCAGGGACGCACGCCGGAGAAGTTCACCTGGCTGGAAAGCCTGGGCTTCCAGCTCTTCCCGCAGGACGGCAGCGGCATCGTGTCCGCCCGGCAGACCCTCGTCGCTTCCGCCGCGGTGGAAGACACCGTTCCCGAAGTCGTGCGCGCACAGGCGCTCGGGTGCGAACGCATGAGTCGCGCGCAACTGCTCGCAGCGCTGTTCAACGCCGCGCCCTTCGGCATCGCCATCGGCGGCACCTCCGGCAAGTCGACGGTCACCGGCATGACCGGGTGGATCATGACGCAGGCGGGACGCGACCCGACGATCATGAACGGCGCGGTGATGAAGAACTTCGTCCGTCCCGACGCCCCTTTCGCCAGCGCCCGCGTCGGACAAGGCGCGGTGTTCGTCTCCGAAGTCGACGAAAGCGATGGATCGATCGCGCTCTATCAACCGAAGGTGGCGGTACTCGGCAATGTCAGCCTCGATCACAAGAGCCTCGATGAACTGCGCGATCTCTTCGGCGACTTCGTGTCCCGCGCGGATGTCGCCGTCATCAATCTCGACGATGCCGAGACGACCGCGCTCGCCCCGCGCGCAAAGGCCCTGGTCACTTTCGGGATCACCTCCCCCGACGCACAGATCGGCGCGATGGACATTGTCGAAGGTGCCGCCACGCTGACTGCCACCGTGCTCGACCGGCGCGACGGCTCGGCCCATCCGCTCGCACTCAAGGTGCCGGGGCGGCACAACCTCTACAACGCGCTGGCCGCCATCGCCGCCGCTCACGCCGCGGGGGTGTCCGTCGCCAACGCCGTGGCCGCCCTCGGCAGTTTTGCCGGCCTTGCCCGCCGCTTCGACATTGTCGGGACCAATGAGGCCGGCGTGACCGTGATCGACGACTTCGGCCACAACCCGGACAAGGTTTCGGCCACGCTGGCAACGCTCAAGGCGCACCCCGGCCGCGTGATCGCCTTCTTCCAACCCCACGGCTACGGCCCCTTGCGCCAGATGGGCGCGGAACTGGCCGAGGTCTTCGCCCGCAAGCTCGGCCCCGACGACGTCACCATCCTGTGCGACCCGGTCTACTATGGCGGCACCGTCGACCGCAGCGAGGGCAGCGAACGGATCGTGCGGCTGATCCGGGAGGCCGGCGGCAAGGCCGAATATGTCCCCTCACGCGAGGATTGCGGACGCCGCATCGCCGAAATTGTCCGGCCGGGAGACCGCATCGTCGTCATGGGCGCGCGCGACGACACGCTGAGCGCCTTTGCCGGCACCCTGCTTGCCCATGCAGGCACCTGAACGCCCCTTGCCCACACCTTTCGAGGCAGGGCATGCAAAGGCGCTTCTAACACGCGGATATGACCGGGTTTACCGGCCCCATACAGGGTAGAATACGTAGCTTTCTCAACACGCAAAATAGGGGACAATCGCCGAAGAACGCGAGACGGGTTCAACAAGGAAAGACAATGTCTCACACGCCTCCCAACGACGAAATCGGCGCGAAACTTCGTTCCTTCTCGCTACATGCCGACGATTTCGCGCGCTTCTCCAGCGTCGGCCGATCGGTTGCACGCTTCGCGCCGAAGATCCTCGACAAGTTTTACGCTGAAATCCGCTCGGATCCGGCCCGCGCCAAGTTCTTTCCGTCCCGCCAGCACATGGACAATGCCCGTTCGCAGCAGCTCAAGCACTGGAACGACCTGTTCTCGGGCACCATCGACCGCTCCTACATCGAACGCGCCGAGCACATTGGCCACGTCCACGCCCGGGTCGGGCTCGATCCCTGCTTCTACACCGGCGCCTACGCCAGCATCCTTTCGGAACTCATCGAAGCGGAACTGACCCATTCGATCGGCGGCATGCTGGGCAAGGCAAAGGCCCGCAAGATCGGCACGCTCGTCAAGGCCGCGCTGCTCGACATGCAGCTGGCGACCTCGGCCTATCTCAAGGCCCGGGACCAGAACCAGGAAGTCACGCTGGAAAAGCTCTCCAAGGCACTGGCGCAGGTCTCGAAGGGCGATCTCACCGTGAAGATCACCGACCTGCCGCAGGATTTCGAGAAGGTCCAGGCCGACTTCGCGACGATGTGCGAGAGCATTTCCAAGGCGCTGGACGGCGTTGCCGCCTCCTCGGACCAGATCCACGTCGGCGCGTCCGAGATTCGCTCGGCCAGCGACGACCTGTCGCAGAGGACCGAAAGTCAGGCGGCCACGCTGGAGGAATCGGCAGCCGCGCTCGACCAGCTGACCGCCGGTGTCCAGTCAGCCGCGCAGGGCGCCAGCGAAGTGAACCAGGCGGTCGTCCATGCCGAAGCGGAGGCGCGCGAAGGCGGCAAGGTCGTCGAGAACGCGGTCCTGGCGATGGACGGCATCCAGAAATCGGCGCTGGAAATCGGCTCGTTCGTCAACGTCATCGATTCCATTGCTTTCCAGACCAACCTGCTGGCGCTGAACGCCGGCGTCGAGGCCGCCCGCGCCGGTGATGCCGGCAAGGGCTTCGCCGTCGTCGCCACCGAAGTGCGCGCGCTCGCCCAGCGCTCCGCCGAAGCGGCGCAGAGCATCAAGAACCTGATCAACGATGCGGAACAGCAGGTCGAACGCGGCGTCAGCCTCGTCGGTCAGACCGGTGACGTGTTCCACCGCATCATCGAGCAGGTCAGCGGAATCACCAGTCAGGCCTCGCAGATTTCGGATCTGGCCCAGAACCAGGCAGTCCAGCTTACCCAGGTCAATTCGGCCGTCGGGGAAATGGACCGCATGACCCAACAGAACGCCGCGATGGTCGAAGAAACCACCGCCGCCGCACGCAACCTTGCACAGCAGGCGGAAGAACTGGCGCGTCTGGTCAAGATGTTCAGGCTGGAGCGGGGCACGTCCGCCCCGGCCCATGCGGCCATGACCATGCGCCCCGCTCCCGCGGTTTCCCGCGCGCCTGCTCCGCGCACGGTGGGCGCACTGGCGCTCAAGTCCAATCCGGACGACTGGACCGAGTTTTGACGCGGCACCGGTCGATCAGGCCGGCTTCGCGCGCAGCGCACCGATCAGGTGAACGGTGACTGCGATCACCGCGCCGAGCGCCAGGCCGACCAGCGCCGAGGCCACAGCATAGCCGAACCAGCCCAGGATCGCGCCAAGCGGTCCTGCGGCTTCGGCCAGCCCATGCTCGATGCCATGGGCGACCTGCGCGGGCTGCGGAAGGCCCAGTTCCTCGAGCCCGTGCAGGATGATCCCGCCGCCAACCCACAGCATGGCAAGCGTGCCAACGCTGCCGAGCACCTGCAGTACCACCGGCATGGCGCGCAGCAGGAAACGGCCGACCGCCTGCGTCGCGGCGCCGGTCTTTCGAGCCAGATGCAACCCGACATCGTCCATCTTCACGATCAGCGCCACCGCGCCATAAACGCCGACGGTAATCAGCACGCCAACCAGCGCCAGGGCGACCGCACGCGTCAGCATGGGCGCATCCTCCACTTGTGAAAGTGCGATCGCCATGATTTCGGCGGACAGGATCAGATCGGTGCGGATCGCGCCGGAAACGCGGGTCTGCTCGAAAGCCGCCGGGTCCTCGATCGGATCTTCCAGCGTCTCGCCATGCTTCTGGCCTCCCAGCTTCTCGATCACTTTCTCCGCGCCTTCGAACGAGAGATAAGCACCCCCCAGCATCAGGATCGGAATGATCGCGGCAGGTAGCAATGCGCTCAGCAGCAACGCCAGCGGCAACAGGATCAGCAGCTTGTTGCGCAGCGATCCCTTGGTGATCTTCCAGATCATCGGCAATTCGCGGTCGGGGGTGAAGCCGGTGACGTAGCCGGGCGTCACCGCCGCATCGTCGATCACCACGCCGGCGGCCTTGCTTCCGGCCTTGGCGACACCGGCGCCGACATCGTCGAGCGAAGCCGAGGCGGCCTTGGCTATTACGGACACGTCGTCGAGAAGAGCAACAAGACCGGAAGGCATGAAACAGTGATTCCCGTACCTGAAATGTGCAGGACGGGGCATGCGGGTGATTTTGCCGTCGATCAAGCCAAAGCGCTTGAAGTCGAGGAAATTACGCGCTTTTTCATGTATCCCGCCGGGCTGGAAGCCACGAAAAACAGCCCTTCCTCGCGAAAACCCTTAAAGCCTGCAAACCATGTCCGTTCTCCTCATTGTCCAACGGGCGCCCCGAACGGGGCTCACAAGCGACTGTAATCTGGGGAATTAAGCATGTCTGTCATCAACACGAATATCAGCGCCATCCGCGCTTCGAACGCCTCCGTCGCGGCCTCCAAGATGCTCGGCACCTCGATGGAACGTCTTTCCACCGGCAAGCGCATCAACAGCTCCAAGGATGATGCCGCCGGCCTCGCCATCGCCACCTCCATGACCTCGCTTATCAAGGGCATGAACCAGGGCATCCGCAACTCGAACGACGGCATCTCGCTTGCGCAGACCGCCGACGGTTCGCTGTCGGAAGTCACCAACATGCTGCAGCGCGTTCGCGAACTCGCCGTCCAGTCCTCGTCGGGCACCTACCAGGACTCCGACCGTACCGCGATGCAGTCCGAAGTCAGCGCCCTGACCGAGCAGATCGCCGACGTGCTCTCGCAGACCACGTTCAACGGCAACACGCTGTTCTCGACCACCGCCGGCACGGACGTCACCTTCAACATCCAGACGGGCGCCAACTCGGGTGAGAACGTCACGCTGACCTCGACCGCGATCGACGGCACCAACATCGACGCCACGGCACTCGACGTATCGACGCTGGGCAACGCGCAGGCCACGCTCGACAACGTCGACGCCGCGCTGACCGACGTCAACGCCACCCGCGCCTCGCTCGGTGCCGGCCAGAACCGCCTCGAATCGGTGATCAACAACCTGACCAGCAACGTGACGAACCTCGCGGACGCCCGCTCGCGGATCGAGGATGCCGACTATTCGGTCGAAACCACCTCCATGTCCAAGGCGCAGATCCTCTCGCAGGCCTCGACCGCGATGCTCGCCCAGGCAAACCAGGCCCAGCAGAACGTCCTGAGCCTGCTGAAGTAATCCCCAGCGAGACCCAACCAGGTCCCGAAAGTACCCGGCGGGCTTAGCGTCCGCCGGGTCAACTGTGTCCGGCGCCCGGCCCGCCGCACCGCAGCGCGGAATGCCGGAACTCAGAACTCGACGTCGAGTTCTTCCATCTCTTCCGGTTCGGCCTGCGCCGCCGCGATCCATTCCTTCATCGGCGCCCATTCCAGGATGGTGCGGCAATAAGCCTGGCACGGCGGCGAAACCGCGACGGCATACGTGACGAAGCGCGTCGCCACCGGGGCATACATCGCATCGGCCACCGTCGGCTTCTCGCCGAACAGGAACGGGCCGCCATAGCGTTCCAGGCAATCGGTCCAGATTGCCTCGATCCGCTCTATATCCGGCCGCGCGCCCGAAAAGACCGGGAACATCTCGTGCTCGACCTTGAGATTCATCGGCAGCGCCGAGCGCAGGTTGGTGAAGCCCGAATGGATCTCGCCCGAAATCGAACGGCAATGCGCCCGCGCTATCGGTTCGTCCGGCAGCATGTGCGCTTCGGGGAACTGCTCGTTGAGGAACTCGGCGATAGCCAGCGTGTCCCACACGCTAGCGCCGCGATACGTCAGGCGCGGCACCAGCACCGAGGGCGAGAGCAGGAGCAGTTCGGCCCGGTTGGCCGCATCGTTGGGCACTTGCTGCTCGGCCACTTCGAGGCCGGCCAGCTTGCACAGCAGCCATCCCCTCAGCGACCAGGCCGAGTAGGTCTTGCTGGAAATCGTGAGCGTTGCCCCGATCTCTGCATCATCGGACATCGACTTCACCTCCACCGCCGTGTTTTGCTTGCATCAGCTTATGATGCAGCGCAGCATGAATCCAGTCCGATTGCGCAGCCATGGCTGATTCACGGCTTTTTCGGCGGCCGGGGGGAATGTTGCAAATGCTATATCAGGCCTACCAAGCCTATTGTGACATGATGGCGCCGGCGCGTTTTGCCGCACGTGCCGCGACGGGATTTCGCGACCGCGTCATGGGTGGGGCGCAGAAGATGCCCTTCACCCGCCGCATGTTCGCACTCGCCGAAGTATTCGAACAGGCCAAGATCACCCATCACCGCCCGCCCTACGGCATTACCGAGGTGCTTTCCGGCAACCGGATGGTCGAAGTGCACGAGGAAGTGACGCTCGATCTCCCGTTCGGCGACCTGCTCCACTTCGCCAAGCCCGAAGTTACTGCCCCGCAACCGAAAATTCTCGTCGTCGCGCCGCTTTCGGGTCACTTCGCGACCCTGCTGCGCAACACCGTGGAGACGCTGCTGCGCGATCACGACGTCTATATCACCGACTGGAAGAACGCCCGCGACGTACCGCTTTCGGCAGGCATGTTCGGGTTCGAGGACTATGTCGACTACCTGATCCGCTTCCTGCAGGAAATCGGCGATCCCGAGGCCAGGCGCGGCGCCCACCTGCTGGCCGTATGCCAGCCCTGCGTGCCCGCGCTCGCCGCCGTCGCGGTCATGGCGCAGGACGACGACCCGTGCCAGCCGCGCACGATGACGCTGATGGGCGGCCCGATCGACACCCGCGAATCGCCTACCGTGGTCAACGAACTGGCGACCGGCCAGTCCTACGAATGGTTCGAGGCGAACCTGATCCAGACCGTGCCCTGGCGCTACAAGGGCGCGGGCCGCAAGGTCTATCCGGGCTTCATCCAGCTCATCGCGTTCATGTCGATGAACATGGGCCGCCACTTCGGCCAGTTCCGCAAGCTGTACCAGCACATCGCCGATCTCGAGCAGGCCGAAGTCGACAAGATCGGGGACTTCTACGACGAATACCTCGCCGTGCTCGACCTCACCGCCGAATTCTATCTCGAGACCATCGACAAGGTGTTCCAGCGCGCGCTTCTCGCGAAGGGCGAACTGCAGCATCGCGGGCGGACGGTGGATTGTTCCGCCATCCGCAAGACCGCGCTGCTCACGGTCGAGGGCGAGCGCGACGACATCTGCGCGGTGGGGCAGACGGCGGCGGCACACTTGCTCTGCAGCAGCCTGCGCCCGCACCTGAAGCGCCATCACCTGCAGCCCGGCGTCGGGCACTACGGCGTGTTTTCCGGCTCGAAGTGGGAAAAGCAGGTCTATCCGCAAGTGCGGAACCTGGTCCTCGCCATGCATTGATGCCATGCATTGATCGGGGCAACTCCACCACGATTTCTCGAGACGAAACGATGACATGGCGGGCGAAGAACGATACGGGCCTGCCAATGTCCGCGATTCGCGCCTTCCTGACTTGCAACCGCAAGCTCGCAGCCCTGATCCTGGTGCTGGCGCTGGCGATGAAGGTTGCGGTGCCGCCCGGCTACATGGTCGGCGCTGGCGACCGGACACTGACGATCGAGATCTGTAACGGCCAGGGCAACAGCACGTTCAAGGCCATCTCGATCCCCGGCAAGGGCAGCGAACAAAGCGACGACCACGCCAAGGCGGCCAAGGAGTGCCCCTATACGGCGCTGTCGATGGTTGCGCTCGAAGGCACCGATCCGCTTCTGCTCGGCCTTGCGCTGGCCTTCATCCTCGCGCTCGGCTTCGCCCCCGCGCCGCCGCTGCGCCTTGCCCGCCCGGGCTTCCTGACGCCGCCGCTCAGAGGACCGCCGGCCCTTTCCTGAAAACCGCCATGCGCTGCTGCCGATAAGCATGCGCAAGGCCTGACAATGCGCCCTCGCGTCCAGACCGTCCGCACCCGGACGGGCTGCGCGCAGCGCCGTTTCACGACATTCAGGAATACCTTTTCATGACCCAGATGACCCGCGCCCTGCGCGCCGCCCTGCTTGCTTCCGCCGTCCTTGCGCCCACCGGTGCTTATGCCCAGGACGCAACGCAGCTTCCCACCGTCGACGTCGAGACCACCGGCGAGGTGCAGGCCGGAAAGCCCCTTGCCGGCACCACGGTTTCCGCCGAAACGCTGCGTGGCAGCGATGCCACCTCCAGCGACACCGCCGGCATCCTCACCGCCCTGCCCGGCGTCAGCGCCAATGGCGGCGGCGGTTTCTCCTCGATGCCGACGATCCGCGGCCTGTCCGAACAGCGCATCAAGGTGCTGGTCGACGGCCAGCCAATCGATGCCGCCTGCCCCAACGACATGAACTCGCCGCTGTCCTACACGATGCCGCAGACGCTTTCGTCGGTCACGGTAATCCCGGGCGTCGCGCCGGTCAGCATGGGCGGTGACAATATCGGCGGCGTCATCTCGGTCGCCGCGGCAGAGCCGCGCTTCTCGACCGATGGCACCCTGCTGCTGACCGGCGAAGCCTCGGCCTTCTACCGTTCGAACGGTGACGGCTTCGGCGGGGCGGTGACGGTGACGGCCGCCGGTTCCAACCTCAGCGCCACCTACACCGGTTCCTACACCCAGAGCGACAACTACGACGGCGGCGGCAGCAAAGGCGAGGTCCGCTCCACCGAATACGCCAAGACCGACCACGCCCTCGCGCTCGCCTGGCAGAACGAGGCCGGGCTGTGGGAGATCAAGGGCGGCTATCACTTCAGCCCCTACGAAGGCTTCGCCAACCAGTGGATGGACATGACCTCCAACAAGAGCTGGTTCGTGCAGGGCCGCTACCGGGGCGTGTTCGACTGGGGCGATGTCGACATCTCGGCAAGCTACCGCGATACCGACCACAAGATGAACTTCCTCGCCGACAAGCTGCCCGGCGACATGCCGATGAACACCGAAGTCCACACCTTCACCAGCGCGGCCAAGTTCTCCGTACCGGTGACCATGCGCGACACACTGAAGTTCGGCCTCGAATATCATCACCAGTGGCTCGACGATTACTGGCCGCCGGTCGAAGGCTCGATGATGATGGGCCCGGACACTTTCGTGAACATCAACCAGGGTCACCGCAACCGCATCGGCGCCTATGCCGAATGGCAGGCGCAGTGGTCGGATACGCTTTCGAGCGTGGTCGGCGTGCGCTATGACCGCGTCGAGATGAACACGGGCGACGTCCAGCCCTACGGCACCTCGATGATGCAGATGGCCGACGTGATGGCGGCGGCCATGTTCAATTCCATCGACCGCAACCGCAACGACAACAACTGGAGCGCTTCGGCGATCGTGACCTGGGCGCCCGCGGACACGCTCGCGATCGAACTGGGCTATGCCCACAAGGCCCGTTCGCCCAACATCTACGAGCGCTACACCTGGGGCCGCGGTTCGATGGCGAGCCGCATGATCGGCTGGTTCGGCGACGGCAACGGCTATGTCGGCAATCCCGACCTCAAGCCCGAACGCGCCGACACCTTCAGCGCCACTCTGTCGCTGACCCCGGCGCAGGGCGTATCGCTGAAGGTCTCGCCCTACTACACGCGCGTCAACGACTACATCGACGCCGTCTATCTGCAGGACCTGCTGACCCCGATGGGCATGCCCACCGATTTCGTGCAACTGCAGTTCGCCAATCTCGACGCCGAATTCTACGGCGTTGACCTGTCGGGCGAGGCCGTGCTGGCGGGCACGCGCGAGAACGGCACCATGCTGAGCGGATCGCTGGCATGGGTCCACGGCCAGAACCTGACCGAGGATCTCCCGCTCTACCACCAGATGCCGTTCAACGCGAAGCTGGGCGTCTCGCACCGTCAGGGCGCGTTCGAACTGGGCGGCGAAGTGGAATGGGTCGATCGCAAGGATCGCGTCGATCCGCGCCGCAACGAGCCGGAAACCGCCTCCTATGCCCTCGTCAACCTGCGCGCGGCATACACGCTTGCCGGGTGGCGCCTGAGCGTCGAAGCCGAGAACCTGCTCGACAAGGGTTACGACCTGCCGCTCGGCGGCGTCGCGATCGGCGACTACAAGAACACCGGCATCCTGCGGCCGGTTGCGGGCCGGGGCCGTTCGGTCAACCTCGGCATCAGCACGAAGTTCTGACCATGTCCGCGCGCCCTGCCTTTGCGTTCGAAGACAGGGAACCCGGCCGGTATGCTCCGGGCCGGCGCGCGTTCTCGCGCAAGGGCGGCGCGATTGCGGCCAGTCTGCTGCTGAATATGCTGCTGCTGGCCGGAGTCGTCGCCGCCATGCGCGGTCCGCGCCTGCTGCCGACCGGCGAGCGCCACGCACTGGTGTCGATTGCGCTCAGGCCCGAACCGCGGCACACAACGCCGCCGCCTTCTGCGCCAAAGGTGGAAGCCTCGGGCCGACAGGACCACGTGGCCAGCCTGCCCGTTCCGGAAGAAAAGCCGGCCCGCGTCCTGCTGGCAAAACCCGGCGCTACGCCGCCGTCCGCCTCGCTGCCGCAGCCACTCGTGCCGGAGATTGAACCGCCTGCTCCCGCCGCCTCGCGTCCGGCCCCCACGCCGTCGCCCGAAGCTGCGGCGGACGTGCTTGATGCCTATCGGCAGCAGATCTGGAACCGCATCCTCGCCGCCCGCCCGCGCGGGGCACGAGGCAGCGGAACCGTGCAAATCCGCTTTCGCATAGACCGCAACGGCGCACTCCTTTCGGCTGACATTGTCGGCTCGAGCGGCCGATTCATGCTCGATCGCATGGCACTGCAGGCCGTTCGCCGGGCAGCCCCCTTTCCGCCCCCGCCCGAAAGCCTGGGCACCCCGCCACTGGCCTTCACCGTGCCGGTGGCGTTTCATTGATCGGATGCTCTGCCCGGCAACGGGGCCCCGGCCCGATGACGATGCACACCGGACCGAAAGGGATCATGCTTGCATCAAGGCCGCCGGACCAGGATTTCCGGTCACGGCCGAACCGGCGATGTCCCGCCGCAAATTCGGGGGTGGGCGAACCCACCCCCGCGCGTCTCACAGACCGTCGAGACCTTTGCTGACCAGTACATTCACCGAAACGCGGCGGTTCTGCGCCTTGCCTTCGATGGTGTCGTTGCTCGCCAGCGGGTCCGCCTCGGACATCCCGGTGGGGGTCAGCATGCGGTAGGGCTTCCAGCCGCAGGCCTGCTGGAGGTAATTGACGACGCGACTGGCGCGCTTTTCGCTGAGGACCTGATTGTATTCCTCGCTTCCGACGGAGTCGGTGTAGCCCACAACCAGCAGCAAGGCATTGTCGATCCCCTCGGCCTCGCTTGCCGCGGCACAGAGATCGGCCTTGCCCTGGGGAGAAAGCACAGCCTTGCCGGTAGCGAAGTGCACGTTCGTCGTGCTCTTGATGTTGTACTTGTCGATGTCGCCCATGCGGCCGCGCAGCGCCTCTGTCGCCGCGGTCTGTTCAGCAAAGCGCTGGTCAGTGCCGTTGCGGATCATCGTCGCGGTCTTCAGGTCGTTGTTGCGGAACTTGATCTGGCTCGCCACCAGGCCGCTGTCCGATTGCAGCGTCTCGACAGCGACCGGCAGGCCATTGAGCAGCGATGCAGCAGCCCGCTCCTTGCTGTTGAGGCCGAGGAAGCCTCCGCGGCCCTTGATCCGGGTATCATCGTTGATGGTGATGACAGTGGCGGTGCCGTCGGCAGCCGTGACCTGCATCTTGTCGCCGCTGCGCGCGGAGATGATGCCTTCGACCACGGGCCCTTCGGTGAGGGGCGTCGAATCATAGACGGTCGTCAGGACATCGCCTTCAGGCGCGTCCTGCGGCTGCGCGGCCAGCGTGCCCGATGCCGGCACGGCAAGCATGGCCAACAGTAAAAGAGCCTGCGGCCCTTTGGAAATCACACTCATTACGTTACTCCTTCAATCTGTCCCGGCCGGCGGCGCGATTGCGGCTTTGCGTCCGGCCACCGGTGCGTGATGGCGTGTCCTGTCGTCAGCCCCCTTCATCCCGTCTTGCAGGATGCGCGTCATTTCCGCTTCACCGGGGGCCACGGATTTTCTGCGTGTTCAGACCAACCTTTCTGACACATGAACGCTTTCGGCAACACCGTTAGTTGTGCGGGTAATTCGAGTGCACCGTGCGGCGAACCGATGCAGGCCGCATCGCACGAACGCACGTCAGGCGTCGAAAGTTGCACGCAATGCTGCAATCGTTTTCCTACACAACCGGTGTTCGGTATTCTCTTCGCATGCCCCAGCCCTTCTCCGCCTGCCCTCCCCGCCGCTCCACCGCCGGCTGTCGCCGGAGCCGGTCGCGGCAACGTGCCGCAAGGTGACACTTACAACGCAAGGCGACACTTTTTGCCCTGGACCGTGTCAACCGTGTCAACTTGTCACCTTGTGGCAAGCGTCGCCTTGGGGGCCAAAGCGCTTGCATTTCCCGTCCGATCGGCTAAGGGGCCGCCTTCCCCATGTTCAGGGAAAACTGAAGAAAGCCGGAGGGGCCCCGCAATCCCGCGGACAAGCCAGCGATCGGTTAGATAGAGAAAAGGAAGCTGCCGTGGCTCTATATGAGCACGTGTTCCTGGCGCGCCAGGACCTTAGCCAGTCGCAGGTCGATGCGCTGGCCGCCGCCGCCACCGAGATCGTCGAGTCGAGCCAGGGCAAGGTCACCAAGACCGAGACCTGGGGCCTCAAGAATCTCGCGTACAAGATCAAGCGCAACCGCAAGGCGCACTTCGTGATGCTGAACATCGAGTGCGAAGGCGATGTCGTCGCCGAGCTCGAGCGTCAGACCCAGATCAACGAAGACGTCATCCGTTACATGACCATCCGCGTCGACGAGCACGAAGGCGGCCCGTCGGTGATGATGCGCAAGAGCGACCGCGACAACCGTCGCCGCCGCGAACGTGAGGGGAACTGATCCATGGCACGTGCATTCTTCCGTCGCCGCAAGTCCTGCCCCTTCTCGGGCAAGAACGCGCCGAAGATCGATTACAAGGACGTCCGTCTGCTGCAGGGCTTCATGTCCGAGCGCGGCAAGATCGTCCCCAGCCGCATCACCGCGGTTTCCGCCAAGAAGCAGCGTGAGCTGAGCCAGGCCATCAAGCGCGCCCGGCACATCGGCCTGCTGCCCTTCATCGTCAAGTAAGGAGGGCTGACACCATGGACATCATCCTCCTGGAACGCGTCGAGAAGCTCGGCGGTATCGGCGACGTCGTCTCCGTCAAGGACGGTTACGCGCGCAACTACCTGCTGCCGAACAAGAAGGCTCTTCGCGCCAACGAAGCCAACAAGAAGGTCTTCGAGGCCAACCGCGCCAAGATCGAGGCCGACAACGCCGAGAAGCGCACTGCCGCCGAGGCTCACTCGGGCAACGTCGAAGGCAAGCAGGTCGTCCTGATCCGCGCCTCGTCGAACTCGGGCCAGCTCTACGGTTCGGTTTCGGTGCGTGACATCGTCGAGGCCCTCAACGCCGAAGGCGCCGATGTTGCCAAGCAGATGATCGTGCTCGAACGCCCGATCAAGACGCTCGGCCTGTTCGACGTTCGCGTGAACCTCCACCCGGAAGTGACCGTCAACGTTCAGGTGAACGTCGCCCGCTCGCCCGACGAAGCCGAACTGCAGTCGCAGGGCGTCGACGTCATGGCCGCGATGTTCGAGCAGGACACCTCGGGCTTCACCGAAGCCTACGATCCCAACGCCGAGCCCGGCGAGATCGCGACCGAGGAAGCCGAAGAGGCTGCTCCGGCCGAGGGCGAAGAGGAAGCCTGAGCTTCCCCTTCACTGTCAGGGAATTGAAGGCCTTCGCTCTCCCGTGGAGCGGAGGCCTTTCCTTTTTCTGCAACACCCCCATTTTCTGCAACACTCCCGTGCAAAAAGCCCACCTATTGCGCCGCAACATGAATTGCGCGATAGACGGTCATGCAAATGATGAAAGAAACCCTCGCGGAATTGGTCCGCGTATATGACGCCGCCGTAGCCTGCCTCAAGGCCGACATCACCGCCTTCGTGGAGCACGGCACCCTTCCCCCTCCCGATCGCCGCGCCGAGCGGCTCTGGACCTATCCCGAGCTGCGCGTGACCTATCGCGGCCAGGAACGCGCCGCCACCGCGACACGCGCCTTCGGCCGCTTGGAAGCGCCGGGGACCTATTGCACCACCGTGACGCGGCCCGGCCTGTTCGCGGACTATCTCGCCGAGCAGCTCAGCCTGCTCGAAGCAGAGTACGAGGTCAAATTCGAGGTCAGTCGATCGAACCAGGAAATCCCGTTCCCCTACGTGCTCGACGGCATCGCCATCGGCGCCGTGAAGCCGCAGGACCTGGCGCAGCACTTCCCCAGCACCGAACTGGCCATGATCGGCGACGAGATCGCCGACGGCATCCACGTGTTCGACGAGGACGACCCGCTGCCGCTGGCGCTGTTCGACGGGCTGCGCACCGATTTCAGCCTCGCCCGCCTCGCCCACTACACCGGCGCCAGCCCCGAGCACTGCCAGCGCTTCGTCCTGTTCACCAACTATCACCGCTATGTCGACGAGTTCGTGGACTGGGCCGGAAAGCAGATTGGTTCGGACGGCTATGTAGCACTGTCGGGCGCGGGCGGTCTCTATCTGGACTCACCGGTCGACAATGCCCGCGAGCGCCTTTCCGACACCGCATGGCGGCGCCACCAGATGCCGGCCTATCACCTGATCCGGCCCGACCGTTCGGGGGTCACGCTCGTTAACATCGGCGTCGGCCCGTCGAACGCCAAGACCATTACCGATCACCTCGCGGTGCTGCGGCCGGAGGCCTGGCTGATGATCGGCCACTGCGGCGGCCTGCGCGAAAGCCAGCGTATCGGCGACTACGTGCTGGCCCATGCCTATTTGCGCGACGATCACGTGCTCGACCCGGTCCTGCCGCCCGAGATCCCGCTGCCGGCCATCGCCGAAGTGCAGCTGGCGCTGGCGCAAGCGGCCGAGACCGTCAGCGGCGGCGGCGGCGCGAACCTCAAGAAGCGCATGCGCACCGGCACCGTCGTCACCACCGACGACCGCAACTGGGAACTGCGCTACACCGCCTCGGCCAAACGCTTCAGCCTCAGCCGCGCCATCGGCATCGACATGGAAAGCGCCACGATCAGCGCGCAGGGCTACCGTTTCCGTGTCCCCTACGGCACGCTGCTGTGCGTCTCCGACAAGCCGCTGCATGGCGAACTGAAGCTGCCGGGACAGGCTAACCGCTTCTACGAGGAGGCTATCGCCAGCCACCTCAAGATCGGCCTGATCACCTGCGACCTGCTGCGAGAACAGGGCGAGCGTCTGCACTCGCGCAAATTGCGTGCGTTCAACGAGCCTCCATTCCGGTAACGCGCGGCGTCGGCGGACGCTGATGGCATGCCCGGCAAATTGGCGCTGTCCTGCAAGGCCTTGGCATGCCATCAAGCTGCATGACTTTCGGCGGGGACAAACAGGCGATGACGAACGAGACTGGCGGCATCCGTCCGGCAACAGGCTCTGCGGTTGAGCTGACTTTCCGCAGCATTGTCCTGGGCGGCGTGATCACGCTGCTGTTCACGGCCGCCAATGTCTATCTGGGCCTCAAGGTCGGGCTGACGTTCGCCACCTCCATTCCTGCCGCCGTCATTTCGATGGCCATTCTGCGCGGGTTCAAGGACTCGACGATCTGGGAGAACAACATCGTCCAGACCATCGCCAGCGCGGCGGGGACGCTGGCGGCGATCATCTTCGTGCTTCCCGGGCTTGTCATGATCGGCTGGTGGCAGGGCTTCCCCTATTGGACGACGGCGGCCATCACCGGCACGGGCGGCATCCTGGGCGTACTGTTTTCCGTGCCTCTGCGCCGCGCGCTCGTCGTCGACACGCCGCTGCCCTATCCCGAAGGCCATGCCGCGGCGGAAGTCCTCCGGGTCGGTTCCGGCTCGCGCGAAGGTGCCGCCGAAAGCGCCAAGGGCCTTTCCGTTCTGATCTGGAACGCGCTGGCTTCCGCCGGCTTTGCCATCCTAATCCAGACACGGCTGGTCGTCGGCGAAGCCGCGGTATGGTTTCGCGCAGGCGCCGGCGCGACGGGGATTTCCAGCGGCCTCTCCTTTGCCCTGCTTGGCGTCGGCCATCTCGTCGGCCTGTCGGTCGGCATGGCCATGTTCCTCGGCCTTGTCGTCGGCTGGTGGGTGCTGCTGCCCTACCTGACCGCACAAAACCCGCTTCCCGGCGGCCCTGAAGTCTGGGCAACGAGCGTCTTCAGCGCCGATGTCCGTTTCTTCGGCGCGGGCGTGATCGGTATCGCCGCAGTCTGGACGCTAGTGCGCATCGCCGGCCCCGTTATCCGGGGCATCCGCTCGGCAATAGCCGCCAGTCGCGCCCGCAATTCAGGCGAGGTGCTGGCCATCGAGGAACAGGATCTGCCGATCGCATTCGTCTTCGGCGGCGCGCTGGCGATGCTGGTCCCGATCGCAATCCTGCTGTGGGCACTGACGACGGGCGGCCCGCTCGCCGGTTCGGAACTGGTGCTGATTGCCGGGGCGCTTGTCTTCGTTGTCGTGATCGGGCTCCTGATCGCAGCCGTATGCGGCTACATGGCAGGGTTGATCGGTGCTTCCAACTCGCCGGTTTCGGGCATCGGCATTCTCTCGGTGGTCGCAGCCGCGATGATGCTCGTCGGGCTATTCGGGCGAGATCAGGATGCGGACACCACCGCCGCGCTCGTGGCCTATGCCCTGATCGTCACCGGCATCGTGTTCGGCGTCGCGACCATTTCCAACGACAACCTGCAGGATCTCAAGACCGGGCAACTCATCGGCGCCACGCCCTGGAAGCAGCAGGTGGCACTGGTGATCGGCGTGGTCTTCGGCTCGCTCGTCATTCCGCCGGTTCTGGACCTTCTGAACACCGCCTTCGGCTTTGCCGGGGCGCCGGGTGCAGGCCCGAATGCCCTGCCCGCGCCGCAGGCCGCGCTCATCTCCGCTCTGGCCAAGGGCGTGCTGGGCGGGGATCTCAACTGGACGATGATCGGCTGGGGCGCTGTGGCAGGCCTTGCCTTCGTAGCTCTCGACGAAATTCTGGGTCTTATGAACCGCATGCGCCTGCCTCCACTCGGCGTGGGCATCGGTATCTATCTGCCGATGAGTGCGATCCTGCCCGTCGTCGTGGGCTCGCTGCTCGGCTGGGTCTACGATCGCTGGGCCTCTGGACGGGCCGATCCCGAATTCGCAATACGCATGGGCGTCCTGACCGCGACCGGCCTCATTGTCGGCGAGAGCCTGTGGGGCGTGACCTTCGCAGGCATTGTCGCCGCTTCCGGCAGCGACAGCGCACTGGTCCTGATCGGCGACGGCTATGAGACATCCGCGCTTGTGGGCGGGACGGCACTGTTCGTCACGCTAGTCTATCTGCTCTATATGCGAACCCGGCGCCTCGTGATCGCACCCTAGGTCGGCATCAGGACTGCAGGAAGTCCACCATGGCCCGGCCCATCTCCTTGAAGGTGACCGAGGACATGTGATTTCCCGGGGTCTCCGCATAGTGGCCGTTCGGCAAGGCTGCCGCGAGGTCCGGTGCAGAACCGTTGTCCGCATCGTCCTTTCCGCACACGCACAGGGTCGGCATCGTTATGCTGGCGATGGCTTCGGGCGGCGTGTCATCGACGGAACCGAGCAGGAGGCGTGCCGCCACGCGGTCGATCTTCATCGTCTTCATGAAGGCCTGCGCCACGAAGGCCCGATCGCCCCGCTCGATGGTCCCGAACCGGTCGATGGCATCGACGAAATGCGCACTGCGCCGCGCCCAGCCGGCAAGGCCCGAAAGCCCCATGCCGCCCAGGATCAGCTTGCGCGGTTCAAGGCCGGCCAGAACCCCGCGCACCGAAGTGCGCGCACCGAGCGAAAAGCCGCCCAGATCGAAATCGGAAAGGCCGAGTTCGGCCACGAGAAGCTTGAGATCGTCGACCAGCACATCCTCGGGATAGAGGTCCGGGTCGTGCGGCGCCTCGCTCTCACCATGGGCGCGCAAATCCGGCATGATGACCTCGAAACCGGCATCGGCAAGGATCTGTGCATTGCCGTACTTGATCCAGTTTACCTGCGCGCTGGAGAACAGGCCGTGGAGCAGCAACAGCGGACGCCCTGCCCCCATCGTGTGCACGGCGAGCCGCGTACCGCCAAAACCTTCCACGTAATCCTTGCGCACTTCGCTCACTCGGGAACCTCCAGGCCTGCCGCCTTCCACTGCTTTGCAACGCCTGCGCTCTCCGCCGTGCGTTTGCGTGGCAGGTCTTTGGTATCGAGCCAGGCTTCATGCAAGCTTTCCGCACCGCCATGCGCGACGGGACGGAAAAAACCGGGCTCATCGAAAGAGCCGATGTAGAGATCCATCTCCGGCTCGTCGGGGTCGACATAGGCAAAGCCGAGCGGCGAGCCGCAAGACGAGCAGAATGCGCGCCGCCCGACCGGAGAGCTCGCATACCAGTCCGGTTCCCGGCTCCATTGCACGGCGCTTCGCTGCACCATGGCAATCGCCGCGGCAAACCCGCCCGTCGCCTTCTTGCACTTGCGGCAATGGCACAAGCCGGCTTGCTCGCCCTCGACTTCGACGCTGTAGCGAATGCGGCCGCACTGGCAACCGCCGGTCATGGTCTTGCTCATGCCCGGCAGGCTAGACGACCTGCCGGAGGCGCGAAAGGCTCAACCCTTCGCCTTTTCATCCCACTGATCAAAGGCTTCGAGAGCCTGCGCGGCATACATCGCCGACGGCCCTGCCCCCATGTAGACGGCAATGCCCATCGCCTCTGCCACCTCGTCGCGCGTAGCCCCGGCGCGCTGCGCAGCGGACGAATGATAGGTCACGCAAGGATCGCAGCGCACCGCCACCGAGATGGCGAGCGCAATCAGTTCCTTGGTCTTGGTGTCGAGCGCGCCGGGTTCCAGCGCCGTCTTGCCCATCTCGGAAAAAGCCTGCATCGGCCCCGGCGCGCTCCGCTTCAGCTCGCCCACCGCCGGGTTCATCGCCTTGGCCATGTTCGGCCAGTCCTTGAAATTGCTTTTCGCCATAGTGCGTTTCCTTTCAATCACTTCTTTGCCCGGCAGCGAAACCGCCACCATGCGCGAAATCAAACATGCCCGCCATTCCCGAGATCATCCGATCGCCCAGCGGAATGCGCGGCGCAGTTCCCCGGTTCCTCCCCGATCATAGATCCTGCCGTGCGCCATGATGACCTTTTCCGGCTCCCAGTCGACAACGCGCTGCAGCCGCTCGCGCACCTGCTTGCGTTTCGGCCGGAACGTCATCCGCAAGTCGAGCGGCGCCATACCATTGGGGTCGAGACCGCCAACCAGTTTCAGCATGAACCGCATGAACGGATTGGATAGCTTCGCAGGTTCAAAATTCTCGATCAGGTCCACGAGGATCACTGTTCGTGCCGCCGACACATGGAACACGGCCTCGTTCACCTTGGTGCCCGGCACCAGCAGCCAGTCGATCTCGCTTTCCCAAGCGAAGCGCGCGCCGTCAGCCAACGGATGATCGATCCGGAATGGGCGCTTGGCCGTGATGGCCAGATCGGCAACGGCGTAGGACTGCGTATCGGGATAGCGCGTCAGCCAGTCGGCCATGTACCAGTAATGGATCGAATTCGGCGCGATCAGGTGCCGCACCGGGCCCAGTGCATCGACGGCCGCGAACAGCGCTTCGTCGGGCGCAATCGGCGAATGCACCCACAGTGCCCCGTCGGTCAGCCGGACGACCGTCATGCGCGTGGGAAATGGAACCTTGAACGGCCCGAGATCCATGTGGATCAACGGGCCGTCAAAAATCCAGATGCCCTCGCCAAATGGCTTGGGGCAATTCAGCGGCGAATAGGTTTCCATCGAATCCATGCGTGGAAACCTATCATAACTCAGCCTTTTTTTAGATGGCGCCGGCCCAGAAGTTCGGCGATCTGCACGGCATTGAGCGCCGCGCCCTTGCGCAGGTTGTCCGAAACGCACCACAGCGCCAGGCCGTTCTCCACGGTCGGGTCCTCACGCACGCGGCTGACGTAAGTCGCACCGTCACCCACGCATTCCACCGGCGTGACGTATCCGCCGTCCTCGCGCTTGTCGACGAGCATCACGCCCGGCGCTTCGCGAAGGATGTTCTGCGCCTCCTCGGCCGAAATCTCGTCCTCGAATTCAAGGCTGATCGATTCGGCGTGGCCGACGAAGACCGGCACGCGCACACAGGTCGCCTGCACCTTGACCTTCGGGTCCATGATCTTCTTGGTCTCGACGACCATCTTCCACTCTTCCTTGGTGGAACCATCGTCGAGGAAGACGTCGATGTGCGGGATCACGTTGAACGCGATCTGCTTGGTGAACTTCTTCGGCTCGACCGGATCGCCCACGAAGATCGCACGGCTCTGTTCGAACAGCTCGTCCATACCCGCCTTGCCCGCACCGGACACCGACTGGTAGGTCGAGACGACGACGCGCTTGATCTTCGCCTTGTCGTGCAGCGGCTTGAGCGCCACGACCATCTGCGCGGTCGAGCAGTTGGGATTGGCGATGATGTTACGCTGCGTGTAGCCGTCGATCGCATCCGGGTTCACCTCGGGCACGATCAGCGGCACGTCGGGTTCCATGCGGTAGAGCGACGAGTTGTCGATCACCACGCAACCCTGCGCGGCGGCCTTGGGCGCATAGATCTTGGTCGGCCCCGACCCTGCGGCGAAAAGCGCAATGTCCCAGCCGGTAAAATCGAAATGCTCGATGTTCTTGACCTTGAGCATTTTACCGGTTTCGCCGTACTCAATCTCCGTGCCCGTCGAGCGGGGCGAAGCGACCGCTGCGATCTCGTCGCAGGGGAATTCGCGCTCGGCGAGGATATTGAGCATTTCGCGTCCGACATTTCCGGTCGCGCCGACAACGGCTACCCGGTAACCCATTTCAAGATCCTTCATGCAAAAAGTCGCGCACGAAACGCGCGCGAACGCGGCCCGTTACAGGTCCTTAAGCCGCCTGACAAGCGGGCAAGACCCTGCCCTTTCCCTCAGACGCCAAACTCGGCAGCAAAATGTCCCGGCGGACGCGTATCGCGAAACGAAACACGCCCGGTCCGGGATCAGGTCAGTGTGCGGTCGCTCCAGTGGCCGGAGCGTGCTGCGGCGGGGCCGCGGCCAGTTCGTCGGCCTCGGTCCATTCGATCGCGGTCAGCGTTTCGGTAAGCGCCTTGGCGAGGACCTCGTCAACGTGGCTGACAGGAATGATCTCCAGCCCCTGCTTCACGTTTTCCGGAATCTCCGCCAGATCCTTGCGGTTCTCCTCCGGAATGAGGACCGTGGTGATCCCGCCACGCAGCGCTGCCAGCAGCTTTTCCTTGAGCCCGCCGATCGGCAGAACCCGGCCGCGCAGCGTGACTTCGCCGGTCATGGCGACATCCTTGCGCACCGGAACGCCGGTCAGCGTCGAGACGATCGAAGTGACCATGCCGATGCCCGCCGAAGGACCATCCTTGGGCACCGCGCCTTCGGGCAGGTGGATGTGGATGTCCTTCTTGTTGAACACGCTCGGCTTGATGCCATAGGCGGGCGAGCGGGCGCGCACGAAGCTCCACGCGGTCGAAATCGACTCGTTCATCACGTCGCCCAGCTTGCCGGTGGCCTTGATCTGCCCCTTGCCGGGAACCGTGACGCTTTCGATGGTCAACAGTTCGCCGCCAACCTCGGTCCACGCAAGGCCGGTGACCGCCCCCACCTGATGCTCTTCCTCGCCCACGCCATGACGGAACTTCCGCACACCTGCGTAGTCGGCAAGGTTTTCGGGAGTGATGGTGACGGCAGTCACCTTGTCTTCGAGAATCTGGCGCAGCGATTTCCTAGCGAGGCGTGCGATCTCGCGCTCCAGCGTGCGGACGCCGGCCTCGCGGGTGTAGTAGCGAATAAGGTCGCGCAGGCCTGCCTCGGTCAGCGTAAACTCGCATTTCTGAAGCCCTCCGAGATTATCCACGAACAAGCCGCCCTGCTTTAGGCCATGCGCATCGATCTGCTTGGCGATCAGGTGACGCTGGGCAATCTCGACCTTCTCGTCCTCGGTATAGCCTTCGAGCCGGATGATCTCCATGCGATCGAGCAGCGGCTGCGGCAGGTTGAGGCTGTTAGCCGTGCACACGAACATCACGTCCGACAGGTCGATGTCCAGTTCCAGATAGTGGTCCTGGAACTTGGCGTTCTGTTCGGGATCGAGCACTTCGAGCAGCGCCGAAGCCGGATCGCCGCGGAAGTCCTGACCCAGCTTGTCGATCTCATCGAGCAGGAACAGCGGATTCGACTTGCCAGCCTTCTTGAGGTTGGTGACGATCTTGCCCGGCAGCGAGCCGATGTAGGTGCGGCGGTGGCCGCGAATCTCGGCCTCATCGCGCACGCCGCCCAGCGACTGGCGGATGAACTCACGCCCCGTCGCCTTGGCGATCGACTTGCCCAGCGAGGTCTTGCCGACGCCCGGCGGACCGACGAGGCACAGGATCGGACCTTTCAACTTGTTGGTGCGCGCCTGCACCGCCAGATACTCGATGATCCGGTCCTTGACCTTGTCGAGCGCGTAGTGATCGGCATCGAGGATGTCCTGCGCCGCCGAAATGTCGCGCTTGAGCTTGCTCTTCTTGCCCCAGGGCAGGCCGAGCAGCACGTCGAGGTAGTTGCGGATGACGGTCGCTTCCGCGCTCATCGGCTGCATCGACTTGAGCTTCTTGAGCTCGGCCGTGGCCTTTTCGCGCGCTTCCTTGGACAGGCGCGTCTTCTCGATCTTTTCCTGCAGCTCCTGCAGTTCGTTGGCTTCCTCGCCATCGCCGCCACCCAGTTCGTTCTGGATCGCCTTGAGCTGCTCGTTGAGATAATATTCGCGCTGGGTCTTTTCCATCTGCCGCTTCACGCGGCCACGGATCTTGCGCTCGACCTGCAGGACGCCGAGTTCGCCCTCCATGAACGAATAGACCATTTCGAGGCGCTTGAGCGGATCGGGCTCGGACAGCACGGCCTGCTTGTCGGAAACCTTCGCGGAAAGCTGCGCGGCCACGGTGTCGGCCAGCTTGGCGGCATCCTCGATATCGCCAAACTGGTCGCCGGCGTCCTGGCTCAGCTTCTTGTTGAGCTTGGCATATTCATTGAACTGCTCGATGACCGAACGCATCATCGCCGACACTTCGGTGCCTTCGGCTTCGAGCTGTTCGATCGTCTCGACCTCGGCCACCAGCATTTCGCCGTCGTCGGTCTGTTCCGCGCGCAGCCCTTCAAGGCGCGCACGGTCCTGACCTTCGACCAGCACGCGCACGGTGCCGTCCGGAAGCTTGAGCAGCTGCAGGACACTGGCGATCACGCCGGTGTCGTAAAGATCGTCGCGATCAGGATCGTCGCAACCGGGATCGAGCTGTGCGAGCAGGAAAATGTCCTTGTCGCCAGCCATCGCGGCTTCGAGCGCGGCCACGGATTTCTCGCGGCCAACGAAAAGAGGCACGACCATGCCCGGGAAAACGACAATGTCGCGCAGCGGGAGAAGGGGTAACAGGTTCACAGAATACATCCATTTCATCGCGCACAGGGAGGTCTTGCGAACTCCCACGGCCATTTCCCAAGATATGGGGGCTCTGAGCTACCGTGCAACGTATTAGGTACTAAAGACTGTGGAAGCGCATGCCGCGCAACCCGTTATTTCCCTCAGGCCGTCATTTGCAGACGGATCAGAACGGCAGCTTGAAACCCGGCGGCAGGCCCATGCCCTGCTGTGCCTTGGCCAGCTCCTCGTTCGCCACCGAGTCCGCCTTGACGCGCGCGTCGTTGAAAGCAGCCGTGACGAGGTCTTCCAGAATGGCCTTTTCCGACGGCTGCATCAGGCTGTCATCGATCGAGACGCCGATCACACGGCCCTTGGCCGAGCAGCGAATCTTGACCAGACCGCCGCCGGAAAGCCCCTCCACCTCAAGCTCGTCGAGCTTGGCCTGGGTCTCGTTCATCTGCTTCTGGATGGTTTCGGCGGCCTTCTGCGCCGCCTGCATCATCTCTTCCATCGATTTCATGTCAGCGTCTCCAGTTGCGCGATCCGCCGCCGATCGCGGCCGGGCGGTCGTCTTCGATCAATTCTGCGCCGGGAAAAGCGGCAAGCGTGGCCTCGACCAGCGGCGCACCGCGCACGGCCTGCGTATCCGCCGCCTTCTTCGCTTCCGCCTGCTCGACCAGCGTGGGCGCGCCTTCCGCGTTCACCCGTTCCACCTGCCAGCGATCGCCCGTGGCCTCGCCCAGAGCGCTGCGCAGTTGCCCGGAAATGTCCTCGTTGAAGCCCGGAGGCTGGGTGTAACGCAGCACACCGGGCGCCAGTTCCACCACCCGGACCTGCATGCGCATGACATTGGCCGCGACAGGCTGCCCCAGATGCTCGACGTCATCGACCAGCGCTTCCCAGCGCGGCGCGATGGCCGTAGGGGCCGCAGCCGAAGGCGCGCCAGGCGCAGCCGCACCACCCTCGCCCGCCGGTGCCGCAGCCGGTGCGCGCGAGGCCAGCTCTTCCAGCTTCTTCACCAGCGAGCCCGGATCGGGCATGTCGGCGGCATGCATGATGCGCAGCAGCGCCATCTGCGCGGCCACCAGCGGATCGGGGGCAGACTTGACCTCGTCATGCCCCTTCAACAGCAATTGCCAGAGACGGTGAAGCTGCCCGGCCCGCAAGGCCTTAGCCCAACCTTCCAGCGCCTCGCGCTCTTCCGACGAGGGCGCATCGGCCGCGCTGCCGCTGACCTGGGCCACGGCGACGCGGTGCGTCAGTTCCATCAGCCCGCGCAGCATCGCGATCGGCTCGACGCCGAGGGCAAACTGATGCGCGACCAGATCGAGCAGTTCGGCACCCTTGCCGTCGAGGATCGCGGCAAGCAGCTTGCGCTGCACCGACTTGTCCGACAGGCCGAGCATGTCGCGCACCTTGTCGGCGCGCACTTTGCCTTCGCCGTCGAGATCGGCATGGGCAATCGCCTGGTCGAGGATCGAGAGGCCATCGCGCACCGACCCTTCGGCCGCAGCGGCAACCATGGCCAACGCCTCTTCCTCGGCCTCGACGCCTTCCTTCCCACAGACGCGGGCAAAGTGCTCGGCCAGCATCGGCGTGGGAATCCGGCGCAAGTCGAAGCGCTGGCAGCGCGAGAGCACAGTGACGGGAAGCTTGTCGACCTCGGTAGTCGCGAAGAGGAACTTCACATGCGCCGGCGGTTCCTCAAGCGTCTTGAGCAAGGCGTTGAACGCATTGCGCGACAGCATGTGGACTTCGTCGATGATGTAGATCTTGTAGCGTGCCGAAACGGCCGCATAGCGCACCGCCTCGATGATCTCGCGCACGTCGTCGACGCCGGTATGGCTGGCGGCGTCCATCTCGATCACGTCGATATGGCGGCCTTCGGCAATCGCCAGACACGGCTCGCACTGGCCGCAGGGATCGATGGTCGGGCCGCCCTGTCCGTCCGGACCGATGCAGTTCAGGGCCTTGGCGATGAGGCGCGCGGTCGAGGTCTTGCCGACCCCGCGCACGCCGGTCATCAGGAAGGCATGGGCCAGCCGGTCGCGCTTGATCGCGTTGGCCAGCGTCTGGACCATCGCTTCCTGCCCGATCAGTTCCCCGAAGGTCTGCGGACGGTACTTGCGGGCCAGCACACGATAGGGCTGCGAAGGCGTACCGGCGGGCGGGCTTGCTGGAGCGGGAGCCACAGCGGGCTGCGGCGCGGCCGCGGGGGCTTCACCGAACATCGCCGACTGTCCAGCCGCTTCCAGTTCGGCAGCCGTGGGCTCGGGCTCAGGCGGTGCAGGCTCGGGTTCACCGAACATCGACGACTGCCCCGCCGCCTCAAGCTCTGCGGCGCTGGGCGCGGCGTCTTCCTCGTCCTTGTTGTCCCAGGGAGGGGAATCGCCGAATATGTCGCGTGAATCGTCCATCGCATCCCAAACTAGGCGGTGGCACGGGGATTGTCAGGAGAAATCCAAATTGCTCCACAGCCGCGAAAGGCACACTCTATTCAGCGATGTGGAAAAAAGGAGCCGGCCGACCCGCCGCAACCCGTTGTGGCTGCTTCCTTCCGGACCTGACCAGGTTGGCGGACGCAAGCGTCCGACCGACTCCCGGGCGGCCATATGGAGAGAGCCCTGCCGTTTGTCCAGTCCCGTTTGTCCAGCCCCGGAAGGCCGAACGAACGAACTCAGCGGAAGTTGTCGGCGTAAGCCTGGATCTTGAGACGACGCGGCGGCGTGGCGTGAACCTCCACCTCGATGCCGTAGCGTTCGGCATAGGCCTTGGCTTCGTCGCACGTGGGAAACTTCAGCGTGACTTGCTGCTGCATGTCGCCCGATCCGGCCCAACCCATGAGCGGGTCGGCCTTCTTCGCCTCGGCGGGCGTGAATTCGAGGATCCACTGGTCGAGAAGCGCTTTGCCGGACTGCATGGCGTTCTTCGGGCGCTGATAAATGCGTGCACTCATGAGAGAGCGCTTTGCCCCCGAATCAGGCCGAAAATCAAGCCGAAATCACTTTCCCTTCGAAGCCTCGAAGGCATTGCGGGTCTTGAGGCTGGGATCTTCGGTCCACGGCTCATCGGGCCAGCGGTGCCTAGGATAGCGGCCTTTCATGTCACGCTGGACGTCGCGCCAGGATCCGCGCCAGAAGCCGGGCAGATCGCGCGTCGCCTGGATCGGCCGGCCCGCCGGGGATGTCAGCTTGAGGAGCAACGGCTGCGCCGGCTGGCCGAACGTGGGATGCCGGTCGAGTCCGAACAGTGCCTGCACGCGCACTTCCACGCTGGGGCCGCCTTCATCCTCGTAATCGATCGCATGCGTGGTGCCGGCCGGGCTGCGGAACTCGGGCGGGGCCAGTTTCTCCAGCCTTTGCTGGTCATCCCAGGTCAGCCGCCCCTTCAAGACCCCGTGCAACGCGCCCTTATCCAGCGCATCGAGCCGACGCCCCAGCAGCGGCCCCAGCCATTCGGCCAGATCGGCCAGCAGAGCCTCTTCGGAAAGCGATTCGATCCCTGCAAAGCGCGCGCGACGCAGAAGCGAGAGACTGGATTTTCCGAAAGGCACCAGCGCCAGCCCCTTCTCCCGCACGCGCTCCAGCAAGAAGGCCGAAATTGCCGCCGGATCAGGCGACGGGTCCGGACCGCTCGCCAGCGTGATCGAGCCGAGCCGGCGTTCGAGCCGCGCCTCGACACGCCCCTCCTCCGCGTTCCAGCGCAGGATCGAGCGTCGGGCGATGCTCTCACCAAGCCATTGCTCCACTTCGGATGCTTCAAGGGACGCCCCCGAGAGGATTCGCGCGCCCTTGGCCTGCCCCTGTGCATCGCCGATCACCATCCACTCGCGCGCGGCAAGCGGCGAGGCGGGATCGAGCACGTATCCCCTGCCCCCGGCCGAAAGCCAGCTTTCGCCCGAAGGATCGCGCCGGCGCGCGACCATATCAGGGCGGCCAAGTGCCAGCAGCGCACCAACAGGTATCTCTTCGTCGCCCCTTGCACGGGAAACCAGCGACCGGGCGCGCTTCGCCCACCCCCCAGCCAGCTTGCGCGATGCCTCGGCGCGTGGTGACCGATCCCCGTTCCATCGGGACAGACGCTGCGCCAGATCGTCGCTACGGCCCCCAAGGCCCCGCTCCTGCAGAAGCAAGGCCACCCGGGCGGCAGTCTCGCTCGCACCAAGCTCGCTGCCGCGCAGCACCATCGCAGCCTGCGCAGGCTCCATCGGCAGGCTGGCGACCTTTCCTCCGAACTCGGTGATCCGCCCCGATTCATCGAGAGCGCCCAGCGCCTGCAGCCCCTTGCGTGCCGCTTCCAGCGTGGGAACCGGCGGTGGATCGAGCCAGGCCATGGCCGCGGGATTGCCGCTGCCCCATTGCGCAAGAGAAAGTGTCAGTGGCGCCAGATCGCTGGTCACGATCTCGGGCGGATCAAACGCCGGACGCCCCGCGTGCGCTGCCTCCTCCCACAGCCGGTAGGCGACACCCGGCCCCTGCCGCGCGGCGCGTCCAGCACGTTGCGCGGCGGAGGCCTGGCTTGCCCGGTGCGTCACCAGCCGGGTCACGCCCGCCGCCTTGTCGAATTCGGCGCGGCGCGACAGGCCGCTGTCGACCACGACCGAAACCCCGTCGAGCGTCAGCGATGTCTCGGCAATCGCGGTGGCTAGCACGATCCGGCGGCGGCCCTCACGATCCCGCCGGATCGCGGCGCGCTGCGCGGCAGGCTCGCACTGGCCGTGGAGCGGCAGGACAAGCGCCTGCGGGAGCTTGTCGGCAAGGCGTTCGGCCACCCGCTCGATCTCGCGCACGCCGGGCAGGAAGGCGAGAACGTCCCCCTCCTGCTCGCGCCATGCGGTCAGGATCGCGGAGGTCATGGCATCCTCGATCCGCTGGTCGGGCGCGCTGCCCAGCCAGCGCAGGTCCAGCGGCCAGGCCTTGCCCTCGCTCTCGACCACTGGGGTATCCTCCCCCAGCAGTGCCGCGAAACGCGTGCCGTCGATCGTGGCGGACATGACCACCAGCCGCAGGTCGTCGCGCAGCACATCGCGGCACTCGATCGCAAGGGCCAAGCCAAGATCGCTGTCGAGATGACGTTCATGCGCTTCGTCGAAAAGCACGGCCGAAACGCCCGACAGTTCGGGATCGGACAGGATCGTGGAAACGAAAATCGCCTCTGTCATCACCAGAACGCGTGTTCTCGCCGAGCGCCGGGTATCGAGGCGCGTCACGTAACCGATTGTCTCGCCGGCCTTCTCGCCCAGTTGCTCCGCCATGCGCTCGGCAGCGGCACGCGCGGCGACGCGGCGGGGCGAAAGCAGGATCACGGTTCCGCTACACCACGCCTCACCGAGCAGCGCGGGTGCCACGGCCGTCGTCTTGCCCGCACCCGGCGGCGCGATCAGCACGCCACCCGTGCCGGCACGCAAAGCGCCCAGCAGGTCCGGCAGTACAGAGTTGATCGGAAGCTCGCTCACCGGCGCTCTCTTAGGCCGCGAAGGCCGTCAGGTCACGCCCCGACCCTGCTTCAGCCCGCGGCCTTCCTCGTTCCATATTCGATTCGGATACGCACCCATTCTCCCAGCTGCGGTTTTCCGTTGATGCGCGGCGGCACCACCTGAAATTGCCACGCCGCATCGAGCACTGCCCTGCCGAACCCCGAACCGCGCGGCGACTCTCCCAGAATCTCGCAATTGTCGACCTTGTAGTGAGCCTTCGTCTGGCAGGCGATCATGCCCCAGCCTTCGCGAGGAGCGTTCGGAGGCAGGTAGCCACCCAGTTCCGCATCGCTCGGCTCCCTGTACCAGTTGGCATTATAGAGAATGGCCCCGCCAGGCCCCTCTCCGGGACCATATGTACTGCCACCGTTCCCACCGCCCGACGCAGCATCGTCGCTTTGCGAAGGTTTCATCGCGCCGATATCCGAAGCCGCGAAATCGGCGCTCGAAAGCTTGAGAAAGGTGAAGGCGGGTTTCTTTTCAACCGGTTGTTCGACCGGGGGCACAACCCTCGTCTCCTTGACCGCCTCCTGCTTCGCCTTTCGCTGCTTGCGCTTTTCCGGCTGCTTGTCGGGCGACTTGGCCCCCTGATCGGCATCCTTGCCCGCCACATCGAAAGTCACCGGATTGCTGCTGCGCTTGTCGAGCATGGGCACGACGCCGGTCTGGTAGATCGCGAGAAGCAGGACAAGCAGGATCAGCCCCGCAGAGAGGACGCTGGAAATCGCACGCTGGCGGGGCGACCCGGGCCTGTAACCCGTCACAGCCCGATCGGTATCGGAACGCATCGGCCTTGACCTAGACGGCGCGCGCCAGAGCGGCAACGCCAGATTTCACCCACAGCCGATTGCGATGTCCTGCCCTGTTCATCCACACGCAAGTTTTACCCATGCATGCAACTGTGGTTATGTGCCCGCGGTTACGTCGTAACAGATGGTCACGACTCGATGACGTCGAGACCACGTACACTGAGGGAAAACCGGGGAAACTTCTTGAGCGTTTCAATGCTTGCACTGCCTGTTCTGCTGGCCAGCGCGCCAGTGGAGGCAGGTGACCTTCCATCAACGCTGCCGCCGATCGCAGCGGCGCAAACATCGCAGGAAGCCAACCCGCCCTCGCCTGCCGATGAAGCGACCACTGCCGAGCAGGAGCAGGCTACAGGACAACAAGACGCCCAATCATCCGCGGAAAACGCTCCCGCGGACAACACCATTATCGTCACGCACCGCGCGGCTTCCCCCGCCGATCCGGTCGAAGCCTTCAATGTCGTCTCCTACGAAGCGGTTCAGGCGCTGGACAAGGCCATCGTCGGACCGATCGCCCGGACCTACAAGCGCACGCTTCCCGAGCCGATCCAGGACGGCGTGCACAACGTGCTCGACAACCTCGACGAGCCGATCGTGTTCGTGAACTTCCTGCTTCAGCTGAAGCCGGGCAAGGCGATAGAAACGCTCGGACGCTTCGTCATCAACACGACCCTGGGCCTCGGCGGGCTGTTCGATGTCGCGAAGAAGAAGCCGTTCAACCTGCCGCGCCGTTCCAATGGCCTTGCCGACACGCTCGGCTACTACGGCGTAGGCCCCGGCCCTTACATGTTCCTTCCGATCATCGGCGCCACCACCTTGCGCGATCTGCTTGCCCGGCCCTTCGATCTCGCGATCCTTCCCGCCATCGCGCCCAAGCCCTTCGCAAGGCCAGAAGTCGCCCTCGGCAAAGGCGTCCTGAGCGCTGTCGACGAGCGCGCGCAAAATGACGACAAGCTCACTGGCTTCCAGGAGAGCGCTGATCCCTATGTCGCGCAGCGCGAGGAATATCTGGCCCGCAGGCGGGCCGAAATCGACGTACTCAAGGGGCGTCGCAAGACGGTCGATGGCCCGCTGATCGAATCGGAGGACGCACCGGCCGCCGAGCCCGAGGCCGCTCCCCTTCAAGAGGCTCCGGCAGATCCTGCCGCCATGCCGGAAACAACCGGCACGCCATGAGCCAGTCCGCCCGCCTCGACCCTGAAGACCTGGCTGCGCCCGCACCCCCAACCGGTGCGGGCCTGTCCCGGCCTGCCGGGGACCTCTCCGCGCTGCGAATCGCCTTCGTAAGCGGCAACTACAACTGCCTTCGCGACGGTGCCAACCGTGCGCAGAACATGCTGGTACGCTACCTCCTGGATCGGGGAGCGACCGTGCGCGTCTATTCGCCGACCTGTGATAATCCCGCTTTCGAACCGATGGGCGACCTTGTCAGCATACCCTCGTCGCCGTTGCCGTTCGGCCGCAAGGAATACCGGATAGCCTGGCACCTGCCCAAGGTGACGCGCGACGACATCAGGGCATTTGCGCCGAACCTGTTCCATATCTCACTGCCGCTGCTGCATGGCCGCAGTGCGCTCAAGCTGGCCCGCACGATGGACCTGCCCGTAGTCGCCGCGATGCACACCCGCTTCGAGACCTACCCGCGCTACTACGGGCTGGGCATCTTCGAAAAACCCCTGCTTGCCGTGCTCCGCCGCTTCTACCGGGCCTGCGACAAGGTCGTGGCGCCTTGCGAATCCGCCGCGCAAACGATGCAAGCCCAGGGCATGGGCGAAAACATCGGTATCTGGACCCGCGGTGTCGATACCCAGACATTCTCACCTGCCCGACGCGATCTGGAATGGCGCCGGGCCCACGGATTCGGGGACGAACCCGTCATTGCCTTTCTTGGCAGGCTCGTGGTCGAAAAGGGTCTGGGCGACTTTGCCGACACCATCGCCCGGCTTCGTGCCGAAAATGCGCGCTTCCGAATCCTTGTCATCGGCGATGGTCCCGCTCGCGCCGAATTCGCCGAAAGGCTCCGCGACGCCGTTTTTATCGGTTTTCAGCACGGCGTTGAACTGGCGCGTGCCATCGCCAGTTCCGACCTCCTGCTCAATCCATCAACGACCGAAGCTTTCGGCAATGTCTCGCTCGAAGCAATGGCCTGCGGCGTGCCGGTGGTAGCTGCCGATGCGACCGGCAACAGCAATCTCGTTGTCGATGGCCTGACCGGCGCACTGGTCCCGCCGGCCGATGTCGAGGGCTATACCCGGGCAATCGCGCGCTATCTGGCCGACCCCGCGCTACGCAAGGCCCATGCGTTCAACGCGCACGCGCACAGCCAGGCCTTTACCTGGGACCGCGCCAATGCCGGAATCGTGGAAGCCTATTTCGCGGCACTCGCCAGCCACACCCGGCCGGCGTAGAACCGTTCAGTAGCGGCGCGCCACGGCGAACTCGACCGCTTCGGCCATCGCCGAACGGGCCTCGCCCGCCGGGAAACAGGCAATCGCATCGATCGCGCGCTGGGCGTAATGCTGCGCGCGTTCGCGCGTTGCCTCGACGCAACCGTGGCGGTTGATGAGTTCGACCGCGTGAGCAAGGTCTTCGTCCTCGGTGCGGAAACCGGCGATTGCCTCTTCCCAGAACTTGCGTTCCTTCGCGTCGCCGCGTGCGTAGGCCAGGATGACCGGAAGCGTCATCTTGCCCTCGCGGAAGTCGTCGCCCTTGTCCTTGCCCGATTCCGCCGCTTCCGAATCGTAGTCGATGGCATCGTCGACGAGCTGGAAGGCAATGCCCAGATTGCGGCCATAGGCATCGAGTGCCAGTTCCTCGGCCTCGCTCTTCTCGGCAACGACGGCGGCGATGCGCGTCGCGGCGGCGAACAGGGCGGCGGTCTTGGAGCCGATGATCTGGAGGTAATGCTCCTCGCTCGTCTCGACCTTGCGCTGGGCGGTGAGCTGGTCGACCTCGCCCTCCGCGATCACCGAGCTGGCGCGCGAGAGAATCTTGAGCACCTTGAGGCTGCCATCCTCCACCATCAGCTCGAAAGAGCGGGTGAACAGGAAGTCGCCCACGAGAACCGCAGCCGGATTGCCGTAGACGATGTTGGCGGCCGCCTTGCCACGGCGCAGGTCCGAGCCGTCGACGACATCGTCGTGCAGCAGCGTTGCCGTGTGAATGAATTCCACCGCTGCCGCCAGCTTGTGGTGGCGCGCGCCCTGATAACCGCACAGTTCTGCCGCCGCGACAGTCAGCATCGGGCGCATGCGCTTGCCGCCGCCCGAAATCAGGTGACCGGCGAGCGCCGGGATCAGCGGAATCTCGCTCTGCATCCGATCGAGGATGACGGAATTGACGCTGTTCATGCCGGCAGCGGTCAGTGCCAGCATGGGAGCAAGGGAGGGTTCCTGCCTGCGCGGGCGCAGGGTGATGACATCTGCACTCATTGCCCCGCGCATTGCGCGCTGAGCGAGATTAACGCAAGGGCAAACGCCATCATCGACGCAAACTGTGCGGCTGGCAGAGGCCGAAAACCCGTGCTAGCGGAACGGCACGATGACTCAGGACACTCCCGCTATCGACCCCGTTCTTGCCGGCTATCGCGCGAGCATCGACAACATCGATGCCGCTCTGATCCACATTCTGGCCGAGCGATTCCGCATCACGAAGGCCGTGGGCGCCTACAAGGCCGAGCACGACCTGCCGGCCTCGGACCCCGGACGCGAGGAGCGGCAGATCGTCCGCCTGCGCAAACTGGCCGAGGATGCCCACCTCGACCCCGACTTCGGGGAGAAGTTCATCCGTTTCGTGATCGACGAAGTGATCCGCCACCACCAGCAGGCAAAAGCGGGGTAATCCCCGCTTTTGGCGGGCAGCTTACCCTTCGACCAGGTCCTGCAGCTTGCTCATCAGCGTCTGAATGCGCGTCGCGGCTTCGGTGAAAGTCTTCACTTCGTCCCGATTGCCGTTGCCGCGCGCTTCCTTCGCGGATTCGACGTAGCCTTCCATGTCGGCTTCAAGCGCATCGACCAGCATTTCGATCTCATCGGAAGAGAGCGAGAGATTGATGGTCTGGTTCATGAGTGCTCCTTGATTTGCGAACGAGCCGCACATGGCGGCACAACGGAGATCGCGCAACCGTGATCCCGCGCGATCCCACCGGAAAATCCGTCAGCCCACCGCGCGCGGCAGCTTGAGCTTCACCAGCAACCCGCCGAGGTCCTCGCTCTCGTCGAGTTCGACGGTGCCACCGTAGATTTCCACAACATCGCGCACGATGGCAAGGCCCAGCCCAGTGCCCGGCTTGCCGGTGTCGAGCCGTGCACCGCGATCGAAGATGCGCACGCGCTCGGCCTGCGGGATACCCATGCCGTCGTCCTCGATCCAGATCTCGCAGCAGCGCGCATCCGATTTCGGCCCGGCGTCGACCGTGACGAACACGCTGCCGCCGCCATACTTGGCCGCGTTCTCGATCAGGTTGCCGAGCACTTCCTCCAGATCCTGCTTCTCGATCGCGACCGTCGCGTGGTGGTTGCCGTCGAGATCGAAGCGCGTCTCCTCGTGCAACCGCCCAACCGCGCGCAGCACCGCCTCCAGGCTCGGCCAGACCTCTGCCCGCGACATGCCGGCCGCGCGCCGCCCCACGGCCCGCGCCCGGGCGAGGTGATGGTCGACCTGCCGGCGCATCACCGCCGCCTCGCGGATGACCGTGTCGGAAAGATCGGGCGCCCTTGCCGTCGCGGCGTTCATCAGCACCGTTAGCGGCGTCTTGAGCGCATGGGCGAGATTGCCGGCATGGGTGCGCGCTTCCTCGGCCTGCCGCTCGGTATGGGCCAGCAGCGCATTGAGTTCATCGACCAGCGGTTCGACCTCGCGTGGCAGCGGATCGGTGACGCGGGCGGCACCCGTCGCGCGCAGCTTCTGGATAGCCCGGCGCACGTGGCGCAGCGGGAACAGGCCATACCAGGTCTGCAGCCCGGCCATGAGCAACAGCCCGACGCCCAGCGCGACGAAGCTGTAGATCAGGATCGAGCGGATCATCTTGATCTGATCGTCGAGATCCTGGCGGCTCGCGGCGACCGTGAACATCCATTTCGTATTGCTGCCGGGCAGGATGATCGAGCGTTCCATGACCCGCAGCGGCTCACCCGCGAACTGGTCGCTGTCATAGACATGCGGCTGCGCGTCGAAGTGATCCTCGGGCACGTCGAGACTGCGGTCCCACAGCGACCGTGAGGGATAGTCCTCGTGCCCCTTGCCGCGAATCTGCCAGTAGAGGCCGGAATTGGGCTCCATGAAGCGCTGGTCGCCCAGCGGGCGGATGAAGAACACCTCGCCGTCCGGCCCGATTTCGGCCGAGCCGATCATGCCGGTCAGCATGTAGCCGAGCTGTTCATCGAAATTGCGGGTCATGAGCCCGGTCAGCGTGTGATCGAGCGCGAGCCCGCCGACCAGCAGCAGGATGGAAATCCAGCCCGCCGCGATCAGCATCATGCGCTGGGCGAGCGAGCCGGTATGACGGACATGCGCCGGCCCGGCGGCGCCCGTCGCCGGCGGCGAAACCGCATTCACCGCGGTTTCGCCTGCCGAAGCGGACGGCTCCTCAGCCGCGCGGGGCGTCGGCGGGATCGTCGAGACTGTATCCAAGGCCACGGATCGTCGTGATGACATCGGCACCCAGCTTCTTGCGGATGCGCGTGACGAAGACCTCGATCGTATTCGAATCGCGGTCGAAATCCTGATCGTAGATATGCTCGATCAGTTCGGTGCGGCTGACCACCTTGCCCTTGTGGTGCATCAGGTAGCTCAGCAGCTTGTATTCCTGCGCCGTCAGCTTGACCGGCTCACCGGCCAGCGTGACGCGGCCCGAGCGGGTATCCAGCCGCACGTCGCCGGCGGTCAGTTCGCTGGAGGTATTGCCCGAGGCACGGCGGATCAACGCGCGCAGACGGGCGATCAGTTCCTCGGTCTGGAAGGGCTTGGCCAGATAGTCGTCGGCGCCGGCATCGAGACCGGCCACCTTGTCGGACCAGCTGTCGCGCGCGGTCAGCACGAGGACGGGGAAATTGCGCCCTTCCTTGCGCCACATGCCCAGCACGGTCAGGCCGTCGATCTCGGGCAGGCCGAGGTCGAGGATCACCGCATCGTATTCCTCGGTCGAGCCCAGGAAATGCCCGTCCTCGCCGTCCGTCGACAAGTCGACGGCATAGCCATTCTGCTCCAGCGTGGTCTTGAGCTGGTTGCCCAGGGTAGGTTCATCCTCGACGATCAGGATGCGCAATTCCGGTCTCCCTTCATGAACCCGGGTGAAATGGGCCGAAAGCCCTTGAGCGTCAAGCGACGGCGCCTGATGGACAATGCCCGGCGGTCTTAACGCGACTGGCCGATGATGCGCCCGGTGCGGGCATCGACATCGACGAAATAGACCTTGCCGTCTTCGATGAACTTCAGGCGATAAGCCATTGCCGCCGGATCGTAATCCGGCCCGAGGTATTGCTTGCCCCCCATCCGCGGTAGCACGATCTTCTCGATCTGGCGGATCGAGAGGATATTGCCGGCCTTGCGTTCCTTGCGGGCTTCGCCCTGATCGCCTCCGTTGTCGGCATGGGCTGGCAGCGACAACGCGCCGACCACAAGGAGGGACAGCGCGGCGAATGGGGCAAGAAGCATCTTCATCACAGTCTGGGTGCCTAAGCTTCGGGCGTTGAACAAGTGCTGAATGTGGCTGGAAGGTGGCAGACAGCATGACCTGTTGCCGATTTCCCACTCCGGCTTGCCAGCCCCCCGCCGCCGGCTGTAGGGGCGCGCCATGGCAATCGCACCGATCCTCAGCTGGGAAGGCCTCGGCCTGATCCAGGGTTCCGGCTGGCTCTTCCGGGACCTCGACATCAATATCGCCCCGCGCGACCGGCTGGCGCTGATCGGGCGCAACGGCGCGGGCAAGACGACGCTGCTCAAGCTGATCGCCGGCCTTGTCGACGCGGACGAAGGCAAGCGCTCGATCCAGCCCGGAACGCGCGTCGTCACGCTGGAACAGGACCCGTTCTTCAAAGGCCACGACACCCTGCTCGATTTCACGCTGCACGGCCCCGACGCGCCCCAGCAGCACGAAGTGGAAGCCATCGCCGACCAGCTCGGCATCGACCTGTCGCGCGAGGCGGCCAGTGCCTCGGGCGGCGAGCGGCGCCGGGCGGCGCTGTGCCGCGCGCTGGCATCCGAGCCCGACCTCCTCCTGCTCGACGAGCCGACCAACCACCTCGACCTGTCTGCGATCGAATGGCTGGAGAGCTGGCTGCAACGCTACAACGGCGCCTTCGTGGTCATCAGCCACGACCGCACCTTCCTCACCCGCCTGACAAGGGCGACGCTCTGGCTCGACCGCGGATCGCTGCGCCGCAAGGAAGTCGGCTTCGGCGGCTTCGAGGCGTGGGAAGAGGAAGTCCAGAAGGAAGAGACCCGCGCCGCCGAAAAGCTCGACGCCAAGCTCAAGATCGAGGCCCACTGGCTGGAACGCGGCGTCACTGCCCGGCGCAAGCGCAACCAGGGGCGTCTTGCCAAGCTCTGGGAAATGCGTGCCGAGCGCGCGGCGATGATGTCCCCCACCGGCACTGCCAAGCTCGCCGTTGCGGGCGATGGCAGCAAGACCAAGTCGGTGATCGTCGCCGAGCACGTGACCAAGCGCTTTGGAGACCGCACGGTCATCAAGGACTTCAACCTGCGCATCCAGCGCGGCGACCGGATCGGCATTGTCGGCGGCAACGGGGCGGGCAAGTCCACCCTGCTCAAGATCCTGATCGGCGAACTGGAGCCCGATGAAGGCACGGTCACGCTGGCCAAAACGCTGACCACCATCGTCATCGACCAGCAGCGCAGCCTGCTCAAGCCCGAGATGAAGCTGCGCGACGTGATCGCCGAAGGCAGCGACTGGCTCGATGTGCGCGGCGTGCGCAAGCATGTGCAGGGCTACCTCAAGGACTTCCTGTTCGATCCCGGCCTGATCGATGCCAAGGTCGGCACGCTGTCGGGCGGCGAGCGTTCGCGCCTGCTGCTCGCCCGCGAGTTCGCCCGCCCTTCCAACCTGCTGGTGCTGGACGAGCCGACCAACGACCTCGACCTCGAAACGCTCGACCTGCTGCAGGAAGTGATCTCGGACTACGACGGCACCGTGCTGATCGTAAGCCACGACCGCGACTTCCTCGACCGCACGGTGAACCTCACCCTCGGCCTCGACGGCTCGGGCAGTATCGACATGATCGCGGGCGGCTATGCCGACTGGGAAGCCAAGCGCAAGCAGCGCACCGCGCCCGCCAAGGCCAGGGCGAAAGCCGAAGGGGCCACCCCGCCCCCTCCCCCGCCGCCGAGGAAGACCAAGCTCTCCTACAAGGACCAGCGCGACTACGACCTCCTGCCCCAGCGCATCGAGGAACTGGAAGCCGCGATCACGCGCGACGAGGAAGCCATGGCCGATCCCGAACTCTACACGCGCGATCCGAACAGGTTCGCCGCGCTGAGCGCCGCCATCGAAAAGGCGCGCGGCGAGAAGGAAGTGGCGGAGGAACGCTGGCTGGAACTGGCGGAGCAGGTCGAGGGCTGACGCTGCGCCAGCGTGCTTCGACAAGCTCAGCACGAGCGGGTAAAAGGCAAAGTCATCCCCCCCTCTCTCCGCTCATCCTGAGCCTGTCGAAGGATGGACAAGGTGACACCCGGTTGACACGGTTTACACTGTCCAGAGTGAAACGTGTCACCTTGTCTCGAAGTGTCACCTTGCACACCCGGTGTCACCTTGCGCCAGGAACCACCTCCGCGCACCGCCGTCCCCCATTTGCTTCGTCATTGCGAACCCGCGACGCGGGTAAAGCAATCCAGGGCAGCCTGAACCGCACTGGGTTGCCGCGCGGCCTTCGGCCACTCGCAATGACGACGAACTGCTGGCCATGCTCTACTCTCACCCCAACCGATGAAAATCCGCCACCCGGTCGAGCGCCAGCCCCAGCACCAGCTTGCCGCTGCGCACCGGCCAGCCCAGCGCCTTTTCCGCCGCGGGCAGCCCCTCCCCCGCGCAGGCGACGCGCCACAGGATGTCGGACAGGCCCGGCCCTGCCGCCGCAATAGCCCCATCGAAACGCGATCTGGCCGCAAGCTGGCGCTCGCCGGGCGTCAGGTCCGCCTCCGCCCCGCCGGCCACGCGTACCGGATCCCAGCGCATGGTCACGCGCGGCGCAAGCTGCGCGCGCTCCCAGTCGGACCGCAATTGCTCGCCCGCGGCCAGTTGCCGATCCGTGAGGTGGCCGCGCGCATGCAGCCAGCTCAGCGGCGATTCGGCCAGGTTGACCGTTACGCTGCGCCGGCCGCGCCGGGGGCCCGATCGCGCCGGTCCTTCGCTGGTCAGTTCGCGCTCGACGAGGTCTCGCTTCATCACTGTCTCCCTGTTGGATAGGACCCAACCTTGCCAAAACGGAAGATATGTAGGAAAGTAAAAACCAAATAGGTTATTAAAGGTCCGTCATGATCAACCGCATCCGCGACATCCGCCTGCAGAAAGGCCTGACGCTGGCCGACGTCGCCGCCGCCTGCGAGCCACCCACCACCGCACAGACCATCGGCCGGCTCGAAACCGGTATGCGCAATCTCTCACTCGTCTGGATGAACCGCATCGCGGCCGCGCTGAACGTCGAACCCGAACTGCTTCTGCGCAGCGAGGCGAGCGAGCCACCCCGCATTGTCGCGATGCTGGGCGAACAGGGCGCCGATGCCATACGTGCGCCGATCGAGGCGGTGCTGCCCAATGCCCTCTCCGCCGATGCTCCGTGGCTGGTGCTGGCGGTAGAGACCGCTTGCGGCGAGTACCGCGCCGGCGACCAGGTCTGGCTGCGCCAGCATCCGCCCGAAGAGGCCGGCAAGCTGATGAACCGCGACGTTCTGGCCCCCCGTCCCGGCGGCCGCTTCGCTTTCGGGCGCCTGATCGACCGCGACGGGGAACGCGTGGCCCTGCTGCCCCCGTCCAGCGGGCAACGACAGGTGATCGTGGAACATCCCGCATGGCTGGCCGTTGCCGAAATGCTTGTCAGAAAACTCTGAGGCACTACGAACGGCTTCACCCATGCGGATCCTTTCGATCTCAACGCTTTTCCCGAATCCGGTGAAGCCTTCGTTCGGCGTTTTCGTCGGCAACCAGATGCGCGCGGTCATGGCCCGCGGCGATGTCGACCTGACGATGGTGAGCCCCATCGGCATGCCGCCCTGGCCGCTCTCCACCCGCCCGCCCTATGCCCGGCTGCGGGACATTCCCGAAACCAGCGATGCCGTGGGAATCGAGGTCCATTACCCCCGCTTCACGCTGTTTCCCAAGATCGGCGGCGATTCCAATCCCGGTCGCATTGCCAGCGCCGTGCTACCACTGGTGCGCGAACTGCATGCGCGGAAGCCCTTCGACCTGGTCGATGCGGAATTCTTCTTTCCCGATGGCCCCGCCGCGGCGATCATTGCCCGCAAGCTCGACCTGCCGCTGACGATCAAGTCGCGCGGCGCGGACATCCATTTCTGGGGCCAGCGCCCGCGCGCCCTCGCGCAGATGAAGCAGGCGGCGCAGCAGGCGGCCGGCCTGCTCGCGGTGAGCCAGGCCATGCGCGACGACATGATCGCGCTGGGCATGCCCGCCGAACGCATCGGCGTGCACTACACCGGGCTCGACCGCGAGAAGTTCCACCCGGTCGAGCGCGGCGCCGCGCGCGCGCTCGTCTCGGCCATGCCCAACCTTGGCATCTGGTCCGAAGGGCCGCTGCTGGTCACGCCCGGCGCGCTGATTCCCCGCAAGGGGCAGAGGCTGGTGATAGAGGCCCTGACCCGGCTGCCCGAAGCGCGGCTGGCACTGGCGGGCACCGGCGAGGACGAAGGCCACCTAAGGGCCCTTGCAAAGCAGCTCGGCGTGGCCGAGCGCGTCCATTTCCTCGGCCTCGTCAACCATGACGTGCTGCCCCACGTCCTGTGCGCCGCCGACGTGCTGGTGCTGCCTTCGGCCAGCGAGGGCCTCGCCAACGTCTGGGTTGAGGGACTGGCCTGCGGAACGCCGATCGTCATCCCCGACATCGGCGGCGCGCGCGAGATCGTGAAGGACGAGACCGCGGGGCGGCTCGTCGAACGCACGCCCGAGAGCATTGCCGGGGCCGTCGCGGCCATCCTGGCCGCTCCGCCCAGCCAAGCGGAGGTGGCCGAGAACGTCAGCCGCTTCAGCTGGGGCGTGAATGCCCAGAACATCGTGCGCTTCTGGAAGGACGTGCTCGACGGCACGCCGATCGCGGAAGACGCGCATCTGGCGGGGGCCTGGTAGCGGGCATCAGCTGCTGAGGTTTCCTGCCTGAAAGCGGACTGACCGGGTACGCCGAGCAATGGTCCCGTTAGAATATTGCCGTCATCCCCGCGCAGGCTGGTATTAAGCTGGTGTTGCACTTCGTTTGTGAACTTAGCGACTCGCTATCGGCATTTCATGCCCTCGCGCCATGGGCGGCTGGAACGATCTGTTCGAACCTATCGTTTAGCGGCCAGCGATCCCAGCCTTCGCTGGGATGACGGGGACAGGGGAATTGCTGGTCCTACCGGCCTTCCGACCCTTGCACCTAGGCTAGCGGCTCGAGGTATTCGGGCCTCGGCAGGATCTCGCGCCACAGGCTCGTCTCACTCATCGCCGGGCCCTGCACGAAGCGAATGTCGCCGGGGCGGTGCGCACGGAAGTTGACGAAGGAGAGCCCCTCGGGCCCCGGCGTGAAGCTGTAGAGTGTATCCGCCGCAATCGCGAGCGCAGTGCCCGGGCCGACCAGCTTGCCGCCCAGCCGCATCGCGCCATCGAGCACGACGATGATCTCGTCCTCGCTGTGCGAGTGAACGCCGCGCGCGGCCTCTTCTGGCGTGGGCGGCGCGGTGCCGGAGAAATGGTTCTCGTGCAGCCAGACTTCGCAGCTCGGGCAGTCCGAGTCGGCATGGATCGCGCCGCCGGTGTCGCTCTGCTCACTCATGCGTTCGCAGGCCGGGACGCGCGCCCTGGGCAGGAGATGGACATGGCCGCCCTCGCCCCGCCCGGCACGGGTACCGGCGAAGACGAGCACCGTCGCGCCTTCGAAGCCAGCCTGGAAAATCGCGCGCGCGCCGCGCTCGACGATCATGCTCGAACCTGCCGGCAACGAGCAGCCGCCAGCGCCGATGCCGCCCGCCAGGACATAAAGCACCGTATCGCTTCCGTGCGGCCCGGCCTCGCAGCGCTCGCCCGGCGCCATTTCGATACGGTGGAGTTCCAGCGGAAAGCGATCCGCCGTGACGGCGGCGAAGACCTTGCCCTGCCCGCGCAGTCCGCCGGGCATGGCAACCTCCGGAGCCTTGTCGGGCTCCACCACCAGAACTTTCGCCATCACGCCTCTCCTCGCCCCCCTGCCCTTGTTCGCAGGTGTTGTTCGCAGGTGTTGTCCGCAGGCGAGGAGCGGCAGCCCGGTTCAGGGCCTTGCGCTGCGTTCCCTCGCCAGACGCTCCTGACGCTCGACCGCCGATTCGGTGGGGACGAAGCTGCTGCCGCTCACGCCCAGCCAGATCAGGATCGGGGCCGCCATGTAGATCGAGCTATATGTACCCACGAAGATGCCCAGCACGATCGCCGCGGTCAATCCGAACAGGCTTTCCGGCCCGAAGAACAGCAGCGGGATCAGCGCGACCAGCAGCGTCGCCGAAGTCATCACCGTGCGCGCCAGCGTCTCGTTCACCGACATGTCGAGCAGTTCGGGCAGCGGCATCTTGCGGAACTTCTTCAGATCCTCGCGGATACGGTCGTAGACGACGATCGTGTCGTTGAGCGAGTAGCCGATGATCGCCAGGATCGCGGCGATGATCTGCAGGCTGAATTCGAGCTGGAGCAGCGCGAACATGCCCAGCGTCAGCGAAACGTCGTGGAACAGCGCGAAGAGCGCACCCACGCCAAACTGCCATTCGAAGCGGACCCAGATGTAGATCGAGATCGCCAGCATGGCGGCTCCCAGCGCGTAGATCGCGGTCTGGCGGAATTCGCCCGAGACCTTGCCCGAAACGGTGCTGACGCTTTCGATGCGCACATCGGGATTGCTGGCGCGAATGGCCGCGATGACCTGCTTGCTGATCGCCTCGGCCGCGCCGGCATTGCCTTCGGCGCTGGCCGGCAGCTTGGTGCGGATCGAGACTTCATTGGGCGCGCCGAAGCGCTGGATCACCGGATCGCCGTAGCCCAGCTTGCCGACTTCCTTGCGCAGATCGGCGACGGGCGCCTCGGCCTGCTTGGTGAAGGTCGCCTCGATTTCCTGGCCGCCGGCGAAGTCTACGCCGTAGTTGAGCCCCTTGGTCATGATCAGGCCCCAGCTCGCGGCGATCAGGATCATGCTGACCACGTAGAACGGCACCCGCCAGCGCAGGAACTTGATGTTGGTGTTGTCGGGGACGAGCTTGAGAAGACGCATTGGGCAGGTCCCTTAGACGTTCAGTTCGGTCGGCCGCGCCTTGCGCAGCCAGCTGGCGACCCACATGCGGGTCAGCATCACGCCGGTGAAGACCGAGGTGAACAGGCCGATGATGAGAACCACCGCGAAGCCGCGCACCGGGCCCGAGCCGAAGGCGAAGAGCAGCACGCCGGCGATGAAGTTGGTGATGTTCGCATCGTAGATGGCGCGGCTGGCTTCCTTGTAGCCGTTCTCCACTGCGGCGATCACGCGCCGCCCCTTCTTTCGCTCTTCGCGCATGCGCTCGTAGATCAGCACGTTGGCGTCCACCGCCGCGCCGATGGTCAGCACGAAACCGGCGATGCCCGGCAGCGTCAGGGTCGTGCCCATGACCGCCATGATGCCCAGGATCATCAGCAGGTTGAAGACCAGCGCGATCGTCGCATAGATGCCGAAGCGGCCGTAGACCGCGATCATCAGCAGCACGACCAGCCCCGAGCCGATGCCCATGGCGATCAGGCCCTTCTTGATCGAATCGGCGCCGAGGTCAGGCCCGACGGTACGTTCCTCGACCACGGTGAGATCGACCGGCAGCGCGCCCGAACGCAGCGCGATCGCAAGCTGCGTCGCCGACTGCACGGAGAAGCTGCCCGAGATCTGGGCGCTGCCGCCCATGATCGGCTCGTTGATGCTGGGCGCCGAGAGCACCTTGCCGTCAAGGATGATGGCGAAGCGCTTGTTGACGTTCTCGCTGGTCAGCTTGGCGAACTTGGCCCCGCCCGTCTGGTCGAAGGTAATTGAAACGACCGGCGTGTTGTTGCGGCTGTCGAACGACTGCCGGGCATCGGTGAGCTGATCGCCCTTGATGCCGCCCAGGCGCTTGACCGCCAGCACCGGCACGCCGCCGGAACCGGGCGCATTGGGATCGGACCAGGGAACGATCTCGTCGCCCGGAGGCACGATGCCCTGCGCCACGTCGGTCGGCGTCGCGGTCTCGTCGACAAGCTTGAATTCGAGCTTGGCGGTCTGACCCAGCAGGTTCTTGAGCGCCTGCGGATCATCGAGGCCGGGAACCTGCACGACAATGCGGTTCTCGCCCTGACGGATGATCGTCGGCTCGCGCGTTCCCAGCGCGTCGATACGCTTGCGCACGACCTCGATGGCCGAATCCATCGCGTTCGACACCGCCTGCTGGAGGCCCTCGCGCGTCGGCGTCAGCACGAAACGGCTACCGTCCTCGACGCGGATGTCCCAGTCGCGCTGGCCGGTCAGGCCCGCGCCGGTGGTCAGCGGCAGGATCTCGTCACGCGCGGCGTCGACCTGCGCTGGGTCCTTGAGCATGAAGCTCAGACGGCCGTTGGCGCTGGAAATGTCGCCGATGCGGATGCGCGGATCGGCCAGCCTGAGGCGGGCGCGAACCGATTCTTCCATGTTCTCGAGCCGCTGCTGCGCAACCTGCTTCTCGTTCGCCTCGAGCAGGATGTGGCTGCCACCGGCAAGGTCGAGACCGAGGCTGACCTGTGGGTTCGGAAGAGCCTGCGGCCAGCGGAGCCCCGAGACGGAGAACAGGGAAGGCAGCGCGGCCACGGAGATGACCAGCGTCAGCCCCCAGAACCAGAGCTTCTTCCAGGTAGGAAATTCGAGCATTGCCTTTGGCTTCTCTCCAATCGGGCGCCCCATGCGGGAATGCCCCGGATACTGCTGGGCCCAGCGGCAGTTCAGTCGTTCGCGGGCTTCGAGCCGGCGGGCGGGATCACATCGACGATCGTCGACTTGAGCGCCTTGACCTGAACGCCCTTCGCAAGCTCGACCTCGGCGTAGTTTTCGTCAACCTTGAGCACCTTGCCAACGAAACCGCCCCCGGTCAGCACTTCATCGCCCTTCTTGAGCGCGCCGAGCTTCGCCTTGTGCTCCTTCTGCTGCTTCATCTGCGGACGCAGGATGAGGAACCAGAAGATCAGCGCCATGGCCACGAACGGCATGTACTGAATCCAGGCCGGCGGCGCGCCTGCGGGAGCGGCGGCGGCGAGCTGGTTGAGAATCGAGGTTTGCATTGAGTTGAGGGGCCTTCTCGTAATCGACCGGTTACCGGCTTGCCTGGCGAATCGGGCGCGGCATCCGATTTGCCGCACACCTCGCCGGGAAATCCGTGAACCCGACTTCTCCGGAAGCGGGCGGTTAGCAACAAAGCGCGGCACTGGCAACGCGCGCGCCGCCGACGCTTTGCGCCCCGCCCCGGACGCCGTCACACATAAGGGCGCACACCATGCGTTCAAGCATCCCGGCAAAACTCTTTATCGGAGCGCTTGCACAACGCCGGAGAGGTGCCTATAGGCCGCGCTCCGGTCGGGACGTAGCGCAGCCTGGTAGCGCATCACACTGGGGGTGTGGGGGTCGGAGGTTCGAATCCTCTCGTCCCGACCAATTTCACGAACGTTTTTCAAAACGCACAAAGGGCAGCCTCCGCTGCCCTTTTTCATTCGCCCACAGCACGCAAGCAGACCGCAAGTCGCGGCCACGCGATGTCATGCGGGCATGGCACTCTCCCCTACCGTCACGTTCAACGCCAGTGTATCACGCAAGTCGTCCGCACGGGGGATCATATGGGTTATCTTGCCAAGATCATTGCAATTTCTGCTTTCTTCGCACTTCCCGCCATGGCCTCGGGGAAGGATAACATACCCGCGAATGTAACGGTCGCGACGAACAGGACCGTCGAGAAGATCGACTGGTCGTTCCCGACAGACACTCCGGTGGAATTCTCGCGCGTCAAGCGATGCGTGGCGACCAACCTCCACAATGACGAAGTTCAGCTGCGCGATAGTGCCGGCTCCTGGGTGGGACCTGCCACCGGCAATTACTATCAGCGGGACAACCGGGCCACGGTTCAGGGAGGCGGTATCTTCAAGGTGGTCGATGACCAGAGCCAATATCTTGTGGCACAGGGTCAAACCGACAAGACCATGGGCCTTTCAGGCTGGATCATGCGCTTCGACCTTGAAGCGGCAGTGGAACAAAGCCAAGTTGTTCTGGTCATGCGGAACGTGAAATTGGCCGCAGGCAATACCGGCTCGATGGGCAATGACGGTTTCCAGCCTCTTGGAACCTGGTTTCGCTTCAAGTCGAACTATGCGGCCCTCGAAACCGTGGCATCGGCGTTGAAGTCCTGCATTTCCGAGTAAACGCCCTCAGCTGACGGCAGACGCGGAACCATTTTCCTACACGAACCGATATGGTTATCTATCTGCGAGTCCCCGACCGCAAGTGGAAGACTCGCCCATGCCGCTTTTCGAATCGCTCCTTGGCCCCGTCACCCGCATCATCGACAAGGTCATTCCCGATCCCGACGCGCGGGACCGGGCCAAGCTGGAACTGCTCAAGCTGGAAAACACGCAGGAGTTGAAGACGCTAGAGGCCAGCCTTTCGGCGATCATCGCCGAGGCAGGTTCGGCCGATCCCTGGACCAGCCGCGCCCGGCCGAGTTTTCTCTACGTCATGTACGCGATGATCCTCTGGGCCCTGCCGATGGGCGTGATCGGCGCCTTCAGTCCCGATGCCGCGCGCGCCATCGCCGCGGGGATGAGTGCCTATCTCGACGGCATCCCCCAGCCGCTCTACGCGCTCTTCGGCACCGGCTATCTGGGGTATTCGGCGATGCGCCAGTGGGGCAAGGTTAAGGGATCCGACCGCTAGCATCGCGAAGGCGCGCCTACGCTAAGGAAACGCTAAGGCTTTTGCCCTAGCTAACCCCCTGAATTTCATCGCTCAGTCATATACAATCAGGCTAAGAGGGTTCGCCGGTGTTTGGTAAAGTTTCACGCGTCTTCCTTCTTGCGGGCGCGACCTTGGCGCTGGCGGCCTGCGGCCCCTCCCGGGACGAGGAAAACGCCAGCCAGCTTGCCAAAGCCAGGGCCGCCGAACAGGCCGCCGCAGAAAAAGCCGCGCAAGAAGCCGCCGCCCGCCGTGCAAGGGAAGCCAACGACGCGGCGCTGGCGAGTTTCTATGGCGGCGGCAGCGAAGACGACGGCTACGCCGCGGACGACAACCGGCCGGCCGACAACGCCGACAGGCCGGCGGACGACAGGCCGGGATCGGGGCCACCTCCCCCGATCGTCGAAGGCGTGCCCGCTGCATACTGATGGCAGCGCTTGCGCCGGCCCGCACGGCCGTTAAAGGTCGGGCCACACTTTCAAGCGGGCGCCGGGGGATTTTGGCGAACTATGGCAAGCAAGCTGATCTACGTCCTCAATGGACCGAACCTCAATCGGCTGGGCAAGCGCGAACCGGAAATCTACGGATCGCAGACGCTCGACGACATCGCCGCCCTGCTCGTCGAGCGCGGCGAGACGCTGGGCTGCGAGATCGAGATGCGGCAGTCCAACCACGAGGGACACCTCGTCGACTGGCTGCACGAGGCCGAAGAGGAAGGCGCGCATGCGGTCCTGCTCAATGCCGGTGCCTATACGCACACCTCAGTCGCCCTGCTCGACGCGATCCGCTCGATCACGGCGCCGGTCATCGAGGTGCACTTGTCCAACCCGCACACGCGCGAGCCGTTCCGGCACACGAGTTGGGTCGGACAGGCCGCGAAAGGCACGATCGCGGGTTTCGGCGCGCAGAGCTATCTGCTGGCACTGGAGGCTGCGGCGGGGCTTTGAGCCGTTCCGCCGCAGGCGATCAGCCCTATTCCAACGGTACGCCCGGCACGCTCTTCGACGTGCGGATCGTCAGCGAGGTCTTCACGCTGTCGACGTTCGGCGCGGGCGTCAGCTTGCTGGTCAGGAATTCCTGGAAGCTCTGCAGGTCACGGCTGACGATCTTCAGGATGAAGTCGATCTCGCCGTTCAGCATGTGGCATTCGCGCACCTCGGGCAGCGTCTTCATGTGGTCTTCGAAAGCGCGCAGCGATTCCTCGGCCTGGCTCTTCAGGCTGACGAGCGCGAAGACGGTAATCGTGAAGCCCAGCTTCGACGCATCGAGATCGGCATGATAGCCCTGGATGATGCCCGCTTCCTCGAGACTGCGCACGCGGCGCAGGCACGGCGGTGCCGTCAGCCCCACGCGCTGGGCCAGTTCCACGTTGGTGATACGACCCTCGGCCTGCAGTTCGGCAAGCAGGCGCCGGTCGATTTCATCAAGATTGATCATACAAAATTCCCCGACGGGCCCATTCGACGCCTCAACTCGATGCAATATCCACATCGAAAACGCCTGAGCCCTGTAATATTATTGTTCCATAACGTAATCGTCCCGCTTTGCAACGCCCGCAAAGTGAACACTTCCGATCATCCACCGCTTTGCTAGGAGAGGAACTTCCCCGGTCTGCTACACTGGGTAGAATGGGGGGTTCCCTTGACCCCGCGCGGGTCGCGCCTGGAGTATAGATGCATTTCGACGATCGCCTGGACACGGTACTGCGGCTGCCCGATTCCGGCGATGGGATCGCGCGCATCCAGTACCGGCAGCTGATCGACATCCTCGGGCGGCTGCCAGGCAACGCCGCGTCGGAAACCCTGGACGCCGGATTTGCCCGGCTGGATGCGCTCTCCGCCCGCATTCCGGCGACCGAACGGGCCGGCTTCCTGCGCCAGCCGCTTCAGCCAATGACGAACCCGCGCCTGCTGGCGCATCTGGCACAGGCCGAAACCGACGTCGCCAGCGCGGCGATCGGCACCGCCAGGCTGACCGATGCCGAATGGCTTGCGCTGGTGCCCGAACTGCCCGTGCGCGCGCGCGGCATCCTGCGCCATCGCCGCGACCTTTCCGCCGCCGTCGAAGCCCTGCTCGAACGTCTGGGCATACACGATCGCGGCCTGCCGCCCATCGATGCGGAGACGTGTGCCGCTCCGGCAGAGGCCGCGGAGCCGGAAGCGCCGGCGCCCAAAGTCTCCGAAGCCGAGGACGACGACTACATTTCCGGGGACGTGCTGGAGCTGCTCGACCTCGCCGACGATCCGCCGCCACCCACCTCGCTCAGCGAATGGGCACAGGCCCGGGCCGCCAGGGAAAAGGCCGCTCCGCCCTCTCCCCCGCAGGTCGTATCCAGCGAAGCGGGGATCGGCGCCATCGTCCGCAGGATCGAGGAGTTCCGCAAGGCGCGCGAGATGAAGGGCGCGCCCGAGCCGGGAACCGACGCGCCCCGGCTGCCGCTGGGCGATACCGTGCCCTTCGCCGCGCAGCGCGCCGCCGCGATCGACTTCGCGACGGATCCCGAAGGCCGCATCCGGTGGGCCGACGGCCCCCACGCGCCCGCCGTCTACGGCCTCAACCTCGCCGCGAACGATGATGACAGCGACCCGGCGCCCGGCGCGGCGATGCGCCGCCGCCTGCCGCTGCGCGCGGCACGCCTGTGCGTCAGCGGCGCCCCGGCGGTCAGCGGCGAATGGCAGGTCGACGCCGTCCCCCGCTTCGATCCGGTCGGTGGACACTTCACCGGCTATTGCGGCCGGATGCGCCGCCCGGCCGCCCCGCCCGAAACCGACGCGGCCGCCGCCACGCGCGGCGAGGCGGACCGCATGCGCGAAATTCTCCACGAACTGCGCACCCCGGCCAATGCCATCCAGGTCGCCGCCGAGATCGTGCAGCAGCAACTCTACGGCCCGGCCCCGCACGAATATCGCGCCCTCGCCGCCGCGATCGCCAGCGATTGCGCGCATATCCTCGCGGGCTTCGAGGAACTCGATCGGCTGGTGAAGCTGGAAACGGGCGTGCTGACGCTCGAAGCCGGCGAATGCGATCTGGCGCAAATCCTGGCCCAGACCGTCGTCCGCCTGCGGTCGTGGACCGATCCCCGCTCCAGCGGCTTCGCCGTCGATCCGGCCGCCACCGCGCCTTCGCTGCCCGTGCATCTCGACAAGGCAGAGGCCGAGCGGCTGATCTGGCGCCTCTTCGCTGCGCTCGCCGGGGCCACCGCACCCGACGAATCGCTTTCGCTGAGCTGGGCTCAGGAAGACGCGCGCGTAGTGGTGCATGTCGCCCTGCCCGCGGCATTGGCCACGCACGAGGACGATGCCCGCCCCGGTTTTGCGCCGGGCGAGCGCGGCCAGTCGCTTTCGGCCGGCATGTTCGGGATCGATTTCACCTTGCGGCTCGCGGCCGCGGAAGCAGCCGCAGCCGGAGGCGGCATGAAGCGGGACGACGGCATGCTGTACCTGTGGCTGCCCGGCTTGACCCCAGAACAGGCAGAAAATAGCAACCTTTGAAGGTTATAGGCACGGGTGCTCGACCGTGCCATCCTGCCCGGCAAGCATTTCGGATGCGATGGAAGCGAAGGGGAGTGTTAGCTGTGTCTGGGCCCAGTCTCCTGGAACCGCCGGGCAAGGAAGCCCGTGCCGCTTTCCGCGAGGGTTTTGGCCAGCGCTTCATCGTCACGGTCGACACCGAGGAGGAGTTCGACTGGGATGCCCCGCTCGACCGGGAAAAGCACAGCCTCGTTACCGTGCCGGCCCTGCGCCAGTTCCAGCAGTTCTGCGAGGACTTCGGCGTCATTCCCACGTATCTGATCGACTATCCCGTCGCCTGCTCGCCGGAAGCGCCCGCAGCCATCGGCGATGCCGTGGCCAATGGCCGGGCCGATGTGGGCGTACAGCTCCACCCCTGGGTCAGTCCTCCGTTCGAGGAGGAGGTCACCGAATTCAACAGCTATGCCGGCAACCTGCCCTTCGAGCTGGAGCGCGCCAAGTTCCACACGCTGCGTGACCGGATCGAGCAGGCTTTCGGCACCGCGCCGCGCATCTACCGCGCGGGGCGGTACGGGCTGGGACCGCGCACGGGGGAAATCCTGCGCGAATGCGGCATCGCCATCGACACCTCGGTCCGCGCCCGCTTCGACTACAGCGGCGCGGGCGGCCCCAATTACCGCGATCATCCGCTCCATCCCTACTGGGCCGACGCCGGGCGCAGCCTGCTCGAACTGCCGCTGACCACCGTCTACTGGGGCCCGCTGCGGCAGATGGGCAATGTCATCTACCCGCACTTGTGGCGCGCGCCCTCGATGCGCGGCGTGCTCGCGCGTGCCGGCCTGCTCGAACGCATCGCGCTCACGCCCGAGGGTATTACCGCCGAGGAAGCCCTGCGCGGCGTGGACATCGCCATAGACGAAGGCCTGCCCGTACTCGTGTTCTCGTTCCACAGCCCCTCGCTGGCGCCGGGCCATACGCCCTACGTGCGCGGCGAAGCCGATCTGGAGGCACTCTATGCGTGGTGGCGCACGCTCTTCGCCCATCTGGAACGGCGCGGCGTGAAACCCACAAGTGTTAGCGACATCTTGTCGTCAGTGGAGCTTGCCTCATCGCACGAGCCAAGCTAACGCGCACCGGCCCGGTCGGCACGTGTACCGCCGGGCGCACGGCGGTTGGGGCCTGTAGCTCAGCGGTTAGAGCTGGCCGCTCATAACGGCTAGGTCGCGGGTTCGAATCCTGCCGGGCCCACCACTGCCGTGGAAATACACGCCCGAAGGGTCGGGGAGTGGCGCAGTCCGGTAGCGCGCCTGCTTTGGGAGCAGGATGTCGCAGGTTCGAATCCTGTCTCCCCGACCAATTTCTCAAGCACTTAGCACCTTCCTTCCTAAGCCGGTTTACAACCGGTTTACACAATCTCACTTTGTTCCACGGCTGATCCGCTCGGCCATGGCCACCACCACTCGGGCCTGGTCGACGTATTTGAGCCGAATGATGGCCACATCCTTGGTATTCCAACCGAGGATGTCCGCGATCTCCTGATCGGTCAGCCCGGCTATCATGCAACGCGTGGCGAACGTCCCCCTTAGGTCATGCAGATTGACTTTCACGCCGCTTTCCTTCTTGGCGTCATGGAAGCGGCTACTGAAACCCATGGGTGTCCATGCTCGCCACATGCTGTTGCTCAGAATCGTTTCAGGCAGTGGCTTGCGCTTGCCCTCTGGCCTTGTCGCCATCTCCAATGCATGCCGAGCCTTGATCCCGTCGAGCACGACTCGCGTCTCGGGCAACAAGGGGATCACGATGCGCGCGCGGCCGCGGCTTTTTCCGGTCTGCCAGATGATGGCATGCTCACCCACCGCGCACCACGGGACGCTGACCAAATCACCACGCCGAAGGCCAGTGCAGGCCGCCAGCTCGACGCCTTCACGAACTTCGTCGCACGCATGCAATTTGAATGCTGCAAAGTCAGCTTCGGTCCAAACGATGTCAGCGCGATTGCTCTCGTAAAGCTGATCAATCCCTGCCGCATGATTCTTGGCGAGACGTCCTCGGTCGACACCCCACGACAGGAGACGCGATAACACTTGCATCGCCATGTCAGCACTGCGCGGTCGATCTGCATAGCCATCGCGCCATGTGAGGATGTCGTTCCTAACTCGCCGATCATCGAACGCAGCCAGCGGCGCTCTTCCGAACTTGCCATCGATCTGATCAAGCCAAGGGCTCCATCCACGCTGGGTTGTTTGAGCGAGCCTCTTCCATTCGGGACTCGAACGATAGCCCACGATCAGAGAACTGACGGTCCCGTCTGCGATGCCACCCTCACCCTTCGATCGCGCAGAAGCAATCGCGTCAATGATTTCTCCCGTCAGACTGGGACGGACGCCCCCAACTTGCTTGTGCACACAAGGTCCGCCGCGCCAAGCATAGACATACCAGCGAACCGGCCTTCCCATCCGCAGTTTCTTGACGATGTGCGGCCCCTGCACCATCGCTAGCGCCCCACACTCTTCCATTCGTCATACGCGTTCTTGGACTCAGTGCTGCGCACAGCTTCCCGAGAAAGAATTCGGATCGACCGGTCAGGCGTCAATTCCAATCCGCCAATCTCATGACCAAGGTCCGCGTATAGCTTGAGGTACGCTTTGACGCGAGCAGGTGAGGCATAGCCGGGACGACGAGGATCTTCTGAGTTGTCCATTCAACTACTCCCCGATTTTGGGCGTGTTTCCTGCGCGCTAGTATCTGCATTCGCTTCCAGGTTCCGGGGCCAAAGCTGACTAGGCGCAAGGCCCGCTGCTTCGGCAAGAGCCAAGCGAATACGACGAGAATTAGACCTGCCATGGGCAACGAGCGAGACTGCGGCACGCGTTACGCCAACCGTCCTACCGACCTCCGCGAAGCTTGATCCCCGCATCTGTAGAAGATCCTTCAGAAGCCTCGCAGTATTGATCCTGTTTGCCATTGCTCCAACTTTCGGTAAGTTGACGACATGATCACAACGTAACCTAAATTTGATCAAATGGGAAGATATCTTCACAATGTCGATCGGAGCGCGCATCAAGGCTGTGCGAGAGAGCAGCGGGTTGGGACAGGAAGCCTTCGCAACCCGCCTCGGCTTCACACGTCGCTCGCTGCACTCTTGGGAAAAGGATCTTGCATCCCCTCCCGTCCAGGTCCTGGCAAAAATTCGCACGGAATTTGACGTGGACCCCGAATGGGTCCTCATGGGGAGTGACCTAAAGCCAGTACGCCACTACTCCACAATTGATTGGGGATTTTACGATGAAACGATTCGAGACCTTATTAGCATCTGTGGTGAGGTCCGCCTGGTACTCAACAAAGAACAACTAGAACGCTTAGGTAGAATCGAATTTGCGAACGGCTCGGACCTGAAAGGCAAAGACCGGGCTAGAGTCCGTGAGTACCTCCGCACCTTTGCCTTAGAGAGGTGAGCTTTATGGAACCTGACGACCACACGAAGTTCGCAATGGACCTGCGTCGACAAACAGTCATTTCACCTGACTGGCCGAAAGCTCGATTTTATGCGGGATTTGCATTAACGCTAGCCATCCTAGCACTGACTTTAGAAATTTACGATGTTGGACCAGAATACTTAACATTAATCACATTTTCTGCCGCCTCACTTTTCGGAATCTACTCCGTCGCGCTACTCCAGTGCAAAAGACTTTTTGCAACCAAAAAGCCAAAGCCAGGATTGGATAAATAAATATCCTAGCGGCAACTCGAAATGGTGACGGACGACGACCCTTCCAAGATGCTCAGTCGCCGATTTCGCGTTCCCAGGTGCGGACGTTCCGGTTGTCCTGTCGGAGCGCGTACGCCGGGCCGGTAGCGGAATGGCAGGTTTAGAGTCGGGCTGCAAAGATAGCTGCCGTTCACGCGCCCGTTGCAGACGATAATAGGATCGCTTTAGGGAGCAGTGTGCAATTCAAAAGCGGAGATGAAATGACAGTTGCTAAGGTTGCGGGCGAGGATCGCTATCTTGCACCGGGGACCAAGGTCCGTCGTGACGCTTATTACAACGACGATGACCACCTCACGTCAGAGTTTGGCGTTGTCGTTCATTGCTGGCTCGACGATGCGATCGGCATGTTTGACTGTTACATCGCTTTTTTCGGCCCACACTTTCCGAGCGGTGCTCCGAAAGAGAAGCCTTCCATATTTCGATACGCGGCTGTCAGCCTGGTAGAAATCATCGACTGAATTGCCGCAGCAAAACAGCCGCTTCCCTCTCATCCCAGTTCTCGACGAACCTGGCCGCCGAGGGAAAGCGGTCGGTCGGCTCCCTGGCACGTCAATTCAGCCATCAAGCGACCGACAAGGGCGCGTGGCAGCCGCCTGATCGGAGCCTTTGCGGATGTCGAGGTCCCAACGTAGGCTCATTGACCAAGCTAATTGAAAGAACCCCGGAATGCGATTGCCCATTCGGAATTACCTGGCGACCCCACTTACGATTTTTATCGAGCCAATCTGTGATCAATACGAGGTCCCTCCGGGCGGGGAAGCGGCGGTAATTCTCGATGATGGGCATCCTCATTCAATTGATGTGCATCCCGACAACTGGGTCTCGGTCTGGAACGAGGGCGATAATTTGGCTCAAGTCGAAATTTTTGACCGGCACCAGTTCGGCACGCCATGTCGACCAATTTCGTAATTTTCCGGCATGGCCGGTTTCGGGAGCGTGCCTTCGAACGCTGAGCGACCAACTTGGGCGCCTGGCAGCCACTCCCGCCGCCGGTGCATAGAGGCCATTCTGCGCCCGCCCCTTGCCGGCCGCTCAGCCGCTGATTTTCATCTCCCAGGTCCGGACGTTCCGTTGTGCCAAGTTTGCTGCCTCCAAACCGGACGCCGATATCGCCATTCTCGCTAGCCCGCAGTCAAGTTACATCCGCACAGCAAGCTGCTACGTCTTAAGCCATTGTGGGCCTCTTCGTTGCGCCAAGCCGCAGTTCCTCGGCGACGGGCCGATCTTCTCGGACTTCGCTCCTACGGATCGTGCGGTTAGCTCTGGTTCATCCGGAGATTGGGCATTTGGAGATCTACAGGGGCATGCGCTGGATCATTTGTAGTTTATTGGGAATCTGCAGCCTTCAAGGCAGCGACGCGATTGCCGGCACAGATCACACGCCCGGTCAGGGTTTTGAGGTGCTCAGCTATGATTTGGCCCTTACCCCCGACATCGAGAACGCCAGCGTTGCCGGACACGAGGTGATCCGGCTTCGGACAACGGAAGACGGCGTGCGCCGGTTCGTGTTCACCGGGAACGCTCTCGACATCACCCAGGCAACACTGGATGGCGCCCCCCTGGCGCCCGGGATCGAAAGCGGCAGCTTGATCTTTCGCCTTCCCAAGGCACTGCGCCGAGGGCTGACCGCAACCCTTGACCTGACCTACCAAGGGCATCCGGCCCGCGGCTTGGTACGCTCCGAGACGGGCCTCTACACGAGCTATTTCGCCTGTGACTGGATGATCTGCCTCCAAGACCAGTTCGGGGATAAGGCTCGTTTCGCGCTAGCCCTTCGCGTACCCAAGGGCATGAAAACCCTCTCGGTCGGACGCCTGGTTTCAATACAGTCCGGGCCAGATGGAAGCGAGGTTCATATCTGGCGCTCGCCCCGGCCCTATTCGGCCTATCTTTATGGGTTCGCCGTCGGCAGGTTCAATCGTATCGATACGCAGGCGGGGGTTTCGCGCCTGACCTATCTCAGCGATAGCGTAGACGCCTCGATATTGGCGCGGCGGTTCGCGCCGACGCCCGACCAGGTGCACTTCCTTTCGCGGAAATTGGACCTATCGCTTCCCGTACCCACATACAGCCAATTGCTGGTCGAAGGCAGCGAGGCGCAGGAAGCTGCCACGTTCTCGGTGCTCGGCATCGACGTGCTTCCCGCCGATCCTGGTGCGCCCGCAGACGATTGGGCCATCGTTCATGAGTTGACCCATCAATGGTTTGGCAACCTCATCACCTGTGCGACCCTTCAGGACTTCTGGCTCAACGAAGGCCTCACCGTTTTCATGACAGCCGCCTGGAAGGAGCATCGATACGGCCGAGATGCCTACGAAGCCGAGATAGCAGTTGCGCGGACACGATGGGAAAAAGCCAGCGCCAAAGGCCTTGATCGACCGCTTGCCTGGGGCGGTCGGTATCCGTCTCTCGGCGCACGTCGGGCGATCCAGTACAGCAAGGGAGCGGTGTTCATGGATCACCTTCGCTCCTTGCTCGGAGAGCGGGCCTTCTGGAAAGGCCTGCGTGACTATACCCGCAAGAACGCTGGCGGAACCGTCACCAGCATTGATCTGGAAAATGCCATGGAGGCCGCCAGTGGCCGGGATCTTCACGCAACGTTTAAGGAATGGGTTTTTAGCGAACCCGATTCAAAACTGAGTGCTGCGCAGTAGCCGCGCAACCGTTGCTTTCTGCGTAAGCAGTCGACCCATTTCGGCCGCTTAAACGCCAATCTACCAGCCCCAAGTCCGGCCGGTCCGCTTTCCCATGCCCAAACGCCCAAATTAGCCGCCATTGGCCTTGCGGCGTTTGCCCGCGCCATGTTCTATGCAAATCTGACAAGATGCCTACCGCAAGGCTCCTGCTCCAGAATGATAGGCTTGCCAAGAAAACGCTGCGCCAGTTCGACGGCCGTAATGAGGTGGCCTGTCGGCTTCACCGTGGTGAATGCGCCGCTGCTAGCCAGCGCGAAGGGCAGAACCAGCTGGTCGGCAAGGTACGGACCCGCGAAGGCCTGTGACGCGACGTAGCCTTTCAGACGGCTCGCCGCTGTCTTGGCGAGCCGTTCAGCCGGCACGCCCAGCTGGCCGAAGCCACTGGCGATCTCGGTCACATGCGCCTTGCGCGCCTCGATCATGAGGATGACACCAGGGCCCTGATCGGCTGGAAGCTCGCGCACCACGAAGGCGTCCTCGGGCCACTCGGGCAGCTCCTTGCGCAGCCGCGCGATCATGCGCTCGGCGATCTCGAACGGCAGGCCGGTGAACAACACCTGCGCCGATCCGCCGGCTAATTCTCCGCTGTCAATGCATTCCAGAGGGGCAAGCGGGGCCGGGGTGATATCCACCTCGATCCGTCCGCCACCGCGGGGGTAGAAGCCGTGGCGGACGAGGCGCGCCTCCACCTTTGGGCCCATGCGGTTGATGACCGGCAGGAACGTGCGTTCGATGAAGTCGAACGGCGGGGCCAGCATGTTGTGCGTGCCGCCTTCCAACACCAGTCGTGAAGGGCGGTCGGCCAGCGCGAGCGGCATCAGCACCGTCTGCAGGACAAGCCCGGTGCTGCCCGCCGTGCCCACGGCGAAGCGGTACTCTCCGGGCTGCACGGCGCCGGGGCGGAACTCCAGCGTGGCCGAACCCACGGCAGCGCCGCTAACCTCGGCCCCGCCGATCCGCGTCGCCGCCTCTACGGCAGTAACGTGCTGGCGCATGAGCCCAGGCTTCGAGCGCCCGCCGCGCACATTGGTGATGCGGAAGGGCCTGCCGGTGACGAGCGAGAGCGCGCACGAATTGCGCACCACCTGCCCGCCGCCTTCACCTTCCGAACCGTCAATCTCGATCATGGTATTCTTCCAAATTCAAAATGCAGGTTTGTGCGTGGCCCTTCGACAAGCTCAGGGTGAGCGGGGTTGGAGCAGAAGTCCAATAACGCCCGGAATGAGCCTGTCGAAGCCCCTGCCGCATTGACGTCAAAAGGGATCACCCCTTCACACAGACCACCTGCTTCAAGGTATGGACGATCTCGACGAGGTCGGCCTGGGCCGCCATCACCGCCTCGATCGGCTTGTAGGCGCGAGGTGTTTCGTCGATGACGCCTTCGTCCTTCCGGCATTCGACGCCCGCCGTATCGGCCACGTGCTCGTCCAGCGTGACAAGCTTCTTGGCCTGGGTGCGGCTCATCACGCGTCCTGCGCCGTGCGAGCAGCTGTCGAAGCTTTCCGGGTTGCCGAGCCCGCGCACGATGAACGATTTTGCGCCCATCGAGCCCGGGATGATGCCCATCACCCCCTTCGCCGCACGAACCGCGCCCTTGCGGGTCACGAGCACGTTCTCGCCAAAGTGGTTCTCTCTCGTGACGTAATTGTGGTGGCAGTTCACCGCCTCCAGCTCCGCATCGAACGGTTTGGCGATCTGGCCGCGCAGGGCGGCGATCACGTTCGCCATCATCATCCGTCGGTTGAGCGCGGCGAAGTCCTGCGCCCAGCCCACCGCCTCCACGTAATCGTCGAAATGGTCGGTCCCTTCCGGGAAGTAGGCGAGGTCTTCATCAGGCAGGTTTATGTGCCACTTGCGCATATCCTGCTTGGCCAGCTCGATGAAAAACGTGCCAATGGCATTGCCCACCCCGCGTGAGCCGGAATGCAGCATCACCCACACCCGCGCCTCGTCGTCGAGGCACAGCTCGATGAAGTGGTTGCCGGTGCCCAGCGTGCCCAGATGCGTGAGGTTGTTGGTGTTCTTCAGCCGCGGGTGCTTGTCGCACAAACGCTCAAAGCGCACCGCAAGGGTGGCCCAGGCCTCGACGATCCCAGCAGGCGGAGCGCCCCACGAACCGTGGTCGCGCTTGCCGCGCCCAACAGAGCGCCCATGCGGCACCGCCTGCTCGATTGCTGACCGGATGCCTTCTAGGCTGTCGGGCAGGTCATGCGCCATCAACGAGGTGCGCGCGGCCATCATGCCGCAGCCGATGTCCACGCCCACGGCGGCCGGAATCACGGCACCCTTGGTCGGAATCACCGAGCCCACGGTCGCGCCGATGCCGACATGGACATCGGGCATCGCCGCGACGTGGCGGAACACGAAGGGCATCTTCGCCGCGCGGGCGAGCTGGTCGTGCGCCTTGTCATCCACGGGCACTCCGCGGGTCCACATCTTCACTGGCATGCCGCCCTCGACCTGCCGCAATTCGAAACTGGTGTCGGTCATGGCCGTACTCCTGAAATGTTCTTGCGGCGAAATGGAGGCGGCCGGCCCATTCCGGCCGCCCCGCTTTCGCCTGCTGAGCCGGGCTGTTCGACTGACCCGGCGGAAATAGAATTGCAGGGGGCGTGCCAAACCGACGGCGTCTGGCGAAAATTTCTCGGAATCGGCGGAAAACCGGCAATCTCCGGCTGTACCCCTTCAGGACGCCGAGATCGAAAGACTCACAATTTGTATATCAATGTATAAGCGATTATCATATGAGATCATGAAACCGCTTACCGTCATCGGCTTTCTCGGCTCCACGCTCGACGCTGCCAAGTTCGGCCCCTCGCGCTGGATGAAATGGCGCCCTACCGTGGCGCTGACGATGCACGAGGATCTGCGCGTCGACCGCTTCGTGCTGATCCACGGCACCGCGCACCGCCGCCTCGCCGAATACGTCAGCCAGGACATCGCCGATGTCTCCCCGGAAACCACGGTCGAGCGCCATGTCATAGACTTCTCCGACGCTTGGGATTTCGAGGAAGTCTATGGCAAACTGCTGGATTTCACGCGCACCCTGCCGCTCGATCCGGAAGCGGAGGACGTGCTGGTCCACATCACCACCGGCACCCACGTCGCGCAGATCTGCCTGTTTCTGCTGACAGAGGCGCATTACCTGCCCGGCCGCCTGCTCCAGACGCAGCCGACCCGCCGGGCCGACGGCACCGCGCCCGGCAGCTGGAGCGTCATCGACCTCGACCTGTCGCGCTACGATTCCATCGCCACCCGCTTCGCTGCCGACCGGCGGGAGGGCACCTCGTTCCTGAAGTCCGGAATAGAGACGCGCAATCCCGCGTTCAACGCCATGATCGACGAGATCGAGCAGGTCGCCTCGCGCACCCGCGCGCCGATCCTGCTGATGGGACCCACCGGCGCAGGCAAGAGCCAGCTCGCCCGTCGCATCCACGATCTCAAGAAGGTGAAGCGGCAGGTCGGCGGGCCGTTCGTCGAGGTCAACTGCGCCACCCTGCGCGGTGATGGCGCGATGTCGGCGCTGTTCGGGCATCGCAAGGGCGCCTTCACCGGCGCGGCCGCCGACCGTCCGGGACTGCTGCGCAGCGCCGATGGCGGCATGCTGTTCCTCGACGAGATCGGCGAGCTCGGGCTCGACGAGCAGGCGATGATCCTGCGCGCGATCGAGGACCGGCGCTTCCTGCCGATGGGCGCGGACGCCGAAGTGGTCAGCGACTTCCAGCTGATCGCCGGCACCAACCGTGACCTTGGCCGCTGCGTCGCCGAAGGCACCTTTCGCGAAGACCTCTACGCCCGCCTCAACTTGTGGACGTTCGCGCTTCCCGGCCTCGCCGCACGGCGCGAGGACATCGCCCCCAACCTCGACTACGAACTCGACCGCCATGCCGAGCGCGAGGGGATGCGCGTCTCCTTCAACAAGGAGGCGCGCGCCCGCTTCCTCGACTTCGCCACATCGCCGCGCGCGAGCTGGAACGGCAATTTCCGCGATCTCGCCGCCAGCGTCACCCGCATGGCGACGTTCGCGCCCAAGGGGCGCATCGACGTTGCCACGGTGGACGGTGAAGTGGCCCGCCTACAGCGCCTCTGGTCCGGCGCCGGCGAGCGTAGCGACGGCCTCGAGGCAATCCTGAGCGCCCGTCAACTGGCTGAGATCGACCCCTTTGACCGCGTCCAGCTCGCCTACGTCGCACGGGTCTGCCGTGAGAGCCCCTCCCTATCGGAAGCCGGCCGCCGCCTCTTCGCCGCCTCCCGCGAACGCCGCGCCAGCACCAACGACGCCGACCGCCTGCGCAAGTACCTCACCCGCTTCGGGCTGGAGTTCACAGCGCTCCGGTGACGACCCTTTGTGGCCGTTCAGGCGCCAATTTTCAGTCCCCAGGTGCGGACCGTCCGCAATTTCGGCAGCTCGCGACCAGATGTGGCCGATCGCATCTACGCCAGGAAATGGCCGGTCCATGACGGAAGCGGTCTGACGAAAACCGCTTGGTGCTGAATAGTGGATTGATCGAGTTGCCCTCACGAGCCGATCTCTCGGCCAGTGGGACCTGTATGCCACCCATTCTAACGACGCAAAATGACAGCGACTGATGCAATTGGAGGTTACAAATCCTCTTCAGTGCCTATTGACACTACGGTGAACCTATGGCATCCAACGCGCTCACGGCCTTTCCGAAGGAGCGAACATGAACAACCGAAACAGCAGCGACCGAGAATTTTCGGGTCGCTTCCAGATACGAATAAATCCAAATCTGCACAAAAGATTATTTGATTTATCAAATGGAATGAACTGCTCAATAAATGACATTATTGAAATATCATCAAATTATTCATTAAATAATGAAGATTTCATTAATTATTTAGATGATTATTTGCATGGCGCAGTCATGATTATAAACAATGGCATGCCAACGGCCCATTTGGTTAGGAGAAATGTCATTTCTTTTTCACATGTCGATCGAAATAAAATATTGATCACTTTCAAAGTGAAGCGTGGCAGCGTCTGGCAGCAAGCGGAAGTCCTTGCCGATCTGGAGCAGAATCCGACTATCCTCAGGCGCTTCAAAGAATGGTCGATCCCCAATTAGGCGGGTTCGTTCGGCGCTCGGCAAACGACCCTTCGTGGCCATTCAGCCACCAATTTTCAAAGCGCAGGTCCGAACGTTCTGCTTTTCCATTGTAAACGTCCGCATCGCTCTGCCTGCGGCGTAACCTTGTCTCGACGAAGACCGCTTGCTCAAATAAGCCCATAGCGGCGAAGGCGTTGGTGAAACTACGATTGGACCGGTTTTGGAAACTGTGAGTGAAAACGCCACACAAGAAACCTCTGTCGCCGTGAGCGGTGGGAACGATGGAGATATCGGGCAGGCCGGATTGCTTTGTCCAAACTGTCTCTCCGATGTGGGGCTGCACCGGATGGCCGGGGAGATGAAGGCGGAAACTGGCGATTGCCCCAGGTGCGCTTCTAGTGACGTCCCGGTTCTGACGAGAGAAGACCTACTCTTCCTGGTCAAGATGTTCTTCGTGCATGGCAGCCTTGAACGGGCCGACTTCGGCGGCGCGCCGGTTATCCAGTTCAACGACAGCCAGCCCGGATCGCTCGGACTCGCAGGGGCGCTTGGGCGTGACGTTGACCTCTTGCAATCAACGCTCGGGATCGGCCTTTTTCACTATGGTCCTAACTTGTGGATGCTCGGCTACATCGAGCCGCTCCAAGAGCTTTGCGACGAGGGAACGCGCGATTCCGCCATCGCGCGCATCCTCGATGCGTATCCAGTCGTCCAACTTGAGCCCGGCACCCCTTTCTATCGCGTGCGCAAGGCGCCGCATACGCCATCAGACCCGGCAGAATACGACGCACCGCCCAAGGAGTTCGCAGGAAAAGGTAGGCTAGACTCAACGGACTGCGCGATCCTCTACGGCTCGCAGGACTTGGAGGTCTGCGTACATGAGTGCCGCTTTGCCGCCGAAGACGAACTCTACGTCGCTACCCTGACTCCGCTCCGCAAACTCAAGCTGCTTGATCTCAGTGCGCTCATCGATGAGCAATGCTCGGAATTCGAAAGTGTGGACCTTGCCGTTCACATGCTTTTTCTCGCAGGCGCTCATTCCTATCCAGTCAGTCGAGCCTTGGCCGACGCGGCGCGCCGACGCGGTTTCGATGGGCTCTGCTATCCGTCGTTTTTCAGTCTGCTGCGCACCGGGAGTATTCCGTTCGAGACGGCCTTCGGCATTTCGCTGCGCAAGTTCGCGCAAATGCGCGAGTATGAACTCTCAAAGATGGTTCCGAATATCGCGCTGTTCGGGCAACCAATTGCCGCCGGTGATGTCCAAGCCGTCGGAATCAATCGGTTGCGGATAAACCAAGTGCGATATCATTTCAGCTTTGGTCCTGCCGACTACAATAACGAAGTCCCCTAAAGCTGCGTCGACCGACCCTTCATTGCCGCTCAGGCGCTAAATTTCGCTCCCCAAGACCGGAACAACCGCTTTGTCCCGCCTGACGTGACCCCGATTTTGCCTCTAGCGGGGATTAAAGTCGGGCGACTCTTGCTCAGCTACCCAACCGTGACGTCCTAGAGGGCAGCATTTTCGCTAGCTGCATTAACGAAGTCGCCCCCCATCCCGCAGTATCATCCCCGCCCCGCAACAGTCGCCAGGCTCTCACGCTTGCGACCGCCCACAGCGGCGCTAAAACGGTCGCATGACACCAACAGCGACGTCCATACCTTCCACCGGGGCAAGCTTTAACCTCCACGAAATACTACGCCGATGGAATCCGGCCGCCGGGCCAGATGGATTTGAGGGCTTGGTTGCCCGCGCGCTAGCGGAATTGACGGGCTACACTTTCCGATTGGCGCGGTCGGGCGCGCAGTTCGGGCGCGACGCAGCGACCCCGAAGGCACCGTTTTCCATTGCCATGGAGGCGAAGCGCTATACCGATAGCGTTCCTCTGCAGGAACTGGTGGGAAAGGCCACGCTGGCGGCTGGCGTGCTAGCGGAAGGTATCGACCTATGGGTGCTCGCTGCGACCGTGGAGATCAGCGAACCCACCCAGCGCCAGTTGGAGGAGATCCTCGACGATAAGGGCATCACGCTTCTCACGCTTGATTGGACGGACACGGGCCTCCCGCCACTGGCGGTTCTGTTAGCCGCCGTCAGGCCTGCGGTGGTCGCTTGGGCGACAAGGCTACTCAATACGAAACAACTCGCCGATCTTAGCGCCGGACTTGAAGACATCGCCAGGGATCCAGCCTTCGGCGCCAGCCTTTCGGAACTGCAGGCTCAGCTCTCACCAGCACTGCTCGGGCTTGACGCGTTTCGCAGCAAGAACAGCGAATGGTGCGAGCGCAATTTCGCCAGCAGCAAGCTCGCGCAACGGAACTTCTCACAATTTCTGACGCCGCTCGAGAAACCAGCGCTGATTGCAGACCGGTCGAACGTCCAGTCCGCCATCAAGGCGGCCGTTGATACGGCAACGGCTGACGTAGAGGGCGACTCGCTGGTCGCCGTCCTTGGTGGAGATGGGGCGGGCAAGACATGGTCGGTCGCGAACTGGTGGCTGGCCGCCGCTCCAAGGCCGATCCTCATGCTCTCCATCGGCCGAATCGTGGATCAACTGTCCGGCACTGAGGAGGCGATTGAAATGCTGGCGCGCCTCGCGGCGCATCAAGACTCACGAAGGCATGCGCCCACGATCGCGCGTTGGCGCCGCCGACTCGAACGTTGGTCAAATGGCTCCCTCACTCCAGGCCGGTTCATCGTCCTCATCGATGGCCTGAACGAGACCAGCGGAAAGCCTTGGGCGGCGATCCTCCGCACACTCATGCCAGCGGCGCACTCGCTCGGCGGCGTCGTCATGGCGACATGCCGAGAGGGCTACTGGGACCGGGACGTGGCCAATCGGCTGCCAGACTATGTGACTGTGGTACCCGTTCATATCCAAAACTACGACGACCGCGAGTTTGCAGACGTTCTGGGCAAGAACGAGGTCGACCCTGCGGCGCTAGCGCCCCGGCTCAACCAGTTCATGCGCAACCCGCGCATCTGCGCGTTGGCGCTCAGACTACTGCCGCAACTGTCTGGCATCGAAGAGCTCAGCATCGACCGGCTGCTTCTGGAATACTGGCGACACCGGCTGCGCGAGCGCGAGGACCTCGTCGGCCACAACGACGAGGATTTCCGTGACTTGTTGGTGCGTCATGCTCGGGAATATCGTGAAAGGCCTGGCACCGACTTCGACAGAAACGAATGGCGGAGCCGCTCGGGCGCGTCGCAGCGGCAGGACGGCCGCGACCTTGCTCACGACCTGAGCGACATTGAAGAAGGTCAGTTTTTCGACAGCTTGAGCCGAAGATACCAGTTCCGAGAGGAGACGCTTCACTTCGCGCTCGGACTTCTCGTTGCCGACGAACTCGGAGCAGCCGTCCGCGACGGCGTCGAGGATCTCGATGAGGCACTCGACAGTATCATTGACCCGATCCGCGGCTTCGATACCGTCGGGGATATCCTGTCGGCCGCGATCGCCGTCGCGACGCTCGACGGCAATTATCCCAATCGTGGCATCGCTGCTCTGGTTGGCGGATGGATGTCGCTGCAGAACCTCGGCGATGAGGCCTTCGAGAATCTCATCACCTACGTGGTGGCGCGTCCAGCACCCTTCATCGACGCATGGGAGGCGAAGCACAGCGAGCGCGACGATGGCCGCTTCCTTCAACTTCTGTTCCAAGCTGCGAAGCGCGACAGCGTTGCCGAAGCCTTCAAGGCACGCCTGAACCGGTGGCTGGGCACATGGTCACGGAGACTGCCAGATTACGGCGGCGGACCCGACCGCTCGAGGCGCCAAGGCGAGCATGAAGCCCGAGTGGAGGCGCGATTGGCCCAGATGACCGAATCTGAGCGCCGCTTCCTCGCCGAGTGGTGCACCGAACTGCCGGAATCGGCAGGCCTAGCCTCGGCTGCAGCTCTGTTCCTCTACGGGCGACCGTTGGCAGAGTTCGCAAGCGGCATCGTCGCGTTCGCCTTCGCCTACACGCTCACCGGCAACACGCAATCGCCTTACGAGGATCTGTCCTGGGTTGTGCGACTGAACCGCATCGATCCGGCTGAGGTCGCCGCAGCGGTGCGCTCGGAGATCGCCGACCTCATCCGCGGCGAACCCTCCGTCCACGCTCTCGAGGCGGCGGCCTGCGCACTTCGACTGCTCGGCTCGCTCGACGCAGAGCAGGAAGCGCAGGCAGTCAGCCCACGTCCGGATCGCGTCACATACGGGAATGACCGACCCGATCCGCTGAACCCTGAGACCGAAGCGCCTGAGGGTGTGGCGCAGTTGACCGAGCGCATGGCGGGTCTGGATGCGGGGCAGATCTGGAGCGGCATGTGGTCCACGTCCGAGGATCACGACCTCGAACGAAACCGCGAACTGTTGATCCGCTTCGACCCGGCTGGTTTTAGGAAAATTTTGGACACGCTTGCGCGATCGGTCGCCACGCGAACTGATATGCCATTACGCCAGCTGGGCTGGCATATACCCTGGCTTTCCCAGGTCATGAGCGAGGAGGCGGTCGCCGCCACGCGGCAGCGGATCGCCGACATTTCGAAAAATCCCGCGCTCGTGCCGGACGGCGACGAGAACTTCGTTACGGGCATGCTGGTCGAGGGCGTCATGCCGACGCTGGACGCCGGACAGCAGCTCGACCTACTGCAGTCCCTGCCGACGCGCGCTCCCTACTACTTTCGCTACGCCGCCCTTGCAAAGCCGCTTTCCGGTGTGGAGGCGGCGTTCCGTCTGGATGGAGTGATGGATGCTGATCCGCGGATACTGGAGCGGACACTTCTCTTCCTCGCCTCGTCGACGACCGACGTGACCGACGAACTGCGCGAGATGGTGGCCAAGTGTCTCGCCAGCCACGACGCCGAAGTGTCCGCGGCTGCGGCCGAGTTCGCGCGCAGCCGCAACGATGCGGGCCTGGACGAAGCCTTGATGGCGCTCGACGCGCCCCCGCGCGAGGACAAGAGCTGGCGCGCGAGCGTAGTGCGCAGTGCGATCGCCAGCGCCATCGGCAGGCGCGGTCGCAATGATCTGGTGGAAGAGGTGCCGGTCGAGCATCTCGACTGGGTCGCGGCAAGGCTCCCCGCAGCACGCGACCGACTTGCGGACACCATCGAGAAGATCATCGACGACTTGGTGGAGCCACTCGACGTGGACGAGCCGCGCGATGCCATCATCGTGCTCGAAGTGGGCGAGGATCCCAGCGAAACCCGGATGAACCTGGTCGATCGAGGAGAGAAGAGGCCCGACGACCCGGTTGCAGCCATCGAGGCGCTCAACGAGGAGATGAGCGACGCCTCTGGCGCCAAGTTCGCTAATCGCCGACAGCTGCTTAGCGACCAGGTTGACCGCTTCATGGCCAGCCTGATGAGCGAAGGTGCCATCGCCTTCGCGCGGCGTCCCTATTCCTTCGGGCTGGCTGAACTCGCCAGTGCCCAGCCCGAACGATATGCCGGATGGCTGCGCACGATCCTCGGGACCGAAGACCAGCGCGCGTTGTGCCCGCTGCAGAACCTCGGGTTCGCGCTCGCCCAGAACTACGCCGAGATCGACCCGGATCTGGCTGCCAATGTGCTCGCGCACCTGTGGGCGGTGGAATCGCATCTCGTCGTACGGGTCGGTGACGCGAAGCACGAGTTCCGCCACCTCGCGCTGTTCGCGGCTGCGGCGTCGCCAGAGATCAACGGCCTCAGGTTGGATGCGTATCGCAGCGCCCGCGACGATCGGGAGATCGAGTGCCTGACGCTCGCCGCAGTGGCGGCGGGTGCCAACGAATGGCTCGATCGCTTCATCGACGAGCGCCTTGCCTCGGACACGGCGGCGGACCATGCGCTCGCAATCACCACAGCCTCATTCCGTCCAGCCAACGCGCATTCCGATACTCTGCTCCGTCGCGACTGGGGACGGGGGTTCCTTGGCGGAGCGGCCAGTGCCGCGCGTGCGAGATACGAGCGGGCCGCACATGCAATGCACTGGTTCGCGCTCGCCGCCGCCGCCAACGACCCCCATGAGAGGTGGCGCTTCATTGAGCTGGGCATCGCATCCGCGGACCGCCGACAGCTCCTCGCCCCATCGCCTCACCGCGCCCCCGAGTTTAGGCTCATCGGCGGCGACATACCGCAGCGCCTCGATAAGGCAGCCGAGAAGGCATCGGGCGGCGCCGTAAAGACGTTCCTGGGCCAGCGCCGGCCGACCAACCTCATCGACTAGGTCATGCGCTGACCGCTCGTCGACGGGCGCGTTCCGGCCGTCCCTAGTGTTATGAGTGAACGGCCGGTTTAAGAGTGCTGATTCCGTCTCTGTCATGACCGCTATGTCGGCGGGAGCTGGCATCAACACCCTGTATCAGGTACGTCCGTTATATGATCAGGAACGCTCCAAAGCGGACTGTCGGCTAGGTCCCAGGGGAGGCCTTTGGCCCGGCCTCACGCAGCCGCGACGGGAGCGTCGGCTTTCCTGGGGCGCTCGCCGGTAAGCCGACGGTCGCATAGGTCCCACACCCTGCCTTTCCCAAGGACCGACTGGCCCTCACTGTCAGACCGACCTACCCTTCCCCAAAGCGCGCCTAGGGCATTGAAGTCCGGCCATCAAACTGGGCTTTCCAGGCATCATCCGCGCACTTGGCGAACTCCGCGACCAGGTCGCGCGGTTGATCGATGTTGAAGATGCCAAACTTGGCTCCTTCAACCTCCAGCTCCATCTTGCGGGTCCCGGCGAAGTCCTTGAGGAAGTTGGCGCCAACATAGCCTCCCAGGGCAGGTCCATCCTCCGTCTCGATACCGTATGCTCGGAAACGCGTCCGGGTGTTGTCGAAGGTCACGGTCATCCAGAAAGCACGACCGATGATCGTCTTGGAATACTGCTTGCTGGTCAGGACGAAGTTGAACTTATCCTTTTCCGGCAGGTAGAGGATGTCGAGATAGATCGGGTGCTCCTTGGTCTCGAAGGTCGTGTGCAGGCCGCACGCCTCGGTCGTTCCGAGCAACCGCCAGCCATCCTTTTGGATATCCGCGGTGAACTTCGCAGTGGCCGGCGCAATCGACAGCCCAAAGGCGGCAAGCGCCGGGATCGCGGGAAGCAGCTTACGCATGGTGTCCGCCCTCCTTGGCCATGTTCATCGTTCGCGGCCCTGGCGGAGGTGGCGGTGGAGCGCTTTCAATCGGATCGAGGATGGTCGCCTCGCGCCGCCGGCTACAAGAGGGGCAAGGCGACAGGCGCCAGCGCGCGCCCGCGAGGTTCGAGGCCCAGAAGCCTTCCTCTGCCGGCATGGCCGGATCCCAGGTCTCGGCCTTCCGGCAGGCCCTGCAGTGAAAACGGATCTTGAGGCCTTCCTTGATGGCTTCGCTCAGGTAGATGCTCCAGCGCAGGCTGGCATATCGCCTCTGGAGGGCATCGCGTGTCAGCAGCTTCTTCTGCTCGCGCAGGCTGTTGCAGAGGTGATAGCCGGCCCGGAGCAAGTCTTGCGTGCGCAGAAGCTCGGCAAGAATGGTCATCGTGCGCGTTGGCGCGCTCGCCACGCCCAGGACGATCGGAAAGTAGCCTGCCTTCATCATCCCGGCGATCCGCTCGTGCAGGACTGTTGCTTCGGCATCGCGTTTGATCGCATGGCGGCAATGCGATGCCATTCGCCTCGGTACGTTGCCGGACTGGCCGACGTAGATGGGATAGCCGGGAAAGTCGCCCTTGGGATCGGGCCGCTCCTGATCGAGCAGCAGGTAGACGGTGTAGTTCAACGCTCCCGCCTGCCAGGCAGCGAAGGTTCCGCGCTCACGCGCGATGGTCTTGAAGTACTCTTGAGCGGAAGAGGTCCACTGATCGGACATGACGGTCTCCATTGCGATTCATTTCGCAATGACCTCTTTCCCTCTCCCCTTTTCCCGGGCGCCGGCACGGCGGCCGGACGTCCTGAAAGACGGGTGTCCATCAAAGGAGGGTTTGGTGGACCTCGACTGCATGTCCGATAATTACCTTGCCAATCGGCATTTCGGACAGATAGATTGGTGGACGAGTTTCTGGACAAGTGAAGGTGGCATGGCGCTGATCGGGTATGCGCGGGTTTCGTCGAGCGAGCAGTCGACGGTCCTGCAGGTGGATGCGCTGCGCCAGGCTGGGTGTGATCGCGTGTTCGAAGACGTGGCCTCGGGCGCCAGGGATGACCGGCCGGGCCTGCAGGCCGCTCTCGACTTCGTTCGGGATGGAGACGTGCTGGTCGTCTGGAAGCTGGATCGTCTGGGGCGCTCGCTATCGCACCTGATCGCCAGCGTGACCGAGCTTGAGAACCGAGGGGTCGGCTTTCGCTCGATCACCGAGGCGATCGACACGACAACGGCCGGGGGCCGCCTCGTCTTCCATCTGTTTGGTGCGCTTGGCCAGTTCGAACGGGACCTGATCCTTGAACGCACCCGGGCTGGCTTGGCAGCAGCTGCGGCTCGAGGACGCAAAGGCGGCCGCAAGCCGGTGGTCTCCCCGTCCATGCTCGGTCGGGCCAAGGCCATGATAGCCCAGGGACTGACGGTTCGCGAGGCGGCCGGACGACTGAAGATTGGCAAGAGCACGCTCTACGATGCCTTGCGCGGAGAAAAGGTGAGCCCTTCAACCCAGGAGTGAGTGCGATATGCCCGAGTCCGACTTCACCGATCCGTTCGATCTCGACATCGAGCTGCGCGATGCCGCGCTGGACGAAGCCAATTCGCCAACCCGGCGCATGATCGCAAACGCGTGCCTCGGCATGGAAATGTTCGACGCCTTCTACGCGACCAGGGAATTGCGCGAACTCGTGGATCTCGTCCTTGCCGAAGACCCGCGAGGCAAGCCGAGACTGGCAACTGTCCTTTCGACGACATGCGACGATTTCCAACGATGCCTCTATTTCTGCCTCGCCGGGCGCGGGGCGAAGCAGATGGCCGATGATCTGGCCTGGCTTCAGGCAATGCTCGATAACCGTCTGCTGGCAGGCTATTATCGCGGTTTGAATGGAATACGCTTGGTGACCGAGCCCGTGCCCTATGTCGCTCCCAAGCCGGATGGCCCGCTTGTCAGCCCAGATGCCGGATTTGAGCTTGGCCCGTCATGGCGCGTTGAACAGCGGCACTGAAGTCGCTGAGGATAAGCGCCCAATTCAGTCGCTGGTTGCGTAAGCCCTCCTTCCCAAGAGGCGACCTTCGCGGCGCCTATCGCCTAAGCAGGCGACCGCCTCATTTTCGCGAGAACACGCAATCGGCTAACTCTGCAAACGCACTCATTCCTTCAGTGAGATGACTTGCCAAATTTAGCTTAAATACCTCACCATTGATGCTGGTAGATATGCCGCATATCTTTTTAATTCTACCCGTTTCATCTTTCAGATTCTGATTTGTGATATCGACGACGAACGCGTCGTACTGAGATTCATCAAAAATCAAGTCTTGAGCATTGCAATATGCTTTCAAAACGTCTTTGTCGTAAAGGTAATTTTCGAGCTCAAAGCGTTTCATCACGCGATGATTGGCAGCATTGTGCTTGAGGTATGTCTGCCGATCAGACTCGTCAGCGATTCTGCCGGAAATCATATCGCGATCTTTGAAAACCAATATTTCCACATTTTGGAATACTTTACCTAAGATGGCAATTGCGATTTGGCTACGTTGATCCAGTTCCGTGTTGCCGCCACTCGATATGAAAAGAACGTCTGGGTGAGTGTCTGCAAAGATGGTATTGAATGCTTTAGCATCCATACCCCGTTCTTCCCCTGACTTGCTAGGTGCATCGCGGCCCTCACAGTAAATTATAGTCTTGGGGCTAACTAACTCTGACAAGTCGTCCAGAGCCACCTTAAAAAGTTCGCGCCAAGCGGCAGCCGAGCCTTTCATAGGCTTTAGGTTCTGGGGTTCGGAAGCAAGTTTTAGCGCTGGGTCGAACTGAATGATCTGGCATTTATTTCGCATTTCAGATTGCAGCCTGCGGAGAAATCCGATGCTATGGGTAGTCAGCCAAATCTGACAATCATCCCCTACTAACGCATCTATTTCATTCAATAATCTCCCTTGTATAGAAGTATTAATGTGCAATTCCGGCTCATCTATGAGAAACACAGAATCGTTAAAGTCCGATTTTCGCAAAAATAGGTCAAGCAAAATATCAATTACTTCTTTTTCTCCGGCGGAAAGCACATTAAATTCGAATTTATTTTTTTGATCATATTTAGAAAAATATAACGTTCCGCTTCCAGACTCCACATCACCGACGTCTACTATTTCTAGGTCAAGGCAGCGTTTAATGGACTGATTCAATTCCCCAATAATCTTAGACCTCGCCTCGCTTGGCTTGACGTCATTGTCTTGGGTGTAGCGGTTGACCATGCCTTGTAGCCGCCGGTAATTTTCCTCCATCTTAGAGTCGAGGGCACCGGCATAGCCCGCGCCATAGCTGTTCTCTTTGATGGGCGGCATAGCCCTAACTTCGTGAATTTTCACATAGGTATTATATCTGTAAGGGCTCCGAAATGAGAAAACCGTATTTGGTTTGCCTGACTGCTGGCGAGAATTTCGCGCGTCACTGAAGTTTCCGCCACCAGCAAACGTTATCTCGATATCATTGTGTTCGATGTTACGCGCGGAGTCCATACTATGATATGACGCATCATTTACGTGAACGGAACCGACGGCTTGGTAAAGCTGTTGATGGTACATTATCCCGTCGAGAACACTACTCTTTCCGCACCCGTTAGGACCGACTAGCACGACAATCCGAGCGGGCGTCGGTCCAAGGTCGATAGTCAGATCATGAAAGCGCTTATAGCCATTTTTTAATCTCAAACGTTGAATGCGCATTGAACACCCGATCCCAACAGCCGGAACACTCTCGCCTTGTAGCTAACTGTATTGCATCACTATTTCTAGTGGGCGTCAAAGGCGAGTTACGTCGCGCAAGCGGCATCTGTTTGAGAATTTCGCTCCAAACCAGACGGGCACCTACCGGCCCCAATACGCCATTGAAAAGTGGGCTAAGCCGCGAGGGGAGGACAACCCTTTACCGCTCCTGGCCTACGTATCTGGGCGTTAGCCACCGACCAGCAGATGATAACGCGTGTACCGCAGCTCGCCCTCCTTGCGCAGGACGCCGAGTGAGACCAGCTCTGCCAAATCACGGGTTGCCGTTGCCGAGAGAGTATCCGTGATGGTTCGGTAGTTCGCGGCGCTCAAGCCGCCCTTGAAGCCGTCGGGCCCTTCGGCGAACATGCGCAGGAGGGCCTTTTCCTGCCGGTCGTTGATCTTGCCGCGCACGCGATCGAGCAGGCGCGTCTTGGCGATGAGGAAGGTAACGTGTTCACGGCTCCTTTCCTGCGCCGCCAGGGCAATATCTGCGAACCAGGCCAGCCAGGCGTCGACCTCATTGGACCGGCTCGCGCGCTGCAGCTGTTCGTAATAGGCCTTGCGGTGGCGCTGGATCGTCTCGGCCAAAGCCGTGATGGCGGGAGCATCGAGGGATTGCGCCAGAGCCTTCTCGGCCAAGGCACGGCCGAGGCGCCCATTGCCATCTTCGAACGGGTGGATCGATTCGAACCAGAGATGGACCAGCCCGGCACGCAGCAAGGCACCAGCGGGCGTTGAACCCGCTGGTCCGGTCGCGTTGAACCACACGATGAGCCTTGCCATTTCATCCGGCACGCGCTGGGAAGGCGGCGCTTCAAAATGGACCTTCGGGGCATGGATTGCTCCCGAGACGATCTGCATGGGATCGGCATGCGTGCGGTAGCTTCCGATTTTCCGCAAGTCTCGCCGCCCGTTCATCAACATGGCATGCCAGTGGCCCAGCATCGCGTCGCTCAGAGGTTCAGCGTAGGTCCGATAAAGGTCGGCCATCAGTTCGGCCGCGCCGGCTTCGGCCGCATTGGCGCGCCGCGCATCGGCCTTGATGCCAAGATGCCTGGCAATCGAGGATTGGACACTGGCCCTGTCAAGGATCTCGCCTTCGATCGCCGAGCTATCGACCGCCTCCTGGGCGATCATCGTGATCGTGAGCTGCTCGCGGTCTTGCGGCTCGAGGTGTGCCATCGTGCCGATGACGACACCAGCACCCTTGAGGAAACGGTCTTCCTGGCCCCGCAAATCCGAGGGTTTATAGGTGAAGTCCGGCCAATCCGGTTGTTGCCAGTTCCATCGCATGATTGTTAGCATGGCCTTCTATAGATCATTATTCAATGATAAATGATCTATAGAAGCAGGCTCTATCCATCGTTCAGCGCGACGGGAAGGGGATCACGGTTGCGCTGTCGAGAAACGATGTCATGCCTTCCTCATCAACGGCGGCCTGGAAGGCTGCCAGCGCGAGATCGTCGTTTTCGAACGGATCATCCCAGACAATGGAAGTCCGCGCCTGGTTTACGACTTCCAGGGTCCACTCCGTTTCGCTTTCGAGCCGGAAGATGTTCACTTCAACGGTCACGCCATCGCGGGACACAGTCCGCGAGAGACCGGAGGTGACAAGATTGGGGGTGCTTTCACTCATCGGACGAGCCTGCAAAAATCTGGGACGAAGACGGCGAATCGTCGGGGAGGCCCATGTGTGCCACGATTTCACGAGCGGCGCACTCGTCCTCGAAATCCTGCAGACACAACCGCAAGGATTCCTCTAGATAGGAAGCCACCGAACGCCCGGTTCGCTTCGACAAGCCCTCCAACTGCTGACGCAGATCGGCGGGTAGCGTCGACCAGACAGTATCGCTCTGCTGCATTTCCATCGCCAGTTCCTTCTTGCGAGACAGATTTCCGCGTGGGCCTATTTGCCGATCGGGCTCTCGCCATGCTTTCTCAGGACGTCGTTGAAGGCCTCGGCCATGAGGTCCTGAAGGCTCATGCCTTGCCTGCGGGCACACATGTGCATGGCCAGAGACATCTCCGGTGAGAAGTACCCTGAGATGGCTTTCCTTCCAACACGACTGGGCGGCGTGACCGGGCTTTCCGTTGCCGAGCCGGGACTGGCCTCTTTCGCGGGAGTGGAGGACGGGGCCTTGTCGGCCAGGTTGGCAAACCGGCTCATCGTGCGGCCTCCAGTCCGTGTGAACATGTGGACATGTTCAACTGCGCACAGGCCCACATGTGCAAGGCTGCGATTTCCTGCGCCGCCTTGCCCTCGGGCTCGAGTTCGAAGGCGGTGGCGCCTTGGGCGCTGGCGTGGCGGTAGACGGCCCGGTCCGGTAGCAGAACAGGACAGTATTGCGCCCCGTACCCGCTGACGAGGTCGCGCGCATCCTCGTAAATGCGCGGGGCGTTAGGCGGACCAGCGGTGAACACGACATGGGCCGCCTTGCCGACGAGCTTTGCCAGTTGGATGGTGGTCCTGATAGCAGCGAGGTCGAAGGCGCTGGGTCTGCAAGACACCAGGACCAGATCGGCGATCTCGATGGCTCGGGTTGCGGCGCTATCGGCGTGGGGCGGTGTGTCAATCACCACGAAACGCGCGCCTTGCGCTTTGGCGGCCGTGACCTTGGCGCTGATGCGCGGCGGCGCGCTGTCGATGACTTCGGGCGCGGCGCCGTTACGCCATTCCGCCCACTGGCTGGCCGTCGCCTGCGGATCGGTGTCGATGATGAGCGAAACCTGCCCCGCACGCTCGGCGGCCGCGGCCAGGTGGATGGCAAGCGTCGTCTTTCCGGCGCCGCCCTTCTGACTAATGATGGCAATGGTGGACATGTTCAGGCGTCCTCGTGTTCACATGTGAAGGTGTGGGAGTGTGGACAGGTGAGCATCTGTGCTCATCGGCTGCGTTCGATATTGCGTTCGGGCAGGTCGACTTTGGGTTCAGGCGCTTTGGCGGGATCCGCACGTGGCTCGTCGAAGCCGAGCTTTCTTTTCAGGTAATCGGTTTCGGATTCGCCGTGGCGGCGCCCCTGGTCCGCGATTTCGAGGGCGCTTGTCTTGTCGCCCGCGTTGCGGATCACCGCGCGTTCCACGCCTTGCACGTTGTCGACGATCAGGAAGAGGTTGTCGGTCGCGCGCGTCGCAGACACCAGGAACGAGCGAGTCGAGTTCAGGTGGCGCTCCTGCTCGCGCATGACGAGAATGGCGCTCTGCGCTGTCATCCCCTGGCTGGCATGGACCGTCAGCGCATAGGCAAGGTCCAGCTTTTCCAGTGCCGGATCGTCGCGCCTGAGCTCGATCTGCATTCCATCGGCATGCCGCACCGTGACCGTTTCTGCGGTGATCGTGGTGATTGTCGATTGCTGGTTGTTGAGAAGCCCGCGGCTCTGGTTGTTGTCGGTCCAGCGGATGCGGTCCCCGACGTGCAGATCGATCTGCTTTTCCCGATAGAGCGACACGGCATCGTGCTTGAGATTTCGCGGCAGGCGTTCAGGAGAAATAGCCCTGATGCTGCCATCGGTCATGCGTAGCGTGACGCGACTTCCCTCGCGGTCAATAACCGTACCGCGTTCTCCCCTCCACAGGCTTTGGGACGGCAAGTTCGTCCTGAACTCGACCACGTTGCCTTCGGTCCAGGCGCGCAGTTGCCGCGCGCCCTCCCGGGTCACGTTGATTTTCTCCAGCACGGTCTGCGGACTTGCTGCAGCTCCGATTTCCCCTGCCTTGCGCAGCTCCTGCTGGACCGCGGCATTGATGGCGCTGCGCATCGCCCGGCTCGGGGCGAGGAGCAGCGTGCGGTCTCGGCTCTTGGCGTCAAGGGAGGCCCATCGTTGGGCGGCAAGGCCGGCCGCTTCCTGGCTTCCCACCTCGGTCGTTCTTTCTTCAAGTAGCCGGAAGGCACTGCCAACGTCGTTCTCCGCAAGGGCGGCGTTCACCTCTTTCATCAAGGGTGACGCCGCTCGCAGGTTCTCCTGAATGTGCGACGTGGGGGCGCCCTTTGCCTGCGTCATTTCAAAAGGCTTGCCAGCTTCGACCGGCGTTAGCTGCCGAACATCGCCCGCCATGACCAGGCGCTCGACGCCCAGCATGGAAGCAATGCGCAGCAGCTGCTCGAACTGTTGATTGGGGATCATTGAGGCCTCGTCGACCATCACGAACGATCCACTGAGCGTACTGCGCAATTCGGCGACTTTGTCCGCACTCGCACTGCCATCGAGCACGCCCCGGTGGCGGGCTATGAAAGAGGCAATCGACTGCCCGGGAACTCCGACCTTCTCGCCAAAATCCCGCGCGGTGCCCGATGCGATGGCAAGGGCATGAACGGCGCGCCCTTCCTCCCGCGCTACCTGCGCGACGGGACTTAGAGAAGCTGATTTGCCCGTGCCAGCTCCGCCTTGGACATAATGGACCCGGTTCGTACTCGAGAGGATGTCGACGGCGGCTTTTTGCTGCCCCGGGTTCAGGCGGCGCAGTCCCAGCTCCTGGGCGGCCTCCTGAACCCGAGCGGCCGCCTCGGGGCGCTCAATCATGGGAACGCAAGCGCCCCGCGCGGCCTGCAGATGCCCGAGAAGGCGCCCCTCTAGGCGTACAGCGGTTTCTGGTGTCAGAAGCCGATCACCGCCAACGAGCAGGCCCTTCGCAACGAGAAGGTCTATGCGCCGCTCAACCTCGGCGACGGACATCGGCCCCATCCGGTCCAGCGCCCGGCCGAGCAGGTCGATCCGGTCAAAGCCTGCTTCGCGCTCGGACAGATCACGCGAGGCCGAGGCTACTGCTTCAGCCGCCGCATAGGCCCTGGGCTCAAGACGGCCGATGCGTTCCGGCACGAGGGGATCGTCTGCCCGCGGTGTAAGCCCCATGGCCGCCACCAAAGCTGCGCCGCGATTGCCGATACCCCTGATCCCCGCGATCACCTGCCCCCACATCGACTGCCCACGTTCGAGCCGCTGCACGGACGCGCGCACCAGACCTTGCGCATCCAGCCCGACCGTTGCGGCCAGATCGCGCCATCCTTTCGCGCGCTTTGCCGGATCGGGCGCGGCCTCCTTCCCTTTCCGCGTGGCCAGGGCTGCGATCTCCCGTTCGCGAGGCGAGCCCCGCCCTTCCGCATCCAACGCTTCCCGGATTTCGGTCGAACGGGTCGAGAAGGCCTCGATGATCTCGCGGCTGATGCCAGTGAGCTCGAAGGCCCCGTCCACGGGATTACGCGCCGGAGTTGTCTCGTAGCCGAGCCCCTCGAGTCGGCTACGCAGTTCGGAATTGAAGACCGCGCTGATCGCATGCTGCCGACGGAAGAGTTGATCATTTCGCAATGCGTGCCATTTTCCATCAGAAGCCTTGGTCGCATTCATCAGCACGGCGTGGATGTGCAATTGCGGCTCTGCGTTCCGGTTCACGTCGTGCAGGAAGGTCGCGGCCAGGAGATTGCCACTGCGCTCGGCCTGCTGGCGATCTCCAGCCCAGACCTTGGTTTCGATGAGGTTCTTCTCGATCCAACACAGGGTGGCGCCAACTGCATGCTTCAGTTCGCTAACGATCCGCTTATCCCCGCCGATGATCGCCAGTAGGGACACCGATTTGGACACGGATAGAGTCAGATCGAGGCCGGGCCGGTGCTCGCCCCGGCGGGCGTCCAACTGGCTCCCATCGGGCAGTTTTCCCAGAAGCAGCCGCTCAAACGCCTCGGGATCCACCTTGCCGGATAGGCCCAGCGCATCGGCGCCCCGACCGACCCACTCGCTTTGCTCGACGGCCTCATCCGCTGTGTAGTAGTTGTCGGATGCGTAATACGCGGCGCCATCGCCTGCCACGGCTCCAATCGAAATCATGACTGCCCTCCGGTCTTCACCGGGGCGAGGACCGGGCACTGGTCCAGGCGGCGGGATGATCGATAGAGCTCGCAGATGCCAATGTCGGCAGAGCCGTAAAGGGCGCGGGAGACAGGCGTCGCGATCCAGCTGTATGGCAGGACTTTCGCGGCCCCCACCTCTACAATCGAAAGGGCAATTAGGCCCACGACGAGGAGGAAAGCGGTTTCCCAGCTCGCCAGTTTAAACTGGTCGAAGAAGTGCCAATGAAGCGAAGGACGCCTCTGTTTGAGCCCGGCCATGACCTCCTTTCGCAGCGATACGAGATGCGCCTCAATTGCAGCTTGTCCCGATGGTCGCTCGACAGCCAAGGTGACCTCGTCCAGCTTGCTAGTGATCTGCCCTTGCAGCTCCTGCAGCGCTTGGAAGAACGGTGAGCTTCCCTCCCTGAAACGTCCGGCGAGTTCCTTGGCGTGCATCTCCCTGGCGTCGCGGTTGGCCTCTTCGGTCGCATGGGCCGCCACAAGAAGATTGCGCTCGCGCTTCTCCGCCGAGCGCAGCAAGCGATCGAGATCGATACGCAAGGCGCTGAGCTCCTGAACCAGGCGCACCGCGTCATCGGGACGTACCGGTTGCTCAGGAGGATCGAACATGGCGCGGCCCTGTTCATCCGCGCGAATGGCTTCTTCGGCAAGGGCTCGAAACAGGTCCGGCCGCGACACGTTCTGCCGCTCCGCAAGGGCATCGAGACGGCGCAAAAGCCCATCGTCATAGGAGACGTTCACCTGGGCCATGCCGAGCCTCCTTCGATCGGAAGGCTACGCCACAAACCGCAGATTCCTGCGCCTCTACGACGGATGTAGAAGGATGCTCTACGTCGAACAGTCCACAAAGCCAGCTTTGCCGATCGCCCTAGAACACGGCCTACGCAGTAGAACCGCGCAATTCTGCGGGTGTTGGCCATCGTAGTGCCCGTTACGCCGTAACGTGGAGTGTGATCCCCTATTCCCTTTCCGTCATTGAGCGGTGGCCTCGAGGTCGTGCCGACTATTGAAGAACGGGGGCGGTCCCCTGTGGAGCCAAGGCGGCCCTGCGGCCGGTAGAGCAAACAAGCGCTCATGGCAGCACCTCCAATTGAAAGTTTGCGAGGAAAGACGCTGTGAGATCCTGCGCGGTGAACCGGCGGTCATCTGTCGGCTCGGACCTTGCGAATTGGCGCGGCAGTTCGCGATCGAGATCCATACGCAGGCCTGCCATCAGCATGCCCTGCAGGTTCCCCCCGCCCAGCCTTGCACGCTTGGCCAAACCGAAGGCGCATCGGGCGGGGTGCCGTGCGTGGTAGGGATCATCCTTCGGAAGGCGGGCATTTCTGTCGATGACAAGAATGGCCAAGGCGGCCGCTTCCCGCCCCAAGCGCTCGCAAATTGAGCCCCATCCAGCAGGCCCTATGCCAAGTTCGGCACAGGCCTGTGCGGAAGCTTCGATCAAGTTTACCGGACTGGGGCCGCCCAGAGCTTCGACCCGCATCCGATAGGAGGTCGACGCGAGAAGCATGGCTTGGCGCGGCGTGACAGAAGCCGCTTCGCTCGCGGCCGGAGCCGTACGAAGGTTTTTAGAGTGTTTAAGAGGGGTATATGGTGCACCTGAAATTTCCGACGCGTCGGCAGTTTCTGCATCACCATCGGAAATTTTGGTTGCACCACAGGCTTCGGAAATAGCCGTCCGAACTGCCTGCAAGGCAGTAAGAAGCTCCTCAAGGCGGGCCTTGTCCTGCAAGCGTGACGTGCGCCCGCCCGGTAGGATCGCATCCATCTTCCGGATTGCGCCAGTGTCTCCGCAGGCCTGAATGCGACGTCGCACGAGCTGGATCTCAGCACGAAGGACTTCCAACGCGGCCCGCTCTTCGCTGAGCTCCTTCTGGAGGTCGAGAAGACGGGCTTGCTTTTCCTGCGTGAGCAGCGGCGCCAGGTTGATCCCGGCTGCCCATTCGATCTGGTCCGCACTGTCCCGCTTGCCAAAGCGGCGGCCGTTCTTTCCGAACGTGCGCTGGATCAGCCCGGCCCGCTCGAGCGATGTCTCGATGTTCCAGATCTGCCGGGGGCTACAACCAAGTTCTCCCGCCATGGCATCAACGCTATTCCAATGTGCGCAGATCGCCCCGCACCGAAAGTCGCCTTCTCGGCACCACTTGATGCAGAGCTCTAGGTAGCGGATCTGGCGCGCGTTGAGCTTCAGGCCGTCCCGGCCAACCTCGCGGATAAGGTCAATCAGCTCCCACTTGCCGCTCATCGCCGCGTGCAGGCCATCATGCCTTTCCGTGACACCTGTCATGCCGCACCTCCCGCAAGGTTCGTCCTTGCAGGCGATTCGGCGATGGCGTAGGGAAGAAGGGTAGCGACAGCTTCGTATCGACCGCTGGTGAGGATGGCCGTCCTCCCAGCGGTTTTTTGTGTTTGTCCTTCGGATTTTCGATCAAGCATCGATCGAGTGCAGACGAAGCTCTTTGAAGAGGCTGCAGTGAGACCTTCAAGCTTCCGAAAAAGCGGGGCGTGTCCGACCAAACGCCACACTCTGACCGTGAGAGAATAAGGGCACGAAAGTTTACCCACCCATGCTAACGCATTGAAACTTTTGGCGACCTTTGCCGTGAGGTTTACACTCAAGCCACTGAATTTGAACGATTCAATTGCGCTTTGGGAGCAGGATGTCGCAGGTTCGAATCCTGTCTCCCCGACCAACTTCCGAAACAGCTGGGAACCAGCGCGGAAAGGCGCCGTGGCGCCTCCTGTTACGCCTCCGCCTCGCGCTCCTGCGCGGCGGCGAAGCGGCGGGCAAGGACGGCGCAGACCATGAGCTGGATCTGGTGGAAGAACATCAGCGGCAGGATGATCGCACCCACCTGTGCCTGCGCGAACAGCACGCCGGCCAGCGGAACGCCCGTCGCCAGACTCTTTTTCGAGCCGCAGAAGATCAGGACGATTCGGTCCTCGCGCGAGAAGCCGAGCCAGCGACCCAGCGCGGTCGCCGCCAGCAGCACGAGCGCGAGGACACCCAGCGAAAGACCGGCGATCAGCGCCAGTTCGCCGATCGTGACACGGCTCCAGAGCCCTTCGATCACCGCCGCACCGAAGGCCGTGTAGACCACCAGCAGGATCGATCCCCGGTCGACGAGACCGAGCACTTTCTTGTTCCGCGTCACGAAGCCGCCGATCCACGGGCGCAGGAAATGCCCGGCGAGGAACGGCAAGAGCAGCTGCACGGCGATCGTCACCACCGGATCGGTCGAGAAGCCGCCCTGCTTGCCGGTGATCAGCACGGCGGTGAGCAGCGGCGTCAGGAAGATGCCCGCAAGGTTGGAAAACGAGGCGCTGCACACCGCTGCCGCGACATTGCCGCCAGCGATGGCCGTGAAGGCGATCGAGGACTGCACCGTGGACGGCAGCAGGGTCAGGAACAGTACGCCCGTCGCCAGCGCCGGATCGAGGCCTGGAATCCTCGAAACGGCCAGACCGATCAGCGGGAACAGCACGAAAGTGAGCGAGGCGACCGAAAGGTGCAGTTTCCAGGCACGCGCGCCATCCATGACCGCCTCGCGCGAAAGCTTCGCCCCGTGCAGGAAGAACAGCAACGCGATCCCCGCATCGGCCACCCCGCCGGCGATCTGCGCGAAGACGCCGCGCGCCGGCAGCACCGAAGCGAGCGCCACGGTGGAGATCAGCAGCAGGATGTAGGGATCAATGTTCAGGCGCGAGAGCAGTCGGTTCATCTGATGTCCAATGCGCCGAAACGAAGGGCACAAGCCTTTCGCAGGGCCAGATTCGAAAAATTGGGCGGGAAATGGCGGTCTCAGCCGGAGACCGGGCCACTGCCGGCGCCCGAGGTACGGATCGCCTCTGCAACAAGGGCAAGGTCCTCGTCCAGCAGTTCGAGCCCGGCAGCGGCAATCCAGCCATCGACCTGCGCGGGGCTTCGCGCCCCGACGATGGCTCCGGTCACCCCCGGCACGGCCAGCGCCCAGGCGACGGCGACCGCGGCCTGCGACACGCCGTGCCGCGCGGCGATGGGCTTCATCGCCTCTGCCACCTGCAGGTTGCGCGTCAGGGCATCGCCGGTGAAATCGGGATGAGTCGCGCGCCAGTCGTCCGACGGCAGGCCTGCCACCCTCCCGGCTGAAAAGCCGCCCGAGAGCAGGCCCGACTGCATGGGGCTGTAGACGATAACGCCGGTGTCATGCGTCAGGCACCAGGGCAGTTCGCGTTCGATGGCCCCGCGCCTGATCGCCGAGAGCGGCGGCTGGAGCGTATCGACATGGCCCAGCTTCTCCGCGGCATCGAGCTGGTCGGCATTGTGGTTGGACAGCCCCACCGCGCGCACCTTGCCCTCGGCCTTCAGGTCGAGCAGCGCGCGCCAGTATTCGTCGATTGCGCTGCCATCCTCGGCCGGCCAGTGCATCTGCAGCAGGTCGATCACGTCCACCCCCAGCCGCTTCAGCGAATCCTCGCATTCGCGCCTGATCGAATCGGCGCGCCCGACCCGGAACTTGCTGTTGCGATCCGCCGGGTCCCAGACCTGTCCGCACTTGGTGAAGACATAGGGCCGCCCTGACGCGGGAATTTCCGCAAGCGCGGCGGCCACGACCCGCTCCGAGTGGCCAAGCCCATAGATCGCCGCGGTGTCGATCCAGTTCACCCCGCGTTCGACCGCGTGGCGGATGGCCCGAATCGAATCGGCATCGTCCTGCGCACCCCAGCCCACGGCCCAGTCCGGGCCGCCGATGGCCCAGGCCCCGAAGCCGACGCGCGTGATCTCCATGCCGGTGCGGCCCAGCTTGCGGGTCGCAAGCGGCGTGGTGCTGCTGGTCGATGTCACGGCTGCTTCTCCCCGGGCCTCTTTGCCCTGCCGCCTCTGGCAGACCGCAAGCGCATGGTCTTGTCCCAGAATACCCCGTCGCTTTGACACGAGGCGCCATTTGCCGCGCCTTTCGCACCGCAACCTAAAGGCGATCCGGGCTCCCAAGCCCGATTTCGCCCTTCAAACCGCAGAAATCCACGACTTTCGGAAAAGTCGCGGGCCGGTGCCGAGGGTCTCCAGTCAAGTACTTATTCGCAATTGCACAAGACCACGCCCCCCGCAGCCGCCAGATTTCCCGCCACGCGGCCACACCAAGCAACGACGAGCCGCAGACCGGGAATGGTTCTGACATCACGTTTCGGGGAGCTCAAATGATCAGCAAGTTTCACATCACCCATGCCCTGGCCTGCACGGTCTCTCTGCTTGCCTTCGCATCCGGCACGGCCCACGCCGCCGAAGCGGATGCCGACGCGGCAGCGGCCGGAAGCAGCGGCATCGCCGACATCGTCGTGACCGCCGAGCGTCGCGAGATCAGCCTTCAGGAAGCACCGCTTTCGGTCAGTGCCGTGACGTCCGAGACGCTCAAGGCCGCCAACATCACCGACATCACCGGCCTCAACGGTTCGGTCCCCGGCCTCGTGGTTGCCCGCAGCGGTGGCGGCGAGCGGATCATCTCGATCCGCGGCATCGGTTCGGAAACCCCCGAAAACACCAATACGCAGCCGGGCGTCTCCTATCACATCGACGGCGTCTACATCTTCAACTCGATCGCCGCGAGCGCAGCCTTCATCGACGTCGCCCAGGTCGAGGTCCTGCGCGGTCCGCAGGGCACGCTGTTCGGCCAGGGGTCGACCGGCGGCACGATCAACGTCGTCACCAACGAGCCGACCACCGACGCCATGACCGGTAACGTCAACGTCGGCATCGGCAACTACAAGTACATGGAAGGCAGCGGCGCGCTGAACGTGCCCGTCACCGACACGCTCGCGGTGCGCGGCGCCATCCAGTACACCAAGCACGACGGCTATGCCCACGCGACCAAGGTTCCCGGCTACGAGAAGTACCAGCTCGACGATCAGGACGAGACCGGCTGGCGCTTGGGCGCCAAGTGGTCGCCCACGTCGAACTTCTCGATCACGCTCAACACGATCCAGTACGACAGCAAGACCAACGGTCCGGCGCAGAAGAACATCCTCGACCCCGAACCCGACGCCCGCCTGCTGACGCAGGACTATCCGGGCCGCTCGGCGGTCAAGACCCAGTTCTACTCGGGCACGATGCGCTACGAGACGCCGTTTGCCGTCATCAAGTCGATCACCGGCTACCAGAAGCTGCACTCCGAACAGGCCTGGGATGCCGACGGCCTCGACACCGATCTGTTCTACGCGTTGACCTACAGCCCGCTCACCTGGGGCGGCTCGACCTACGACCACGTTCCGCTGTGGCAGTCGGACACGGAAAGCTGGAGCCAGGAAATCAACCTGACCTCCAACCATGGCGGCCCCTTCAGCTGGGTGGCCGGCGGCGTCTACCTGCATTCGAAGAACAGCCAGTACATCAACGAATACAAGGGCTCGGACGACCAGATCCTGCGTTCGCCGCTGCCGCTCGACACCGCCTGGAACGATCCTGAAGTCGGCGTCATCACCTATGCCGAGCTGTCCTCGATCAAGCGCGAGCTTTATGCCTTCTACGCGCAGGGGACATATGAACTGACCAGCGACCTCAAGCTGACGGCCGGCGCGCGCTACAACCACGACAAGTCCTCGGGCATGTTCGACAGCGTCGCAGGCGGCGCATCGAGCCAGACCTCGGGCTCCTACCTGCAGCCGTCGTCGACCGGCACGCTCAAGGGCGACGCCTGGACCGGCAAGGTCGCGCTCGACTATCAGTTCACGCCGGACAACATGGTCTATGCAAGCTGGACGCGCGGCTTCAAGCCGGGCGGCATCAACAGCGCCGCGTCCTCGGGCAGCAGCTTCTCGATCCTTCCAGCCTACAAGCAGGAAACGGTCGACTCCTTCGAAATCGGCACCAAGAACCGTTTCCTGGACGATACGCTGCAGATCAACGCCTCGGGCTTCCTCTACAACTACAAGAACATGCAGTTCCTTGAGGAAGACCCCATCCTGTACGGCGAAGGCATCAGCAATGCGCCGAAGGCTCGCGTCTACGGCATCGAGCTGGAAACGACCTGGGCGCCGACCAACCATCTTCGCTTCGACACGTCGGTCTCCTGGCTCGAAGGCGAGTTCACCTCGCACTACGAGGCGCTTGATCCGGCGGCCGCGGCTGCTGCCCAGAACGCGGCCGGCTATCCCGACTGGCTGTTCTGGCTTCCGGACAACTTCTTCCCGGCTGTGATGGCACGCGATGCTGCCCGCGCAGACATCAAGGGCAACCGCGTGCCCAAGCTGCCGCGCTGGCAGGGCACGGCCGCCGCAACGTGGAACGGACAGGTCGGCCCGGGCGAGCTGACAGCCCGCGCGCAGCTGATCTATCGCGGCAAGTACCAGTACCGCCTGTTCAACGATGGCGCGGTCGACATGACGCCGTCCTACACGCAGGTAAACCTGATGGCGAAGTACGAACCGAACGGGACGAACACCAACGTCACCCTTCGCGTGATCAACCTGTTCGACAAGAACGGCATCAACTCGCGCTTCTCCGATCCCTACGGCAGCGCGCAGGTGATGGACACCTACATCCCGCCGCGGCAGGTGATCCTCTCGGTCGGTTACCAGTTCTGACCTGACGGATTTCCCGCACACAAATAACGCCCGGGGCGCGGTGGCCGAAAGGTTGCCGCGCCCTTGTTGCATCTGCGGGACTGGCTTTCCTGCGATCAACTCTTAAGGCGTGCATCATCAAGAGTATGCAGGCGCATCATGAGAGCTTGCATGATGTGGCCGCCCTAGCTTTCCCTGGGCAGCAAAGCCTGCAGGAGAGATAATGCCCCGCAACGCCCAGGTCATGCTTGCCGCATCACTTGCATTCTTTTTCGTTACGGCAACGACCTTCACCTCGCTGGGATACGTCCTCTACACCATGGTCGCAGAGCTCGGCTGGTCGAAAGCGGCCGCCGGTCTCAGTTTCTCGCTGCTGGGGCTCGCCTGCGGCATCGCCAGCCCGCTGCCGCCGATCCTGATGAAGACCATCGGCACGCGCCTGACGATGTTCACCGGCTGCATCGTGCTCGCCACGGGCTTCCTGATCGCCTCGATGATCAGCGATCTGAACTTCTTCTTCGTTGCCACCACGCTGATGGGCATCGGCTTCACGCTCGCCGCCCCTTCCCCGCCCGTCTACCTGCTGGCGACGTGGTTCCCGCGCACCTCGGCGCGGATGATCGGCTTCTACTTCATGATCGGCTCCTCCGGCGGGATCGCCGGGCCGCTGATCGTCGGCACCATCGTCGGCCTGACCGGCGACTGGCGCCTGCACTGGCTGGTCATGGCGATCTGCTCCACGCTGGTTGGGATCGTCTGCCTGATCTGCGTGCGCGACGCGGTGAAGGTGGAGAGCGTGGATCAGGTCAAGGGCATCGACGGCGAAAAGCCGAAGGCAGCCGCGACCTGGACGGTTCGCAAGGCCCTCATGACGCGCAGCTTTGTCATCCTCGCGGTGATCATGACGATCGTGCAGCTCGTCGTCACCAGCACCCATTCGATCCTGGTCGCCCATATCGCCAGCCTCGGCGAAGGCGCCGCCCCCGGCGCGATCGCGATGAGCCTGCTGGCCTTTGCCGGCACCGGCGCGAAAGGCGTGACCGGCGCGGTCTGCGAACGCTACGACCCGCGCCTGATCCTGATCGGCGGTCTCGTTCTGCAGGCAGCCGCAATGCTGCTGCTGTGGTCCACCCCCGTCGTGCTGATCGCCTGCGCGGCGGCAGTCCTGTTCGGCACCGGCTGGGGCATGGCCTGGCTTTCCGCGCATGTCCTGATCCTGCGCTATTTCGGCGCGGCACTGGCCGGCGACATGACCGCGATGGCCACCACCGCCACCACGCTGGCCGTGCTCGGCCCGGTCGGCGCGGGCAGCGTCGCCGATGCCACCGGCACCTACACCCCGGCCCTGCTGGCCTTCTCGATCCTGCTTGCCGCAGGCGCTGCCTTTGCCGTGCTGTTCCTGCGCGCGCCTGTCGGCAGCGCGGACGAGGAGACGGGCGAGGACGAAAACGAAGCGACGGGCGAAACCAAGGCGGTTGGCGAACTCGTTCCGGCCGAGTGAGCCGAAGCCCCGAGGCACCGTGCCAAGAAACACTGCGCCATGCGCAAAGCCGGCGCGGAAGGCAACGGCTAGGGTGTTTCTATCATCGAACGCAACACCAAGGGCCACGCGGCGGTTCGCCAAAAACGGAAACAGGCAATGACCATCCTTACAGACCAGTTCTTCGACAGTCTCGCCAGCTCCAGGCTCGACACCCTGGAGGCCGAAACGCTGCCCCCCGAGTGCTATACGAGCGAGGAATTCCATCGCTTCGAGATGGATGCCCTGTTCCAGCGCGAATGGCTCTGCGTCGGGCGCGAGGAATGGCTGGAAAACCCGGGCGATTTCTTCACCGTGACCCGCGCCGACGAGCCGATCGTGGTGTGCAGGACGCGTGACGGCGCGATCAAGGCGCTGTCGTCCGTCTGTCAGCACCGCGCCATGCTGGTTGCCGAAGGACACGGCAATACCCGCGCCTTCGTGTGCCCCTATCACCACTGGACCTACGATCTCGACGGCGCCCTGGTCGGCGCGCCGGCGATGAACAAGACGTGCAAGTTCGACAAGAAAGAGGCCGCCCTGCCGCAGATCCGGCACGAGACCTGGCACGGCTTCATCTTCATCAACCTCGATCCCGATGCCGAGCCCCTCACCCCGCGCCTTGCCGCGCTGGAACCCGTCGTCGCCAACTACGACTTCGCCTCGCTGCGCGGCCCGCGCCCCGAGGAACCGACGATCTTCCCGTGGAACTGGAAGGTCATGCTGGAGAACAACAACGACGGCTATCACGCCAGCCGTCTCCACGCCGGTCCGCTGCACGACTTCATCCCGAGCGGCCTTGCCAGCTTCCCCGACGTCCCCGCGGACTCGGCGGCCTACTACCGCCTCAACGGCACGCTGCACCCCAATGCCGGGTTCAACGCGACGCAGAAGTCGGTCTTCCCGGTCTTTCCTAAGCTGACCGAAGAAGAGCAGAACCGCCTGCTCTTCGTGAATCTGCCGCCAAGCCTCTCGCTGGTGGTTCTCAACGACACCGTCCTCTATCTCATCATGGACCCGCACTCGGCCGGATCGCACGCGCTGACGATCGGCACGCTGATGGCACCCGAAGCGATGGACGATCCGCTCTACGAGCTGAAGATGAAGATGAACGACGAGGCGGTGGAGCAGATCGTCGGTCAGGACTTCCACGTCGACGAACTCGTCCAGCAGGGCCTGCGTTCGAAGCACGCCCCGCGCGGCCGCTATTCCTGGCAGGAAGGCGCCCAGCGCCTGCTCAACGTCTGGCTCGTCGATCGCTACTGGGCCGAATGGGACCGCCGGCGCGGCCCCTCCGCTCCGGTGACCCAGATTCGCGGCAGCGGCGCCGCCTGAAAAACTTCAACAGCGTCATTCCCGACGGCTGCGGCGTCCGGTTTCGACCGGGCGCCGCCTTTTTTTGTGCGTGGGCCAGGGCGCGTTCCGCACCGACGCCGGCAATCAAGGATTTGTGCGCCCGGCGGCGAGCAAAGTTCCCCTCCATCTCTAGGCCTTGATCCAAGCACAAGGGAGCTAAAGATGACCAACAGCCTGATTTTCTTCGACTTCGCCACCGACGATCCTGCCAAGGCCGGCAAGTTCTACGCAGAAGTCTTCGGCTGGGAAGACGACCCTCGCATGGGAGGCCTCTATCACCGCATGGTTCCGGGCGGATTCTTCAAGAACAAGGACGGGTCCGACAGCGAGATCGGCAACCTGCACTTCGGCGTGTTCGATGCTGGGAACGCCCGCCCCAACCCGAACCCCGAAGGCGTCGAGCCCCGCACGCTTTCGACCGAAGGCCGCAAGGCCCGCATCTGGGTGCTCGTGAGCGAGGACGACACTCCCGAACGCATTCTGGACACCGCTGAAAAGCTCGGCGCCAAGGTCCTGTGGCGCAACCATTACTGGAAGGAATTCAACGGGTTCAACTGGTGCTTCGCCGACCCCTGGGGCAACGAGATCCTGCTTTGGGTGAAGGGTGGTGAAAACCCGCAGATCCCCGAGGATTTCACCCGCGAATAAGGTGCCGGCCCAGGGTCTTGCTGCGCCGCGACAAGTTCTTGTGCGCACCGCCGCAAGACCCGAGGCCCCACCCCTCATAGCCTCGATACATACACACGACGAGTGTCGAGCCCCCTCGGGTCGCAAACCGCGGGATTGGAATGGAGCAGAGCATAATGAGCCGTCTTCCGATCGTCTTCTTCGGACATGGCAGCCCCATGATCGCGCTGGAAAACAATGCGGTAACGCAGACCTGGAAAGAGATGGCGGACCGCATCGGCAAGCCCCGGGCGATCCTTTGCATTTCCGCGCATTGGCAGACGCGCGGCACCGCCGTCACCGCCATGGCCCAGCCGCGCACGATCCACGACTTCGGCGCCTTCCCGCAGGCCCTGTTCGACATGCAATACCCGGCCCCGGGCGATCCCGAACTCGCCGCGCGCGTGCAGGAACTGCTGGCGCCGATGCCGGTCAAGCTCGATGCCAACTGGGGCCTCGACCACGGCACCTGGACAGTCCTCGTCCATGCCTATCCCGAAGCGGACATCCCGGTAATCCAGCTCGGCATGGATGTCGCCAAGTCTCCCGCCGAGCACTGGGAAGTGGGCCGCATGCTGCGCCCACTGCGCGACGAGGGCGTGCTCATCATGGGCACCGGCAACATCGTCCACAACCTGCCCGCGATGGACTGGGGCAACCCGGCCGCGACGCCCTACCCCTGGGCCGAACAGTTCAATTCGACGATGTGCAAGGCGATCGCCGACGATACGCCGCAGACCGTCATCGATTACGAAGCGCTGGGCGATGCCGCGCGCCTCTCGGTTCCCAGCTCGGACCACTTCCTACCGCTGCTCTACGTTCTGGGTGCCAGGCACGAAGACGAGACGGCCGAGTTCCAGCCCCATTTCATCCAGCACAAGTCCCTCAGCATGACCAGCGTCCTGATCGACGCGGCGTGACGCGGACCTGCCCCCATTTACCTGCCTCACAGGAGTTCCGATGGCACTGATCAGCCTCAAGTCCGAGTCCGCCGACAAGGCCGCAACGCCCAGCGCGCTGCACCATCTCAGGGCCACGCCGGAAACGGTCCACTGGGGATACTTCTCCCCGGACATCAAGCCGGCACTCACCGTCAAGAGCGGTGACCTCATCCAGGCGCAGGCCGTCACCCACCACGCGGGCGATGATCCCGAGCTGATGTTCGACGACGACATCCGCCGCATCTTCACCGAGATCGATCCCGCCACCCGCGCGCCGGGCTGCCACATCATGACCGGCCCGATCTACGTCGAGGGCGCCGAGCCCGGCGACATGCTGGAAGTGCGCTATTTCCAGATGAAGCCGCGCATGAACTACGGCTCGAACCTCGCCGCCAACTGGGGCCACCTCTACGAGGAATTCGGCGAGACCGAACGCGTCACGATCTACAAGATCGATCCCAACGCCAACACGGCAAGCGCGCTTTACGCCTACGACGTCGAGGAAAAGTACGTCGTTCCCGGCCGCATTACCCATTGCCCGGAATGCGACCGCTCGCCCGCCCTTCCCGGCATCACCCTGCCCGCGCGCCCGCACCTCGGCACCGCCGGCGTGGCGCCTGCCGTCAACGAGCCGGTGAGCACGATCCCGCCGGGTCTCCACGGCGGCAACATCGACAACTGGCGCATCGGCGCGGGCGCGACGATGTACTATCCGGTGCAGGTCAAGGGCGGCCTGTTCTCGATCGGCGACCCGCACGTGAGCCAGGGCGACGGCGAGATCAGCGGCACCGCGATCGAATCCTCGCTCGACGTGCTGTTCCAGATCATCCTGCGCAAGGACTTTGCGTTCCCCTCGCCGCTGCTCGAAACGCCCGACTGCTGGATCGTCCACGGCTTCGGCGAAGACCTCGACCAGGCGATGAAGGGCGCGTCGATGGACATGCTGCACCTCCTCACCGAGCATCAGGGCCTTTCGCGCAACGACGGCTATTCGCTGATGAGCGTTGCCGCCGACTTCGGCGTGACGCAGGTCGTCGACGGCACGCAGGGCATTCACTGCCGGATCGAACGGCGCATCTTCCCCGAGAAGGGCACCGTCAAAGATCCCGAATAAGACGTTACGATACGTGCCGGGCGCCATCCCAACCGCCCGGCACACCCCCGAAAGGCCAAGGAAGAGACCAGATGGGCTATGAACTGATCGACGTGCGCCCCGTGACCAAGCGGATCGGAGCCGAAATCTTTGGCGTCGACCTCACCAGGCCCCTGGGCAACCAGGCCTACGCGGAAATCCGCGAGGCCCTGATGCAGCACCAGGTCGTCTTCTTCCGCGATCAGCATATCGACCACGAAGCGCACCTGACCTTCGGCCGTGCCTTCGGCAAGCTGCACATGCATTCGGCCGTGAAGGGCCTCGACGATTTCCCCGAGGTGGTGCAGATCCACGCCGACGCCCAGAGCAAGTATATCGCCGGCGACAAGTGGCACTCCGACCTTTCGTGCGATCCCGAACCGCCGATGGGCTCGATCCTCTACATGCACACCATGCCCGAAGCGGGCGGCGATACGCTCTTCGCCAACATGTACGCGGCGTACGAGGCGCTTTCCGAACCGATGAAGGCCTTTCTCGAACCGCTGACCGCGATCCACGACGCGAACCCGGTCTACAAGGCCATCTTCCCGGACGTGGACAAGGTCTACGAGTGCAACACCCACCCGGTCGTGCGCACGCACCCCGAAACCGGGCGCAAACTGCTCTTCGTCAATTCCTCGTACACAACGCGCATCCCCGAACTTTCGAAGGAAGAGAGCAATGCGGTGCTCGGCTTCCTCTACGAGCACATCAAGGACCCGAATTTCCAGGTCCGCTTCCGCTGGCAACCGCACTCGGTGGCCTTCTGGGACAACCGCTGCACGCAGCATTTCGCGGTGTGGGACTACTTCCCCGAAACGCGCTCGGGCTATCGCGTGACGATTGCGGGCGACAAGCCGTTCTGAGGTGGATGAGCTAGATCCTGACCATCTTTGAATGAAACATTCGTCATTGCGAGCGAAGCGAAGCAATCCAGAGCATTGTGGCGCTGCCCTGGATTGCCGCGGCCCTGCGGGCCTCGCAATGACGATTCAAGTTAAAGCAATCACGCTTTCGCTCAGCCCCCGTCCCTGAAACCAATTCCTTCCCGTTCAGAGATTGCCGGTCCTCAGCTCGTGAACAGCGACTTGCGGATCACCGCGTGGACGCCGAAATTCCCGTTCACCACCTGACTCACGCCGAAGTCCACGCCCACCGACAGCAGCGAGATCGCCTCGTCCTCGCTCAATTGCTTGGCCGTCATCAGGAAGCGGCGCGCCTTGCGGAACGCGTCGCGCATGGCGCCATCGATCGAGCTTTGCTTGTAGACCTCGCTCTGGGCGTCCTCGCCGAGTTCCTTGAGGTAGTCGGGGTGGCTGAAGCCCATGATGACCCATTCGGTCTCGGTCTCGATCAGCGGGTAATCGACGTCCTTGAGCTGTTCCATCAGGCTCGATGCCTTGTGATGGACCACCTGGATCAGCGCGGTCATCGAACATTCGATGGCCGTGCCGCACAGTTCGCTGTCGCCCTGCGAGGCATGGGGATCGCCCAGCGACAGCAGCGCCCCCGCCACCTGCACCGGCAGGAACACCCGCGCGCCCGGGCCGGTGCGCCAGTTGTCCAGATTGCCGCCGAACGAGGCGGGCGGAACCGAATCCACCAGACCGTTGTGCGCGGGCGCCACGGCGATGACGCCGAAGTGCGGGCGGATCGGGATCTCGACGTTGCGCAGCACGTCGTAATTGCGCTCGATCTTGGCGGGATCGACCGGAACGCCCGGATAATCGTAGCGGGCATGGGCAACGCCCGAGGGGTCGATCTGTTCGGTCCAGCGATAGGAATAGACCGCATGCGCCGTGGGCGTGCGCGCGCCGGTCGCCTCGACCTCGTAGATCGTCACGACCTCGCGCATTTTCGGCTCGGTCAGCAGGTCCTGATAGTGGAAGCCCCAGTACGTGGCGGCATTGCTGCCGAAGCACTTGCCGGCAAAGCGCGAATTGCCGCTCGGCCGGGGCTTGAGATCGAGAATGCGCACTTCGACGAGATCGCCGGGCATGGCGCCCTCGACGGCAATCGGGCCGGTGCAGATATGCACGCCGAAGCCCTCGCCCGGACCACGCCCGAATGCCGTCGCCTCCATGGGCCCGGCGCCCCTGCGTTCGATGGCCTTGCCGTGCTCGTCCCAGTGATAGACGCTTTCGGCGCCGGGATCGCCCTGCACCATGCGTTCCGGATCGTCGTTGGCGTGATGGGTCAGCGTCTCGATCGTGACGAAGTCGCCCGAGCGGACATGCAGCGCGGGCTTGAGGTCCTTGCTGAAATAGCCCCAGTGCACGGTCTCGGGCGAAACCGGCAGGTGATGGTGGCGGACCGGCTGCCCGTCGGCGAACTTCGCAGGGTCGACTGGCTGCGCGGCGTCGGTCTCGACCTCGGTTTCGTCCTCGATCTCTGCGTCGAGCGAGGCTTCAGGTTCGGCAGCGGCCTCGGCAGCCGTTTCGTTTGCCGGGCTGTCCTGCTTGGCCGCATTACGCTCGCCACGCGCCGGGCGGCCCCGGCGCAGGAGTTCCACCGCTTCCTGCTCCTGCGGCTGCGCCTTGCGGTATTCGCGCGGAGAAATGCCGTACTGCTCGCGGAAAGCGCGGCTGAACGAGGCGGAATCGTTGAAGCCCCATTCGAACAGGATGTCCGAGATCGACTTCTGCACGTGGAGCGGACTGCGCAAGTCGAGTCGGCAGCGTTCGAGGCGCCGCACCTTCACGTAGTGGCCGAAGCTGTCGTTGATCGATTCGAACAGCTTCTGCAGGTAGCGCGGCGAAATGCCGTGCTCGGCGGCGACCTGCTGGTAATTCAGATCGGGGTCGGACAGGCGGATCTCGATAGTCTGGAAAATCCGCTCCAGCAGCGCCGCTCGCATGCCCGCCGCCCCGCCCATGGCCTTGGCCGGGGCATTGTCGAGCAGGCTGGTGACGAGGAATTCGGGAAAGGCCAGTTCGACGGGCCGTGCCTGATCGGTGGTGATGTCCGAAATCGTATCGGCCAGCGATCGCAGCATGCCGGCAAAGACGCGCGCGGTGCCGGTATCGGTGGCGATCTTGCGCGGCTCACCGCCGATCGGCGTCTTGAGGCGCATCGACAAGTCGCTGTGCGGCACCTGGACGATCAGGCTGCGGTTGTCGCCGGCGAAGGCCAGATGCACTGGCGAATCGCCCCGGCCGCAGATCATGTCGCCGTCGCTCAGCTTCAGTGTCTGCTGCGCATCGCGCATCGTCGCGGTGCCGTCGAGGATCATCGCCAGCCAGTAGGTCTGGGGCTGTTCGCGAAAGTCGATCGACCAGGATTGCGGGGTTCCGGTCACCCGGATGAAGTCGATGTTAGTGCTTGAACGGAAATGGATAAGCTCGCCGTACAGAGTCGCTTCGTCGGCCTCGTCGAGCGTCAGCGACAGGCGCTTGAGAGCGAAGCGCCAAGCATCGCGCCGCTGCTCCTTGGGATAAACATTCGTCGTTATTCGCACTTACGGACCACCTGAAAATGGTGGCACCCTTCTCCGGAGAATGAACGCTTCTTAACTTTGGCGACCTACGCCACGGTCTATCCAGCGTTGCCCAAACCGACAAGGGGGCTGTTCATTCGGCCATGGACTCGCCCGCACAGCCGCAGTGGCGGAGGCCGTCAGAGCTAGAAAGGCGAGTCGTTTCCATAGACGCTCGTCGCACCGTCCAGACCGGCCGGCGCCTCCCCCCTGCCGCAGACGGCCAGCATCGTAAGCGCATAGACGAGCGCGCTCGATGCCATGTCCTCTCCCGTCGGCCGCCAGCGCGGCATTCCGGTGGTGACGGCCGGAACGCGGTGCATGTTGAACACGTTGTGATCGCGCCACATGCTCGAATAGACCGGATGGGCCGGTTCCAACGGCGCGCCGCGCGCCAGGCGCGTGGCCGCATCGACCGCACCGACCAGCGGGGCGACTTCGCCGGGCCGCGCCTCGAAACCGTGGCGCACCACCACCGGCTCGACATCGAACTGCTCGACATCGACACCACGCATCGCCTCGACGATCCCGTGATAGGCATCGGCCGCCTTCTGGCGCGGGTTGAGCGAGACATCGAGGTAGAGCGCGCAAACCTCGGTGCCCGCGCCGAAGTCGATCGGCATGCCGCCCCGCACCGAGGCGATCTGGACCTTGGGCCGCACTTCGCCGCTCGCCGTCTCGATGATGCTGCCCTGCTCGAAGGCGAGGCCCCAGGCATGAAGCGCGTCGATCACGGGGCCCAGACGATAGATCGGATTGGGATGCGCGGCCGCGCTCTGCGGCGCGTCGAGGATCGGCGAGAACATGCCCTGCCCGAAGATGCGCACGCGGAACAGCGCATAGCCGCTGCCCTGCCAGGTCAGCCCGAAGTCGGTACCCTCGGCCGCAATTGCATAGTCCGGCGCGACGCCGCCGTGGTGGAACAGGTAGTGCGCGCCGATGTCCTTGCCGTTCCACTCGATACCGGAAAATTCCTCTATCGGCTCGGGGCCGATCTCACCCGGGCAGGCCGTCAGCCAGGTCTTGCCGGACAGGCCGATACCGGCCTTGCGCAGCGCCTTGGCCGCAATCAGGAAGCAGGACATCGGGCCGCGATCGTTGGTGACGGGATAGCCGCGAATACGGCCCTCGTCGTCGAGCCAGCACTTGGTCCATTCGGGATCGGCCAGCGTGCTTTCACGGTAGCGGAACTTGTCGTGCTCGATCATGCCCGTCGGGCTCTCGGTATCCAGGTGCGCGGTGAAGAGCAGGTTCGCGCCGCGCCCGGTGCCGCCGTACTCGCCGATCACATTGGGCCGTTCGGGCGTCGCGCCGACCTTGCGCGGGCGGAAGCCTTCCTTGGCCATCCAGTCGTGGACGAATTCGGCTGCGGCCAGTTCCTCGCGCGAGCGGCTGGGAATGTTGCCGAGCGTGAGCGCCAGATCGACCAGTTCATCGGTATCGATCGCCGCGGCAATCGCCGCGCGCTCTTCCTCGCTGACGGCATAGGGCGCCTTGGCGGGATCGGCGAATGCGGGTTCGTGCTCGGAAAAATCAGCCACGTCGGCCTCCGGAAATCGTGATGTCTTGCAAGATCAGTGGCCGGCGACGAGCAGGCCTTCGCCCACGTCCGCCGCCCGATTGTAGCGCGGGAGCAGCATGAGCAGGACCGCACCCGCCATAAGCGCTCCACCCACGCCGACAAGTGCCGGGCGGTAGGAATGCTGCGCATCGAACACAGCGTCGAGCAGGATCGGCGTCGTGCCCTGCGCGGCGATCACCGCCGAATACATCGCGCCGATCACCGAGCCGAAATGGCGCGTGCCGAAATAGCGGCCGATGAAATAGGGTAAGGCGCCGAACTGGCCGCCGAGCCCCACGCCCAGCAGCGCGCCGCCGATGACGAGTGCGGTCATGCCCGTTCCGGTTTCCAGCAGGACCAGCCCGATAACGGCCATGAGGTACATCGGCACCACGACGCGCGGCGACGGGATCATGTCCATGATCCGCCCGGTGGCGATCTGCCAGCCCGACGTAACCAGCGCGAAGACGCCGACCACCGCCGTCCCGGTCGCGACCGAGAAACCGCGATCGCCAAGGATCGGCACGACATGGCTGAACACTGCCGTGGTGCCGCCCGCACCGGCCGCCAGCGCGATCAGAATCAGCCAGAAGGCCGGCGTCTGTGCAGCTTCGCCCAGCGTGAGGCCGTCGCGCTCCACCGCCTCTACATGATGGCCCGAACCGGCCCTGTCGCGCAGCATGAGCCACAGCAGCGGAAATGCGATCAGCAGCATGAAGCCGCTCACACCGAGATAGCCGGCTCGCCAGCCCCAGGTCTGCACCAGCACGGCGGCGAGTACCGGCAGGATCACCGAGCCCAGCCCGTTGCCCCCGCCCGCACTGACGCCGAGCGCAGTGCCGCGGTTCTTGTCGAACCAGTCGGCGATCACCTTCTGGAAGATCGGCGTGCCGGCCATGGCACCGAAGACCGCCAGCACGGCGAAAGTCGCGTAGAATTGCAGGAGGCTGCCGCCCGTCATCGCCAGCGCCGCGATCGACAGCGCCAGACCGAAGACACCCGCCAGCAAGGTGCGCCGCGCGCCGCCCTTGTCGACGTGGCGGCCAATCAGCGGATAGCTTACGGCCCCTACCAGAGCCAGCACGCCCAGCACGCCCGAAATGCTGGCACGCGACCAGCCGAACTCCTCGGAAAGCGGCACCAGAAACAGGCCGAAAACGGCATGGACCGCCGGAGTCACACTGACCGAATTGCCAACGGTACATGCGGCCAGAACGCCCCCGGGCGTTCCCCGGGTCAGCGATTTCAGAGCATCGGCCATAGACTGGGACCCTCCATTTTGGCGCGGGCGGGCGGACCGGCCTGCAAGGATGCGCCGGTCTCAGCGCCCACAGGCACCGGCCCTCGCCGGGAATGCAGGAATGGCGGCGGCGCGCTTCAAGCCCAGGCCCCGGCCACCGCGTCCGAGGTGACCAGCAAGGCCAGGTTCTTCTCGAGCACGTTGAGCGTCGCCGTGTGCATCTCCGGTTCGTATGCCGCACAGGCATCGGAAACAACGAAGACGTTGTAGCCGTTGTGGAAGGCCGAGCGCGCGGTGGAATCGACGCAGCATTCGGTGGTGATGCCGGTCATGACCACGGTATCGATCCCGCGCGCCTTGAGCTGCTCGTCGAAATCGGTGCCGTGAAAGCTGTCGAACATCAGCTTGTCGATCTCGATGTCGCCCGGCTCGGGCGAGACGCGGTAATAGTCGGCACCGCCATCGTCCACGCGGCAGATAGCCTCGCCGCCAGGTTCGCCGCGCCGGGCCATCAGCGTCTTGAGCACCGGCGGATCGGTTTCGGGCCGCGTGACGACCCGCATGAAGGCCACCGTCGCCCCCGCCTTGCGCGCGGCGGCGATCAGGTCCTCGACACGGTCGATGGCCGCCTCGATCGCCGTCATGTCCACGCCGAAACGGCCGACGAGACCATCGGGCGCGGCGAAATCGGTCTGGATATCGACGACGACGAGTGCCGTCGTCGCCGGCGGCAGCATCGCGCCGAGCTTGTCCGGCGCGACGTGCGGCAGGTCAGTGGCCTCAGCCATGGCTGCCGACCTTTACCTTGCCGGGAAAGCGCTCGCGCAGGACCGGAAGGACCTCGCGGCCGAACTTGGGGATGCCGGTCAGGTAATCCGGGAAGATCAACATGAGCCCGTCGGTGCCGGAGACTTCGAGCAGCTTGGTCAACCGGTCGGTCACGGTCTGCGAGCATCCGGTGACATGCGCGGACATGAAGCTCGAGCGGGCCTTCTTGGTGAAGGCGTTTTCCTTGCCGATTTCGGCATCGAGGAAGCCATAGGCCCGCATCATGCCGTGCAGAGCATCTTCGTCGAAGCCCTCGGCATAATGCTTCGCGGTCGCCTCGGCCTCTTCGTCGGTATCGCCGAAGACCACGGTCATCATCGAATAGGTGCGCACATAGCGGCCCAGCTCGGCCGCATCGGCCTTGGCGGCGCGGCTGGCCTCGGCCAGTTCTTCCGGATCGGCACCCGACAGGAAGATCGCATCCATCTCTTCCGAGGTGAAGCGCATGCCCTTCTTCGAGGAACCGGCGCAGACGAGGAACGGGCGCTTTTCCGGCTTGGGCCAGGATTCGCAGTCATCGAGCTGGAAGTACTTGCCATCCATCGAGACGGAATCTTCCTTCCACAGCCGCTTGATCGCCGTGATCCATTCCTTGGCGAGATCGTAGCGCCCGTCGTGGTCGACGCCTTCGGGCCAGGCGCCCATCTGCGAGAATTCGCCCTTGTACGAACCGGTTACCACGTTGAGACCCGAACGCCCGCCCGAGACCTGATCGAGCGTCGCCATCATCTTGGCCACGACCGCCGGGTTCTGGAGAATGGTGTGGACCGTGGTCCAGCACTTCACCTTGCTGGTCACCTCGGCCAGCGCGGCCATGAGCACGACCGGATCGAGCGAGCTGTCCCAGTGGTGCGTCTCACCACCGTAGCCGCGAAACTTCGACATCGACATGATGAAATCGAACCCGACGTCCTCGGCCAGCACCGCGCACTGGCGGTTGTAGGCATAGGAGCCGTCGAGCTCGGGCTTGTTCTTCGAGAGGATCCACCCGCCGTTCGCGATCGGAAGGAAGATGCCGAGATCCTTGCCGCCGGCGTCCGAAGGAATGTCGAATGGCGTAGGCTGGAACTGGGTCATCCTGAAATCCTGTTCGTTGGTCTGGGCTTCGTGCAATCAGCCTAGGGAAGCCGCAGAAGCGTTCTTGATTGGCAGCGCATGTTCTGTTGGCGTCCCCAAAAGCAGGTCCGCCACGGCCGCGCGCGTGGGCATCGAAGGCGCCGCTCCCTGCCCCAGCGTACACAGCGCCGCAGCCGCACTCGCGCAAGGCAGAGCTTCCTCCAAACAGCGCCCTTCGTCCAGCAGCGCGGCCAGCGCGCCGCAGAAACAATCGCCCGCGCCAATCGTATCGACGGGGATCACCGGCACGGCCGGCACATGGAGATGCCAGTCGCTCCGCACCGCCAGTGCACCGTTCGCCCCCAGCGTAATGACGACCGCCTGCCCATCCCGGCACAGCAGGCTGCGCGCGCGCCGGGCCAGATCGTCGTCATCGCCATCGGCAGGAACATAGACGCCAAGTTCGTGTTCGTTGAGGACGAGGACATCGACATGCTCGAACAGCGCCCTCGCCCCGGCGACGGCCGGCGCCGTGTTGAGGATACGGATCGCCTTTGACTGCGCGAAGACCGGCAGGAGCGTGGCAACCGGCACTTCAAGCTGGGCCAGCAGCACCCCCTCGTCCACCGGCGCGCAGGGCCGCAATCGCGCATTGGCACCAGAAACCACGATGATCTGGTTCTCACCCTCGGCATCGACGGCGATATAGGCAGTGCCGGTTTCCTGACCTTCGAGCACTTCGATGCCGGAAACATCGATCCCGTCGGCGGCCAGCCTGTCGCGCATCCAGCGGCCGGCATCGCCATCGCCCACCGCGCCGATCATGCGCGTCTGCGCCCCCATGCGCGCGGCCGCGACGGCCTGGTTCGCGCCCTTGCCTCCGGGCAGTTTCGCAGTGGCACCGGCCATGACGGTCTCGCCCGGCAACGGCAGGCGTTCGAGCGAGGCAATAATGTCAATATTGATCGAACCGACGATGTGAACAGCCAAGTGTGCGCCCCATCCTTTTGCTTGTGGAAGCCGGGTGCAGCATGCGCGCACACGACCGGTCAAGCACGAGCAGCCACCGTGCGCGCAGGCGCAACAATTGCGGGCATCAGCGCCAAGAGCGCGCGGGCACCCTCCCCCTAGGCTGCCCAGCAACAATGGAGGTTCCTCAATGACGAATTGGCTGATTACCGGGATTGGCGGCGGCCTTGGCCGGACGCTGGCCGAAGCCGCTCTCGCGCGCGGAGACACGGTTGTCGGCACCACGCGGCAGGCCAGCGACGAGGCCTTCACCAGCCTTGCCCCGGGCCGTGCGCATGTCCTTACCGTGGACCTCGGCGACGAGACTTCGGTGCGCGATGCCGTCGCCCGGGCCGAAGAGCTGACCGGCGGCATCGACCGTCTCGTCAACAATGCCGGCTACGGTCTGATCGGCGCGATCGAGGAAGTGTCCATCGAAGAGACCAGGGCGCTGTTCGAAATCAACGTCTTCGGCGCGCTGCGCATGATCCAGGCCGTGCTCCCGGCGATGCGCGCGCGCCGCGCCGGGCATATCGTCAACATCACCTCGGTCAGCGGCCACGCGCCCTGGGCCGGCACGGCAATCTATGGCGCCAGCAAGTACGCGCTCGAATGCCTCGGCCAGACGCTGGCGCAGGAAGTGGCGCCGATGAACATTCGCGTCACCAATGTCGCGCCGGGCGGCATGCGCACCGAATTTGCCGGTGCCGGCCTGAAGTTCGCCGTCAGGGACATCGCCGATTACGACAGCGTCGCCCATTTCGCGCGCCGCAGCCTCACCGAGAATGCGGGCAAGGAAAAGGGCGATCCGCAGCGCGCGGCGGCAGCGATCCTGCAGGCGCTCGACGCGCCCAAGCCGCCGCTGCACCTGTTCCTGGGCGAGGACGCGCTGCATTACGCCACCGACCAGCACGCCTTCGTCGCCGCGCAGATCAAGGAGTGGGAAGCGCTCTCGCTCTCCATCGCCTACGAAGACGCCTGATGCACCGCATCGAGTTGCCCGCCTGGGCCATCGAGCGGGGGCGCGGATACAACGCCTTCGACTCGATCGACCCCGCCCGCACCGCGCTGGTCGTGGTCGATATGCAATCGGCCTTCGTCGGCGAAGGCGAAGTTTTCGGCAGCGAAACCGCGCGCGCCGTCATCGCACCGATCAACCGGCTGGTCCGGGCCATGCGCAATGCCGATGCGGCAGTGATCTGGACGCGCCAGACTGTCAGCGACGCACCGCATCTGGCCATGCCGGAATGGCAATACGACATGTCCGATCCGGTGGTGGTTCGCGCGGTGGCAGCCTTGCGCGAGGGCTGCGCTTCGCATGACATCCACCCGGCCATGGACCGTGGGCGGGACGATCTCGTGCTCGACAAGTTCCGCTATGGCGCCTTTTCCTGCCCTGCCGGCGCTCTGGCGAAAGTTCTGGAACTTCACGGGATCGAGATGCTGGTCCTGGTGGGAACGCTGACCAACGTCTGCATCGAATCGACAGCCCGCGAAGCCAACATGCGCGGCTACAAGGTGATCGTTGTGTCCGATGCCTGCGCCACGGTGACCGACGAGGAACACAATGCCGCGCTGCTCAACCTGCGCCTCAACTTCGCGGATGTGAAAACCGCGGGGGAAGTCATCGCACTTCTCTGATCACCTTGCGCGATCCTCCTGCCTCCCATAGCGGCACTCGCCCATGCCCCCCGACCCGACGTGCAACGGCGCTAGGAAGCGTGCACCATCAGGCCTGGGCGAGTGCCGCATCCCGCTGTGAGGCGGGATTGGGAGCCGGCGCTCAGGACAGCAGGCGGGGAACCGAGACCGAATAGACGTCGAAGTGCGCGTCAGGATGCTCGGCGGCACCGTCGCGCGGGGCCGAACGCACCTGCACGACGCCGTTCTTGCCGAAACCGGACACGACCGGGCGGCCTGCATCGCGGCTCAGCCACAGGCGCAGCAAATGGCGGCGGCGCTGCGGTTCGGGCCAGTCCCAGAACGTCGTGCGGGCATGAAGCGCGGCGTAGTTGGACAGCCACTGGATGTCGCCGGGACGAAAGTCCATCTCGATCGCCATGCCTTCCTCGTAGGTAATCTTGTCGAAGAGCTCGAGCACTTCAATCTGCTCGGGCGTCAGCTTGGGCACGCCCTCGTATTCCTGCGCGGTAAGAATGTAGAGCGAGCCCGCGTACATCGAGAAGACGCCATCGACGAGGCTGACGATCGGCGAAGTGTAGGTATCGGCCGGTGCATTGTGGTCCTGCCGGCGCCAGTCCCAGTGGAACGGTTCGAGCAGCAGCGGCGCCAGATCCGGACGGCGCTTGAGAATCTCGTTGTAGATCTGCGCGCCCGAGACGAGACAGGATGCCCCGCCTTCCTTGGACGGACGCAGGCACATCAGCGCGACGATGTCCGAGCTGTCGGAGTGATAGACAAGCTTGTCGCGCACCTTGGCGGAAAGCGCGGTGGGATCGTCCATGGTCTTGTCCGAGGTCGCATAGACGTGGTCGATCAGGTCGCCCATCTCGTTCTGACGGATCGGATCGCCCATGTGCAGGCCAAGGATGTAGTAGATCGCCGAGGACAGCGCATCGGAATAGAGGTGCGTGCGCAACCCGCGCACCAGAACGAAGCCGCGCCCGTAGTCGACGTCACCGCCCCATACCTTCACCGCATCGGCGCAGGCGACGAGCGGATAGTCCTCGGCCTGAACGGTGCGCAGGTCCGGGTTCTCTTCCAGAAAGCGTGTGCCCAGTTCCTCGAGCTCGGCGACCTGCTCGGCCGAGAGCATGTAGATCCATTCGCCCGTCTTCTCGAGCTCATCCCCGCGCCATGCGGCAGCCGTCGTGACAGGCGGGATGGCTTCGAGCGATAGGGCGGGGTTGCTGGACATGCACTGATCCTCTGTTCGGGAAATCGTTTCCATGCCCGGGACCCTAACGCGTCCCATGCGCCACGACTTGTCACGCCATGGCTGAAAGGTTTCCCTGAGGCGAACATGCAGGGGCACGCACGGGATGGCGAAGCCTCCCGTGAAGGCCGCAAAGAGCCCAGGCGCCCGGCCGGATCAGCTCAGCTGCACGCCGACTGGTTAGCCGTGCCGGTAACGCCGGGGGTCAGGTTCCTGTCGTCCCTGATGATGAAGGCGGCCTCGCGGCTGAAGGTCGTGTCACCCACGAAAACGGTGCCGAATAGCGGCTGGTAGTGGAAGTAGACTTCCACGAACATGACGGCCGAGTTGCTGTTGGCGGTGATCAGGTGCCCCGCCTCTCCCATGCCGGCAAGCGTCGTACCATCGTCAAGACCAGTGCCTTCCGGGCCGTAGCGCGAAGCATGGTCATAGTCGCCCTTGCAGCGCTGCCAGTGGATGTATTGCTTGCCGGTCGCCGAATCCTTTTCGAGGCTGGACAGGATGATACGCCCCTGTTTCTCGAAATCGAACGCATTGCCCTGCACGAGCGCACCCGACATCACCGAGTTGATCTCGGTTTCCGTCACCGTCGGCGTCACCGCGCTGTTGTCGGTCTGGCCCAGACGGGAGGCGTTGTCCGCCACCGAATTGGCAATCGCGCCAACCTGCGTGTTGACCGTGGCCATATAGGCCATTTCGGTCCCGTAGAGCCCGAGCGTGAGCAGGAGCGGTAGCGACAGGGCCAGCTCAAGGATCGAAACGCCCCTGCTGTCCGCCAGGAACGACCGGGCGAACGCCCGGGCGCGGCGGCAAGGCTCCGTGGTGTGGCGCATGATCGCAGATTTCATCGCATGCTCGCTCAATCGCATGACCCTGCCGCGGAACCGAGGCTGTTCTGCAACGAGAACGGCTGGTTCTTCTTCACGGCGCTGGCCTCCAGCGTGCGTGTCGCATTGCTGTCGGTGATCCAGGGGATCGGGAAAAGGGGCTTGTAGGTCATCGTCACCGTGTAGACGACGACGTCGTTGGCGCCGCCGTTGCCGGACTTGCCGACATCGGCGTCCCAACGGCCGTTTTTGTTCTCGTCGGTGTAAGTCTCCGAGTTGTCGCACGTGCCGTTGTTGTTGGTATCGTTCCAGCTCTCGGGCCGGTCGATATCGGCGAAGTCGTAGTAGCTCTTTCGGCTCGTCGTTACCGTTGCGCCGGGCGCCACCCGCTGGACCATCTCCTCGACATAGGCGTCCTCGGTGGCGGTATCGGCGGTTTCCAGGGCGCTGTTGCGCGCAACGCTCTGCACGGCGCCCTGCAACACGCTCGTGACGTAGGTCATATGCCCGATGTCGAAGATGCCGAGCAGCAGGATGATCAGCACCGGCCCTGCAAGCGCAAACTCCAGCGCCGTCACGCCCCGCCTGTCGTCGCGGCAGCGCGCGAACAGCGCAACGATGCGTTCCCAGCCGGCCATGCCCGTCCTTCCCGTCATTGCGTAATTCTCAGCTCGCCGACCTGCTTGGCGATTTCCTGAAAGGCCTCGTTGAGGTCCGCCGAGTCGCTGGCGGTGAACGAACTGTGGGCGGACGCGCAGGTCGTGAGATCGCTGGAGAGGCCCGACGTGAAGGCGATCACCCAGATGCGGATACCCTTGTCCTTGATCGCCTCGCATGCCGCCAGAAAGCGCGAGGTGTGGCGCGAGGTGTCGCCGGTACTGCCGTCCGAAGTGACATTGCGGTCCCACCATTCGAGGCCCCACGCCTGGTTGATGGCATTGTTCGGCTCCATCACGCCATCGGTCATGAACACGATATGGCGCGACACCTCGCCGCCGTTGGAGGGGCGATCATTGACAGTGCCGGAAAAGATGCCCTCCGGTGAAAGCAGGCGCCCGCCCCAGATCATGCCGATGTCCAGATAGGTGTTCCCGGTAGCCACCAGCGAATTGGCGTAGCCGTCGAACTCGCCCTGGGTCATTTCCTCGAGCCCCTGCGCCGCGACGGGACAGGGAGACGATACGGTAACGCCGTAGTCACCCGTGCCTGTCGTCGCCGTATGGACAGTGCGCCCCCGTGAATCCTCGCCGGTCGTGTAGCGGTTGTAGACGATCTCCGGCCACATCGGCGCCCACTTCGTACTCTCGTCGCCAACGCTCGGCGCAGTATCGAGATCAAGGTCCAGCGCATCGGACGGGGAAATGCCCGTGAGCGAGGAAAAGCTGAAACTGCTGGCCGACGAGGTCGACCGTTCATGGATGCAGCCGTTCCAGGTGGAACTCACGGAAGTAGGATTCCCTCCGGAGGGATCGCCGACGAGCTTCGAAACCGACGTGAAGGTCTTGTACGTGCTGGTATCGTACTCGACGGGCTTGTAATCGTAGTGATGGAAGGTACCCACGACATCCGGGCCACCCAGCATAGTGTCCGTACTTACCTTGTCACGCGTATTATACTTCGCCTGTATTTTATAATACGTGTACCACGATCCACGAATCTTCACATTGTAAGAGACGCACTGAGATGATGTCAGCTGGCGCTGTTCTTGCGTTGACGTCGTCGTGACCATCTGGTGCCCGGAGCCGTCCGTCGCAGGCGTCGACGTCGATGACGTGGATGAAGACCCATAGTCCGAAAAGCCGCTGGCGGCGGGAGGCAGATCACTCTCGCAATCGGAGTAGTTTCTGTACCCGTCATTGTAATCAATCCAGTCCGTCGTCTGCAGGTTCTCGTAGGCCGTGTCGGTCGTGCTCGTCGACGGATCGACATATATCGGCTCGCGCGACGAATAGGTGTGCTTGTCGGTGATGTAATTCGGGTTGAGATCGTACAGCAGATGCCCGACGTTCACGGTCGTGCTGTAAGGCACGAAACCATAGCGAATGCGGGCATTCGTCCCCGACGTGGCGGACGAAAGCGTCGTGTAGAAGTTCTTCATGGCGTCCTGCAACGCCTCGAGCCTGGTCTCGCTGTAGGTCAGGTTCCAGCCCATCGATCCGGTGTTGTCGAGCACCATCACGACGTCGGAATTGCCGACGCCCATAGAGGCTGAACAATTCACGCCAAGCTGGAAGTCGTCGAAGCCGAACAGGCGCATGATGAGCGTGTCGAGCGTCGTCCTGGCGGTACCGTTCACGGTATTGCCGTTGTCGTCCGAACTGGTGACGAACGAAGTCGAGCGCGTTTCCTGGACGTCGTCGTCGAAATTCGTCGAAAAGAAGTTGGCAGCAGCGGTCTTGGACGCATCGTCGAAGCCGTTCGTGGAGACCGAGCGACGTCCGGCCAGCACGGCCGCGTCGCAGGCGGACTGCAACTGGTTCTTCGCTCTGTAGGCACGGCTGAGATCGACGGCGGAACCGACGATGGTCGCCGCGACGACAGCACCGACCGCTGCCATGGGCAGGATGTTGCCCGCCCGATCGTGGCGCAGGCGCGAGATGAACTTTGTGATGGTCCGCATCGATTAACTATGCCGCATCCGTCGGAAAGCAGGGGATTTGGACTATCAGTTATCCTTGAAACCTTAAGGAAACCCTCCCTTTAGTGGCCATATAGGCAGGGACGCGGCTCTCCCACACGAAGACACCCGAAATTAACGATGAATGTATTTCTTTTGTTAGCCCCCTCCCCTGGCGGCACGTGACGAAGCGGCCGCGGGTGGTCTAGGATCGTGGAATGACCGTTGCGCCGCCCTTGCCCTCCGTCCTGTTCGTCTGCCTCGGCAACATTTGCCGCTCGCCGCTCGCGGAGGCCGCCTTGCGCCATCATGCCGAGGCGACGGGACTGAACCTGCTGGTCGATTCCGCCGGCACGGGGTCATGGCACATCGGCAACGCCCCCGATCCGCGGTCGTGCGCCGAAGCCCTGCGCCACGGAATCGACATCGCGTCCTATCGCGCCCGGCAGGTGGAACGAGACGACTTCGCCCGGTTCGACCGCATCATCGCGCTCGACCGCAAGAACCTCGCCGACTTGCGACGGATCGCGCCGCCGAGCCCGCACGCCGGCCTCTCGCTCCTGCTCGACCATGTTCCGGGCATGACCGGCCAGGATGTCGTCGATCCCTATTTCGGCGGCCCCGAAGGCTTCGAGGAGACCTGGCGCCAGGTGAGCGAGGCCGCGCGCAATCTCGTCGAGGCGATCCGGCGGGATTCGCTCTAGAAGCGTCGCATCCAGTATTGCATCGGCTTGGCCGTCTGACCCGTTTCGCGGTGGTCCTTCCAGTCGAACCGTGTGACCAGCCCCGAAACCGGTGCATAGCCCCGCTTGCGCCAGAACCGGTCGAGCGGAACGTAGTCTGCCGGCCGGTCCGGGTGATCCGACGGACGCATGACGGCCGCGAACGTCGCTGCCGCAGCGCCGCATTTCCTGGCCTGCTCCTCGCGGTGATCGAAGAAGGCATGGCCGATGCCCTGCCCCCGGTATTCGGGCAGCAATACGGATTCCCCGAAATAGAACAGCCGCGAGACATCGAACCCGCGCATTTCGAAAGGCGCGCGGAATTCGGCTTTCTGCGCGGGCATGGGCGATGCCGTCGCCGCGCCCACGATCCTGTCGCCATCGCAGGCGGCAACGAGGATCCCGTCCGGCGCCTCGACGAATTCCCCGAGGTACGCGATCTCGTAGGCGTGATCGCCGTCGTAGAGGTAGGGCCATTCGGCAAAGACGCTCATGCGCAATGCCGCGAGAGCGTCGACGGCAGCCAGAATCTGCTCTCCGGTCAGAGCTCGGATGACAACGGTCATTTTCGGGCGATCCTCACGTCATGTACATGGCCAGCCATGTGGCAACCAGCGCGGGGCGTTCCTGCCCTTCGATCTCGACGCTTGCCTGTACCGTCTCACGATAGCGGCCCGGCTGCGTTTCCTCAATGTCCAGCGTTGTAAAGCGACCGCGAATGCGGTCTCCGACATGAACCGGCGAAAGAAAGCGCACCCCGTCGAGCCCGTAGTTCATCGCCATCTTCAGCCCGGGACATGGCCGCAGTCCGGCATTCATCCGCATCGGCGACATCAGCGACAGCGTAAGGAAGCCATGGGCGATGGTCCGCTCCATACCGACTGCGCGGGCGGCATCGCCATCGACGTGCAGGAAATTCCAGTCGCGCGTCACATCGGCAAAGCCCGAAATCATCGCCTGGTCCACCGTGACCCAGTCGGAAACCGCCGGACATCCGACGACGCTGGCGATCCAGCCGGCGATCGTTTCGTCCCCCTGCTCTCCCATCCCGCATTCTCCCCCGTTCTAATGCCGCCATCGTGCACAAAAGCGCGGTATCCACCAAGTGCAGAGCGGGTAGTTTGCTTTTGACCCGGCTTGCACTATATGCGCGAGCAATTGCCCCGGCCCGGAATGTCGCCCGCGACTCCATCGAGCCGGGGTTTGCTCTTTTACCGTTGCAAGGACGAAACCCATGTCCCGTCGCCGCCAGATCTATGAAGGCAAGGCCAAGATCCTCTACGAAGGTCCCGAGCCCGGCACGCTGATCCAGTACTTCAAGGACGATGCCACTGCGTTCAACGCGCAGAAGAAAGGCACGATCCAGGGCAAGGGCGTCATCAACAATCGCATCAGCGAGTACGTCTTCACGCGCCTCAACCACATCGGCGTGCCCAACCACTTCATCCGCCGCCTGAACATGCGCGAGCAGCTGGTGCGGCAGGTGGAAATCATCCCGATCGAGGTGGTGGTGCGCAACGTCGCGGCCGGTTCCATCTCCAAGCGCCTCGGCATTCCCGAGGGCGAGATGCTGCCGCACACGCTGATCGAATACTACTACAAGGACGATGCCCTCGGCGATCCGATGATCGCCGAGGAACACATCCGCTGCTTCGGCTGGGCCGGGCATGACGAGATGCAGGACATCGCCGACATGGCGATCCGCGTGAACGACTTCATGTGCGGCATGTTCGCGGCGATCAACATCCGCCTGATCGACTTCAAGCTGGAATTCGGCCGTATCTGGGACGGCGACTTCAGCCGCGTGATCCTGGCCGACGAGATCAGCCCCGACGGCTGCCGCCTGTGGGACATGCACACCGGCGAAAAGCTCGACAAGGACCGCTTCCGCCGCGATCTGGGCGGCGAGGAAGAAGCCTATCAGGAAGTCGCCCGTCGTCTCGGCCTGCTGCAGGACGACAACGGCCCGAGCGAGGTCTTCGACCTGTCCAAGCACCGCAAGCTGCGCGGCAAGTAAGCCCCCACCGGGCACGAAACGAATTGAGCCAAGGGGCCGGATCGCGGGCAAATGCGATCCGGCCCCTTGTTATGTTCGGGCCGCTGGGGCACTCCTGACGCGATGAGAGGACTCCTGATCGCTGTCCTCGCCGCGCTGCTGCCTGCGCCGCTCGCCGCGAGGGATACCTCCAACGACGACACCCGCTGGGCTTTCGAGAAGAGCGACATCCCGGTCGATCCGGACTTTCGCTTCGGACGCCTGGACAACGGCATGCGCTACATCGTTCGCCACAACGCCACGCCGGCAGGCACCGGCGTCGTCCGCATGGAAGTCGAGGCCGGATCGCTGGACGAGAGCGACAGCGAGCGCGGTTATGCCCACTTCGTCGAACACATGGCCTTCAACGGCTCCACGCACGTCCCCGAAGGCGAGATGATCAGGCTGCTCGAGCGCGACGGGCTGGCGTTCGGGGCCGATACCAACGCCTCGACCGGCTTCGAGCGCACCGTCTACAAGCTCGATCTGCCGCGCAACGACCCGGCGCTACTGGATACCGCGCTGATGTTGATGCGCGAAACCGCGAGCAACCTTACGATTTCGCAGGGCGCGGTCGAACGCGAACGCGGCGTCGTGCTGTCGGAAATGCGCGACCGCAACACCTGGAGTTACCGCAACGCCTTTGCTTCCACGCATTTCTTCTATCCCGCCTCGCGCTATGGCGAGCGCTTCCCGATCGGCACGGCCGAGACGCTGAAGGCGGCCACCAGCGCTTCGCTGCGCAGTTTCTACCAGCGCGAATACGTGCCTTCCCATGCCGTTCTCGTGGTCGTCGGCGATTTCGACACCGCTGCGGTGGAAGCCGGCATCCGCCGCCACTTCGCCAGCTGGAGCCCCGCCCTCGCGGAAAAGCAGCCCGATGCGGGGCCGGTCTATCGAATGGACAGGGATCGCAGCGAGATTTACCTCGACCCCGCCCTGTCCGAGCGCATGACGGTGCTGCGCAACGGCCGCTACCGGGACGAGCCCGACACGATTGCCGAACGCCAGGAAAACCTCCTGCGCACCATCGGCTACCGGATCGTCAACCGGCGGCTGCAACGTCTGGCCCGCTCGGCAAAGCCGCCCTTTCGCGATGCCGGCTTCGGCACGGGCGACGTGTTCAAGGCTGCCCGCTCGACGCGGCTGATCGTCGACACGGTCGATGGCGCATGGCAGCGCGGACTGGAAACGGCGGCGCGGGAATACCGCCGCGCGCTGGCCCATGGCTTCACGCAGGACGAGGTTACCGAGCAGATCGCCCGTATCCGCACATCGCTCGTCGATGCCGCCGGCGCGGCCGAAACACGCTCGAACGGGACGCTCGCCAGCGCGGCGCTGTCGCTCGTCAACGATGCGATCGTGCCCTCGACGCCAGCCTCTGCTCTTGAACGCTTCGAGGCGTTCGCCCCCGGGATCACGCCCGAGGTCGTGATGGCCGCCATGAAGCGCGAAGCGATACCGCTCGAAAAGCCGCTGATCCGTTTCCAGGGCCGCGTCGCCCCCGAAGGTGGCAGCGAAGCGATCCAGGAGACCTGGCGCCGCGTGATGCGCGAGACCATCGTCAGGCAGCCCCCCACCGCGACGGCATCGTTCGACTACACGGACTTCGGCCCTCCCGGAGAGGTCGTAAGCGACAGGCGCGAACCGGAACTGGGTATCCGCGAGGTGCGCTTCGCCAACGGGGTGATGCTCAACCTCAAGCATACCGACATCGAGAAGGACAAGGTCAGGATCAGCCTCGCCGTGGACGGCGGCGACATGCTCGATACCAAGGCCGACCCGCTGGCAAGCGAAATGGCGCCCTATCTGGCGGAAGGCGGCCTTGGCAAGCACAGCCGCGACGAACTCGATTCGATCCTTGCCGGGCGGACCGTCGGCCTCGGGCTGTCCCGCGGTGCCGCGACATTCGACACGCGGGTCCGCACCACGCCACGCGATCTCGAACTGCAGCTCGACCTGATGACGGCCCTGATCCGCGACCCCGGCTACCGCCCGGAAGGCGAGGTGCAGTATCGCCAGTCGGTCAACAACTACTTCGCGCAACTGCGGGCGACGCCATCCTCCGCGCTGGAGGCGGATCTGGGCGCCATCCTGTCCGACAACGATCCACGCTTCAGCCTGCAGCGGGTCGAGGACTATCGCCACCTGACCTTCGCCAAGCTGCGCCAGGACATCGGCGACCGGCTGGCGCGCGGTGCGATCGAAGTGGGCGTTGTCGGCGATATAGACGAAGACCGCGTGATCGCGCTGGTCGGAGAGACGCTGGGCGCCCTGCCCCCGCGCGAAGCGGCCTTTCGCAGCTATTCCGACCAGCCGCCGCGCATGTTCACGACAGACCGATCCACTCGCGTGATCCGCCATACCGGACCTGCCGACCAGGCACTGCTCAGGATCGTCTGGCCAACGCGGGACGACAGCGACCCGCTCGACACGCTGCGGCTGGAGATGCTCGAACGTGTCATACGCGTGGAACTGACCGATCAATTGCGCGAGGCGCTCGGCAAGGCCTATTCGCCTTCCGCCAGCAGCTATGCCTCACGGCACTGGAAAGGCTATGGCGTGTTTTCCGTCAATGCCTCGGTCGACGTCGCCGACGTTCCCGCCACGCGCGCCGCGATCCAGCGCGTCGTGAGCGCGCTGAATACTGCTCCCGTCAGCGCCGACATGTTTCGCCGCGCCCGCCAGCCGCTGCTCGAATCGCTGCACAATGCGCTCAAGAGCAACGGGGGCTGGCTCTCGCTGGTCGACCGCGCCCAGACCGAGCCCGACCGCATCGACCGCTACGAAATGGCGAAGGAACGCCTGCTCGCCCTAACCCCGGCGGACATCACAATCGTCGCCCGACGCTATCTGGCGCCCGGTGCGGGGCTGGAAGTGCTGGTACTGCCCGAAGGCGTGGCGGTTCCAGAGTAGAGTGCAATTACCCTTGAATGAAGCATTCGTCATTGCGAGCGAAGCGAAGCAATCCAGAGCGTTGTGACGCCGCTCTGGATTGCCGCGGCCCTACGGGCCTCGCAATGACGATTCGAGGTAAAACGATCACACGCCAGGAGCCAATCGCCTGGTGCTCCCCTTGCCGATCAGGGCGCGTGGTTGGGACGCGTCGGGCGTCCGGTCTTCTCCGCCCATTCCTCGATCAGGCCATCGTAGAGCGGGTGTTCGATCAGCTCGTACTTTTCGGGGAAGTTGAAGTTGCCCGAAAGCATGCGGCCTTCCTCCTTGAGCTCGCGCATGAGCTTGAGGTGGTTGGCTGCAGCCGTCACCCAGCCGCCGGTTGCCATGTTGAAGGCCGTATCGGGCAGGCTGAAGCCCATCGTCGCAACGGGGATCTTCGATCCGAAGGCCTTGACGAGTTCGGGCACCCAGTCGGGGCGCGGCGGGTAGAACAGCGCGTCGGCACCGGCTTCCATATAGGCATGGCCCCGCTTGATCGCCTCTTCCATGCTGCCGGTGCCGCCACCGCCCATCTCGCTGGTGTAGAGCTCGTCACACCGCGCGATAATCACGAAATCCTGGCCGCTGTCACGCTGCGCCCGGCGGGCCGCATCGATGCGCGCCTGCTGGTCCTCGATCGCGCACAGTCCATTGACGTGCTTGGAATGCTTGGGATTGCGCTCGTCCTCGACGTGGAAGCCGGCAATGCCCTGTTGGATGTATCGGCGCGTGAAGTGATAGGCATCGGCCACCGTCTCGCCCAGCGTATCGGCGTCCGCGATAAGCGGGATCGACATCACGTGGGCAATGCGCGCGGCCTGCTCGATCTGCTCGACCTGGCTGTACACGCCATTGTCGGGCACCGCGTAGTGGAAGGCGGAGCAGGCATGGCCGCCCAGATAGGCGGCAGGAAAACCGACGTGCTCGACAATGCGGCCGGTAATCGCCGAAAAGACGTCGCCGCACACGAAGTGCTCGCCGCTTTCGAGCAGCGCGCGCAGTTTCTCTCCAGGTGTCGGCATCGTCTCGTCTCCCCTTTTGCACGTGGCGCTCGGCGCCTGGGGACAGGGCTTGCACGACGGCGCGAGAGAGGCAAGTCGCGGCGCTTGTCTGGAACGGTTATCGGCGGGGCGGTAGCTACGCGATCCGTTCTAGCGCCGGTATCAACTCGTCGAAATGGTCGATCACCGCCGCGGCGCCAAGATCGAGCGGCGGCCTGTCGTTGAACCCGAAGCTGACGGCCACGCAAGGCAGGCCCGCCGCAGCGGCCGCTCCTGTATCGTAGGTCGTGTCGCCGACATAGGCAGCCCTGCCTCCGCCCGCGCGCTCCAGCATCAGGTTCAGCAGATCGGGACGCGGCTTGGCCCGTCCCGGCCCGAGCGTATCGCCGCCGATGACCGTGTAGAACCGGCTGGTGAGGCCCAGGTCCTTGAAGATCTTCACGGCAAAGCGCTCCAGCTTGTTGGTCACGACCGCGAGCTTCACGCCGCGTTGCGCCAGTCCGTCCAGCATCGCCTCGCCGCCCGGGAACAGCCGCGTTTCAACGGCGATGTTGTCCTCGTAGAAATCGAGCAGCGACTGGTGCAGCTCATCGAAACGCGCTTCGGCCACGCTGCCTCCGGTGACTTCCAGCGCCTTGGCCAGCATCTTCTTCGCCCCGCCGCCGATCAGGTCGCGCACTGCGCTTGCGGGAATGGCCGGGCGTCCTTCGATGGAAAGCGCGTGGTTCACCGCGTGGGCGAGATCACCGTGACTGTCGAGGAGAGTTCCGTCGAGATCGAAGCCGACGATTTCAAAGGGAAAGGAAGTCATGGCCACCCCACTGAAGGGTTGGTGTAGAAACTGCAACAAATTGCTGGCAGATGACGATTATGACTTCTGCCAGTACCCCCCTCGCCATCATCGTCCTTGCCGCAGGCAAAGGCACCCGCATGAAGAGCAACCTGCACAAGGTGCTCCATCCCATCGCGGGCCGCCCGATGCTCGAACACCTGCTGGCCAGCGCGCAGGACCTGTCGCCCGAGCGTCAGGTCGTCGTCGCCGGGCACGGGCGCGAACAACTGGAACAGGCGCTGGGTGCGCGCGCGACGATCGCGGTGCAAGAACCCCAGCTCGGCACCGGCCATGCCGTGCAGCAGGCCGAGCAGGCGCTGACCGGCTTCGAGGGCGATGTGCTCATCCTCTACGGCGACGTGCCTTTCGTGCAGGCGGAGACGATGCGCGCGATGATCGAGCGGCTCCATGCGCCCGATGCCCCGGCCGTCGTCGTGCTCGGCTTCGAACCGGAAGACCCGCTGCAATACGGTCGCGTGCTCGCCCATGACGATGGCCGCATCGCGATGATGGTCGAGTACAAGGACGCCAACGAGGAACAGCGCGCCTGCCGCCTGTGCAATTCGGGGCTGATGGCGGTGAAGTCAGCCGACCTGTTCGGCCTGCTTGCCAAGGTCGGCAACGACAATTCGCAAGGCGAATACTACCTCGTCGACATCGTCAACATCGCCACGCTCGAAGGGCGCACCTGCGCCGTTATCGTGACCGATGATGCCGACGAGGTGGGCGGGATCAACAGCCGGAGCGAACTCGCCGAAGCCGAGGTTCGCTGGCAGAAAAAGCGCCGCGTACAGGCCATGGACGATGGTGTGTCGCTGATCGCGCCCGAAACCGTGTTCTTCGCCTGGGACACGCAGCTGGGACGCGACGTGACCATCGAACCCAACGTCGTGTTCGGTCCCGGGGTCACCGTGGCGGACAATGTGGTCATCCACGCCTTCTCGCACCTCGAAGGCGCGACGCTGGAAAGCGGCACCTCGATCGGCCCTTATGCCCGCCTGCGCCCCGGTGCCGTGCTCAAGGCCGGCGCGAAAATCGGCAACTTCGTCGAAATGAAGCAGGCGGTGCTGGGTGAAGGCGCAAAGGCCAACCACCTCACCTACCTTGGCGATGCCGAAGTGGGCGCGGGCGCCAACATCGGCGCGGGCACGATCACCTGCAACTACGACGGCTATTTCAAGCACAGGACGGTGATCGGCGAGCGCGCCTTCATCGGCTCGAACAGCGCGCTGGTGGCGCCGGTGAAGATCGGCGCGGACGCGATCGTCGCGGCGGGCAGCGCCGTCACCCGCGACGTTGCCGACGGCGAGCTACGCCTCGTGCGCGGCGAACAGCTGGTCAAGCCCGGCTGGGCCGACCGTTTTCACGACGCCATGAAGAAGAAAAAGGCCGACCAGAAGAAGCCGCGCTGAGACGGGAGCGGCCGCACCTGCGACCGCTCGACCCGCCGAAGCGTTACGAACCGATCGCCTTCTTGCGGGCAATGTAACCCAGTTCGATCCTGGCCGCTTCGTTGTCCGGCTCGTATTCCTGCGACTGGCGGAACAACCGCTCCGCATCGTCGAGATCGCCCATCGCAATCTTGTTGTAGCCCATCCCGCGCAGGGCCCGCGCCGCCAGCGACGCATCGTGGCCGGCCGGGTCCTTGTCGACGATGGCCCAGGCCTGGGCGAACAGATCGTAGCTCTTCTGCCACTGGCGCCGCGACTTGAACAATTCGGCATATTCGTTGACATAGTGGGCGTTGCCCGGCGCCATCTTCGTGGCCTCGCGCAGCTCCACTTCGGCAAGGTCGCCGCGTCCAAGATCGATCAGCGCAAACCCCTTGCCGAAGTGTGCATCGCAGACGGCCCCCTCGACGAGCACCACCTTGTCCGCGTCCGCCTTGCCGGCATTGCGATCGGTGCGGCACAGGCGCGCACGGGTATCGCCAGCAAGCGACTGGTCGACCGACGCAATGACGCTGTCGAAAAGCCGGACGGCCTTCGCCTGCTTGCCACTGCGGATCATGTCGAAGGCCTTGTCCACCTGCGCGTCGACATCGAGGCCCGTTCCCGGCTTCATGCCGTGCCCCAGAGCGACGGCAAGCGCCGTAGTCTCGGGTATGCTGCCCGACGACGAACTCTGCCCGACCGTAGCGGCCTGGGCCGCGCCGGCAAACAACAGACACACTACTCCTGCAAACGCACTTCTGATGAGCATCGGCGTATTTCCTCTCCCCAAAACACCGATACTGCGCCGGTCTTTGCCGGGGCCTTGCTGTCAGGCGTAACGCGTCAGACAGTGTTCGTTGAAGTCCCTAGAATATCCGACCGGCGTGGTTTGACAAGTCGCATTGCTGAAATCACATCGTCACACGCCGCATCAATGACACCTTACGTCCCTCTTTCGCGCCACATGGAGACCACACGATGACGAACAGTCCCTGGAGCCACTCCCGCAGTTCATCGATTGCCGACGACGTCGACTTCGAAATCAGGGGGCAGGAACTGCAGTTCGTCGAGATCGAACTGGACCCCGGCGAAAGCGCGGTGGCGGAAGCCGGCGCGATGGTCTGGAAGGATTCCGACATCGAGATGTCGACGGTGTTCGGCGATGGATCGGGCGGTGAAGGCAGCGGCTTCATGGGCAAGCTGCTGGGGGCGGGCAAGCGCCTCGTCACCGGCGAAAGCCTGTTCACGACCGTCTTCACCCACCACGGCAAGGGCAAGGCCCGCGTGGCCTTCGCAGCCCCTGTTCCCGGCGCGATCCTGCCGATCAAGCTCGACGACGTGGGCGGACGGCTGATCTGCCAGAAGGATGCCTTCCTCGCCGCCGCGCGCGGCGTTTCTATCGGCGTCCACTTCCAGAAGCGGATCATGACCGGCCTGTTCGGCGGCGAAGGCTTCATCATGCAGAAGCTGGAAGGCGATGGCTGGGTCTTCGTGCAGATGGGTGGCACCGTGATAGAGCGCGAACTGCAGGCCGGGGAAGAACTGCACATCGACACCGGCTGTGTCGCCGCCTTCACATCGGGCGTCGATTTCGACCTGATCCGTGCCGGTTCGGTCAAGTCGATGATCTTCGGCGGTGAAGGCGTGTTCTTCGCGCGCCTGCGCGGTCCCGGCAAGGTCTGGATCCAGTCCCTGCCTTTCTCGCGCCTCGCCGGCCGCATGCTCGCGGCCGCACGCCCGGTTGGCGGCCAGAGCCGCGGCGAAGGTTCGCTTCTGGGCGGCCTGGGCGATCTGCTCGACGGCGATTGAGCCGTTCTTTCCACAAGCACGCCTACCGGCTTGACATCTAAACCTCTTCTCAAGCTTGTATCGGCAGGTTCAAGCCTCCAATTGCTTGGTTATCACGGTTAAGGCAGCAAACTCGGCACATGTGTGGCATCATCGGCATCGTCGGCAAGGAAGACGTGGCGGACCGTCTGGTCGACGGCCTCAGGAGAATGGAATACCGGGGCTATGACAGCGCCGGCGTCTGCACGGTCCATGATGGGCAACTGATCCGGCGCCGTGCCGAAGGCAAGCTGCTCAATCTCGTCAAGGAACTGGTCAGGGACCCGGCGCTGGGGGTAACCGGCATTGCCCACACCCGCTGGGCCACCCACGGCGCGCCGACCGCCGCCAACGCCCACCCGCACGCCACTGCGGAACTGGCGCTGGTGCACAACGGCATCATCGAAAATTTCAAGCCCCTGCGCGAGGGACTGGAAGCACGCGGCCGTACTTTCGAGAGCCAGACCGACACCGAAGTGGTCGCACACCTCGTCTCCGAGCAGATCGAGGCGGGCCGCTCGCCGCAGGAAGCCATGAAGATCGTCCTGCCCCAGCTTCGCGGCGCCTTCGCGCTGGCCATCGCCTTCCGCCGCTTCCCCGACATGCTGATCGGCGCGCGCCTCGGCTCGCCGCTGGTGGTCGGCTACGGCGAAGGCGAGACCTATCTGGGGTCCGATGCGCTCGCGCTTGCTCCGCTCACCCAGCGGATTTCCTACCTCGATGAAGGCGACTGGGTCGTCATCACCCGCGACGGCGCCCGGATCTACGATGTCGACAACAATCCGGTCGAACGCGAGATCGTCTCGTCCGGCGCATCGGCGGTCGCCATCGAAAAGGGCAATTATCGCCACTTCATGCAGAAGGAGATCTTCGAGCAACCGACCGTAGTGGCACAGACGCTCAACAGCTACGTGCGGCAGGTCGACCAGTCGGTGGCGCTGCCGCAGATCGATTTCGATCTCTCCCGGGTCAATCGCATCACCATCGTGGCCTGCGGCACCAGCTACTACGCCGGCATGGTCGCCAAGTACTGGATCGAAAGCTTCGCGCGCGTGCCGGTCGACATCGATGTCGCGTCCGAGTTCCGCTACCGCGACCCGGTCCTCGAATCGGGCGGCCTGGCCCTCTTCATCTCGCAATCGGGCGAAACGGCGGATACGCTTGCCGCGCTGCGCCACTGCAAGGCGGCCGGGCAGACAATCGCCGTCGTCGTCAACGTGCCGACCAGTTCCATGGCCCGCGAGGCGGACCTGCTGCTGCCCACCCACGCGGGACCGGAAATCGGCGTCGCCTCGACCAAGGCCTTCACTTGCCAACTCGCCGTTCTCGCCGCCCTCGCCGCGCGGCTGGCCGTGCTGCGCGGGCGCATGGACCGCGCCGAGGAGACCGAAGTGGTCAGGCACCTCGTCGAGACGCCCGCCTGTCTCAACGCGGCCCTCGCCCACGACGAGGAGATCGCGGACATGGCGCACCTCATCGCCCCGGCTCGCGACGTGCTCTACCTGGGCCGTGGACCGGACTTCCCATTGGCTCTCGAGGGTGCACTCAAGCTCAAGGAAATCAGCTACATCCATGCGGAAGGCTATGCTTCGGGCGAAATGAAGCACGGCCCCATTGCGCTAATCGACGAAGCCGTTCCGGTCATCGTCCTGGCCCCGTCCGGGCCTCTCTTCGAAAAGACCGTCTCCAACATGCAGGAAGTGCGCGCGCGTGGCGGCAAGGTCGTGCTGATCTCCGACGCTGAAGGCATCGCGGAGGCTGGCGAAGGCTGCATCGCCACGATCGAGATGCCCAAGGTGCACCCGCTGATCGCGCCGCTGGTCTATGCCGTACCGGTCCAGTTGCTCGCCTATCACGTCGCCTGCGTGAAAGGCACCGACGTCGACCAGCCGCGCAATCTCGCCAAGAGCGTCACCGTTGAATAAAAACGCGACACGGGCCTCTGCCCGCTGCCAGTAAAACCGAAAAACTGAAATCAACGGCAAACGCTTTACCGAGTAATAACCCTTGTTCGAGTATCCGAGCCAGTGTGAACACTAGGACTCTTTCGAACAAGACGCTCCCCAAGGAGCTTCCCGTGTTGGCCGTGCTCGGCCTGTCCGATCCGGCGGATGGCGATTGGACGCGTCTGCGTGGGCTGCAGTATTCCAGCCTGAGCGCGACGACGTTCGCCCGCATCGCCACGCAGGCCGCGGCCATACTCGCCACCGCCGCCCTGTTGATGGGCCAGGTGAACAGCATGATGCTGCTCGGGTGGATTGCGGTAGTGGCGGCCACGTTGTGGCACAGCTTCCGGGTCGACCGTTCGCTGACCGATGCCGACCGACGCCGGCTGTCGCGTGGCGAGGTCCACATGCAAATGGTCGGCGCCGTCGTCAACGGGCTTGCATGGGCCGTGCCGCTGGGATTCTTCGGCTTCTTCGTGGATTCGCAGACCCAGGTGAAGCTGTGGACCGTGATCGCCATGCTGATGACGGCATCCGCGATCCTGCTGCCCGCCGTACCCATGAGCACGCTGCTCTTCGCCGGCATCGTGGGCGGTTCCACGTTCGTCTATTTCCTGTTCACCCAAAGCTACGACATGGCGGCGATCGCCGTGATCTTCACGGGCACGATCTTCGTCGGCGCCATCGAAGGCGCGCGGCGCTATATCGCCACCAAGGTCGCCGAAGCCGGCATTCTGGAGAAGAGCGAGGTCGTCTCGCTGCTGCTGCGCGAATTCGAGGAAGGCGAGGCGGACTGGCTCTGGCAGATCGACACGGCGCGCCGCGTGCGCGCGGTCTCTCCACGATTCGCGTTTGCCCTGGGCCGCGATCCCGCGGAAATCGAGGGCACGCCCTTCATCCAGCTTGTCGCCGGATCGGCATGGGAAACCGGACAGTTCCACTCGAGCCTGCACGACCTCGCCGAGCGCCTGAAGCGCCGCGAGAATTTCTCCAACCAGCTCGTGCGCGTCATGATCGGTGGCGAAGCGCGCTGGTGGGAGCTTTCGGGCACGCCCCGCTACAACGAGGATGGCATCTTCGACGGTTTTCGCGGTGTCGGCTCGGACGTCACCGAGGCGCGCGAGAATTCCGACAAGATCGCCTGGCTGGCCCGCTACGACACGCTCACCGGCCTGCCCAACCGCATGATGCTTACCGAAGCGCTGGGCGAGGCGCTGGACTATGCCGAAAAGTGGCGCACGCGCTGCGCGTTCCTGATGATCGACCTCGACCGGTTCAAGGCGGTCAACGATACCCTCGGGCACCTCGTCGGCGACCAGCTGCTCGCGCGCGTCTCCGAGCGGCTCAAGGAGCAGATGAGCGAGAACGAGTTGTGCGGTCGCCTCGGCGGTGACGAGTTCGCCATCGTCATCCGCGACGCTTCCGATCTCCAGCACGTCGACCGTGTCGCCAGTCAGGTCATCCATCGCCTTTCGCAGCCCTACGAGATCGACCACCACACCCTCTACGTCGGGGCTTCGGTCGGTTCGGCCATCGGCCCGCGCGACGGTTCGACCGTCGAGACGCTGATGCGTAACGCCGACCTCGCGCTCTATCGGTCGAAGGACACCGGCGGCAACGCCCACTTCACCTACGAGCCGGCGCTGCATGCCCATGCGGAAGAACGCCGCCAGCTGGAATTCTCCCTGCGCCACGCGCTCGAGAGAAACGAATTCACCGTGGTCTACCAGCCCGTGGTCGATGCCCAGAACGAAAGCGTCGTCAGCTTCGAGGCGCTGCTGCGCTGGACCAGCAAGGACCATGGCTTCGTCAGCCCGGCCAAGTTCATTCCGCTGGCCGAGGATACCCGCCTGATCGTGCCGATCGGCGAATGGGTGCTGCAGCAGGCCTGCAGCGAAGCGATGAACTGGCCCGATCACGTGCGCGTCGCGGTCAACGTCTCGGGCGAGCAACTGCTCGATCAGAACTTCACCTCGACGGTCGTCACCGCGCTGGCCCAGAGCGGCCTGCCCGCCCGTCGTCTCGAGGTCGAGGTTACCGAGAGCATCTTCCTGCGCGATGCCACCCTTGCCCGCTCCGCACTGGAGCAGGTCATGGCACTGGGCTGCGGCGTCGCGCTCGACGACTTCGGCACCGGCTATTCCTCGCTCGGCTACCTGCGCAAGCTGCGCTTCTCGACGATCAAGGTGGACCGCTCGTTCGTCCAGGGTGCCGCGACCGGCAACCCCGAAAGCCTCGCGATCATCCGTGCCGTCGTCGCCATGGCGGACAGCCTCGACATGTCGACCACCGCCGAAGGCGCGGAGACCGAGAAGGAAGTCGAGATGATCCGCAAGCTCGGCTGCCGGAAGATCCAGGGCTACTTCTTCGGTCGCCCGATGCCCGCCGAGGATGCCGAGGCGCTGTTCCGCAATCCCGTCTATCTGGGAAAACACAACGCGGCCTGAGACGCGGGCGGCATGACAGGCAGCCGCGCTGCGGGATAACGCTTCAGCCCTGCCCTGCGCCCGGCAGGCGCAGTTCGCGCTCCAGCTTCAGCGCTTCGCGAAAGCCGCGATCGTGGCTGACGCACAGGATCGCGCCGTCGTAGGCCTGCAGCGCCTCTTCCAGCAGCATCGTCGCATCCACGTCGAGATGGTTGGTCGGCTCGTCGAGGATCAGCATGCGCGGCGGCAAGGTTCGCGCGAACAGGCAGGCCAACGCCAGGCGCACGCGCTCGCCACCTGACAGGCTCTCCACCGTGCGATCGCCCCACCGGTTGCGGAATCCATAGACCGCCAGCGCGTCGTGTGCCTGCCCCGCCTGCATCTGCGGATTGTGCCGACGCATCGCCTCCAGCGCGCTTTCAGACCTTTCCAGCAGCGAAAGGTGCTGGTCGAGCAGGACGATGTCCTCGCGGTCCGCCGTCACGCTTCCCGCCTGCGGTTCCTCTTCGCCCTGCAACAAGCGGATCAGGCTGGTCTTGCCCGAGCCGTTGGGCCCGGTGAGCACGATCCGTTCAGGCCCGCGAACCGTCAGGTCCAGCGGACCGAACAGGTGCCGCCCGTCCCGCACGCAGGCCACCTGCCGGGCCTCGACCAGCACATGGCGCGGCGGCAGCCCGCAAGGCGGCAGCGCGATGCGGATCGGCACCAGCCGCTCCACATCCGCCTGTGCCCGCGCAAGGGCCTCCCCGGCCTGTTCCACGCTGCCATCGCCTACCGCGCGGTAGCGGGCGGCCGTCTGCTCCGCCCTCTGCTGGCGCGCGTGAAGCAGGATCTTCGGCTCCGAGGCGCGCGCGGCGAAGGCCCGGCCGCGCTTGTCGCGCCGCGCCTGCTTTTCCGCCTCGCGCTGCCGCTCGCGCCGCGCCGTCTTCACGGCTGCTTCCGCCTTTTCGAGTGTCCGTACCGCCTGCGCCCGCTGCGCGCCGCGCTGTTGCTCGAAAGCGCTCCATCCGCCGCCCACGACATGAACGCCGGCCTGCGTCAGTTCGACGATGCGGTCGACATGTTCGAGCAGGGCGCGATCGTGGCTCGCGACCAGCACCGGCCCATGCCAGCGCCCGATCAGGTCGATCACCGCGTCGCGTCCGGCATCGTCCAGATTGTTTGTCGGCTCGTCGAGCAGCAGCACGTCGGTATCGTCCAGCAGCAATGCCCCCAGCATCACGCGCATGCGCTCGCCCCCGCTCAGAACGGCCAGCGGCCTGCCGGGTTCGAGCGGCGCGAGACCCACCGAGGCCAGCGCCGCATCGAGGCGCGAGGGCAGCGTCCAGTCCGCCTGCGCGTGATCCTCGTCGGAGGCCGTGCCACGCTCTATCCGCTCCAGGCAGGCCAGCGCCTCCCCGCCGAGCAGATCGCCGACCGTGCGCATGCCGGTCGGCGGCAACTGGCGCAGGAAGCCGACCTTGCCCCGGCAGGTGATCCTGCCCTGCACGACGCCCCCCTGCCCGGCAATCGCCGCAAGCAGCGTCGACTTGCCCGAACCGTTGCGCCCGACAAGCCCCACGCTTTCACGCGCAAGCGAAAGGTCGAGATCCGAAAAGAGAAGAGTACCATCCGGCGTCGCACAGGCGACGCCATCGAGAGTAAGGTATGTCATAAGAACACCAAGCAAGCATGAGCAGGAAATCCGCGCTGTTTGCTTAGTTGTTCATGACACTTTCCCTCGTGGTTGCGGTGCGCAGTTAGGATACTGCGGCAGGAATTGCAAGCTGCTGGAAAACGTGGCGCCGTACTTCAGACCTTTGGAGAAAGTCTCATCGGCGCACGCAAACAGGAATTCGCGTCGTTCCCGTCACAATCCCAAGGTCGAAAGGCTTTTCTCGATCACTTCGCGCGCGCGTGTGTGTGAAAAGGGAAACGAGCGGAAAAAGGTCTCCGCGCTGAGCGCGGGATCGGCCTGACGCGCGCGGGCCAGCCAGTTACGGGCCTGATCCCGTTTGCCCACCAGCTGCACGGTTAAGGCCGCAATCAACGTGATATGCTTGTGGGCGCCGGGCATCATCGCCGCACGTGATCCGAATTCTGCCGCATGCTCGTAATCGCCGAGCTGGACATGCGTGAGTGCACGGCCCGAGACCATGGCATAGGCCAGCGGGTCGAGCGGGCTCAGCTCGAGCGCGAGCTTGAGATCCGCGTCCGCCGCTTCGGGCTTGCCCGCCATGATGCTCACCAGCCCGCGGTTGTAGACCCCTTGGGCGTAGCTCGGGCTCAGGCTGGTTGCGCGATCGAACCAGCCGATGGAGTCCTCCAGCAGACCGTCCAGCCAGAAACTGCGGCCGACATTGAAATGCGCGAAGGGATCGAGACGGTCGGCTTCGAGTGCACGGTGAGCGAGCGCGCGGGCAGTCTCCCGCTCGGCCTCCGGGTCCTCCGCGAAGCCCAGGAACGCATTCTGGAAATGGGTGAAGGAGAGCCCGCCGAGGGCCCGCGAAAAATAAGGATCGCACGCCAGCGACCGTTCGAACAATCGCGCCGCGTGGGCGTTGTCGGCCTGCGTGAAGCGATACATGTGGTCGATCCCCAGATGGAAGGCTCCCCATGCGTCGAGTTCGGCGGGGGGCCGGCCTCGGGCGATACGGACTTCGTTGCGGGGGATCTGGACTTCGAGGGCCGCCACCACCCTTGCCTCGATCTCGGGCCGCATGTCCTGCAGTTCAGCCAGATCGCCACGATAGTGCTCGGCCCAGATTGTCTCCCCGTCGCCCGTGTCGACCAGCGTTATCGCAACAGTCACGGCGTTGCCCGCCAGTTCGATCGTACCAACGAGGCAATAACGCACGGCCAGTTCGCGTCCCACCGCGAGCGGGTCCACGTCCGCGCCGCGAAAGCGAAAGCTCGAACCACGAGCAATGACGAACAGCCAGTGTAGCCGCGAAAGGTCCATGATGATGTCGGCCGGCAGCGCATCGCCGACAATGTCGTGCGGTCCTGGCTCGCCGATCATCAGGAAAGGCAATACGGCGATCGAGGGACGCCCCTGCCGGGCGTTCAGCAGCGCGGTGGTGATCGCGGATGCCGAAGCGACTTCCGGCTGCAACGATGCCTGGAATGCGGGCCGTGCCACGTCGCACTCGGTCACCTCTCCGACGAAGCGAAAGCCCTTGCCATGGATCGTGCGGATCAGCCGTTGCTGGCTCCCGTCGTCGCCGATGGCCTTGCGCGCGGCCTTGATCCGGGCCGCGACCGCGGATTCGGAAACGATCCGTCCGTCCCAGATCCTGTCGATGATCTCGTCCTTGCCGAGCATCCGCTCGCGGTTTCCAGCCAGCAGGATCAACAGCGAGAGAACCTGCGGTTCGACATGCACGGGGTTGCCGTCCGACCGCAATTCGAAGCGGGCGGCGTCCAGTTCGAATGTTTCGAATCGGTAGATGCGCGGGCCAAATCCGGTCAAGCGCCCCCCCTTTCCCTGAATTCTTCAAGAAAAGGTCAGATATCTTCACGCCGACGTCAAGCAGCGCCAGACAAGGCGCTGTATTCCTTGAACATCGGAAACAGCCGATGCGCCAAATGAACAAGGAGAACAGAAATGCCTCTCGTCACCATCGATGTCATCAAGAACGTCTTCACCGAAGAACAGAAGCATGCCCTGATCGACAATGTCACCGAAGCGATGATCGCCGTCGAAGGCGAAGCCATGCGCCCGGTCACCTGGGTCCGGATCATGGAAGTCGAACAGGGCGACTGGGCAATCGGCGGCCAGCGCCTCGGCGCGGCGGACGTCCATGCCATGGCCGGCAAGAAAGCCGCCTGACCTTGCCGACACCCCGTCAAACGGCAGGGCCGTGCCTGTGGCGCAGCCCTGCTCCGTTTCCGGTCAGGGACACGGCCAGCAGGATCGCTTACGCCCCGACCAGCCCCCTGATCGCGCTTTCGAACAGCGCACGGCCGTCGGTGCCGCCGTGGGTCGCCTCGATGGCGCGCTCGGGGTGCGGCATCATGCCCAGCACGTTGCCGGCGGCGTTGAGCACGCCGGCGATCTGGCGGGCCGAACCGTTGACGTCTTCCATGTAACGGAAGGCGACCCGGCCTTCGCCTTCGAGACGATCCAGCGTCTCCTCGTCGGCGAAGTAGTTGCCGTCGTGGTGCGCCACGGGGATCGCGATTTCCTGTCCCGCCTCATAGCCGCTGGTGAACAGCGACTGCGCGTTTTCCACCTTCAGCCTCACGTCGCGGCAGACGAAGCGGATCACCGAATTGCGCAGCAGCGCGCCGGGCAGCAGTCCGCTTTCTGTCAGCACCTGGAAGCCGTTGCACACGCCGAGCACCGGCACGCCCTTGTCGGCGGCGGCGATCACCGCCTGCATCACCGGCGAGCGCGAGGCGATGGCGCCGCAGCGCAGATAGTCGCCATAGGAAAAGCCACCGGGCAGCGCGATGAAGTCCAGCCCCTCGGGCAGGTCGTGGTCGCCATGCCACACGCGCAGTGCCGGGGTGCCCGAGACCTTCTCCAGCGCATCCGCCATGTCGCGGTCGCAGTTGGAGCCGGGAAAGGTGATGACGGCGGAGCGGAAGGCCATCAGGCGGCCACCTTCTCGATGCGGTAGTTCTCGATCACCATGTTGGCGAGCAGCTTGCGGCACATGTCGTCGAGCGCCTCGTCGGTCGTGCTGTCGGCGACGTCGAGCTCGAACAGACGTCCGGCGCGCACGTCGTTTACGCCGGAAAAGCCCAGGCCTTCGAGCGAATGGTGGATGGCCCGCCCCTGCGGATCGAGCACACCGGGCTTCAGACTGACGTGGATGCGGACTTTCATCGCAGGGCCTTTCGCTTACGAGCGGGCAGATTCGTTTGATGCGCCTATGACTCCTGAGGCGCATCAGGGCAAGCCGTGCTATGGGCGCCGCTGTTGAACAGGCCCCCCGATGGCCGAAACGGAGCAGTGCATGTCGATTTCCTTCGCCGGTCAGGTCGCGATCGTCACCGGAGCGGGCAATGGCCTTGGCCGCGCCTATGCGCTGGATCTGGCCCGCCGGGGCGCAAAAGTGGTCGTCAACGACCTCGGCGCCGCGCGCGACGGCAGCGGCCATTCGGACGCGGCGCTCGCCGTGGTAGAGGAAATCCGCAGCCAGGGCGGCGAGGCGATGGCCGACGGTGGCGACGTTTCCGACTTCGCGCAGATGCAAGTCCTGGCCGAGCGCGTCGTCAGGGACTGGGGCGGCGTGCATGTCCTCATCAACAACGCGGGCATCCTGCGCGACCGCACCTTCGCCAAGATGGACCCGGCCGATTTCGAGCTCGTGCTGCGCGTCCACCTGCTCGGCAGCGCCTTTGCGACCAAGGCCGTGTGGAACACGATGCGCGAGCAGAACTACGGCCGGGTGCTGATGACCACCTCGTCCACCGGGCTCGGCGGCAATTTCGGGCAGGCGAACTATGGCGCGGCCAAGGCGGGCGTGCTGGGCCTTGCCCGTACGCTGCGACTGGAAGGTGCCAGGCACGACATCCGCGTCAACTGCATCGCCCCCACCGCCGGCACACGCATGACCGCCGACATCTTCCCGGACGAGGCCTACAAGGCCTTCGAACCCGAAGGCGTCGTGCCCGCAGCCGTCTTCCTGGTGTCGAAGGATGCCCCCACCGATGCGATCGTGGCGGCAGGCGGCGGCGTATTCCAGAGCGCCTTCATCACCATGAACGACGGCATGCTGCTGCCCGAGGCCGAACGCACCGCGGAAGGCTTCGCAAGGGCCTGGCCGAAAATCCGCGAGCGGGCGGGAGACCACGTGTTCGAGAACGGCATGGAGCAATCACACCATGCGCTGTCGATGCTGCTGAAATCGCAGCATTAAACTCCAGCAAGGTGGATTGACTAAAGCTGCTGCGGTCTCTCAAGAAGAAGCATGGCGCTACTGAAGCTCGATCATGGACTGCGCGTGCTCGAACGGCGCAGTTTGATCGCGACTTATGCGATCTACGCATACATAGCGCTTTCTTTCGCAATGATCGTGATGCTGTACGGCGGCATGGCCAATTGGCAGGGCTTTTACGGCAGCATCGACCTCGTTACAATCAGCGCGCTGACGACCGTGGTTTACTGGGCCGGAACGCTTTTTGCCGCCATCGTGATCCTGATGTGGATATACCGTGCCCACGCAAACCTGTTTGCGGCTGGCATGGAGGGCCTGAAATATACGCCAGGCTGGTCTGTCGGCTGGTTCTTCATTCCCATCGCCAACTTCTTCGAACCGTTTCAAGCCATGCGCGAACTTCTGCAAGTCAGCCGCTACGGAAACAAGCCGATGATGCGCGACCTGCCGGAACTCGTGCCTTGGTGGACGTTCTTTGTCGGCAGCAATGTCATCGGTACCGTGAATGGAACGGCCTTCGTTGCCGACGATGTGCAATATCTTCTTGCCGCAGTGACACTGGTTCTGGACATCGCTGCAGCGTGGTGCCTGCTTCAAATCGTACGCGTGGTTACGCGAGCACAGACCGAACGCCTTTCCATGAGCCACACCTTCGTCTGAAGCTCAGTCCTCCACCACCTTCAGCAGCTTGCGTTCCAGCGGGCTGAGCACGCCGGCCAGTTCGTGCCCGCGCTTGAGGACTTGCCCGGCCTCGCCGAACAGCGCCCACATGCCCTGCTTGTTGCGCAATCCCGGGCGCTTCTCGATACGGGCCTGGGGCCGCTCGGCGGCGCGACGGAAGGCGCAGAAGCTGGCCGCGTCCTTGCCAAAGTCCACGGCATAGTCGCGCCACATGCCGGCCGCGACCATGCGGCCGTAGAGATCTAGAATGCGCTGGAGTTCGAACCGGTCGAAGCCGATCTGCAACGGGGCCCGGCCGGGAAAGGCTAAGACGCTACCGGAATGGGGACTGGTACCGATCGGACCTGCCGCCATTCAGATCAGACGCCCTTGCAAGCCGGCTTGCCCGGCTTTTCGGCTTTTCGCGCGAGTTGCTCGTTGGCCTCGACCAGAGCGGCGACCTGCTCGCGCAGAACGGCCACCTGCTCTTCCAGCTCATCCACGCGCTGGCTGCCCACCGGCTCGCACGGCTCCTTGCAGGGCGTGCCGTAGGGCATGAATTCCTTGGCGTAGGTCTCGGCCTTGACCAGCGTGGAGCGGGCCTTGACGCCGATCATCGTCGCGCCCTCGGGCACGTCCTCTGTCACTACGGCGCTGGCGCCGATGCGCGCGCGCTTGCCCACAGTAACCGGGCCGATGATCTGCGCCCCCGAGCCGACGATCACGTTGTCCTCCAGCGTCGGGTGGCGCTTGCCGCCCACGCCGTTGGTGGGGTTCGAGCCGCCCAGCGTCACGCACTGGTAGATCGTGACGTTGTCGCCGATATGCGCGGTCTCGCCGATCACGGTGAAGCCATGGTCGATGAAGAAGTTCTTGCCGATGGTGGCACCGGGATGGATGTCGATCGCGGTCAGGAACCGCGAGAGATGGTTCACCGCACGGGCCAGGAAGAACAGGCGCGCATTGAACAGGCGATGCGCGATCCTGTGCCAGAACAGTGCCCAGACACCCGGATAGAGCAGCACTTCCCAACGCGAGCGGGGCGCGGGATCGCGTGCCACGACGGAGTCCAGATAGCGGATCAGGTTACCCAGCATTTCCCGTAATTCCCATCAATCCGGCCGCGATGCAACTTTTTGCGCCTGCCGCCGTCAATCCTCTTTCGTGGTGCCGCCCTTAGTCTCAATCAGTGCATCACGCCAGATCGCCATTGTCGGCGCTTGTTTCCGCTCCAGACTGAGCCGGTCGATCGCGGCGACCAGCTTCTCCACGCCCACATGGCTACGCTCGCACCGTCCTACAAGATATTGCGTTGCGGAATGGTCAAGAACGATCCCGCGCATTTCGGCGTGAACTTCCATCAGCGCGATCAGCATGGCGTCGTCGGGCTCGCCGATTTCCAGATCCAGCGCCGCGCCGAGACGGGAGGCGAGATCGGGCAGACGGACCTGCCAGTCCCCATCTCCGGTGCCGCGAGGCCGATTGGTGACGATCAGCAGCGGGCGCCCGCTTTCCTGCGCTCTGTTCCACCGGTGGAACAGAGCGTCCTCGTCCATTGTCTCGGCGTTGTCCACCGCGTCACCCTGGCCCGTTTCGACGAACCAGCGCGCCAGCAGCGACTTGCCGGAACGCGGCGAACCGGCAAGGATAGCGGTATGGAAGGGCCATTTCCCTGGCTCCCCCAGCGCCTCGATCACGGCCGCATTGGAATTGCCCACGACGATGCGCGGCGGACTGTCGCTCGCGGAGGACAGCGGAAGGGCGATCTGCCTCATCGCTGCGGAAACCTAGCGGCTGATTCTCAGTGCGCCGCCGCCGCCACCGCTCGAGACATTCCAGCCCTGCGCGCGAAGAGCACCGGCAAGGCGGTCCGCGCCGCCCGCAACGGTAACGCGCATGACCGAAGTCCCGCCGATCGCGAGGCTGACCGTGGCCGCGCCCTGAACGCCCGGCACGCCGCGCACGGCTGCCAGCGCCGCATCGACGGCGGCGGCATCGGGCGTGGCGAACTGGACCGAAACGGTCTCGGCCGGAGCGGTAGCGGCACTTTGCGCGCCTTCCTGCGGCACGGCCTGAGGGACAGTGCCGACCGGCGTCTCTTCTTCCTGCGGCATCAGCGCGGCCCGCAGCTGATCGAAGGCGCGATCGAGCGCGACCCGGCCGCTCCTGAGCGTGGGATCGGGCTTGAGCACTCCGCTCGACAATGCATCGCGGTAGAGCCCGTCCACCCGCACGACGGCCTGATCGAGCATGCCCTGAAGGTCCTGCTCGCTGTTCGCCATCATGGTGAAACTGCCGAGAAACGTGTTGTCGAGGCCGTAGCGCGCCGTGAAGGTGCCCTTGATCGGGCCGCCCGGCCACTGCCGTTCGAGCCGTGCGACCGGCATGACCACATCGGCGGCATCGAACTGGCCCAGCAGCGTGCTCCACCACAGGCGGCTGCGACGGCTGGTCTGCCCCGCCGTGAGCACCAGCGATTCGCCGCCGCTGCCCGCGGGACGCACATAGTCGACCGGGCTCGATGCGGCCTGGAACTCGGCCCAGGCCTGCTGCCAGGGCCCGCGCACCTCGAACACCTGACGCACGCCACCCGAATAGAGCACCGGAATCACCAGCATCGGCGCCGAACGCGCCACGGCGCCACCCGGCCCGCCGACGAACTGCCCGGCCTTGGTCTTGTCGAAGATCACCCCCAGCCGGGCGACATAGCGCTGCGGACCGACCTGCTCGTGCTCGATCACTACCGAGGAAACCATCGCATCGATCGATGCGAGCGGCATGTCGGGCCCGCCCAGTTTCTTCCAGGCCTTCTTCTCGGCCTCTTTCCACCCTTCGAGTCGGGCTTCGGCGCCGTTCTTGGCCGTAACGTCGACGTCGATGCCGTTGACCTGGATGTCCTCGGAATTGGCGAGCGGGGCAATGCCCCGGTCCCCCTCGATCTGCGCTGCGAGTCGCACGCCACCGATTCCCGCCGCGGCCAGCGCCACGGCACCGGCGACCAGCGCAGCAGTGCGCCTGCCCTGCCCCAGGCGGGCTCCATTGCGACCGAGCCGCAGGATTTTGGGGGAGATCGTCATCGCCATTGTCGAAACCGGGGGCCTTTTGCCCAAACGGCGATGGAAATCCAAGAAGTAAAGCGCTAGGCGGCGCGAATGTCCGATGATAACTCCTCGAAGAGCTACTCCTACGAGCAGGCCGGCGTCTCGATCGCGGCCGGAAATGCGCTGGTCAAGGCCATCGCCCCACTGGCGAAAGCCACGGCCCGTCCTGGCGCCGATGCGGAACTGGGCGGCTTCGGCGGATTCTTCGACCCACGCGCGGCCGGCTACAAGGACCCGCTGCTGGTCGCCGCCAACGACGGCGTCGGCACCAAGGTCAAGCTTGCCATAGACCACGACCGGCACGATCATATCGGCATCGACCTTGTCGCGATGTGCGTGAACGACCTGATCGTGCAGGGTGCCGAGCCGCTGTTCTTCCTCGACTACTTCGCGACCGGCAAGCTCGAGAACGGCGTCGCCGAACGCGTGGTCGCCGGTATCGCCGAAGGCTGCCGCATGTCTGGATGCGCCCTGATCGGCGGAGAGACGGCGGAGATGCCGGGAATGTATGCCGCGGGCGACTACGACCTAGCCGGCTTCTGCGTCGGCGCGGTGGAACGTGGCGAACAGCTTACCGGGGATCGCGTCTCGGCCGGCGACGTCCTGCTCGGCCTTGCGTCTTCAGGCGTACACTCGAACGGCTATTCGCTGGTGCGCCGCCTGGCCGAGGACAAGGGCTGGAAGCTGGACCGCCCTGCCCTGTTCGATCAGGAAACGCTGCTGATCGATGCGCTGATCGCGCCTACCCGCATCTATGTGAAGAGCCTGCTGCCCTTCATCCGCGCGGGCCGCATCCATGCGCTGGCCCACATCACCGGCGGCGGCCTGCTGGAGAACGTACCGCGCGTGCTGCCGCATGGCCTGCATGCCCGGATCGACGCCGGTGCCTGGGTGCAGCCCCGGCTGATGGCGTTCCTGCAGGCGCAGGGTAATATCGAACCGGCCGAAATGGCACGCACCTTCAACTGCGGCATCGGCATGGTCCTGGCCGTCAACCCGCAGGATGCCGCCGCGCTGAAGGCCGAACTGGAAGCCGCCGGCGAGGAAGTCTTCGTGATCGGGGCGATCGAGCCGGGCGACAAGGGCTGCACGGTCCAGGGCAGCGTCGATGACTGGACCGCGCGCGAAGCCTGGGAGGCCGTCCACCTTGCCTGAACAGGCACCCGAACGGCAGAAGGTCGCGGTCCTGATCTCGGGCAGCGGCACCAACATGGCGGCACTGCTCTATGCCAGCCGCGCCGACGACTGCCCCTACGAGATCGTACTGGTTGCCGCCAACGATCCCGAGGCGAAGGGGCTCCGCCTTGCCGAAGCCGAAGGCGTGGCGACCTTCGCCCTTTCGCACAAGGGCATGAAGCGGCCCGAGCACGACGCGGCGATGGACGCGGCAATCCGCGAGAGCGGGGCGCAATGGGTCGCCCTCGCCGGCTACATGCGCATCCTTACCGATGAATTCGTGGGCAAGTGGGAAGGCCGCATGGTCAACATCCACCCTTCGCTGCTGCCCAAGTACACCGGCCTGCACACCCACGAGCGCGCAATCGCGGCGGGCGACAGCCATGGCGGCGTGACCGTCCACCTCGTCACCCCCGAGCTCGACGACGGACCGATCCTGGGACAGATCCCGGTGGCGATCCTGCCCGACGACACGCCCGACAGCCTCGCCGCGCGCGTGCTCATCGCCGAACACCAGCTCTATTCGCGCTGTCTGGCCAGACTGGTCACCCGCGGCCGCAACCCCGACTGGCTGCTCGAACACGTCCGCGCAAGTGCGCTGGCCCTGCCCGAAACCGACGAAGTCGTCAGCCACGGCATGGCCTGCTTCGGCATCGTCAAGGGCAAGAAGTTCGCCTATTTCAGCGCCGATCACCACGGTGACGGCCGGATTGCCCTGCTCGTCAAGATCAGCGGCGTGGACGAACAGGCAATACTGATCGAGCAGGACGCCGAGCGCTACTTCCGCCCCGCCTATTTCGGGGACGCCTGGATCGGCATGCGGCTGGACATTGGCGACAACGACTGGGGTGCGATCGGCGACTGGCTCAGCCGATCATGGCGGACCGTGGCACCGAAGAAGCTGACCGGCCTGCTGGACGCGGCCGACGAGTTCTGACCGGCGAACGGCCGCACACCGGGAAGCTCCGGGCGCGACGCACCCGGAGGACATTCATCCGGCTCAGCCAAGCTGATTCAGGCGGGCGCGCGCCGCGCTTCGCGGATCAGGGTGCCGATCTGGTCGAGCAGCGAAAGCCGCTCCTTCTTGAGCTCTTCGGCGCGCTCGTCGGAAGCGGCATCGCATTCCGCCTCGATCCGGAAGATCGCGTGATTCACTTCGTCGTAGCGGTCGGCAAGCACGGCGAAATGCCCTTTCGTGGCCTTGAGGCGGTGCAGCACCTCGACATCGTCGGGAAACTCGGCCGCCAGATCGTGAGGCTTGTGGGACATTTCGGCTCCTTCTCTCTGATAACGGGGCAAGCCTAGCCGCCGCGCGTGACAGCAACCTTGCGCAAGATCAACGCGGCGACCGCGCCCTCAAATTTCCGATTCGTCGACCAGCGGGCGGCTTTCACGCGTGCCCCGATAGAGTTTTTCGGGTTCCTGCGGATCGCCCGCGATCATAACGTAGTCCGCGTGCACCTCGACCAGCCTGCCGACGAAAGGAAACCCCTCCAGGCTGCCGGTGACACGGAAGCTTACGGTATCGCCGACCTTGAAGGTCTTTTCGTCGAAGTTGAATTCGAAGGGACAGGCTTCGCCTGCTTCACCCATGCCTTCCATCGCGGTTCTCCTTTGCCGGCAGAGTACCGCAATGATCTATTCAGGATCAAACGCTAATCCCCGCGGCACCTGCACGATCGGCACCGCACGTGCGATCAAGCATCTCCGAGCCGGACGACCTCCCGGCCGAACCGTTCAGCGGGTCATGATGGACGTGGCCGAAACCGACCCAAGCGAAGCCCCTGCTTCGCTGCTGTGAGCGGCCTGCGAAACCAGGATCGCCCCGATGAAAGAAATGGTGACCGCGACAAAAGCCGTCATGCGATTCATGCTCAAGCCCTTTTCTTCGACAACGAAAAAACGCGAACCCGCAGACCACATGCCCATGACCCTGCCCCCGGTTAGCTAATCGTCAGCTACCAGATGAGAACGAGTCTCACCAAAAGAAAAGGCCGCCGAAAACGGCGGCCTTGACCATTCTTACCAAGAATTAACAGTCGGTTAGCCGACGATCTCTTCCGGCTTGAAGAAGTAGGCGATCTCGATCGCGGCGTTTTCGTCCGAGTCCGAGCCGTGGACCGAGTTGGCTTCGATCGATTCCGCATAGGTCTTGCGGATCGTGCCTTCGGCGGCATCGGCCGGGTTGGTGGCGCCCATCACGTCGCGGTTGCGCTTCACGGCGTCTTCGCCTTCGAGCACCTGGACGACGACCGGACCCGAGATCATGAACGAGACGAGATCGCTGAAGAACGGGCGTTCCTTGTGGACCGCGTAGAAGCCCTCGGCCTGTTCCTTGGTCATCTGGATGCGCTTGGAAGCCACGACGCGCAGGCCGGCCTCTTCCAGCATCTTGGTCACGCCGCCGGTCAGGTTGCGGCGCGTGGCGTCAGGCTTGATGATCGAAAAGGTGCGGGTAACCGCCATGGTTCATTCCTTGCGAAGTAGGGGTGTTATCGAGTTGTCGCGCGCGCCCCTAGCCGGGATTGCCCCCTGCCGCAAGAACCGCTTCACCCCGCCTGAACCCAGCGCCCGCCTTCCTGTTTCCAGTAGAAGTGCTCGACGCCCTGGCGCCCGCGCAGCATGCGCCAGGTGTCGCGGGCATGCTGCACGGTCGCGCCGTCGAAGAGGAAGAACGTGCGCTCGAAGGGCGTCTCGCCTTCGCGCCACTGGCCATCGGCAATGGCGAGGAACTTCGCGCCGTTGAGCGGCGAAACCGTGTCCGACAGCAGGATGGGCTGGCGCTCCTCGTCGCCTTCACCCGCCATGCCGTTGGCCAGGAAGGCTTCGGACGACAGCGACCACAGCGCCTGGCAGATGCGTTGACGCTGCTGCGGATCGGCGGCGACCACGAGCAACCGCTCGCCCACGTTCATCACGTTGCGCGCGATGAGCGGCAGCGCGGCCTCGGCGGGATCGCGGCTGAGCTGGTAGAAGTCCACGCGCATCAGCCGCGTCCCCGCATCCGTCCTCAGGCCTCGGCCGTATCGCGCACGAAGCGGTCGAGCACGCGCACGCCGAAGCCGGTCGCGCCCTTGTCCCAGGTCGCCCCGGCCTTGTCGGCCCAGACAGTACCGGCGATGTCGAGGTGCGCCCAGGGCGTATCGTTCTCGATGAAACGCTTCAGGAACTGCGCCGCGGTGATCGAGCCGCCGAAGCGGGTGCCAACGTTCTTCATGTCGGCGATCGCGCTGTCGAGCTGCTTGTCGTAGGCCGGGCCCATCGGGAAGCGCCAGAGGCGGTCGCCGGTGGCCTCGCCCGCCGCGGTAAGTTCGGCCGCGAGAGCATCGTTGTTGGAAAACAGGCCGGCATATTCGTGCGCCAGCGCGGCGATGATCGCGCCGGTCAGCGTCGCAAGATCGACGATCTTTACGGGGCTGTATTCACGCTGCACCCAGGTGAGCGCGTCGCACAGCACCAGGCGGCCTTCGGCATCGGTATTGATGACCTCGATGGTCTGGCCCGAGAGCGAGGTCACCACGTCGCCCGGACGCTGGGCATTGCCGTCGGGCATGTTCTCCACGAGGCCGCACACGCCGACAACGTTCGCCTTCGCCTTGCGCAGCGCAAGCGCGAGCATGGTCCCGGCCACCGCGCCGGCGCCGCCCATGTCCCACTTCATGTCTTCCATGCCTGCCGGCGGCTTGAGGCTGATGCCGCCGGTATCGAAAGTCACGCCCTTGCCGACGAAGGCGACGGGCTTGTCGCCTGCGGCGCCGCCCATCCATTCCATCACCAGCAGCCGGGCCGGACGCACCGAACCCTGCGCAACGCCGAGCAGCGAGCCCATGCCGAGCGCAGCCATTTCCTTGTCGTCGAGCACGCGAAGCTTGAGGCCCGCGGCTTCCATCGGCGCCTTGCAGCGCTCCACAAAGGTTTCCGGATAGATCGTGTTGGCCGGCTCGGTCACCAGCTCGCGCGTGAGCGCGACGCCGGACGCCACTGCCTGCTCGACTTCCCACAGCGCCTCGACGCCCTCGGGCGCGCCGACCACCGAAATCACGGCAAGGGTCGGCTTCTTGTCGTCGGCCAGCTTGGTGCGATAGACATCGTGGCGCCACGAACGCAGCACCGCGCCGGTCAGCGCGCCGACGGCCTCATCGGCCGAAAGGCCCGCCCCCGTGAGGTCCAGCGCCAGAGCGGTTTCACCCGACGTCAGGTACTTCGCGACAATCGATGCGCCCGCCTTCTCGATCGCGCCCTTGCGGTCCTTCGCATCGCCCGCGCCGATGCCCGCGAGCACAACCCGCACGACCTGCCCGCCACGCTCGACGAAGCCTTCGAAAATCTGCCCCGCCTTGCCCGAAAAACGCGCCATCCGAGCGGCCTCGGCCAGGACCGGTTCGAGGTCGGCGGGCACGGCATCCTTGTTGACGATACGGGCGACGAGACGCGCGCTTGTGGCAGCCGACGCGTCAAGGAACTGGATCTGCATGGATTCTCCTGGAACTTTCCGGCATCGCGCCCAACTTGTGCGCTTCGCCGTATGACTGGATTGCAGTTAGGCACAGGCGGTGCGATAGGCAAGCCATGCTCCCTGCCGCGCAGAATCCACTGCAAGCCCCGTACTGCCGCTTGCGCTCCGTTTCGCTGGGCGTCCTGACTCTGGGCATCGCGGCCTGCGCCCTGCCCCATGGCGCCCTGGCGCAGGACCTTGCCGCCACCGTTGGCCAGCCCCCGGCCGAGAGCCAGGAGGCTACCACCCCGCAGCCGGCATCCTCGCCCGAAGACGCAGACCACATCGCTTTCGAAGCAGATACCATCGACTACGATCAGGACGCCGAACTGGTCAGCGCCAGCGGCAACGTCCTGCTACGCCGCGATGAGCAGTCGCTGCGCGCCGACAGCGTCGCGTGGAACCGCCAGACCGGCCAGATCGTGGCCAGCGGCAATGTCCATCTGGTCGATCAGGACGGCAACGAGCTTTCCACCGACCGCGTCGAGCTGACCGACGAACTCAAGACCGGCATGATGGAAAACATGCTGCTCGTCATGCGCGAAGGCGGCAGGCTGGCCGCGCTCAAGGGCGAGCGTATCGCCAATGGCGACGTGATCCTGAGCCAGGCCGCCTATACCGGCTGCGACGTCGTGGATGCGGACGGCTGCCCCAGGAAGCCGAGCTGGCGAGTCGTCGCCAAGCAGGTGATCTACAGCGACACGCGCAAGCGCGTGCGTTTCCGGAACGCCCGGCTCGAACTGTTCGGCGCGGTCCAGATCCCGCTACTGGGCCTGACGGTCAGCACCGATGGTCACGCGGTCTCCGGCTTCCTGATCCCGGACCTGCGCTCCAGCCCGTCGAACGGCGTGGAAATCAGGCAGTCCTACTACTGGAAGATCTCCGAGAACCGGGACCTTACAGGCAGCCTGTCCGCCTATACCAAGGCGGCCCCGATGGGATCGATCGAATATCGCGCGCTGACCGACAAGGGCGCCTACCAGATCACCGGCTACGCCACGGGCAGTAACAAGATCCCGATTTTCGGCTCGACCTCGAGCACCACCACGGACAGCGTCAGCGCCTTCCGCGGCTATATCTTCGCCAACGGCAAGCTCCAGCTCGACCAGAACTGGAGCGTGACTGCCTCGATCCGGCGCTCCACCGACCGGACCTTCCTGCGCCGCTACGACATCAGCCGTGACGACCGGCTGCGCTCGATGATCGATGTCGAGCGGATCGACGAGAAGAGCTATTTCTCGTTCGCCGGCTATGCCACGCAAACGCTCCAGGCCGGGCGCGACCAAGGCCTGATCCCGGTGGCCTTTCCGGTGATCGACTACCGCCGCCGCTTCGAGGACCCGGTGCTGGGCGGCAAGATCGAGACCCAGCTCAACACGCTGGGAATCCAGCGTACCGATGGCCAGGACACCCAGCGCGCCTTTGCCAGCGCGCAGTGGACGCTGCGCCGAATCACCGGTCTCGGGCAGGAAGTGACGCTGACCGGCCTCATGCGCGGCGACGTCTATCATTCAGACGAGAACGCCGCGACGAGCACGGTGATCTACCGCGGCGAACCCGGCTGGCAGACGCGCGCGATCGCGCTCGCGGCGGTCGACGTGAAGTGGCCGCTGGTGGGCGAAGCCTTCGGCGGCACGCAGGTTCTCACCCCGCGCGTCCAGCTCGTCGCCAGCCCTTCGGTCCGCAACCTCGAAGTCCCGAACGAGGACTCGCGCGCCATCGAACTGGAAACAAGCAATATCTTCGCGCTCAACCGCTTCCCCGGCTACGACCGCATCGAGGACAGCGTGCGCTTCACCTACGGCTTCGACTGGCAGTTCGAAGCCCCGCGCTGGCGAATCAAGACCACGATCGGCCAGTCCGTGCGGCTGAGCGACAAGCCCACCTTGCTCCCCGAAGGCACAGGGCTGACCGGAAAAACCTCCGATATCGTCGGACGCACCGAAGTGCGCTATCGCGACTTCATCAACCTGACCCACCGCTTTCGCATCGACAAGGACAGCCTGGCGGTGCGCCGCAACGAGTTCGACGCGGCGATCGGTAATACGCGAACCTACTTCGAAATCGGCTACACCAAGCTCAACCGCGACATTTCGAACACGATCGAGGACCTCCAGAACCGCGAGGAAGTGCGCGCCGCCGGCCGCGTGGCCTTCGCCAACTACTGGTCGCTGTTCGGATCGGCGGTCGTCAACCTGACGGACCGCAAGGAAGACCCGACCTACGGTTCGGACGGATTCCAGCCGCTGCGCACCCGCATCGGCGCCGCCTACGAGGACGACTGCATGCAGATCGCGATTACCTGGCGACGCGATTACGAGGCCACCGGCGATGCCCGCAAGGGCAACTCCTTCCAGATCCGCTTCAGCCTCAAGAACATCGGTTTACGGTAAGCCGCCCATGATTCGGGGATTGCGCCCGGCATGCCGCTCCGCGCCCGTTGGCAGGCCGGTGCAAAGCCGCTATCGGGTGTGCTCATTTTCAGTTAAGCCGCGACGCGGCAGGTATATGGAACGCGTGCGGCAGGTCTTTGCGACACGGTTCCTGCCCATGAATGTTCCGGCCCAGCCGGCAGAAAACGGGATTGTGATCACGGTGCAAGCAGTCAATCGCAGCAGGTCCATCAGGCGCGCGTTCACTTCGATCGGCAGTCTGGCCGCCTTGGCCGGAGTGCTTGCCGCACCGGCCGCGCTGGCCCAATCGGCCCCGCAAGGCCAGATCGTCATACCCGACGACGTCAAGATCTTTGGCAACGACAACCCCAACGTGCGCCGCGCCACGGCGGTGGTAAACGGCTCCGTCATCACCGGCACCGACGTGGACCAGCGCCTCGCGCTGCTCGTCGCGGCCAACAAGGGCAAGATCAGCGACGAGGAAATGAAGCGCCTGCGCCTGCAGGTGCTGCGCAACCTGATCGACGAGACGCTGCAGATCCAGGAGGCCAAGGCCTCCGACATCGAGGTCAGCCAGGCGGAAGTGGACCAGTCCTACGCCCGCGTCGCAGCGCAGAACTTCAACCAGAACACCAGCGCCATGGACGCCTATCTCAAGCGCATCGGTTCCTCCGCGGAATCGCTCAAGCGCCAGATCCGCGGCGAACTTTCGTGGCAGCGCCTGCTCCAGCGCAATGTCGCCCCCTTCATCAACGTCTCCGAAGACGAAGTGAACGAGATGCTCGATCGCCTCAAGGCGGCCAAGGGCACCGACGAGTACCGCCTTGGCGAGATCTACCTCGCCGCCCCTGCCGAAGCGCGCCAGCAGGTCTACGAGAATGCCACGCAGATCGTGCAGCAGCTGCGCGAGGGCGGCAGCTTCGTCGCCTATGCCCGCCAGTATTCGCAGGCCTCCACGGCTGCGGTCGGCGGCGACCTTGGCTGGATTCGCCTCGCCCAGCTTCCCGGCGAACTCGCCACCGTGGCGCGCGAGATGCAGCCCGGCCAGCTCGTCGGTCCGATCGAGGTGCCCGGCGGTTTCGACATCCTTTATCTGATCGACAAGCGTCAGGTGCTGACCGCCGATCCGCGCGATGCGGTGCTGGCGCTGAAGCAGATCTCGATCAACTTCCCGAAGGGCATCAGCGAGGCCAAGGCCGGCGAAATGGCCGAGCAGTTCGCCAACACGATCAAGACCGCCAAGGGTTGCGGCGACGTGGACAGGGTCGCCGCGCAGGCCGGCGCCCAGGTCGTCGCCAACGACCAGGTCAAGGCCCGCGACCTGCCGGGCCCGATCCAGAACGCGATCCTCCAGCTTTCCCCCGGTGAAACGCTTCCGCCGTTCGGCTCGCTCCAGGACGGCGTACGCATCCTCATGCTGTGCGGCCGCGACGATCCGCAGGTCGACAACGGCCCGAGCTTCGAGCAGCTGCAGGCGCAGATGGAAGACGACCGCATCAACAAGCGCGCGCAGATGTACCTGCGCGACCTTCGTCGCGATGCGATCATCGAATACAACTGACAGCACGCGGGGCGCCTGACATGACGCAGGCGGCTCCGCTTGCCGTATCTCTGGGCGATCCGGCCGGCGTTGCGCCCGAGCTCATTGCCGAGGCATGGGCGCGGCGCGGCGAGGCCGGGTTTGCGCCATTCTTCGTCGTGGGCGGCGCCGGTGTCCTGGCCGCAGCCGCAGCGAGCCGCGGGGTCGACATGCCCGTCGCGCCGATCTCCGCGCCCGGCGAGGCCGCGCGGACCTTCCCCGATGCGCTGCCCGTTCTGGACGGCAACGATGCCACCCCGTCCTTTGGCTCGCCCAGCCGCGAGGGCGCCGAACTCGCGCTCCATTCGCTGACCCGCGCCAGCGAACTGGCGCTTTCAGGCGAAGCGGGCGGCGTCGTTACCGGTCCGATCGCCAAGTCGAAACTGGCCGCCGTCGGTTTCACCCAGCCCGGCCAGACCGAATTCCTCGCCGATGCCTGCGGCCTGCCGCACGCAAACGCGGTGATGATGCTCGCCGGCCCGAACCTGAGGACGGTCCCGCTCACCGTGCACGAGGCGCTGGCCGCCGTGCCCGGCCTGATCTCCCGCGCGCTGATCGTGGACAAGGCGCGCATCGTCACGCGCGCCCTAGCCCGCGATTTCGGGCTAGCCGCACCGCGCCTCGCGGTGACCGGACTCAATCCCCATGCCGGAGAGGACGGGCGCATGGGGCGCGAGGAAATCGAAATCATCGCCCCCGCCATCGCCGCGCTGCAGGCCGAAGGGCTTGCCGTTACCGGCCCGCACCCGGCCGACGCCATCTTTGCCGCCCACGAGCGCGACCGCTACGACGTCGCCTTGTGCATGTACCACGATCAGGCGCTAATCCCGATCAAGACGCTGGACTTCGATCAGGGCGTCAATGTCACGCTGGGCCTGCCCATCGTGCGCACGTCTCCGGACCATGGCACCGCCTTCGCCATCGCCGGCAAGGGCGTGGCAAGTGCGGGGGCCATGATCGCCGCCATCCGCATGGCCGGCGAATGCGCGGCAAGGCGGGTGTCGTGACCACCCTGCCCCCGCTGCGCGAGGTCATCGCGAAGCACGGCCTGTCCGCCAGCAAGGCACTGGGCCAGAACTTCCTGTTCGACGAGCAGTTGCTGGACCGGATCGCGGCGATACCCGGATCGCTGGAAGGCCAGAACGTGCTCGAAGTCGGGCCCGGTCCCGGCGGCCTGACACGCGCCCTGCTGCGCGCCGGCGCACAAGTCACCGCCATCGAGATGGACCGCCGCTGCCTGCCCGCGCTCGCGGAAGTCGAGGCTGCCTTTCCCGGCAAGCTCAAGGTGATCGAGGGCGATGCGATGAAGATCGCGCCCGCCACGCTGTTCGACGGATCTTACCACATCGTCGCCAACCTCCCCTACAACGTCGGCACGGCGCTGTTCACCGGCTGGCTTTCGGGCGAGGCCTGGCCGCCGCAGTGGCGCTCGTTGACGCTGATGTTCCAGGAGGAAGTGGCCCGCCGCATCGTCGCCGCGCCGAACACCTCCGCCTATGGCCGCCTTGCCGTGCTGGCGCAGTGGCGCTCCGCCGCGAAGCTGGCGATGAAAGTCCACCGCAGTGCCTTCACCCCGCCGCCCAAGGTGATGTCCGCCATCGTCCATGTCGTACCGGGCGAGGCGCCGGAAGGCCTGTCCATGCGCGTGCTCGAACGCGTGACCGAGGCCGCATTCGGACAGCGCCGCAAGATGCTGCGCCAGAGCCTGAAAGGCGTGCCCGGCGCGCTCGATGCTCTGGAGGTTCTGGGTATCGATCCACAGCGCCGCGCGGAAACCCTGACGGTCGCGGAATTCGTCAGTGTTGCGCGGGTGTTGAGCCAGCCATAGTCAGGCGCACGACGTCCACCGGGCCACGCCCGTTTTCCGAATGGGAAGAAATCGACCACGCAGCCGCGCCTGCCGCCGTGGCGCCGAGCACGGCGGCGAGGACCGTGAACTGCAATCCGCGACCCAGCGCCGATGCCTTTCGCGTCAGCGCTGCAAGCCATCCGCCACGCGCATCCAGTTCGGCAAGCGTGACCGGGCCCGGCTCGCCGTCGAGCAGCGCAGTGACGCTGACCGGCTCGCGAAAAGCCAGCCCGAAACGGTTTCCCGCACTCCAGCGCACCTGACAGACAAGGGCATGCGGCCCGACCACCAGTTCCACGAATTCGCCGCGCGCCGGCGGCCGGGAGGTCGTGGCCTGCATTCCGACGGAACTGGCGTCGACCACGGTGATGTCGCTCTCGCCACCGGCCCAACGCACGTGCGCCTCCCGCACCATCGCGGTGCGCGGCTCCGCTCTTCGTTCTTCAATGCTCACGAAAGACATCGCCCCCCGGTTGCTCTCACGAGACAACCTAGGGGACAATGGTTAGGTTCGTGTTAATGGAATTCAGACGGCTGCCGCGGCTTTCTTCTTCCGGCGCCAGGCGTGCAGCAGCGGCTCGGTGTAACCGCTGGGCTGCTCGACGCCCTTAAACACCAGATCGCAGGCCGCCTTGAAGGCAAAGCTGGTGTCCCAGTTGCCTGCCATCGGCTCGTAGAGCGGATCGCCCGCGTTCTGCGCATCGACCTTTGCGGCCATGCGCTTGAGCGAATCCATCACCTGCTCTTCGGAGCAGACGCCATGGAGCAGCCAGTTCGCCATGTGCTGGCTGGAGATGCGCAGCGTGGCGCGGTCTTCCATCAGGCCGACGTCGTTGATGTCGGGCACCTTGGAACAGCCCACGCCCTGGTCGATCCAGCGCACGACGTAGCCGAGCAACCCTTGCGCGTTGTTGTCGAGTTCGTCGCGCACTTCGTCCTCGGACCAGTTCACGCCCTCGGCCAGCGGCACGGTGAGCAGCAGGTCGAGCCCCGGCACCGGCGCGGCCGCGATCGCATCGCGCAGGCCGAAGACATCGACCTGATGGTAGTGCGTAGCGTGCAGCGTCGCGGCGGTCGGCGACGGCACCCAGGCGGTGTTCGCACCGGTCTTGGGATGGCCGATCTTCTGGACCATCATGTCGCCCATCTTGTCGGGCGCGGCCCACATGCCCTTGCCGATCTGCGCCTTGCCCGAAAGGCCATGTTGCAGGCCGATGGCGACATTGCGCGTCTCGTAGGCGGCGATCCAGGTCGAGCCCTTGATGTCGCCCTTGCGCATCATCGGGCCGGCCCGCATCGAGGTGTGGATCTCATCTCCGGTTCGGTCGAGGAAGCCGGTGTTGATGAAGACGATGCGGTCCTTCACCGCATGGATGCAGGCGGCAAGGTTGGCCGAGGTGCGGCGCTCCTCGTCCATCACGCCGACCTTGAGCGTGTTGCGCTCAAGCTGCAGCAGGTCCTCGACGGCATCGAACAGCGTGTTGGTGAAGGCGCATTCCTCGGGGCCGTGCATCTTCGGCTTGACGATGTAGATGCTGCCCTCACGGCTGTTGCCATACTTGGTCAGCCCCTTCACGTCCTGTGTCGAGATGGCGCTGGTGATGACTGCGTCCATGATGCCTTCGGGAATCTCGCTGCCGTCGGGCAACAGGATCGCCGGGTTGGTCATCAGATGGCCGACATTGCGCACGAAGAGCAGGCTGCGGCCCGACAGGTTGACGCTCTCGCCGCCAGCCGTGGTCACCGTCTTGTCGCCCGCGAGCGCGCGGGTCATCGTCTCGCCGCCCTTTTCGAAGGTGTCGGTGAGGTCACCGCGGATCACGCCCAGCCAGTTGGCATAGGCCAGCACCTTGTCCTCGGCATCGACCGCCGCGATCGAATCCTCGAGATCGACGATGGTGGTCAGCGCGGCTTCGAGCACGATGTCGGAAATTCCCGCCTTGTCGGTGCTGCCGACCGGGCTTGAAGGATCGACGACGACTTCGATGTGCAGGCCGTTCGACGTGAACAGGCGGCCCTTCGCGGTGGTGCCGACATATTGCGAGGGATCGGCCAGCGTGACATCGAGGCTTGCGACATCGACCCAGCTGCCCGAGGCGAGCGGCAGCGCCGCATCGAGGAACTTGCGCCCCTCGGCAATCACGGCAGCGCCGCGCACCGGATCGTAGCCCTTGCCCTGCGCCGGCGCGGCATCGAGCGCGTCGGTACCGTAATAGGCATCGTAGAGGCTGCCCCAGCGCGCATTGGCGGCATTGAGCAGGAAGCGCGCGTTGAGCACGGGGACGACGAGCTGCGGGCCGGCCATGGTCGCGATCTCGGGATCGACGTTCTGCGTACCGATGGTGAAATCACCCGGCTCGGGCACGAGGTAGCCGATCTCGCTCAGGAACGCCTGATATTCGGTCTGATCGATGGGCTTGCCGGCGCGGGCCACGTGCCAGGCATCGATCTTCGCCTGCAGGTCGTCACGCTTGGCGAGCATCGCGCTGTTCTTCGGAGCCAGATCGCCCACCAGCGCGGCGAACCCGCTCCAGAAGGCATCTGCGTCCTGCCCGATGGGCGGCAGAACCTGCTCCTCGACGAACTTCGCCAGACCGGCATCAACCTGGAGGCCCGAACGTTCAACCCTGTCAGTCATCTTTCCTCGCACTGTTTCGAACGCGCACGCCGAATCAGGGCGTGCAACGCACATAACGATAGCCAAAACTGCCCTGGGGAAGGAATGCCCGCCCTATGACGCAAGCGTGCACGAATGGCAACAGCGCGATCACATCGAAATGCGCTTGCGGCTTATGCCGTTTGTCGGGTTAGCTTACACTCTTGCAAACGTTAAGCATCGGAGTCGGCGGGAACTCACGATTGGCACGGACGTTGCTAAACAAGTCCTTAACAAGAGGATTGACATGTTTCGAAAAATCGGTCGCCTGTTCGTGATCAAGACGCGCTGGGAAGCGTTCATGATCATCTACGCCCTCGCGCTCGGTGCTACCGAACGCGGCAGCGTCTACCTGACGCAGTTTCCAGGCTTCGGCGGCAAGCTGCTGTTCGCCGCCTGCACCGGCGCGGTGTTCATGGCCGGCGCCAAGGTGCTCGACTGCATAAAGTACGAACAGGCCGAAAAGCAGCGGAAAGACGAAACCGCAGAAACGGGTACGAACAGCGACCCCAAAGCCGCCTGACCGTTCACCCCGGCACACCATCGATCAAGGAAATCCGATCGGGGCCACCGCCGCACGCGGCCCCGCCTCAAGACCAAATCCGGCCTCAAGACCTGGAGTGGGGTGATTCTGTTGCCAGGCTCACCCCGGGCCCCTGGAATCCGCTTCTGTTGCCCGGTGGGTCCAACCGCGCTTTAGCTTTGTAACTTCAGGGCGTTAGCCCCTAGAATTACGCGGCGAGAGCGAGTGCTTCGTTGTCGTTGGCACTTATGAGTTTTGAGCCTTTAACGGGTTACTCAGCCCGGACGAAAACACCGCTTTTCAACACACGTCGATCCTAGTTCGGCCCCGTCATCACCCCTGCGACAACAGGGCTGCCCCTTTCGGGACGGGTGATGGTGGAGCCGCCGGGTACCGCCCCCGGGTCCGCTGCGTCTATTGCACGCTGCAATTTATCGTCATAGCCGGCGAACCGGCAGTGCCCATATAGGCGATCGAACGTGAATGTGAAGTGACCGCGCAGAGAAGAACCGCGCAGCCCGTTCGCGGATCAGCCACGCTTCTTGAGTTCGTCGCGAATTTCGGTGAGCAGGTCGATCTCGCTCGGCCCGGCAGGTGCGGGCGCGGCTTCTTCTTCCTTCTTCTCAACGGTTTCCATCAGCCGGTTGACGTAGCGGACCATCAGGAAAATGATGAAGGCCAGGATCAGGAAGTTGATGATGGCGGTGATGAACGACCCGTATCCGATCATCGCCGCGCCCGCTTCCTTGAGCGCCGCGTAATCGTCCGTCGCGCCGTCATAGCCATCGGGCGCGCTGAGCAGGATGAAGTGGTTGGAGAAGTCCGCGCCGCCGAAAATCGCACCGACCAGCGGCATGATCACCTCGTCGGTCAGCGACTTCACGATCGCCCCGAATGCCGCGCCGATGATGACGCCCACAGCAAGGTCCATGACGTTGCCCTTGGCGATAAATTTCTTGAAATCCTGAAACATCCAGCCCTCCTGCACACGAAGTCGCGCCACATCACCGTCATCGCAAGCCGGTATTGCAAGGGCAAGTCCTTGAACCATCGATGTACACCGCTACATTCGTCCCCTGGAGCCGCTGGACGCGGCAGGTGAGGAGTAAGGTAAAGCAATGTCAGCTTCGAACACGCAGCGCGGTTTGATTTCGCGCCTAGGCCGTTTTGCGATCGTGACGCTTGCGGCGATGAGCCTCACCGCCTGCGGTTTCAACTCGGTACCCACCAAGCAGGAGGCCGCAAAGGCCAAGTGGGCTGACGTGGAAGCCGCCTTCCAGGAACGCGCCAACCTCGTCCCCAACCTCGCCGCCGTCGCCAAGGGTGCGGCCGAGCAGGAGAAGGAAATCCTGACCGGCGTGATCGAGGCGCGCGCCAAGGCAACCTCGATCCAGATCAGCGGCGACGACCTGCAGGATCCGGCGAAGATGGAACAGTTCGCCGCCGCGCAGGGCCAGCTTTCGCAGGGCCTGGGCCGGCTGATGGCCAGCTTCGAGGCCTATCCGGACCTCAAGTCGATCACCAATTACCAAATGCTGCAGAGCCAGCTGGAAGGCCAGGAAAACCGCATCCGCATCGCCATCCGCGACTACAACGCCTCGGTGCAGGACTATAACACCGAAGTGCGCACCTTCCCGACGATGATCGGCGCGCGCCTGCGCGGAGCCGATCCGCTGGTGCCCTACAAGGCCGTGACGCCGGGCGCCGAAGTGGCGCCGAGCCTCGAAGGGAAGATGTGAGCTGGTGATTCGTTTCCGGGCCCTGTTCGCGCCCTTTCTGCTGCTCCTGTGCGCCCTGCTTGCAGGGCCGCAGGCGGCGTGGGCCGCGCCTGACTTTCCCAAGCTGACAGGACAGGTCGTCGATGCGGCCGGGATCATCCCCAAGGCCGAGCAAGCGCAGCTGACGCAGAAGCTTGCCGCGCTGGAAAAGCAGTCCACCCGGCAAATGGTCGTGGTGACGGTCCCCAGCCTGCAGGGCTACGAGATTTCCGACTACGGCTACCAGCTCGGCCGCGAATGGGGGATCGGGCAAAAGGGCAAAGACAACGGCGTCCTGCTGCTCGTCGCCCCCAAGGAACGCAAGGTGCGCATCGAAGTGGGCTATGGCCTCGAGCCGATAATGACCGATGGCATGAGCTTCCTCATCATCAACAAGGTCATCATCCCCTATTTCAAGAAGGACGACTATCCCGGCGGCATCGCGGCCGGGACCGATGCGATCATCAAGCAGATCACCCTGCCACCCGAAGAAGCGCAGAAGATCGCGGCGCAGGCCGATCAGCAGCGCCAGGGCAGCGGCGGCGGCATTTCGCTGGGCACCGTAGTGTTCATCCTCGTCATCCTGTTCTTCGTGGTCATGCCGATGATCAACGAGGCGCGCAGCGGCGGACGGCGTCGGCGTAGCGGCGGCGGTTTCATCTGGATCCCGGGCGGCTTCGGCGGCAACGACGACCACTGGGGCGGCGGTGGCGGCTGGGGAGGCGGCGGCTTCGGCGGCGGCGGTTTCTCGGGCGGCGGCGGCAGCTTCGGCGGCGGCGGCGCAAGCGGCAGCTGGTAGAGGAGAACGAGACGTGCCCTCCCCCTCCTATCTTTCGGCCGAAGACCACGCGCAGATCACCGCGGCGGTCGCTGAAGCGGAATTGCAAAGCGCAGGCGAGATCGTCACGATCCTCGCCGACCGATCGGACGGCTATACCGATGTCATTCTGGCATGGTCGGCGCTCGCTGCCTTTCTCGCGCTGGCAGCCCTCACGATCGTACCCGATTTCTATGTCGGGCTCTACGACCGGATGATCGCCGACTGGGGCCACGAATGGACCCCGCGCGGCCTGTTCGGGCTGGCGCTGGGCATGGGCAGCATCGCGTTCGCGGCGCTGTTCCTGCTGCAGATGTGGCAGCCCCTGCACTTCTTCCTGATACCGGGGCCGGTCAAGACGGCGCGCGTGCACGACCGCGCGATCCGCGCCTTCCGCATCGGCGCCGAACGCCGCACCACCGGGCGCACCGGCGTGCTCATCTACCTTTCGATGCGCGAGCACCGCGCCGAAATCGTCGCCGACGAAGCCATTGCCACCAAGGTCGATCCCGAGGTCTGGGGCGATGCCATGACGGCGATGCTCGCCCATGTCCGTGAGGGGCGCATCGCCGACGGCATGAGCGCCGCAGTGGGCAAGGTCGGCGCGATCATCGCCCCGCACTTCCCGCGTGCGGACGACGACGTGAACGAACTTCCAGACAGGCTTATCGAAGTATGACTTACATGGATCGCGAACTGGCCGAACACTACGATGGCGACAAACCGGAAGAAATCATGTGGGAAGGCCGGTTCATCACGGCCAAGAAGCGGGGCCGCTGGGAATTCGTCAGCCGCGCGCGGGGCATCCACGCGGCGGTGATCCTGGCGGTCGATGACGAGGACCACGTGATCCTCGTCGACCAGTACCGCGTGCCGCTCGGCAAGCACTGCATCGAACTGCCCGCCGGGCTCGTCGGCGACCACGACGAGCATGTGGGCGAAGATCCCAGCATCGCTGCCGCACGCGAACTGGAAGAGGAGACCGGCTACCACGCCGGGCACATGGAGAACCTCGGCGAGTTCTTCTCCTCTCCCGGCATGGTCTCGGAAAGCTTCACGCTGTTCCGCGCGCACGATCTGGTGAAAGTGGGCGAAGGCGGCGGCGTCGACAGCGAGGACATCGTGGTCCACCGCGTGCCGCTGTCCGGCATCGATCAGGCAATCGCCGACTGGCGCGAACAGGGCTACGCCATCGACGTCAAGATGCTCATGCTGCTGGCCGCGAAACTGTTGGGCTGACGTGCGCACCCGCCCCGGCATCTGCCGGCGCAAGGCCCGCTATGCGAGCGAGGAAGCTGCGCTTGAGGTGGCTGCCAGGGCCCCCTTCCCACTGCGCCCCTATCGCTGCGCGTTGTGCCGGCAGTATCACCTCACCAGCCGCACCAAGGGGATGAGGCTGCCGCGTTTCGAAATCGAACGGCGGCGCAAACTCAAAGAGCCAGCACCATGAACTGGTTGTGCAGGCTGGGCTGGTAGTCGGCAAAAGCCTCGCAACTGACGAAACCCGATCGCCGATAAAGCTCGATCGCCGGTTCGTGCAGCGGCGCGGTACCGGTTTCCAGATAGAGTTCACGATAACCGCGCTGTCGTGCTTCGGTGATGACGTGGTCCATCAGGGCCCGGCCCACGCCGGAACCGCGCGCCGATGGGGCGGCACGCATCGATTTGACTTCACCCGTACCGGTGCCGAGATGCTTCAGGGCCGCAAAACCCGCCAGGTATTCATCCCGCCAGGCTGTCCAGAACGTCACATCCGTGGAAGAAAGCCCGCTCGCATCCAGCGCGAAAGCATGCTCCCCCATCACGCTGCGAAGCTCGTCCAGATGAAAAGCCAGCAGCGCGGAAACGTGGGGCGCGGCAGGATCATCTTGCCTGATGTCCACCGGGTATTCTTTCTGCCCGGTATTCGTTCTGCAGCGCGCCTTCAAAGCGTCGTGAAGATCGCGCCGAAGTCCTTGCCGCCATTGCCGGCCTCGACGAAGGCCTTGTAGATCTCCAGCGCATGCTCGCCGAGCGGGACCGTCGCACTGGCATCGTGCGCGCCGTCGATGGCCAGCCCCAGGTCCTTGAGCATCAGTGCCGAAGCGAAACCGCCCTGGTAGTCGTAGTCCGCCGGGCTGGTTGCGCCGACGCCCGGAACCGGGGTGTAGTCGTTGAGCGACCAGTTGTAGCCGGTCGACTTCGAGCTGATCTCGTAGAACTTCTGCGGCGCCAGCCCGGCCCTCTTGGCCAGCGCCATCGCCTCGCAAGTGCCGATCATGTGGATCGCCAGCAGCATGTTGTTGCACATCTTGGCAACCTGGCCGCTGCCGATCTGCCCGGCGTGGATCACGGCCTTCGACATCGGCTCCAGCACCGACTGCGCCTTGGAGAAGGCCTCGGACGTACCCCCGACCATGAACGTCAGCGAGCCGCCGCTGGCCGCCGCGATACCGCCCGAAACCGGGGCATCGACCATGGTATAACCGGCATCCTCGGCAAGCTGGGCAACCTCGCGCGCGGTGGCGACGTCGATGGTCGAGCAATCGAGGAACAGCGCGCCCACGGGAGCCTTGCCGATCACTTCGCTGGTATAGACCGACTTCACGATCTTGCCGTTGGGCAGCATGGTAACGACGGCATCCGCTTCGGCAACGGCTTCGGAAACGGTCGAGAACGGCTGACAGCCGTTTTCCTTCGCCTTGGCCAGCGCATCTTCCGACAGATCGAAGGCGTGGACCTTGTAGCCGGCGGTCACGAGGTTCGCGGCCATGCCGCCGCCCATGTTGCCAAGGCCGATGAATGCGATCGTCTTCATGTCATTCTCCCAGGAGCCGTTCCGGTTCGAGCCGTCCGTCTACGGCGCATTGCGGAACCAGGCAGCCAGCCAAAAGGCCAGCTGCGGTTCGATTGCCGTCAGCGGCCCTTCCAGACGCCCGGACGCTTCTCGACGAAGGCCTTCATGCCCTCGGTCTTGTCCTCGGTGGCGGTCAGCACCTGGAACATGCGGCGCTCCATGATGAGGCCGGTGTCGAGCGTGGTCTCGAAGGCCATGTCGACGAGCTCCTTGTTCATCATCGCGGCGAGCGGCGGCATCGCGGCAATCGCCTCTGCCGCCTTCATGGCTTCTTCCATCAGCTGGTCGGCCGGAACCACGCGGCTGACGAGCCCCGCACGCTCCGCCTCGGCGGCGTCCATCATGCGGCCGGTAAGGCACATATCCATCGCCTTCGACTTGCCGACCGCGCGCGTGAGGCGTTGCGAGCCGCCCATGCCCGGTGCCACGCCGAGCTTGATTTCGGGCTGGCCGAACTTCGCCTTTTCCGAAGCGATGATGAAGTCGGACATCATCGCCACTTCACAGCCGCCGCCCAGCGCGAAACCATTGACCGCCGCGATCCAGGGCTTGCGCACCATCTTCACGAGCTGGTTGGTCCAGCCCGAGAAGAAGTCCTGCGAATAGAACTCGGCCCCCGACTTGTCCGCCATCTCCTTGATGTCGGCGCCGGCGGCGAAGGCCTTGTCGCCCGCCCCCGTGACGACCGCGCAGAGCTGCGAGGGGTCCGCCTGGAACTTGCCGAACGCGTCGATCATGTCGGCCAGCACTTGCGTATTCAGGGCATTGAGCGCCTGCGGACGGTTGAGCGTGATGAGGGTGACGGCACCCTTCTGTTCGACCAGAATCGTTTCGTAGCTCATAGGGCCTTCCATTCCTCTTCGGTGGGGAGCGGCGCGAAGATCGCGTCCAGCATATCGTCGGTCACGCCTTCAGGCGTGGCGGGGTTCCATTTCGGCTCATTGTCCTTGTCGACGATCACCGCCCTCACGCCTTCGGCGAAGTCGGGCAAGATGAGCACGCGGCTGCCAATGCGGTATTCCATCGCCATGTTCTGGGCGAAGGTTTCCAGCTTTTCGGATTCGGCAAGCTGGCGCAGCGAGACCTTGCAGGCCTGCGGGCTCTTGGTGCTGAGCGTTGCCAGCTCCTTCATCGCCCACCCGCTGTCGTCGGCCTCCAGCGAAGCCAGCACTTCCTCCAGCGTATCGAAGGCGAAATGCTTGCGGATCGCATGCTCATGCTCGGCAATCGCCGGTTCGGGCGGCGTGACGGCCAGCGCGCTCAGCACGCCGGCGATCTCGTGCCCGGCAGCAATACGATTCTTGGCTTCCTCGAGCGCCTCGCTCGGCAGGTAGTGCGTGGCAAGGCCCGCCCAGAGGCATTCCTCGCCCTTCAGGCGCGCGCCGGTGAGCGCGAGAAACTGGCCCATGCGCCCCTCGAGCCGCGAGAGATACCAGCCGCCGCCCACGTCCGGGAAAAGGCCGATACCGGTCTCCGGCATGGCAAAGCGCGTGTGTTCAGTCGCCACGCGGTACCTGGCGGGCTGCGAAATGCCGACGCCGCCGCCCATGGTGATGCCATCCATGAAAGCGACAATAGGCTTTCCATAGGTGAAGAGCAGATTATTGAGCCGATATTCCTCGAAGAAGAACTGGCGGCCGGAAACGCCGCCATCGTTCAGTGCGGACTGGCGCAACAGGTTGATGTCGCCCCCCGAACAGAAACCGCGTCCTTCCGAATGGTCGAGGATCACGACTTTCACTTCGGGATCGGCGGCCCACTCGGTGAGGATCTCGATCATGCCCTGGCACATGCCCAGCGTCAGGGCATGGATGGCCTTGGGGCGGTTCAGCGAAATGACGCCCGCGATACCCTCGCGGCGGATCAGCAGTTCATCGGTCATTACTTGAGCAAGTCCCTGCCGATGATCATGCGCATCACCTCGTTGGTGCCTTCGAGGATGCGATGGACGCGCAGGTCGCGCCAGAAGCGCTCGATCGGATAGTCCTTGAGGTAGCCGTAGCCGCCGAACATCTGCAGCGCGCGATCGACCACCGAGGAGCCGGTATCGCTCGCCATCATCTTGGCCATGGCGGCGAAGCGCGTCTTGTCGTGCGTCTTGTGGGTGACCTTGTCAGCCGCGATGTAGAGCAACGCACGCGCCGCCTCCAGCTCGGACGCCATCTCGGCAAGACGGAACTGGGTGTTCTGGAACTCGGCGAGAGGCTGGTCGAACTGCTTGCGGTCCTTCACGTACTGGATCGCCTCGTCGAGACAGCGCTGCGCCCCGCCCAACGAACAGGCCCCGATATTGAGACGACCACCGTCGAGCCCGGCCATGGCGAACTTGAAGCCGTCCCCTTCCGCGCCGACGCGGTTCTCGACCGGCACACGCACATCCTCAAAGATTACCTGCGCGGTGGGCGAGCTGTTCCAGCCCAGCTTCTTTTCCGGCGCGCCGAAGCTGAGGCCCGGCGTGTCCTTCTCGACCACGAAGGCCGAAACACCGCGCGACTTGTGCTCCCCGGTGCGGGCCATGACGACGTAGACATCGTTGTAGCCGCCGCCCGAGATGAACTGCTTGGTGCCATTCAGCACATAGTGATCGCCATCCAGCTTCGCGCTGGTCTTGAGCGCCGCCGCGTCCGAGCCCGAGCCCGGCTCGGTCAGGCAGTAGGAGCCGATCTTCTCCATCGTGCACAGATCGGGAAGATAGCGGTCCTTGAGCTGCTGATCGGCAAAAGTATCGATCATCCAGGCGACCATGTTGTGGATCGAGATATAGGCGCTGGTCGACGGGCAGCCATAGGACATGGCTTCCATGATCAGCGCCGCATCGAGCCGGCCGAGACCGATGCCCCCGTTTTCCTCGGACACGTAGATCGCGCCGAAGCCCAGCTCGCCGGCGGCCTTCCACACGTCGACGGGATAATGCGACTTCTCGTCCCATTCCGCGGCGAACGGCGTGATCATGTCGGCGGTGAATTTCCGCGCGGTTTCCTGAATCGCGATCTGATCTTCGGTCAGCCCGAACTGTTCGGTCATCTCAGCCCCTGTTCCTGTCATCTCGGCCTCTCATGGGCACTTCGTGTACGTAAGCGGTTTCGGTGCGGCTTCCGGCCCGGTGTCCTCGCGAACGAGCGTCTTGCCGCCGTCGGGTGACGACAACGTGACGTCGAGCACCCAGCTTTGACCTTCGCCGGAAAATTCGAATGCCGCAGTGATCATGTCCTTGTCGCGGGCCTTGATGAACCCGAGCGTCGCGGCGGACTCGTAGAATGTGAGCGCATCCTCGCTCACTGTCAGCAGCCCCTTGGCATCGCCCTTCGTGCTGGTGCAATCGGCGGGAACCAGTCCCCAGCGCCCCCGCAGGGCTTCGGGAATAGTGTCGTCCGCCGCAGCCTGTTCCGCGGACACGCCACCTGCCTGCGCCACGGCCTCGCTGCTGGCCGTGGCCTCCGGCGCGGGACTCCCGCCCGAACAGGCGGAAAGCGCGAGGGCTAGCGCGACGGGGGCAAGCGCGGCAGGGGCTATCAGCGGGATGGTCTTCATCGGTCTTCTCCTTTGCAGGTCCGGATGAAACCCGGAACGCTTCCAGGCCCATCCGGTTGCCGCAAAAGTATCAGCCGACCAGATCGATGATGTCCTTGCCGAACAGGTCCTCGTCGGAGGGGAGCACCTTGTGTTCGGGCAGCGGCTTGGAGACCCAGGTCTCGTTGATGAGGTCGCGCCAGGTCACGTTGTTGTTGGTGGCGTTGCCGCCCCACGAGCCGCAGCCCAGCGAGAAGGTCTGGCGCATGCCGTTCCACAGATTGCCCGAGTTCGAGGCCGACTGCGGCTGGTTCACCATCACGCGGCTGGTCTTGGTGTGCATGGCCAGCTTCATGATGTTCTCGTCCGAGGTCGAGTAGATACCGCAGGAGTGGCCCTGGCCCTGATAGGCCTGGATCGCATTGGTCAGCTCGATCGCCTCGTCGAGGTCCTTGGCGCGGTAGAGCGCCATGGTGACGGTCATCTTCTCGCCCGAGAACGGATGCTCCTTGCCGGTCCCGACTTCGGGAACGATGAAGAAGTTGGTGTCCTTCGGAATCTCGAAGCCGGCATAGTCGGCGATGAACTGCGGCGACTGGGCAACGACCTTGGCGTTGATGTGCTCGCCATCTTCCCAGATCGCGTTCTGCAGTCTGGTCTTGTTCTCACCCTCGATGATGAAGCCACCCTTCTCCTGAAGCTTGGCCAGCATCTTGTCGTAGATCGCATCGAGCAGGATCACGGCATTGTCCGACGAGCACGAGGCCGCGAAGTCGAGCGTCTTGGAGATCAGGATCTTCTCGGCCGCGTCGTCGAGGTCGGCCGTGTCGTCGACGGTGATGACGGCATTGCCCACGCCCACGCCCAGCGCCGGAGTGCCCGAGGAATAGGCCGCCTTCACCATCGGCGTGCCGCCGGTGGCCAGAACGCGGTCGCACTGCTTCATCACTTCGTTGGTCTTCTCGACCGAGGGCTGCTCGATCGGGATCACGAGGTCGGCCGGCGCGCCCATCTTCACCAGCGCATCGCGCATCAGGTTGCAGATCTTGGCATTGACGAACTTGGCGCGCGGGTGCGGGCAGATGATGACCGAGTTGCGGCCCTTCACGGCGCTGATCGCCTTGATGACCGGGGTCGCCTCGGGGTTGGTCGAGGGCGACAGCGCGCCGATCACGCCCACCGGCTTGGCGATCTTGACGAGGTTGCGCTCGCGATCTTCCTCGATCACGCCCACCGACTTGTCGTGAATGATGTCCATCAGCGTGGCGCGGGTCTTGATCGAGATCTTCTTGAACTTGCCCTCGTAGTTGCCGAGCTGTGTTTCCTCGACGGTCTCGCGGGCGATCTCTTCATCCATGCCGGGCTTGCACACGGCATAGACCATGCCCTTGATCCAGGTGTCGACCTGCTCCTGGGTCGCATTCTCGATCTGCTGCTGCGCTGCCCGCGAACGCGCGATCAGTTCCGCGACTTCGGCAGCAACGGGGCTCTCAGCGGTAAGTTCAGCGGTGGCCATGTCCTTCTTCCCTTGGCTTTCTGCGCGCCCCGGCTTGTCGGGCCGCCGCAGGTCACATGATTTCCGATCGCCCGACACCGATGCAGTGGACGATCCCATTCGTTGTGTCCCCTGCACTTTTGGAGACTTGATGGCAAGCAATTTAAGCGCGCGATTAAACTTAGTGCAGCGGCAATCAGATACCGAATTCCAGTTGAGACGCGGCCATTCGATTTGAATAACAATGCAAGGCAGGATTCCATAGAGGGTACTTGCTCTGTAACCCCGAAGAAGGCAGGAAGCATGCCGATATCGCGATGGCGTAAGTGTTCCGATATGCTGCAAATGTTTCACCATGGCGAACATTGAGCTATTCGGAACGAAACTGATATTCGCCGTCGTACCGTAAGGCACTGTCAAAGGGAGACCATTGCACGTGAGTGAAACAACCATCGATCCGGCCGCTTTCCGCAAGGTGCTCGGAAGCTATCCCACCGGGGTCTGCGTGATCACCGCTCTCGACGGGGAAAAGCCGGCGGGCATGGTTGTCGGCACGTTCACGTCGGTTTCGCTCGATCCGCCGCTGGTCGGCTTCTTTCCCGACAAGTCTTCCACCTCCTGGCCGCAGATCGAGAAGACCGGGCATTTCTGCGTCAACGTGATGGGCAGCGACCAGCAGCAGGTGTGCCGCGCGGTTTCCGCCAAGGGAGACGAAAAGTTCGTCGGCGTGGAATACGTCGTTTCGGACCATAACCTGCCGATCATCGCCAATTCGATCGCCTGCATCGAATGCCGCCTCTATTCGGTCACCGAAGCGGGCGACCACTGGTTCGTGCTCGGCGAAGTTCTGCGCATGGAAACCGTGCGCGAAGACGATCCGATGCTGTTCCATCGCGGGCGCTACGGCGGCTTCGCCGAATGCATGTGACCGCATGATCGCCGAGGCGGCTTGACTTCCCCTCGGTGGATGCTGTTCAGGTGTTCAACAGCTGACGCATTCACTTCGGGAGAGAGCTTCCACATGACACGTTCCCTCAACGGCCGCGTAGCGGTTATCACCGGTGCCGGTTCGGGCATGGGCCGCTCGATGGCCCTGCGCCTTGCCGAAGACGACGCCAGGATTGCCATCTGGGACATCAACGGCGCGGGCGCAGAGGAAACCGCGCAAATGGTGCGCGATGCCGGCGGCACGGCCATCGCCATCGAAGCCGACTGCTCCGACAAGACCGCCATCAAGGCTGCCGCCGACCGGACCCGCGCCGAACTCGGCAAGATCGCCATCCTCGTCAACAACGCCGGGATCGCGCCGTTCACGCCGTTCCTGGACATCACCGAGGAACTGCTGGAGCGCGTTCTGCGGGTCAACCTGATGGGGCCGTTCTTCGTCACCCAGGAATGCGTGCCCGACATGATCGAGGCCAAGTGGGGTCGGATCATCAACATCACGTCGTCCTCGGTCCAGTCCGGTTCGGCCCTGCAGACGCACTACACAAGCTCCAAGGGCGGCATGCTGGGCTTCACCAAGTGTCTCGCCATGGCTCTGGGCGAACATGGCATCACGGCCAACATGATCCCGCCCGGATCGATCGACACCCCGATGCTGCGCAGCGCCGAGATCATGCAGCAGCCCGGCGCGATCGAGGCCTATGGCAAGGCGCTTCCGGTCGGCCGCATCGGCACCGGCGAGGACATCGCCGCCGCAGCCGCCTTCCTCGCCTCGGAAGAAGCCGGCTACATGACCGGCCAGACCATCAGCGTGAACGGCGGCCGCTACATGGGTTCTGCCTGACACCAGCCAAATCGATACGCCGCCCTTGCAGCATGCGTGGGCGGCGCTACCAAGGGGCGGTTATGACCGCCCCTTTTCGTATCCGGCTCGATAGTGCCACCCTCGTCGGCGAACGGCGCGAGGGGACAGGCCTGCCGCTGGTCCTGACGCATGGTTTCGGCGGTTCCCGGCACGACTGGCAGCCCGTCATCACCGCGCTTCCCGAGAACCTGCCGCTCATCACCTATGACCAGCGCGGCTTTGGCGATTCCACTGGCGAGCCGGGCGTCGCGTTTTCGCACGGCGAGGATCTTCTCGCATTGCTCGATCGCCTCGGGATCGCGCAGGTCGATCTTTGCGGCATGTCGCAGGGCGGCGCCCTGGCGCTCAATTTCGCCCTCACCCATCCCGAGCGCATCCGCAAGCTGGTGCTTGTAAGCCCCGGCATGGTCGGCTGGTCATGGTCTGAAGAATGGATCGCGCACTGGAAGCAGGTCGGCCGCGCCGCTCGTGCGGGGGACATGGACACCGCCCGCGAAATCTGGTGGCAGCACCCCTTCTTCGCATCGACCCGCGAGAGCGAGGCCGCCCCGCTCCTTCGCGCCTCGATCGAAGCCTTTCATGGCCAGCAATGGGTTCAGGACGACCAACGCCGCGAACTGCCCGATGTCGACCGCCTGACCCACCTTGCCACGCCCACGCTGCTGCTCACCGGCGGGCTCGACGTGGCCGACTTCCGCCTGATCGCGGAACTGATCGAAGGCGCCGGACAGAACGTGGCCCGCATCGACCATGCCGATGCGGGCCATATGCTCATTCTCGAAATCCCCGGCACGATCGCCGGGGAAATCGCCTCTTTCCTCAGTACTTGAAGCTCAGCTCCAGCCCGTAGGTACGCGGCTCGCCCACGGCCGCGGCATTGTGGCCAAGCGCGGCGGCGAGCGTCATGCCGCCCACGAAATAGGCCTTGTCGGTCAGGTTCTTGGCGAACAGGGCCGCCGAGAAGTTCGAACCGGCAATGTCGGTCCAGTCGAGGCGCGCATGGACGAGCGCATAGCCCGGCAGGCGCGTACCCGGCGCGATAGAAGCCGCCGCGTTCGAGAAGTACTGCGCCGACTGGCCGTAGACCTCGCCGCGCAGCGACACGTCGCCCATGTTCTCGCCCACCGGCACCGTCACCTGCGCATAGGCGGTTCCCGAGAACTTCGGTGTGTCGCCCACAGGCCCGTAGGAATAGGGCGTGCCGAACAGCTCGATGTTGCCATCGGTGAACTTGGCATTGGTGTAGGCCATCGAGCCACCCACTTCGAGCCACTGGGCAGGCCGCACATTGCCCTGCGCCTCGAAGCCCCAGATGCGGCTCGACGGCACATTGGCGGTCACCGCGATCGAGGCGAGGCCGCCCGGACCATCGGGATCGGGGAACTCGACGCGCTGGACGTCCTGGATCCACTGCACGAACACGGCACCGGCGAAATTGGCCGGACGCCCGAAGACATCGCCCGAATACTTCACGCCGCCTTCGATGTCCTGCGTATGCTCGGAATCGAACAGGTTACCGCCGCCCGTCGCCGTGGCACTGACCGGCGGCGCCGCGCCGTTGAAGCCGCCGGAGCGGAAGCTGCCGCGCGTCTTGAGATAGGCAAACCAGTCGGGCGTGACCTTGTATTCAAGACCGACTTCCCACGACGGATCGGAGAAGGTCTTTTTTTGATCGGGCGCGCCGAACGTGTAGGTCGCCAGCGGAAGCTGCTCGATCGACACGCGCTCCCAGGTGTAGCGCAGGCCGCCGGTCAGCTTGAGATCGGGCATGACCTCGTAGGACAGTTGGCCATAGAGCGCGTCCGTCTTGTTGCGGATACGGAAGTTGTTGGTGACATAGCTCGGCGCGAGCACCGGCGAGACGTCGAAATAGGTCTGCGGCCAGAGCGTGTCGCTGCGCTGGCGCTGCATGTAGTAGCCGACGATATATTCCAGCTTGCCGTCCAGCGCGTCGCCGAGAACCTGCAGTTCCTCGGAAACCGAGCGAACCTTGAGCTGGTTGCCGTACTGGTCGGCCTCGGCATTGGCGGTGAGGATGGTGACGAAGGGCGCGCCAAGCTGCGGCTGTTCGGAACGCGTCTTCGAGTTCGAATAGCCGAAGATGTTGCGCAGCGTCGCCCCCCCGCCAAGGTCGACCTCGGTCGTGTTGGTCACGAACCAGTCCTTGCCGTGATGGCTCGCCCCGCCCGGATGGCGGGTCTTGTAAGGCCCGATGCGGCGCTGTTCGTTGACGTAGTCGATCAGGCCCGGCGCATAGGCATCCGGATGCGCGGCCAGATAGGCATCCCACAGGCCGTCCACGCCGAAGGCTGCATCGAGCCCCGGACCGAACAGCAGGCCGGCGCTGCAGGTGAGCGCGAAGCCGTTGTTGGTGTCACCGCAGGAATAGACGCTGTAGGTGTAGGATGCGCCCGTGTTGGTACCACCGGTCTTGGTGTACTGCGCCATGGTAGTGTTGGTGATGCCGTCGGCAGGCTTGATCGTCAGCGTCACGCGGCCACTGTCGCGCTTGATGTTGCCCAACCGCTCGTTGTTCAGCAGGTTGCGGATATAGCCGTCCTTGCGCACCGTATCGAAGGCGGCGCGCAGCATCACGGTATCGTCCACCAGCGGCACGTTCAGCATGCCCTCGACTTCGTGCATGGCATAGTTGCCGACGCGGCCGCGCAAGGTGGCCTTGAGGTCGTTGACCGGCTTGGCCGAATTGTAGAGCACCGCGCCGCCTGTGGCGTTGCGACCGAACAGCGTGCCCTGCGGTCCCTTCAGGACCTGCACGTTTTCAAGATCGTAGAACGAGGATGCGCCGTTGATCGTCAGCGGCACTTCGTTGAGATAAGCGATCACCGCCGAAGGCGAGCCGGAGAAGGTATCCGCCGTCTGCCCGCGGATCGAGTAGGTTAGCGAGTTGTTGCCCTGCGTCTGGCGGATCGTCAGGCCCGGCGCGACCGTTTGCAGGTCGGAATCGGTGTGTACGCCGCGCTGGATCAGGTCGTCGTTGCTAAGAGCTGTGATCGCGGACGGAACCGTCGAAAGCGTTTCGTCGCGGCGGCGGGCAGTGACGATGATTTCGCCGCTGGACACGCCCTCCCTGCTTGCTTCCTGCGCATGGGCGATGCCCACGCCCGACAGGCACGTACCTGCCGCGAGCACTGATACGATCAGTTTCCTCATGGTCTTCCCTCCTGTTTCGGCGTGTTCTTGCGACGCGCCTTCATTGGTCTTGCAACCGGCCCCGTGATCCGGGGTCTGGAATTTCTACGGTGCCGCCATCGCCGCCGCGCGCGCATCCATGATGTCGCGCAGATGGTTCACCGGATCGCCGACCGTCACGCCGCCCTCGACCGGGAGCACCGCGCCGGTCATGTGGCGGGACTTGTCGCTGGCCAGGAACAGCGCGACATTGGCGACGTCCTCAGGCTCGCCGCGCCGCTTGATGAGCTGGTTCGACAGGTAGACGGCGTTCACGCCCTCCTCGATCCGTGCTGCCAGGCCGCTGTCGGCGCCCTTCTCCCTGAACGAGGAGAGATCGGTGCGGACATGGCCGGGAACGATGCAGTTCACGCGAATGCCGTACTGCGCCAGATCGATGGCCGAAGACTTGCTGAACTGGATCAGCGCCGCCTTGGAAGCACGGTAGGTCATCATCGCCATGCCCGCGAGCATGCCCGCGATCGAGGAGTTGTTGAGGATGACCCCGCCCTTCCCGCTCGCCTTCATCACCCGCGCGGCATTGCGCGTGCCAAGCATGGGGCCCAGCACGTTGACCCGCATGACGCGATCGAAATCGTCGAGCTTGTCGTCGAGGAAGCTGGGGTAGGCGCCGCAGGACATGCCCGCGTTGTTGAACAGCACGTCGAGCCCGTCGAAATGCTCCACCGCCAGATCGACGACGGCCTGCATGTCCGCTTCGCTGCCGACGTCGGTGTGCTTGTACACCGCTGCATCGCCAAGGCTGGCGGCCAGCGCTCCGCCGGCTTCATCCTGAATGTCGGCGATGACCACTTTCGCACCCTCGGCCGCGAAGAGTTCCACCGTTGCCTTGCCGATGCCGCTGGCGCCGCCGGTGATGATGGCGACCTTGCCGACCAGTTCCTGTGCCACGTCTGCTTCCCCCTCGCCCGGCTCAGCGCGTTTCGAAAGTGATCGGCAGCGATTCGATAGTCCGCGTGGCCACCGTCGGGGTGTAGGTGATCTCGCTTTCCGGGATCGCCAGCTTGATGTTCTTCATCTGCTTCACGATCTCGCGCGCGGCGACCTTCACTTCCATGCGGGCGAGCGCAAGGCCGATGCAGCGGTGCGGACCGCCGCCGAACGCGACGTGACGACCGAGATTCTTGCGCTCGATGTCGAACTTGCGTGGTTCCGGGAACACGGTCTCGTCATCGTTGCCCGAGCCATAGACCAGCAACATATGCGCATGGGCCGGGATCGTCGTGCCGTTCACTGTCACTTCGCGCGTGGTCATGCGCGAAAGCGCGCGCACCGGCGGTTCGTTGCGCAGATGCTCCTCGATGAAGCGGTTGAGCTGGCGATCATCGTCGACCACGCTTTCGAGCAGCTCTGCCATTCCCGGCTTGGTGGTGAGGACATAGAACAGGTTGCCGATCGCGGTCGCGGTCGTATCGTTGCCGGCAATCAGCACCGCACGGCACAGCGAGACGGCTTCCTCGAACGTCAGCTTCTCCTTGGTTCCATCCTCGTTGGTCACTTCCGCGTGGACGAGGTCGGAAATCATGTCCTCGGTCGGATGGGCTTCCTTTTCCTTCATCTTGGCGATGAGGTAGTTCTGAAGCTCGGCGATCTGTGCCGCGTTTTCCAGCATGGTCTCACGGCTCTGCATCGCGCCAATCTGTGCGGTCACCGCGACCGACCAGCGGGAGATCTTGTCCTCCATGCCGTGATCGAGACCGAGCTGCTCGACGATCACGCGAATGGTGACGGGAATCGCGATGTCGCGAACCGCGTCGCACGTGTCCCCGCCCTTCGCGATGGCATCCGCGATGACTTCATGCACCACGGCGGTGATGCGCGGCTCCAGCTCCTTCACGCGGTGCGCGGTGAAGGCGTTTTCCATCAGCTTGCGGATGCGCGTGTGATAGGGCGGGTCCGACATGATCGCGTCGGGGAAGTAGCCGCCGCCATGCTCGCGCAGATAGGCCTCGAACTCCTCGCGCATGCCGCGCGCCTGCTGTTCGGAATAGCCGTGCTTGACCGAGAAGGTGACCGGGTCCGACTGGATGGCGGAGATGTCTTCGTGCCGGGTCACCAGCCACGAGCCCAGCTTCTCGTCGAAGTGGATCGGATCACCATGGCGCATGGCGCGGTAGAAATCGCGCGGACGGGCCTGGATTTCCCGGTCGGTAAGCGTCCCTTCCTTGAGCAGCCGCGCCTCCTCGGGAGTCAGCTCAAGCCGTTCGGAAATACGATCCTCGGAGGTCTGCGTAGCCATGGTGCCGTCCTGTCATCCTGCTCTGGCGTTGCGCACCGTTCATGCGGCCGACGCAACATCGAATATCCTGCCCCCTTCTATGGACGCCGCACCGGCACGGGGCCATGCCCGCCTTCGAAGCCGCGCTTGCCCCCATCTGCAAAGGTGCGTGAAAGCCGCAGGGCCGATTAGCAGGATGAAGCGGGCGCCACCGTGACTTCGATCCCGTCCAGTTCGGGCGACATCTTGATCTGGCAGCCGAGACGCGAATTGTCCTTCATGACGTCGGCAACCATGTCGAGCATCGCGAACTCGATGTCGTCCGGCTCGCCCACTTTCTCGAACCAGTCCTGGGCGACATAGACATGGCACGTCGCGCAGGCGCAGCCGCCACCGCAATCGCCCATGATTCCCTCGACGCCGTGCTGCTTGCCCAGCTCCATCAGGCTGACGCCCTCCTCGACATCATCGAAGGTTCGCGTCACGCCGTTCACGTCGGTCATGGTGACTTTCAGGTTGCCCATTGCTTGCGATTTCCTCTCGATATTGCGGCACCGGCATTTCGCTGCGGCGAATGCGGTTTCGCCATTCCCCATGCCTTAGGGCAAGGTGCTTTGCAAAGAGCCTCCCACGTGGCGGAACTTGACTGGCGGGGAACCGCAAGGGCGCACGCGCCGTCAGGGGAAACCGGTTCTGCACGGCCAGTCATTTGCCGCGACAGCCCCTCAAACTAACTTGCCGTTCCTGAAATCGGCAATTGCCGCGCCTGCGGCCGGCCGGGCAAGAGGAGAGGAAACGTGGGCCGGACCCTGATCCAGAACGCCACGATATTTACGGCCACCGGCGCGGACGCCTTCAAGGGCGACCTCGTGGTCGAGGGCAACCGCATCGTTTCGGTGGGCGCCGGGGCAAGTGCGCAAGGTGCCGACGAAGTGATCGATGCCAGCGGCATGTTCTGCATGCCCGGCATGACCGAAGGCCACGCCCACCTCTCGTTCGAGAACGTGGGCGCGACCGAGGACCTGATCACGCCGAGCCCCGAAACGCAGGTCTTTACTGCCGCGCGCGGCGCCAAGGCGCTGCTGGAGGCCGGCTTCACCAGTGCCTATGGCGCTTCCGAAGCCAAGCTCAAGTTGGCCGTCGCCGTGCGCGAGGAAGTCAACGCGAGCCGCCTGCCGGGGCCCCGCATCCGCGCGGGCGGCCTGGAAATCAGCGTGACCGGCGCGATGGGCGATGAGAGCACCGCGCACAATCCGCGCATCGGCCCTTCGACCATCGTCGACGGCGTGGAGGAAATGCGCAAGGCCGTGCGCACGCATTGCCGCGAGGGCATCGACAACATCAAGCTCGATGTCTCGGGCGACCCGTTCTACCCGAACACGCCGGGCCATACGACGCCGATGACCTTCGACGAAATCCGCGTCGCGGCCGAAACCGCGCATGCCTATGGCCGCAAGATCAATGCGCACACCCGCTCGATCGAAGGCTCCAAGTACTGCGTGCGCGCCGGCGTCGACGGCCTGTTCCACACCGAATATTCGGACGAGGAACTGCTCGACATGATGGAAGAGGCGAAGGACCGCATCTTCGTCGTGCCGACGGTCGGCCTCTTCGCCCAGATCATGGCCGGAGAAGCCGGCGCATTCGGCCTATCACCCGAAGTCGGCGGCTACATGAACATCCCCGAACTGCTCGAGAATTCGATTCGGACGCATACCGAGCTGCGCAAGCGCGGCGTACGCCACCTGATCGGCGGCGATTACGGCTTCTGCTGGAGCCCGCAGGGCACGCAGGGCCGCGATCTCAAGTCCTTCGTCGACCTCTACGGCTACAGCCCGGCCGAAGCGCTGATCTGCGCCACCCGCAACGGCGGCCTTGCCATGGGGTACAACGGCGAACTTGGAACGCTCGAAGCCGGCAAGCTGGCCGACCTGATCCTGGTCGACGGCGATCCGCTGGCCGACATTTCCGTCCTTTCCGGCCCCGAAAAGGTCGCGCTCGTGATGAAGGACGGCGCCATCCAGAAGATAAGCCCCGCCCTCGCCGCGAACCAGAAGACACCCGCGCTGGAAGCCGCGGAATAAGGAGCACAGTGCCATGAACGTCCAGACCGGAAAGCTGCAGCACGGAGAGGCCCGCCACCCCGACGTCAGCACCCAGGACATTATAGCCCGCGACAAGAAGAAGGCACCCGAATGGGTCGCCAGCGAGTCCTACGAATACCTCGGCAGCGAGGACATCGACACCACGCGCTACACCTCCGCCAAATACATGCAGGAGGAATTCAAGCGCCTGTGGACGCGCACCTGGCAGTTCGCCTGCCGTGAGGAGCACATCCCCGAAGTCGGCGACTACTACGTCTACGACATCGGCCCCTACTCGTTCATCGTCACCCGCGTGGCTAAGGGCGAGATCCGCGCCTACTTCAACGCCTGCCTCCACCGCGGCACCAAGCTGCGCGCATCGGGTACCGAAGGCGCCGCCACCGAGTTCAAGTGCAGCTTCCACGGCTGGAGCTGGAACATCGACGGCACCAACAAGTCGATGCTGTGCCCCTGGGACTTTCCGCATGCCGATCCCAAGGAATACTCGCTGCCCGAGGCACGCGTGCAGACGCTGGGCGGTTTCGTGTGGATCAACATGGACCCGGATGCCCCCACGCTCGAGGAATACCTCGGCCCCAAGGCGCTGGAACACATCAGGGCGTGGAAGCTGGAAGACCGCTACATCACCTGCCACGTGACCAAGCCAATCCCGTCGAACTGGAAGCTCAACATCGAGGCCTTCATGGAGGCCTATCACGTGCCCGACACGCACCCGCAGGTCTCCCCGACCAACGCGGACGTCAACTCGCAATACGACACCTACGGTGAGCACGTGAACCGCTTCATCTCGACGCTGGGCGTCGTCAGCCCCGAACATGCCGGCAAGTACACCGAGCAGGACGTGCTCGACATGTTCACCGTGGGCGACAGCTCGATCGTCACCGACAAGCCGCAAGTGCCCCAAGGCGCCACCGCGCGCCAGATGATGGCCGACATGTTCCGCGGCATGTTCGAACAGGCAACCAACACCGACCTTTCGAATGTCTCGGATTCGGAAATCCTCGACTGCTTCAGCTACACGATCTTCCCGAACACCTTCCTGTTCCCGGGCATTTCACTGCCGATGGTCTATCGTTTCCGTCCGAACCCGAAGAACCACCGCGAAAGCCTCTATGAAGTTCTGTTCCTGCGGCCCAAGCCCAAGGACGGCAGCTATGTCGAGACGGCCGAGCCGGTGCACCTCACCGCCGAGCAGTCGTTCTGCGAGGCCGAGGGCATGGACCCGGGCTTTGGCGGCATTCTCGATCAGGATACCGACAACCTGTTCCTGCAGCAGGAAGGCGTGGAGGCTTCGGCCAAGCCGGGCCTGACGCTGGGTGACTATCAGGAAATCCGCATCCGCCACTTCGAGAAGGCCGTCGACAAGTACATGGCGATGGAACCGAAGATCCCGAACTGGAAGGCACTGCAGCGCAAGTGACCTTCCCGCTTCACGGCAGAACAATACTGGTCGCCGGCGCCTCCTCGGGCATCGGCGCCGGTTTTTCCCGGGCCATCGCAGCAGCGGGCGGACGTGTGGTGCTGGGCGCGCGGCGTCTGGATCGAACACAGGCCCTTGCCGAAGAGATCGGCGAGGCCGCGCTCGCGGTTCAGCTCGACGTCACTGACGAAGCCTCTGTCGCTGCTGCCTTCGACGCCGCGGAGGCACGCTTCGGAACGGTGCACGGCGTGGTCGCCAATGCCGGTATCGGCACCGGCGGTCGCGCCACCGATGTGCCGGTGGATGGCCTGCGCGCCGTTCTCGATACCAACCTGCTGGGCAGCTACCTCGTTTCCCGCGAGGGCGCACGGCGACTGATCGCCTCGGGCAGCCGTGAACGCGGCGACGGGCGGATCGTGCTGATCGGCTCGATCACAGCACAGCAGAACGGCACCGGCGATGCCCTCTACGCCGCGACCAAGGCGGGGCTCGCCCATCTCGGCCGCCAGTTCGCGCGCGAATGGATCCGGCAGGGCATCAACGTGAACACCCTGCAGCCCGGCTGGATCCCCACCGAAATCAACGCCGAGTGGTTCGCCAGCGCGCGCGGCCGCGCCGAGATAGAATCCCTGTACCGGGGCCGCCTGCTTGACGCGGATTCGCTGGACGCCATGCTGCTCTACCTGCTCTCCGACGCCTCGCGCCAAGTGACGGGCTCGACATTCACCATCGACGACGGACAATCCCTGTGACACCCCAAACACCTGCGGCCCTTGCCGGCCTTGTCGTCATCGAAACCGCCGAACGGGCAAGCGGAGAATATGCCGGAAAGCTGCTTGCCGACCTTGGCGCGCAAGTCATCAAGGTGGAGCGCCCCGGCGGCGCGCCCACGCGCGCCATGGGGCCGTTCTGCAACGGCGAGAGCGCGCTGTTCGCCTATCTCAACACCAACAAGAAATCGGTCGTGCTCGATCTCGGCGAGCCGGAAGACCGGGCCATGCTCGACCGGCTGCTGGCGCGCGCCCATGCGCTGCTCGACGACCACGCCGAGGCCTGGTGCGAAAGCCACGGCCTGTCGCAGACCGCCGTGGCCAAGGCGCACCCTGCGCTCGTGCACACCGTCGTCACGCCCTTCGGTCAGGGCGCGCCCGCGGACATGCAGATCTGCCGCCCGATCAACGTCATCAACGCGGGCGGCTGGGCCTATCACAGCCCCAGCGAGACACCGCCCGACAAGCCGCCACTGAAAGGCTCCGGGCGCTTTCTTTCGGACTACGAAGCCGGGATCGACGCGGCGCTGTGCACGATGGCCTCGATGCTGCGCCTGCGCCGCACCGGGCAAGGCCAGTTCGTCGATATTTCCGAGGTGGAAGTGCAACTCAACCGCATCGACTGCGTGCTCGACCGCATGCTGGCCGGCGATGTCGATCCCAGCGCCGAGCGCACCGCCTACGACATGGGCGGTCCGGGCACCTCGTTCGCCTGTGCGGACGGCCACGTCTTCCTGTTCATGACCACGCGCCAGCACTGGAAGGCGCTGTGCGAACTGATGGGCGATCCCGACTGGACCGGAGATTTCCGTGAGGACTGGCTGGAGTTCGACTGCACCTCGCCCAATGTCGCCAGGTTCCGTGAGAACTTCACCGGCTGGATCGCGCGGCAGGAAAAACTGCCGATCACCGAAGCCGCGCAGAAAGCGGGCGTGGCCATGGTCCCGGTCAACACCGCGGCCGACCTCCCCCGCCACGAGCAGTTCATCCACCGCGAATTCTTCCAGAACGCCGAGCATCCCGTCTTCGGCAAGGTTGCCTATCCCGGCGCCTGCTACCGCATGAGCGCAACCCCGGTGCAGGTGCGCACGCCCGCCCCGGCACTGGGTGCCGATCAGGAGGAGACCCTCGATGCCGCATCCTGATCTTCAATTCATCGACCGGGGCGGCCCGCTCAAGGGCGTTCGCGTCGTCGAGCTGACCAAGGTCTGGGCCGGCCCCTATGCCGGCAAGATGCTCGCCCACCTGGGCGCCGAGGTCATCAAGATCGAGTCGATGAGCAATCTCGACGAGATGCGCGCCTATGGCGGGGTGGACATCAATTCCGCGCCCTATTTCCTCTCGATCAATCAGGAGATCCTCTCGGTCCAGGTCAACATGAAGACCGCCGAGGGGCTCGATCTGGTCAAGCGGATGATCGGTGAGGCCGACATCCTGATCGACAACATCCGCCCCGGCGCGATGGAGCGGTCCGGCCTCGACTACGAGAGCCTGAAATCAATCAAGCCGGACCTCATCCAGTGCTCGATCAAGATGTGGGGCACCGACGGGCCGCTCGGCTATCAGACCGGCTATGCCCCCTGCTTCGCCGCGCTCTCCGGCCTGACCGCGCTGGTCGGCCATGAAGGCGAGACGCCCAAGGGCATGAACATCCGTTACGGCGATTCCACTGTCGGGGCCTGCGCCGCGCTCGCCTGCGTCGCGGCGCTGCATCACCGCGAGACGACCGGCGAAGGCCAGTTCATCGACCTTTCGGCGGTCGAGACGATGACCAGCCTTGTCGGCGACAGCCTGTTCGCGTGGTCGGTGACGGGCGAGATGCCCGAATCCGACGGCAACTTCCATCCCGAGATGTGCCCCCACGGCGCCTATCCCTGCCAGGGCACCGACTGGACAAGTATCGCGGTGGCGAACGAGGAGGAATGGCTGGCGCTGTGCAAGGTGCTGGAGGCCCCTGCCCTCGCCGCCGATCCACGCTTCGCCACGCTGGCCGACCGGCTGGCCAACCGCCATGCGCTCGATGCAGAACTGGGCGCGCTCACCCGGCCGCACGATGCCGTAGCGCTTTCCGAAAAGCTCAGGAATGCGGGGGTTCCGGCCTTCAAGTCGATGAGTTCGATCGACCTTTGCACCGACGGTTTCCTGTGGGCGCGAGAGGCCTATCGCATGGTCTCCGACCACAAGGCCGGCACGCGCCCGATCATCGGTCCCTCGTGGCGCATGAGCCCCGATCCGGCGCAGATCGAACGCGGCGCCCCCCTCCTCGGAGAGCACAATGCCTATGTCTATCGCGAGCTGCTGGGCTTGCAGGAAGACGAAATGGACGATCTGATGGCGCGCAAGGTGATCGATTGAGACAGAGAGATCCTCCCCGATACGGGGAGGGGAACCATGCGCAGCATGGTGGAGGGGCACGGGCGGTTTGCATTCCGCCGAGAGGGTGCGCATCGCGGCCTGTGCCCCTCCACCACCCTGCGGGTGGTCCCCCTCCCCCAAGGGGGAGGATAAGGGAGAAAAGCATGAAGCTAGGCTTCGCGATGCCGCACATGGTTGAACTCAAGGCCATGACCCAGCCATGGGAAGCGGCGGTGACGGGTGCGGACCAGACCAGACTGGCGAAATGGGCCGAAAAGCTCGGCTACGAAATGATCGCCATTCCCGAGCACCACATCATCCCGCGCAAGCATGTCGAGCTATCCGGCGCACACTATTTCAATGCCTATACGGCGATGGCCTATATGGCGGGCGCTACGGAGAACATCCGCGTCAGTTCATGCATCGCGATCCTGCCCGCGCAGAACCCGATCGTCACGGCCAAGGCGCTCTCGACGATCGACTGGCTCTCGTCCGGCCGTGTGACGATCACGTTCGCGGTAGGCTGGCTGGAGGAGGAATTCGCCCTGCTCGGCGTGCCCTTCCACGAACGCGGCGCCATGGCCGAAGAGTACATTCAGGCCATCATCGAACTGTGGACCAAGGACGAGCCCGAATTCGAAGGCAAGTACGTCTCGTTCAAGGACGTCGCCTTCGAACCCAAGCCGGTGCAGAAGCCGCATATCCCCATCTGGTTCGGCGGCGACGCGGCGCCAGTGCTGAAACGCATTGCCCGCTACGCGCAGGGCTGGTGGCCGTTCCTGACCAAGCCCGAGGACATTCCGGCGAAGATCGACTTCATCAAGTCCCAGCCCGACTACAAAGGCCAGTTGGCCGACGTGTACTACGGCATGTCGACCGGGCGCGTCGGCAAGGGCCACAAGGTCGTCGACGATCCCGATGCCCGCGCCGGCCAGTCGAAGCAGGAGATCATCGACCGGCTGGGCCAGCTCAAGGATCTTGGCGTCACCTGGAGTTCGGTGCCGATCCCCGAGCTGAAGGCCATCGACGAATACTACGACTACACCCAGTGGATCGCCGAGGAGATCATGCCCGCGGTGAAATAGGGGAAAAAACACAAGGGAGAGAAACATGGCGACATTCGTGCTGGTGCATGGCGGCATGCACGGCGGCTGGTGCTACACCCGGCTTGCAGCGCTGCTGCGCGAGGCGGGCCACGAGGTGCATTGCCCGACGCTGAGCGGCCTGGGCGAGCGGCGCCATATGCTGCACGCGGGAATCGACCTCGACACCCATATCGAGGACATCGCCAGCTATCTGTTCCACGAGGACCTGCACGACGTGTACCTTGCCGGACATTCCTATGGCGGGATGGTCATAACAGGGGTTGCGGACAAGGCACTGGAGCGCGTGGGACATCTCGTCTTCCTCGACGCCTCGCATCCCAGGGACGGAGAATCGCTGACCGACGTTGCGCCGGGCATGATGGACATGGCCCACGGCTTCATGCGCGTGGAAAATGGCGTCGAAGTCGTCGAACTGCCCGACGAGGTTGCCGTACAGGCCTTTGGCCTGCCCGATCCGGAAGATTACGCCTGGGCGAAATCGCGCCTCTCGCCGCAACCCTGGAAGTGCTTCACGCAAAAGCTGCGGCTCACGCGCGAGGCCGAAATGCGGCGCATCCCGCGCACCAGCATCAACTGCACGCCGACGCTTGCCGTGCGCCCCGACGCCCTGCGGCACCGCAGTTTCGAGGCCGATCACCTGTTCGAGATCGATACCGGCCACGACCTGATGCTCACCGAGCCGCGCAAGGTCGCCGACATGCTGATCGAGGTCGTCGCCCGCTCGCAGGCGACCTGACCGCGCGGGCTTCGACCGCAGCCACGATCAATGATTTGCGCCACTTGACCTTTCGCCCGGCCGTGCGAACTGTCCGGGCTCATCGGGAGGGAAAGGATCCGTAGAGAACGGCACGGTCGAAGCGGCCATGCAGCAGCTCACCGGATGTTCTGGAACCGCCCCGCTCATGTAGATCTGACCCGGAGCATGCGATGTCCAATCCCCCTCGCCCAAAGCCCAGGCTGGAACAGGAGAACACCCCCTTCTGGACTGGCGGCGCGGAAGGCAAGCTCAACATCACCAAGTGCGGTGACTGCGGACAATACACCCATCCGCCCCGGGTGCTGTGCCGCCACTGTCTGTCCGAAAACGTGGCCCCCGAAGCCGTCGCCGGAACGGGCGTGGTCGAGACGTTCACGATCAACTACCAGCCCTGGGCCAAGGACCTGGAAGTTCCCTACGTGATCGCCCGCGTTTCGCTCGACGGCGTGCCCGGCGTGTTCCTGACCACGAACATCGTCAACTGCCCGGTCGAGGACGTGAATTTCGGCGATGCCGTGCGCGTCACCTTCGAGGAGCAGGACGGCATCTTCTATCCCCTTTTCGAGAAAGCGAACTGAGATGGCGAGCAAGGAAGCCTACATCACCGGCATCGGCCAGTCCGAAGTTGGCGTGCGCCTGCCGCGTCACCCGATGCTGCTCACTCTCGACGCCGTGCGCGAAGCGCTCGACGATGCCGGCCTGACGCTGGACCAGATCGACGGCGTCTTCACTTTCCCCGGCAAGTCGCCGGGCTACCTCGCCTTCTCGCCGATCGGGGCCGACGACCTGATCGACACGCTGGGCATCGATGCCAAGTGGCACATGGGCGCGATGGAGCAGCCCGCGCAGCTTTCCGCCATCGGCATGGCCGCCATGGCCGTTAAGCAGGGCCTGTGCCGCCACGTGATCTGCTTCCGCACGGTCTACGAGGCCGGCGGCATGACTAATCCCGAAGTCTACATGTCGGGCATGAAGCAGCCGACCGTCTCGGGCGCCTCGCAGTGGACCAGCCCGTTCTGGGCGACCTCGGCGGCGTGCTGGGTGGCGCAATACGCCTCGCGGCACATGCACGAGTACGGCATGACCCGCGAACAGCTGGCGCAGATCGCCCTCAACGGCTCCAGGAACGCGATGAAGAACCCGCGCGCCCGGGCGATCACCAAGGAAGAGCTGACCTTCGACAAGTACATGTCGGCGCGCCTGATCTCGACGCCGCTGTGCCTCTACGACTGCGACCGCTTCTCCGACGCATCGACGGTAATCATCGTCTCGGCCGGCGACGCGCTCGACGAAGTGAAGTGTGAGCCGGTGCGCATTGCCTCCATGGCCGGTTCGGTCGACCGCTACTCGTGGGATCAGGTCGACTGGTTCGCCGCCTACGAGACCGGCCAGGACCTGTGGAAGCACACCGACTACACCACCGCCGACGTCGACACCGCGCAGTTCTACGACGGCTTTGCCTTCCTGCCGATCACCTGGCTCGAAGGATTGGGCTTCTGCGAGAAGGGTGAAGGAGGCAAGTTCATCGAGGGCGGCTCGCGCATCGCGATCGACGGCGAACTCCCGCTCAACACCAACGGCGGCCAGCTCGGCGCCGGGCGTCTGCACGGCTTCGGCTTCGCGCACGAGGCCGTGACGCAGCTACGCGGGCTCGGCGGCGAACGCCAGATCCCGGGCGATCCCAAGGTGGCCGTTGCCACCTCTGGAGGCGGCCCGATGGCGGCAGCGCTGCTGCTGGCCAAGGACTGAGCTTACACCAAGTTCCGGTCCCGCGGGCTCTCCTCCCGCGGGGCCGGTTCGATCCAGAATTATTCCAGATCAGGCTCGGCAGATCGCCCCTGTCAGGTCGTAGACGAGGCCAGTTCCGGCCCGCTCGGCGTATTATCCCGCTTCGGCGCACGATGGCGCTTGAGGCCGATCAACGGGCGCAGCGGCCCGATCTCGCGGCCGACAAGATAGAACAGCCACGAACCGATCCCCACCGAACTGCACAGCAGCAGGAATTCGGGCAGCGCGGTAAGCCCCTTGTCGCGCACCCAGTAGCTGACGAAGACCATGATCGTCTGATGCGCGATGTAGACCGGGAACACCGCTTCGGCGAGCGTCGGGCGCCACTTGGAATCGTAGTTCCAGAAACGGTCGGCGATGCCGAACAGCGCGATCACCGTGCTCCAGCTCTGGACCGATTTCGAGAAGCACAGCGGCCCCTGCCATTGCGGCGGAGTGGGCGTGTTGCCGGGGAAGATCATGGTGTCCCCGGCGGTCCATGCGAAGCCGGCAACGGCAAGCACCGCCGCCAGCTTCCATTGCCGCGCAATGGCTTGGCGCAGCGCCTCCGACTGGCGCAGGAGGAAGCCGAACAGGAACATCCCGCCGTAATGGAGGTGCGCTGCACGGTCTTCGAGAATGCTGTGCATGTCGGTCCAGCCGTGCGGCAGGTATTCGCGCACAAGGTAGACTCCGAGAATCCCCAGGGGCAGCAGTGCCGGGCCGGATAACACGCGCTCGGCACCCTTGCGGATGGCATCGCGCCCGGACTGCGGCAGTACCGCGCGCACGGCGCACAGCCCCGCCGTATAGGCCAGCAGGTAGACCACGAACCACAAGTGCATGGTACGTGGCACGTATTCGTAGCGCACCTTCTGGAAGCTGAAGGCATCGTGGAGCATGTAGTAGAGATAGCCATGCTCGTAGCCCGAATTGACCAGCCCCATGTAGGGCTGCGGCGGGACCACCACGATGAGGCCGAAAATCAGCGGGATGCCGAGCCGCGCCAGCCGGTTTCGAAAGAACGGCCCGGTGTTGCCGCCATCCTTGGCAAGCAAGGCCGCGCTGGCATAGCCGGAAATGGCGAAGAGCAGCGACAGGCGCCACGGGCTCAGACCCAGCAACGGAATCTCGGCCCAGCTCACCACGCCGCGCGTGGGCGTCTGGTATCCCCAAGGCGTGAAGTTGAAACCGACGTGATAGAAGATCAGCAGGACGAATGCGCCAATGCGTAGCCAGTCCATCCCATAGTGGCGTTGCGGCGATGCAGGCTTCATTACGTCCCAGGTTCGTTGCGAAAGCGCGGTGGCTAGAGCCGAGGAGCCTTAGGCGCGTTAATCACACTCTGCAATCGCCCGCTTGCCCCCGGAAACGCTGCAGTGCAACGCCTCGTCGCGTGTTCCTGGACAGCCGGCATCGCCATCGACCGCATGCGCGGCCGCCACGGGCTTGAAATCTAGACTTACTTCCTCGTCCCGTTTCGTTAGGGTCGTTCCGACTTAACCAGGGTGGTCCCGCAACCGGGGACCGTGAAGGATTGCCGAATGAAGGTTCCGTCCGCGCGCATGACCATTACCGAGATCGCCGAGCTTGCCGGCGTCTCGAAGAAGACGGTCAGCCGCTATTTCAATCACGCCGAGCTGCTGAGTGCCGATACGCGCGCCAAAGTGGAAGCGGTGATTGCCGATACGGGTTTCGTCCCCAATGCCCAGGCACGCGCGCTCGCGCTGCAGCGCAATTTCCTCATCGCGCTGGTGCACGACAATTCGGATCGCGGCGTGCTTGAACTGGTCGAGACGGGCATGACCGAAGCCTTGGCAGGCAGTGAACTGGCGCTGGTGCTGCAGCAAATGGCCTCGCAGGACGCCGCCGTGCGCCTGCGCGCCTTCCTCGACCGGCTGCGCCCGACCGGCATCGTTCTGCTGCCCCCGCTTTCCGAGCGCGAGGACCTCGCGGAACTGTGCGCCGAAGCGCAGGTGCGCTGCGTGCGGCTCGGCCGGGTGCGCGGCGACCACGGGCTCGCCTGTGACGACCGCACGGCCATGGCGAGGCTGGTGAACTGGCTGGTCCGGCTCGGGCACAAGCGCATCGGCCTCGTCGGCGGACCGGAAAGCTCGCTGACCGCCCAACAGCGCGAACTGGGCTATCTCGACGCGATGGCCGACCACGGGCTCGATCGCGGCCCGTCCCTGATCGTGACCGGAGACAACACTTTCGCATCGGGCGTTTCCGCCGGCCGGCTCCTGATGGAAGTCAGCCCCCGGCCCAGCGCTATCGCGGCCTGCAACGACGAGATGGCGGCAGGCGTGCTTCACGCCGCCGCGCAGGCGGGCGTTTCTGTGCCCTCGCAGCTTTCGGTGGTCGGTTTCGACGATGCCCCGCTCGCCCTCAGGACCCTGCCTGCGCTCACGTCGATGAGCGTCCCCTGGAAAGAGATGGCCCGCGCGGCGGTGGCGCGGATCGAGGCCGCCCCCTCCTCCGACGACACGCAACCAGCCGGGGCACCTGCGACATTCGAGGCCGAACTCGCCATTCGCGACTCCGTCGAGCCGGCAGCGGTGGCCTGACCCGCTGTCAGGCCTTGCGGCTCCAGTCCGGATAGGGGCCAAGACCGAGCAGGAGCAGTGCACTGACGAGGGTCAGCACGAAGCCACCCCAAAGCCCGGGGCCATAGCTGTTCCATATATCATAGATGAAACCGCCGACGACCGGGCCCAGCCCCGATCCGGCGGCGATCAGGCTCGCCATGATGCCGAAGATCGCCCCGAAATTGCGCATGCCCGAATAGGCAGCGGTCAGGTAGCCGACCAACTGCAGCTTGGTGCCCCCGGCATAGCCGTTGATCATCAGCGCGGTGATGATCGCGGCGGCGGGCGCATCCGGCATCAGCAGCAGGAGAAACGTGACGGACGTCGCGCCGATCGTCAGCCCGCCTACCCAGCGCGCCGGGAACCGATCCAGCAGCCAGCCGGTAATGAGTTTTCCGGCGATCCCCGCCAGCCCCGCTGGCAGCGAATAGAGCGCGGCGGCCGACCGGCTGAAGCCGGCCTCGGTCAGGATCGGCACCTGATGGACGACAAGCCCGATGGTCACGGTCATGATGACGAACGTGGAGACCGCGATGCGCAACAGGGCCGGGTCACGGAAGGCCTGCGAGACGCTGAGGCCTGGCACGTCCAGAAGCGCGCGCGGCGCCGGCGATGCGGGCTCGGCCTCCCTCGCCTTGCGGCTGAGCTCGTATCCGTCCCGCAGCCAGAACAGGCACAGCAGCACCGCCACCGATCCCCAGCCCGCCGCCAGCCATACGAAAGCCATGCGCCAGCCCTGCGTGCGGATCAGGTATTCGGACAGCAGCGGCGTAAACGCCTGGGCCAGCGCGCTGCCAGAGAGGACGAGGCCCAGCGCGAGCCCGCGTCCAGCATGGAACGTGCTGTTGGCCGAGGCGGTCCAGACGGTCGACTTCGTCATCAAACCAGCCACCGAATAGAGCGTCCAGATTAGGAACCATTGCCAGGCCGATCCGTTCAGCAGGCTCAACGAGGCAATTATCAAGGCCATCAGCACGAGCCCGGGGATCGCCATGCGGCGTACGCCCCACTTGTCGATGAACAGCCCGAACAGCGGCGAGAATACGAATACGAGCACGGCGGTGATCGACACGCCCGATGACGCCAGCGCGCGGCTCCAGCCGAATTCCTTGCTGATCGGCCCGATGAACAGGCCGGTAGCCGCCGTGATGACCGACGTGAACGAAAAGCCGATCGCGGCTGCGAGGATCAAGGGCCAGTGGCGACGGAATTCCTGTGTCGCGGTCAACTCTTCCTTGGCCAAGCCCTGTGCCTCCCCTCTGCGAGCACGCCCTTTTCCGGCGCATCGTTTGACCTTGCTTAACCTGCCCGTGAAGCGGGGCAAGGTTCCCACGCGGGGACAAGGCCGCCCGAATGCCCGGGCCACCTTGCTAATCGTCTTCGATGGAAAGCCGGATCAGTCCGCCGGTGCCTTTTCGCGCAGCTCTTCCAGCGTAAAGCCGTTGGCCGGGGTGCACTGCTGCACTTCGATCACGTTGCCTTCGGGATCGTAGCCGTAGAGCGTCTTGACGTGGCCGGCGTCGACGAACTCGCGATCGTTGAAGGTCATGCCGCAGGCCTTGAGGTGCGCCATGTCCTTTTCGATGTCGGTCACGTCGATGCAGAAATGGGTGTAGCCGCGGTCATAGGGCCGCAGCGGCCGCTCCAGATCGGATTCGGGCGCGCTGTATTCGAACAGCTCGAGATAGCAGGTCCCGGCCCGCAGCATGACACCCCTTGCGGCCGATTTCGGCACGTCGACGATGTAGTCCATCACCTCCTGATCGACCCAGGAAAAGCCTTCGTCATCGACCGGTTCGAAGCCGAAGGCCTCGCAATAGAAGCGCTTCATCCGCGCCATATCGCGGCAGTTCACACCGATGTGATGGATGCCTCTGATCATCGTCTCTTCTCCCGGGCCATGTGCGAGCGACTATCACGGATCGTGAATTGACCGGCAATCGCATCGGCTTGACCGCAGCGGAAAGGGCTCAGGCTTCCTCGTCGGGCTCCACCCATTTCGTGCGCGTCACGCGCGGCGAGAGGTACTTGGTCGCCGTCCAGCCGCCGTCGACGACGATCGACTGGCCGTTGATCATCTCGCTGCCGGGCAGGCACAGGAAAGCGATGACCGATGCGATGTCTTCGGGCTGGGCAAGGCGCGGATAGGGCGTGGTCTCCACATTGCTGCGCTTGAAGATCTCGTCCTCGAAGCGGTGGGCGACCATGTCGGTCATCGTCACGCCGGGCGCCACGCAGTTCGAGCGGATGCCGCGCGGGCCGTATTCGCAGGCCATGTGCTCGGTCATCGACTTAAGACCGCCCTTGGCCGCCGAATAGGCCCCGCCGCGGCGTCCGCCGATATGCGCGAAAGTGCTGGTGACGTTCACCACGCTCGCCCCTTCCGAAAGGTGCGGGATCACGTCGCGGCACAAGCGGAACGGCGCGACCAGCATGATGTCGAGGAAGTAGTCCAGCGTCGGATCGTCGGTTTCGTCGAGCGGCTTGGGACTGCCGACACCGGCATTGTTCACCAGCGCATCGATGCGGCCGAAGCGTTCGAGCGTCTGATCGACGATCATCTGTGGCGCTGCTGGATCGGTGACATCGGCACTGATCGACAGGACATGGTCCGGATTGCCAATTTCAGCCTCGAGCGTGGCCAGCTTTTCCCTGGAGCGGCCGACACCGACGATCGCAAAGCCTTCCCCGTGCAGGAGCTTTGCCGTTTCCAGACCGATGCCGCTGCCCGCACCGGTGATGATCGCCACTTTCATCTCGCCCATAGTACCCGTTCCATCTCTTGCTTGCTGGCCGTTCCAGCCGCGCTAGCGCCCTTTTCCGTGCGCGACCAAGTCTGACCCGCGCGGTAAACGCGCTTGATCGTCTGAGCGATCAGCAGGCCCGCCCAACTTGGCCCGCCCCAGCGCGCTGGCTAATGTCCGCACACACGAAACCGACGAGAAGTGACCGAGAGGACCATGACCCAGACCGCCCCCGCCAACAAGAGCGCCCTCTCAGGCATTCGCGTCATCGACATGAGCCGTGTGTTCGCGGCCCCTGTGGGCGCCCAGATCCTCGGTGACCTCGGCGCGGATGTCATCAAGGTTGAACGCCCCGGCGTCGGCGACGACGGGCGCGGCTATGGCTTTTCATGGGTTCCCGGCAAGGACGGCATCGAAACGCACCATTCCAGCTTCTTCACCGTTTCGAACCGCAACAAGCGCTCGATCACGGTCAACCACCGTGAGCCGGAAGGCCAGGAGATCCTCAAGAAGCTGGTCGAATCCGCCGATGTGCTGATCGAGAACTACAAGGTGGGCGACCTCGCACGCTTCGGCCTCGACTACGAGAGCCTGAAGAAGATCAACCCGCGCCTCATCTACTGCTCGGTCACCGGCTTCGGCCAGGACGGCCCGATGGCCGCCCGGCCCGGTTATGACGGGCTGTTCCAGGCGACCGGCGGCATGATGGCCGTCACCGGCATTCCCGAAGGCCAGCCCGGCGCCGGCCCGCTCAAGACCGGCCCCAGCCTCGTCGACTTCGTGACCGGCCACAACACCGCACTCGCGATCATGGGCGCGCTGATGTACCGCAACCAGACCGGCGAAGGGCAGTACATCGACATCGCCCTGCTCGACAGTTCGGTGGCGATGGTCAGCCACATCATGCAGGACTACCTGATCAGCGGTAACGCCCCGCCGCGCCTCGGCAACGGCGGCAACGGCGGCGGCCCGGCCGACCTGATCTACTGCTCGGACGGCATCATCTACCTCACCGCCGGCACCGACGAGCACTACCGCCGCCTGACCGTGCTGATGGAACAGCCCGAACTGTTCACCGACGAACGCTTCGACTCCAACTTCAAGCGGGGCAAGACCAACCGGGCCGAGCTGATGGACATCATCAACGCCTGGAGCCGCCAGTTCACCACCGCGAAGGTTCAGGAAATGCTCGACGGCGTGGGCATTCCCGCCGCCAGGTACAACGAACTGGCCGACGTCTGGGACGATGTGCAGGTCCGGCACCGCAACCTGCGCGCGCGCACCCCGCATGCCTATGCCGAGGCCGGCTATGTCGACCTGATCGAGAGCCCGCTGGCCAAGATGAGCGAGAGCCCCGCCACGATCCGCATGGCCCCGCCAATGCTGGGCGAGCACAACGACGATGTGCTGGGCGAACTCGGCTACAGCGCGGAGCGCATCGCCGAGCTCAAGGAGAAGAAGGTCCTCTAAGGCGTAATCACCGTACTGTGAATCGTCATTGCGAGGCCCGCAGGGCCGCGGCAATCCAGGGCGGTGTCAAGCGGCTCTGGATTGCTTCGCTTCGCTCGCAATGACGAATGTCTTATTCATAAGGTGATCTGGCGCAGCCTGCCCACCCCGCGAATGCGCTGTCGCGCGAGGCTCCTATTCCTCGACCCACTCGCTGCGATCGATACCCAGCAGGCTGAGAACGCTGGTGAGGTCGCCCCGGTCGATCCAGCCGTTGGCAGCAGCGCGCGCCTTGGGCTTGGCGCGATAAGCAATGCCGTAGGTCGCCGCTTCCAGCATCGGGATGTCGTTGGCGCCGTCGCCGGTGGCAAGGCTCGTCGCCCCTTCGCTTTCCTCTGCCATCAGCGATTCCAGCGTGGCCTTCTTCACCGAGCTGTCGACGATCCCGCCGACCAATCCGCCGGTCAGCTTGCGGCCCGAGACTTCGAGGCGGTTGCCCACGACCTGCTCGAAACCCAGCCATTCCGCAACGGGATCGGCGAAGTGATGGAAACCGCCCGTAACCAGCACGGTGCGGCAACCCAGCTTCTTCAGCGTCTGGACCAGAACCCGCGCTCCGGCCATCGGACGAATCCGACCGGTGAGGCACTGGTCGATCGCATCGATGGACAGCCCTTCCAGCAGCCCTACGCGCTCGCGCAGGGCCTGTTCGAAATCCAGCTCGCCCTGCATCGCGCGTTCGGTGATGGCGGCGATATGCTCCTTGAGGCCTGCGAAATCGCCCAGTTCGTCGATGCATTCCTGGCCGATCATCGTCGAATCCATGTCCGAAATGAACACGCGCGGGATCGCGGGTTCCTCGCGGCAGACAAGGCCGTCGCTGGGCGCGAAATGCGCATCGAGCCCGGCGCGCAGCGCGGCGACATCGTCATCGGGCGAGTCGATCTCCATCGTCTGCCCGCAGAAATCGAGCATCGATGCCGAAGCGATTCGCACACCCGTTTTCTCAAGATCCGCCTTCGCCGCGTCGAGTCTGGTCGAAAGATGATCCGGTTCTGCTATCAGCCGGGCAATGAGCACTGCGAATTCCCTTGATGCTACGTTCGATCTCGCCGCCGGTGACCGGCCGCCGCTGGCGCTCATCGCAGGGCCGACCGCGAGCGGCAAGAGCGATTGTGCCGTGGCGTTGGCGCAGGAACTGGAACGGCGCGGACGGCGCGCCGTCATCGTCAATGCCGACAGTTCGCAGGTCTACGCCGACCTGACAGTGCTCAGCGCCCGCCCCACGCGAGAGGACATGGGCGGCATCGAGCATCGCCTGTTCGGCGCATGGGACGGCGCGCAGGCCTGCTCCGCCGCCGACTGGACACGGGCCGCGCGCGAAACGATTGCCGAAATCCACGGCGAAGGCGCCGTGCCGATCCTCGTCGGCGGGACCGGCCTTTATATACGCACCCTGCTGGAAGGCATCGCGCCGGTCCCGCCGATCGACCCGCAAGTGCGCGAGGCCGTGCGCGCTCTGCCCGTCGAGGAAGCCTATGCCGCGCTCCTGATCGAGGACCCGGAACGCGCCGCCCGGCTTGCCCCGGCCGACAGCACCCGCGTCGCCCGCGCGCTGGAGGTCGTACGATCGAGCGGGCACTCGCTCGCCTACTGGCAGGCCCGGACCACCGGCGGCATCGGGCATGGCGTCACCCTGTTCCCAGCGATCCTCCTGCCCGAACGCCAGGCGCTCTACGCGCGGTGCGACTTGCGCTTCCAACGCATGATCGAGCGCGGCGCCATGGACGAAGTCGAGGCGCTGCTGGCACGCGGACTCGATCCCGACCTTCCCGTCATGCGCGCCATCGGCGTTCCCGAGCTTGCCGGAGTCGCGGCCGATTCATGGTCTCTAGACGAGGCCATCACCCGCGGTGCGCAAGCAACGCGCAACTACGCCAAGCGTCAATATACCTGGCTGCGCCACCAGCCACCGAAAGATTGGCCTCGCATCGAATTTCAAAATTTCTATAATATAGATATTAATATAATTTTATTGCGCAATTTATGGTTGACGTAACACATACGTTCTCATAGAGGCCGCAAATACCTGCTGATGGAAGTATGCAGGGAGGAGAGGATGACCCGGCACGGCCCTGTCGTGTCGGGTCGGTTTCATTGGAAAGCGAGGAACTTTGGGAAACGCTTGTTTCCCGAGCCATTCCGACTATGGATGCCCGCTTTCAAGATACAGCCCGATAATTGCGGGCGTGTATCGGTTCGAAAAGGAATGTGTTGTGAGTGAAGAGCGCAGCGGCGCAAACATCTTGGTTGAAAGCCTCGTTCGTCAGGGCGTCGAATTCGTATTCGGCTATCCCGGCGGCGCCGTGCTTCCGATCTATGATGCCCTCTTCGGCGAAGAACGCATCCGTCACATCCTGGTGCGTCACGAGGCCGGCGCCGCGCACGCGGCCGAAGGCTATGCCCGCTCGACCGGCAAGCCGGGCGTCGTGCTCGTCACCTCGGGCCCGGGCGCAACCAATGCCATCACCGGCATTGCCGATGCCTTCATGGATTCGATTCCGCTCGTCGTCATCACCGGCCAGGTCGCAACCAGCCTGATCGGGTCCGACGGCTTCCAGGAAGCCGATACCGTCGGGATTTCGCGCCACTGCACCAAGCACAACTACCTCGTGAAGGACCCGGCCAACCTTGCCGCGGTGATCGACGAGGCTTTCCAGATCGCCACCACCGGCCGTCCCGGCCCGGTGCTGATCGATATTCCCAAGGACGTTCAGGTCGCCACCACGGCCTGGAATGACGGTCCGCTCCAGCGCCGCCAGCGTTATGCACCGCGCACCCAGGGCGCCAGCGAGGAGATCGAGCAGGCCGTCGCGATGATCGCAGCGGCACAGGCTCCGGTGCTCTATACCGGCGGCGGCGTGATCAATTCCGGCCCGCGCGCCACGGCGCTGCTGCGCGAGTTGCAGGCAAAGACCGGCGCGCCCGTCACCTCGACGCTGATGGGTCTGGGCGCCTTCCCGGCCGACAGCCGCGACTGGCTTGGCATGCTGGGTATGCACGGCACCTACGAATCGAACATGGCGATGAACCAGGCGGACCTGATCGTCTGCGTCGGCGCCCGCTTCGATGACCGCGTGACCGGCCGCCTCGATGCCTTCGCGCCCAATTCAAAGAAGATCCACATCGACATCGACCGGTCCTCGATCAACAAGACGGTCCCGGTCGACCTGCCGATCATCGGCGACTGCGCGCAGGTTCTCGAACAGATCCTCGAACTGTGGGGCGACCGCAAGCCGCAAGACCTGACCGCGTGGAAGGACCGCATCGACACCTGGCGCGAGAAGAAGAGCCTCTCGTTCCCGGACAACCGCGATGCGATCATGCCGCAGCTCGCGATCCAGCGCCTGTTCGCGCTGACCAAGCCGATGGACCCGATCATCTCGACCGAAGTCGGCCAGCACCAGATGTGGGCGGCGCAGCACTTCCACTTCTTCGGCCCGAACAAGTGGCTGACTTCAGGCGGCCTCGGCACCATGGGCTATGGCCTGCCTGCCGCCATCGGCGCGCAGCTCGGCAACCCGGACAGCCTCGTCATCGACATCGCGGGCGACGCTTCGATCCAGATGAATATCCAGGAACTGGGCACCGCCACGCAGTACCGCCTGCCGGTCAAGATCTTCATCCTCAACAACGAGTGGATGGGCATGGTCCGCCAGTGGCAGGAGCTGACTTACGAGAGCCGCTATTCGAACTCGTACTCGGATAGCCTGCCCGACTTCGTGAGGCTGGCCGAGGCCTATGGCTGGAAGGGCATCCGCATCACCAAGGAAAGCGAGCTCGATGACGGCATCCAGGCCATGATCGACTATCCCGGCCCGGTGATCGTGGACTGCTGCGTTCACAATGAAGCGAACTGCTTCCCGATGATCCCCTCGGGCGCGGCGCACACCGACATGATCCTCTACGGCGATACGGTCGCCGGAACCATGGACGACGAGGCCAAGGCGCTCGTCTGAGCCGCGGTTTTCAAGGAAACCCAGAGAAATGATGCACATCAAGCACGAGGCCGAGGAGCGGCACGTCCTGACCGTTACGGTCGACAACGAGGCTGGCATTCTCGCCAAGATCGCCGGCCTGTTCACCGCGCGCGGCTATAACATCGACAGCCTGACCGTCGCCGACATCACCGAGAACCACTCGGTAAGCCGGATCACCATCGTCACCCATGGCCCGCCGAGCCAGATCGACCAGATCCACGCCCAGCTCGAACGGCTGGTGCCGGTGCACAAGGTCGTCGACCTCACCGAGGCAGGCCCCTTCGTCCAGCGCGAACTGGCGCTGATCAAGGTGGCGGGCATGGGCGAAAAGCGCGTCGAGGCGCTGCGCATCGCCGACGTGTTCCGCGCCAAGCCGGTGGACACCAGCACCTCCAGCTTCATTTTCGAGCTGACCGGCGCGCCCGACAAGATCGACACTTTCGTGGCGATCATGCGCGAGCTGGGCCTTGTCGAAGTGGGCCGCACCGGCGTCGTCGGGATGATCCGCGGCGCCGAGGAAGCCTGAGTTTTACGTTGCGCGTCATCCCAGCGAAGGCTGGGATCGCTGGCCGGATGGCGATGCGCTTGATCGATAACGATCCCAGCTTTTGCCGGGATGACGGAGAAAGAGAAATGAAGGTCTATTACGACGCCGATTGCGACATCAACCTGATCACCGGCAAGAAGATTGCCGTGCTCGGTTACGGCAGCCAGGGCCACGCCCATGCCCAGAACCTGCGCGACAGCGGCGTCAAGGAAGTCGCCATCGCGCTGCGTGAAGGTTCGGCCACCGCCAAGAAGGCCGAAGCCGCTGGCTTCAAGGTACTGTCGAACGCCGAGGCCGCTGCCTGGGCCGACATCCTCATGATCCTCGCCCCCGACGAGCATCAGGCCGCGATCTACGCCAACGACCTGCACGCCAACATGAAGCCCGGCGCGGCGCTCGCCTTCGCCCACGGCCTCAACATCCACTTCGGCCTGATCGAAGCGCGCCCCGACATCGACGTGATCATGATCGCGCCGAAGGGCCCGGGCCACACCGTGCGCAGCGAATACCAGCGTGGCGGCGGCGTGCCCTGCCTCGTCGCCATCGCGCAGGACACCACCGGCAATGCCCACGACATCGCCCTTGCCTACGCCTCGGGCGTCGGCGGCGGCCGTTCGGGCATCATCGAGACCAACTTCCGCGAGGAATGCGAAACCGACCTGTTCGGCGAGCAGGCCGTGCTCTGCGGCGGCGCCACCGCGCTGGTGCAGGCTGGCTTCGAAACGCTGGTGGAAGCTGGCTACGCGCCGGAAATGGCCTACTTCGAGTGCCTCCACGAGCTGAAGCTGATCGTCGACCTGATGTATGAAGGCGGCATCGCCAACATGCGCTACTCGATCTCGAACACCGCCGAATACGGCGACATCACGATCGGCCCGCGCATCATCACCGAAGAAACCAAGAAGGAAATGAAGCGCGTTCTGGACGACATCCAGTCGGGCCGCTTCGTGAAGGCCTTCGTGATGGACAACCGCGCCGGCCAGCCCGAGCTGAAGGCTGCCCGCGGTCTGGCCAAGCGCCACCCGATCGAGGAAACCGGCGCCAAGCTGCGCGCCATGATGCCCTGGATCGGCGCCAACGCCCTGGTCGACAAGACCAAGAACTGACGGCCTGCGGGCCGGACGCAAACGACGCCTCACCGACATTCGGAAAAGAAGCTCCCGGTCCCGCCAGTGCAGGACCGGGAGTTTCTTTTTTTTTGCGTCCGGGCATCGACGCTTGCGGTTGCACCGACGTTCATCGGCGATAAGCTAGGCGCCTTCGTCAAGGAGATGCCCATGACAGCCCCCCGTCTTGCCGCCATTGTAACCCTGCTTTCGCTCGCCGCCTGTTCGACCGAGACACCGCCGCCTGCGCCCACACCGGCCCCGCCCACCCCGCAAGGCTGCGGCGCGGAACAGCTCGGCGCCTATGTCGGCCAGCCCGCCAGCGATGCGGTGCTTGCGCGCATCCGCGAATGGCGCGGCGACAAGCCGATCCGTGTGCTCAAGCCCGGCTCGGCGATGACGATGGACTACCGCCCCGAACGCCTGAACATCTTCCTCGACGACAAGGGCATGATCGAAAAGTTCCAGTGCAACTGATCAGCGCATAAGCGCGAAGGCCTTGCGCACTTCCTCGACAAAGAGGGCGGGCTCTTCCCATGCCGCGAAGTGCCCGCCGCGTTCGGCCGCGTTCCAGTAGACGATGTTGCGCAGCAGGCGCTCGGCCCACTTGCGCGGCGCCTTGGTGATCTCGCGCGGGAAAGTGGAAACGGCCGCCGGGATCTCGACCGGGTCCGATTTGGCGATGGCGCCGAAGCTTTCCCAATAGAGCCGCGCGGCCGACGCCCCGCTGGCCGAGAACCAGTAGAGCGAGATGTTGTCGAGGATCGCATCCATCGACAAAGCGTCCTCGGGCTCCCCCTGATTGTCGGTCCATGACCACATCTTCTCGTAGATCCAGCCCGCCAGCGCCGCCGGGGAATCGACGAGGCCATATCCGATGGTTTGCGGCCGGGTCGACTGGATCGCCGAATAGCCGGAATCGAACTGCTTGTACTTCTCGCCCGCAGCCCTGGCCTCGGCGACTTCGGCGCTGGGGTCGGCATAGTCCTCGCGCGTGGGCCGGGCGACCGGCATGTTGGTGTGGATGCCGGCGAGGCCCAGCGGTGCCTGCCCGCCCATCACCGTCGTCACGATCGCGCCCCAGTCTCCGCCTTGCGCTAGCCAACGCTCGTAGCCCAGCCGCCGCATCAGTTCGGCCCAGGCCCGGCCAATCCGATCTACATTCCAGCCTGCCGCCGTCGGTTTCCCCGAAAAGCCGTATCCGGGCAGCGAGGGCACGACGACGTGGAACGCGTCCTCGGCCCTTCCCCCGTGCGCGACCGGATCGCTGAGCGGTCCGATCGCTTCCATGAACTCGACCACCGAACCCGGCCAGCCGTGCGTCAGGATCAGCGGCACCGCCTGCGGATGCGGCGAAGGCACGTGGATGAAATGAATGTCCAGCCCGTCGATCTCTGTCAGGTATTGCCCGAAGCCATTAAGCCGCGCCTCGCACCGGCGCCAGTCGTAGCCATCGGCCCAATAGGCCAGGAGCCGCTGCAGCGCGCCGAGCGGCGTTCCCTGCGACCAGTCGTCCACCGGCTCCTTTTCCGGCCAGCGGGTCATGGCGATCCGGCGTTTGAGATCATCGATCTGGGCTTCGGGAATGGCAAGGCGGAAGGGGCGAATTTCGGTCATGCCATCATCCTATCGCGGTTAGGCAGGTATGCGAACCCGCCCGATGTCCCCTGCCCCTTGCGGCACAAACGCGTGCCGTCTCGGCCAATTTGCCTCCGGGAAACCACGGTAATGCGCCCTTTCCTCTTTACATCGCGGTCCGCCATCCCCATAGGCACCTGCATGACTATCCGGCTCGGCCTACTTCTGCGACTTACCCGCCCTTGGGCGTGAGGTGACGCGTCGTCCGGTCGGCGCGCTCGGCGCTCAAGGGACCTGAAACGACGACACCTGAAGAGCAGAATTCCCGAGCGAGACACACCAATGACTATGCTGAAAGACCCTTCGGTCAAGTACCGCCCCTTCCCGCAGATCCAGCTGCAGGACCGCCAGTGGCCGTCCAACGTCATCACCAAGGCGCCGCGCTGGCTCTCCACCGACCTGCGTGACGGCAATCAGGCCCTTATCGATCCGATGGGCGCGGAAAAGAAGACCCGCTTCTTCGACCTGCTGGTGAATGTCGGCCTCAAGGAAATCGAAGTCGGCTTCCCCAGCGCGGGCGCGACCGAGTTCGATTTCATCCGGGGTCTGGTCGACAGCAGCCGCATTCCCGAGGACGTGCTGGTGCAGGTGCTGACCCAGTCGCGCCAAGACCTGATCGAGCGTTCCTTCGAGAGCCTGGCGGGCGTGCATGCCGCCATCGTGCACCTCTACAACGCGGTCTCGCCGCTGTGGCGTCAGGTCGTCTTCGGCATGGAGCAGTCCGAAGTACGCCAGATCGCCGTGAACGGCGCCAAGGTGCTGCGCGATCAGGCGGCCAAGTACCCACAGACCAAGTGGCACTTCGAATATTCGCCCGAGACCTTCTCGACCGCCGAACTCGATTTCTCGATAGAGTGCTGCGAGGCGGTGATGGATATTCTCCAGCCCACCCCCGAACACCCGATCATCCTCAACCTGCCGGCAACGGTCGAGGCGGCAACGCCCAACATCTACGCCGACCAGATCGAGTACTTTTGCCGTAACCTGCCCAACCGCGAAAGCGCGGTGATCAGCCTGCACACGCACAACGACCGGGGCACCGGCGTCGCCGCGGCGGAACTGGGCCTGATGGCTGGCGCCGACCGCGTAGAGGGTTGCCTGTTCGGCAACGGCGAGCGCACCGGCAACTGCTGCCTGGTGACAGTCGCGCTCAACATGTACACGCAGGGCGTTGATCCGGAACTGGATTTCTCGGACATCGACGAAGTCATCCAGACCGTCGAATACTGCAACCAGCTCAAGGTTCCCGAGCGTCACCCCTATGGCGGCGAACTGGTGTTCACCGCTTTCTCCGGCTCACACCAGGATGCGATCAAGAAGGGTTTCGCTGCGCAGGAAACGCGCAACGACCAGATCTGGTCCGTGCCCTACCTGCCGATCGATCCCGCCGATCTGGGCCGTAACTACGAGGCGGTGATCCGCGTCAACTCGCAGTCGGGCAAGGGCGGCTTTGCCTGGGTGATCGAGCAGGATCAGGGCCTCAAGCTGCCCAAGCGCATGCAGGCGCACTTCTCCAAGCACGTGCAGGACTTGGCCGACGAACTGGGCCGCGAACTGCAGGCCAGCGACATCTGGCAGGTCTTCCGCAAGGCCTACCGCCTGGACGAGCCGCAGCACTTCCAGCTGATCGACTGGGATGAGGCCAAGAGCGCCGACGGCACCCGCGTCTTTGCCGGCAAGATCGGCGTCGACGGCAAGGAACGGACCGTTTCGGGCAAGGGCAACGGCCTGATTTCCTCGGTCGTGGCGACGCTGGCCGAGACATTCGGCGTGCAGCTCGAAGTGCGCGACTATGCCGAACACTCGATGGGCAAGAGCTCCGATGCGCGTGCCGCGGCCTATGTCGAATGCGTGCTTCCCAATGGCCAGACCGTCTGGGGCGTGGGCATCGACGAAGACGTCGCCACTGCCAGCGTACGCGCCGTACTGAGCGCGGCGAACGCGGCCTGATCACAAAAGAAAGCCCTCCCCGTCGCAAGACAGGGAGGGTTCTTTGTCCTGATCCCCCGGTTCAGCCCGGGGGGATGAGACGAGTCCTTACTAGCGCCCCTTGAAGACAGGCTTGCGCTTCTCGAGGAAGGAATTCACGCCCTCGAGGAAATCCTCGGTCCGCCCGGCATCGCGCTGGCCGCGCCGTTCGGCCTGCAGTGCGGTTTCCAGGCTGGAATCGAGTGCGTCCCAAGCCATGCGCTTGATCATGCCCAGCGAACGCGGCCCGACGGCTAGCCCCTTGGCCAGCTTCATCGCTTCGGCATCGAGATCGGCCTCCGGCACGACCTTGGTCGCAAGGCCCCAGTCGAGCGCGGTCTGGGCGTCGATCTTGTCGCCCAGCAGCATCATCTGCATGGCCCGCACGCGGCCGACCGCCTGCGCCAGCAAATAGGTCGCGCCGCCATCCGGGACGAGGCCGACATGGCAGAAGGCGCAGAAGAAGAAGGCATTGTCCGCCATCAGGACGATGTCGCCTGCCGCCGCCAGCCCCGCACCGTACCCGGCAGCCGGGCCGCGGATGGCAGTGACGACGGGCTGCTCCATCCGCTTGATCGCCATGATCACCGGGTTGAAGGCACGATCGAGCTGACCGCCGACATCGCGCATCGGATCGGACAGCATGTCCTGCGCAGCGGCAAGGTTCGCGCCCGAGCAGAAGCCCTTGCCTTCACCCGTCACCAGCACCGCGCGGGCATCCTTGGCGGCATGATCGAATGCATCGACCATCTCGTGCCCCATGGCTTCGGTCACGCCGTTCATGGTCTTCGGATCGTTCAGCGAAATGCGCGCGACCCCATCCTCGAGCGAATAGAGGATATGCTCATAAGCCATTGAAATTTCTCCGGTCAGGCCTGACACTCAAAGAGTCATACTATATTCGTCGTCATTGCGAGCCCCGTGAAACGGGGAGAAGCAATCCAGGGTGGTTTGCGCCGGCACTGAATTGCCGCGCGGCTCCGCCGCTCGCAATGACGAATTCGAGAAACACAGCCCTCAGGCGAGCATTTCGCCCAGACGTCCTTTCACGATCTGCTCCGCATCGCCAATGATCCGATCGATCAGTTCCTGGCACGTCGGGACGTCGTGGATCAGGCCCTGTACCATCCCGGCCCAGAAGATGCCCTTGGACAAATCGCCAGTTTGCAGCAGTTCACGGCCCACCGCGCCGGCGACGAGATGGCGGATGTCCTCGAAGGTCGAATCCGGACGCGCCGAGATTTCGACAACTTCGTCCGAAACGTCGTTCTTGCCCACGCGTGCGGTGTTCTTGAACTTGCGGAAGATGAGGTTGGTGCCGCGCTCGTCGTTCTCGACGTACTTGGCTTTCACGTTGTCGTGGATCGGCGCTTCCCTGGTCGCGCAGAAGCGGGTGCCCATGTTGATGCCTTCGGCACCGAGCGCCAGCGCCGCAACGAGACCACGCCCGTCACCGATACCGCCCGAGGCCAGCATCGGGATCTTCACCTTGTCCGCCGCCGAGGGGATCAGGATCAGGCCCGGAATATCGTCCTCACCGGGGTGACCCGCGCATTCGAAACCGTCGATCGAGATGATGTCGCAGCCATGGCGCTCGGCCGAAAGCGCGTGGCGCACGGCGGTGCACTTGTGCAGCACCTTGATGCCGTGCGGCTTCACCATCTCCCAGATCTCGCGCACTTCCTGCGTGCCGGCGGTCTCGATGATCTTCACGCCGCCGTCGATCGCCGCCTGGGCATAGCCCTTGTAGTCGGGCGGCAGGATGGTGGGCAGCACGGTGATGTTCACGGCAAAGGGCTTGTCGGTCATCGAGCGGCACTTCTCGATTTCCTCGCGCAGAGCCTCGGGGCTCGGCTGGGTCAGCGCGGTGAGCGTGCCGAGGCCGCCCGCGTTGGACACCGCACTTGCCAGCTCGGCATACCCCACGCCCTGCATGCCGCCCTGGACGATCGGGTGCTCGATCTCGAGCATCTCGGTAATGCGGGTCTTGAATGCCATCTTCGCTCTTGCTCCCTTTATTCCCTATCGCGCCGTCCTAGGCCGGAATCGCATTGAATGGCACGCCCTTGTCTGGACGATGGTCCTGCGGCAAGCCCAATATCTTCTCGGCGATGGTGTTGAGCAGCATTTCGTCCGCTCCGCCAGCCTGTCGCATCGTCGGAGCGCCCATCCAGCTAGAGCCCCAGTCGGCCTTCGTATAGCCACCTTCGGTGTAGGAGAGGCCTGCTGCACCTTGCAGATCAAGTGCGAGTTCCGACAGCTTCTGTCGGCTGCGGACGGAGAACAGCTTGTTGAGCGCGCCTTCCGGCCCCGGCTCCATGCCCGCTTCCATAGCCAGCATGGCGCGGCGGCGGATCGCATCGAGGCCGGTGCGCAGCGCATGGTTGCGGGCAATGGCACTGCGCACACGCCCGTCCTTGAGCAAAGGCCGGCCGCCAAGATCCAGCCCTCGCATCAGTTCGATGAAGGCGGCGAGCGACGGCCCGAAGCCATCGGCATCGGAAGCCGCGTAGCGTTCGATCATCAGCGTTTCCATTGCCACGCGGAAACCCGCGCCGACCTCGCCGAAGCGCTGGCTGTCCGCCACGGCGACATCGTCGAAGAAGACCTCGTTGCACTGGATATCGCCATTGGCGAGACGGAACGGACGCACGGTGACGCCCGGCGCCTTCATGTCGACCCAGAAGAAGGTGAGCCCCTTGTGCTTGGGAACGGCTGGATCGGAGCGCGCGATCATGATCCCGTAATCGGCATATTGCGCGAAGGTAGTCCACAGCTTTTGCCCGTTGATGGTCCAACCCGCATCGCCCTGCTCGGCGCGGGTGCGCAGGCCGGCAAGGTCGGACCCTGCGGCCGGCTCGGAGAAGAGCTGGCACCAGATCTCCTCTCCCTTGAGCGCGGCCACGACGCGTTCGCGCGCCCATGCCTTGTCCTGGCAATAGCGGATCAGCAGCGGCAGCGGCATTGCCGTGGAGACCCCGAAATAGCCCATGGGCATGGCTGCTGCCGCCTCGAGCGTATCGAACACGACCTTGTGCAGCGGCGTGAGCCCCTGCCCGCCGAACTCGGTGGGGATCGTGATCCCCGAAAAGCCCGCCGCGTACTTCGCCGCCATGTAGCGACGCCCGACGGCGAGATCCTCGTCCTGAGACAGTCCCGCGCGCGCGTCGCGCCCGAACTCGACCTCCAGCGAAGCCAGCCATTGCCGGGCCCGTTCCTGCCATTCATCCAGAGCGATCATGGCATTACTCCCGTCAGTTCAGTCGCCAGCAGGTCTTCCCAGAGCAGCGCGTGGCCAAGTTCGATGGCCAGACTGCGCGCGCGGCGCATGTGCAGATGGAGCCCCCCGTCCCATGTCACCCCGGCACCGCCGTGGATCTGGACGGCATCGCGCGCAGCGGTATCGTAAGCCTCGGTCGCGGTCAGGCGCGCGCAGGCCGCAGCCTCAAGGAAGTCCGCCTCACCCTCGCGCGTTGCGGCGTGAAAGCAATTGGCGCGCGCGATCTCGACGAGGCCATAGAGTTCGGCAATGCGGTGCTTCACCGACTGGAACGCGCCGATGGGCTGGCCGAATGCCTTGCGCGTCAGGGCATAGTCGCGCGCAGCGAACATCAGCGCCTCGGCCCCTCCGACCTGTTCATGGGCGGCCAGCACCGCCATCTGCGCGATGGCCTCCATCGCGATGGCATCCGCCTTCTCGCCCTGCGCAAGCAGGGTTGCCGGCGTATCGGCAAGGACGAGGTCCGCAAACAGACGGCCGTTGTCAAAACTGGCTATGGGGCGCCGGTCGACATCGGCCAGTTCGAAAAGCACCAGCGCCGATCCGGTCTCACCCGAGACACAGGACACCGCAATGTCCGCAGCCAGCGCACCGACGACGCCCGAGAGTGTGCCGTTCAGACGCCCTTCGGTGAAAGTGACGGAGGCATCGGCCTGAAATGCCCTTCCGCCCTGCGGCATCGCAAAGGCGCACCGGATTTCACCGGCGGCCAGACGCGGCAGCCAGTGCGCCCGCGCCGCCGCGTCGTCCGTCGCCAGAAGTGCGCGGACAGTCCCGTGTCCACCGGTCAGAAACGGCGCACCGGCAATCGCCCGGCCTGCTTCCTGCGCGACCAGCCCAAGTTCGATGAGCCCCAGACCGAGCCCGCCGTATTCCTCGGGCACAGCCAGTGCCGTCCAGCCCTGTTCGACAGCCGTCTGCCAGAATGCCTCGTCCCATTCGCCCACGCTATCGAGCAGTTCTAGCTGTCGCTTCAAGTCCATGCGCGCGGCCAGAACCCGCCGGGTCTCCTCCGTGATCGCCCTTTGCGCCTCGTCGTGCAGAACTGACAAGCCGGCACCTCCCTCTCACCCTTTTGCCATGCGCTAGGACATGCCGGAAAGCACATCAAGCAGGCACCCCGCGCACCTGACCGACAAGACAAGCGCATCGCCCTCACGGTAAAAACCAAGCGCTTGCTACATTGATTTGTTCGGGTATGCTCGCGGCAACGACAGAATGGGAGAATCACCATGGCCACTGCCGCTCTCGAACCCTCGAGCCAAGGTCGCGCTCGTGACCGGATCGACGAACTGGGCATCAAGCTCATCAGCGCAGACAACCACATCAACGAACCGCGCAACCTGTTCCTCGACCGCTTCCCCAAGCACCTGAAGGACAAGGCGCCGCGCGTGATCGAGGGCAGGGACGGCGGCGAAGGCTGGTCGATCGACGGCACCCCGCCCAAACGCACGTATGGCCTCGAAGCCATGGCCGGGTTCGACAAGAAGGACTACCGGATGAGCGGGCTACGCTACGACCAGCTGCGCCCCGGCAACTACGACGGCGCCGAGCACCTGAAGGACATGGACATCGACGGCACCTGGGCCTCAGTGACCTATCCGGGCATGGGGCCGATCTTCTATGTCCACCCGGACAAGGAAGTCGCCGCTGCCGGGTTCGTCGCCTACAACGACTGGATCCTTGATGATTTCCAAGCCTGCGATCCCCAGCGCCTGTGCGGCCTTGCCATCAACCCCACCGAACTGGGCATCGAACATGCCGTCGCCGAGATGAGGCGCGTGGTAAAAAAAGGCTGCCGGGCCATGTACATACCGGGCAATCCTACGATCCCGTATAACCACCCCACGCACTACCACCCGATCTGGCAGACGGCGAACGAACTGGGCATGACCCTGTGCATGCACCGCAATCACGGCGGCCCGCCCGACGCGACCGACTGGGACCGGCTTCAGGAAGACAAGGTCTCCATCGGCGGCATCGTCACGCGCTATTTCTCGTGCCTGCGACCGTTCTCCTACCTGATCTTCGCCGGAGTGTTCGACCAGTACCCGAACCTCAAGATGGTCGGCGCAGAGGTCGACTGCGGCTGGGCCCCATTCTGGGTGCAGACCATGGAGCACCACTGGGACATCCAGAAATCGTGGTTCCCGGTAAAGCTCAAGCACAGCCCGACCGAGTTCATCGGCCGGAACGTCTTCACCACCAATGTCGACGACTATGCCGGCTACCAGATGATCGGCACCGGCCTGTGGCCCTGGCTGTCGAGCATGACGATGTTCTCGTCGGACTATCCGCACTCGGCAACGATCTGGCCGCATTCACGTGACGTGGCACTGAAGATGACCGAGGGACTGAAGGAAGAGGACACCCGCAAGGCCTTGAGCGAGAATGCGGCGCGGGTGTTCGGGTTCGATATTTCGTAGCGAGTGAAGACTCTCCCCTCGCGGACAAGACAGGTGCCCAGCAGCGACGCTCCATTTCGTTCGCCCACTTGCGGGAGATCCCGAGACTTGGCCTTTCAGATCTGGGCGGCAAGATGGCCGGAAACGCCCCGATTGCTGACGTCACATATCCTGCCCAGCCTTGCCTCTTTTCCGAAAGCCTCGCCTGCTCTTCGCTGAAAGTGGTTTGAGACCGGCTTCTGCCTGACCTAAGGCGATATGAGGTCCATTGAGGAGGCTCGGATGTATCGCATTATGTTGGCGGCTGTGCTGGCTCTGGGAGCGGCGCCTGTCCTGGCCGAACCAACTGGCATCGTTGTGCGGGTCATCGCGCAAGACGCAAAATTTGTCGGCTCCTCGATGGGAGGGGTACGCATTGTCCTGCGCGATACGAAGAGCGGCACCGTGCTTGCCGAGGGGCGTACAGAGGGGGGAACGGGCAACACGGCACGGATTATGAAATCCAATGGCCGCAGTCCGCTTCGTGCAGACGGATCCGAGGCGGCATTTTCGGCCACGCTGGACATCAGCAAGCCCACCCTGGTTGAACTCGATGCATATGGCCCTCTCGATTATCCGGAATCTGCCGTTCACGTGAGCCAGCAACGTTGGGTCATGCCCGGAGAGAATGCCATGATCGGCGACGGGTGGACCGTTGAGCTGCCAGGGCTTGTCATCAATCCAGAAACAAGAGTTGATGGCCGCTTGGTCAGAATTTCAGCCAAGGTGATGCCGATGTGTGGCTGCCCGATCGAGCCTGATGGACTATGGCCTGCCGACGAGTATGAAGTGAGTGCTACGGTCTGGAAGGAAGGCTTACAGCTCGCCAAGAGCAAACTTGCCTTCGACACTTCGCCCGGCGTCTTTTCGGGTGATGTCAAATTGCCGGCCAAAGGCCACTACGAACTGACCCTCTCTGCTCGCAACAAACGCACCGGGAACAGTGGCATCCGTACAATTGAGGTCACTACAGAATAGAGGAGCCCGAATACGCTTCTTGTTTCCTCTGAAAAGCGGCCATCGGGCGGACGCCCGACAGCTTTGGGCATTCTCGACCGGGCAGTGCAATGACCGGAGAACCAGGAAAAGCGCACGCGGGAGACGACCCACCCCGCGGCGACTAGAGCGAGATGACATTGCATTGACTCGGTATGTGCTTCCCAATCGCGGTTGCATGTGATTCATGATGCCTGCTGGGCAAGGAGGCCAGCATGGCATGGTTCGAGCCTATTCGATGGACCTTCG
>NZ_JANZXA010000089.1 GCF_025153475.1 Novosphingobium mangrovisedimenti
GACGAGACGCGTCCGGAGGGAAGCGAGACCGACGGCAATAGCTCGCCGGCGGGCCTGGCCTCGACCACCGCGAACTTCGCCGACAACTTCACCGACGGCGGGAACCCGGTGGACTACGGCSACCGACGGTGCCGGCTCGGTGGGCTACAGCCTTGTCCTGACCGGCTCCAATGTCGGGTCCGGGCTCTACACGCTGGGTGTCGGCGGGGCGATGGGCAACGAGATCGTGCTCAACCAGTC
>NZ_JANZXA010000009.1 GCF_025153475.1 Novosphingobium mangrovisedimenti
CGACAATCAGGATGAGAACGAGGACCTTGCCAGCGACAATTAAAATCGGCACTGAATGACGCGCCGCGACAATCACATTCTCATCCTGATTGACGCGCAATCCTCATCCTGTTTGTCGCGCTACAGAGATCAGCGAGGCGGCGGTTGAGCATGGCTTCGGCGGTCGAGACAAGTTGCACTACAACAGCGTTGCCGTCGGCAAGTGCCGTATCAATCGCAGGCAGCAGGCTCGGCAGCTTCATGGATAGAAGGAGCTGCGCGAAGAAGCGCTGCTTGGTGCCTTCAAACACCGAAAACGCAGCCGATTTGGCACCTGAATTGAGTGTCTCGCCACTGTCAGTGTCGACGATCCGCGTTGCCTCGAGAGCTTCGCGCAGGTTGGCATGAATGATTGCCCAGGCGTCTGCATAGGCGTCATAAACCGCTACCTGGTCGGGGGTCAGGCAATGCTCGAGAATCTCGTACTCAACTCCGGCGAATGAAAGGGCCCTCGCCGCATACAACCCCAGTGACTTCAGATCGCGCGCGACCAGTTCCATTGCAGCGATACCGCCATCGCGGATATCTGCGACGAAGGCTTCGCGATTGGCAAAAGCCGTCTCGGGACCCCAAAGGCCAAGACGGGTGGCATAGGCGAGATTATTGACGTCGGATGCCCCGGTCGCCGAAGCGTAGAGCACGCGGGCGCGCGGCAGCAGATTCTGGATGCGAACACCGGCAATGCCCTGCTCCGATCCCTTGACCTTACCACGTGAGCCCTCCCCGCCTGCGGCGTTGGCCATCGCATGGGCTTCGTCGAAGACGATGAGCCCGTCGAAGTCCTCCCCTGCCCATTCGAGAATCTGATCGAGCCGGGTCGCGTCGCTTCGACCCGAACGGAGTGTCGGATAAGTCACGAAGAGTATGCCCTCGCGCATCCCGATCGGGACACCGAGCTTCCATTGGCCAAGGGGCTGGACGTCGATGGGAAGGCCGCCGAGCGCGCTCCAGTCGCGGCGGGCATCTTCGAGCAAAGCTTCGTTCTTGGAAATCCAGATGTGGCGCCGTTCGCCCCTCACCCACCGATCGAGGATGACGGAAGCGACCTGCCGTCCTTTCCCTGCACCAGTTCCGTCACCAAGAAAGTAGCCCATGCGGTAGGCGTGCCCCTCGGCGCTCGCCTTCAAGGCGCAGCCCTTGTCGTCGGGCTCAAACCGTCCCGGCAGATCGCGGGCATGCGCGCTTGCGGCATAGATCAGGGTCTCGGCCTGCGCAGCGGATAGGACGCCCCCAGCAATGAGGCTCGACGGAAGCTGAGGCACCACTTCGGGCACGGGTGCGGTTATCGAACCCATCGCAACGGATTCGACTAGGGAGGTCGGATGCGGGACAGCATCTGCAATTGAGATCCGGCTCGGCCGGTAGGGCAAATAATGCCCAACCTGGCTTTCGATCGGCGCAGGTGCTTCGAGCGGAGTAAAATCAAGCGGCAGGATCGACGGCGCCGCATCGGTTGGATGGACCTTAAGTGGAACTGGTTTCGTCTTGTTCGCAACCAGCCGAAGCGGCAATGCTGGCTTGATGCCGATGCTGGGTCCCTCGGGCAGGCTTACGCGGTCAGGGAGCATATCGATCAGCAGATGAAGCTCGGCAAAGTTTGCCGGCTGGGCGATGATCGGGCTGGTACCATCCTCAGCCTTGTCGAGAATCAGGAGCCGGGTTGAGATTGAGGTGCCCTGCTTGATGAAACCGCGCTCGATCGTCGCGTTGAGGCGCAACGAGAGGGGACCAGCGATCCCGGCGAGGAACTTCGGAAGCTCGAACCATTCGGGCATCACAGCGACGAGGCGGCCACCGGGCAGAAGGCGCTTCCAGGCAGAACGTAAGTGCCGGTCGCCAGTGCGGCTATCGTGGCCCCTCTCGATACCGTGTGAATATGGCGGGTTCATCAGCACCACGCTCGGACCCACGTCGGGCGTGAGAAGTTCGTCGATCAGTTCCCCGTCAAATCCCGTGACTGTCGCCTCCGGAAACACGACGCCCAGGCATTCGCGGCGCAGCGGCGATATCTCGTTGAGAGCAAGACGCGCAGTTGCCTTTGCTGCCCATACGCCCAGCATCCCGGTCCCGGCCGACGGTTCGAGAACCAGTTCAGCGGCAGAAATCGCGCATGCCTTTGCAGCCATCCAGGCCAGACGGGGCGGCGTCGCGAATTGTTGCCACTCGATCTGCTCGTCGCTCCGGTTGGACTGGGTCGGGACCAGACCTTCAAGGCGCGTAAAAGCCTCATCGGCAAAGCTGGATGACATTGCAGGTGAGAATTCAGTTGCCTGCGCCAGGAACAGCACCTGCGCCAATTCAAGTGCGGCATGGGCATCGCGTACGGACCAGCGTCCTTCGGCGTCGCTACCGCCGAAGTGATCGGCCATTGTTGCGTTCACAGTGAGCCGTGAAATTGCTTGATCTGCAGCGAGCCGCGCGGCCAGCGCCCTCGCCGCTGCCAGCACTTGCGGCTCGGCGGGATCGGAGAATGCGAAAGCGGTATTTGCGTGTGACATGAGAGACCTCCTGAAGAGGCCCTGGGTTTGTCCGGGTGTCCGTTCGGATGGATCCGCCCGGGGGCCTCATAAGGCCCCACGCCCGCTTTCCTCTCACCGACATTCAGACCGCAGCTCGGACTGAGCGCATGAGCACATCATTCCAGTCGTCGCCGGTTAGCTCCGGACGCCTGGTGACAATCAGCCGCCCTTCGCAAGCGTAGGCCTCTCGCGCACGCTCTTCAGCAAGGTGCCCGCCCGCATCATTGTCGACAAAGAGATACAGCTGATGCACCGATTCCGGGATTGTGGCCAAGCCGAAGCGTTCGTTTCCTAGCGTCGCCCAGCAGGGAACCTTGAACATTTGCATCGCTGAGAGGGCCGTTTCGTTTCCCTCTGCGAGGCCAAGGCGTCCCCCATTCGGGTACGCGAAACGCACCGCCCCAGAACCGGGGCTGCCCAACGCACGCCTGGGCTGATCGAAAGAAGCCAAGCTGGTTTTGTCGAGGTCAAGGAAGGAGCGGTGCAGCGCCAGAATTCCGGCATCATTGCGCACGGCCGCCACCATCGCGGGTAGAAACCGCACAGCACCCTTTGGCCCCAGCGGCATATGCGGGTGGAAACGCAGCTCCGGCGAAGAAATCGTGATGCCTCTGGACACGAGGTACTTCTCGGCGGGGCTGCCAGCGATGGTCGACGCCTCACGCCAGAGCCTCAGCGCATTGCGATTGGCGACTTCCTCGCGCGGTTCGGCCACGATCGGACCACTCGTGCCATCGAACAGGTCCGCAATTCGTATTCCGAGCCCGGCCATGGCTTCTATCACCGCCTCGTTCGTGCAGCCGGCAAAGCAATGAACAAGAATTGCGCGCTTGCCGAGTGTGATGCTTAGCGAAGGAGTGCGATCGTCGTGGGCCGGGCAGCAGCACATTCCGCGCGAACGCGACCAAACACCGCCCAACTGCTCGACTATCTTGCGCGCGCGGGTTTCCAGCTGCAGACCTTGGAATTGGGTTGATCGGTGTTGGTGCATGAGGGCATCTCCATCGTAACGTGCCTCCACCCGCGCAGCCTCCGCTCTGCGTCGCTGACGTTTCATTTTCCTACATCATATGTTCTATATATGTTCTTTCCCGATTCGACCATCAAAGGATTCGGGAATGAGACTGAAATGGGCAGTAGCTGCAGCGGCAACGGTAGGATTTGGGCTCGCGCTCCCCGCTCACGCGCAGGAACTTGAGCCCACTCAGATGACCGTTGCCTCGGAGTTGACGACCAATGGCTTCCGCGTTGCAGAAGGGACTGATGGCTTCCTTCTCGTCGAACATGGCATTTGGAGAAAGCCTCCAACGGCCTCGTCCGAGCCGCCGGCTACCGATGCGGGTCGAGCCTATCTGCCCTATCGATATCCAAAGCCCCAAGACAGCGCGCCATCGGGCTTCCGTCGGGCAAGCTACCTTCCTCATGTTTACGCTGCTGAGGCTCAATACTCGCTACCAAGCGGCCTTCTCGACGCTCTTGTATGGACGGAATCACGATATAATCCGATGGCCATCAGCAAGGCCGGGGCCGCAGGCTTGGGGCAATTGATGCCAGGGACAGCGCGGGACCTTGGCGTTTCAAATCGCTTCGATCCCAAGGCGAACATCTTGGGTGCGGCCCGATACCTACGCCAGATGCTGGACAAGTTCGGGGTGGTTCATCTGGCCCTCGCCGCATACAACGCAGGTCCAGGTGCCGTCGAGCGCGCAGGCGGTATTCCTCGCAATGGCGAGACACCGGCCTATGTGCGTGAAGTGCTGCGCCATTGGCGTTTTTGAACGGGGGACGCTGTGAGCGTGGGTCGAATACGCGTCTCGGGAATTTTGAGCCGTGGTAGACGCGGGTTGTTTCTGACGACGACAGACGAAGTCGTCTGGATCATCGAGAGCGAAGAACCCGAATGCGAATTCGTCGGATCAGCGGTGATTGTCGAGGGAATTGTCGCAGGTCGAGATCGTTTGCGCGCAGACTGGATTGGACCGGTCTGATCGAAGCCATCGCTATCAGGCTGCGCGCTTCCCTGCCTTCTTGATGTCGACCACCTTCCCGCCGCTCAGATAGTCAGCCCAGTCCTGCATCATCCGGCGCCGGGGAGCCAGGTATTCAGCGGCATTGTAAGCTCCACGCACGTCGTTTTTCTCCGAATGCGCGAGCTGTAGTTCGACCCAATCCTCATGGTATTTCCTGATCCACATGGGCGGCTTACCGAACTCGACCAACTGCTCATTGGCCCAAGTGCTCGCCAAGCCCCGGAAGCCGTGTATGGTTTGGCGGCTGTGGTATCCGAGGCGATAGAGCGCGTAGATCATTGTGTTCTCTGAAAGCGGCTTGTTCGGACCGTTGCCCGGGAAGAGAAACTCGCCAGGCGCTGCTGCTATCATGGATTTCGCGATGTGCGTTGCCTGCTGCGAGAGGGGTACCAAATGCTCTCGTCCCATCTTCATTCGCTCGGCTGGTATTCTCCAGACAGGTGATTTTCCGCCCAGGTCTTCAAACTCGGATTTGGCGGCGAAACGCAGTTCCTTGGTTCGAACCCAAGTCAGTAGCGCAAAGAGAACTGCGTCACGGGTGATCGCGGACCGTCGTTCGCCCTCTTCCTGGTAGGCATGCAGCTTCTCGATGAATGCGGGCAACTCGCTGAGCGGCAGCCGACTCATATGCTTCACTCTTGGTCGCGGCTTTAGAGCCCCGCGCAAATGCGTCGTCGGATCGTTCGAGGCAAGACCACACGCGATTGCGAACTGGAAGACTTGCCCCACCCCTTGTTTCGCACGCCGGCTGATATCGAGCGCGCCTCTTGCTTCGATCTTGCGGATCATTGCCAGGACGTCGGGCGCCGTGATTTCATGAACGAGTTTCTCGCCGATGGCTGGAAACACGTCCCTTTCCATGCGCGACCAGACGCGTTCGGCGTGCGCGGCATTCAACGCGCTCTTTCGATTTTCATGCCAGCGCTTTGCGACCTCGAAGAAGGTGGCTCCTTCCTGCGAGATCACTTCTCCCTTGGATTTCATTGGATCCTTGCCCTCGGCTAGCAACGCCTTTGCGGCTGTGCGCTTGTCGCGCGCGGCAGCTATCCCGAGATCTGGGTAAGCGCCGAACGAGAGCAACTTCTCCTTGCCCGCGAAGCGGTACTTCATCCGCCATAACTTTGACCCGTTCGGCTGTACGAACAGGAATAAGCCCTCCCCGTCGGCCATCTTGTAGGCGCGCTCGCGTGGCTTGGAATTTCGGGCCTGAATCTCCGTGAGAGGCATTGGGGGTATCGCTCCTTTCCGATACTCCGCGAAAATACCCCCAAAATACCCCCACACCAAATCTGGCTGCATGTGGAAGACCATGGGCGCATGCGGACGCGAATCACCCGCAACCCTTTGCTTTTCTTTCGATTTTTGGAAAAATGCGGAAGCTAGTGGAAGCTTCCGGATCAAGGAATGGTAGCGGAGGAGGGACTCGAACCCCCGACACGCGGATTATGATTCCGCTGCTCTAACCGGCTGAGCTACTCCGCCATACCAGATGGCCTGTTCCGGCCGCACCGGATCAGCGCCGGTGCAGGCCGCGTCCTTTAGGGTGGAGGTTGCTTGCGGTCAACACTGAAAAAACACGATTCAGCCTCGAAATGCGATCGTTCGTATCGGACGCCACAAACCCTCTTCCCAAGCATAGAGGCCGAACCCCCGGAAGCGAAAGGAAACAGGACGCAAATCAGGTGCAAGGCTGGCCTGCAACGCCCTGGCGGCTTCGCGTGGGACCTTGTTCTGGATGGTCACGTGAAGGCGCAGCGGACGGGTGTCCTGATCGGTCAGCAGGCCGTGCATGCGTTCTGCGATCGCATGGTGCAGCATCACCATCTCCGGGCTCTCGACCGCCAGGGCCGTGCCCCGGTCGAGTTTCATCAGTCCGGTGATGCGTGCGGGCGGCGCCGGGCAGCGAGCGAGGTCGGAAAGAACCTGCAGCAGTTCCGCCTCCACCGATGGTGGCAAAGCGTGGAACAGCGTGACGTGCGCGCGCAGCCGGTTGCGCTCGGGGGGATAGTGCTCGCGGCGCAGGGCGTCGGTCCAGCCAAGGACGTCGGGCGGCAGCTCCGCCGTGATAAGCAGGGGCGCCCCGGGCTTCCGGGGCCCCGTTGCGATCCAGTCGCCGCCGGGGGCGCTCACAGCTCCCCGCGCTTGCGGCGGATCGCGAACCATTTGGCGACGTTGGCGTTGTGCTGCTCCAGCGTGCTGGCGAAAGCATGCCCGCCGGTCCCATCCGCGACCATGTAGAGATCGTCCGTCTTCGCGGGATGGAGCACGGCCTCGATAGAGGCCTTGCCGGGATTCGTGATCGGATGCCTGGGCAGGCCGACCATGGTGTAGGTGTTGTAGTCGTTCACCGCCTGAATCTCGGACTGGCGAATGCGCCGGCCAAGCGGCTTGCCTTTCGTGATCGGGTAGATGATCGTCGGATCGGCCTGCAGCAGCATGCCCTTTTCGAGGCGGTTCGAATAGAGGCCGGCGACCATGCGGCGCTCCTCGGGCTTGCCCGTTTCCTTCTCGACGATCGAGGCGAGGATCACCGCCTGTTCGGGCGTTTCGACCGCGATATCGGAGCCACGCGCCGCCCACAGCTCCTTGAGCGTGCGGCTCATGGCCGCCTGCATCCGGCGCAGCACCGCCTCGCGGCTCTCACCCTTGTCGAAGGCATAGCTGTCGGGCAGCACCGAGCCCTCTTCGGGCACCGCGACTTCGCCGGTCAGCTGCGGCACCGCCATCAGCCGCTCCTGCACCATGATCGAGGGCATGCCTTCGGGAATGGTGACGTAGCGGCGGATCACGTCGTCGCTGGAAATGATCGCAAGCACCCGGCTCGGGCTGGCATGCGCCGGAATCCTGAACTCGCCCGCCTTGATCCCGCCGCCACCGCCGAAAATGCGCGCGCGCAGCACGAAGCCATCTGCAGAACGGACGATCCCGTTGTCCTCCAGATGCTGTGCCACAGCCGTCAGGCTGGCGCCGTTCGGAACGACGAAGTTCCGATCCTTCTCAAGCGGGCCGGAACCGAACCAGCCGCCCAGAAAGCTCCACAGGGCAAGCATGGCGGCTGCGGCAAGAACCGCAGCCAGCCCGCACCCGCGTCGGGACATCATCGTCCTGCTCCGGTCCTCAGTCGACCTTGCGCATGATCAGGCTGGCGTTGGTGCCGCCGAACCCGAAGCTATTGTTGAGCACCGCGCGCACCTCGCGCTTGCGGGGAACGTGCGGTACGAGATCGACGCCCTCGCAGCCCTCGTCGGGAGTGTCGAGGTTGAGCGTGGGCGGCACGATCTGGTCGCGCAGGGCAAGGATGCAGAAGATCGCCTCCACCGCGCCGGCACCGCCGAGCAGGTGGCCGATGGCCGACTTGGTCGAGCTCATCGAGACATTGTCCATGGCATCGCCGAACAGGCGGCGCACCGCGCCCAGTTCGAGCGTATCGGCCATGGTCGAAGTGCCGTGGGCGTTGATGTAGTCGATATCGGCAGGCGTCATGCCCGCCTTCCTGAGCGCGGCGGACATGGAACGGAACGCGCCGTCCATTTCCGGATCGGGCGCGGTCACGTGATAGGCATCGCCCGACAGGCCATAACCGACCACTTCGGCGTAGATCTTAGCGCCGCGCGCCTTGGCGTGTTCATACTCCTCAAGCACGACGACACCGGCGCCCTCACCCATCACGAAGCCGTCGCGGTCCTTGTCGTAGGGACGGCTGGCCTGTTCCGGGCGGTCGTTGAAAGTGCAGTTCAGAGCGCGCGCCTGCGCGAAGCCGGCGATACCGATCGGGCAGATCGTCGATTCCGCGCCACCGGCCAGCATGATGTCGGCATCGTCGTCGCGGATCATGCGCGCGGCATCGCCGATCGAGTGGGCACCGGTCGAACAGGCGGTGACGACCGCGTGGTTCGGGCCCTTGAGGCCGTACTTGATCGAGACCTGACCGGAGATCAGGTTGATCAGGCGACCATGCACGAAGTGCGGCGAGACGCGGCCCGGGCCGCGATTGGCCAGAACCAGCGATTCGCTCTCGATCCCCGGCAGGCCACCGATACCCGAACCGATCGAGCAACCCGCGCGCAGCTTGGTCGCCTCGTCCATGTCCTCGAGACCGGCATCTTCGATCGCTTGCCCAGCGGCATCGATGCCGAACACGATAAAGGGATCGACCTGGCGCTGGATCTTGTGATCGACACGCTTGTTGGCGTCGAAGCCATATTCGTGATCGGCCGGCTTCACCTCGCAGGCAACCTGGCACTTCTGATCCGAGGCATCGAACTTGGTGATCGGCCCTGCCCCGCTCTTGCTGGCGAGGATGTTTTTCCATGTCGTTTCCACGTCCGCCCCAAGCGGGGTAACGAGACCAAGACCGGTGACAACAACACGACGCATTACGCTCTCCGAAACGGCAACAGGCCCGCCCCCTTAGAGGTCGAGCCTGTCGATTTCAATCCGGGTTGCGGCCTTCTTCGCCTTCGGCCGTGGACCGAAGGTGCTTCAGGAACGCAAGGCCTGGATCAGCCCTTGTTTTCTTCGATGTACTTGATGGCATCGGAGACAGTGCTGATCTTCTCGGCCGCATCGTCCGGAATCTCGACGCCGAACTCTTCCTCGAAGGCCATGACCAGCTCGACGATGTCAAGCGAGTCGGCACCCAGATCGTCGATGAAGCTTGCGTCTTCAGTGACCTTGTCGGCTTCCACACCCAGATGTTCGACGACGATCTTCTTAACCCGATCGGCGGTATCGCTCATTCTTCTGACCCCTTCACAATGCGGAGGATGAAATCTCGCCAGTCGCCCTAATGAGAAGCCGCAGCGCTGGCAAGTGCCACGCTGCACTTTGGGGCGGTCCGGCGATTCGGCAGCAGGCCGCCACTAAAGGGCGGCCTGCCATAATTCGTCAGCCCGCGTCGGGAGCCACGATGTGGCCCGGCGTCGCTGCCGCCGTCTTCTGCGGTTCGACCACACGCAGGTGCAGTTCGCGAAGCTGCTTGAGTTCGGCCGGAGACGGCGCGCTCATCAACAGGTCCTCGGCGCGCTGGTTCATCGGGAATAGCGTGATCTCGCGCAGGTTCTGCGCGCCGCACAGCAGCATGACGATACGATCGACACCGGCGGCCATGCCGCCGTGCGGCGGAGCGCCGTACTGGAAGGCGCGGTAAAGGCCGCCGAAGCGTTCCTCGACATCGGCCTTCGACAGACCGACCTTCTCGAACGCGGCAACCATCAGTTCCGGCGACTGGTTACGGATCGAGCCCGAAGCAATCTCATAGCCGTTGCACACGAGGTCATACTGGAACGCCTTGATGGTGAGCGGGTCCTGCCCGGTCAGCGCTTCCATCCCGCCCTGCGGCATCGAGAACGGGTTGTGTGCGAAATCGACCTTCTTGTTGTCCTCGTCCCATTCGAAGAACGGGAAGTCGACAATCCAGCACAGCTCGAAGCGGTCCTGATCGATCAGGTCGAGCTGTTCGGCGACGCGAGTGCGTGCGAGCCCTGCAAGCTTGGCCGCCTGCTCTTCCTTGCCCGCGGCGAAGAACACGCCGTCATTGGGACCGAGGCACAGTGCCTCGATCAGCGCCGCGGTCTTTTCCTCGCCGTGGTTCTTGGCAATCGGACCACCCGGGTTGCCGTCCTTGATGTTGATGTAGCCAAGGCCGGAGAAGCCCTCGCCGCGCGCCCAGTTGTTCATCTCGTCGAAGAACTTGCGGCTGCCCGCGCCCGCGCCCGGCGCCGGGATCGCGCGGATCACACCGCCGTTCTCGACGATGCCGGCGAAGATGCCGAAGCCCGAGCCCTGGAAATGCCCGGTCACGTCCTTGATGATCACGGGGTTGCGCAGGTCGGGCTTGTCCGAACCATAGTCGAGCATCGCCTGCGCATATGGAATGCGGCGGAACTCGCCCGAGGGCGTCACCGGCTTGCCTTCGGCGAACTCGGCAAAAATGCCCTGAACCACCGGCTCCATCGTTTCCCAGATCTCTTCCTGGGTGACGAAGCTCATTTCGAGGTCGAGCTGGTAGAACTCGCCCGGCAGGCGATCTGCGCGCGGGTCCTCGTCGCGGAAGCACGGGGCGATCTGGAAATAGCGGTCGAAGCCCGCGACCATCAGCAGCTGCTTGTACTGCTGCGGCGCCTGCGGCAGCGCGTAGAACTTGCCGGCATGGATACGGCTCGGCACCAGGAAGTCGCGCGCGCCTTCGGGACTGGAGGCGGTCAGGATCGGCGTCGAATATTCGGTAAAGCCGATAGCTTCCATGCGCTTGCGCATGTCCGAAATGATCTTCGTGCGCTTGACGATGTTCGCGTGCAGCGTGTCGCGGCGCAGGTCGAGGAAGCGGTACTTGAGACGGATGTCCTCGGGGTATTCCTGCTCGCCCGCCACCGGCATCGGCAGCTCCTCGGCCCTGGCCAGCACTGTGGCCGAGCGCGCATAGACCTCGATCTCGCCGGTCGGAAGGTTCGGGTTCACCGTCTCGGGCGTGCGGGCCTTCACGTTGCCCTCGATCGTTACGACGCTTTCCAGCCGCAGCGAATCGAGCAGTTCCAGCGCCGGGCTGTCGGCGTCGGTCACCACCTGCGTTATGCCGTAGTGATCGCGCAAGTCGACGAACAGGACGCCGCCATGATCGCGCTTGCGGTGCACCCAGCCCGAAAGGCGGACCGTCTGGCCAACGTCGGCCGCCTTCAAGGCGCCGCAGGTGTGGGAACGATAGGGATGGGTCATGGCGGTTTCGCGTTTCTTCACTGGTAATATGATGTGCAAGCCGTGCCCCCTAGTCGAGTGCCGCCCCGATTTCCAGATGCCGTTTTCGCGGCGGCCTCCGCGCCGCCGGGTGAAGGCTCGGGTAACCTCAAATAAACCCTTACCTAATTACCCTGATCCCACGGGTCATAAGGAGTCAGGAAATGCCGGCAAACGCCGCGAGCGCCGAATGGGCGGAAGACGAATTCCATCTTGAAATCGATAGCATCGTAGAAGAGCCCGACCCGGACCATTCGGAAACGCCCACTCCGGGTTCCCACGCTTCGGGCGCGCAACTGCGCCGCCGCTTCGTCACCCCCGAAAGCATCGCCGACCTTGCCGGGGCAGAGAAACCCAGCCTCCTGCAGCGCCTCCTCCGGCGCCGATGACCGCATATCCGTTGGGGAAACGTCAATGCGGACGTTGATCCCCCGGCGCGTTAGGCGTAACGCCCCTGCTCAATGAAAATTCATCCTCTGATCACCAATTCCCAGGACCTCGCAGACCTGTGCGCGCGCCTCGCGAAATCGGACTTCGTGGCCGTCGACACCGAGTTCATGCGCGAAAACACGTACTGGCCTGAACTCTGCCTTGTCCAGATCGCCAACACCGAAGAGGCCGCGGCCATCGATCCGATGGCCCAGGGCATCGACCTCTCGCCGCTGCTGGACCTGCTCACCGACAATGAAGACGTGCTCAAGGTCTTCCACGCCGGCGGACAGGACGTGGAGATCATCTACAACGCCACGGGGCGCACCCCGCACCCGATCTTCGACACCCAGATCGCGATGATGGCGATCAGCCAGTCCGAACAGATCGGCTATTCCAACCTCGTCGAGTCCTGGCTTGGCATCACGGTCGACAAGGGCGCGCGCTTCACCGACTGGTCGCGCCGTCCGCTGACCGATCGGCAGATCGACTATGCCATCGGCGACGTCACCCACTTATCGAAGATCTTTCCCAAGATCCTCAAGCGGCTGGTCAAGACCGGGCGCGGAGCATGGCTCAACGAGGAAATGGAAAAGCTCGCCGATCCGGAAAACTACCGCAACGATCCCGCACAGGCGTGGCGACGGATCAAGGCCTCGGGCCGCAACCCCACCGTCCTGGGCCGCCTCAAGGCGATCGCGGAGTGGCGCGAGCACGAAGCCCAGAGCAAGAACATCCCGCGCGGCCGTATCGCCCGTGACGAGACGCTGGCCGATCTGGCGGGTCATCCGCCCAGGCAGCAGGCCGATCTTGCCAAGGTGCGCGGCCTCTCGCAGGGCTGGAAGGACAACGAGATCGGCAAGCGGCTGATGGCCACGATCGCGGGCGCACAATCGCTGTCCGAAGAAGAAATGCCGCCGCGTACGCCGCGGGGAGCACCGCTCGGCAAGGAAGGCGCGCTCGTCGCTGACCTGCTCAAGCTGCTCCTCAAGATCCGCGCGCGCGAGATCGACGTCGCCGCCCGCCTGCTTTCCCGCAGCGACGAACTGGAGATGCTGGCCGCCGGCGTGCGCAAGAACCTCGCCGTCATGCAGGGCTGGCGCTACGAGGTCTTCGGGCACGATGCCGTCGATCTGGTCGAAGGCAAGCTTGCCTTCGCCGTCGAAAACGGCAAGCTGAAGATGACTCACGTCGACGATGCCAAGCAAGGCGATGACGGTATCGCCGAACAAGCGGACAGCCAAGCCACCCCATGACCGTCTACCAGCCCACGCTCAAGCAGCTGCAATACCTTGTAGCGCTGCATGAGCATGAGCATTTCGGCCGTGCCGCCGAAGCCTGCTTCGTATCCCAGTCGACTCTCTCGGCCGGCCTGCGCGATCTGGAAACGCTGCTGGGGGTGACGCTGGTAGAACGCACCAAGCGCGCGGTCCGCTTCACGCCGCTGGGCAATCAGGTCGTCGCCAAGGCGCATCGCATCCTGCGCGAGACCGAGGAACTTTCCGAACTGGTGCAGTCGAGCGGCAAGCCCCTTTCCGGTGAAGTGCGCATGAGCGTGATCCCGACGATCGCGCCGTTCCTGCTGCCGCGCATGCTGCCGCGCCTGCGCCGCGAGCGGCCGAACCTGAAGCTGTTCCTGCGCGAGGAGCCGAGCCAGCAGGCGATCGAATCGCTCCATCACGGCCGCGCCGATTGCGTGCTGCTGGCCCTGCCCTACGCCACCGGCGAAGTGGAAAAGGAAACGATCGAGCTCGACGCCTTCTTCGTCGCCTTCCCGCACGACGATCCGCGCAACCCGCCCGCCGAAGTCCTGCCCGAAGTGATCGACGAGAACCGGCTGCTGCTGCTGGAAGACGGGCACTGCCTGAAGGACCATGCCCTTGCCGCCTGCAACCGGCCCGAACTCAGGGCCTCGGCGACCATGATCGGCACCAGCCTGCACACGCTCGTGCAGATGGTCGACAACGGTCTTGGCCTGACGATGCTGCCGGAAATGGCCCTCGACGCCGGTATCCTGAACGGCACCAATGTGGTGGCAAGGCCCCTGAACTCGCCCAACGCCAACCGCGAGATCGCGCTGGTCTGGCGCAAGAACTCCCCGCGATCGGACGAATTCCGGATGTTGGCGGACGAGCTGCGCGCCGGGTAGCCATCGCCCGCGGATCGCGGACGAAAAGCCCGCGCCCTCAATCCATGTGCTTGAGGCCGACCCTCAGATAGTCCCAGCCGGTAACCAGCGTCAGCACCGCCGCCGCCCAAAGGGTCGCCAGACCGACGGTGTGCGGGATGTTGATGTCCAGCCCGCCGATGAAGACGTTCCACCAGGGCATCGCCGCCCCCAGGATCAGGGCGCCCAGCGAAATCATCTGGAACGCGGTCTTCCACTTGGCCAGCTTGCTGACCGGCACGGAAACCTGCAGCGGCCCGAGAAACTCGCGCAGGCCCGAGACCGCGATCTCGCGGATCAGGATTACCAGCCCAGCAATCACGTGCATGTCGCCGACATAGGGCCCCGTGAGGATACCCTGCGCCGTGAGCACCAGAATCACCGCTGCCACCATGATCTTGTCCGCGATCGGATCGAGAAAGATGCCGAGCTTGGAGACAGTCCCGCTCGAACGCGCGAGATACCCGTCGAAATAGTCGGTTATGCCCATCAGGCAGTAGAGCCCGAAGGCAAGGCCGTATCCGAACTCCCATTTCGGCCACCACAGCAGGAAGGCCAGCAGCGGAACGGTAAGGATGCGCGAAAGCGTCAGGATATTCGGAAGGGTGAGCATGCGAGTCTGCCCATAGCGGCTCGATGCGCGTTACGAAAGCCGCCAATGGACGTCCCGTCACTCCATGCCCTTCGCCTTGCCAGACAGATTCCGGGCCGAGCTGGAATTAAAGGCTCACCTGGAATTAAAGGGTTGTGCCCTTCGCCCGCCTCATTAAGGGTCCGCGCGACGAGAGAGTGAGGCCTGTTGCACATACCGTTATGACCACGACGACCAAACTCATACGGGCAAGGCGTTTCCTCCCCTTGTTCGTCACCCAGTTGCTCGGCGCGTTCAACGACAACTTGTTCAAGAACGCGATGATCCTCTACGTTGTGTACGAGGTCTACCATTCCGAGGCGCAGGAAGCCCGCTTCAGCGCCCTTGCCTCGGCCATATTCATCATTCCCTTCTTCCTGCTGTCGGCCCTTGCCGGGCAGATGGCAGACATGCGTGACAAGGCCCGGCTGATCCGGATCATCAAGGCCTGCGAAATCGCCATCATGCTGGTGGGAGGCACCGGTCTGGTGCTCGCCTGGCAGGGAATCGCACTGCATGCACTGGCGATCCCGCTGATGCTGCTGGCACTCTTCGCGATGGGCATTCACTCCACTTTCTTCGGCCCGATCAAGTACGCCATCCTTCCCCAGCACCTGAAGAAGGAAGAGGTCCTGAGCGGGACCGGGCTGGTCGAGGCGGGAACCTACCTCGCGGTACTGGCCGGCACGATCGTGGCGGGCTGGATCAGCGTGGAAGCCGCCGCGGCCGCCGTCGTGGGCGTCGCCGCGATCGGTTTTCTGGCGGGCAGCAAGGTCCCCCCCGCGCCCCCGATGTGCAAGCCGGAGCCGATCGACTTCCATGTCCTGCGTTCGTCGATCACGCTGGTTCGCACCACGATGAAGGACCGCCGCGTCTATCTGGCGATCTGCGCGATCAGCTTCTTCTGGGCGATCGGGACCGTGCTGTTCGTCCAGTTCCCGCCACTGGCCAAGAACATCCTGATGGCCAGCAAGCAGGTGGCCAGCCTGTTCCTGGTCATCTTCTCGGTCGGCGTTGCCATCGGCGCAATGGTGATAAACGCGCTGCTCAAGGGCACGGTTTCGGCACGCTGGTCACCCATCTCGGTGATCGGCATGGGCGTATTCCTTGTCGCGTTCCAGCAGGTCTGCGCGCTGTGGCCGCCGCACAACGGGCCCGAAGAGCTGATGGACGTGGCCACTTTCGTGGTTCAGCCGCTGGCCATTCCATTGCTGCTGACGCTATTGGGCATCGCCGTTTGCGGCGGCATGTTCGTGGTGCCGCTCTATGCCTTCCTGACGACTTTCGTCGACAAGTCGCAGACCGCGCGCACGGTCGCGGCGAACAACATCGTCAATTCCGGGGCCATGGTGGTTGGCGCACTGCTGACCGAACTGATGACCCTGATGGGCCTGCCGGTAGTGCGGCAGCTTCTGATCGTGGCGCTCAGCTGCGGTGCGTCGGCCTGGCTGGGCTACCTGCTGTTCCGTGCCGAACGGTCCGCGGCAACCGCCTGAACCGCACTCACGCGATAAAGATGCTTACGGCAACGAAGCTGGCGCAATAAGCGGCCAGAAAGCCGCGCCAGTCACCTCCGGTCATTCGCCAGCGGCGCGCGGCCTGGGCATTCTCTTCGGCTTCGACGTCGATCCCGAGAGGCTCGGTAAAGACGTGCTGGGGGAGTGACTGCCGGAACGGATGCCCGGCCGCTTCGTGCGTGAGAACCAGTGCTCGGCGTGTCATGTTTTGCATGACGCCGATTTTAACGCTTTGTTTACTTTTCCGCCAAGCGGCTTGCAGCGCCCATCCCAAAACGGGACGAGCGCCCCGGCTGCGCGGATCAGCCTTCCGACATGGCCAGGATATGTTCCCACTCTTCGGGCGTGATCACGGCCACGGACAGGCGCGAAAGCTTGATCAGTTCGATACCGGCAAGTTCGGGGTCCGCCTTGATCTGCTTGAGCGTCACGGGGTTCGCCAGCTTGCGCACCGGCTTCACCTTCACCGCCGCCCACTTGCCTTCGGGATCGGTCGGATCGACAAGCCCCGCCTGACTGATGGTGGCAATCCCGACGATCTCCCGGCCGACGTTCGAATGGTAGAAGAACGCCTCGTCGCCCACTTCCATCGTCCGCAGGTTGTTGGCGGCCCGGTGATTGCGCACACCGTCCCAGGTTCCCTCGCCCTCAGCCACCAGATCGTCCCAGCCATATGCGTCCGGTTCGGACTTCATCAGCCAGTAGTGCTTCGACATGCATTACCTTTCCATTTGGACTATCGAGAGCCGCATAACCGATTCATCACGGATTGCACCACCATGGACCTTGCCGAAATCCCCGTTCTGAGCCTCGATGCGGACCGGGACAACCTGCCTCCCCTGATCGGCGAAAGCTTCCGTACGTTCGGATTCGCGATGATCCGCGACCACGGCATCGATCAGGGCCTGATCGACCGGGCATGGGCACTGACCGAACAGTTCTTCGCCCTGCCGGTCGAAACCAAGATGAAGTACTTCCAGTCCGGCCAGGGCGGTGCGCGCGGCTACACGCCGTTCCGCACCGAAGTTGCCAAGGGCGCCACCGAAAAGGATCTCAAGGAGTTCTGGCACATCGGCCGGGACCTGCCCGAGGGCTCACCACTAGCGGCAACCATGCAGCCCAACATCTGGCCGGACGAAATCGACGGCTTCCGGGAAACCTTCACCCAGCTCTACGCCCAGTTCGACAAGGCCGGCGCCGAAATCCTGTCGGCCATCGCCATCGACCTCGGGCTCGACGCGCGCTGGTTCGATCCGGCCATCGAGGACGGAAACTCGGTGTTGCGCCTGCTGCACTACCCGCCCGTGGGCGAAGGGGCCGGCGGCGCCATCCGTGCCGGGGCGCATGAGGACATCAACCTCATCACCCTGCTGCTGGGTGCCCAGGAGGCGGGACTCGAACTGCTCGGCAAGAACGGCCAGTGGCTCTCGATTGCACCGCCCGAAGGGGCCATGGTCATCAACATCGGCGACATGCTGCAACGGCTGACCAACCACGTGCTGCCTTCGACCACGCATCGCGTGCGCAATCCATCCGGCGACCGGGCCGCGCACAGCCGCTATTCCATGCCGTTCTTCCTGCATCTGCGCAGCGATTTCCAGTTCGTGACGCTGCCCGAATGCGTCACCGCAGATAACCCGGATCGTTACCCCGAGGTTATCACGGCCGACGACTACCTGCAGGAACGGCTGCGGGAGATCGGCCTAATAACCTGATCTCAATGGTAAACATGACTTTGACCGGGCCGATTCACCTCGGGCCGGTCATCGGCATTTAACCGAAATTTCAGAGTAACCGATTAGCGACCTTTCCTTGGGCAGCAAGCCAAGGGGGCTATAGGGTGACGGCTGGCAATATCGCATTCAGGGACGAAGCTGGCGAAAGCGAGCAACAGATCGACGTCGTCGCTCTTGGTATCGTCACCGCCGCGATCCTGATGTTTGTAGCCACCGGCAGCGAAGTCGGCCCACGCGTGGTCGACTCTCTGCTCGACCGCGGCCCCGGGCCCGACAATTTCATCCTCAACGCCTTTCTTCTCAACATCGCCATCATCATCTTCGGTTGGAGCCGCTATCGCCAGCTGAGCGCCGAAATCAGGCTGCGCCGGGCCTCGGAACGGCAGGCACGGCAGATGGCCCAGACCGACCCGCTCACCGGCTTCCTCAACCGCCGCAACTTCAACGAACGCGTCGACAAGCTGATCGATACGGCAGAGGGGAACGGCCAGGCCGTCGTTCTCATCATGATCGACCTCGACAACTTCAAGCAGGTCAACGACTTCAACGGCCACAGCACCGGCGACGTATTGCTGCGCGAATGCTCGCACCGGATCGGCGCCAGCCTGCCCAAGCATGCCGTGGCCGGCCGTATCGGCGGCGACGAATTCGCGGCGGCGTTCGCCTTCGACAAATCCCGCGACGAAACGATCGACCAGATCGCGACCGGCCTCGTCAAGGCAATCTCCGAAAGCACCAAGATCAACGCCATCAGCATCGAGGTCACGGCATCGATCGGCCTGGCCCGGTCGGACGTCCCCGATGTCGACGGCAGGAAGCCCGACGCCCTTGCCCTGCTCGAGATGGCGGACATCGCCATGTACCACGCCAAGCGCCAGGGCCGGAACAGCTTCTTCTGGTTCGAAGGGGTGATGGCCGACGAGATGCGTTTCCGCAACGAGCTGGAAATGGGCATCCGCCAGGGCATTCCGCGCGGTGAATTCCTGCCCTACTACGAGCAGCAGATCGACCTGCAGACCGGGGAGCTCACCGGCTTCGAGATGCTGGCCCGCTGGGATTCGCCCCATTTCGGCCTCGTTTCTCCGGAGATCTTCATCCCCGTCGCCGAGGACATCGGTGCCATCGCCGCCTTGTCCGAAAGCGTGATCCGTCAGGCTCTGGAAGACGCCAAGGACTGGGACCCGAAACTGGGCCTGTCGGTCAACATCTCGCCGGTTCAGCTGCGCGACCCCTGGTTCGCACAGAAGCTGCTGCGCATGCTGGTGGAAGCGAATTTCCCGCCGCACCGGCTCGAGATCGAGATCACCGAAAGCTGCCTGCATCAGAACCTGCCCCAGGCCCGCTCGCTCATCACCAGCCTCAAGAACCAGGGAATCAAGGTCACGCTCGACGACTTCGGCACCGGCTACAGCTCGCTTGCCCAATTGCGCAGCTTGCCCTTTGACCGCATCAAGATCGACCGCAGCTTCGTCACGAGCCTGATCGAGAACAAGGACAACGCCGCGATCGTCCATGCCATCGCCATGCTCGGCAAGGATCTGGAACTGCCGGTTACCGCCGAGGGCATCGAGAGCAGCGAGGTTCTCAAGCACCTCCTGCAGTACGGTCATATCAAGGGCCAGGGCTATCTCTACGGCCACCCGCGCCCGGCCGGCGAACTGTCAGAGCTGCTGCGCGAGCATGCGACCTCGCCGATCCGTTCCGAGCCGGTCGCCGTGGCGGCGCCTGCTCCAGACAAGGCATCGCCCGTGCCTGCCGGCATCGAACCGGCCAAGGACGCACACGCCGCTCCCAGGCACGCCAGCCAGGCCTGAACTTTAACCCGGAACCTCTGGACCTGAGGCTCGCCAACACCTAGATCGCGCATCATGCGGATCGACTTCACCAAGATGCACGGCCTGGGCAACGATTTCGTGGTGCTGGACGCGCGCTCGCAGCCCCTTCCCCCCATCGATGCCGCCTTGGCGACGGCACTGGCAGACCGGCATACCGGCATCGGCTGCGACCAGCTGATCTTGCTGGAACCGTCGGATACCGGCGACTTTCGCATGCGCATCTTCAATGCCGACGGCAGCGAGGTGGAAGCCTGCGGCAACGCCACCCGCGCTGTCGGCCTGCTCCATGGCGAGCCCGCGCGAATCGAGACATTGGGCGGCGTGATCTCCGCCAGCCCTTCCGAACAGGGCATTTCGGTCGAAATGGGCAAGCCCCGGCTCGACTGGGAAGCAATTCCGCTGGCCTATGCCATGGACACGCACACGATGCCGCTGGCCTGGGAAGACCTGGCAAACCCGGTCGCGGTCAATGTCGGCAATCCCCATGTGATCTTCTTCGTCGACGATCCCTACGCGGTGGACATGGCGCGTCTGGGCCCGCTCATCGAAACGGACCCGCTTTTCCCCGAACGCGTCAATGTGAACGTCGCTGCGGTCACCGCGCGCGACGCGATCACCCTGCGCGTGTGGGAGCGCGGTACCGGCCTCACTCGTGCCTGCGGCACCGGCGCCTGCGCCACCGCCATCGGCGCGATCGAGCGCGGCCTCGTCGACCGCAAGGTGACCGTTACCCTGCCCGGTGGCCCTCTGGCGATCGAATGGCGCGAAGACGGCGAGATCGTCATGACCGGCCCCGCGACGGAAAGCTTCCGGGGCAGCTTCGATCCGGCCGACTACGGGCTGACGGCAGGGAGCACGGGTTGACCGTCGAAGTCCATTCGCTGGGCTGCCGCCTCAACTTGTCCGAAAGCGAAGCCCTGCGTGCCATGCTGGGCGACGCGGGCGATCTTGTCGTCGTCAATTCCTGCGCCGTCACCAGCGAAGCCGTGCGCCAGACCCGACAGGCGATCAGGCGCGCCCGCAAGGCCCGTCCCGATGCCCGGCTGATCGTCACCGGCTGCGCCGCGCAGGTCGAGCGCGACATGCTCGGCGCCATGCCCGAAGTGGACGGCCTGGTACCCAACACCGCCAAGCTGGACCCGCGCGCGTGGAACGTGCCTTCGGCACCGCCGCCACGGGAAAAGCGCGGTTACACGCGCGGCTTCGTTCAGGTGCAGAACGGGTGCGATCATTCCTGCACATTCTGCGTGATCCCGCAGGGGCGCGGCCCCAGCCGCTCGCACAATGTCGCGCAGGTGCTCGAAGACGTCGCCGTCCACCTCGACGCGGGCGTGAACGAGATCGTCCTGACCGGCGTGGACCTCACTTCATGGGGCAGCGACCTGCCCGAAAGCCCGCGTCTCGGCGCCCTGTGCGAGGCGATCCTCGCGCGCTTCCCCGCGCTGCCGCGCCTGCGGCTTTCCTCGATCGACGGGGCTGAAGTCGACGACGTGCTGTTCGACCTGATCGCCGGCGAGACGCGCATGATGCCGCACGTCCATCTCTCGCTCCAGCACGGGCACGACCTGATCCTCAAGCGCATGAAGCGCCGTCACAGCCGGGCCGACGCCGTCTCGCTGGTCGAACGCCTTCGCGCGCGCCGTCCCGACATCGCCGTCGGTGCCGACCTGATCGCCGGTTTTCCCACCGAGGACGACGAGGCACATGCAGCGAACCTTTCGATCATCGAAGAGCTGCAGATCGTCCACGGTCACGTATTCCCCTTTTCCGCGCGTCCCGGCACTCCCGCCGCGCGCATGCCGCAGGTCGATCCGGCCACGGTCAAGGCGCGCGCCGCCGATCTGAGGGAAAAGGTCGCGGGAATGCGACAGCGCTGGCTTGCCGCGCAATCGGGCAAGCCGCTATGGGTTCTTGCCGAAAAGGGTGGAACCGGCCATGCGGAAAACTTTGCGCCCGTGCGCCTGCCGGCTGGCACACAGCCCGGCGCGCTGATCCGCGTTACACCTGCAAGGGTAGTCGAAGGAATACTGGAAGCATGAGTACCGACGGCTCGCCGTCCGACGGCCAGACCGCAGGCAATGCCGGCGATGACTGGTCACAGCGCCTCTTCGGCGGTTTTCGCAAGACCTCTGAGCGCCTGACGGGCAACTTGTCCGGCATCGTCGGCAAGACGCGTCTCGACGACGCGCAGCTCGACGATCTGGAAGACGCGCTCATCACCTCGGACCTGGGACCACGCGCCGCCGCGCGCATTCGCGACCGTCTTGCCGAAGAGCGCTTCGAGCGCGATGCCGACGAGCGCGCGATCATGGAAGTTGTCGCCCGCGAAATCGCCGAGATCCTGCGTCCGGTGGCCAAGCCTCTGGACATCGTCGCATTTCCGCGCCCGCAGGTCATTCTCGTGATCGGCGTGAACGGTTCGGGCAAGACCACCACCATCGCCAAGCTTGCACACCTGTTCCAGGAGCAGGACTATTCGGTGATGCTAGCTGCCGGCGACACCTTCCGCGCCGCCGCAATCGGCCAGCTTGCGGTCTGGGCGGACCGGCTCGGCATACCCATCGTCAAGGGCCCCGAAGGCGGCGATCCCGCCTCCGTGGTGTTCGACGCCGTCAAGGCCGCGACCGATCAGGGTATCGACGCGCTGATCGTCGATACCGCCGGGCGCCTGCAGAACAAGCGCGAGCTGATGGACGAACTGGCCAAGATCCGCCGCGTGCTCGGTCGCCTCAATCCCGAGGCGCCGCATGACGTGGTGCTTGTGCTCGATGCCACCAACGGCCAGAATGCGCTGTCGCAGATCGAGATTTTCAAGGAAGTGGCGGGTGTCTCCGGCCTGATCATGACCAAGCTGGACGGCACCGCACGCGGCGGCGTTCTGGTTGCAGCGGCCGAACAATACGGCCTGCCCATCCATGCCATAGGCGTCGGCGAGAAGATCGACGACCTGCGCCCCTTCAATCCGGACCTCCTGGCCCGCGTGATCGCCGGAATTGCATGATGAGTGACATCGAGCCCGAAAAGCCCAAGAGTTCCTGGGTCAACCTGGTTGTCGACTTCGGCCCGCTGCTGGTGTTCTTCCTCACCTACAAATACTTCTCGCCTTCCGGCAGCGGCAACTCGCTGGCGACCGTGGCAGCGGTGATCAACGGCACGATTGCCTTCATGGGGGCGACCGTGATCGCGCTGGCCGTCTCCAAATGGCGCCTCGGCCATGTCTCGCCGATGCTCTGGCTGACCACGGTGCTGATCCTGGGCTTCGGCACGCTCACCGTCATCTTCCACAACGACTTCTGGATCCGCATCAAGCCGACCGCCGTCTACCTGATGTTCTCGGGCGTGCTGTTCTTCGGGCTGTGGCGCGGCAAGCCCATGCTCAAGTATCTGCTCCAGTCAGCCTTCGAGGGGCTGAACGAGGCGGGCTGGATGAAGCTTTCCCGCAACTGGGCGTGGTTCTTCCTGTTCCTCGCCGTGCTCAACACCGCGCTGGTCTACACCGTGAGCTTCGAGACGTGGCTGCAGGCCAAGCTCTGGGGCTTCACCGTGCTCTCGTTCGTCTTCACCTTCTCGCAGCTTCCCATGGTGCTCAAGCACGGCATGGGCGAGCAGGCGAAGGAAGAACTGATCGAAAACCCGCCGCACGACTGACGGGTTCTCGAACACCCCGTCCTTCCGATCCAGATGCGGCTCTTGCCCCACCCACCGCACGGGTGTGACCATGCCTGCGTCAAGATCTGGAGAGAGCTGCGACGAACGCGACAACCGCCCTTGTCGAAGACTCGCTGGCCCACATGCCACAGGGTGACTTCGATGGGTTTATCGGCGACGTCGCCCCGGATTTCGTCCTACACCTGCCGTTCATGCCACCCGGCCTGCCCAACGCGTTTCACGGTCGGGCGGCAGCACAGGCATCCGCACGAGGCCGCGCGTCCGCGATGGCGTGGTGATCGAACATACCGAATACCTGAACCCGCCGGCGCTGATGGCGGCATCCGGAAACCGGGCAGCCTAGATCTCCAGCTGACTGCCCAGTTCCACCACGCGGTTGGTCGGCAGGCGGAAGAATTCCATCGCGCTCGCCGCATTGCGCATCATCCACGCGAAAAGCTTTTCGCGCCAGATCGCCATGCCCGGCTTCTCCGAGGGAAGCAGCGTCTGGCGCGAGAGGAAGAAGCTGGTCTTCATCATCTCGAACGGCGCGCCGCACATTTCGGAATGGGCCAGCGCGGCGGGAATGTCGGTCTCTTCCATGAAGCCGTAGCGCAGCGTCATGCGGAAGAAGCCCTGCCCCAGCTCGATCACCTCGTAGCGTTCCGAAGGCTCCACATAGGGCACGTCCTGAACCTCGACCGTCAGCACCACGACGCGTTCATGCAGAACCTTGTTGTGCTTGATGTTGTGGAGCAGCGCCGAAGGGACGCCCACGTTGCTCGAGGCCATGAAGATCGCCGTTCCGGGCACGCGCGCAGCGCTGCCGTGGGCGCTCTTGGCGAAGACGTTGAGCGGTAGCGCGGCCTCCGTCATGCGGTCGCGCATGAGCTTGCGGCCCTTGTTCCACGTCGTCAGCAGCGTGAAGGCGACGCCGCCGATCAGCAGCGGGAACCAGCCGCCATCGGCAATCTTGGTGGCGTTCGCGGCGAAATAAGCGCCGTCGACGACGAAAAACGCGACGATGATCGGTATCGCCAGCCACAGCTTCCAGCGCCACAGCACGATCAGCAGCACCGTCATCAGGCAGGTGTCGATCAGCATCGCACCCGTCACCGCAATACCGTAGGCCGATGCCAGGTTCGACGAGTTCTGGAAGTAGAGGACCAGCAGGATCACGCCGGTCATCAGCGCCCAGTTGACGAAGGGAATATAGATCTGCCCGACCTCGTGCTCGCTGGTGTGGCGGGTCGAAAGGCGCGGGATGAAGCCCAGCTGCATCGCCTGATGGGTGATCGAGAAGGCACCCGAGATCACTGCCTGGCTGGCGATGAACGTCGCACAGGTCGCGAGAATGACTAGCGGCAGGCGCAGGTATTCCGGCGCGAGGTTGAAGAACGGGTTCTCCATCGCCTCGGCCGCAGCGGCATCGTCGAGCCCAAGGATCATCGCGGCCTGCCCGAAATAGTTGATCAGCAGGCACGGCATGACGAAGGCGAACCACGAAAGCCGCATCGGTCCGCGCCCGAAGTGGCCCATGTCCGAATAGAGCGCCTCGGCGCCGGTAACCGCCAGCACGACCGAACCGAGCGCGAGAAAGCCCAGCATCTTGTCGGTGAGGAAGAACTGGATCGCGTACCACGGGTTCAGCGCCGCCAGGACCTCGGGCATCTGCGCCAGATGGTATATGCCCAGCACGGCCAGAGTGGTGAAATAGATCACCATGACCGGCGCGAAGAGCGCGCCGACCTTGGCCGTGCCGCTCTTTTGCAGGACGAACAGGCCGATCAGCAGGATCAGCGCGATCGGCAGGACGAACGGCGCGAGATTCGACTGGACGACGGTAAGGCCTTCCACCGCCGAAAGCACCGAGACCGCCGGAGTAATCATCGAATCGCCGTAGAACAGCGAAGTCGCGAACACCCCGAGCATGACGATCAGACCGCCGTAGCTCGATTTCTTGATCGCGCCCGAAATCAACGCGACCAGCGCCAGGCTGCCGCCTTGCCCCTTGTTGTCCGCACGCATGAGCACGCCGACGTACTGGATCGAGACGACCATCGTCATCGACCAGAAGATCAGGCTGACAACGCCCAGGATATGCAGTTCGTCGATGGCCAGCGGGTGCGGGCCGACAAAAGTTTCACGGAAAGCGTAGATCGGGCTCGTACCGATGTCGCCAAAAACGACGCCGATCGCCCCGAAGGCCAGCTTGGCGACATTGCCCGAACCGTGCCCGTGCGCCGGCGCTATCGCCCCCGTCGCCGGATCGATCAGCGTCGGGCCGCCAGCCTTATCCGATGTTGCATCACTCATTCGTGCGCCCCGTCATGGACTCGCAGCCTCAGCTCGCAGCTGCGGCAAGGCTGTGGCCGTTAGCAGTATGCGTTGAGGCAAGCAACGTTGCGTACGGACCGGTTCAAGGCTGGGACACGGGCGCATCGTCCTGCCCGCCCATCTGGCCGGAAATCAGCGCATCCAGCCTTTGCAGCTGCTGCGCCAGCGGTGCGCGCCAGGGTGTGTCGTCCGGCGCGCGCTTGAGCAAATCGGCCCACAATGCGCGCGCTTCGGAGAATCGGCCCGACTGCGCAAGCGCAAGGCCGAGGAAAAACGGCGGGCCCGGGTTGTTCGGGTCAGCTATGGCCGCACGGCGATAGGCATAGAGAGCCGCCGGAGTCAGCATGCCGTCGGCATGTCCCAGCAGCGCATTGGCCATGGCCAGCCAGGCTTCCGAATTCTTTGGATCTTTCTCCACAGCCCCGCGCAGAACCTGCGCCGCATCGGCATAGCGACCATTGCGGGCCAGCCCATCGGCAATAACAACCCATTGATTGTTAGGTGGAATGCCCTTGTTGGATACTTTCATCCGCCCTTCGACGAGCGCCGCGGAATTGGCGGTTACCGGCTCGGCTGCCGCCTTCGGCGCCGATGGCATGCCCGGTTTGCCCTGGAGGGCATAGCCGGCGATACCGAGAAGCAAGGCCGCAGCGACGGCTTCGCGGGTACCGCGCGGTGCCTTCAACACGAAAGCCATGAACAGAAAGGCCAGCAGGGCCAGGACGATGACGAGAACCCAGGTCATGCCTCTTCTCCCTGCCCCGATTTTCCGGTGAACCGCCGGCGCAGAAGCAGGAAGGCCAGCAGAACGAGCACGGCCGGAACGGCAAAAAGCGGCCAGGTCAGGCTGGTGATGCGCGGCGCATAGCTCACGTAATCGCCATAACGCTCGATCAGCCAGCCACGAATCGCTTCCGGCTGCTCACCCGCGGCTATGCGCTCGCGCACCAGCGACCGCATGGAACCGGCGATCGGCGCATCCGAATCGGCGATCGACTGCCCCTGGCACTGGAGGCAGCGCAGCGTCTCCATCAGTGCCTGTGCCTTTTCCTCCTCGGCCGGATCGTCGAGCTGACGATAGGCATAAGGCGCGGTCGACTGTTCCTGCTGTGCCAGCGCCGGCACGGCGGCAACCAGTCCCAGCGCCAGAAGCAGAAGGGTAACGAAGCGGCTCACTTCTCCGCCTCCTTCAGCTTGTCCAGCAGAAGACCGATATGTTCCGGGCGGATCTCACCGATATGTTGATAGACGATCGTGCCCTTGCCATCGACCACATAGGTTTCCGGTACGCCCGACGAACCAAGCGCGAGCTGAACCTTGCCGTCGTCGTCGGCGCCGATCCGCTGGTACGGATCGCCGTTTTCCGAGAGGAAATTCTGCAGGTTCTCAGTCGAATCGCGCACCGAAATCCCCTCGACGGGGATACCTGCCCGGGCCAGCGCACCCAGCTGCGGCGCCTCGATACGGCAGGGAACGCACCAGCTGGCGAAGATGTTCACGAGATGCGGCTTGCCGTTGGTGAGCACCTTGCTGTCCAGCCCCGGCCGTCCGGGCAACGCGGGCGGCAGGTCGAACTGCGGCATCGGCTTGCCCACCAGCGCACTGGCGACATTCCTGTCCGCCGGGCGGAGCAACCCGATCAGCACAAGCGCGACGAACCCCAGGAACAGTGCCAGTGGCAGCCAGATTACCCATGCGCTCGGCCTGGAGGTAGCTTCCGGGTTTTTCTTTCCGCTCATCGGCCCTGCCTTTCACGGCGGTAGGCGATCTTGTCCTTGGCGACGATGCGCCGCACGTCGCTGGCCACGCGCCCGGCCAGAGCCAGCAGGCCACCCAGCGCGATCAGCAGTCCGCCGATCCAGATCAGCGGCACGAAGGGCTTCCACCACAGCCTGAGCTGCCAGCGTCCGTCCTCGGCCTCGCCGCCAAGCACCGCGTAGAGCTGGCCGTTCCAGCGCGTCAGCAGAGCCGATTCGCTGGTCTGCTGCGGCGGTGCCCAGAAGCTGCGCGATTGCGGCAGCATGCGCGTTTCCTTGCCGTCGGCGCCGTAACGCACCAGCAAACGGGCTTCGAGTGCGGTCCAGTTGGGCCCGGCGACCGGCTCGATGGAATCGAGCTTCACGTGCCAGGGGCCGACTTCGGTGACGTCGCCGGTCCTCACCGCCACCAGCTTTTCGACCGTGAAGGCGCTCTCGCTGCTCATCCCGAACAGGGCAACGGCAATGCCGAAGTGGGCAAAGACCATGCCCCAGACCGGCAGCGGCGTACGGCGCAGGTTGCGGTCGCGCAAAGGCAGCACGCTCGCCCAGGCAAGGCCGATCGAAAGCGCCAGCCCCAGGAACGGCAGCAGCGAAACGCCGCCGATCGCCACCACGGCGATGCCCGCGGCCACTACCAGCAGTGCCGGAATCACCAGCAGCTTGCCGATGCGCGCGAACTTGTCACGCCGCCAGCGCAGCAGCGGCCCGATCGCCAGCACCACCAGCATCGGCACCGCGAAGAGCGCGCTCATCGGGTTGAAGTAAGGCGGACCGACCGAGACCTTGGCGCCCATCGCCTCAGCCACCAGCGGGTAGAGCGTGCCGAACAGGACAATGCCCAGAATCGCCGAAAGCATCACGTTGTTGAACACCAACGCACCCTCGCGGCTGACCAGCGCGAAGCGCTCACCTTCGGTCACCGTGGAAGCGCGTAGCGCGAAGAGCGTCAGGGCACCGCCGATGTTGATCGCCAGCAGCGCCAGAATGAACGTGCCGCGTTCGGGATCGACCGCAAAGGCATGGACGCTCGTGAGAATGCCCGAGCGTACAAGGAACGTGCCGATCATCGACATCGAGAAGGCCACGACGCCCAGCATGACCGTCCAGGCGCGCAAGGCATTGCGCGAGGCCAGGACGCTGGCCGAATGGAGCAGCGCGGTCGCCGCGAGCCAGGGCATCAGCGAGGCGTTCTCGACCGGGTCCCAGAACCACCAGCCGCCCCAGCCCAGCTCGTAATAGGCCCAATAGGAACCGGCGGTGATACCGATGGTGAGGAATATCCACGCGCCCAGCACCCAGGGCCGCATGGCCCGGGCAAAGGCCGGCCCGACCTCGCGCGTGATCAGCGCACCGATCGCGAAGCTGAAGGCGATCGAGAGACCGACATAGCCGAGGTAGAGCGTGGGCGGGTGGAAGGCGAGACCAAGGTCCTGCAGCAGCGGATTGAGACCATTGCCTTCCGCCGGCACCGGCGAAAGCCGCTCGAACGGGTTCGAGGCAATGAGCAGGAAGGCATAGAAGCCGAGCGAAACGAAGGCCTGCCCGGCCAGCGTCGCCAGCATGGTCGGCTCCGGCAGCCGCTTCTCGATCAGCGCCACGAAGCCTCCGGCCATGCCCATGACCGTGACCCACAGCAGCATCGAGCCTTCGTGATTGCCCCAGGCCCCGGCGATCTTGAACACCAGCGGCTTCATCGAATGCGAATTGAGCGCGACCAGCTTCACCGACAGGTCGGTAACGGCGAAGACGTAGATCAGGCACAGGAAGGCGATCAGCGCGAGCAGCCCCTGCGCGACCGCGACCGGACGCGTCACGCCGGCCAGTGTTTCGCCATGCCTGGTCAGCCCGAGCGCGCCCGAAACGAGTTGCAGCGCCGCCAGCGCGGCCGCCAGCCACAGGGCGGCAAGACCGAGTTCGGCTATCATTTGGTTTCGGCCACGACCTGCTTGGCCTGTGCCTCGGTCATGTTCTGCATCTCGCGCGGGACATAATTCTCATCATGCTTGGCCAGGAGGTTGTCCGCCACGAAAGTACCGTCCGCGCCCATCTTGCCTTCGGCCACGACGCCCGACCCCTCGACGAAGAGCGAGGGCACGATGCCCTTGAAGACCACCGGAACGCGCGCCTTGCCGTCTTCCACGACGAAAGCAATAGTGACGCCGTCGGGCTCGGTCTTGATCGAGCCCTTTTCCACCATGCCGCCCAGGCGCACGGCGCGGTCGGACTCGGGCGGATTGGCCGTAATTTCGGCGGGAACGTAGAAATAGCTCGCCTGATTGCGCAGTGCCCAGGCCGCCAGCAGCCCTGCTCCGATCAGCACGACAAGCGCGATGACGAGCAGTACCAGTCGCTGGTGCTTTGCCTTGATTGCCATCGTCAGCGCTTCCTCGCCTCGTCACGGCGCTTTTCGGCGCGTTTCATCGACAGCAGCGACCACGCCACCATGGTAACGGTCGCAGCGATGCCTATGGCATAGGATGCTGCCACGAAAATCCAGGGATCCATCGCTTCGCGCATTACAGGTCCCCTGCCGCCAGAGCCTTGCGACGCAGCCGCGCCTCGGCCTGCTGATCGGCCAGAATCGCCCGCATGCGCGCCAGCACGACGCCCGCGAAGATCAACGTGAAACCCAGCATCGCGAAGAGCAAGGGCCACAGGAAAGCCCCCGACATCGCCGACTTGCCCATGGTAATGCTGGGCGGCTGGTGCAGGCTGTTCCACCAGGTGACCGAATAATGGATGATCGGGATGTTGACCGCGCCCACCAGACCGAAGATCGCGGGAGCACTGCTCTGCCCCCCGTCGGAGGCCTCGCTTGCCTGCGACAACGCCATCCAGCCGAAATAGAGAAACAGCAGCACCAGCATGCTGGTCAGCCGCCCGTCCCACACCCACCATGTGCCCCAGGCAGGTCGGCCCCACAGCGAACCGGTGACGAGGCAGACGGCGGTGAACACCGCGCCCGGCACGGCGCAGGCCCTTGCCGCGATTCCCGCCAGCGGGTGGCGCCAGACGATCTGCATGAAGCTGGCGACGGCGATTCCCATCCAGCCGGCCATACCCAGCCAGGCTGCCGGAACGTGGAGGTAGACGATTCGCACCGTCTCGCCCTGCAGGCGCTCCGCGGGCGCTTCGAACAGGCCCCAGGCCAGAGCCGCGCCGGCAACGAGGATGCCCACCCCCATGCAGAGCGGCATCAGCCATCGGGCGATGCGAAGGAAACGAGCTGGGTTGGCAAAGCCATGCATAACAGCGCGCTTCTAAAGACCGTTTCGAAAGGAGCAAGTGCCTCGTACCAAAGACCAAAGCCTGTCCCCGGCGAATCGCCCCCGCGCAAACCGGGGCGAGGCAGCATGTCGAAAGAAGAAATGGGGCGATCGATGGGGTTCGAACCCACGACCTCCGGTACCACAAACCGGCGCTCTAACCAACTGAGCTACGATCGCCACAAGCACCGCGGGCTTCTTGCGCCGCGTGCTGGAACTCCGCATCGGCCTCTGCAAGCAGTGACCGGAACGGGAGCGCGCCTTTGCACATGGCGGGGCCTCTTGCAAAGCAAAAAAACGGATCGCGCCGCGACTCTCGCAATTTTCCCGTCCCAAACGGGCCGCTATGGGTGCCATCATGAACGGACCTGGCGAATCATCGGCTACGCAACTGCTTTCATATCCCGGCATGCAGCGCTTCCCCTCCTCGCGGCTGGACCTGTTCGTCATGCGCAATTTCCTGTCCCGCGCGGAGTGTGACGCGCTCGTTGCCCTGATCGAGGCCCAGCACCGTCCCTCGACCATCGCCGATGCCAATGGCGACGAGGCCTTCCGCACCAGCTCGACATGCGACCTGGACCCCGGCGTTCCCGCCGTCTTTGCACTGGCAGCCAAGCTCGCGCAGATCTCTGGCATCGCGCCGCCCCACGCCGAGCCATTGCAGGGGCAGCGCTACGAAGTGGGGCAGGAATTCAAAGCCCATACCGACTACTTCGAACCCAAGAGCGCGGACTACGAAACCTATTGCAGCGTTTCCGGGCAGCGCACCTGGACCTTCATGATCTATCTGAACGACGTGGAGGCCGGCGGCGCAACGCGGTTCCGCGTGATCGGCAAGACGATCCAGCCGGAATGCGGCAAGCTCGTCGCGTGGAACAACCGCCGCCCCGACCAGAGCCTCAACGCCGCGACGCTCCATCACGCGATGAAAGTTCGCAAGGGCCTCAAGTACGTAATCACCCAGTGGTACCGCGAACGTCCCTGGGGGTAAGGGAAGAACGCGCACCCACGGCCTTCCCCCTTCCGCTTGCGGTTATTCGCCGGGGCTGATCACGGCACAGGCAATGCGGGCGCCCGCCGCGCCGGCAGGCTGGCTCGTGTAGTCGTCCGCCCCCGCGTGGATGACCAGGGCCGATCCGTCGGCGTCCAGCAGCGACTTGGGGCCGGGCGTGAGCGTGACGCCGGTATTGAAGATCTGCTCCTTGAGCACACCGTCGGGGCCGACATACTGGTTGGGCATGTCCCCTCCGTGCGGGCCGCCCATGGTCATCAACCCATGCTCGTGCGCGCCTGCGGCGAAGTGCCCGCCCGAGGTCTTGAAACCCTCCGCCGGGTCGCACACGCCCTTTTCGTGGAAATGGAAACCGTGCTCGCCTTCCGGCAATCCCTTGAGATCCGTGCTGACAAGCACGCCGGTGGGCGTCTGGACCAGCGTCACCTTGCCGAGCGAGTTGCCATCGAGACCGATAACGTTCGCCTCGACCGTCTTGCCTTCACCGGATGCCGGGTCTTCCCCTGCAAGCGCCGCGGATGCGGACAGGGCCAGGGCACATGCGGCGGCAATACGGGCAGTTCGGATCATTGCGCTTCTCCTTGTCGGAGCCTTTACGGCTCTTTCAATTGCTTGACGCCGCCGGCGGGGACCTTCCGCAAGTCCGGGCCCGGTCGGCGCGTTCCCGTGCAAGGCGCCCCCTCGGCCATGCACCGCGCTACGCTACGCATGTCTGGCGGAAAGGCAATTGCACGCATTCGAACGAAATGGTTACCGCGCGGGCAAGGTTATCTCGTGGTCGGGGATTAACGTTTAAAAGCGGAGAATACCGGCGATCCGAAGCGACGCCAGGAACAGGAAATCGTGAACGCACCTATTGGACGGCTTTACGCCACGACACCGGACAACCTGGACGATCGTCGCCGCGAAACGCGTCATGCCACGCGCTTCGAAGCCATTATCGAGACATCGCAAGGCAGGCGGCATCCGGTGCTGCTGGCCGACGTTTCGCTGCACGGCTGCTCCGTCCAGACGGATGCCGAAACTGTCCGGCAAGGGGCCTTCGTCTCGATCGGTCTCTACGGCGAACCGATGCTGCCCGCCATCGTGCGCTGGGTACGCGGCAAGGCCGCCGGGATGGAATTCCTGCGCTCGGTGCCGCCCGACAGAACCGAGTGGCATGAACTCATGGACTTCGGCCTTCAGGGCTGAAACAAAAAAGGCGGCCTGAAGGCCGCCTTTTCTCGTATGGGCGATGAAGCCGCTCGCTCACTTCTTCTTGAGCGAGAGACCACCGAAACGCTTGTTGAACTGAGCCACACGGCCGCCTTCGTTGACGCGCTGGGTACCGCCGGTCCAGGCCGGGTGCGAGGTCGGATCGACTTCGAGAACCAGCGTGTCGCCTTCGCTGCCCCAGGTCGAGCGGGTCTGGAAGGTGGTGCCATCGGTCATCTGCACCGTGATCATGTGGTAGTCGGGATGCGTATCGGCCTTCATGTCGTATCTCTTTCGCATTTGGCCGGTTCCGACCGGCCTGCCTTGGAAAGCGGCGCGCATAGCGCCACGAACCGCAAAAAGCAAGGGTGTCCAAAGGACTCCCCCTCGCCGTATCAGGCGTCGGCGATCATCGCGGTGAAGTTCACCTCGCAAGTCACCTTGTCGCCGATCGAAGCCTTGCCCCAGAACTTGCACACGCGCGAGCGCTTCTGGACGAAGCCGGCGCGCAGGTCGAGCAAGTGGCCCGGCGTCACGGGATTGCGGAACTTCGCCTCCTCGATCGCCATGAAGTAGACCAGCTTGCCGGCCCCTGCCAGACCGAGGCTCTCGATCGCGAGGATACCGGCCGTCTGCGCCAGCGCCTCGATCTGGAGAACGCCGGGCATGATCGGACGGCCGGGGAAATGGCCCTGGAAGAAGTCCTCGTTGAAGCTGACGGCCTTGACCGCGTGGATCTCCTCCTCGGAGAAGGAAACCACCCGGTCGACCAGCAGCATCGGATAGCGGTGCGGAAGCGCCGCCAGGATCTTCGCGGTATCGTATTCCGCCTCGGCCGTGTCACTCATGCCCGTCTCTCGCCTGTTCTCAGCGGCCGGTCGGCTGCTGGCTGGTGGCGGCAGCGGCCTGTCCCTGCGCCGCAGCCTGCTGCGCGCGTGCCTCGCGAACGCGGCGCGGCTCCCAACCCGCCGGCGGCACGAGCTGCGCCGAAGGAATGGCCGTGTTGAGTTCGTTCAGGATGTCCTGGTTCAGATTGTAGGCGTTGCCGTTGAAGGCGATGACCGAATCGGGCGCCAGAACGATCGAGATGCTGCGCTTCTTCATCGCCGACTTCAGCGCGTCGTTCAGCTTGTCCTCGATCTGCTCCTGCACATAGGCCTGCGACAGGGCCACCGGCTGGAGGATCTGCTGCAGTTCGGCCTTGCCCTGCTCCTGAAGCTGCTGGATCGCCGCGGCCTGTTGCTGCAGCGAGGCCTGGTTCGGGTTGGCAGCCTGGCGGTCGGTGTTGAACTTGTCGACCATCGGCTTGATCTGCGCGGTCAGCTGGTCGTTGCGGGTCTTGGCCTGGTCGTACTGCGCCTTGTAGGTGGTTTCGCGCTGCTGCTCGGCAACCTTGTAGGCATTCGAATTGACGACCACGGCATCGAGGTTGGCAATGCCCAGCCCCGGAACGATGGTGCCGCTGTCGGACGGCGCGGCCGGAGCCGCCTTGGCAGCCAGCGCGGGCTGTGCGGAAAGCGTGGCCAGCGCAAGGGCCGAACCCAGCGCGACGGACTTGGTTATCGTTTTCATCAGAATTGCGTTCCCACGTTGAATGTGAAGGTCTTGGTCTTGTCACCGTCCTCCTTGAGGAGGACCTTGGAAATATCGATGCGGAACGGACCGAAGGGTGAGTTCCAGTTCACGCCGAAGCCCACCGCGACGCGCGGCTTCCAGGTATCACCGGCGAATTCCTCGACGAACTGGAACTGATAGGCACCGGTCGGTTCATTGGCGACACCGGTAGTCGAATCGACCGCTTCCAGGGTAGTGGTGGTGGTGCTGTTGCCATCAGCATCCCGAACGTAATACGTCGGGTTACACCCGGGGTCGCACTGCGTGAGCTGCGGCTTTCTCACGCCCCAGACCGCGCCGACATCGGCGAAGATGGACGGGCGCAGGCCCATTTCCCGTGCGCCGGAGCCCAGCGGGATCTCCAGTTCGGCACGTCCCTTGTAGTAGTACTTGCCGCCGAGTGCATCGTCGGTCCAGTCGCTGCGCTTGGTCGACGGGATAAGAACACCATCGCCATTCTCATCGACGAGCCGCTTGCGCAAAACGCGCGGACCGACGCCACGGATGCCGAAGCCGCGCATCTGCGGCTCGCCCAGGAAGAAGCGGTCGGTCAGACGCACGTCGTCGCCGTTCAGCCCCTTGATGATGCCGCCTTCGCCGGCCACCGAGAAGACGAAACCACCGCCCAGAGGCCAGTACTTCGCCGCGTTACCACGCAGGCGCGCATAGTGCACATCGCCGCCGAGACCCGCGAAATCGACACTGACCGACGCCGTTTCGCCGCGCGACGGGCGTACGCGGTTATCGAGCGTGTCGTAGATCAGCGAGAGACCGATGATCGAGCTCAGCCGCTTGCCGATCGCATCGCACAGATAGCGGCCCGCATAGAGCGGATCGCACTGCAGGACGTTCGGATCGAGGCGATAGGAATAGTATGTGCCCTTATCCAGCGACACGTCGTCGTAGTTGAGCGTATAGCGCCCCACTGCGGTCAGGTATTCGGTCAAAGGCACGCCGGCACGAACCTGGAAGCCGGTCGTCGCCTGCTTGTAGGTCGTCTTGCGGTCCGAGTTGTAGTAATTGAAGCTGTTGTAGTCGCGCCGGTAGATGTCGACGCCGAGCGAGACGTTCTTGTCGAACAGGTAGGGTTCGACGAAGCTCGCCTGCACGCTCTTCGAATAACGCGAATAACTACCGGACAGACCCACCGTCTGGCCACGGCCGCGGAAGTTGCGCTGGCGGATCGAGGCCTGGAAAATGAAGCTCTCGAGGCTCGAGAAACCGGCCGAAAGCTGCAGTTCGCCGGTCGGTTTTTCCTCGACGTTCGCTTCGAGGACGATGCGGTCATCGGCGCTGCCGGGCTTCTGCTCGATCTCGAACTTCTCCTGGAAGTAGCCGAGCGACTTGATGCGGTTGGTCGAGCGCTTGACCTGCAGCGAGTTGAAGGCGTCGCCTTCGGCCAGGCGGAACTCGCGGCGCACGACCTTGTCCTGGGTCAGCGTGTTGCCGTTGATGTCGATCCGTTCAACGTAGACGCGCGGGGCCTCCTGGATCACGAAGGTGATCCCCATGGTGAGGTTGTCCTTGTCGCGGTCGTATTGCGGACGCACGTCTGCGAAAGCGTAACCGAAAGCGCCGGCGGTCTCGTTCAGGCTGTCGATCGTGTCTTCGACCTGCTTGGCGTTGTACCAGTCGCCCGCCTTCATCGGCAGGTTCTTCGCCAGCTTCTCGCCATCGAAGTCGCGCAGCTGGCTTTCCACCTTCACGTCGCCGAACTTGTAGCGCTTACCTTCCTCCACCACGTAGGTGATGATGAAGTCCTTCTTGTCCGGCGTCAGTTCGGCCACTGCGGAAACGACCCGGAAGTCGGCGTAGCCTTCAGTCAGATAGAACTGGCGCAGCTTCTGCTGGTCGAAGGCCATGCGGTCGGGATCGTAGCTCGTGCTCGAGCTGAAGATGCGCGTGAAGCGGGACTGCTTGGTAACCATCTGGCCACGCAGCTTCCCGTCGGAGAAGTGCTCGTTGCCGATGATGTTGATCTGGCGAACCTTCGACTTGGCGCCCTCGGTGATCTCGAAGACGATGTCGACGCGGTTCTGGTCCAGCATGACCATCTTGGGCTCGACGGTCGCGGCGTAGCGGCCCTTGCGCTTGTAGAGCTCGATGATGCGGGCCACGTCGGCGCGGATCTTCGAGCGCGTGAAGATCTGGCGCGGGGCAACCTTGATCTCGGGAAGGATCTTGTCGTCCTTGATGCGCTTGTTGCCTTCAAGGATGATGCGGTTGACGACCGGGTTTTCCTGGACGGCAATGGTGACATTGCCACCGTCGTTGGTCACCTCGACGTTCTTGAACAGCTCGGTCGAGTAGAGATCCTTGAGCACCTGGTCGGCGGCGGCCTTGGAGTAAGGCTGGCCGACGCGCATCTTGATGTACGAAAGCACCGTCTGCGGCTCGAGACGTTCCGAACCCGTCACCTGGATCGACTGGATCGTCGGCTCCGCCGGCGTGACGGTTTCGGGAGCCGGCGCCGCGGCTTCTTCGGCATCCTGGGCAAAGGCTGCACCGGGAACGCCCGCGAGGATCGTGGTCCCAAGAAGCACTGCCGCAAGCTGCGACGCATGGCGGGCATCAGTGCTGCGAACCATTTCCCATCCCATCATTCTACGCAAAATCCCGTTTCCGCTCTCGCGATGATCCCGTCCGGCCCGGCAAGCGAGATATTCGCCCGGCAGTCGACCGCAGCCATCTGCCCGATGGAAGACATCCAATCAAGCAGCCAAACCCGGCGAGATTGTGATCGCTGGATAAAACCTCCAGGCTATCCCCCGAAAATCGGCAGAGACACCAGATCGTTGACCGTGACGAACAGCATGAGCGCGAGGACCAGTGCCACGCCCGTGCGGATCGCCCATTCCTGACTGCGCACATCAAGCGGCCTGCGACGGACCATCTCGGCCGCGTAGAACGCCAGGTGCCCGCCATCGAGGCCTGGAATTGGCAGGAGGTTGATGAATGCCAAGTTAATCGAAATCAGGGCCACGAAGCCGACGAAGGCCTCCCAGCCGAGGCTGAACTGTTCGCCCGAATATTTCGCGATCTTGATCGGACCGCCCAGTTCCCTGACCGAGCGATCACCCGTGAAAATCTGGCGGATTCCCGTCACCATGGTACCCATGATCGCGAAGCTGCGCGACACGCCCAGCCCCACCGCCTCGACCGGACCGACCGGAACGACATGGCCATAGCCGCCCCGGATGCCGATCACCCCGATGGTCTTGCGGCCCCCGTCCTGCCCCTCTTCGAAGGCCTTGCCGATCGTTACCGGGAAAACCCTCGCTTCGCCGTCGCGCAGCACGGTTATCGTCACCTGCTGCCCCGGGGACGGCCGGATCAGGTCGGGAATGTTCCGGAAGCTGCGCACATCGGCATCGCCCACCGCAACGATCCGGTCACCGACCTTCATCCCCGCCGCCTTTGCCGGCGATTCGCCGACGAAGCCACCAACCACGGGCGCGGCGAAATCGACGCCCAGTTCACCGACATTGGCGGTATTGCCGAACTCGTCGCTCACTTCCTCGCTGGCGATCGTGACTGGCAGGTCCAGCGTGCGCCCGTCGCGCTTGACCGTGACCGAGACGGTCTTCCCGCCGAAGTAGACGACATGCTCCGGAATGTCGGTGACGCTGTCTATCTTGTCGCCATCAATCGCGACGATGCGGTCGCCGATTTCCATCCCGGCCGCCTTGGCTGCGGAATTTTCCGTGAAATCAGCAACTTCCGGATCCGCTACGAGTCGCCCGTTGGCAAAGGAAAAGGCCGCCAGGATGGCGACGCACAGGAGAAAGTTGGTGGCCGGCCCTGCCAGCACGATCAGCGCGCGTTGCCACAAGGGCTTGACGTGAAACGTGTGCGAGCGCTCCTCTGGGGTCAGCCCGTCCTCGGCCGCCGATGGCGCGCTGGCGGGGTTCATGTCGCCAGCGAACTGAACATAGCCGCCGAGCGGCAGGGTCGAGAGTTTCCAGCGGGTGCCCCGCTTGTCCGTCCAGCCGGCGATTTCCTTGCCGAAGCCGATCGAGAAGGCATCGGCCTTCACGCCGAAGAGGCGGCCGACGAGATAGTGACCAAGCTCGTGGATGAGGACCAGCGGCCCCAGCACCAGAAGGAACGCGAAGATCGTCGTCAGCAGGTTGGGCGAACCGGTCAAGTCAGGCAGTCTCCATCAATTGCCGCGCCCTTGCCCTTGCTTCGCTGTCGACGGCGAGAACGTCGGACAGGCAGCCGGGCGGAGGCGGCACGTAGGCATTGAGCACATGTTCCACTTGTGCCGCAATCCTCGTGAACGAAATCTGACCGTCGAGAAATGCGGCGACCGCAACCTCGTTCGCGGCATTGAGCACCGCCGGGATACCGCCGCCTTCCTGCGCCGCCTCGCGCGCCAGCCGGGTCGCCGGGAAGCGCTCTTCGTCCGTGCTGCGGAAAGTCAGCTCTCCGATCGCGGCAAGGTCGAGCGGTTCGCAGGGTGTGTCCATGCGCTGCGGCCAGGCCAGCGCCGAGGCAATCGGCACGCGCATGTCGGACGGACCGAGCTGCGCCAGCGTCGAGCCGTCGCGGTATTCGACCATCGAATGGACGATCGACTGCGGGTGGACGATGATGCGCAGGCGGTCGAGGCCGACCGGGAAGAGGTGATGGGCCTCGATCAGTTCGAGCCCCTTGTTGAACATGGTCGCCGAATCGACGCTGATCTTGGCGCCCATGTCCCAGTTGGGATGCTTGATCGCCTGCGCGGGCGTGGCCGCTGTGAGCTGCTCCCACGACCAGTCACGGAACGGTCCGCCGCTCGCCGTCAACGTGATCCAGTGCACGTGCTGCGCATCGTTGCCCTGCAGGCACTGGAAGATCGCATTGTGCTCGGAATCGACCGGCAGCAGCGTGGCCCCGTGCCGGGCGACGGCGGCCGTCATGACCTCGCCTGCCGAAACCAGCGCTTCCTTGTTGGCGAGCGCGATCACGCCCCCCTGCTCGATCGCCGCCATTGTCGGGGCAAGGCCTGCACAGCCGACGATCGCGGCAACCGTCACGTCCGCGCCGCGCGCCGCCGCCTCGACCAGCGCCGCCGGACCACCCGCTGCCTCGACGCCCGTCCCCGCGAGCGCTTCACGCAGCTCGGGCAGGCGCGCCTCATCGGCAACGACCGCGATTTCCGCCGAGAATTCATGCGCTAGCCGGGCCAATTCGATAGCGTTGGAATGCGCCGTCAGCGCGACAATGCGCCAAGCGCCGGACTGCCGCCGGACCAGATCGAGCGTCGAAGCGCCCACCGATCCGGTGGCGCCCAGAACGGATAGAGTGCGCGGTTCCGTCATCGCGGCTGGAACAATAGCATAAGAGCGAGCACGAACAGCACTGCAAGCAGGCCATCGACACGATCGAAGAAACCGCCATGCCCCGGAATGATGTTGCCCGAGTCCTTGACCCCTGCGCGGCGCTTCATCCAGCTCTCGAAGAAGTCCCCCGCCTGCGCGCAGACGGCAAGAAGGATGCCGGTCATCAGGCAAGTCGCGAAAAGCGGCAGCAGCGGCGCCTGAAGGTACCAGCACGGCTGCATTCCGAAGCAGGCCGGCACATCGGCGGCGATGCCGGCGGGCGTGAGCCAGATCGCCCCGCGCTGCCAGAGCAGCGCCGCGACGAACAGCACGAGCGTGGCGCCCAGCATGCCGCCCAGCAGGCCCGACCATGTCTTCGAAGGACTGATTGACGGGGCGATCTTCGGCCCGCCCAGCGTGCGCCCGGTGAAATAGGCGCCGACATCGACGGCGATCACACTCGCAAGAACCGTAAGGATCGGCGCAAGCGTAAATCCGGGATTGCGCAATACCAGCAGCATGGCCGCACTAGCCCCGACATAGAACATCCCGGCGAAGTTCCAGAAACCGCGCTCAGCCGGATTCTGCGTTCCCTTTCGTGCCAGCCGGATCCATTCCCACAGCACGATCACCGCCACCGCGCAGACGAACGCGATCCAGACCGCGCCACCCAGCCACAGGGCCGTACCCGCGACGGCAATCATCACCACGGCCGACAGCGTACGCACGCCGAGATCGGATTTCTTCTCCGCCATCAAAGCCTCCCGGCTCCTTGAAGGGGCCACCGCTTACCGTCCGCCATAGCGACGCTCACGCGTGGCAAAGGCTTCCAGCGCTTCCCTGAGATGCTCGGCGGTGAAATCCGGCCAGAGCACATCGGTGAAGAGCATCTCCGCATAGGCGCATTGCCATAGCAGGAAATTCGACAACCGGACCTCGCCCGACGTGCGGATCAGCAGATCGAGCGGCGGCAGGTCGGCGGTATCGAGTTCGGCGGAAATCGTTTCCGGCGTGATCGGCCCCTTGGCGGCAGCCTTGGTGGCGGCGCGGGCGATCTCGTCCTGCGAACCGTAGTTCAGCGCGACCGCCAGCGTGGTGCCCGAATTTTCCGCCGTGCGCGCTATCGCCTTTTCAACCAATTCGACCACATCGGGCTTGAAGGCCTTGTAATCGCCTATGATTTTCAGTCGAACGCCAGCTTCGGCAAATTCTTCGAGATCGGAGAGGATGAAGCGCTTCATCAGGCTCATCAGGTCGGAGACTTCTTCCTCCGGCCGGCGCCAGTTCTCGGTCGAAAAGGCATAGAGCGTCAGGGCTTCCAGCCCCATCTCGCGCGCGCCGCGCACGACACGGCGCACCGCCTCCACGCCGCGCTGGTGGCCCAGCGCGCGCGGCAGGAGGCGCTTCTTCGCCCAGCGTCCGTTGCCATCCATGATGATGGCGACATGGCGCGCGGCCGTCATAGCATCTCCGCCCGCTCATCCTGAGCCTGTCGAAGGATCACTTGTTGAGGATTTCCTTTTCCTTGCGCGCGAACTCGTCGTCGACCGCCTTGATCTGGTCGTCGGTCAGCTTCTGGACATCGCCTTCCGAACGCTTGCGCTCGTCCTCGGAAATTTCCTTCTTGTTCTCGTCGGCCTTGAGCGCTTCCATGCCGTCGCGGCGCACATTGCGGATCGCGACCTTGGCCTTCTCGGCATACTGGCCGGCGAGCTTGGCCAGTTCCTTGCGGCGCTCCTCGGTCAGGTCCGGGATCGGCAGGCGCAGGGTGTTGCCGTCGTTGATCGGGTTGAGCCCAAGCCCGGCAGACCGGATCGCCTTCTCGACCGGGCCGATGTTCGACTTGTCCCAGACCTGCACCGAGATCAGGCGCGGCTCAGGCACCGAAACGGTGGCGACCTGGTTGAGCGGCATCATCGCGCCATAGACTTCGACCTGCACCGGATCGAGCAACTGCGTGCTCGCGCGCCCGGTGCGCAGACCGGCAAGATCGCCCTTGAGCGATTCCACCGCGCCCTTCATGCGGCGTTCGAGATCGGCCTTGTCGTACTTGGCCATTGGTCAGGCTCCCTTCTGGACGATGGTCTGCGTCCCCTCACCCTTGAGAACCCGGGCAAGATTGCCCTTCTCGCGGATCGAGAACACGACGATCGGAATAGAGTTGTCGCGGCACAGCGCCACGGCGGAGGCGTCCATCACCTTCAGGTTATCGGCTAGGACTGTGTCGTAATCGACTGAATCATAACGCTTTGCATCCGAATTGCTCTTGGGATCGCAATCATAGACACCATCGACGCTGGTACCCTTGAGCAGCGCATCGCAGCGCATTTCGGCAGCGCGTAGCGCGGCGCCGGAATCGGTGGTGAAATAAGGCGCGCCGACACCTGCGGCAAAGATCACCACGCGCCCCTTCTCCAGATGGCGCTCGGCACGGCGGCGGATCACCGGCTCGCAGACCTGGTCCATCTGCACCGCCGATTGCACGCGGGTCTCGACACCGAGTTGCTCCAGCGCATTCTGCATGGCGAGCGCGTTCATGACCGTTGCCAGCATGCCCATGTAGTCGGCCTGCGCGCGGTCCATGCCCTTGGCGGCGCCCGCCATGCCGCGGAAGATATTGCCACCACCGATGACGAGGCAGATTTCAAGCCCGGTTTCCTTGGCCGCCTTCACTTCCTTGGCCAGTTCGGCGACGAATTCGGGGTCTATCCCGAACTGCTGACTCCCCATCAACACTTCGCCCGACAGCTTGAGCAGGACGCGTTTATAGGGGGAGGATGACATACCGCTGGGTCTCCTGGGGAATGGGTCGCTGCGGCTTTAGGAGCGCGCGCGCGGATTGCCAAGAGGGAGGGCGGCGAAGAGAGCCCAATACATCGGGAATGCGCATGTATTCAGGTATTGCGGCTTGAATCGCTTGTCATCGCCGCTGCACCTGCGCACACTTGCTTACGGTTTGGTACGAAAAGGCAATTGGCGAATGGCAACCACCCAAGTGGCTTCCGCAACGACAGAAAAAGCCAAACCCAAGGCGCAACGCAACCAGACCGTGGAAGCACTGCGCGTACTGTCTGCCTTTGGCATCGTTGTTTTCCATGGTGGCGGCGAATGGGCGCCACTGGCCTACACCGGCCTGATCGTCTTCGTCGCACTCTCCCCCATGATCGACGCAAACTACAATTGGGAACGGATCCGTCCGACCGCCGCTCTGGCCAGAAGCCTTCTGCTGCCATGGGCGTTCTGGATGGCGGTCTATGGCGTATTTGCCATCGTACGGCACAAACCGGTCCTTCCGCCGGACGCCCCGATCCTCGGCGTATTGATGGGCACTTCCCAACACTTGTGGTTCCTGCCTTTCATATTCGGCGTACTGGTCGTGCAGGGAAGCCTCAAACAGCGCGTGCCGGCGCAAACAGTCTTCGTCGCGAGCAGCCTGCTCGCTTTCGCAACCATCGCCAGCGCTTACCTCTGGAGGCCACTCGCACTGACATGGCCGGTCCCCCTCCCGCAGTGGGCGCATGTCGCCGGAGCCGTCTTTGCCGGAACTGCGATAGGCATCGCGCCGCGTGCCGGCAGACTGGCCTATCCCTGCCTCATTCTGATCGGGCTCGGGCTTGCGATCCTGATCCTGAAGCCGGTTTCCGGGATGACCCTGACGTATTGCCTCGGCCTTCCATTGACCGCAGCCGCCGTATTTTTCGGGAAACGGTTGTGGCCGGACAGCCTGAGCATACAGCCTGTCGCCGATTGCATGCTCGGCGTCTACCTTGTGCACATCATCATTCTGTCGCTGAGCGGACTGATCCTCCCCCGTGGCTCATTATTGCACGCGGCCGTGGCTTTCATGACCAGCCTGGCGATTGTCTATGCGGCGCGCAGACTGGTTCCGGCAACACGCATCGTACTGGGATAGCCCCGGCCCCGAAGCCGGAATCAAAACGGGCCGGGAAGCCATCGCTCCCCGGCCCGCCTTGCTCGTTTCCCGAAGGAAGGACTGAAAGATCAGCCCGCGACCGCAGCGGCCACTTCCGCCGCGAAGTCGCTCTCTTCCTTCTCGATGCCTTCGCCGAGCTGGAAGCGCACGAAGTCCTTGAGGACGATCTTGCTGCCCGCTTCCTTGCCGGCCGCGTCGACGACCTGCTGGATCGGGGTCTTGTTGTCCATCACGAAGACCTGAGACAGCAGCGCGTTTTCCTTGGCGTACTTGGCGATCGCGCCCTCGACCATCTTGGCCTGGACGTTCTCGGGCTTGCCGCTCTCGGCTGCCTTTTCCTGAGCGATCTTGCGCTCGCGCTCGATGAGGTCGGCGTCGAGGTCATCGGCGGTCAACGCCAGCGGGAAGGCGGCGGCGATGTGCATCGCGATCTGCTTGCCCAGCGCTTCGAGCGCATCGGCAGGCGCTTCCGACTCCAGCGCGACGAGCACACCGATCTTGCCGAGGTTCGGTGCGGCGGCATTGTGCATGTAGGGAACGACGACGCCCTGGGCGACCTCGACCGTCTTCATGCGGCGAACCTGCTGGTTCTCGCCGATGGTCGCGACGTTGTTGGTCAGCGCTTCCGCAACGGTACCGCCGGTCGGGTAGGCAGCGGCCTTGAGCGCCTCGATGTCGTCACCGTCCACGCCCAGCGCGACCTCGGTGACACTGCGCACGAAGTCCTGGAACTGGTCGTTCTTGGCGACGAAGTCGGTTTCGGAATTGACCTCGACGGCAACGCCCCGGGTGCCCGAGATGGCGACGCCAACCAGACCTTCAGCGGCCGTGCGGCTCGACTTCTTGGCGGCAGCGGCCAGGCCCTTGGCACGCAGCGCGTCGACGGCGGCTTCGAGGTCGCCGTTCGTCTCGTCGAGAGCCTTCTTGCAGTCCATCATGCCGGCGCCGGTGCGCTCGCGCAGGTTCTTCACGTCAGCGGCGGTGTAAGCCATCGCTTTTATCCTTCTCTGTAATTGACAGGCGCGCCGGGTCCGATGGACCCGGCGCGCGACATTTCAATGACGAAAATGCCGAATGCGTCGGGCCGATCAGGCCTCGGCGGTCTCGGTGGCAGCTTCGGCAACCGGCTCGTCCATGGCGCCGATGTCGGCACCCGAATCGATCACGGCTTCCCGACCGCCCTTGGTCGCGGCCTTGGCCACGGCCTCGCAGTACAGGCGCACGGCGCGGCTGGCGTCATCGTTGCCCGGAACCGGGAAGGCAATGCCTTCGGGGCTGACGTTGGTGTCGAGCACGGCGACGACCGGGATGCCGAGGGTGTTGGCTTCCTTGATCGCCAGGTCTTCCTTGTTGGCGTCGATCACGAACATCACGTCGGGAATGCCGCCCATGTCGCGAATACCGCCGAGCGACAGCTCAAGCTTGTCACGCTCGCGGGTGAGCTGAAGGATTTCCTTCTTGGTGAGGCCGTGGGTGTCGCCGGCAAGCTGCTCTTCAAGAGCCTTGAAGCGCTTGATCGACTGCGAGATCGTCTTCCAGTTGGTGAGCATGCCGCCCAGCCAGCGGTGGTTGACGAAGTGCTGACCGCAGGAACGCGCGGCCTGGGCGATCGGCTCCTGCGCCTGGCGCTTGGTGCCGACGAAGAGCACCTTGCCTCCGGCCTGCACGGTGGCCGAGACGAAATCCAGCGCGCGCGCCATCAGCGGCACGGTCTGCGACAGGTCGATGATGTGGATGCCGTTGCGGGCGCCGAAGATGTACGGCTTCATCCGCGGGTTCCAACGGTGGGTCTGGTGGCCGAAGTGTGCGCCGGCCTCGATGAGTTCCTGCATGGTGACGACGGGAGCCGCCATAATCATTTCCTTTCCGGTTATGCCTCTGGAAAGCTGGAACCGTGCGGATCTGCCCGCTGCGGCACCGGTATGAGTGCTTTCCATGTGGATTTGCCAGACCGGGTACGCCGCGGATCGGCACACTTCGCCCTAGCGGGGCCGCCCTTAGACGTGTTTTCCGCAGAAATCCACCCCCATTTCATCACGCACAGAACGCCCGGATCCGGATAGATTGCGGCGATGGACCTGCAAGCCGAACTCGCCTCGCTGCTGACTGCCGACCCGCTACGCATGGAGGCACTGCGTGCGGTCCGTGCGCTCGACCTGCCCGATGGCTGGATCGGCGCGGGATTCGTCCGCGACGCCGTGTGGGACCGGCTACATGGACATAGCGCAAGACCGCCTGTCGGCGACGTCGATGTGATCTGGCACTCCCGCGAACGGACCGGGCACTCCTACGACGAGATCCTCGAAGCGCGCCTGCGCGCGTCCATGCCCGGGCTGGACTGGTCGGTCCGCAACCAGGCTCGCATGCATCCGCGCAATGGCGACAGACCCTATCGCAGCACGGCCGACGCCATGACGCACTGGCCGGAAACCGCAACGGCCGTCGCCGCGCGGCTGGATACGGGCGGAGGACTGGAGATCAACGCCCCTCTAGGCCTCGCGGACCTCTTCTCCCTGCGCCTCAGGCCGACGGCACACTTTGCCGGGGCCAGACGCCCGACCTTCGATCTGCGAGTAACAAAGAAACGCTGGCTGGAACGCTATCCCGCGCTCGTGCTTGCCTGACCCGGCGACGACTCGTTGGCTGCTCCTGCTCATCCAGGCAGACCGTTACCTGAAAGGCCCCTTCCGGGCGCATGAAAGGCGCGCGCACCCGGAACTCAAATTCCACTTGACAGACTGGAACAAAAAGAGAACAACTCGTCTCAAGAACATTGATAGAACAGATTCCCGTTTTCCACAAGCTGTCCACTGATCTGGCAACAGGCCTTGGGCAATGGTTCGAAAGGATCGGTCATGACTGTGTTTGCCGCTTGCCTCTTCACCCTGGCCGCGCTGGCTTCGGTCTGGATCATTGCCGCGAGCTGGCGGCGTTACAGCGCAGGCGCACTCGCCCTGCGCGCGCAGCTCAAGGCCTGCCCGGAATACACGGAAATCCACTGGCGCGTGATCGAGCGCAGCCCCCTGCCCACGCTGGCTTCGCTCAGGAAGGACCGAGCGGCGCGTCGTGCTCGTCGAAGCGTTCAGGCTCCGGGGCTGGAATGGCCGGGGATGGCGCGCGCCGCCTGACTTTCGCGTAAGTCGCGATGCCCAGCGGGATCAGCAACAGATACCCGATAGTGAGCGCGGCCAGAGTGAACCAGGGCTCGGTCAGCAGAGCCGCCACGGTAAGCCCCGCGCCCGCGATCATGCCCAGGCGCAAACTGTTGGGCGGGCTCATGCGCGACCAGCTTAGCGTCGGCAGACTGGAAATCATCAGAAAAGCGATCAGGACCATCCAGACGCTTACCACGATCGGGTCGGAAAACTCGGGACGGCCGCTGGCGATCCACAAGTACATCGGCAGGAACGCGAGCGCCGCGCCGAGCGGCGCAGGAACCCCCGTCAGGAAACCCGCCTGCTTGTGCGGCTGATCGAGCATGTCGAGCCGGGCATTGAAGCGGGCAAGCCGCAGCACACAGCATATCGCGAAGGCCAGCGCGGAGATCCAGCCCACGCTGGGGAGCTGGTTGAGGCTCCACAAGTAGACGATCAGCGCAGGCGCGACACCGAAGGAAATCGAATCGGCAAGACTGTCGAGTTCTGCGCCGAAGCGAGTCTGGGCCTTGAGCAGGCGAGCCGCACGCCCGTCGATCCCGTCGAGCAGGCCGGCAAGGATCACCGCCTGCACCGCCCGCTCGAAATCACCGCCGATCGCAAAGCGGATCCCCGTCAGGCCCGAACAGAGCGCCGCGGCGGTAATCGCATTGGGCACGATCGCCCGCATCGACAGCGCGCGCGCAAGACGGCGCTGCGGGCTGGTTCGCCCTTCGGGAAAACCGTCAGGGTCTTCGGGCGAACCGGAAGTCACTGGGCAATGCCCTCGATCATCGGCGCGTGACCCAGTTCACCCAGCACCGTTTCTCCGGCAACGATCCTCTGGCCCATCAGCACGCGAGGCTCGACCCCGGCCGGGAGATAGACATCGACCCGGCTGCCGAAACGAATCAGGCCGATGCGTTGCCCGGCCGCGATGATGTCGCCCGGCTTGATGAACGGCACGATCCGCCGCGCCACGAGACCCGCGATCTGCGTGAAGCAGATCCGCACGCCATCGCCGCGCTCGATCAGGATGTGCTGGCGCTCGTTTTCCTCGCTCGCCTTGTCGAGATCGGCGTTCACGAACTTGCCGGGGATATAGATCACCCGCTTGACCGTGCCGCCGATCGGCGCGCGATTGATGTGCACGTCGAACACCGACATGAAAATCGAGATTCGCGTCACCGGATCGCCGGCCATAGGCGCGGAACCGCTGCCATCGTCGACGGTCAGCTCGCGCGGCGGCGACACTTTCTGGATCAGCGTGACGAGGCCGTCCGCAGGCGCGACGATGCTGCGTTCGTCCAGCGGCGTAACGCGCACAGGATCACGGAAGAACGCCAGCACGCACAGTGTCAGCACGGCCAGCGGCCAACCGAACCACGGGCCCAGCAGCAGCCAGGCGATCAGCGCAATACCGCCGGCGATGGCGCCGAACTTGCGCCCTTCGGCATGAATGGAGGGCCATTGCCACGAAGCTTCGCCGCGGCCCTGATTATCGAGAATGTCTGAGGGCATCGCTTCCATCTAGTCGGTGTGCACAAGTACCGCAATGCCGCCTGCTCGTAAGCAGGCCGGCTTGCCTTGCCATGGCTGTCTCTGAAGAAGCTGGTGGTGGCAGGGCTTGAACCGAACATTTTTACCAACTATTTGTAATACCTATAATTATTTTCAAACCAAAACAAATACCCCCACATTCACCCCCACAGAATTCCGAAGGTTTCACCGCTCGCACTCAAATAATTGGACGAGTCGAGAGCAAAACCTTGCTTGTCGTCGTGACGGCGAAGGGCGAGGAAACTCTTGCTTGTGTGGCCAAAACTGCCCCGGAAAAAATGCAAAAAGGGACCCGCTCAACTTCCACCCTCCCGGGGGGGATGACTTCGATAGTGGCATGGGCAGACTGATCCATGTGGCCACACAGGATAGACGCAATTTTCCCAAAGCGACCCTGCCGCCTACTCCCGTCAGTTCATAGAACTCGCCTGCCAACGCGCCCTGATTTCCAAACGCCGAACATCATTTCAACTTGTAATAATTTTCAAGAGCATCAACCAACTTTGCCACTAGGTCTAAGGTATCGTTGAAGCGCAACTGCTGCCAAGCACGCAAATTGAACCCGATATCGCTGTCACCCTGCAATTTGCTCTGGTCCGCAATTAGGATAAAATTATCCTGCTCTCCGCCGCGCCCCTTGTTCAAGCCCATCATGAAACCGACTTCATGATAGACGTTCTTGTTGCCTTGCGTCAGATCAGCAATCAGAAGTCCGGAACCGTCAATAATGCGGAGGATTTCACTGTCGATCGTGAAGGAATGTCCCTTCGACACGCGATCAATCCGTACCGGCTTGAGAGCAAGGTCAAGTGCCTCCAGCTCGTGCGTGGCGTTGGTCTTCCCTATGGCCTCCTCGATTGCTTTGTAGACTGCGCTCGTGTGATCACCGAATTCCATCGAAACAAAAACCTCGCGGCTGCGCGCCGTCTGGATGCTTTCGAAAACTTCGACCAGGCTAGAGGCGTCAATCGCCTGTGTCTGACCGAGATGATAATGATAGCCCAGCCCCTTGGTCGTCCCGGTCGGCTTAAGCCGATCGATGCGATTATTCCGCATCCAAAGGGCGAACGCTGGCAATTGCACACCTTCTTCCTTGAGCGCAAAATGCACGGTAGCGGTAAGCACACCTAAGCAAGCCGCATCGCGAAGTTGAGCGTGCGGCGATTGTTCGTACATAGCATTGGCTCGCTTGATCGCATCGCGCAGCCGAGGAATTTGGGCATCAACATCCTCGGTCGAAGCAACGGCGGCCAAGGCAGCGTCCTTAGTCGAAAGATACTGGGTCAGACCAAGTGCAAGGGTGTACCGGTTCTCAAGGTGTTTGGTGAGACCCGTCAAAAATTTTCCATCCAAATCCGGCAGAAGCTTTCGCGCTAACAAGTACGCTGGGCCAAAACTCGGATTTTCAAGTAGCGCGTTATCCCGAAAAAGCGCCTCTGGCCCATCTTCAAGAATGAGCCGAAGATTCTCTTCAGAAGTCAACGGTATCTGCTTCGCATTGATGTTGTGAAACACAACTTTCTCAAATTGCCGTGCCAGCAACCGGTCCTGATGCAAAACCACACAAAACGGAGTTTCGAGACCGTAGTTTGCCTCGCCCGGCTTGGTTTCGCTGACCGCACTTAAGCGGTGATTCCCGTCTATCCGAAACAGCTTGATATCGTCGTCGGTGGCTAGAAATTCCTCGGGCAAATCAAGGTAAACCAACGTCGGAGCGTTGGCTCCGCCTACAGTTTCCATGGCTTTCGGCAGTTTCGGATGCTGAACCGTGATCTTCAGCCCATTGATGTTCGAAGTGAACCCTTTTCCTGAAAAGATATCCCCCAGCGGATCAACGGCACGGCCTCGCGCCTTGTCAAAGTCAAACTGAAGCGATGCGGACAGGACCACTTCGGGAAAAAACAGAAATTGCCGATCTGCGAGGAACTGCTCAATCTCATCGCGATGAGTCTCGATCAGGTTGCGTTGATAGGCGGGATCGAAGCGCGAGCATCTTGCAAGTTCGCCAAGGGGCGCCACGCCACGAATGACAGTAAATCCGCCCAAAGTCGAATGCAGAATACCTGAGAGGATCATGCGGGAATTTCACCTAGTAGTTGGATTTCGAACCTGACTCGAGCCGACTGCCAAATTTCATTGGCACGAAGCCGCGAGCTGATGGATAGCATCACTTCTCTTTGGCAAGCATCCGCAACTTCCTCTTGTTTGGGCAACGAAATGCTTGGCAGCGGAATTGACGCGAAGTCGTCGGATGACAACCTGTAACGACTAGGCGTGCCGCCGCGACTCCGACCATACATAATTGACCGGTACGTTGCTGTTTTAATAAGCCAAAGAAGGAAAGTAGAATTCCAATTTTTATTAGAACGCAGAACATGAAACTCTGGCGAGGCCAAAATAGGTACTTTAGCACTTGGTGCTAACACTGCCTTACCATTTAGAATCGTTGGCCCCAATCTTGCGACAAGAAGGTCGCCCTCTTGAACCTCAATCAGCGCACCTGTTATCTCTTCAGACAGTTCATACCGTAATTTCTCGACGCCAATCGGCTCATTTTCTAAGTCGTCGATCCTCAACCATGCGACACGCTCGCCTGGGTATTTCTTGTTTGCAAAGACCTTTTTTTGGATAATCTCGCCCGCATCAGCGACAGATTGCTGCCCCCCTAGTTGGTTCTCAATCGGCAAAACTGCATAACGTTCGGGATTCAATGAGCTGAGGAGTTCAGAACGAGTGATCCCAAATACTTTTTGCCCATGGATTTTTTCGCCCACCCCAATTTCTTTGGTGATGATTTGCTGAATTGACGCAAGACGATGCCGCGCTTCGGTCAACAGCTGGTCCCGCTCATTGAGCGCTTGGCGAAGATCATTCAAAATCGATTTTTGATCCGCAAGTGAAGGAAGAGGAATCTCCAATTCTTTCAATTCTTCCGCATTCACGTTCGACATTCCAGCGATCTGGCGGCTGACCTGATCAATCTGCATACGACCAGCATCTGTGTTCAAGAAAGCCGACACGAACTCCGGCAATACGCGTGACGTATCGAGGCGGACACGAATGAGGTAAGATGCGAAAACCCAGTCTCCGTCTTCTGAGAATACCTCACATTTGCCCACCAGTTCCTTCGAGTTCGTCCGGTTAAAAAGGATGTCACCCTTTTCAAGGCGGTACTTTTCAAGGTCTGAATGACTGAGCTCGATGTGCTTCAAGTCCGAGAAATCCCAACCCAATGGCTGGAGGTTGTTCATGCGGATCATCGGCACACCAAGGCCATCCGTATTGGCCCGCTTAGAGATGCCGTATTGGACGAAATCGGCCAAGGCGCCGATTTTGGTTAGCCTGTATCGCGGACTGCCATAGCGTATTTCCTTACGCCGTTGCAGTTCGAGATACTGTGGATCGAATCTCGCGCCGGTTTCCCCCCGCTGCACCGCAAAGCAGATTGCCTGCCCTGCGGGAACGGGGGTCAGACGAAAAAAGGCGTTGGGTCCCTCTGGAAGTTTGCATACTGACCTAACAGGCCAGTGCTTGGCATTACCTTGCGATGGCGCTCGGTCCAGTCACCCGGCTTCTTCCCTTCTCCCACCTTCCAATCGAATATTACTTCCCAATCAAAAAGGTCGCAGCGATGACGCTCGACACGCTCAACATTTGGGTCTTCACGCAGTACTTCGACTTCGTACGTGTTTCGACCTGCGGCGTCGTACCCAACGTTCTCGGCCATCGCCATGAAGATTGGTTCGTCGTCACTGATTTCGTCGACGACGATAAGCTCTCCTTGCCGCTGCTTGACTCGCGAAAAAGGGCGCTTCTCCAAGAACACTACACTAGATTTCACGCCCGCGCCGAAATGGGCGAATGCAAACTGCGGAAGCGAAATCACTGCGAGCACCTTAAAGCGTTCGAGCAGCCAATCTCGAACTCCTTGCAAGCTGGCGTTCGTGAGCAAACCATCGGGCAGGACCACAGCCGCCTGCCCCCCTGGCTTCAGCAGTTGCCAAATGCGCTCGACATAAATGATTTCTGTTTTGACGCTTGCTCGCTGCTTCACCGCCTTCTTGGCAGAACGAGGGTCCCAACCATCATCGGATAGTTCATCGTCGGCATTGCCTTTAGCGACGTACCGGGAAAGCTCGTAACTGCTGAGATATGTGTGGAGTTCTTCCTTCACAACCGCCCCGAATGGAGGATTGGTCGGAATCTTTGTGAACCCCTTGGTTTCATCCCTCTTGCCGGTCGCACGATCGATCCCAAGAATGCGAGCAAAGGCTTCGTTTTTGTCCGCGATTTCAGTCAACGGTTCCAGCGCATCGTTGCCGATGACATTCGTATGGCCGTCATCGTGGACAATCATGTTCATCTTTGCGACGCGAGCAATTTCCTCGTTGATCTCAACCCCAAACAGTCGCTTCTCGGCAAAATCGTGCCAGTAGTTGAAATGCTGAGAGGTCCCTTCGTCGTAGTATTGTCCCGCTTGCGCACGAACATGATCAAGGGCGTGGAGGAGGAAACCTCCAGAACCGCAAGCCGGGTCGATCACCGTGTCCTCAGCATCAATCCCCAACATCTGCACAGCAAACGCGATGATATTCCTAGGCGTGAAATATTGACCAAAATCACCCTTAAAAAAACCATCCATGAACTGTTCAAATGCAACCCCCTTTGTGTCGAGGTCAGTCGCGGTGAGATTCACGCTTTCCAAGTGGAGGACGACATTCTTCAATGTGACATCATCGATTTTGATAGTGTCTGTAAAAACGTCGGGCTCTCGCTCTCGTTCAATATCATAGAGACTGCGAATTCTTTTAGCCAGACGATCAGGCGTTTCATTAGATTTGATCTGAAACTCGTACGCCTCTCCCCGCTTCCTCGGCTTTTTCTCGTCGCGCGTTTTCACGAAAATGAGCTTGCATAACTCCCCGAATGCAGTCGGAGGTGACAGCCTGCCACCACCCCAAAGGGTCTGGTGGCATTTACGAATTGTCTTGATCAAATCGTCGCGACCGACCGCGCTGATATCAGGCTTGGGAGGTGCCGCGTGATAGTATTTAAATTCTTCGGGCTTGCCGTATTTCACTGGCAAATCGGCAATAATGTTAGCCTCTCGTTCGAGCACGCCGAAGCGATCTGAACAATCATAAAAGGCGCGCGTTTGCCCCGCGATGACGCCTATATACTCAGCCCTAAATTTATGCGCATGTCCGTTGCCAAAAGCCTGCTCAATGGCCTGCTTCAACTCAGTATCGGTAACGCCGTCCCGCTTACACTCGATAACGGCATACGGCTTAGTTTTAGCCTTGTCTCGAAACAGAACAATATCTGCTCTATCATGAGGAACGCGATCTGGCACGGTAACTTCAATACCGATACATTCAGGATCGTATCCATAACGACATACGAGCTCAGCATAGTATGAGGCGCGAACTTTTTCTTCTGGGTCAGACCAGCGTTCTGAAACATTTGGCGCGACATATCGAACCTTTTCCGATCGTCCGCTTGCCAGTATTTGGATATGGCCGCCATCGATCGCGCTTTGAAGCCAGGCAGCGCTAGAAGTTTGTTTCATCGAACATTTCTCATGAGATGGCACAAGCGCGTTGCGCTTGCCCCTTGGAACGTGAACCGTTGATAGTCGAATTGGGCGGGCAGCCAAACCGGCTCCAAAGTTTTTTCTACCGATCATCGGTGTGGGCGCGCATGGCGGCAAATCTTGAGATGATCCAGCTACATTCCGGTTGTCGGCAATCACAACTCAGGAAGTCAGCCGCTAAATTGATAAATCAGCGGAGACGGGGCGGATCTTTAGCCCTGGCGGCCTATTGCTCAAGCCCGCTGACAAGGACGTCCGCCGAGCTTGGAAAACCGTAATGCTCGGAGACGGGATTTACGTAACGCAGGCAGCCGACACGCCGGATTTCCCCGGCACCGGGAATTTATCAACGGCTACGGCTCATTCTTTGGATTTTCGTCGGCCCAATCATCGCTTGTCCAGCCCAGCCAAATCACGACAGCGGCAGCCGTTATCGCCCATGCCCATCCGCTACCGACGACCGACGCGACACCGAGCCACAGCCCGACAGCCAACGCCAGCCCCAAGCCAATTACCACTGCCCAATATGCGCCCGCCAGAATGTACGGAAGCGCGAAAAGCACGGCGACGGCAATCAAAATTCCGCCTGCGATTTCCAACACGGTCGTTCTCCCGCTCAAGCCTCGCACGACGAAAAGCGAAGTGCGAAGGACGATTCCCACCGAAAAATAGCGCTAAATCTTAACAGCGGGATTAATACTCCGTGGATTGATAGTCACCCCCGCAGCGAGATGCGGAGGTGGACCCGTATCTCGACATTCTCGGCCAACGCATTCGCGCCCGCAGGCGTGACCTGGGCATGTCGCAGGAAGGTTTGGCACACGAGGCAGGATTAGACCGGAGCTACGTCGGCCGGATCGAGCGCGGGGAACACAACCTGACGCTTTCCGCTCTCATCAAATTGTGCCGGGCGATGAAATGCGACGTAGCGGCGCTGACCCACGGAATGCCAACGTCTGGGCAATAGAAGCTGAATCACCCGTTGGCACGCCACGTGCCGCAACTACTGCTCACAGATCGTACAGCCTTTCCGGCCGCTGATAGACAGTGCGGGAAACGGAGCCCACTTGCTCGCTGCGCCACCAGCGTGCAAAATCAGGGCTCTTGCGGCAATTCAGCAGTGCGCTTCTGATATACGGCACTTCAAGTTTCCTGACACTTGCAGGGATTCCCAGAAGTAGCCGAACAGCAAGCCAATGGTGCCGTACAGGTTCGTCAGGGATCGCCTCCATCAGCCAGCCGACCATGACGCTTATCGCCGCATCATCTCGATGCGCCGCGTCCCTAATACGATAGGCAACCTCCTTGGGCGCTGCTTCCTCATTGAAATTACCCAGCGCCTCGAACTGCCCCTTGGCCTTTTCAGTATATTGCCAAAGTTCGGACAGGATGCCCCGGTCCTCGATAATATGGAGAATTTGAAGGACGGTAAGCGGCTGTCCTTTGCGGAGTTGAAGCCGAATTTCCGCAGCATACTCACTCTCACCTGAGTCCAGAATCAAAACTCCTGCCTTCTCCATCTTGCGAGCTTTGCCAAGAGGAACTCTGAATTGTTCGCAAAATTCATAGATATTCATCGGATCATTCCTTGAAAGTCTTAAAATGGACGTTTCCAGTCCATTCCGGTCACAAAAATATCGGCGAAATTTGCGCAAATTTACGCGAAAAATGGCCGAAAACCGTGGCATGGCCTAAAAAGGGCTTGCTCTATAATCGCGCGTGCGCGGGTAGTGAGCGATGCTCTTCGATCACCTCGCCCTCTCAGAGCAACCTCACGTTCAACCCGGTGATTGCGCGTGGCAGATCCGGAGGAAAAATTTCCGGAACTCCAAATTTTCAAAAAGCGGGAATTCTTGAAATTTTGCCGCTGATCACTTGCTGGCCTTCTGGACAACCGATCCAATTGGCCATCAGCCCGAGGGGCGGCGGGCTGCGCAACCACCACCGCTTTCGGAGAAGCCATGGATCACCCCTCCCCGTCCTGATCGGGTTCGATGCCAGCCAGGCGCCGGACACTAGCGATCTTCACCAGCCGCCGAGCACCAATCCGGACAGATTCTAGCTCGCCGCTTGCCAAAAGTGAGGCTCCGAGAGTTTTTCCGATTGCCAACATTCTCCAAGCGTCCTCTTGCGCACAAAGGATCGCTTCCAACTGGGGTGTCCTCCCACAGCTCGGGCAAACGCGAAAATGTTCAGATGGGATCGCCGTTTCGCAATCAAACTGCTCAATGGGTGCCTTTCTGCTCATGCGACATCTCCCCACTGCCTGCGCCCGCCGAGCCACTCGTTCAGTACAGATAGTCGCAGCCCGACACGCCGGGCAGAAATTCGCTCGAACGGCGGAAAGCGCCCTGCGCGCTGCTCCCGATAGATTGTGGGTGCCGATAGATTTGATGCCTTCAAAATGTCAGGCATCGGTAGGATCGGATCGATATTCATTGCCGCCTCCTGTTTCAGTTAGACGGCTTGTGAATTTACGCACGTTTCAGAACGTGTCAGCAAGATAGCGCTTCGCCCAAATGTACATTTACGGCGAAGGAAATCATGCTCTGCTATTTGGCTTTGGGAGCCCCGACCTCCCCTGCCACTTCCTTCAAATGCCCAAGAAATGTCTGGTGTGCTTGGTAAGCTTTTGTCCGGCCAATACCGAGACCCTCAGCCGCTTGGAGCAATGCGGCCTCATATTCTCCATGATTCGCAGAATTTATCGCCCGATCAACGACGCGGCCGATTTGAAGATATTCTTCGCGCTTCTGCCCCAAGGGATCGGGCTGTCTTCCCCGCTTCGCTTTCCTCGCGGTGATGCTGCAAACCGCACCGGGTCTGCGCTCAATGACATCAGCAATCATTTCGGCAATCTTCTGCGGCAATGGAAAACCTCTGCGGAGATGTTCCGCCAGCGGCTTAAGGTTTCCGTCCTTCAAGCCAATCTCAATCCGCAACGACATCCAAAGCTGTTTTTCAGCCTCGTCTAGATCGCCTGACAGCAGGAACTCCGGAGGCCAGCACGACGTATCGGCCGGGTCATGGTCATCAACCATTGCGAAGTTCCACTATCCGCACAACATTGCCCCCGCCCGCTGCACCGCTTGCGCAATACTGCCCCCACGCCGTCATGAGCTTTATACGCGCGCCCGGCTGTTTCGACGTACCCAAATAGGTAGTCCGGCGATAGGCAGCCTGCACGGCGTCCGGCGTCTTGTGCGCAAGGGCGGCTTCCACCACGGCATCGGCAAAGCCCTCGTTTGCGGCCCAATCGGTAAAAGCCGAACGGAAGCCGTGGACATGGTAGGGCTCGCTAGCGTCACGCAGCACCTTCAACAGCGTCATATCTGACATGGGCTTGCCGCCCGTGCCGGGAAAAACAATTTCGGTGCCCGCCAGCTTCAATGCTGCCGCCTTCGCCAGAACCGCCAGAGCAGCCTCAGAGAGCGGAACGATGTGCGCCTTACCCCTTTTCATATGATCGGCTGGAATCGTCCACAGACGGCCCTCCAGGTCAAATTCAGCCCATGTCGCCAGCCGCACCTCCTGCGAGCGCACGCCGCACAGGATCAGCAATTCGAGCGCGAGCCGCCCATATGATGGTTTTCGCTGCAAAGCGGTGATGAACGCAGGCACCGCGACGTAGGGCATTGCCTTCCGGTTTTCCCGCTCCTTCACTTGCCGGGGCAGGCCCCGACCCGCCTTTAGGCTTCCGCTGCCCGATGGTGCTTCCGTCGAGCGCCAGCCCTTTGCATGGGCATAATCAAGCACAGCGCATATTCGGTTGCGCACTTGGCGGGCGGTTTCTGGAATGTCCTGCCAGATCGGCGTCAGCACACCGATAATATCAGCCGCCGTAATCCCGCCTGTCGGACGATCACCGAGCTTGGGGAAAGCGTAATTCTCCAGACTGGCGAGCCACTGGCGCGGATAGACCTCGCTTTTCCAACCTGATTCGTTTTCAGCGTGGTAGGTCTTCGCAGCTTCGCGGAACGTCACCTTGGCAGCGGCTTCGTCCTTTCTCTCCACCAGAACGTCACGACGTTCGACCTTTACCGCCTTGCGAAGCTCTCTCGCTCGCTCTCTGGCTTCCGCCAGTGTCAGCAGCCGGGCAGAACCAATCCCGATGTCCTGCCGCTTTCCGTCGCGCTGGAGTCGCAAAGTCCAAGATGCGCCGCCGCGTTTGTCGACTTTCAGAAACAGCCCGTCGCCGTCCTGATAGGTACCGGGAATTGCCAAAGCGGCCTTAACCGCCACTGCCGTCAGCTTTCCCATGTCATTCCCCCACACTTTCCTCCCCCACATTGGAGGATCAGAATGTGGGGGAAAGCCAATCCTCCCCCACACTTCCCCCACATTCCAGCCCGGTTGCAGGCGAAATGCGGCGGGCGCAGGCGGTCCTGCGCGGAGAGAATACCCTAGGATTTCCGGGATTTCTACGGGCTTTCACGTGCAATAACGGGAAAGCTGGTGGTGGACAGGGCTGGATTCGAACCAACGTACGCTTGCGCGGGCAGATTTACAGTCTGCTGCCTTTAACCACTCGGCCACCTGTCCACACCAGTTGCTGGCTGCCGATCGTCCCGGTTGCGGGAAAATCGGCGTGGTCGAGGCTTCCGTGAAGGGAGCCCCGTTGCCGAGGAGCCGCGCCTTTGCCGAACCGAGCCTTGCCTGTCAATGGGGTCGCTGCCAAAGCGGTACCACATTTTTGCGACAGCCCATTTTTCGCTGAAAGGACAATCGATGAGTAAGCGCGGCGACAGCCGGGACGGTGAACGCCCGGGCCGGGCCCTGCGCGGGCGCGCCGGCCGGATGAAGAACGGCAGGGGCAGCGGCCGGGCCAGTTCGGGGATGGTGCGCCTGTGGGGACGGCACGCGGTCGAGGCCGCGCTCAAGAACCCGAACCGCAGCCACCGCAAGCTCTGGGCCACGCGTGAAGGCGTCGAATCGCTCGATGGCGAACTCCCGGCCGATTTCCCGGTCGAGTGGGCACAGCCCGCCGATCTCGCGCGCCTCGTTGCGCGCGATGCACCGCACCAGGGACTCGTGCTCGAATGCGAGCCGCTCGACGACCTGTTCCTCTCCGACGTGCTGGACGGCGATCCCGCGCGCCCGGTCGTGGTGCTCGATCAGGTGACCGACCCGCATAACGTCGGTGCGATTCTTCGTTCCGCCGCAGCCTTCGATGCCTGCGCGATCGTCACGCAGGACAGGCATGCCCCGCCCGAATCGGGCACGCTGGCAAAATCCGCCTCCGGCGCTCTCGAAATCGTGCCGTGGGTGCGCGTGGTAAACCTCGCCCGCGCACTCGAGGACATCGCCGAGGCCGGCTACTGGCGCATCGGGCTGGACGGCGAGGCCGAAGCGACGCTGGCCGAAGCCCTGCCCGCCGGTCCCGTCGCACTGGTTCTAGGCGCCGAAGGCGAAGGCATGCGGCACAATATCGTCCAGCACTGCGATGCCATTGCCAAGCTGCCGATCAGCCACGCCATGGAGAGCCTCAACGTCAGCAATGCGGCCGCCATCGCACTCTATGCAGCGGCAACGCGCGAACCTGTGTAAAAAGACGCGGGGACTCGATTCAAGGAGGGGCTAAATGCCAGGAATTTCCAAACGAGCCGGCGTGCGACGCACGCTGGCGGGGCTTGCCGTCGCCGCACTGTCGCTGCTGGCCGCAGCCTGCATCTTCGCGCCGGGCAAGTTCACCTCGCAGCTGGACCTGCGCAAGGACCGCAGCTTTGCGTTCCGTTACACCGGCGAGATCCTGATGGCACCGCTGATGGAATCCAAAAAGGACAGCACGTTCACCCCCGAGGCGTGCCACGGCGAGGAAACCTACGACGAACGCGATTGCACGCCCGAAGAGATCGCACAGCAAAAGGCGGAATGGGAAAGCCAGCGCGAAAGCAAGAAGAAGAGCGACGCCCAGGCCGCGCAGATGCTGCTGGGCGGCATGGACCCCAGCAATCCCGAATCGGGCAACGAACTGGCGGCGAAGCTTCGGCGCCAGGCCGGCTGGAACAAGGTCGAGTATCTTGGCAACGGCAAGTTCGACGTCGATTTCGCCATTTCGGGCAAGCTCGACCACGATTTCGTGTTCCCGACCATGGAAGGGTTCCCGATGAGCAATGCCTTCGTGCAGGTCATGCTGCGACAGGACGGCTCGGTGCGCATCGATGCGCCCGGCTTCGGGCCGCCGAGCGGCGGCGGTGCGATGGCTGGCATGATGTCGGGCATGCCCAAGTCCGACGATTCGGACGACGGCCCCACCGCAATGGCCGATGGCACCTTCACCGTGCTCACGGACGCCCAGGTCCTGGCCAACAATACCGATGAGGGGCCGCAGGCGGCACCCGGCGGGGCCGCCCTGTCGTGGACGGTCAACCCGCGCTCGAAGATCGCACCGATGGCCCTGCTGAAGACGGAACGGTAGGATCGCTTCATTCGTCCCGGGCACTGCCCCGGGACGAGGACGATACGCCAGTCGTTGAAAGAACCGCCGTCCAAATGAAAAACGCCGCGCCGACCCGAAGGTTGGCGCGGCGTATTCGTTTCGGCCTGTGAGGCGTTACAGACCGGAAGGCTGCTTAGTTGACAGCGTCCTTCAGGCCCTTACCGGCCTTGAACTTCGGCTGAGCCGAAGCCTTGATTTCCATCGGCTCGCCGGTGCGCGGGTTGCGACCGGTCGAAGCCTTGCGCTTGGCAACCGAGAAAGTGCCGAAGCCCACCAGACGCACTTCGTCGCCCTTCTTCAACGCACCAGTGATGGCGTCAAACACACCTTCGACGGCCTTGGTCGCATCGCTGCGGGTCAGACCGCTCGTGTCGGCAACAGCGCTGATGAGATCGTTCTTGTTCATTGCGGGAACCCCCTACCTTTTTAGTGGAACCGGTTGTGATGGGATATTTTGAATCGCCTCGGGTGCGACGGAATTGAGCGGGTTTTATCGGCGCTGGCAAGGCCTAAAGCGCCCCAAAACCCGCAGTTTAACGCGTTTTTCCGCCATTCTTACGACAATTCCTGTTTGTGCAACGCAGCAACTCATAGGCTGCGATGCACAGGACTCGCGCAGAGCCCGGAGTCGCCGCATCGCAACATAAAGCGCCCCGGCGGGACGCCTCATGCTGATACGGCGATTCGATGAAAATTCCTTAATCGGAAATCGACCCGGACCGCATGCCCGGGGACCGGGCATAAAAAAGGCGGTCCGAAAGCGAACCGCCTCTTCTGCTACCCGGCCGCAAGCGACCGGGCGAGCTGCCTGGCTTACGCCTCGGCTCCGGTGCGAACATCGCGGCGCTCGGCAATGCGGGCGCGCTTACCGGTACGACCACGCAGGTAGTACAGCTTGGCACGACGCACGACGCCGCGGCGGACCACGGTGATCGAATCGAGGTTCGGCGAATACAGCGGGAACACGCGCTCCACGCCTTCACCAAAGCTGATCTTGCGAACGGTGAAGTTCGAATTGAAGCCACGGTTCGAACGCGCGATGCACACGCCTTCGAAGTTCTGCACACGGCTACGCGTACCTTCAACGACCTTCACGCCGACGCGAACGGTGTCGCCCGGACGGAACTCGGGAATATCCTTGCCGGCCTTGGCAATTTCCTCGGCCTCGATCTGCTGAATCAGGTTCATGAACCCAAATCCTCATCTTCATGCCGCGCGCCAGAGGCAGACTGGACCCGAGCGTCCCTGTGACGCTCCCAAAGGTCCGGCCTGCGTAACCGTGTGTCATTTTCCGCCCGTTGTTTCCGCCAGGCGGCGATTTTCGCATGATCCCCCGATCGCAGCACTTCAGGGATCGTGCGCCCTTCCCATTCGACAGGTCGGGTATAGTGCGGATACTCGAGAAGACCGTCCTCGAACGATTCCTCGGTTCCGCTTGAAGGCGCGCCCATTACGCCGGGAAGCAAGCGAATGCAAGCGTCTAACAGCATCAGGGCGGCAGGTTCTCCGCCGGACAACACGATGTCACCGACCGAGACCTCTTCCACGTCCCGGCCCTCGAAGATCCGCTCGTCGAAACCCTCGAAGCGGCCGCACAGGACGATCACGCCCGACCCCGCTGCCAACTCACGCACGCGGGCCTGGGTGATGGGTTTTCCGCGCGGGGTCATGGCGATGACCGGCGCATCGGGATTGGCCACGCGCGCATGATCGATCGCGGCGGCCAGGATGTCCGCCTTGAGCACCATGCCAGCACCGCCACCCGCCGGCGTGTCATCGACGGTACGGTGCTTGTCCGTGGCGAAATCGCGGATCTGAACCGCGTCCATCGACCACTTGCCCTGTTCGAGCGCCCTGCCCGCCAGCGACACGCCGAGCGGGCCGGGGAACATCTCGGGGTAAAGCGTCAGGACAGTAGCAGCAAAGGTCATGCTTCGACGAAGGCCGAACTGACGAGGATGCGTTCCGCGTTCCACTCGGGCACGGCAGCCCGGGTCATGGGCACCATGAAACGCCTGCTCTTGCCGTCCTCGCCTGCGGGCCGCTCTATCTCGAGCACGTCGCCGGCGCCGAAATTCTCGACGGCGACACAAGTGCCAAGCGCCTCGCCCTCATCCGAAACGACGGGCAGGTCGATCAGGTCGGCGTGGTAGTACTCGCCCTCTCCCAACGCCGGCATCGCCGCACGCGGCACGGTTAGCGCCGTACCGCGCAGCTTTTCAGCCGCGTTACGGTCCGCCACTTCCTCGAAGCGGGCGATGGCGCCGCCCTTGCCGTCGTCGCGCAGCTTTTTCAGCGTCAGCGATGAATCATTGAAGGCGCGGTAGCGCTTGAGCGCAGCCACGCCTTCTCCGAACAGCTTGAGGCGTACTTCGCCCGTCACGCCGTGGGCGCCAGTGATGGCTGCCAGCGTGACGGGGCGATCGTTACCGGCCAAGGCTTAGGCCTCGGTCGATTCCTCGGTGGAAGCTTCCTCTGCGGCAGCTTCCTCGGCGGCCGGAGCTTCCTCGGCCGGAGCGGCAGCAGCAGCGGCGGCGGCCTCTTCGGCCTCACGCAGCTTCTCGGCCTTTTCCTCCGCGCGTTCCTTGGCCTTTTCGCCCGGCTCACCCTTCTGCGGGTTATTGGTGGCCTTGCGCTCCTTGATGCCGGCCTTGTCGAGCATGCGGGCGACGCGGTCGGTCGGCTGGGCGCCAACGCCGAGCCAGTAGTTCACGCGGTCCTCGTTGAGCTTGACGCGGTTCTCGTCGTCCTTGGCGAGCAGCGGATTGTAGGTGCCGACCTGCTCCAGGTACTTGCCGTCACGCGGCGAGCGCGAGTTGGAAACGACAACCTTATAGTACGGACGCTTCTTCGCGCCACCGCGCGACAGACGGATCGAAACGGACATTGTTCTACCTTTCCTTCAAATTCGAATGCTTATTTCTTCAAAAACTTGCTGAGATCGGGTGCACCGCCGCCGCCGAGGCCGGGCAGTCCGCCCGCACCGGGACCGAGCCCCTGCCCGCCAAGCCCCGGCATGGCGGCATCGAGCCCGCCCTTGCCGAACATCGCGGCGAGGCCCTTGAGGCCACCCATCTTCTTGATCTGCTTCATGGCCTTGGACATTTCCTGATACATCTTGATCAGCTTGTTGATGTCCTGGACCTGCGTGCCGGACCCCTTGGCGACGCGGATCTTGCGCTTGGCGTTGAGCAGCGCGGGATTGGCGCGTTCCTTGGGCGTCATCGAGCCGATGATCGCGTCCATGCGGACCAGCACCTTGTCGTCCATGTTCGAGGCGGCCATCGCGGCCTTGGCCTTCTTCATGCCGGGCATCATCCCCGCCAGCATGCCGAGACCACCCATGTTCTGCATCTGCTTGAGCTGCATGCGCAGGTCGTTCATGTCGAACTTGCCCTGCTCCATGCGCTTGGCCAGCGCTTCGGCATCCTCAACCTTGACGGCCTCGGCGGCCTTTTCGACCATCGAGACGATGTCGCCCATGCCGAGGATACGGTTGGCGACGCGGCTGGGGTGGAAGACCTCGATCGCGTCGGCCTTTTCACCGGTACCGGCGAACTTGATCGGCTTGCCGGTGACCGCGCGCATCGACAGCGCCGCGCCGCCGCGGGCATCGCCGTCCATGCGGGTCAGCACGACGCCGGTGAGATCAACCTGCCCGGAGAAGCTCTGCGCGACGTTGACCGCGTCCTGACCGGTCAGCGAGTCGACGACGAGTAGCGTTTCGCGCGGGTTCGAGATTTGGGCGACGGCCTTCATCTCGTCCATGAGCTGCTGATCGACGTGGAGACGGCCGGCGGTGTCGAGCAGCAGCACGTCGATCGCCTGCAGCTTCGCAGCCTGCAGCGCGCGGGTGGCGATTTCAGTGGGTTGCTGGCCCGGGATGATCGGCAGGGTGGCAACGCCCACCTGCTCGCCGAGAACCTTGAGCTGTTCCTGCGCCGCCGGACGGTTGACGTCGAGCGAGGCCATCATCGCCTTCTTGCCCTGCTTGTCCTTGAGCAGCTTGGCAATCTTGGCGGTGCTGGTGGTCTTGCCCGAGCCCTGCAGGCCGACCATCATGATGACGACCGGCGGGGCGGCATTGAGATCGAGTTCGGGCGTCACATCGCCGCCGAGCATCTCGACCAACGCATCGTTGACGATCTTGACCACCTGCTGACCCGGCGTGACCGAGCGCAGCACCGACTGGCCCACGGCCTTCTCGGTCACCTGATCGATGAAGCGGCGGACAACCGGAAGCGCAACGTCGGCTTCGAGCAGCGCGATGCGCACTTCGCGCATGGCATCGCGAACGTCCTGCTCCTTGAGCGCGCCACGACCACGCAGCTTGTCGAACACGCCGCCGAGACGATCGGACAGAGAGTCAAACATGGTCGCTCCTTACGTCGCTTGTGGCGAACATGGGCCGCTCACTCCTTCACAAGGCGTCGAAACGCCGAAAACGCCGGTGGGCGAAACCTCGCGGACCGGCGTGAGCGCAACATTACGCGAAAAACGCCGGCGGACGAAACCTCGCCGGCCAGCGTATCGCTATTACGCGAAACTCATATGTCGAAAGCCAAGGAAAAACCGAGACTTTCGTGAAATGGTGGAGCCGAGGGGGATCGAACCCCTGACCTCTACAATGCCATTGTAGCGCTCTCCCAGCTGAGCTACGGCCCCGTGCCATTTCATCCGGGGCGGTCCTGGGTGGTCCGTCCCGTCCCTTGTGCCTTGCTTGGCGTCTGGGAGGCCGCCCTCTAGTGGGGGGCTCCACGCTTGGCAAGAGGGAATTTGGAGGCGCCCGATTTTTTCCGCCGGGCGCCCGCCAACTCACTCGTCGCGGTCGTCGTCGTCCCCGCCGCCGCCGATACCGAGATCGTCGTCGCCGCCGAGATCGACGTCGTTGTCGGGCGAATCGCTATCCTCGTCGATGTCCAGATCGTCATCGGCCAGGTCGCTGTCCTCCTGCTCGGGGGTCTCCTTCTTCTGGACCTCCTCGAAGGGAATCGGCTGCTTGGACTTCAGCACCGGCTCGGGGTGCCACGCGTAGCCGCACTCGATGCAGGTGACCGGGTCGTCCTTGCCCAGATCGTAAAAGCGGGTGCCGCATTTCGGGCAGCCATGCTTGGCGCCCCACTCAGGCTTGGCCATGAAATGTCCTCGTCTTGTGCAACCGCAAAGGCGCGGAAGCAGAAATTCCGTGTCTTGATGGTAGGGTGCACACGCAAAATCAAGCGTGCCGGCCCCATCAGGGCGCGCGCCTTGCCATAGGCGGCCCGCGCTGTCAAAAGCCCGGCGAAATTAGGCCCTCCTGTCCCCGAAAGACCGCCATCCCGTGAGCCATGCCGATCCGACCGCCAAGCGCCCCCGCCGCTTCCTGCCCGCAGGGCCTCTGAAGGGGCGGATCCGGGTACCCGGCGACAAGTCGATCAGCCACCGCTCGATCATGCTCGGCGCCCTGGCCGTGGGCGAGACACGCGTCACCGGACTGCTGGAAGGCGAGGACGTTCTCGCCACGGCGGCGGCGATGCGGGCAATGGGTGCCACGGTCGAACGGACTGGAGAAGGCGCATGGTCGGTGCACGGCGTGGGCGTGGGCGCCCTGCTCCAGCCCGCGGGCCCGCTCGACATGGGCAACTCCGGCACGTCGACGCGACTGCTGATGGGGCTGGTCGCCAGCCATCCGATCACCACCTCGTTCGTGGGCGATGCCTCTCTGTCGAAGCGCCCCATGGGCCGCGTGATCGAGCCGCTGTCGCAGATGGGCGCCAGCTTCGAGCCGAGCGAGGGCGGACGCCTTCCCCTGACCGTGCACGGTGCCTGCCCGGCCGTTCCGATTTCCTACCGCCTGCCGGTTGCCTCCGCGCAAGTGAAGAGCGCGATCCTGCTGGCCGGGCTCAACACCCCGGGAATCACTACCGTCATCGAACCAGTCCCCACGCGCGACCACTCCGAACGCATGCTGCGTGGCTTCGGTGCGGACCTGAACGTCGACATCGAGGCGAACGGCACCCGCGTCATCACCATTCGCGGCGAGGCGGAACTGAAGCCGCAGACCATCGACGTACCGGGCGATCCCTCGTCCGCCGCCTTCTTCCTGGTCGCCGCGCTGATCACGCCGGGCAGTGAAGTCGTGATCGAGAACGTCGGCCTCAATCCCACGCGCGCGGGACTGGTCGGCGTACTGCGGCAGATGGGCGGAAGAATCGAGGAACTGAACGCCCGCGAAGTCGGCGGCGAACCCGTGGCAGACCTCTTGGTGAAGCATTCCGCGCTGAAGGGGATCGAGGTCGATCCGGCCGTTGCGCCCAGCATGATCGACGAGTTCCCCGCCCTCTTCGTCGCCGCCGCACTGGCTGACGGCGTCACTGTGACCAGCGGCCTCGACGAACTGCGCGTCAAGGAATCGGATCGCCTCGCGGTCATGGCGACAGCACTCACTGCCGCGGGGGCCCGCATCGAGGAACGCGAGGACGGGCTCGTCATCACCGGCACCGGCGGCGAGTTGCTGCCCGGCACCCCCAAGGGCAACGGCGAAGCCATCGCCACGCATCTCGATCATCGCATCGCCATGTCGATGGCCATCGCCGGCCTCGCGAGCCGCGAAGGCGTGGAAGTCGACGACACCCGCCCGATCGCGACAAGCTTCCCGGTGTTCGAGGCGATGCTGGAAAGGCTGTCCGCATGACAGGGAGCGGTCTTTCGGAAATCGACCGCCGCGCCATTGACGCCTGCTATGAACAAGCCCTGGAGAGCTTCAACGAAGGCGGTTTGCCGATAGGCTCGGCGCTCACACGCGGAAACGAGATCATTGCCGTCGGGCACAATCGACGGGTGCAGCAGGGCAACCCGATCCTCCACGGCGAAATGGATTGCCTTCAGAACGCCGGACGCCAGATCAGCTATCGCGACTGCACGCTCTACACCTCGCTTTCGCCCTGCATGATGTGCGCGGGCACGATCGTGCAGTTCAAGATCCCCCGCGTGGTGATCGGCGAGAACCGCAATTTCGGTGGAAACGAACAATTCCTGCGCGACCATGGCGTCGACGTCGAAATCGTCGACGACCTCCGCTGCGTGGACTTGATGGCCCGCTTCATTGCCGAAAACGGAGCACTTTGGGCCGAGGACATCGCTGACTGAGTTCTCGTTCGGCCGAACGCATGAAGGCGGCACCTTGCCAACACGGACGCAGCAGGTCATGGGGCGGCGCATGATCATCGCCGTCGACGGACCAACCGCATCAGGCAAAGGCACGATTGCCCGGGCCCTCGCCGCGCATTTCGGCCTGCCGCATCTCGATACCGGCCTGCTCTACCGCGCCGTCGGGCGGCAATGCCTTCTCAATGGCGGCGACCCCGAAAATCCCGCCGATGCACTGGCCGCCTGCCAGTTCTCCGAAACTCTGCTCGACGACCCCGAACTTCGTTCCGAGGCGACGGGCGGCCTTGCCAGCAAGGCTTCGAGGCATCCTGCCGTTCGTCGGGCTCTCCATGATCGCCAGCGTGCCTTTGCCACGCAGCCGGGCGGTGCCGTGCTGGACGGACGCGATATCGGAACGGTCATTGCCCCCGACGCGGATGTAAAGCTATTCATCACCGCGTCGGTCGAGGCGCGAGCCCGTCGGCGCTTCCTGGAAATGCAGGAGCAAGGCCGCGACGTCTCGCTCGCCGAGATCACCGCCGACCTGGCCGAACGCGACAAACGCGACCGCGAGCGTGAAGAGGCACCCCTGCGCGCAGCCGAAGACGCGGTGCGGCTGGACACGTCCAGCCTGTCGCGCGACGAGGCCATCGCGGCGGCCATCTCCGCGGTCAAGGAGAAAGGCCAGTGATGAGAATCCGTCTTGCGGCCTTCCTCGCCGTTTTTTCTTCCGGCTGTACCGCAACGGCTGCGCCGCCCGCTGTCACGGCCTCGCCCCTTGCAAGTGCCGAACGTGGCCTGTCCTTTGCGCAGGAACGCTGTGCATCCTGCCATGGCGTGGTCCCCAACACCGTTTCTCCAAATCCCGAATCCCCGCCGTTCGAGGATATCGCCAATCGAAACGGACTGACGGTAGAAACGCTGGGCCAGTTCCTGGTCGATTCGCACAACTTCCCGGTTGCGATGGATTTCACGGTGACCCGCACCCAAGCGCGCGATCTCGCCACATGGATGCTGACCATGCGCAAAGCGGGCCATCAACCGCAGCACTGATCCAGGCGAAGGCCGCCATTTTCCTTGCATTTCACGCTCCGCGCGCGTAGGGCGCGCCGGTCCGAAGGCCCCCGTGGCCCGAAGGACGCTGCGGACCGCATCCGGCGCCCGTGGCAGTTCGGCCCTTTTGGCCCGCCGATGCAATGGTGCGGATGGCGGAGAAAGACCGGCGGAAACAACCGCCTGGCCGGAAAAATCGTTGAACAGGAAAGACCTGATAATGGCTACTTCTGCCAATCCGACTCGCGACGATTTCGCGAAAATGCTCGACGAACAGCTCGGCGGCGTTGCCGACGACGGCTTCGAAGGCCGTGTCGTCAAGGGCACCATCACTGCCATCGAGAACGACAAGGCCGTCATCGACGTAGGCCTCAAGAGCGAAGGCCGCGTGCCGCTGCGCGAATTCGCGCGCGGTGAAGACGACCACGGCCTGAAAGTCGGCGACGAAGTCGAAGTCTATGTCGACCGCGTCGAGAACGCCGACGGCGAAGCGATGCTCAGCCGCGACCGCGCTCGCCGCGAAGCCGCCTGGGACAAGCTCGAAAACGAATTCGGCGAAGGCAAGCGCGTCGAGGGCGTGATCTTCGGCCGCGTCAAGGGCGGCTTCACGGTCGACCTCGATGGCGCCGTGGCCTTCCTGCCCGGCTCGCAGGTCGACATCCGTCCGGTGCGCGACGTTGCGCCGCTGATGGACGTGCCGCAGCCCTTCCAGATCCTCAAGATGGACCGTCGCCGCGGCAACATCGTCGTGTCGCGCCGCGCCGTCCTCGAAGAGACCCGTGCCGAGCAGCGCAGCGAGCTGATCGAGAAGCTGTCCGAAGGTCAGGTGATCGAGGGTGTCGTCAAGAACATCACCGACTACGGCGCCTTCGTCGACCTCGGCGGTATCGACGGCCTGCTCCATGTCACCGACATGAGCTACAAGCGCGTCAACCACCCGAGCGAGGTGATCAACATCGGTGACACCGTCACCGTCCAGATCATCCGCATCAACCAGGACACACAGCGCATCTCGCTGGGCATGAAGCAGCTCGAGAGCGATCCCTGGGAAGGCGCGGCCGCCAAGTACCCGGTCGGCGCCAAGCTCACCGGTACGGTCACCAACATCACCGAATACGGCGCCTTCGTGGAGCTGGAGCCGGGCATCGAGGGCCTCGTCCACGTGTCCGAAATGTCCTGGACCAAGAAGAACGTCCACCCGGGCAAGATCGTTTCGACCTCGCAGGAAGTCGAAGTCATGGTGCTGGAAGTCGATTCCGACAAGCGCCGCATCTCGCTCGGCCTCAAGCAGGCTCAGCAGAACCCCTGGGAAGCCTTCGCCGAGAAGCACCCGGTCGGCTCGACCGTGGAAGGCGAAGTCAAGAACGCGACCGAATTCGGCCTGTTCATCGGCCTCGACGGCGACGTCGACGGCATGGTCCACATGTCGGACATCGCCTGGGGCATCTCCGGCGAGGACGCGCTGGCCCTGCACCGCAAGGGCGAGGAAGTCTCGGCCGTGGTTCTCGACGTCGACGTCGAGAAGGAACGCATCAGCCTTGGCATGAAGCAGCTTGAGCGTGGCGCTCCGGCGGCTGGCGGCGTGGCTGCGGCCGGCGGTTCGCTGCGCCGTGGTGAAGTCGTCACCGTCACCGTCCTCGAAGTCCGCGACGGCGGCCTGGAAGTCCAGGCTGGCGACGATGGCGCCACCGGCTTCATCAAGCGTTCGGACCTCGGCCGCGACCGCGACGAGCAGCGCCCCGACCGCTTCCAGGTCGGCCAGAAGCTCGATGCCATGGTCACCGGTTTCGACCGCTCCAAGAAGCCGAACTTCTCGGTCAAGGCCCGCCAGCTGGCCGAAGAGAAGGAAGCCGTGGAACAGTACGGTTCGTCCGACTCGGGTGCGTCGCTCGGCGACATCCTCGGCGAGGCGCTCAAGAACCGTTGATCTTGAGGCGTCCCTTCCGGGACACCGAAATCACCAAGGGCCCGTCCGGAGCAATCCGGGCGGGCTTTTGCTTTGGGCCAACATGGCTACATAGGAAGGCAAGGAGATCTCCATGCTAGAAGTTCACCAGTTTCCCTGTCTGTCCGATAACTACGGCTATCTGCTTCACGATCCGGAGAGCGAGGAAACCGTCTGCATCGACACGCCCGACGCGGACGAATACCTCCGTCAGGCGGGACACAAGGGATGGCAGATCACCCAGATCTGGAACACCCACTGGCATCCCGATCACGCAGGCGGAAACGAGGCGATCAAGGCGGTCACGGGCTGCCATGTCACCGCGCCTGCCGGCGATGCGGGCAAGATCGCCTGGGTCGACCGCACCGTGGAGGACGGCGACACCGTCTCGATCGGCGACCGCAAAGGCAAGGTCATCGACGTGGGCGGCCATACGATGGGTCATGTCGCCTACCACCTGGCCGGTGCACGCATGGCCTTCGTCGGCGATTCACTATTCGCACTGGGATGCGGCCGCATGTTCGAAGGTACCGCGCCGCAGTTCTGGGCGAGTCTGCAGCGGCTCAAGTCCCTGCCCGGCGAAACGATGCTCTACTGCGCACACGAATATACCGAAGCGAACCTCAGGTTCGCGCTTCATGCCGATCCCGACAACGCCGATCTGGCAGCCTATGCCGAGGACATCGCGCGCTTGCGTGCCGCCGGCCTGCCCACCGTGCCCATGAAGCTGGAACGGGAACTGAGGACCAACCCCTTCCTGCGCGCCGACGATCCGGACATGCGGGCACGCTGGGGCGGCGGTGATGCCGTGGCGACGTTCGCCGCGCTGAGAGCGGCCAAGGACAGCTTCTGAAGGCTCTCGCCAGCCTTCGCCCGTTCGTGCCGGGCAAAGCCGGAACACGAACAGGCCGCCGGCAGCCAACCGGTTTCCCGTCAGGTCTCGCGAAACGACTGGGTGCGGTCGAGCCTGCTCATCACTTCTTCGAGCGGCTCGACAACGGTAATGCTGCGCCCCTCGCCGAAGCGGATGCGCGTACCTTCCGATATCTGCGAAATGAACGTGACCTGCGACGCGTTAATCACGGTCGGGGTGCGATCGACACTGGTCAGCTTCACAAACATGCATCACCTCTCCTCAAGGGCAATGCGGCAAGCCTAGACCTTCATCCGGACAAAGCCAGAGATCTGAATCAAAAACGAAAGAAAGAAGCGCAAAAGAAAAAGCTTCCATCGAAGGACGGAGGCTTTTCTGTCTCGTAGACCGGCTCCCCGGCAGCGCCCCTGCGGGGCCCACATGAGCATTCAAGGCAAGGCGCTCCAGGAATGACCCGCCACGCGCACGGGGTGAAGATCCCGATAGTCGAAGGAAAAGTCCACGTCAGGGGTGGCCGGCGCAATCGTGAGCCTCGCCGGACGCCCCTCCCCGTCGGCAACGAAGGTCACGACGGCATCGGCATTGAGATGTCGGTCCGGCCAGCGCGCGACGAACGTCTCTCCGTCGCGATGGACCAGCGGGCCGCGCAGCAACTTCGAGCGGGTCAGATGGATTTCCAGCCCGCTGCCCGTCTCGCGCACGACGATGTCCCCATACCAGGGATCGCGATAAGTCCCCGCATAGGCTGACAGCGGGTGCGCTGTGGCCATGCCCGTTGCGGCATCCGCAGTTGCGGCCGCATCCGATGCCTTCGTCTTTTCCGCCATGAATTCGCGATACCGGCGAACGACCTCGCCATTCCAGTCGGCAGCGTTTTCACCGCGCACCGCCCGGTCGGCAAGCTGATAGGCCAGCAGGTGGGCGGGAACGATATCGTTGGTCAACACCACCACCGCCACCTTGCGGTCCGGCAGCATCACGAGGTTGGTAAGGCCACCCGGCCCCGCACCGCCATGCTCAACGAGGCGTTCGCCGGCGAAGTCCGAAACCGTCCAACCCAAGCCGTAGGCCGTCAGATGGGAATTGGCCAGGCGGCGGCGCATGCCCGACGTGTGCATGATGACATCGCCTTCCTGCATCTCGTGCAGGCGCTCCGGCGTCAGGACCCGCACGCCGCTGGCGGCAGTGCCGTCGCCCATCTGGAACACGGCCCAGCGCGCAATGTCACGTGCAGAACAGGAAATGCTGCCCGCCGGATCGGCGACGGCATCGAGATCCGTCAGAGCTTCTACCTTTGCATCGGCTCCGGCCCGCGAATGCTGCAAGGCCGTCGGCAGCGGCCTGGGTCTCGCGGGGTCAGCCGAGCAAGAGGTCATGCCAAGCGGCACGAACAGCCGCTGTTCGACGAAATCCGCCCAGGACATTCCGGACACCCGCGCCACCACTTCACCGGCGACCATGTAGAGGATGTTGTCGTAAGTGAAACGCTCGCGAAAGCCGGTGGCAAGGGGCAGATGCCTCAACGCCGCAACGACCTCGCCCGGCGTCGCCTTCGCATCGGGCCAGAGCAGCAGGTCGCCTGCCCCGAGCGAAAGGCCCGAACGATGAACGAGCAGGTCGCGCACCGTCATTTCGCGGGTCACATAGGGGTCGCTCATCGCGAATTCGGGCAAGTGCGCGACGACCTTGTCGTCCCAGTTCAGCTTGCCCTCGTCGATCAGCACGGCCAGTGCCGCGGCGGTGAAGGCCTTGGTCATCGAATGGATCGGAAACACGGTATCCGCGTCGACCGGTTGCGCCTTGCCGACCTCTCGCGTGCCGAACCCATGGTCGAAGGCCAGCCTGCCATCCTTGACGACGGCCACTGCCATGCCGGTCGGCGCGAGCCCCTGGTAGACCGCCGCAGCATCTGCCTCGAAGGCGCGATCATCGCAAAGCGCAGGCGAGGCAACGGTCAGGAGACCAAGCGAAAACGAAACGGCAAGACGACGGACCATGAACTGCGGGCTCGCATTTGAAAGAACGTGCCCACGCCCTCGCCCGCACCACCTTCTTGCTCAATGCCACTTCGACAGAGCTTGAACTGCCACCGTCCAGGGCCGCCGAAACGGCAATCGCCATCGACGAACGCCATCACCCCACCAACAAAAAAGCCCCCGTCCGGGGACGGGGGCTTTTTTGTTGTACCGGCTAGCCGGAAAGAGGCGTTCAGATCCCGGCGATCGCCTGGTCGACCAGCGCCTTGTCCGCATCTGCCGAATGGTTGGTCGCGATCAGCCCCTTGGCTGCTGCTGCTGCGGCGGCGGCGGCCTGATTGCGCAGATCGGTGACGGCAGCGATTTCAGTGGCCGCGATCTTGTCCTGCGCCATCTTCTCGCGGCGGGTGATGACGTCGGCCACGTCCTTTTCTGCCTTGGCGACAATCGCGTCAGCCTCGTGACGGGCATGCTCGAGCATCGAGGCCGCGTCCTTTTCGGCATTGGCGATCTTGTCGGCATACTCCTTGCGCAGCGCTTCAGCTTCCGCGCGAAGAGTCTTGGCTTCCTCGAGCTGCGCCTTGATCTCGGCGATCCGGGAATCGAGGCCCTTGGTCAGGAGGCTCGGAGCCCCCTTCCAGATCGCGATGGCGAGCAGCACGATCATCGAGGCGCTGACGACGGCGACCGGCGGCGCAATGCCGAGCAGCGCCGGTTCGGCGTGGTGCTCTACATGCGCGGTGGTCGCGCCGGTGATTTCGGCACCTTCATGGGCAAGGCCCTGCTCTACGGCAACATTGTCAGCCATGGACCAGGTTCTCCTTCACGGCGGAACGGACAGCAGCTTCGTCGACCGAGAGGCCGGCGACGCGGCTGACGATTTCGCGCGCAGCGTCTGCCGCGACGTCCTCGATCTCGGCCGATGCCGAACGACGTGCCTCGGCGATACGGCTTTCGGCATCGGCAAGCTTGCCGTCGATGACGCCCTGTGCAGCCGCAAGGCGGTCTGCGGTGGCGGCGGCAGCCTTGCCGCGTGCATCCGCGATCAGGCTCTGTGCCTCGGCACGGTTCGCGTTTTCACGCGTGCGCCAGGCAGCCTCTTCCTCGTCGGCCTGCTTGCGAGCGCGCTCGGCGGCGAAGAGGTCGTCTGCAATCTGCTTGTCGCGCTGCGCGACCGTATCCATCACCTTCGGCACCATGCCCCGCCCGACGACGAAGAAGGTGAAGCCGAAGAAGACCAGCAGCCAGAAGATCTGGCTGGAATAGGTCGCGGCAAGCTGTTCGATTTGAGGCATGGGTCAGCCTTGTCTCGAGGTGGCCGTCAAAAACTTCAGGTCCGTCGATCCGGGCCGCCCCACCAAAGGGTTCGGGCAGCCCGGTCAAACGGAAACGCGTGCGATCAGGCGAAGATCAGCAGCGCGGCGATAACGAACGAGAGCAGGCCCAGAAGCTCGGCACCGGCGAAGCCGATGAACAGGCGGCCCTGCTGGGCGTCAGCGGCGCCCGGGTTGCGCAGCGCGCCTTCGAGGAACTTGGCGAAAACGTTGCCCACGCCGATCGAAGCGAGGCCAGCGCCGATAGCGGCGAAACCAGCACCAAGCAGCTTTGCAGCTTCTGCGTCCATTTCAAAAACTCCCTTTGGAAAACTCGATTGGCGGTAAAATCAGTGAAGGTTCTCGGCGTCGTTCAGATAGACGCAGGTGAGAAGAGCGAAAACGTATGCCTGGATCGCGGCCACCAGCAGCTCGAGAGCGCAGATGCCGACCATCAGGATGAAGCTGGGCAGGCCGGCAATGGCGAAGAGGCCGATACTGGCGTTACCCGAGCTGATCACGAAGCTGGAGAGCACTTCGAGCAGGACGTGGCCGGCCATCATCGCGACGAACAGTCGCAGGCCGAGGCTGAACGGACGCACCAGAAACGAGATCAGCTCGACCACGAAGATGGCCGGGATCATCGCAGCAGGCGTACCGTGCGGCACGAAGAGCGAGAAAAAGTGCAGCTTGTGCTTGGCGAAACCGACGATGATCACGATCGAGAACGACAGGATCGAAAGAACGCCGGTGGCCGAGAAGTGGCTGGTGAACGTGAAGGGATGCAGCCCCAGCACGCCGAGCGGCATGAGGCCGAGGAAGTTGGCGAAGAGAATGAACATGAACAGCGAGAAGATGTAGGGCACATACTTCTTGCCGGCGGCGCCAACATTGGCGGCCAGCATGCCATCGATGAAGCCGGTGAAGGTTTCCACCGCCATCTGCCAGCGGCCGGGCACGAGCTGACGCTTGGCACCGCCTGCCACGAAAACGAGCAGAAGCACGGTAGCGATCGCCATCCACAGCGCACTATTGGTGAAGGCGATATTATAGCCCGCAATCTGCCAGCCATCAGAGCCGAACAACGGCTCGATGGTGAACTGGTGCATCGGGTCGACCTTGCCTTCAGCTGCCACGCGAATATCCCTGTCGCCTGTTGAACAACAGCGCCCCTTCCCCTGGCCCAAAAAGAAATTTGGGATCAGTCGGGACGCCGGTTCGAAATCCGGATAATGTTCCTGAAGGCGACGAAGATTCCGAAGAACAACATCACCAACAGACCCCAGGGCGACGTTCCGGCAAAGTGATCGATCACCCAACCGAGAAACAGGCCGCCCGCGACACCCCCCAGCAATTCCGACAGCACGCGGTTCCCAAGACGATAATTCTCGTCCGATTCCACGCCCGCCGTCGGTTGGTTGCGCTTCTCTTCCCGCTCACGAAGGGCTTTCAGCCGCTCGTCGAGCGCGTCGATACGCGCATCCTCACCAACAGGGTCCCGGGTTTCAGGCTCGTCGTTCATGTCAGGCTCCTCATGAGACACGGGAACACACGACGCGCACAACGGCCGTCCGCCAAGAGCGCCGCCCCCTTAGGTTGCGGCTTTTCCCGAGTCAACCGTGGCGCGTGCTGCGCTGCAACTCTTCCGCAGGGCAAGATACCGCATCGGCCCGCACAGCCACAATGCCCCGGATTTGCCGGACCGATACCGCGTTGGCGATAGGTCACGAAAAAGGCCGGACGACATCGCTGTCGACCGGCCTTTTCGAACGAATCAGGAAAGGCGTTCGCGCCCCGTCCCGACAGTCGCCCCTATTTGCAGCCCGCCGGGCGCGACGGCATCGCTGCGCCGCGCGTTTGCCAGGAGCCATCGGGCGCCTGATATTTCTCGCCCGGCTTGGTGTCGGCCAGCAGGCGGCACGCGGTTGCCGTGGCATATTCCTGAACGGTGCTCTTCGCGGCGGCAGCGCCCTCGGTGTAGACCGCACGGCGCTTGTTGTTGAGATCGCGCACCATCTTGACGATGTCCTGCGACTGGCTGCCGACCACGCCCAGGTAGCCGTCCTGCTGCTCGCCAATCTGCCCCGCGGCGCGCGCGGCGGCATATTCGGGGCTGCGACCCTGCGCCTGGACCACGACGGGGCCCGTCGCCATGAGCGCGGCCGCCACGGCCATCCCGGCCACCTTGAAACCCTTGATAGACAACCTGGTCATCAGAAAATGTCCTTGTTCTCCTCGATCGTCTTGGCCGCTTCAGCGTCAAGGCGATAGACGACTTCCTGCCGGATATTGATGTTCAGCTCGATCACGATCGGCTTGTCGGGCGCCGCCAGATTGACGCATCCCCCAAGCACCCCGATCGCACCCGCGACCATCAGCACCGGCCCCTGCTTCCATACGGCGCGAACGGCGCGCCCGCCGAACCCTTGGCCTTGCTGCAATTTCATCTTGCCCCGACATCTCATCGCCGGATTTGTTGCAGCCGGAAAGCCTCCGGTCAATTCACATGCCGTCATGGGTTATTCTCACTGACTGGAGGCTGAATGGCTGAAACGGCGGGAGCCTGCCGTCCCCGCGCCTTGGGGACACCGTCTATGCCGATAAGGCCGAGCGTGCGCGGGTCCGTCACGTAGCTGGGATCGTAGAGCGACCGCAGCGGCGCGAACAGGCTGAAGAAGGGCGCCTTGATATTGAGCACGAAACGGATCGGCAGCTTCGCGACCTGCTTCGTCAGGAAATTCTGCTTGGCACCGAGCCCCTGGCTGAGGCCGGTGAAGCTGACGCGGGTGATGATCTCTCCCGCCAGATCGCCGCCGAGCGAAATCTCCATGCTCTGGAAATTCACCGACTTGAGCGTATCGAAGGCGAAATTACCCATTGCGGACAAGTCCTTGTACGTCAGCTCGCCGACGTAGGCGACATTGCCGCCCGGTGGCCGCGAAACGAGATGGCCTTCCTCGATCCGCCCGCCGTTCTCGTCGAACACCAGCGGCAAACGGCCGTCGAAGACACCCGATGCGTTGAGGTTGTCCATTTCGAGATGCCGCACGAACGTCGTCGCATCGAGCCCTTCGACCTTCAGCGTGTAGTAGCGCGTCTCGGCAACGCCGATCTTCATGTGCGCGGGTTCGAGCGCAAGCGTGCCCCCCATGAAAGGCCAGTGGGCACTATTGACCTGCAGGTAGTGGTCGGGCTTCATCTCGAAGGAGAGGATGCCGTCCGTCACTTCGATGCCGGGGTTGATCGAGGCAAGCTTCAATCGCTGGTCGGGCGCGGTGACGAGGCCGAGAAGATCGGTGAACACCACTTCGCCCGACAGCCCTTTTACCGGACCGAAGGGCGCAGCGAAGTCGACGCCGTCGGTAGCAAGGCGGCCATGGCTGGTGACGCCTTTCTCGTTCCAGTCGATTCGGCCGGTCCCGCGAACCGTTCCTTCGAGACTGGAGACGATGCCCAGCGCCAGGGCGGAGAGCGTATCGGCCTGCAGCTTGTCGTCGAACCGGATGCCGTCCGCGGTAAGGTCGGCATGGCCTGTGGCACTGCCGAGGTCGTGCACGATGTCTGCGCGCACAACTTCCCGGCCGCTTTCCGGTTCGCGAATGACCGCCTGCGCGGTGATTATGTTGTCGGCAAGGCGCAGGGTAGCATCGCGCGCGACCATGGGCTGGAAACGGGCGACCTTTTCACGGTCGACGAGCGTGAAGATGGCGCCATCGATCGTAAGCACGCCATCCGCATAGCGCCAGTTGCCGGCCGTCCTGCGCAAATCGAGGGGAACAGCGTAGAGGCCCAGGTCGGCCCCGCCGAACGTCCCGGCGGTCTCGGCACCGACGCGCGCGTCGAGATCCGCGATTCGGAACTGCGAAACGCCGTCTTCCGGCCCGAGATCGACCGCGAGTGCCGTGGCCTTGAGCACGCCGGGGCCGGTGCCGTCCTGAACGAACCCGAGCGGCCCACTGACGATGCGAATCGGCGTTTCCCCGAGATGCCCGAACAGGTCGAGCCCGGAAACGCCCGCGGCCACCCGCAGATTGCCACCCCTGCCCTGAACGACAGCCCGCCCTTCCACAGGGCAAACCGACAGACTGCGCCGGTCGAGTGTCAGGCTGGCGAACTGCAGCCGGTCGAAAGCCACCTGAGCGCAGCGCGGCCAGACCGCAAGATCGCCATTCGCTCCCCAACTTCCCGCAATCGGCAGGATCAGGTTTTCCGCCCGTCCGCCGGGCAGATCGCCCGTGAGACTGGCCTTGCCGGTAAAGGTCAGAGCACCGTCGGCACCCTGAACCAGCGCGAGCTGCGGCAATGCAACGCGCGTGTCGCCGGCGCGGTAACCCGGCATCGTCACATGCATCGCCAGCCTGCCGTCGTTGCCGCTTTCCATCCGGCCGGAGACTTGTGGCAATCCGCGCCCTCCGGTGGCGAAATTGCCGGTCACGCGAGGCAGTCCACCCGTACCGAACATCGCCTGCACGCGCGAAAGCGTCAGCAGCGAAGACCCACTGCCTCCCTTGAGAGAGCCCTGCGGCACGACGAGACTAAACCCCTCGTCCGTTCGCCGAAGGAGCACGTTGGCAACAAGCGTGCTGGCGCGGGTTTCCAGGGCAAGCGCGCTGCGCATTTGCGCGGCGAGGGGCGCCACGAGCGTGCCCTCGCCCGTCCGCTGTGCATCGCGCAGGGTCTGGTCCAGCGCGGTCCCCAGGGCGATGCCCTTTCCGCCGATGTCGCTGTCGACATCGAAGCGGGCGAGCCCCTCGGCGGAACGGGCCCGGCCATCGAACGAGAGGCGGGCAAGCCGGGCTTGCGGCGTCCTGACACCGCGTGCCTCAAGGTCGTAGCGGGCATTGAGCGAACGGCCACGGTAGGTGAAATTGGCAGTACCGGACGCGCCATCGAGGCGATTGTCCCCATAGCGCCCTGCCCCGGCCTTGAAGCCGAGCTTGCCCTCGCCGCCATCGAGCGCCTTGTCGAGCGTGACGTCGAGCGTCAGCCCTGCCTGCGCCACCGCGACTTCACGGTCCGGACAGCCAAGGCCCGCCATGCGCACCGGCCCTTCGAAGCGCGGCTTTTCGGATGCCGTGGTCACCTTGCCGTAAATGCTGGTGCGCCCGGCCTTGCAGCCGTCGAACGACAATTCCGGCGCGACTGCTGCCAGTTCGCCGGAAAAACCGCCGCGCAAAGGGCCTTCACCGGTCAGCTTCGCACCGATCCGGCCATTGTCGCTTTCGATCAAAGCGCGCCCGTCCACTACCGCGACATCGAGGTCGGGCATCTCGAAGGGCCCAGCCTTCCCGGTAAACAGCACCTTGTCGAGACTGCCGAAGCTCATCTTGCCATCATGGTAGGCGCCATAGAGGCGCGGGCGCACCACGGTGATCCGCCCGATCCCCGGAAGGCCCCAGTACAGCCGGGTCGCCACGCGAAGTTCCGCCGCGCTGAAATCCGGCTTCTTCGGATCGCCGATCACCAGATTGCGGACCACCTGTTCAGAAGGACCGATCGATACCACTTCATAGTGCGCCGGCAGTCCCATCGATTCGAGTTCGCCGGAGATCACATCGTCAGCGATATCCTTGCGCATGACCCAGACGGAGCCGAGCACCACGACCAGCAGCGCAGCAAGCGCAAGCATTACCCTGCGCCAACGCACGCAGCGCGCAGGCGTCACGCTCGTCTCGCTCGCCGCGAAATCGGGCTCCGGGGGCTGGTCCTGCTCTTGCGCCATGCACTCCATCACTTGCGCTGACAGCGCCAGAAAGGCAATTGTTTGTGCACTCTATGCCAGACGACGCCCCACTCTTCGATGAACGGGCTGCTCCCGTGCCAAGGCACATCGACGCGGCCAACGATCCCAGCGGGCATCGCAAGCGGCTCCGCAAACGGTTGCTGGACGGCGGACAGGATGCGCTCGCCGATCATGAGGTGATCGAACTCCTGCTGACCCAGGCTGTTCCCCGCCGCGACATGAAACCGCTGGCGCGCAGTCTGCTGCAGCGCTTCGGATCGCTCGCGGGCGTGCTGCAGGCCGATCCGCACACGCTCGCCAGCCATCCCGGCATGGGCGAGGCGAGCGCGGCGGCCCTGCAACTGGTCCGCGTCGCCGCCACCCGCATGGCGCGGCAGAAGGTTCGCGAGGCGCCGGTGATCGGCTCGTGGCAGGCACTGATAGATTACCTGACGATCGACATGGCCCATCTCACCGTGGAACGCGTACGCGTGCTTCACCTCAATGCGCGCAACATGCTGGTGCTGGACGATCTGGTCGGTGAAGGCTCGGTCGACGAAGCGGCCATCCATCCCCGCGAGGTAATCCGTCGCGCGCTCGACATCGGCGCGACAGCGCTGATCCTCGTCCATAACCACCCCTCGGGCTCCCCCCAGCCGAGCCGCGCGGACATCGAAATCACCAACCGCATCGCCGAAGCAGGACGCTTGCTGGGCATCACGGTTCACGACCATGTCATCATCGGTCGCGAAGGGCATGTCAGCCTGAGAGCCAAGGGACTTATCTGATGTGCGTTGCCGCCGTTGCATGGGATGCACATCCCGACTGGCTACTCGTCTGCGCGGGCAACCGCGACGAATTCCACGCCCGGCCCGCCGCACCGCTCGCGTGCTGGGAGGACGGCTCAGGAATCATCGCAGGCACCGACCTGACCGGCGGCGGCACCTGGCTGGGCGTCACCGAGGCGGGCCGTTTCGCGCTGGTCACCAATTACCGGGTACCGCAAGGCCCCCAGCCCGGCCGTCCCTCGCGCGGGCGCCTCGTGACGGATCTGCTTACCGGAGCCGATCCGGAAAACATGACGGCGATGAATCCGTTCAACCTGGTGCTCGTCGAGGACGCCAAGGCATGGTTCCTGACCAACCACCCCCAACTCGAGCGCAGGCGCCTTTCGACGGGCATTCACGGCCTTTCGAACGGCGGCTTCGATGTCCCCTGGCCCAAGACCGTGAAAGTCGAGAAGGCGCTCGAACGGTGGCTTGCGGATGGCGATCGCACATTCGCCCCCCTTCTCGACGCCCTGCGCGACGAGACGCCCGCCATCGATGCAGAACGCCCGGAACATGGCCCCGAACCGCGATTCTCGCCCGTCTTCATCCACGATGAGAGCTACGGCACGCGCTGCAGCACCGTCCTGGCGATCGGCCACGATGGCCGCGGCACGATTATCGAACGCAGCTTTTCGCCACTGGGCGAAATGACAGGCGAATGCACCGAAAGCTTCATGTGGCCGGTCAGCTAGTCTAAGCAAGGGTTTCTATGTCACGAGATTTTGACGGAACGGCGCCATTCTCAATCGTTTTAATAGACAATTACACTTGCACGCCGCGCAATTCCCGCTAACTCGTCGTACCGGGCTATGACGCCGATCGGATGAAAGGGCTGCGGACAGAATGATCCTGGGATTCGACGTGGGCTCGCCTGCCGTGATGGGCGTTCTTCTCGTCCTGCTCTTCCTTGCCTTCGCGTTCGAGGTGGCCGCTCCCGAAGTGGTCGCCATCGTGCTTGTCGCCGTGCTGCTTCTGCTCGGCGTCCTCGCCACGAACGACGTGCTTGATGCCATGAGCAACCCTGCCCCGTTGACGATCGTGTGCATGTTCATGATCTCTTCGGCGATGGTGCGCACCGGCGCGCTCGACCATCTGGCCACGCGCATCACCGGCATCGGCAAGACCCGGCCGACTCTCTCGATCGCGGCCTTCCTGGCGGTAATCGCGGCGATGTCGGCCTTCACCAACAACACGCCGCTGGTGATGATGATGATCCCGGTCGCCATGACGCTGGCAAAGGAACTGAACATCGTCCCGTCCAAGATTCTGATGCCGGTCTCGTTCGCTGCGGTTCTGGGCGGCACGGTGACCCTGCTGGGCACATCGACCAACATCCTGGTCGATGGCGTGGCCCGCAAGGCCGGCCTTGCGCCCTTGTCCCTTTTCGAGATCGCGCCGGTGGGCATGGTCGTGGCGGTCATCGGCGTGATCTGGCTGGCGATCTCGCACCGCCTTCTGCCCGAGCGTCACACGGTCGCGGGCGTAACCGCCACAAGCGACAACAAGCGTTTCGTCGTGTCGGTCTTCATTGAGGCGGGCTCCCCCTACATCGGCCAGGATCCGCGCCAGATCGATCTCTTCTCGCGCCCCGAGCGCCGCCTCGTCGATGTCCTTCGCGGTGACGAATCGCTGCGCCGCGACCTCGCCCACTGCCTGCTGGAGGAAGGCGACATCGTGGTGATGCGCACGTCCGCCACCGACCTCATGACGATCAAGGAGCGCGGCCAGCACGCCCTGACGGCCGCTTCCGCCACCGATCCGCACCTCGTCCAACTTTCCACCCGCAATTCGATCATGGTCGAGACACTGCTGGCGCCGGGCGCTGCGATCATCGGTCACACGCTGGCCGACCTGCGCCTGCGCCGTCGCTACGGCGTCTATCCCATCGCGCTCCATCGCAAGGGCACCAACCTGGAGGAGCGCTACGAGACAGTGCCCCTGCAGGTGGGCGACACCGTGCTGATGGAAGGCGCGCCCGAGGATCTGCGCCGGCTTGTCGAGGATCAGCAACTGGTCAACATCGCCGAGCCGACGTTCCAGGGCTTCCGCCGCAACAAGGCCTGGATCGCGGTGGGCACGATGATCGGCATCGTCATTGCCGCCGCCCTGGACGTGATGCCCCTCGCAGGCCTGGCGGTGCTCGGCGTCGCCATCGTGCTGGGCATGCGCTGCGTCGAGCCGGACGAGGCGTTCAAGTCGGTCGACTGGCGCATCATCGCCCTCATCGTCGCCATGCTGTCGATCGGCACCGCGCTGGAAAGGACCGGCCTTGTCGAATCCATAGTATCGCTGGCCACGCCCTGGCTTGGAACGATGGGTCCCTTTGCCGCGCTGGTCACGATCTATCTGCTCAGCCTTGTACTGACCGAACTCGTCACCAACAACGCGGTGGCAGTGGTGGTAACGCCCATCGGCATCAGCCTTGCCAATGCGCTTCACGTCGATCCGCGGCCTTTCGTCGTGGCGGTCATGTTCGCGGCCTCGGCTAGCTTCCTCACCCCGATCGGCTATCAGACCAACACCCTGATCTACGGCGCGGGCGGCTACAGGTTCACCGACTTCTACAAGTTCGGTTTCCCGCTGACGCTGATCGTCTCGATCACGACACTCATCATGATTCCGATGATCTGGCCGTTCTGAACCACCTGGTCCGGCACCGATGCCGGGCCACGCCCTCTTGCCTTCCGCGCCCGCTCCCCCTAGCGGCTCGCGCGGAAGCAAAAGGAGTCGAACATGGTCCCCCGCTACGCCCGCCCCGCGATGACCGCGATCTGGGAGCCCGAAGCACGCTATCGCATCTGGTTCGAGATCGAGGCGCACGCCGCGGTCAAGATGGGCGAAATGGGCACCGTGCCCGCAAGCGCCGGCAAGGCCCTGTGGGACTGGTGGGCCACCAATCCCAGGATCGACGTCGCTGCGATCGACGCGATCGAGGCCGTCACCAAGCACGACGTCATTGCCTTCCTCGACTGGGTCGCCCAGCAGGTCGGCCCCGAAGCGCGCTTCATGCACCAGGGCATGACCAGCTCCGACGTGCTCGACACGACCCTGAACGTCCAGCTCGTGCGTGCCGCCGACATCCTTCTCGAAGACCTCGACGGCCTGCTCGCCGCGATCAAGCGTCGCGCCGAGGAGCACAAGTACACCCCCACCATCGGCCGCAGCCACGGCATCCACGCCGAGCCGGTGACTTTCGGCCTCAAGATGGCCGAGGCCTATGCCGAATTCTCCCGCGCGAAGAAGCGCCTGATCGCCGCGCGCGAGGAAGTGGCGACTTGCGCGATCTCCGGCGCGGTCGGCACCTTCGCCAATGTCGACCCGGCCGTGGAAGCCTATGTCGCGGACAAGATGGGCCTCGAGGTCGAGCCAGTCTCCACCCAGGTGATCCCGCGTGACCGCCACGCCATGTTCTTCGCGACGCTGGGCGTCATCGCCAGCTCGATCGAGCGCCTTGCCGTCGAGGTTCGCCACCTGCAGCGCACCGAAGTTCTCGAGGCCGAGGAATACTTCTCGCCCGGCCAGAAGGGCTCGTCGGCCATGCCGCACAAACGCAACCCGGTGCTCACCGAGAACCTCACCGGTCAGGCCCGCATCATCCGTTCCTACGCCATGCCGGCAATGGAGAACGTGGCGCTCTGGCACGAGCGCGACATCTCGCACTCCTCGGTTGAGCGTTTCATCGGGCCCGACGCGACGATCACGCTCGACTTCGCGCTGGCCCGCCTGACCGGGGTCATCGACAAGCTGCTCATTTACCCCGAGCGCATGCTCAAGAACCTCGATCGCATGGGCGGCCTCGTCCATTCGCAGCGCGTGCTGCTGGCCCTGACCCAGGCCGGCCTTACCCGCGACGAGAGCTACCGCCTCGTCCAGCGCAACGCCATGAAGGTGTGGGAATCGGATGGTCAGCTCAGCCTGATGGAACTGCTCAAGGCTGATCCCGATGTCGCCGCAGCGCTGCCTGCAAAGGTGATCGAGGACAAGTTCAACCTCGACTATCACTTCAAGCACGTCGACACGATCTTCGATCGCGTGTTCGGCAAGCAAGCCTGACCGCCACTCTTCACTTGCCGCGCATTCCCGCCTAGCATCGGGCATTCGCGAAGAGAGCAGGAGGAAGAATGCAGATCATCCGGACTGTAACATGGATTGCGATCACCGCGATCCTCGTCGCTTTCATCGCCATGAACTGGACGAAGGTGCCAGTGAATTTCTGGCCGCTCGATGATGGCAACTACATCCACTTCGAATGGCCGGTAGGGATCGTCGCGCTGGTGTTCTTCCTGCTCGGCATGGCGCCAGTCTGGCTCTATCTGCGGGCCATGCGCTGGCGGATGAGCCGGCGGATCGCCAACCTCGAGAACTCGCTGCGTGCCAGTTCCTTGCCCTCGATCAATGCCCACCCCGCCGAGACCGTCTCAACCGAAACGGCACCCGAACCGACATCTTCGCCAACCCGTACCCCGGAAGCCTGAACCCATGAACCACAATCCCGTCTTTCTGGCCCTCGACATGCCTCGCCTCGACGCCGCGGAGGCGCTGGTCCGCAAGGTTTCCGGCCATATCGGCGGGATCAAGCTGGGGCTGGAGTTCTTCTGCGCCCACGGCCACCACGGCGTGCATGAATTGCACAAGCTGGGCCTGCCGATCTTCCTCGATCTCAAGCTGCACGACATTCCGAACACCGTGGCCGCGGCGATGCAGGCAATCCACGTTCTCGAACCGTCGATCGTCACTGTCCATGCCGCCGGCGGCCGCGCGATGATGGAAGATGCCAAGGCCGCGGCGGGCGAAAACTGCAAGGTCGTGGGCGTCACCGTGCTCACCAGTCTCGATGACGACGACCTCACCGCCATCGGCGTAAAGTCCGATCCGAACGAACAGGCACTGCGGCTGGCCGAGCTGGCCCATTCCGCCGGGCTCGACGGCATCGTCTGTTCCGGCCACGAAGTCGGCGCCGTCCACAAGCAGTGGAAGGACGGCTTCTTCGTCGTCCCCGGCCTGCGCCTCGACGATGGCAAGCAAGGCGACCAGAAGCGCATCGTCACTCCGCGTCAGGCACGCGATGCCGGCGCCAGCGTGCTCGTCATCGGCCGTCCGATCAGCCGTGCGGAAGATCCTATGGCAGCGGCCAAGGCGATCGAAGCCACGCTCTGAAAACAGTTCAGCCTGCGGAAACCTCAGGCACGCCAGACAGTTGCTCCAAGATGAAATTGGAGAACGCCCGATGAAATCGAAGACCCTGGCCAGTGCGCTTGCACTCGCCCTTCCCTTGACTGCGTTCAGCGCCGTTTCGGCATCCGCGCAGACTGCGGCGCCCGCGCCGATCGAGCAGGGACACACGCTGCTGGCCGTCAACGCCCAGGGCACCTCGACCCGCGAGCCGGACATGGCGACCTTCTCGGCCGGCGTGACGACGCGAGGCGATACGGCGAGCGCGGCCCTGAAGGAAAACGCCCGGCTGATGAACCAGGTCATCGCCGCGCTCAGGCGTGCGGGGATCGCCAGCAAGGATATCCAGACCCGCGACCTTTCGATCAATCCGGTCTATTCGCAGCCCGCGCGCAAGCCGGACGGCAGCTACGATCCCAACGAACGCCGCATCGTCGCCTACGAATCCAGCAACCGGGTGAACGTACGCCAGCGCAAGCTGGAGGATTACGGCAAGGTGATCGATGCGCTGGTTTCCGCAGGCGCCAACGAAGTCAATGGCCCCGGCTTCACGCTGGCCGAGCCCGAGCAGGCAGAGGACGAAGCGCGCGCGGACGCCATCAAGGAAGCACGCCGCAGGGCCGATCTCTACGCACAGGCGGCGGGCCTGCATGTCGTGCGGATCCTGTCGATCTCGGAATCCGGCGGCTATTCCCCCCAGATCATGGTGACCGCGGCCAAGCGGATGTACGCCGAGGCATCGCCGGCACCGCCCCCGGTCGCGGCCGGTGAACTGGACGTCCAGGTCAATCTGAACGTCCAGTTCGAACTGGCTCCTAATTGAGCATCATGTCCTGGGACTGGATGTCGTAACCGACCAGCATGAGCTTGCCGCCATCCCCCTTGCGGTAGACGAACTGCTCGGTCCCGACCCCCTTCTCGAACGTCGTCTGCATCGTCAACGTCACGAACGATCCACCGGTCGTGGCGTTGGCGTTCCAGCCTACCTGCCTGCTCGATTGCACATTACCCAGCTTGCGGTGGACCGCCTTGAGCAGCCTGCCGAACTGTTCGCGCCGGGTGGCCTTGCGCAATTCCGGGTCCGCCCGTTTCCAGACCGCCTGCCAGTCGCCGGCATCGAGCGCGGCGTGAAACTGGTCGACCTGGGCCGAGGCATCCTCGATGGACTCCTTGACGCCGCAGCCTGCAAGCATTGCAGCTGCGGCAAATGGCATTAGATAGCGCGCCAGACGGTTCATCCCGGTCCCTCTTCGAACGTCGGGGACCCAGTCTAGGCAAGAACGCACCAATGCCAACAGCGGCGATCAAGATATGTGGAATCAGCACGCCCATCGCTCTGGAGGCGGCGATCCGGGGGCGCGCTGCCTTTGCCGGTTTCGTGTTCTTTCCCAAGAGCCCGCGCAACGTCACGCTCGCGCAGGCAGCGCAGCTCGCCGAGGCCGCGCAAGGCAGGATTTCCCGGGTCGGCCTGTTCGTCGACGCCGACGATACCGCGATCGCCGAAGCCGTAAGCGCCGCCCGGCTCGACGTGCTGCAGCTTCACGGCCAGGAGACCCCCGAGCGCGCCGCGCAGTTGCGCGCCCGCTTTGGCCTGCAGGTCTGGAAGGCCCTGCCCGTCGCGAGCGCCGACGACGTTGCGCGCGCGCATGCCTATGCCGGCGCCGCCGACCTCCTGCTGTTCGATGCCAAGACCCCAAAGGGCGCCCTTCCCGGCGGCATGGGCCTGAGCTTCGACTGGAGACTGGTGGCGCACTGGAAAGGCCCGCTCGCCTGGGGTCTCGCCGGCGGCCTCACACCCGAAAACGTCGCCGAGGCCGTCACACTGACCGGGGCTCCGCTGGTCGACACCTCATCGGGCGTGGAAAGCGCGCCCGGCGTAAAGGACGAGGGCAGGATCGCAGCCTTCTGCGCGGCGGTGCACGCCGCATAGAAAAAGGGCGGCCCGCTTTCGCGGACCGCCCCTTCCTGCATTTGCTTCTTGCGAAGCGAAATCAGAACTTCACACCAACGCCCACAAGGCCGACGTCCGCGTCAGGCGTGTGGTCGCCGACCAGCAGGTGCTGGTATTCGGCCTTGACGTAGTAACGCTGCCCGACGTCCTGCTGGACGCCGCCGCCGACACCGACGGCGCTGTTGCAATAGCGGCAGAACTTGGACTGCCAGCCGGCCACGCCATAGAGCTTGGTGCCCGGAAGCACCTTGGCGCCGATGCGGCCGCCCACGCCCCACGAAACGCGGGTGTCGCTGGCCAGAACCTTGTCGGCCGATCCCTGGACGCCGATGAACAGCTTGTCGCCGAGATCGTAGTCGTAGCCTGCTGCCACGCCGGCAACGGCATCGCTGTCGCTACCATCCCAGATCACGCCGCCGCGCGCTTCCACGCGCACTTCGTTGGCAATGGCCGGGGTGGCAACAGCCGCTGCGGCAACCGCTGCGAGTGAAACTAGTGCAATACGCATATGTTAGGACTCCTGCTTTCTTTCTTTTCGTCCCGCCCTCATTCGCCCCTCGGGGGAGGCGCCCGCTGCGCCTCCTTTCCTTGCGCCCAGATGAACGGAATTTTCCTCCGTCGACCAAACCGTCACAAAACTGCCATTTTTCATATTCTCTTGTATTTTCGGTATTTTATGATGCACATATTGCAATTGAAACGAGGCGTCGGGACACCATCGGAAGCCTTTGTTCGCGTCCCGCCCTACGGCGATATCGAGGCGAAAATGCCCACAGACTGCGCGGATCCCACATGAAAACGGGCGGTCCGCGCGATGCGGACCGCCCTCTGCTCCGAACTCGGTGAATCGGATCAGAATTTCATGCCGACACCGGCTAGGACCGCATCGGCGTCCGGCGTGTGGTCGCCGACCAGATAGTGGCGGTATTCAAGCTTGCCGTAGAGCTTCTGGCCAAGGTCCTGCTGGTAGCCGGCGCCGACCGCGACCGATTCATTGCAGGTGGCACAGAACTTGGTCTGGTAGTCGGACAGGGCATAGAGCTTGCCGCCCGTACCGGTCTTGAGACCGACGCGCCCGCCGAAACCCCAGGAGACGCGGGTATCGGATGTCAGCACTTTGTCAGCCGAAACATCGACACCGGCAAAGGCCTTGTCACCCAGATCGAAGTCGTAGCCGGCGGCGACACCCGCAATCGCTTCGGTATCGCCCTGATTCCAGATGACACCGCCACGAGTCTCCACACGGGTCTCATTGGCAAGCGCCGGGGTGGCAAGCGCGGCCGTGGCCGCAGCGGCAAGCGAGACGATGGCAATACGCATATTCGATACTCCAGATAGTCTTCCCGGCAGACCGGGAGACATCCGGCTAGGCCCGCTCCACTTGCCGCTGGCTGAACCAATCAGGGCAAATTCGGGGCAAATCGTCGCAGCTCTCCGGCCACTCCGCGACAATCATGATACAATTGAAATTCAACGGTAATTCTTGTCATTTCAGCGCATTTCCCAACTGTCGTTCAGTGTCTGGAAAGGCGGATCGTCGCGCACCCGTGTCAAGCTCCGAAGGACGCGATTCACGGTGCCCGTGCCGCGAACCGGACAGCCCGCCTGCCGATCGGGAAGAGCCCGCATCCGGTCGCGCCGCCAAGCCTGTACAATGGCACTCTGGACAAGCGCCGGACCCTCTGCCAAGCGCAGGCGCATGACTGTCCAACCGCCCGTGAATTCGCTGCGTTCGCTGCCCGACGACTCCGGCCACTTCGGCCAGTTCGGCGGGCGCTATGTCGCCGAGACGCTGATGCCGCTCATTCTCGATCTCGAGAAAGAGTATCGCAAGGCGCAGGACGATCCGGCATTCTGGGCCGAGTTCGATGACCTGATGAAGGATTTCGTCGGCCGCCCCAGCCCGCTCTATTACGCGCCCCGTATAACGGAGCACTTCCGCGAGGCCGCGCCCGCCGGGAAAGGCCCGAAGATCTACTTCAAGCGCGAAGAGCTCAATCACACCGGCGCGCACAAGATCAACAACTGCATCGGCCAGATCCTGCTCGCCCTGCGCATGGGCAAGACCAAGATCATTGCCGAAACCGGTGCGGGCCAGCACGGCGTCGCCACGGCGACAGTCGCCGCACGCTTCGGCCTCGAATGCAAGATCTTCATGGGCGCGACCGACGTCGAGCGGCAGAAGCCTAACGTGTTCCGCATGAAGCTGCTCGGCGCCGAAGTGGTGCCGGTGAAGAGCGGCGCGATGACGCTGAAAGACGCGATGAACGACGCGCTGCGCCATTGGGTCGCGAACGTCCACGACACCTTCTACATCATCGGAACGGCGGCGGGGCCGCACCCCTACCCCGAGCTGGTGCGCGATTTCCAGAGCGTGATCGGCAAGGAAACCCGCGAACAGATCATGGAGAAGGAAGGCCGCCTGCCCGACATGCTGGTGGCGGCCGTGGGCGGTGGCTCGAACGCCATCGGCCTGTTCCACCCCTTCCTCGATGATCCCGAAGTCGCCATGACCGGGATCGAGGCAGCCGGCCACGGGATCGAGAGCGGCGAGCACGCAGCCAGCCTCACCGGCGGCGGCCCCGGCATTCTCCACGGCAACAAGACCTACCTGCTGCAGGACGAGGACGGCCAGATCACCGAAGCCCACTCGATCAGCGCCGGCCTCGACTATCCCGGCATCGGCCCCGAGCACTCGTGGCTCCATGAAAGCGGCCGCGTCCGCTATGTGCCGATCACCGACGATCAGGCGCTGGAAGCCTTCACCCTTTGCTGCTCGCTGGAAGGGATCATCCCGGCGCTCGAAAGCGCACACGCGCTGGCGGCCCTGCCCCAGCTCACCGCCGAGATGGACGAGGACAAGATCCTTGTCGTCAATGTCTCGGGACGCGGGGACAAGGACATCTTCACCGTAGCCGAGGCGCTGGGGGTGGAGCTCTGAAACGCCTTGGCTACTTTTTGGGAGCTGCCGGCATCATTGGCGGAATAGTTCTCCGCATTCTCCCCTCAAAATGGGACGGGAGCGAAGCGATGGCAGGCCTGACCATCCTCGCTGGAGGTTTGTTGCTGCTGATGAACGCTGCAATCCGTATCTTGCAAGGCCAACTCCAGCTGCGGCCATGGGATGCGCTCAAGAGAGCGTCTATCGTATTCGCGACCATTTTTGCATTGAGGCTGCTTGCTTGGCTGGCCTTTCCGACGCTTGAACGCGATTGGATTGCAGCTTTGATCTATAGCCTCGGGTTTGCAATCGTACTGGGCTTGTATTCAACCGCATATCGAAAGCCGACATGACCCGTTTCAACACCGCATTCTCGCGCGGCCCCGCCCTCGTCTGCTTCATCACCGGGGGTGACGGCGACACTGCCGCCAATCTCGACGCCCTGGTCGAAGGCGGCGCCGATGTGATCGAGTTGGGCATGCCCTTCACCGATCCTATGGCCGACGGCCCGGCGATCCAGGAAGCCAATATCCGCAGCCTCGACAAGGGCACGCGCACGGCCGACATCTTCCGCATGGCCGCCGAGTTCCGCGCGCGCCATCCGCAGGTGCCGCTGGTGCTGATGGGCTATGCCAACCCGATGACAATCCGCGGCCCAGAGTGGTTCGCCGCCGAATGCGCCAAGGCAGGCGTGGACGGCGTGATCTGCGTCGACATTCCGCCCGAGGAAGACGCCGCGCTGGGCCCGGCCCTGCGCGCAGCAGGCGTATCGCTGATCCGCCTCGCCACGCCGACCACCGATGCCGCGCGTCTGCCCGCTGTGCTTTCCGGCTCCTCGGGCTTTCTCTATTACGTTTCGGTCGCCGGCATCACCGGCATGCAGCAGGCCGCGCAGGCATCGATCGAGGATGCAGTCGCCCGGCTCAAGGCCGCCTCGGATATCCCCGTCGCTGTTGGCTTCGGCGTGCGCACGCCCGAACAGGCAAGCAAGATCGCCAAGGTCGCGGACGGCGTCGTGGTCGGCTCGGCCTTCGTCGATCTGGTCAAGCAGCACGGCGACAAGGCTGCCGGTCCCCTGAAGGAACTGACCTCGGCGCTCGCCGAAGCGGTGCATTCGGCGCGCTGAGCGCCCCGTGGTCCGGCCTTTCGACTTCGCCGTGTCCGACGATCCGCGCGTTCAGGCCCAGCTCGACCGGCTTGGCGCACTGTCCGTGCCGCAGGGACGGATTGGCCTTGAGACGATCCGCGCCCTGCTGGACTGCCTCGGCAATCCGCAGCATGACTTGCCGCCGGTATTCCATGTCGCCGGAACCAACGGCAAGGGCTCGACCTGCGCCTTCCTGCGGGCCGCGCTGGAAGCGGCGGGCAAGACCGTCCACGTTTTCACCAGCCCGCACCTCGTGCGCTTTAACGAGCGCATCCGCGTGGCAGGCCAGCTCATCTCGGACGAGATGCTGGCAGACCTCCTCGGCGAAGTGCTCGATGCCGCCGAGGTTGGCGGGATCGGGGCGAGCTTTTTCGAAGTCTCCACGGCGGCCGCGTTCCTCGCCTTCGCCCGCACGCCTGCCGATGCCTGCGTGATCGAGGTCGGCCTCGGCGGCCGTTTCGATGCGACCAACGTGATCGAGACTCCGGCCGTATGCGGCATTGCAACGCTCGGCATAGATCACGAGGCGTTCCTGCTGTCTCCCGACGCCGATACCCCCGCCGAGCCACACAATCGCATCGCTTTCGAAAAGGCCGGTATCGCCAAGCCCGGCGCGCCTCTGGTGACACTCGACTACACGCAGGGAATGAACGAGACCATCGCAGCGCAGGCCGCCAAAGCCGGCGCTTCGGTGATCCGGCAGGCACTCGACTGGTCCATCACCCCCACCCGCGACGGCCTTCTCTACCGCGACGGGAAAGGCAGCCTGCGCCTGCCCCACCCTCGCCTGGCCGGCGAGCATCAGGCCATCAATGCCGGCCTCGCCATTGCCATGCTGCGCCATCAGGACACCGTCGATGTTCCCGACGCCGCACTCGTCGCCGCCATGGAGTGGGCCCGCTGGCCAGCCCGGCTCCAGCGGCTGGGCGACGGCCCGCTCACCGCGTTGCTGCCGCCCGGGACGCCTTGCTGGCTCGATGGTGGGCACAACCCCGATGCGGGCAAGGCACTGGCCAGACATTTCAACGAGCGGCGCCCCTACGTCCACCTCGTCATCGGCATGCTGAAGAACAAGGACCCGGACGCATTGATCGGCCCTCTGGCAGGTCGTCTGGCCAGCGTGACCGTTGTTCCCGTGCCGGCCCATGATTGCCACGACGCTTCGGCCTTCCAGCGCGTCTTCGCGCCGGAGGCAACAGCAGCCAGCGACGTGACCGAGGCCCTGCGGCGCCTGAAGCCTGTCGGGGACGAGATCGTCCTGATTGCGGGGTCGCTCTACCTTGCCGGGACCGTCCTGCGCGAGAACGGCGAAATCCCGGACTAGTCGCGGGCGTCGCCCTCGCCAACTTCGCCGGCCGTGCCCATCGCATCGTCTACAAGCCCGGTGCGCATCATCCACCAGAACAGCACGATGCCCGGCAATGCCGCGACCGTGGTGAGCAGATAGAAGTTCACGTAGCCCATAGCCTCGATCAGCGCACCTGCAGTCGTCCCCGTAAGGAACCGGCCGACAATGCTCGCGCCTGCCGAAATCAGGGCATATTGCGCGGCCGTGAAGCGCAGGTCGCACAGCGCGGAGAAGTACGCGACGACGACTACGCCGCCATAGCCGCTGGCAAAGTTCTCGAAGCCGATCGCCCCGGCCATTCCCACGTTGCTATGGCCAGCCGCCGCCAGCGCCGCGAAGCTCAGGTTCGACACCGCCATGAGAACGAGCGCGATCAGCACCGAGCGCTTGAGGCCCATCCGCGAGTAGATCACACCGCCCACGAAGACGCCAACGATCAGCGCCCAGAATCCCAAGCCCACGTCGTACAAGGCGATCTCATCGTTGGTAAAACCGAGATCGTTGAACAGCAGGCGAAACGTCAGGTTCGCCAGCGTATCGCCGATCTTGTGAACGAGGATGAACAGGAGAACGAGGAAGGCGCCGTTGCGCTGAAAGAATTCCTGGAACGGCCCGGCAATCGAGGTCCAGAGTTCGGTCAGTTCGCGTTTCTCATGCAGGACTTCGTGCCGCTTCGGTTCGCCCATCAGGATTGCCGTCAACATGGCAGGAAGGGCGAAGACGGCACATGCGGCATAGGCAAGGTGCCAATCGAATCGCGCCGCAAGCACCAGCGCCACGGCTCCCGCTGCCGCAGCCCCGATACGCCAGCCATACTGGCTCATGCCCGATCCGATGCCGAGCTGGTAGGGCTTGAGCGTTTCGATACGAAAGGCATCGATAACGATATCGAAGCTGGCGCCCGCCAGTCCCAGCAGGACGGCTGCCAGCACGGTGGGGCCGATATTGTCCGGTGACGGATTGACCAGACCGAGGTTCACGGTCGCGGCCATCACCAATACGCCGGCCACGAGCATCCATGAAACGCGCTGCCCCATCCGGACCAGCACCGGGATCTTCACGCCGTCAACGACCCAGGCCCAGAGCGGCTTGAGGTTGTAGACGAAGAAGGCGAGCGTGAAGGCCGTGATCGTGGACTTCTCGATCCCATCCTGCGCCAGCCGGGTCGTCAGCGTGGCCGCCAGCAAGGCGAAAGGGTAGCCCGACGAAACCCCCAGGAAGAAGGCCGCCAGCGATTCCTTTTCGAGATAGGGCTTGATCGAATCCAAGACGCTGCGACGCTCGGTACGGGTATGGGCGTCCACGCCTTGCTCCTTCAACAGATGCCGGCCAACTTAGCGTACCACCCGACTATGGGAAGACTGGATGAACGCGCGATCAACAGGTATGGCGCCGCGATGTCCAGACCTCCCCACAAGCCCGGCGGCCCGAAGCGCGGCGGCGTTTCCTGCAATGGCCCTCCCCGTGCCCGCTCTCCAAAGGGCGGCCGAGCGCACCCGAGTGGCAGCTCGCACAAGGCCGCCCCCACCCCGAAGGATCCCTCACTTCCCGCCCGCGAAGGCGAGCGCATTGCCAAGCTGCTGGCGCGCGCGGGTGTCGCCAGCCGGCGTGAAGCCGAACGGATGATCGCCGAGGGCCGGGTGAAGCTGGGCGACGAGGTAATCGAGACACCTTCCACCGTGCTCACCAGCCTCAGGGGCGTGACGGTGGACGGCAACCCGGTGAAGGCGGCGGAAGCCACCCGCCTTTTCGTCTTCCACAAGCCCGCAGGGCTGCTCACGGCCGAGCGCGATCCGGCGGGGCGGCCGACGATCTACGCCGCGCTACGCAATGCCCTGCCGCCCGGCACTGGGCGCGTCATGCCGATCGGGCGCCTCGACCTCAATACCGAGGGCGTGCTGCTCCTTACCAACGACGGCGAGTTCAAGCGCCAGCTCGAACTGCCCGCCACCGGGGTGCCGCGCACCTACCGCGCGCGCGCGTTCGGCGATGTCACGCAGGCCCAGCTCGAGGACCTGATCGACGGCGTCGAGATCGACGGCGTGCGCTACGGCAAGATCGACGCCAACATGGAGCGCAAGACCGGGCGCAACCAGTGGATCGAAATGACGCTGACCGAGGGCAAGAACCGCGAGGTGCGCCGCGTGCTCGAATATCTCGGTCTCAAGGTCAGCCGTCTGATCCGCGTGGCCTATGGCCCCTTCGTGCTGGGCGATCTGCCCAAGGGCGCGGCCGGGGAAGTCTCCGAGCGCGATCTTGCCAATTTCCGCCGCACGCTGCCGGGAGGTAAAGCCTGATGAAACCGGCGAAGACAGGGATGCGGATCGTCGCCGGCGAGTGGCGCGGCCGCAAGCTGGCAGCGCCGGAAGGCGACACCACGCGCCCGACTGCGGACCGCACACGCGAGACGCTGTTTTCGATGCTCACCAGCCGGCTGGGTTCGTTCGAGGGACTGAAAGTGGCGGATCTGTTCGCCGGTTCGGGCGCGCTCGGTCTCGAAGCGCTCTCGCGCGGCGCCGCGCATTGTCTGTTCGTAGATCAGGATGCCGCCGCAATCCGGGCAATCCGGCGCAACATCGCCAACCTGCAAGCTCAAGCACGATGCGACGTGCGCGCCTGCTCGGTGCTGTCGCTCGGCCCGACGAAGGAACCGCTCGATCTCGTACTGCTCGATCCGCCCTACGACACCGGGGCGGGCTCGGTCGCGATCGACAAGCTCGCCCGGCTGGGATGGATCGGCGACACGACATGGGTGAGCCTAGAGACAAGCAAGGGGGAATCCCCCTCTATCAAGGGCTTCGAGTCAGAAACCATGCGCGACATCGGCAAGGCCCGGTTGCACATCCTTCGCCGCACGAACTGATCGACCCGATGCGGCCTTGCGCAGGGAAAGTTCGTTCCCTAGTTGTTCACGGGTGAACAGCCTGCAAGAACCCCGATCCAACGGCGTGCCCGCCGAAAACGACGACCCTCTGACCGAAGGTCTCAACGAGCCCCAGCGCGAAGCCGTGCTGACGACGGAAGGCCCCGTGCTGATGCTGGCGGGCGCCGGCACTGGCAAGACCGCCGCCCTTACCCGCAGGCTGGCCAACCTGATCCGCAACCGGCTTGCCTGGCCGAGCGAGATCCTCTGCGTGACCTTCACCAACAAGGCCGCGCGCGAGATGCGCGAGCGCGTCGGGCAACTGGTCGGCCCTGCCGTGGAAGGCATGCCCTGGCTCGGCACGTTCCATGCGATCGCAGCCAAGATGCTGCGCCGCCATGCCGAGCTGGTCGGCCTGCAGTCCAACTATACGATCATCGATACCGATGATCAGCTGCGCCTGCTCAAGCAGCTGATCCAGGCCGAGGGGGTGGACGAGAAGCGCTTCCCGCCGCGCCAGCTGGCAAGCTGTATCGACCGCTGGAAGAACCGCGGTCTCAATCCCGCCGACATCAATGCCAGCGAGAACGAGTCCTATGCCAACGGCAAGGGCCGCCATTTCTATCAGGTCTATCAGGACCGCCTGAAGGCGCTCAATGCCTGTGATTTCGGCGACCTGCTGCTGCACATGCTCAACATCCTGCGCACCCATCGCGATGTGCTCGAACAGTACCAGCAGCGCTTCAAGTACGTCATGGTCGACGAGTATCAGGACACCAATCAGGTCCAGTACCTGTGGCTGCGGCTGATCGCGCAAGGCCGCCAGAACATCTGCGTGGTGGGTGATGACGACCAGTCCATCTATTCATGGCGCGGTGCAGAAGTTGCCAATATCCTACGGTTTGAAAAGGATTTTCCTGGAACAAAAGTGATCCGGCTGGAGCAAAACTACCGCTCCACGCCGCAGATCCTCGCCGCTGCATCCGGCCTCATCAACGAGAACAGCCAGCGCCTCGGCAAGACGCTGTGGACCGAGAAGCACCCCGGCGACAAGGTGCGCGTCATCGGCGTCTGGGATGCCCCCGAAGAGGCGCGCCGCGTGGGCGACGAGATCGAGCGACTGGAGCGCGAAGGCGCGCCACTCGATCAGATCGCAATCCTCGTGCGCGCCCAGTACCAGACCCGAGAATTCGAGGACCGCTTCATAAGCATCGGCCTCAAGTATCGGATTATCGGTGGTTTTCGTTTCTATGAACGTGCCGAGATCCGCGACGCCCTCGCCTATCTGCGCGTGATTGCCCAGCCTGCGGACGATCTGGCCTTCGAGCGTATCTACAATGCGCCCAAGCGCGGGCTTGGTGCAAAGGCGCTGGAAAAGCTGCACCTGCTTGCCCGCAGCCGGAGGATTCCCCTGGCGGCGGCCGCGATCGAGATTGTCGATACCGACGAACTGCCGGCCCGCGCGCGCAATACGTTCCTTGCGCTGATGCGCGACTTCGCCCGCTGGCGCGATCTGGAGAAAACCGAGAACCCGGCCGACCTCATGCGCACCGTCCTCGACGAGAGCGGCTATACCGATGCCCTGCAGGCGGAAAAGACGCCCGAAGCCGCCGGACGCCTCGAGAACCTCGTCGAACTCGCGCGGGCCATGGAAGAGTACGCGAGCCTCGGCGACTTCCTCGAACACGTCAGCCTCGTCATGGACAACGACGCCTCCGCGGACGAGGAGAAAGTCACGATCATGACCATGCACGGTGCCAAGGGACTGGAATTCGACCACGTCTTCCTGCCCGGCTGGGAAGAAGGCGTATTCCCCTCGCAACGCTCGCTCGACGAAGGCGGGCTCGCCAGTCTGGAGGAGGAACGCCGCCTCGCCTATGTCGCGATCACCCGCGCGCGGCGTAAGTGCACGATCCTGCACGCCGCCAACCGGCGCATCTATGGCCAGTGGACCAGTTCGATCCCCTCGCGCTTCATCGCCGAATTGCCCGAAGATCATGTCGAGAGCGAAACCACGCTCTCGGGCGGCGCGTCGCTCTGGCGTGCGCAGTGGTCTGAACATGCCGATCCCTTTGCCGACGTCGCCCGCGCACAGCCCGAGCGCACGGCGACGCGCGGCCCGGGCTGGCAACGCGCGGCACGGCAGGAATTCGATCCCAAACCGCGCAAGATCGCCGAAAGCACCCGCAGCGCCGCCAGCTTCGCGGCCAAACCCCGCACCGACATCGCCATCGGCGCCCGCGTGTTTCACGAGAAGTTCGGTTACGGCACCGTGGCGGCGCAGGAAGGCAACAAGCTGGAAATCGATTTCGAGCAATCAGGCCGCAAGCGTGTGATCGACAGCTTCGTCAAACCTGCGAGCTAGGCCCATTCGAACCTGAGGACAGCCCGAGTACTCGCGCTCAGATCAGGCCGGGCACCAATCTCGCACGAACACGGGTAGCATAAGCGCTGTAGGCAGGGTCCAGAAGCAGCACCTTTTCCTCTTCCACGGCACGCAGCCAGAAGCAAAGCCACGTCATGCTGTAGATCAGCACGTTGTAGAACGAGAAGTAGATCGTCAGGAAGCCGACCTGGCTCACGATGTAGCCCAGGTACATCGGGTGGCGTACGAAACGATAGGCCCCGTTGTCCTTGACCCCGCGATTTGCGGCAATGATCCCGAAGCTGCGACGCAGGGAAAGCTTGGCGGCGATCGCGATCAGCGTCCCGCAAATGATCAGCGTCGTCGTCACGAATTCCGGCAGCAGGGTCACGCCCTGCGGGATGAACAGCAGGCCGATGCAGGTTCCGAGGAAGGCCACCGTTACCGGAAAGAGGCGTTCCGCCACCTGCCCGCGCCGCTGGCTGATGATCAGGACGATGTTGATGATCTCGCCCAGAATGAACAGCGCAACCTGCGGGTGCGTACTGAAGGCAGGTGCCAGCCGGAAGATCGCGAGGATCCCCAGCCAGAGCATGAACGAGCACTCAGCGAAGCGGAGCAGTTGCGTCTTCATAAGCGGGTTCCTTGGAAGGCACGAAAGGCGCGACCATGTGCGAAATGTAGTTTTCAGGCAGGTTCTCTTCGATTCCGTACGTTTCGGGGAAGGTCCCTCCGCGCCAGTTGAGCGTGCCGAAGAGGCGGTCCCATATGAGGAGCTGGCCGCCGAAATTGCGATCGTAGGCGTCCGGCTGATCGGCATGGTGCCAGTGGTGGAAAGCCGGTGTCGCGATCAGGGCGTCGAGAGGCCCCAGAGACAGACGAACGTTCGAATGCAGCAGGAGCGCGTGCCATTTGTACGCCACCGCATAGATCGCCAGGGCTTCGGGCGAGAAGCCGAGCAGAACGACGGGCGCCGCGATAATCGTCGAATTGACGATCTGGTCGACTGGATGGACGCGAAAGGCAGCCAGAAAATCGAGCTTCTCGCTGCAATGGTGAATGGCATGAAAACGCCAGAGCACAGGCACGGCATGGAAAAGGCGGTGGGCCAGCCAGAACATCAGGTCGCACAGCACGAGCACGGCCGGAACCTGCAGCCAGAGCGGCAGATCGATTGCCGTTTCGATACGGAACGGGAACAGCAGCGCGACGGCCAGCAGCGCGGTACCGAACCGGATCGCCATGCCCCCGACGAAGACGTGCAGCAAATCGGTGCGAATGCGCTGCCAGCCCCCCCAACCGGCCCGGCGCGCCGGAAGCACAAGCTCCAACGGGAGAAAGACCAGCGTCGCGATAACGATGGTCCAGATCAATTCCTGCATCAGAAACTCCGAACGCCTCTCCGGAGTTTCTTAGTAGGACATCGTATAAACTTTCCTAACCAGTAGGACCCGCCCCGACCGGGGCGATCGGCATGGCCAGCGTCGATCGATCGCGATCAGGCGAAAGCCGAAACGTTGAGGAAATCGGGGACCGGCCCGTTCCAGCCGTCGTCGGCCGGCTCGGGCTCGGCACGGCGCTGGCGACGCTCCCGGCGCGGCTCTTCCTCGGCACGAGGCTCGCGGCGCGGCGCACGTTCGACACGCTCCTCGCGCTTTTCCGGCGCGGGTCGCTTCGACTTCGTCTTCGGCCTTTCCTCACGCGCTTCGACAGGCTCTTCGAGCTTGAGATCGAACTCGGGGATCTTGCCCCCGGTCAGCTTCTCGACATTATCGATCGCTTCCGCGTCCTCGGGGGCCACAAACGTGAAGGCCCGGCCCGTCGCGCCGCCACGCCCGGTACGGCCGATGCGGTGCACGTAGTCGTCCGGGTGCCAGGGCGTATCGAAGTTGAAGACGTGGCTGACGCCCTTCACGTCGAGCCCGCGAGCCGCGACGTCGGAGGCGCACAGGATGTTCACGTCTCCCGCCTTGAAGCGCTCCAGCTCGGCCAGACGCGCGGGCTGATCCATGTCGCCGTGGATCTCGCCTGCCGCAAAACCATGGCGCTTCAGGCTCTTGGCCAGTTCGCGCACCGTCGTCTTGCGGTTGCAGAACACGATCGCAGTCGAGACGTTGTCGGTCCTGAGCAGGTGGCGCAGGACTTCGCGCTTCTTGCGCGCGTTCACCGCCACCTTGTGCTGGACGATATTGGTGTTGGTCGTCGCCGGACGCGCAACCTCGATATATTTCGGGTTCGACAGGAAACGGTCGGCCAGCTTCTTGATGACCGGCGGCATCGTTGCCGAGAACAGCAGGGTCTGGCGGTTGACCGGCAGCTTCGAACAGATCGTCTCGATATCGGGGATGAAGCCCATGTCGAGCATGCGATCGGCTTCGTCGATGACGAGCAGTTCGCAGCCGGTAAGCAGGATCTTGCCCCGTTCGAACAGGTCCATCAGGCGGCCCGGCGTGGCGATCAGCACGTCGACGCCTTCCTGCAGCGCCTTCACCTGATCGCCCATCTGCACGCCGCCGATCAGCAGCGCCATCTTGAGATCGTGGTTCTTGCCGTACTTCTCGAAATTCTCGGCCACCTGCGCGGCCAGTTCGCGCGTCGGTTCGAGAATGAGCGAGCGCGGCATCAACGCGCGGCGGCGGCCATGGGCGAGAATGTCGATCATCGGCAGCACGAAGCTGGCGGTCTTGCCGGTACCGGTCTGGGCGATGCCGATCAGGTCCTTCATCATCAGGACCGGCGGGATGGCTTGCGCCTGGATCGGAGTCGGCTCGGTGTAGCCAGCGGCTTCCACCGCTTGCAGCAATTCATCAGACAGGCCGAGATCGGCGAAGCTCATAGGCAGTTTGTTTTCCGGAAATGTGAGAGTACCCGCAGGCCATCGGCTCAAGGCAGGATGAAACGCCCCGTCGCAAGCCGTTTGTGCGACTGCGCGCGCCCTATGCGCGATAGAGCGTCAAAGTCAAGGAATTCCGGCCTGAGGGCGGTTTCAGGCGCGGTTTTGATCAGCGTTCGCGCCGGACCAGTTGCCGAATACGCGTCAGCTTGCAATTCATGCCGCTTCGCGAAAGCAGCCTGTCGCGGTCGACGCACAACTGCCCGTCGCGAGTCTTCGCGAGGTAGAAGCCGGAGTAGAAATCGCGCGCGCGGCACGAGCGTTCCAGCTCCGCCACCACCAGCCGGCGATCACGCATGTAGAGCAGCAACCGGCTTCCGCGATCAGGCTGGACACCGGCAATCCCGGACACCGGCAGGCACTTGCCCATCTTGCGTTCGGTGAATTGCACGCTGATGTCGCCCTCTGGAATGCCGACGTACATGTCGGGCGGCATGCGGGCCGGCGCGCGCGGCGTGATGCGGATCTGCATGCGCTGCTCGATATGCACCTGCCAGGCCGGCTCCGGCTCGACATCCCGAAGCATCCGCATCCTGACCGACCAGCCCGGTGCCACCGCCTGCGGCGCAACCCGGGGCCATGCATAAGCCTGTCCGTCCTCGCCGGACGGCACGGCCTGGACCATCACCTCGTTCCCCCGCGAATCGCTATCGATCGCGCCGGCTGCGGGCAGCAGCATGGCGATCGGATAGAGCAGTGCGGAAGCGAGATTCATTCTTGTGCGGGTCCCCGGAAACACGGCAATGCCGATCCCGCCGCTTTACCGCAAGACCTTGAACCGCCGCTTAACTCGGCATCGTCTTGCGACACGATTGCAACGTGGGAGGATGAAACCCTCCGCAGGCTGTGCCATAGCGTCGACATGACCACGACCACCGACTTTCTCGACGATGCCGCCGCCAGCCTTGGGCCGCGCGGCCTGACCCGCGATGCGGATCTGATCCAGCCCTGGCTCACCGACTGGCGAGGCCGTTTTACCGGAAGCGCCTGCGCCATGGCATCACCGGCCAGCACAGAGGAGCTGTCCCGGCTCGTCCGCCTGTGCGCATCCCATGGCGTACCGATCGTGCCGCAGGGCGGCAACAGCGGCATGTCGGGCGGCGCGACGCCCGACGATTCGGGCAAGGCGCTGCTGTTGTCACTGCGCCGCATGAACACGATCCACGAGATCGACGTGGAAGCGCGGCGCGTTACCTGCGGCGCAGGCGTGGTTCTGCAAACACTGCACGAAGCGGTGGAAGACAAGGGCCTGCGCTTTCCGCTTACCCTGGGCGGCAAGGGGTCGGCGACCGTGGGCGGGCTGATCTCGACCAATGCCGGCGGATCGCAGGTGCTGCGCCACGGCTCGATGCGGGCACTCGTGCTCGGGCTCGAAGCGGTTCTGGCGGACGGGCAGGTCTTTTCCATGCTCACCCCACTCAAGAAGGACAATCGCGGCTTCGACCTCAAGCAATTGCTGATCGGGTCGGAAGGTACGATGGGGATCGTCACGGCCGCCACGCTCAAGTTGGTGCCCGCGGTTGCCGATCGCGTGGTGATCTGGGCGGGCCTGCCCTCGCTGGGCGCCGCCCGCACCCTCCTGCTCCACTGCGAGGACATGGCCGGAGACGCACTCGAAGGCTTTGAAGTCATGCCCCAGGCCTGCCTCGATGCTGTCCTGCGCCACCTGCCCGATGCGCGTGCGCCGCTGGCCGGCCGGCATGCCTGGCATGTGCTGATCGAAGTGGTCGCCGATCGTACTTCTGCCGCCACCCTGCGCGAACGCTGCGAGGCAATGATGGCCGAAGCTTTCGACAAGGACCTGCTCGAGGACGCGACCATGTCCGCCAGCGAAGCGCAGGCAGAAGCGTTCTGGCTCTTGCGGGAATCGGTCGCGCCGGCAGAACGCGAACGCGGCCCCGCCGTACAGCACGACATTTCCGTCCCGGTCGAGAAGATGCCCGCATTCGTCGAGGCCACCGGGCCGATGATCGAGGCCGAGTGGCCCGGCACGGAAGCGGTCGCCTTCGGCCATCTGGGCGACGGCAATGTCCACTACCACGTCATCGCCCCGCATGTGGCCGACGGGCTTGCCTGGCAGAAGACCGATGGCAAGGCGATCAGCCGGCGCATGCACGACCTCGTGACCGAGTGGGGTGGATCGATTTCGGCGGAGCATGGCATCGGCCAGCTCAAGAGAGACGAACTGGCCCGCCTTGGCGATCCCGTCGCTCTCTCGATGCTGCGCGCGGTCAAGCATGCACTCGATCCGCAAGGGCTGCTCAACCCGGGCAAACTGATCTAGATTCTTCCGGCCCGGGCAATCCCCCGGATCGCTGGCGCCGCGCTTGCGCGCACCGAAGCCTGCCCCTAAAGCGTCGGCACGTAAAAATCAGAGCCCACATCCGCGGAGATTACCGTATGGCCACCGCGCCGCAAAATTCTGCCCTGCCCCTGTTCTACAAGGATCTCATCCCGCTCAATTCGCAGCAGCATGCGAACTGGAAGACGCGCTCCACCGACAAGGCGACCTGGCTGGTCGGCGTCAACTCCGTTCCGCTGACCGTCGAGGAGTTCCCGCAGGCGCAGCGCAATTTCCCGATCATCTTCACGTCGGGCGAGAACCCGGTGCCGCTGGTGCTGATGGGCATGAACGAGGGCGTCAACGTCTTCGTCGACGAGGACGGCACCGTGAACACGCCGATCTACGTCCCGGCCTATGTCCGCCGCTATCCCTTCATGCTCGCCAGGCTGCGGCCCGACGCCGAGGAGCTTTCGCTCTGTGTCGATCCGACCAGCGACCTCATCGGCGAGATCGAGGAGGGCGAGGCCCTGTTCTCCGGCGCGGAACCGTCCGAGACCACGACGAACATGCTCAAGTTCTGCGAGAACTTCGAGATGGCCGGGTCCAAGACCGGCAACTTCATGGCCGAACTCAAGAAGCACGACCTGCTGATGGACGGTGAGCTCAACATCGACATCGGCAACGGCCAGCCGTTCAACTACCGTGGCTTCCAGATGGTCGACGAGAACAAGCTGCGCGAAGTGCGCGGCGATATCCTTCGCCAGTGGAACCAGAACGGTATGCTGCCGCTGATCTACGCCCACCTGTTCTCGCTGGACCTCGTGCGCGACATTTTCGGCCGCCAGATGGCCCAGGGCAAGATGCCGCAACCGATGGCAAACGCCTGATTTCAAAGGATCGGGTGGAAGTTATGGCAGAATTGTCACACTTCCACCCAATCTTCCCGGCGCAGCAAACCAGCGCTGGACAAATCACGTTCGGTTTGCATCCACGAATCACTTGAATGTCGCTTCAGGCATGCGTATGCTTGCAATGCTTGATCGGCGCTACCCTCATGGCCCGGTCGGGTTGGTGCACATCGTGCACCTCCTCCCTGAACCTTGGCCACCTCGCGCAATGCGCGAGGTGGTTTTTTATTGGGCGCATCAGCTTTCTGCGGTCAGCCTATTCTGCCGCCAGCGACCATCCTCTGGAACCGGCTTCCTGCCCCAGGTCGGACACGACTGCCGCCAGCCTGCGCACCAGGGCGCTGAGATCCTCGATCATCGAGGCCATGCCCACCCCGGGCTCGAGAAGCGCGCTGTCCAGATAGCAGCTGCGGTCGATCTCGAACTGCAGTGCATGGAACCCGCCGCGCGGATCGGCGTGCCGTTCGAGAACATAGCCGCCCGCATAAGGCCGGTTGTGCGCCGATTCCCGCCCCGACTCGGCGAGTTGCGAAAACGTCGTCGCAATCAGGCTGCCGTGGCAGGTTGCGCCGAACCGGTCGCCGACCACCACTGAGGGCGCCGCCATGCCGGCCCGCACCTGCAACGGTGGCATCGAATGCAGATCGACCAGCAGGGCCGCGCCCCACCGTTCGTGCAGCTTCTGCAGTGCACCGGCCAGTGCCGCATGATAGGGTTCGTGAACCCCCTCGATCCTGCCTTTGAGATCAGCGAGCTGGAGCCGACGGCGCCAAAGCTCGCCGGTTCCCGGCAGCCGCCGCGGGATCACGCCGAGGCCGCTACGTGCGCGCCGACTGGGCAGCGCCGCCGCGCCTTCGGGACGATCGGCTTTGACGATCATTTCCCAGTCGACATCGTCGGGCGCACGATTGAGGTCGATCATCGCCCGCGGCGCATTGGCGACCAGGAGGCTGGCTCCCGTTTCGCGCGCAACTCCGTGCGCCAGGCGATCGACGTAACGGTCTTCCAGCCGGACGGCGACCGATTCGGCGTGACGCATCTCGCGCAGCAGCGCGCGCGGGTAGGCCCGGCCGCTGTGAGGCACGGCAATCAGGACGGGGATCGCCGAAGGTTCATGGGCCTGCAAAGCGAACGCTGGAATTCCCGGTGCGCCCGGAATCCGCCCCCCAGCCTCGTTTTGCGAATCACTCTCGGGGAAACTCTCGGCCATGCCTCCAAGGCTGTCCTTTTCATCTTGCCGTGTCAAAGCGTCCCGTTACTGGGCAGTGCCAAATCCGGGCAAGAAAATTAACCCGCACAAGGCTATGGCAAGGGCCATCACACACAGTCGCAGTCGCCCACAACAATCTGGATATTAAGGCAATGATCCGCATCCTCCTAGCCGAAGACGACCAGGCCATGCGCACCTACCTGGCGCGGGCCCTTGAAAACGCCGGCTACGATGTCGTTGCGGTCGATCGCGGTACGGAAGCCCTGCCCTATCTGGAGACCGAAGAGTTCGACCTGCTGCTTTCGGACATCGTCATGCCCGAAATGGACGGTATCGAACTGGCCCAGCACTGCGCCGAGGTTTCGCCGATGACCAAGGTCATGTTCATCACCGGCTTTGCCGCGGTGACCCTACGCGCCAGCCGCGAGGCCCCACAGGCCAAGGTTCTTTCCAAGCCCTTCCACCTGCGCGACCTCGTGATGGAAGTGCAGCGCGTCTTCGGCCTGAGCGCCCACGCGCAACTCTGACATGAAATTTCCTGCCCAAAGCGTCTTGCATAGATAAAATCGCAACGCTAAAGGGCCAGTCCTCCGAGCGGCCAGCCTCACCGGGCAACGCTGCAAGGATGCTCGATTGGAATGGGCGTATAGCTCAGTGGTAGAGCACTATGTTGACATCGTAGGGGTCGCAAGTTCAATCCTTGCTACGCCCACCATTCCTTGAAAACCCGCCGTGCAAACGGCGGGTTTTCTGCTTTCAGCGCCCTTTCCACACGGGCTTGCGCTTCTCGGCAAAGGCGCGTGCGCCTTCCTTCGCGTCCTCCGAGGTAAAGATGTGCGCGATGTAGGGATTCTGGTGCTGGTTGATCTCCTCTACCGGCCAGAGCCACGAATCGCGCACGATTCCCTTGGTGGCGACCACTGCCAGCGGTCCGTTCGCCGCGATGGCGCCAGCCAGTTCGCGCGCGCCCTCGATCGCCGGCCCCTCGGTGATCCGGTTGACGAGCCCCAGTTCCAGTGCCCGCCGCGCTCCGATCGGATCGCCGGTCAGCGCCAGTTCCATCGCCAGCGGACGCGGCAACAGGCGCGGCAGTTGCACGGCCCCGCCCCCCGCCGCGACCAGGCCGCGCTTGATTTCAGGTATCCCGAACTTCGCCTCGGCATGGGCAACGATCAGGTCGCAGGCAAACGCCAGTTCCATGCCTCCGGCCAATGCGAACCCGTCGACGGCGGCGATCACCGGCTTTTTCGGCGTCCACGTCGTCAAACCGCCGAATCCGCCGCGCGAATCGACAGGTAATTCGCCCTGCAGGAAGCCCTTGAGGTCCATTCCCGAGCAGAACGTGCCCCCTGCCCCGGTCAGGATCGCGCAGCGCAGATCGCTTTCCGCGTCGAGCCGGTCCATGGCCGCGGCGATCGCTTCCGCCGCCGACTTGGTCATGGCATTGCGCGCCTCGGGCCGGTTGATCGTCACTTCCAGCACGCCATCGCGCACCGCGACAAGCACCTCTTCACTCATGCAACCCTTCCTCCCTGCGATTTGTGTCAGGCTGGCGTCGCAAACACGGCCTGTAAAGCCGATACTTGCCTTGCCAGCGGCAACCGGCGTGCCTAAGAGACGGCCAAATTCTCATCCCCAGGGGAGCTTTCGCGAATGGCAAAGATCAAGGTTGTAAACCCCATCGTCGAGATGGACGGCGACGAGATGACGCGGATCATCTGGCAGTGGATCCGTGAACGTCTGATTCTCCCCTACCTCGACGTCGACCTCAAGTACTACGACCTCTCTGTCACCAAGCGCGACGAGACCGACGACCAGATCACCGTCGATGCCGCCAACGCCACCGCGCAGTATGGCGTGGCCGTGAAGTGCGCCACCATCACCCCCGACGAAGCCCGCGTCGAGGAATTCAGCCTCAAGAAGATGTGGAAGTCGCCCAACGGCACCATCCGCAACATCCTGGGCGGCGTCGTCTTCCGCGAGCCGATCGTGATCAGCAACGTCCCCCGCCTGGTTCCGGGCTGGACCGACCCGATCGTCGTCGGCCGTCACGCTTTCGGCGACCAGTACAAGGCCACCGACACCCTGATCCCCGGCGCCGGCAAGCTGCGCCTCGTCTGGGACGGCGAAAACGGCGAGAAGATCGACCTCGACGTGTTCGACTTCCCGAGTTCGGGGGTCGCCATGGCGATGTACAACCTCGACGAATCGATCCGCGACTTCGCCCGCGCCTCGATGAACTACGCGCTCAACCTCAAGTGGCCGCTGTACCTCTCCACCAAGAACACGATCATGAAGGCCTATGACGGCCGCTTCAAGGATCTGTTCCAGGAAGTGTTCGACACCGAAGGCTTCGCCGAGAAGTTCAAGGCCGCCGGCATCACGTACGAGCACCGCCTGATCGATGACATGGTCGCCTCGGCCCTCAAGTGGTCGGGCAAGTTCGTCTGGGCCTGCAAGAACTATGACGGCGACGTCCAGTCCGACACCGTCGCGCAGGGCTTCGGCTCGCTGGGCCTGATGACCTCGGTCCTGATGGCGCCTGACGGCAAGACCGTGGAAGCCGAAGCGGCCCACGGCACCGTCACCCGCCACTACCGCCAGCACCAGCAGGGCAAGGCGACCTCGACCAACCCGATCGCCTCGATCTTCGCCTGGACCCGCGGCCTCATGTACCGCGGCAAGTTCGACGGGACCCCGGAAGTCGTGAAGTTCGCCGAGACTCTCGAGCGCGTCTGCATCGAGACCGTCGAGGAAGGCAAGATGACCAAGGACCTCGCGCTGCTGATCGGCCCGGACCAGAGCTGGATGACCACCGAGCAGTTCTTCGAGGCGATCGTCGAGAACCTCGAAAAGGAAATGGCCGCACAGGGTCTCGGCTGATAGCCACCCTGCCCGCAAGGCTTTCGAGGGCCCCCTTCCGGCAACGGGAGGGGGCTTTTTCGTGGCCTGCTACGGAAGCCTGCATACACAAAGGCACCACCCCCGAAGGAACGGTGCCGCATGTAAAACCCCGAGGATCGATCAGAAGGCGACTTGCGCCTCGAGACCGAAGGTACGCGGCGGGTTGAAATTGCCATAGTCGCCCAGCACCTTCTCGTTCGCCGCCGAGCGACGATAGATGTAAGTGGTGTTGAACAAGTTGCGCGACCACGCCGAGACAGTCAGCTTCTGGCCGCCCTCGCCCATCGGGATGTCCGCCAGCGCGATGCGACCATTGACCACGAAGCTCTTGTCCGTGCGCGTCGGTTCGTTCTGGAAGCTGTACACCGGATCGGCATAGTTCCCGTCGATGTGCATCCGCAGGCTCATGCCGTTTGCGGAGACCGGCACGTCGTAGTCGATATAACCCGAGGCGGCGTTTTCCGGCGTGTACACGGTATAGACCTGATAGAGCGCGCCACCCAGGTTCGGGTTCGGCGTCGGTGGCACCTTGATGTAGGTATAAGCGTAGGACGCACCCAAGGTGACATTGTCGACCGGACGAACGGTCAGCTGCGCCTCGACACCGCGGATCTTCGAGGTACCCGGCGCATTGGCCGTGTTTTCGGTGTGGAGGTTGAACGTCGGGTTTGGCGTCACCCCATCGGGCAGGTAGGGATTGGTGTCGACATTGTCGAAGTCGGTCTGGGTACCGGTGCGATCCATGATGTACCCGGCCAGGTTCAGGCGAACGTGATGGTCGAGGAAATCCATCTTGGCGCCCACTTCGTAGGACTTCACCTTCTCCGGATCAAAGGCGAGGAAGGTCGCCGAACGGTCGTTGGCGCCGCCCGCGCGGTAGCCCGTGGCGTACTTGGCATAGAGATTGATGTCGGGCGTGGCATCCCAGGCCAGCGTCACCATCGGATCGAAGCGGCCCTTGTCGTAAGTGAAGGTCCACGGGGTCGTTACGCCGGACACCATGGTCAGCGCACCGTGGCGCTTGTCCTTGGTATAGCGTCCGCCGACGGTCAGGTGGAGCACGTCGATCGGCGACCAAGTGGCCTGTGCGAAAGCGGCATAGCTGTGCGCTGTGGCGTTGCTGTCGCGCTGAACGAACCAGGAATCGCGATCCCAGCCGTTGTTGCTGCCCGTGATGGTACCGCTCGCGATGGCACTGTTGATCGTGTACGCGGTGCCGTCCGTATTCCACGTGTTCGACGCGGGCGTTGCGGCCAGTTCATGGGCGTACTCGGTGAAGTAGTAGAGGCCGGCCACGTATTCGAGATGCGGGAGACTGCCCACGGCCTGGAATTCCTGGCTGAACTGGCGCTGCGTCAGGTGCGAGAGGCTATAGCGGCTGAACGGCGTATCTGGCGCGAAGATCGTGCGCGCCGGCCCACCCGAGTTATCCCACTGATCGGTGGTGACCTGACGCCAGGCCGTGATCGAGCGCAGTTCGAGCGACGGCGCGACTTCCCACTTCAGGTTGGCCGAGAATCCGCTGGTCCGGTCGATGCTCGGCTGCTGCGGGACTCCGACCTGCGCAGTCTTGAGGCGCTTGCCGCCGGTGGGCATGATGAGCGGCGAGAGAGGCGCGATGCAGGTGGTGCACACAGTCGTGGTGCCGGCCGGGCTCCCCGGAGCGACCAGCTTGCTGGTGATCGCGTCGTACTGGCCAACCGTACGATCCAGCGGGTTGTACGTGATGAGCTGGCTGAAGTTCGGCGTATTCTCGTCCTTCGCCTTGTCATAGGCGAAGGTGGCGGAAAAGCCCTTGATCGGTTCCCACTTCGCGGTGATGCGGCCACCCACGTCGTTGTGATAGTTCCAGCCCGTCTGGCCCGCGAGCGGGTCCTTCACGGTTGCGTCCTGATGCTGGATCAGGCCATCGGCCTTGACCGAGATGTCATGGACTTCCGGCAGGTTAAGGTGCAGCTGGGCGGTGTAGCTGCCATAGTTTCCTACGCCGGCGCTCATCCGGCCACCGAATTCGCCGGTGGGCTGCTTGGTCACGATGCTGACGGCACCACCCTCGGTATTCCGTCCGAACAGCGTGCCCTGCGGCCCTTCCAGCACCTCGATCCGGTCCACATCGAACAGTGCCGCATTGAGCCCCTGCGAGCGGCCGAGATAGACGCCATCGATATAGACGCCGACGCCGGTGTCGCGCGCGGTCTGGTTCTGGTCGAAGGGAACGATGCCGCGGATGCCCACCGTCAGCGCCGACTGGCGCGCCTCGAAGGTGGCCACACGCAAGGTGGGCACCGAACCGTCGGCAAGATCGATCAGGCTCTGGATGTGGCGGTCCTTGAGCATCGTCGGGTCGACAACGGAGATGGCGATCGGCGTCTTCTGCAGGTTGGTTTCGCGCTTGGTGGCGGTGACGACGATCTGGTTCAGGCCGGGCCCGGCCGCGGCATCGGCGACCGGAACGCCGGGCGTTACGGAAGCGTCGTCCGCAAGGGCGGGAGATGATACCGCCAGCGCCAGAGCGCAGGTGGAAAGACACAATGAAACAGCTTTTGTACGCACTTCGGTGCTCCCTGATGGCAATCGCCGCAGGGGCTTTCTTTCGGCGCGCCTTGCACCTGCCCTACGGTCAGGGCGGGCATCTATTCCTGCCAAATGTAGGATTTGCGGCTGAAATTTTCTGGATATGTTGCAGTTTTCTTGCGGGCGGGAACTGTGCAATTTTCGCCGCATGGCGTCTCAGTCAGGTGCATCTGCGCACATAGCCGCCGGAATACCTCATGTTGAAACTCAACCGACTTCTACTCACTTCGGGTGGGCTGGATCTGATCAATTCGATTTCCGACCTCTTCTACAGCATCCAGGTACAGATCGTGGACTCGGACAGTCTGCTGAACCAGGCATTCGACGACACGACATGGATATTCATCGACTGGCTGCTTCCCGCGATGGCGGGCATACAGCTCGTCCGGCTGCTGCGCGCCTCGGGTCTCGGAGAGAAGGCGCGGATCTCGATGGTATTGCCGGGGCAGGACGAGCAGATGCAATTGCGTGCGCTGGCCGCCGGTGCCGACGACTACATCATCGGCCCCCTCGACCCCCAAAGCCTTGTCGAACGGATGAAGACCTACCGCGTGGCACTGACCCCGCCGGAAGATCCGGTCATGGTCCTGGGCGAAATGGCGGTGGATACCAACGCCTATCTGGTACGCTTTCGTGGCGAACCACTGCCGCTGAAAGTCAACGAATTCCGCCTGCTGGCGCATTTCGTCCGACATCCCGACCGGGTCTTCACGCGCGGCAACCTGATCGGCGTGCTCGGCAAGAGCCAGGACGTGAACGACGAGCGCACCGTAGATGTCTGGATGAGCCGCCTGCGCGGTACGTTGCGCGCCCATGACGTGCCCCACGTGCCCCGAACGGTCCGTTCGTGCGGCTACATTCTCGATACCGTATAGGCGATCGACACGACCCTCTCCCACGGAATCGAAAGCCCGCCAATCCTTGCGGAGGGCGGGCTTTTCGTACCCAGCCTTGGAAAGGCGCGGAATTATTCCGCCCAGGGCTCCTCGCCCTCGAGCTTGGTGCGCAGCATCATGCGGCCACACTCGGGATCGTACCACTCGGCGCGGTGCATCGTGCCGGTGTTGTCCCACATCACGAGGTCGCCGGCTTCCCATTCATGGCTGTAGGTGAAGTCCGGGCCGGTCGCCCATTCGCGCAGGCCATGGATGATCTCGGCGCTCTTGCCATAAGGCACGTCGAGCACGTGGTGCGAGGTGCAGCCCAGCACCAGCGACTTGCGGCCCGACTTGTGCTCCCACACCAGCGGCAGCACCTTTTCGCCAATCGCCTGCATGCCCTTGAGCTTGGCGAGGCCTGGCTCCGGCTCGTAGTAGAACAGCGAGGCCCAGGGGGCGTGGAGAACCTTGAGGTCGTCGTATTCCGCCTTCTGCTCGTCGCTCAGGTCGTCATAGGCGGCATAGGTGTTCGAAAAGCCGGTGTTGCCGGTGCCCTTGGGGCTCGGCACCTTGCAGGTCAGCAGCGAGGCCAGGATCGGCACGTCATTGCGGGTGCCGTCGATGTGCCAGTAGAGCGAACCCTTGAGGTATTCGGCGGCCGAGGGGTTTTCCTTCACGTCGAGCGTGATCTTGCTGACCGAACCGTCCGGGTTTTCCGGAGCGTAGTTGCCCAGCGTCTTGGTAAAGGCGATCTGCTCGTCCTCGGTGAAGTCGATCTTCGGGAACACCAGCACGCCGCGCTGCTCGATCAGGTCGCGCAGCTCGGCGGCGAGTTCGCCGGACAGAAGCTCTTCCTTCGAGTTGAGGACGCGGCTGCCGATCTTCGGCTTGATGTTTTCGGTGCGAAGCTTGGTCTCAGTGGCGACCGACATTGCAAATACTCCCGGATACTGGGGCGAGAACTATGTTTCCAACTCTCCGCCAATGCGCGTCGCGGGTCAAGAGGGGCCGAGCCCGATCAACATGATCGGCAAAGCTGCCTGTACCGCACGTTCCCGATCCATCGGAACAAGGCGCGAAATGACGGTCCATGCCCATATAAGTGCCTCGACCCGAAATGAGTATGGCCGCCGCAACTCATCGCTGCGGCGGCCATCATTTTTCACACTATCCCGCCTTGCCTGCGGGACGGGCGGAAAGGCTGCGGGATCAGCCCCAGCTTTCGCCCTTGATGATCGTGCGGTGGAGCATGCGGCCGCAATCGGGATCATAGGGCATGGCGCGGTGGAGCGTGCCGGTGTTGTCCCACATCACCGCATCGCCCACGTTCCATTCGTGCGCATAGTGATAGGGTTCGCTGGTGGCGTGTTCGCGCAAGCCGTGCAGCAGCTTGGCGCTTTCCTGGCTCGACATGCCCACGACGCGTTCCGCCGTGTTGCCCAAGATCAGCGACTTGCGGTCCGAGGCGTGCTTGTAGACCAGCGGCAGCTCGCGCTCGCCGGTGCCGTCCTCGCCCTTGCTCATCCAGTCTTCGAGCTGGGCCAGCGTCGGTTCGGGGCAGTGATAAAGCTGCGAAACCCACATCGAGTGAACCACGCGCAGGTTCTCGATCTTGTCCTTGGTTTCCTGCGGCAGATCGTCGTAGGCGGTGTAGCAGTTGGCGAATTCGGTATTGCCGCCCCAGGTCGGCAGAACCTTGCTCGACAGCACCGAGCCGCGAATCGGGATGCGGTTCATCGTGCCGTCGACGTGCCAGAACAGCGAGCCCTTGAGGTACTCGACCGCTTCCTTGTTCACGTTCTTGTCGAGCGAGATCTTGAACACCTGCTCGCCGCGGATTTCCTCGGCATTGCCGCCCACCGAATTGGTGAACTTCACCTGCTCCTCATCGGTGAAATCGATCTTCGGAAAGACCAGGACCCCGACTTCCTCCAGCAGCTCGCGAATCTCTTCGGAGAGTTCGCCGGAGAGGATTTCTTCCCTCGAATTGAGGATGCGCGCGCCGACCTTCGGCTTGATGCGCTCGTACTTCAGACGGGTCTTTTCAATGACTTCGCTCACGGCATGAACTCCCAGATCGCTGCTCGGGGCTGCGTGCTGAACACTCGTTCAGCCCCATCGGCCGGAACCATGCCTTCGTTCAGCTATGCTAGCTTTGATCTGGCGCAAGTTTCTCTAGCCAGGTCTCGACGATCTTCATCGCCTCGGCATGGCCGGTCTTCACGCCAAGCCCCTCCTCCATCACGATCGCGCGGCCGATGCCGGCAAGGACCACGGTGAGCCCGGCCGGATCGAAGCCTTCCAGCCGCGCGATGCGGTCGCCCAGAATGTGCTTGAGGATCTCCACCTGCCGCGCGCGCATCGTCTCGCTGTGCTCGGCCATGTACTTGCGCACGGCCTCGCGGTGGTTGGCCATGGCCATGAATTCCAGCGCCATCGCGGTGCGGCTGGTATCGACGAAGAAATCCCAGAGCGCGCGCAGCGGATCGTCGGAGGCCAGCGCCTCCTCGATCATCCGGTCGCTGTCCACGGCGCCCTGGCGCGAGACTTCGACGAGCAGATCGTCGGTGGTCGGGAAATAGTAATGGACCAGCGACGGTTTCAGCCCCGCGCGCGCCGCCACGCGCCGCGTACTGACGGCGGCATAGCCTTCGTCCCGGATCAACTGCGCCGTTGCTTCGACAATAAGCGCCCGGGTCGCCGAAGTCTCGGCTCCCACCCTGCGCGGTGCACCTGCCATTATGGTCCCCTTCCCGGTCAGGACTACGAGCCGCGCCGCGCAAGATCAACCGGAACGGGCTGTCTCCACGGGCACTCGCGCATTCCCGCAGCAACGGCCCGGTCCGATTGACCATTTGTTCTTATTATGTTCTAATTGCTCCATGTCAGCAATCAAGGGTAGAGGAGCAGTCAGCGGCGCGGTCAGCGCGCGCTTCAACCTGCCCACGCGCGAGCAGGACGGCGACTGGCTCGACAGCGTCGAGACGATCGACGGAGCCGTTCGTGCGCCTGCAACGACAGTCACCGAGGAACATCCGCGCTCGATCCTCTCGTTCAACCAGTCGCCCGACATTCCCTTCGACCGTTCGGTGAATGCCTATCGCGGGTGTGAGCACGGCTGCATCTATTGCTACGCGCGCCCCAGCCATGCTTGGCACGATCTCTCGCCGGGCCTCGACTTCGAGACCAGACTCTTCGCCAAGCCCGATGCCGCGCGACTGCTGCGCGAGACGATGGCGAAGCGCGGCTACCGCCCTGCCCCGATCGCCATGGGCACCAATACCGATCCCTACCAGCCGATCGAGGTACGCTATCGCATCACCCGGCAGGTCCTCGAATTGTGCCTCGAAACGCGCCATCCGGTGACGGTGACCACCAAGTCCGACCGGGTGCTGCGCGATCTCGACCTGCTGGAGGAACTGGCGCGCCGGCGCCTCACGTGCGTGGGTATTTCGGTGACGAGCCTCGACCCGCACCTCTCGCGCCTGCTGGAACCGCGCGCGGCATCGCCGGCCAAGCGGATAGCGGCGCTCGGCACGCTGGTGCGCGCGGGCGTGCCGGCACATGTCTCGATCGCCCCGGTCATCCCCTCGATCACCGACAGCTTCCTGGAAGGCATCCTGTCCGCGGCATCGGAGCAAGGCGTGCGCGCGGCGACGTGGATCATGATCCGCCTGCCCCATGAAGTCGCCCCGCTGTTCCGCGAGTGGCTGGACACCCATTTCCCCGACCGCTCCGGCAAGGTCATGGCGACGATCCAGTCGATGCGCGGCGGGCGCGACAACGATCCAGAATTCTTCACCCGGATGAAGCCGAACGGCGTCTGGGCAGACCTGTTCCGTCGCCGTTTCCGCGTCGCGGCGCACCGGCTGGGCATCACCGGCCCCGACGAGGAACTGGACTGCACAGTCTTCCGCCGTCCCTCGCTCGATGGGCAGCTCTCGCTGCTATAGCGTTCAAGCACGATTGCCGCCCGGTGATTGGCGGGCGGGCGGCGCGCCCTGTATGGCAGGGCCAGAACGAGAGCCATGACGGAGGAACGCGGGTGCCTGAGAATCGAATCCAGATCGAGCGAGATGGTGCGATCGAGGTGCTCACGCTCAACCGTCCGGACGCGCTCAACACTTTCGACGAGCCCCTGACCTTCGCGCTGCGCGACTATTTCGCCGGGCTGGCCGAGCGGCTCGACGTGCGCGCGGTGATCCTGCGCGCCGAGGGCCGCGCCTTCTGCGCCGGGCTGGACCTTGCGGGCTGGGAGAATGATGGCTCGCGCGGGGAATTGCAGCACTACTGGCGGCTGCAGCGCGCCATCGCCGGGTTGCTCGAACTGATGCGCGCCTGTCCGCAGCCGATCATCGGGCTCGGCCACGGCGCGGCCTGCGGGGCGGGCTTTTCCATGCTGCTCGCCTGCGACGTGCGCTACGGTGCGCCGAACCTGAAAATGGACGCGGCCTACATCAAGGTCGGCTTGGGCGGTTGCGATCTGGGTTGCAGCTATTTCCTGCCGCGCCTCGTCGGTGCCTCGGTGGCTTCGGAATATATCCTCACCGGCCGCTTCATGAGCGCCGAAAAGGCGCTGGCCTGCGGTTTGCTGAGCGAAGTGGTTCCGGCCGAAAGCCTGCTCGACAAGGGGCTCGAACTGGCCGGCGAAATGGTCGCCAATGCCCCGATGGGCCTGCGCCTCACCAAGGAAGCGCTGAACCGCAACCTCGATGCCCGGTCGCTCTCCGATGCCATGGCCGTGGAGGACCGCCAGCAGGTGATGATGCTGATGAGCGAGGATTTCGCCGAGGGCGTCGCCGCTTTCCGCGAAAAGCGACCGCCCGCCTATCGCGACCGTTGACAGGCAAGCTACCGGTCCCCGAAAGCATCCGAACGCCCGCATGCGCCACCGGGCTGCATCTGCAAGTTGAACAGGAACCGAAAATGGCAGAGGAAAGCACATCCACTGAACATCCGGCCCAACCAGCGCCGGCCGCCCGCACTGCGGCGATCCGCGCAACGGCGGAATCGGGCGGCGGCATGGGAATACTGATGGCCCTTCTGCTGCTGATCGCCGTGCTCAGCACCATGTACCTCGTCGGCCTGACCTCCCCGGACAGGAACGACAAGGACAACGCCATTGCAGAGGCTGCAAGCGATGTCGGCCAAGCCGCGTCGAAAGTCGGCAATGCGGCCCAGAATGCCGCAAAGAAGGTAAATCCGGACTGATTGCCCGGTTGCACTGGGGCAATCACGCTGACTGCAAATTCCAATCAATAGCAAAGTGGCGTGGAATGCTGGCTCAAACATGCAATCCATGGAGAAACACTCCACGCCACCATTTGCGACCCGATGCTTCTGTGTCTGCAGAATCTCGGTGCGGCATGCATATCCCAACGAGACGGGATTGCAATGCTCTAGGCCATTTTATTGCCTCAATCTGACCCAGTTTATAACGCTTTCGGCTGCAGCGCAGTAAGAAACTCCGGCTGGGAATCCAGCCACAGAAATATGCCCCTTGTCATTTCGTCGAGTATTTCGATGCTTTGATCCGACAGGTAATACAGCTTGCGCCTTCGGTCTGCGGGCGACAGTGCGTGGTAAATAAGCCCCATATTTTTCAAACACAGCAAGCTGGTGTTGAATTTTGCTTGCGAAACATCGACAAGATCATGAAATCGAACACTAGCAAGACCCGGACTTGAATAAATATACACCAGTATCTGAAAATCGCAGGTGAACTGCTTAACCTTCAGATTCTCTGATATTGTCTTTGTATAATGATGCATAAGGTCACTATTATCGTCCGGAGCATAGGCAGTTACAGCTCCATGCTCTTTATATTGACCCCACTGCTTATGCAAAGCCCCCAGTGCCTTGTCCGAAAGACAATAGAACTTGCTTCTCCGATCCGAGGAATTCACCTCAGTTCGCAATACCCCCCTCGCCTCCAGCGCTTTCAGTATCTTGAAGAGGCTGGCACTGGAACCGCTGAACTGCCCCTGCATCTCAAGCGGTGTGATCCGATGGGCATCGAAGAAAAATGAAGCCACCTCGTATTCGGGCGTAAGAACCTTCAAACCCAGCTTAGATTCGGCTCGCTTGATGATCTCCCGATACTTTCCCGCAGGTATAGCGCCATCATTCCGCGACGCCTTCGAGGTATCCTTCCCTAATGCAATGGACCGGAAGTGAGATGATGTCATCGATTTAGGTCTATAATATAGAGTTATATCTTAGACTATACCTTTTCCATGATCCGTGGAAGCGAGATGACGCGACCCGAAGGATGGCTATCGCTATCCTGATACCTATGCCCCCGCTCCGGCGGGGGCACTTTTGGCAATGAAAGACGCCCTCGGCGTTTCGGACCTCGATACACCCCGAACACGCCCATCAGGCGCCTCCTAGGCCGGAAGCCTGTAATCGCGGAACCGGACGCGCAGGTCCTTCTTGCTGATCTTCCCCGTTCCCGTGTGGGGAATGGCATCGACGAATTCGACCGCTTCGGGCAACCACCACTTCGGCACGCTTGGCTCAAGGTACGTACGCAGGTCCTCCTGCGACAGTGCCGCCCCGGGACGCCGGACGACAATCAGGAGCGGCCGTTCGTCCCACCGGGGATGCGGCACGCCGATCGCAGCGGCTTCCAGTACGTCGGGGTGACTGACCGCCGCGTTTTCGAGTTCGACCGAACTGATCCATTCGCCGCCCGACTTGATGACATCCTTGGTCCGGTCGGTCAGCCGAAGGGTTCTGTCGGGCAAGATCGTCGCGACATCCCCGGTATCGAACCACTGCCCGCGTCCGACGGCATCGTCGGTTTCCCCGAAATAGCGCCTGATCGTCCAGGGACCGCGCACATGCAGCGCACCGGACGTGATGCCATCGTGCGCCAATTCGACCACCGGGTCGTCGAGCGAGACCACGCGGACCTCGCTTCCATAGAGCGTCCTGCCCTGCCTGCTCTTGTAGGCGACCTGCTCCTCGAAGCTCATGTCATCCCACTCCGCCGGCTCCCAGGTGACCGTCGCGATGGGGGACGTCTCGGTCATGCCCCAGGCCTGCATCACCCGCACGCCGGCGCGCATCAATCGCTCGACGACGGCGGGCGGCACTGCCGACCCGCCCGACAGCGCCACCCGGATCGGCGGCATCGTGCCGTCGGTCTCGTCCAGATGCTGGAAAAGCGAGAACCACACGGTCGGTACTCCGCCGACATGGCTGACCTTTTCCGACGACATGAGAGCGCACAGCGCCGCCGGATCATTGACCTGGCTATAGACCATCTTCGCACCCGTCGCGGCGCTGGCCCACGGGAGCCCCCAATTGTTGGCATGGAACATCGGGACCGCGGGCAGCACGCAGGATCGCGGTTCGAGGCCCATGCACGAAGGGGCGACCACCGTCAGCGCATGCAACACGTTCGAACGGTGCGAATAGAGCACGCCCTTGGGGTGTCCGGTGGTACCACTGGTGTAACACAGCATGCAGGGCTGGCGCTCGTCTCCCGGAGTCCAGAAGGCATGGCCGTCCTCAACGCCGATCCAGTCTTCGAACGATGCGGCATGCTCGCCCGCATCGAAGCAGATGTAGTGCTCGATCGTCGGCCAGCGGGGTTTCATCCGGTCGACGATCGGCTGAAAGGCAGCATCGTAGATCAACACGCGGTCGCGCGCGTCGTTGACGATATAGTCCAGCTGGTCATCGAACAGGCGCGGATTGATCGTGTGCAGGACGCATCCGGCGCCGGTGGAACCGAACCAGGCCACCAGATGGCGTGCATGGTTCATCGCCAGGGTCGCTACACGGTCCTCCGGATAGATTTCCAGACGGCGCAGCGCCTGCACCATCTTCAATGCGTCCCGGCGTATCCCCTGCCAGTCGGTGCGTGTCGTGCTGCCATCGGCCCAGCGGCTGACGATCTCCCGTCCGGAATGCTCGCGCGCGGCATGATCGAGCAATCCCGACACGCGCATTTCCCAATCCTGCATCGTCCCAAGCATCGTGCATCTCTCCCGCGGCGGCAGGCCGCCATGTGCACTTTTCGAATCAGCAAATATTATGACCGACCAGCTTGTCAGGCCAGCCCGCAGCGCAGGATCGGCACCACGGGCTCACGCCGCGACGAACGGCACCTCACGCCAGGGCTGCACCCGGTCACCGATCCCGCGAGAGCTGAGATGCTCTGACCAGAGCCCCTTGCCTATGCGGCCCGCTGCATGCGCTCAGGGCCGCGCTTGGCCTTGAACTCGCCGATCGCAAGCCCCTCGACATTCGCCAGCTGCTCGACGAATTCCCCGTCGAGGGCAAAGTCGCGTCCCAGCCGGACTTTCTGGATCCGTCCGCCATCGAGTTTCAGCGTCGCGATCACTTCGCCAGCTCCCTTCGCACCGGGGCGCAGCAACAGCGCGAGTTCCTGCACCGCCTCGACCCTGTCGATCTCCAGCTTGAGCAACATGCGCGCATCGGCCGTCACTTCGGCCAGCGGGCGCGCCCCGCGAACGGTAACGCGCGGCGGCTCCTCCGGGCTGGGGCTGTCGAGTTCGACATTGAGCAGGACGCAGGCGCTTTCCTTCGCCCACTTCACGAAGCTTTCGACCTGGCTTTCCTCGAAACAGCAGGCCGAGAAGTTACCCGAGGAATCGGAGAAGTCCGCCATGACGAAGTCCTTGCCCTTGCGGGTCTTTCGCTTCTGGACGTTCTCCACCATCGCCGCCATCACCGCACCTGTGCGCCCGCCACCGGCGCCGCCCGCCATCAGGCTGGAATAGGTCCGCGCGCCGTTGGACGAGGCAACCGCGCGGAACTGTTCGACCGGGTGCGCGGCAAAATAGAAGCCGAAGACTTCGCGCTCCTTCGCCATCTGGTCCATGCGGCTCCAGGATTCGCACTCGACGAGGCGCAGGCCCTGCTCTGCATGGTCGTCGCCGCCGAACAGGCTGTTCTGGTCCGAATTGCGCTCGCGCGATGAACGATCCGCCTCGGCCAGCAGGGTATCGGCATTGGCGAGCACCTTGGCCCTGTTCGGTTCGAGGCTGTCGAAGGCGCCGGCTGCGGCCAGGCTTTCGAGCTGGCGCCGGTTCATCGAGCCGGCCGGCGCACGGCGGAACACGTCGTCGAGATCCGCGAACGGGCCGTTGGCCTGCCGCTCTTCGACGATCATGTCCATCGCCTTTTCACCGACGTTGCGCAGCCCCGCCAGCGCATAGCGCACCGCATGGCTCTCGGTGGTTTCCTCGACGATGAATTCGGCCTCGGAGCGGTTCATGTCGGGCGCCGCAAGTTCAATGCCGTTGCGGCGCGCATCGTCCACGAAAACCGCCAGCTTTTCCGACTGATGCATATCGAAGCACATGGCCGCAGCGTAGAATTCGTGCGGATAATGCGCCTTCAGCCAGGCGGTGTGATAGGCCAGCAGTGCGTAGGCGGCGGCGTGCGACTTGTTGAAGCCGTAGCCCGCGAACTTGTCGATCAAGTCGAACAGTTCGTTGGCCTTGGGGGCATCGATGCCGGAGTTTTCCTTGCAGCCCTTCACGAAGATCGCGCGCTGCTGGTCCATCTCCTCCTTCTTCTTCTTGCCCATCGCGCGGCGCAGCATGTCCGCGCCGCCGAGCGAGTAGCCGGCAAGGACCTGCGCGGCCTGCATCACCTGTTCCTGGTAGACGAAGATGCCGTAGGTCTCGGCAAGGATCGGCTCCAGCTTCTCGTGCGGATAGACGATCTCTTCCAGCCCGTTCTTGCGGCGGCCGAAGAGCGGGATGTTGTCCATCGGGCCCGGGCGGTAAAGCGAGACGAGCGCAATGATGTCGCCGAAATTGGTCGGCTTCACGGCCGCCAGCGTGCGGCGCATGCCTTCCGATTCCAGCTGGAACACACCGACGGTATCGCCGCGCTTGAGCAACTCGTAGACGCCCGTATCATCCCATTTGAGCGTGGACAGGTCGATCGTGATCCCGCGCCGTTCGAGCAGGTCGGTCGCCTTGCGCAGCACCGACAGCGTCTTGAGGCCGAGAAAGTCGAACTTGACGAGCCCGGTGTCCTCCACGTGCTTCATGTCGAACTGCGTCACCGGCATGTCGGAACGCGGATCGCGGTAGAGCGGGACCAGTTGGGCGAGCGGACGGTCGCCGATGACGACGCCCGCAGCGTGTGTCGAGGAGTTGCGCGGCAGGCCCTCGAGCTGGACGGCGAGGTCCACCATCCGCTTCACTTCGGGATCGGTATCGTATTCGCGGCGGAATTCGGCGACAGGCGGGTCCTTGGTGACGCCGTGCGCCTTGCGGCCGTTCAGCGCTTCGTCGAGATTCCACGGGTCGGTGGGATGGTTGGGCACCATCTTGCACAGGCCATCGACGCGGCCATAGCCCATCTGCAGGATGCGCCCGCAGTCGCGCAGCACGGCGCGGGCCTTCATCTTGCCGAAGGTGATGATCTGCGCGACGTGATCGTGCCCATACTTGCGCTGCACGTAGCGGATCACTTCGCCGCGCCGGGTTTCGCAGAAGTCGATGTCGAAGTCGGGCATCGAGACTCGTTCCGGGTTGAGGAAGCGTTCGAACAGCAGGCCCAGCTTGAGCGGGTCGAGGTCGGTGATGGTCAGCGCCCAGGCGACCAGCGAGCCCGCGCCCGAACCACGCCCCGGCCCCACCGGGATGCCATTGTCCTTGGCCCACTTGATGAAGTCGGCAACGATCAGGAAGTAGCCGGGAAAGCCCATCGAGATGATGATGTCGGTCTCGAAGTCGAGGCGTTTGGCATAGTCGAGGAAATCCTCGGTCACGCCCTTCTCGCGCAGCACCTCGTAGGCCGCGACGCGTTCGTCGCCCTTCAGCGCCATCGCCGCGTCGAGCTCGTCCTCGGTGACTTCGGGCCAATAGGGCAGCAGGCGTCGAGCAAGGCCACGGCGCGAATCGTCGACCAGCATGCGCTGCTCGCCCTCGATATCACCGGCAAGGCTGGGCAGCAGTGGCCGGCGCTTGGGCGGCGCATAGGCGCAGCGCTGGGCCACGACGAGCGTGTTCGCCATCGCCTCGGGCAGATCGGAGAACAGCTCCTCCATCACCGCGATCGGCTTCACCCAACGTTCCGAGGACGAGCGCGGCCGCTCTGCGGCATCGACCTGCGTCGAATTGGCGATGCACAGCATCGCATCGTGCGCGGCGTGGAACGTGCTCTCGGCATATTGCGCCGGATTGCTGGCGACGAGCGGGATGTCGCGCGCGTAGGCGAGCGTGATCAGGTCTTCCTCGCTCGCGTCTTCCTCAGGCTCTCCGGTACGCGTGATTTCGATATAGAGCCGGTCGCCGAACAGCGCCTGAAGCTGGTCGCAATAACGCTCCGCCTCTTCCGGTCGCTCATCGGCATAGAGCCGCGCCAGCGCGCCTTCGTTGCCGCCTGTCAGGCAGATCAGGCCATCGGTGTACCCGCGCAGGCTCTCGATCTCGACATGCGGATCGAGTTCCAGCGGCCGATCGAGGTGCGCGCGGCTGACGTGGTGGCACAGGTTCATCCAGCCCTGCTCGTTCTGGGCGAACAGCGCCAGCCAGTCGATCGGCCGATCCTGCCCCTGAACCGCCGCTCCGGGCCTGACAACCGCCAGGAAAGTGCCGACGATCGGCTGCACGCCCACGCCCTGGCACGCCTGCGCGAATGTCGGCGCGCCGTAGAGCCCATTGCGGTCGCAAATGGCGGCGGCGGGAAACTTGCGTTCCTTCGCCAGCTTGGCCGCCGCCTTGGGGTCGATCGCACCGTCCAGCATGGTGAAGCTGGAGAAGATGCGAAGCGGAACGAAGGAGGCAAACGACATGGCTGAAATCTAGGCATCGCCCACCCCGGCGATCAAGTCCGCCTCGCGAAAAGCGGGGGAAATTCCCCCTGCCCCGCCAACGGCGCGATCGCCATCCAAGATGCTCCGAATTTTGTAACCATGGGAATCAAGGAAGCCAAAACCACGCGCGACGAACGAAGTGTTAAAGCCGCTGCGCTACAAAGAAGCACCAAGGCCTGCTTCCAGCCCCCAGCGAAACGGATCAGCCCCCGCATCATGATCGCTTTTCCCAGCGTTTCCAGTTACCAGCCGATCGGACCATGCCGGACATAACCACCATAGCAGCGTGCAGCACCGCGCTCGCCGCCATTATGGCCATTGCGATTGGGCTTTCCTGGCTCAAGGACGGCAGGCCCGGCCAGCGCAGCTGGCTCTTCGCGCCCTTCGGCATGGCTGTGCCAGCGGGCGTCCTGCTGACCTATCCCGACATTCTGCCCGGCCCCTGGGGGCTGCGGCTCGGCTGGTTCTTACTGACGCTGGTCTATGGCGCGGCATGGCTGGCGGCGCGGGTCATGGGCGGACGCCGCGCAAGACCGCTGGCCGTGCTGCTGCCCTGCACCGCCGTGCTCGTCTTTTCCGGCACGCTCGGCGCAGACGATGCGATGTCCGAACTGCGGATGCTGCCGCGCGTACTGCTGTTCGCGGCCTTCAACGGCCTCGCTGCACGAGAATTCGGCCGGATGCGCAGCCCGCGCCTGCCGTCCGCCACAACGCTCTACTGGATCTTTTCCGCCTTCTTCGCCTTCGATCTGATCCGCAGCCCTTTCGCGCTGTGGTTGCCGGCCCCCCTCGGCCCCGGGGACACCCAGGTCTGGTCCATCGCCCTGTTCAACTTCCTGATTGTCCTCGAAGGTTCGCTGCTCGGCGTCTTCATGACCGCACTCGGCAGGGAACAACTGGCCGAACGCCACTATCAACTCGCCTCGATCGACCCGCTGACAGGCATAGGCAACCGACGCGCCCTCGATGACAGGATCGCGCACCTCGAGCGAGAACACGATTCCGCAAGGAGCATCGCGCTGGCCGTGCTCGATATCGACAACTTCAAGTCGATCAACGATGCGCTGGGCCACGCCTTCGGCGACGTGGTGATTGCCGAGACGGCGAAGATCGCACGCGACTGCTTCGGCGCGAACAATGTCTTTCGCGTGGGCGGAGAAGAATTCGCGGCCATCGTTACCGCGCGACAGGACGATGCGGTCGTCGAGCGGGCCGAAGCCATGCGCAAGCGCTACGAAGGCCATTCCCATCGCGCCGGCAGCCTGTCGCGCCGATGCACGATCAGCATCGGCCTGTCGCGGCTGGAAGACGTGCACGACCATGAAAACGCATTCAAGGCAGCCGACAGAGCCCTCTACATGGCCAAGCGGCTCGGCCGGAACCAAACGGTCGTGATCGATTCAGCAGCGCCCTGCACGCAGCCGCCTGCGGCGGAAATCCAGACCAACGTCAGCGTAATGTAAAAAAAGAAAAAATCAGCCACACAACTTTTCCGCGCCACAAAGGCTCGCCAGAATATTACAAATGCCGTCAATGCCTTTGCATTGAACCATTCAATGTGTTTCTCTCCTCTTGGGAACACAAAGAGGAGGGCACCCATGGACTCTGGCACGAGTGCGAGCGGCAAGCCGCTCGTCGAACGCGCTAAGGCGATCATCCTGAAACCCGGTACGGAATGGCCGATCATTGCCGACGAAAGCGACACGCCATCGAGCATACTGAAAGGCTATGTCCTGCCCCTCGCGGCCATTGGTCCCCTCGCCACGCTGATCGGCGGGCAGGTCTTCGGTTACGGCGCCCTGTTCGTCCGATACCGCCCCAGCCTGATGTCGGGGCTGACCTCCGCCATCCTGAGCTATGCCATGGCGATCATCGGCGTCTTCGTGCTGGCGTGGATCGCCAACATGCTCGCGCCCAAGTTCGCCGGCTCCGAAAACAAGACCGGGGCCTTCAAGCTCGTTGCCTACAGCATGACGGCAGGCTGGCTGGCCGGCATCTTCAGCCTGATCCCGGCGCTTTCGGTGCTGGGCATCGTCGGCCTCTACAGCCTCTACTTGTTCTACGTAGGCGCGCCGGTGCTGATGAAAGTGCCGGGAGACAAGGCCCTGGGCTATACGGCCGTGACGGTACTTTGCGCGATCGTGCTGGGTATCATCGCCTCCACCATCACCGCGTCCGTGGCCGGCATCTTCGCGGGGCCCGCCCTGTTCTCCTCCTCGTCATCGTCCGGCGGGACGAAAGGCAGCGGCACGATCACCGTGCCGGGCGTCGGGTCGATCGACACGGACAAGATCGAACAGATGAACAAGCAGATCGAGGATGCCGCCAGTGGCAAGACGAAGGCGGTCTCGGCGGGCGACCTGAAGGGGCTCCTGCCCGAATCGATCGGCTCCTACACCCGCACCTCGCTGGAAACGGTCGGGGCCGGTGCCGTCGGAACCTCGGCGCAGGCCCGCTACACCGCGGGTGACAAGAGCTTCAACCTGCGCATCGCCGACCTTCATGGACTGGGCGCCATTGCCGGCATGGGCGCTGCCATGGGGATCGAGCAATCGAAGGAAGATGCCGACAGCTACGAAAGGACCGGAACCGTCGACGGCCAGATGCAGTCCGAAGCGTGGAACACGACGACGGAACGCGGCAAGTTCGGCCGGATGGTGAACAACCGCTTCCTTATCGAGGCCGAAGGCTCCGCCAACAGCATCGACGAGCTGAAGTCGGCCGTCGCCCGGATCGCCCCGGGCGATCTCGACAATCTGGCCGACTGAATTTCAGGAAACGGAAAAGCGCCTCAGAGAAGGGCTTCGATGTCCTTCTCTAGGCTTTCCGGTTTGTCGGTCGGCGCGAAGCGACGCACCACCACGCCTTCGCGGCTGATCAGGAACTTGGTGAAGTTCCACTTGATGGATTTACTGCCGAGGATGCCCGGCGCCTGGTCCTTGAGCCATTCGTACAGCGCCGTCGCGTCCGGTCCATTGACGTCGATCTTGGCCATCAACGGAAACGAGAGGCCGAAATTGACCTCGCAGAACTCGGCGATCTGGTCCGCGCTGCCTGGCTCCTGCCCCCCGAACTGGTTGCACGGGAAGGCGATCACCTCGAACCCGCGCTCGCCGTACTTCTGCCAGAGGTCTTCCAGACCCTTGTATTGGGGCGTGAAACCGCACTTGCTTGCGGTATTGACGACCAGCAGGACCTTCCCCAGCCGATCGGCGAGACTCACCGTCTCGCCATCGGGACGCACGGCGCTGAAATCGGCGATCGTCTTCATCGCAAAGCCCTTATGCGCGGCCGACAGACGGCATCGAATGCAAACGGCATCGCAGCCATGTTCATTCCGACAGTCATGCCGTCAGGCCTCGCCCGTTCAGCCCTCGCTGCCCGGATAGTCCGAGCGGCGGTACAGGCTGCGGATCTCGCCGATCTTGAACTGGCGGTCGCCATCCTTCTGGATCGCGTAGTCCTGCTGCTTTTCCTCGGGCAGATCCATCACGATGTGGACCAGTTCGGCCATCGTGCCGCGTCGGATCGTCTTGAAGCGATGGAACAGGCCACCGCCATCCTCGCACTTGTGCAGTTCAGCCGAGTCGTTCCAGCCGAAGCCCTTGGGGGAGCCCTCGTCGTTCTGGATCGTGGACGGGGTGTCGCTCATCGCGGGTCCTTTCATTCGATTCGTTCTGCGATTTGGAGACTGGAAACCGCAAAATCAACGCCGATTCCAGCAAAGAGTGTCTACGCCAAGACCCCGTCATGCAAGCGCACGACGCGGTCCATCTGTCTGGCGAGCCGTTCGTTGTGCGTGGCGACCAGCGCCGCGCTGCCCTCTCCGCGCACCAGCGAGAGGAACTGACCAAGCACGACATCGGCGGTTGCCTCGTCGAGATTGCCCGTCGGTTCATCCGCCAGGACGAGGCGCGGCCGGTTGGCCAGCGCGCGGGCAACCGCCACGCGCTGCTGCTCGCCGCCCGAAAGCTTGCTGGGACGATGTTCGAGACGCTGACCCAGACCAAGCGCGCCGAGCAGTTCCTTCGCCCGCTCCTCACACTCGACCCGCGGCTTGCCGGTGATGAGCTGGGGTAGCACCACGTTCTCCAGGGCATTGAAGTCCGGCAGCAGGTGGTGGAACTGATAGACGAACCCGATGTGGTCGCGCCGCACCGCCGCGCGCTGGTCCTTGCCGAGCTTGCTGGCATCGATCCCGGCAATCTCGATCCGCCCGCCGAAACCGCCTTCGAGCAGGCCGATCGCCTGCAGCATGGTCGACTTCCCCGAACCAGAGGGGCCCAGCAGCGCCACGATCTCTCCGGGGTTCACGGCCAGATTCACGCCGCGCAGCACGTCGATGGTGACGCCGCCCTGCGCAAAGCTGCGGGTGACGTTCGTCAGCCGGACGACGGGATCGGTAACGGCATCATTCATAGCGCAGCACCTGCACCGGATCGGTACTCGCCGCCTTGAAGGCGGGATAGAGCGTCGCAAGGAAGCTGAACACCAGCGCCATGACGCAGATCACCGCGATCTCGACCGGGTCAGGGCGGCTCGGCAGTTCGGTCAGAAACCGGATCGAGGGATCCCACAGGTTCTGCCCGCTCATCCGTTCCACCGCGTGGACGATGGGCTGGCGGAACTGCAGCGAAACGAGCCCGAGCACGAGGCCCGAAACCGTCCCCAGCGCACCGATGCAAAAGCCGGTCGTCACGAAAACCTTGAGCAGCGAGCGCCGCGTCGCGCCCATCGTGCGCAGGATCGCGATGTCGCGCGTCTTAGCCCGCACCAGCATGATCAGCGAGGAAAGGATGTTGAACACCGCCACCAGCACGATGATCGACAGCACCACGAACATCACCACGCGTTCGACCGCCAGCGCCTCGAACAGCGAAGCGTTGATCGTCTTCCAGTCGCTGATGATGGCCCTGCCCGCCAGCTTGCGCGACAGCGGCGCGAGGATCTGGCCGACGCGATCGGGATCGGTGGTGGTCACCTCGATCATGCCGATCGTGTCTCCGGTCAGGAGCAGGGTCTGCGCATCCTGCATCGGCATCACGACGAAGGCATTGTCGTAGTCGTAGACGCCGATCTCGAAGATCGCGGCCACGCGGTAGGCGATCTGGCGCGGCACGGTGCCAAAAGGCGTCGAGCGCCCTTGCGGGTTGATGACCGTTATCATGTCGCCAACCTGCGCGCCGAGGTTCTGGGCCAGCTGCGTGCCGATCGCCACGTTGTCATTGCCGGGTTGCAGCTGCGCGAGATCGCCCGCCTTCACCTTGTCCTTCAGGCGGCCGATGTCTTCGGCCGTATTGCCACGCACCAGGATCGCCTCGACCCGGCCGTTGAAGCTGGCCAGCAAAGGCTGTTCGATCAGCGGCGAAGCGCGGGTCACGCCCGGCGTTTCGCGCACGTCCTTGAGCACGCCCTGCCAGTCGTCGAGCCGGCCGCCATAGGCCTGGATGATCGCATGGCCGTTGAGCCCGACGATCTTGTCGAACAGCTCCGCGCGGAAACCGTTCATCACGCTCATGACGATGACCAGCGCCCAGACGCCCAGCATCACCGCGACAAGGCTGATTCCCGCGACAAGCGCAATGAAACGCTCGCCCTTGCCGGGAAGCATGTAGCGCTTGGCGATAGTCCATTCGAAAGGGGATAGGATCAACGGGCGGGTCCGTCTGTGATCGGGCAGATGGTGCGGCCTTAGGGGCATGGGCCGGGGCTGGCAAGCCGCACCGGCGAAGCCTCGCCGCAACCGGTCCACAAGGGCGTCTCCGCCCGCGTTACGATGCCAAACGCGGGACCGCGGCAAGCCTGTCACCGGAGAGTCACGAAACCGGGTCATGGACAAGCCCGGCGAAAACCGGTTCACCCCCCTTGCATTTGGAGGCAATCCCTTCCAAATGCGCGGGCGTTTTGACGCGCCAGCGGGCCGGACGATCCATGAACATTACTCACCCCTTTCGTGACGCCGACGGGGACAAACTGCGCGAAGAGTGCGGTATTTTCGGCGTGATCTGTGCCAAGGATGCGGCGAACATCGCCGCGGCCGGGCTTCATTCCCTCCAGCATCGCGGGCAGGAAGCGGTGGGCATCACCAGCTTTTCCGGCAGCGAGTTCCACTCGCACCGTGGCCTCGGCCATGTCGCGCAAGTGTTCCGCCACAAGGAGCTCGAGGCGCTGCCGGGCACGATGGCATCGGGCCACGTGCGCTACTCCACCACCGGCGGTTCGGGCCTGCGCAACGTGCAGCCGCTCTTCGCCGATCTGGTGACCGGCGGCTTCGCGATTGCCCACAACGGCAACATTTCCAATGCGATGACGCTCAAACGCGACCTCGTCGCCAAGGGCTCGATCTTCCAGTCGACATCGGACACCGAGGTGATCATCCACCTCGTCGCGACCAGCCGCTATCCCACCCTGCTAGACCGCTTCATCGATGCGCTGCGCATGGTGGAAGGTGCCTATTCGCTGATCTGCATGACGAATCAGGGCATGATCGCCTGCCGCGATCCGCTCGGCATCCGCCCGCTCGTCATGGGCCGGCTGGGCGATGCGATCGTCTTCGCTTCCGAAACCGTGGCGCTCGACGTGATCGGTGCCGAATTCACCCGCTCGATCGAGCCGGGCGAACTCGTGCAGGTCGACCACAAGGGCACGATTTCCAGCCACCGCCCCTTCGGCAACCCCGATCCGCGTCCCTGCATCTTCGAGCACGTCTATTTCAGCCGCCCCGACTCGGTGATGGACGGCCGCTCGGTCTATCAGGTGCGCAAGCAGATCGGCGTCGAGCTGGCCAAGGAAGCCCTTGCCGATGCCGACATCGTCATCCCGGTGCCCGACAGCGGCTTGCCCGCGGCGATCGGCTATGCGCAGGAATCGGGCATTCCCTTCGAACTGGGGATCATCCGTTCGCACTATGTGGGCCGCACCTTCATCCAGCCGGGTGACGCCGCGCGCAATGCCGACGTGAAGCGCAAGCACAACGCCAACCGCGCCCTCGTGGAAGGCAAGCGCATCGTCCTCATCGACGATTCGATCGTGCGCGGCACGACTTCGAAGAAGATCGTCGAAATGATGCGCGATGCCGGCGCCGCCGAAGTGCACATGCGTATCGCCAGCCCGCCGACCGAGCATTCCTGCTTCTACGGCGTCGACACGCCAGAGCGTTCCAAGCTGCTCGCCGCCCGTATGGATACCGAAGCCATGGCCGAGTTCATCCAGGCCGACAGCCTGGCCTTCGTCTCGATCGACGGGCTTTATCGCGCGGTGGGCGAGGAAAAGCGCAACAAGAAGTGCCCGCAGTTCTGCGACGCGTGCTTTTCGGGCGAATATCCGACCAAGCTGACCGACTTCTCCGAGCGCGCGCCCACGAAACTCAACGCGGCGTGAGCAGTGGCATGAGCGGGAAGATTTTCGAAGGACAGGTCGCGCTTGTCACCGGATCGAGCCGCGGCATCGGCGCGGCGACTGCCCTCGCCCTGGCAGCGGCAGGTGCCCATGTCGTGCTGACCGGACGCGATACCAAGGCGCTCGAAGCGGTCGAGGAAGCGATCTTCCAGGCCGGAGGCTCGGCCACGATCGCGCCGGTCGACCTCGTCGAGCCCGACGGTATCGCCCGCCTTGCAACGGCGGTGTCGCAGCGCTGGGGCAAGCTCGACATCCTCGTCATCAATGCCGCGATCCTGCCCGAACTGACCAGCGTCGCCGACATCGACCAGAAAGCCTTCAACAAGGCACTGACCACCAATGTCCTCGCCACGCAGGCGCTGATCGCCAATTTCGATCCGCTGCTGCGCAAGAGCGACAATGCCCGCGTCATCGGCATGACCTCGACCGTCGCCGCCAAGCCGCGCGCCTACTGGGGCGCCTATGCCGCGACCAAGGCCGCCTTCGAAGTGCTGCTCGACTGCTACGCGCAGGAAACCGCCAATATCTCGAAAGTGCGCGTCGCTATCGTCAACCCCGGCGCCACGCGCACCGCGATGCGCGCCCGCGCCTATCCGGGCGAGGCGCCCGAGTCGGTCAAGCCGCCGGAAGTCGTAGCGCAGCGGGTGGTCGAACTGCTTGGTGAACGGTTCTCTACGGGTTACCGCGAGACCGTTAACCAACCACGGTAAGGCCAGAGTAACCGCTGCCTGAGATCGTATGATTGCATCGGCCCAATTTTGGCGCCGTGGTTTGCTCGGGGTTCAGGTATTATGGTCCACCATACCCAGCAAGAGAAGTACGCGGCTGCGGCTCAGGAAGACCGTAGCGCGCCACGCGTAAAGATTTCGATACCGGCAGCGCTTCGCGCCTCGGGCGCGAAGAGGTTCCAGACGACGGTGCGCGACCTGTCGCTGTCGGGCTTTTCGGCCACGGCGGTAAGCCGTGTTCACCCGGGCACCTACTGCTGGCTGACCCTGCCGGGTATGGAGTCGCTTCCGGCCAAGGTGGTCTGGTGGGAAAACGGGCTTCTGGGCGGCGCTTTCGAAACACTGCTCAGTCCGATCATCCTCGAGAACATTCTCGCTCGCTGGACCGGCGACGGCTATCCCCAGCCGGGAGAATGAGCCTCAGGCGCCTTTCACAAGCGTGACTTGCGCCACGTCGATGCCACCGCCCAGGAATCCACCCTCGCAATACATCAGATAGAAGCGCCAGAGCCGGACGAACCGCTCGTCGAAGCCTTCGGGCAGCCTGCCTTCCTCCACCGCCAGATCGAAATTCCGGCGCCATTCGCGCAGGGTCCTTGCGTAGTCCTGCCCGAACCCATGGCGATCCTCCCAGCCAAGGCCGCGATCCTGCGCCAGCTGGCGGAACTCGCTTTCCTTGATCAGCATGCCGCCGGGGAAGATGAAGGTCTGGATGAAATCGGCGCTGCGCGCATAGCTTTCGAAGATCTCGTCGCGCATGGCAATGAACTGGATCGCGGCGCGCCCGCCGGGCTTGAGATTGCGAGCGACGCAATCGAGGAAGTCGGGCCAGAACTGCCGCCCGACCGCTTCCACCATCTCGACCGAGGCCACCGCGTCGTAGACGCCGGCAACGTCGCGGTAATCCTGCTTGCGAAAGTCGACGCTGCCCTGCGCGATGCCCCAGCGTGCGCGCGCGAAGGCAAGCTGCTCGTCCGAAAGACTGATCGCATCGACGTGGACCCGCGCGTGATCGGCCATGAACGCGGCGAGCGTGCCCCAGCCGCAGCCGATCTCAAGCACCGTGTTTCCGGGTTCGAGATCGAGCCGCTCGACGATCGCCCCGGCCTTGGCCGATTGGGCCGCATCCAGCTCGGTCACGAACTGGCTCAGCGCGTTCGGCCCCTCCTCCCCGCGGGAAAAGAGCGCGCTGGAATAGAGCATCGTCTCGCCCAGCCACTGCGCGTAGAAATCGTTGCCCAGATCGTAGTGCGCGTGGATGTTGCGCAGCGAACCCGAGCGGGTGTTGCGGTGCAGCCAGTGCAGGAAACGGGATGCCAGCCGCCACGGGCCATGGGCGCGTCCGACGTCGCCGAGCGCGGTCGCATTGTCCATGAACAGGGCGAAAAGCGGCACCGGATCGGGGCTGTCCCACTCTCCGGCCTCCCAGGCCTGATACCATCCGACCGAACCCGCCGTCGCCAGCCGCAGCAAGGCACGCCAGCTCCTGATCTCGACCACCGCACCGAAACCGGGCTCGCGCCCGCCCAGCACCCGCGTGGTCCCACCGGGCAATGTCGCCTGGATCGAACCGCTCACGAGACCGCGGTCTATTCTCTCGAGAATACGGTCGACGCCGCCCGCCCACAGGCGTGCGAGCCACTGCGGCCCCACGCCGATCGCGCGCCCGCCGGCGACAAGTTCCTCGCCCCTCCCTGGCACTTGCGCATTCATACGAGGGGATATGCCCCCGAATTGCAGCGCAAGCAATTGCCCCGTTGGATTACAGTTCAGAAATGCCGTGCTCACTCGCGCGCGAAATTGTGGGGAATGTCAGGTCCTTGGCGGCCTCTCAGGCTTTTGTCTTTTCCCAGGCGGCCAGGGCCCGCTCGCGCGCATCGCGGTGTTCGATCAGCCTGTCGGGATAGGATTCCGGGCGGCAAACCGGGGAAGGATCGTGGATTTCGCCATCGGGCAGGTCCGCCAGTTCAGGAACCCATTCGCGGATATAGACCGCAGCATCGAACTTTTCCGACTGCGAAAGCGGCGCCATGATCCGCACGAACATGTTGGAATCGACGCCCGATCCGGCCGTCCACTGCCAGTTCACCGCGTTCGAGGCATAGTCGGCATCGACCAGCGTATCCCAGAACCACTGCTCGCCCTCACGCCAGTCGATCAGCAGGTGCTTGATGAGGAAACTCGCCGCGATCATGCGCACGCGGTTGTGCATCCAGCCGGTGTGCCAGAGCTGGCGCATTCCGGCATCGACGATGGGATAGCCGGTGCGCCCCTGCTGCCAGGCGCGCAGGTCCGCGCGCGCCGCCTCTCCCGTGCGCCAGGGGAAGGCATCGAAGGTGTCGCGCGCCGGGACCGCGCCGTAGTCGGGAAACTGCACGATCACGTTCTGTGCACAGTCACGCCACCCGACTTCGCCGAGGAACGTGGCGACCGAACCGCCCGCCTTGCCGACCGCATGCCAGACCTGCGCGGGCGAGATTTCGCCGAAATGCAGATGCGGTGAAAGGAACGACGTTGCCTTTATCGACGGGAAGTCCCGTTCTTCCTTGTAGCGCGATGCCTTGTCGGCAAAATCGCGCAGACGCATCTGTGCGCCCTGCTCGCCGGGCTCCCAGAAATTGCGCATGCCGCCAGCCCAGTCCGGCGCGGTGGGCAACAGCTTCCAGTCCTGCAGATCGTCGGACGCGGGCCATGTCTGCGGCGCAGCGATGGTCTGCAGACAAGGCCGCGGTTCAGGCGGCGGCATCTGCTTCTCGAGAGCGCGCCAGAACGGCGTGTAAATCTTGTAAGGCGCGCCCGAACCCGTGCGCACCGACCCGGGCGGTGCCAGGTAATTGCCGTCATGCAGGCAAAGCCGGACCTTGCCGGCCACAGCCTTTTCGGCGTTGCGCCACCAGGGTTCGTAGTGGTGGAGGGCATGGACTTCGTCTGCCCCTACCTCCTCGGCCAGCGCCGCCAGCACATCCTCGCACCGCCCCTTGCGCAGCATGAGGCGCGAGCCTTTCTGCCGCAGGTCCGCATCGAGGCTGGCAAGGCTGTGATGCAGCCACCAGCGCGAGGCACCGCCCATGGCCCTGTGCTTCGCCGTCTCGTCGTCGAGCACATAGACGGGAATGACCGGTCCCTTGGCGGCCGCAGCAGCAATGGCGGCCTGATCGGACAGGCGCAGGTCGCGCCGCAGCCAGACGATGACGGGAGAGCTCATGGCCCTACAACGCCTGCAAGGGCGCAGCGTTCCGTGCCGTCACCCCGGACATCCCGCGACGTCCGACGGCATCTCCACCGTGCGCGTGAAACCCCGGCTCATGGCGGGGCCGCCGAAGCGGGCATCGCCGAAGGTGACCGTCACGCTGCAGCGGCCGCGCGCGATCCGAGCCAGCGGCATCTGCGACCATGCCAGGAACTTCTCGACATCCGCGTTCGCATGGGCCGCGCGGCGGACCAGCGGATCGGCCATGTTGTCCGGGACGGGAGGACCGAAGTCGACCAGTGCGGTCAGGCTGCGCAGTGGATCGTAGCGGCCGTGTACGATCCGCCCGTCCTGCCGCCAGACAATGTCGCGCCGCCAGAACCGCAAGGGCCCGGGCGCGGCGAACACACGATCAGGCTTGGCATAAGGCGCGCCCATGCGCGGCGCATTCCAGGCAAAGGCGGAAATGCCCACGTTGAGGGAAATGAACGCGACCACGCCGGCAAGAGCAGCCAATGCGGGCCATCCGGCATGCGCCATGCCCCTGTTCGCGCGCCTTCGGGAAAGCGGGATCCCCGCAGCCAGCATCGCCAGCAGCCACGGCGACACGATGAACAGGCCATCGGCGTGGAACCAGCGCTCGCTCATCGGCGACAGCAGCTGGATCGCGTAGACGTTCTGCAAGTCGAGCAGCGGATGGGTGAGCGCGCCGAGATAGCACAGCGCCAGCAACCAGCCGAAATGCATCGCCAGCCCCGACCTGAACTCGACGCCGCGCCGAACCTGCCAGCGGTCGAGCAGCCACAGCAGCCCCGCCAGCAGCGGCGGCATGACCAGCACGCCGCCGATCAGCCCGTGGGTAAAGCCCCGGTGCATCGCCAGCGGTGCCCATGGCGCCCAGCCGAAGAACACGTCGATGTCGGGCATGTTGGCCGCGAGCACGCAGGCGGCCAGCCCCTTGCGGGTGCGGCGCTTCAGGCCGGTTTCGGCCAGCGCCCAGCCCACAAGGCTGTGGGTGAGGTTATCCAAGGACGCGCCTCACCCTTGATTGTCAGTCCATCAGGCCGTGGGCCGCGTCTTTTTCCTCGACCGTCCAGGTCTGGCCCTTGGCCAGCAGCTTGCCGAGATCGGCGGTCTTGCCCTCGATCAGCTTGGCGCGTTCGGCCACGACTTCGCTTTCGAAAGTCGGGCGCGGATCATCGTAGATCACGCCGAGCGCCATCGGGAACGCACCGAAGGGCATTTCCACCAGCATGTGCGCAAGGCCACGGTTCTTGACGTTGTGAACCGCAACGCCTGCCGCTTCCCAGTCCCCGTCTACGACATCGACGACCTTGAGCGAAAGCGTATCGCAATCGAGCGCAAGGCCCTTGGTGCCCTTGGCGAAGAGCAGCGGCTCGCCGTCGCGGCACCAGACCTGCGTGTCGTCGGCGACCTTCTTCTGGGTGAAGTCGTCGAAGCGGTCCTTGTTGTAGACGATGCAGTTCTGGAAGATTTCCACGAAGGCCGCGCCCTTGTGCTCATAGGCGGCCTTGAGCACTTCGGGCAGGTCCTTCGAGATGTCGTAGCCACGCGCGACGAAACGCGCGCCCGAACCCAACGCGAAAGCACAGGGCAGCGCGGGGCGGTCGACCGAGCCGATCGGGCTCGTCGGCGAATTGGTGCCGGTGCGGCTGGTCGGCGAGTACTGCCCCTTGGTAAGGCCGTAGATCTCGTTGTTGAACAGCATGATCTGGCAGTTCAGGTTACGGCGCAGCACGTGCATCGTGTGGTTGCCGCCGATCGACATGCCGTCGCCGTCACCCGTCACCAGCCAGACGTCGAGGTCCGGATTGGCGAGCTTAATGCCGGTCGCAAACGCGGGCGCGCGGCCGTGGATCGTGTGAAAGCCGTAGCTTTCGACATAGTACGGGAAACGGCTGGAGCAGCCGATGCCCGAGACGAACACGGTGTTCTTGGGGTCCGCGTTCACCATCGGCAGCGTGCGCTGCACGGCCTTAAGGATCGCATAGTCACCGCAACCGGGGCACCAGCGGACTTCCTGATCCGATTCCCAGTCCTTCAGCGTGGTCTGGATGGGGGTCATGTCGTTCATCGTCTTCGTCCCCTCAGGCCAGCATGTCTTCGATCGCCGCTTCGATCTCGGCGATGGTGAAAGGCTGGCCGCTGGTCTTGGTAAGCGGCCGGGCATCGACCAAGTACTGGTCGCGCAGCACGGTCTTGAACTGGCCGGTGTTCATCTCGGGCACGAGCACCTTGTCGAAACCCTTGAGCAGATCGCCCAGATTCTCGGGCAGCGGCCAGACGTGGCGGACATGGATATGCGAAACGTCGAGGCCCTTCTTGCGGGCGCGGCGCACGGCCTGGTGGATCGGCCCGTAAGTCGAGCCCCAGCCGACCACCGCGAGCTTGCCGGAGGTTTCGCCCAAGCACACGTCCTGCGCCGGAATGGCCTTGGCCACGCCATCGACCTTGGCCTTGCGGGCATCGGTCTGGGCCTGGTGGACGGCGGGCGAATAGTCGATGTTGCCGGTGTCGATGCCCTTCTCGATGCCCCCGATCCGGTGCATCAGGCCTTCGGTGCCGGGCTTGATCCACGGGCGCACGCCGCGTTCGTCGCGCTTGAAGGGCAGCACGTGACCTTCGCCGTTGTTGTTCTCTTCAAGGAAGCTGACCGGGAACGGCGTGTAGCTTGCCGGATCGGGCACCTTCCACGGCTCGGAAGCATTGCCGATGTAACCATCGGTCAGCAGCATGACGGGAGTCATGAACTGCGTGGCGATGCGGCAGGCCTCGATCGCGCATTCGAAGGCGTCGGCCGGCGAGCAGGCGGCGATCACCGGCAGCGAGGCATCGCCGTTACGGCCATAGACCGCCTGATAGAGGTCCGACTGCTCGGTCTTGGTCGGCAGGCCGGTGGACGGACCACCGCGCTGCGAATTGACGATGACCAGCGGCAGCTCGGTCATCACCGCAAGGCCCATCGCCTCACCCTTGAGCGCAATGCCCGGGCCCGAGGACGAGGTGACGCCGAGCTGGCCGGCATAAGATGCACCGATCGCAGCGCAGATGGCAGCGATCTCGTCTTCCGCCTGGAAGGTGGTGACGCCGAATTCCTTCATCTTCACGAGGTTGTGAAGGATCGCCGAGGCCGGGGTGATCGGATAGCCGCCGAAGAACATCGGCAGGTTGGCAAGCTGCGCACCGGCAACAAGGCCGAGCGACACCGCTTCGGCGCCAGTGATGGTGCGGTAGAGACCGGCTTCCGAGGCCACCGGATCGACGTGCAGCTTGCGCAGCGGCCCGGCAATCTCGGCCGTCTCGCCATAGGCGTGTCCGGCATTGAGCGCGGCGATGTTGGCTTCGGCCAGCACCGGGTTCTTCTTGGCGAACTTGGCATTGAGCCAGTCGATCAGCGGCTGGCGATCACGGTCGAACATCCACAGCGCAAGGCCCAGGGTCCACATGTTCTTGCAGCGCAGCGCTTCCTTGTTGCCAAGGCCGAAGGGCTTCACGGCTTCCAGCGTCAGCGCCGAGATGTCGAAGGCCAGCACGTCCCACTTGGCAAGGCTGTCGTCCTCGAGCGGGTTGCTCTCGTACTTCGCCTTTTCCAGATTGCGCTTCGAGAACTCGCCGGTGTCGATGATGACGAGGCCGCCGGGCTTGAGCGCCGGGACATTGGTCTTGAGCGCGGCCGGGTTCATCGCGACCAGCACGTCGGGCGCATCGCCCGCGGTCGTGATCTCGCTCGAGCCGAAGTTGATCTGGAAGGCCGAAACGCCGAACAGCGTGCCTTGCGGCGCACGGATTTCCGCCGGAAAGTCGGGGAACGTCGCCAGGTCGTTGCCCGCCAGCGCGGTCGACAGGGTGAACTGTCCGCCGGTGAGCTGCATGCCGTCACCGGAGTCACCCGCAAATCGCACCACGACTGCTTCGGGTGCGGTATCCTGTACGGATGCCTCGGTTTCGTGCTCGGCTGTGATAGTCGCCATTGTAATCCTCTTCGGCCAAAATGCCGGAACCATTGTGCTGCCCCGGACCTGAGCGTGCGTGGCCCGCAAAGCAACTTAGAAAATCTCTCAGGGGAACAAACCTGACATTCCGCCTTGAGAACCTTAAAACAAGCTAGTCAAGAGCAGAGGCTTGGGTCATGCTCCGGTTCATGCACGAGGAAACGCGCATCGCAATGTCGAATTTGGATATACCATATCGAAATTCAACCTGCCCCCTTCCCGCAAATGTCAGGATTTCCCGCTAGAGATGAAAGACTTCTCGACTCTGCCGTATCGCCCCTGTGTGGGGGTCATGCTGGTCAACGCCGATGGCAAAGTGTTCGTCGGCAAGCGAATCGACACCCGCGAGGGCGACTGGTGGCAGATGCCGCAAGGCGGCGTCGACGAGGGCGAAGACCTCAAGGCGGCTGCCTATCGCGAACTGTGGGAGGAAACCGGCGTCACGCAGGAGCGCGTCACGTTCCTCTCGCAAACGCGCGAGGAACTGCTCTACGACCTGCCCGAAGAACTGCTCGGCAAGCTGTGGAAGGGCAAGTACCGCGGCCAGCGCCAGCACTGGTTTCTCGGTCGGTTCGAGGGCTCCGACACGGACATCGACCTCAATGCCCACCAGCCGCCGGAATTTCTCGACTGGAAATGGGTCGAGGCCGAATTGCTGCCCGACCTCATCATACCGTTCAAGAAGCGCGTCTATCGCTCTGTTCTGGAAGAGTTTCGTGCGCTGATCTGAGGGTTTCCCGCCATCGTTCCCCCAACCCCGCTCATCCTGGGCCTGTCGAAGGATGGATGCCTCGCGCCACGTCGCCGGGGCTTCGACAAGCTCAGCCTGAGCGGAGATCAGAGGCAAATAAGGCGCCATCCCAGCGCAGGCTGGGATGGCGGCGAGCCCGGCGCAACACCTGAGAGCGGCCCCAGCCTTCGCTGGGATGACGTCACCATTTCGTGTCTGCGTACCCTAACACGTGTCCCGGACGGGCGCGGGATCAGTTTTCCGAGACCACCGGCTTGGGCGTTACGGCCTCGGCGCTGACCATGTGGGTGGACGGACCCTTGGCGATGGCGGCGGCGAGCGTCTTCGTCTCGGCACATTCCATGCCGCACAGCGTGCGCAGCCGGGCAAGATTGCGGTTGGCCTTGGCCGTCGCGCCCTTTTCAGCCAACGCCATGCCTTCGCCGGAAAGTGCAGCAAGATTGCGGGGATCAGCGGTGAGCGCCACGCGGTAATAGTGCAGCGCCTTGCCCTGCAGACCTTCGCGGCGAGTGGCCTCGGCCAGCCCGAGCAGAACCGCAACGCTGCCCGGCTCCACCGCCAGCGCCGCCTCGTAGGCGTCGATGGCCGCATTGTAGTTGCCGCTGGCGACAGCCGCACGCCCCTCGCCAAGCAGCGTTTCCGCTCGGGGATCGAGGGTATCGGGAGCACGCGAATAGAGTACACTGGAAGAGACCGTAGCAAGCAGGGAGAGTGCTACGGCGACGGGCGTGTAACGCATCAGCAGATCCTTGACCGAGGGTTTCGTCCTCATCATGAGGCCGAACGCTATCACAGCGGAACGAAGCGTGCGACGAAAAACCCGTCCGTACCGTCATGAAACGGAGATAGCCTGAGCCCTGCCCCGCGCGGCGTGCCCGCCGCGAGCACCGGCTGATCAGCCTGCCAGCCAGCGTGGGTATCGAGAAAGCGACTAGCCTGCGAAGCCCCTTCCTCGTCGAGAAGCGAGCACGTGACGAAGACGAGCCTCCCGCCCGGCCGCACCAGCCGCGAGGCCACGTCGAGCAGCCGTTCCTGGATCCCGGCATAGCGTTCCAGTTGCCGCTCGGTAAGGCGCCAGCGCGCTTCGGGGTTGCGCCGCCAGGTGCCGGTGCCGGAACAGGGCGCATCGACCAGAACCGCGTCGGCCTTCCCTTCGAAGCGTCCAAGCGCCTGCAGCTCCCGGCCCGGATCGAGCAGCACGGTCTCGATCATCGTGGCCCCGGCCCGCTCGGCGCGCGGCGCGAGGCGCGAGAGGCGCGCGCGATCGGCATCGCAGGCCACGAGCGTGCCCCGGTTCTCCATGGCCGCAGCCAGCGCCAGCGTCTTGCCGCCGGCTCCCGCGCACAAGTCGATCACGGTCTCCCCGGGCCGCGCCGCCACGACTTCGCAAGTAAGCTGCGAACCGGTGTCCTGCACCTCGATGGCGCCCAAGCGATAGGCCTCGGCCTGCTCGATCCGCGTTTCAGGCGGATAGCGCCAGCCGTTTGCCGCTACCGAACGCTCGCCACCCTCGGGCAGGGAAACGCGTCCGGCCTTGAGCGTGTTGATGCGGATATCGAGCGGCGCGCGTTCGAGCAGCGCGGTCGCCTCTTCCTCCCCGACACCGCTGGCCGCCAGCTTTTCGACCAGCCATGCCGGCGCGACGCCGCCTGCGGCCACGGCCTCGCCGGCAACGATCGGCGCGGGCGCATGGCGCGAGCCATCGAACAGGGCGGCAACCTGCGCATCCTCTTCGGCGACCCGCAGCATGGCCGCACGCCCATTTTCAGGCACTTCGCCGCAAGCCCGGATCGCACGGTAGGCAAGTTCGCGCACCGCGCGCCGGTCTCCGCTACCGGCGAAACGGCGCGGGCGGAACCAGTCCGCGATCAGCCGATCGGCCGGCGCACCGTTCGCGCGCGCGGCTTCGATCACGAGGTCGAGAATCTCGATGGCGGCCTGGACCCGGGCTGCGGGTGTCATGACACCTGTCCTCCCCGGCACGGGGAGGGGGACCGCCACAGGCGGTGGAGGGGATTCTCACCCCAACATCGCGCCAGACCGAGGCTCCCCTCCACCATGCTGCGCATGGTCCCCCTCCCCGTTCCGGGGAGGACAGGTCGCATCCTGGACTTAGCGCGAGGGATAGTTCGGCGCCTCGCGGGTGATCGCCACATCGTGGACGTGGCTCTCGTTCAGGCCCGCATTGGTGATGCGGATGAACTTCGAATTGGTGCGCAAATCGTCGATCGTCTGCGAGCCGGTGTAGCCCATGGCCGCCTTGATGCCGCCGACAAGCTGGTGGATCACGTCCTTGGCCGGTCCCTTGAAGGCCACCTGCCCCTCGATCCCCTCGGGCACCAGCTTCATCTGGTCCTTGATGTCGCCCTGGAAATAGCGGTCCGCCGAGCCCCGGCCCATCGCGCCGACCGAGCCCATGCCGCGGTACGACTTGTAGGCGCGGCCCTGATAGAGGAACGTCTCGCCCGGCGCTTCCTCGGTACCGGCCAGCATCGAGCCGACCATGATCGTCGAGGCGCCGGCGGCAAGCGCCTTGGCAGCATCGCCCGAAGTGCGCAGACCGCCGTCGGCGATCACCGGAACGCCCGACTTGTCGGCTTCCTCGGCCGCTTCCATGATCGCGGTGAGCTGCGGCACGCCGACGCCGGCGACAACGCGCGTGGTGCAGATCGAGCCCGGCCCGATGCCCACCTTCACGCAGTCCGCACCGGCATCGATCAGCGCGCGCGCCGCTTCGGCGGTGGCGATGTTGCCGGCAATGACCTGCGCCGAATTGGAAAGCTTCTTCACCCGCTCGACAGCCAGCGCGACGTCCTTGTTGTGACCGTGCGCGGTGTCGATCACCACCACGTCGCATTCGGCGTCAAGCAGCGCCTCGGTGCGCTCGAAACCCTTGTCGCCCACCGTGGTCGCGGCAGCGACACGCAGGCGGCCGGCGGCATCCTTGGTGGCATCGGGATAGGTAACCGCCTTCTCGATGTCCTTCACGGTGATGAGGCCCACGCAATGGAAGGCATCGTCCACCACCAGCAGCTTTTCGATGCGACGCTGGTGCAGCAGGCGGCGCGCTTCCTCCTGCGTCACGCCGAGGCCGACGGTCGCAAGGTTCTCGTGCGTCATCAGCTCGCGCACGGGCTGCGCCAGATTGTCGGCAAAGCGCACGTCGCGGTTGGTGAGGATGCCCACCAGCTTGCCCGAGCGCTCGACCACGGGAATGCCGCTGATCCTGTTCACCGTCATCAGCGTCTGGGCATCGCCCAACGTAGCATCGGGCGCGATGGTAATCGGATTGACCACCATGCCGCTTTCATAGCGCTTGACCGCGCGCACCGCCGCGCACTGTTCGGCGACGGTGAGATTGCGGTGCAGCACGCCGATCCCGCCCATCTGCGCCATGACGATCGCCATGTCGGCTTCGGTCACGGTGTCCATGGCCGAGGAGATGACGGGGATATTGAGCCCGATCGTGCTGGTCAGACGGGTGCGGGTATCGGCCTGCGTGGGGACGATGTCGGACTTCGCCGGACGCAGAAGAACGTCGTCGAAAGTAAGTCCGAGCTGGATTTCCATGAGTGCCACCAATGCCTTTACCGGGAGAGTCGTGGCGGCCCATGTAACCAAGCGGAGGGGATTGGGCTAGGGGGTGTTTGCCGAAAGCGCGCGCGGCGCGAAAAGCCCCCGCCCGGCCTTGCCGAAGCAGCTTACTGCGCGATCCTCAGCGGTACCTTGCGCGGATCGGCGAACCACCGCCCGAGCGCGGTCAGCACTTTCACGTCTTCCACCTCCCCGCCAAGCTCCAGCGAATGCGCAAGATGCGCCAGATCGTCACTGGGGCGGTGATAGTCGGTATCGAAGAAAGTGCGCATGCGGTCCATGTCGCCGTAGGCGGTCGTGACCATCACGGTGGGTATGTCGTGCTGCAACAGGGCCCACCCGTCCTGCCGGCGCACGTATTCGTTGGCGTCATCGTTGTCGCGCAGCTTGAAACCCTCTGCCTTGACCACCTTCCCGATGTCGGCATCGAGCCCGGTCATGCCCCGCCCGACGATGGCGAAATGGGTCCCCCTGGGCGCGATTGCGTCGGAATCGATGTTGAAGGCGGCAACGATACGGTCGAGCGGCAACGGCGGGTTCTCAGCAAAGGCATGCGCGCCGAGCAGCCCCAGTTCCTCGGCGGTGGTGGCGAGGAAATAGATGTCGCGGTCCATCTGCGGCCCCCGCACGAGGCGCCGCGCCACTTCGGTCAGCGCAGCAACCCCGCTGGCATTGTCGATCGCACCGTTGCAGATCCGATCCTCGGCCGTCGACTCGCCGCATTCCCCGAAATGGTCCCAGTGCGCCACGAACAGCACCGCTCCCGCCTCTGGGTGCCTGCCCGGCAACTTGCCGATCAGGTTGTGCGTGTGGATCGTCGTCTCGCGCGTGGTCGCTTCCAGCGAGGCCGTCACGTCGAGCGTGATCGGCGCGAAATCCGGCTTTGCCGCCGCGGCTTCCAGCGCATCGAGCGAATGGGCCGTACCCTTCAGCAGCGATTCCATCGAATTGCGGCTGATGAAGGCTTCCAGATCGCCGCCGAGCGCATCGTTGGCCAATGCGTAGCCCGAACGCTGGCGCCGCGCGGCGACTTCCGCGATGTTGCGCTCTCCGTCGAGCACCGTCAGCACTGCCGAGGCCCCGTGCGCCAGGAGCTCGTTCTGCCGCTTGCTATCGCTCGCATCGCCGTCGAGCACGACCGCGATACGCCCCGCTAGCTCGTTGCGGGTGAATTCCAGGCCGCTCGCACGGCCCACGAACAGCAGCGGCGCATTGCGCACGAGGCTGCGCTTGCCGGACGTGAGCACGATCATGTCGGCCGGCGCGATCGGAGTCCGAAAGCCCTTGCGCAGGAACTGGGCGCTTTCCGCCGCGGGCTCCCGCGCGACCAGCGTAACCGGCGCGAACCATTCGTTACCCGGATCATTGGTGCCGGAAACGAGCCCGATGTCGTACCACTGGCGCCCGAGATAGCGCAGCGTCCTGGCCTCGCCCTCGGTTCCCGGTTCGCGACCGTCAAAATCGTCGCTCGCGAGAATCTCGATGTGCGCGCGCAGCCGGGCTTCGAGTTCGCGGTCGGCGCGGCTGGTCCTGGCGGGAGACGGCGCCGGGACGGCCAGCATCAGCACGCCAAGCGACGCCAGCCCTGCCTTCCATCCCAGACGTGCCCACAGACCCGAATTCATCGCGGATAGCCTATACGACGAATCCTCGCCGCGGGTGAGAAAAGTGCAAGCCAGACCGGCCCTGACCGTCGTTTTTGCAAAAATGTCACCCAAGCATGGCAGCCGGGCAACACACGGGCGACACAGGCACGCGTGCGAAGCGCGATATCGATTGATCCCCCATCGACCTCGCGGCTAGGCAATCGGGACGGCGCATGTCCGGCGCCGGCGAGCAAAAGGGACCCTCAGATGCGATTGAAACGGTTCAACCCAGACAATATCCGCGTCAGCCGGGGCGGCCGTGGCAGCTTTCCCGGAGGCGGCGGCGGCAAGCTGGGGCTCGGCACTCTGTTGATCGTGCTGATCGGCGCTCTGGTCTTCGGCGTCGATCCGGGCCAGATGCTCGGCACGATCGAGAACGTGCAGCAGCCGGGCTCGGCCCCCGCCGCACAACAGGCGAGTTCGACCGATGCTACCGAGATCTGCACCGAGAACGCCTATTCGCTGGAAGCCTGCAATGCGCTGGATTCGCTCAACAGCACCTGGCAGCCGCTGTTCGCGCAGGCCGGCATCGCCTTCGAGCAGCCGATGCTGCGTTTCTACAACGGCACGGACCGCTCAGGGTGCGGTGCCGCGCAAAGCGCCATGGGGCCGTTCTACTGCCCGGCGGACCAGGGCATCTACATCGACACCAGCTTCTACGACCAGCTCGACAAGCAACTCGGCGCCAAGGGAGACTTCGCGCGCTATTACGTGATCGCCCATGAATACGGCCATCATGTCCAGCACCTGCTCGGGCTCGACAGCAAGGTGCGCCGGGCCCAGCAGCAGAACCCCGGCCAGTCCAATGCCCTGCAGGTGCGCATGGAACTGCAGGCGGACTGCTACGCGGGCGTCTGGGCGGGCAGGCACAAGGACTTGATCGAGCCCGGCGACATGGAGGAAGGCCTCACCGCCGCGAGCGCGATCGGCGACGACACGCTGATGCGGGGAGCCGGCCAACGGGTGAACCCGGAAAGCTTCACCCACGGCTCGAGCGAGCAACGCATGAAGTGGCTCAAGCGCGGAATAGACACAGGGAACGAGGACGCCTGTGATACGTTTGCGACCATGAGCTGATCTCGAACCGGGCATTGCCCGACAAGGCATGGCCCAACCAACAGGAACAGTCCCATGCGCCGCATGCTGTTGACCGCCACCGTCACCGCCTCTCTTCTTGCCGGGCCCGTCATGGCCAGGCAGCAGGACAAGCCGGTCACCAATCGCAATCCGGATGCGATGGATGTGGCCAAGACGCCGGTCACCGATCTCAACGTCGGGCGCGATGGCGAAATTCCGCCAGTGCTGACCGCCGCCGTGGCCGATCCCTATACGCTGACGGGCCTGCGCAAGTGCAGCCAGCTCGCCTCGGCGATCGGCGGCCTCGACGAAGTATTGGGTCCCGACATCGACCTGCCGCAGGAAGAGCGCGACCGCATCAGCAGCGGCCGCGTGGCCAAGTGGGTGGTCTCCTCGTTCATTCCCTTCCGCGGCCTGATCCGCGAAGTCTCCGGCGCCAATGCCCAGGACAAGAAGGTCAATGCGGCAATCCAGGCCGGCGTGGCGCGGCGCGGTTTCCTCAAGGGCGTGGGCGCGGCGCGGGGCTGCAAGTACCCGGCTTCCCCGGCGCCTCCCGCCGTCGTCCAGGCCCATCTGGAAAGGCTCAGGGCCGAAGACGGCAAGGACAAGAAGAACGATAAAGGCGACAAGAACGACAAGGGCGTCTCGTACACCGCGGAGCCAGTCGTCCAACCTATCCCCTAGGCGCGATTGCAGAGCGCAGGCAGCATGCTAGACCCTGTGCATGCGCCTTTCCGATTGCCATAACATCGGCGATTTTCGCCGCCTTGCAAAACAGCGCCTGCCATGGCCCGTCTTCGACTACATAGACGGAGCCGCCGACGACGAGCTGACCAAGGCGCGCAACACCGCCGCATTCAACGATGTCGATCTGGTGCCTGACGTTCTGGCAGGCGTAGAGACCATCGACACCTCGATCACGGTGATGGGCCGCAAGAGCGCCCTGCCCCTGATCCTCTCGCCCACTGCGTTGCAGCGCGTGTTCCACTGGCAGGGCGAACGCGCCGTCGCGCGCGCGGCGCAGAAGTTCGGGCTGTGGTTCGGCATTTCCAGCCTCGCCACCGTCTCGATCGAGGAAATCGGCGCGCTGGGCGACAACCCCAAGATGTTCCAGCTCTATGTCCACAAGGACAAGGGGCTCAACCGCTCGATGATCGAGCGCTGCCAGGCGGCGAAGTTCGATGCCATCGCGCTGACGGTCGACACCATCGTCGGCGGCAAGCGCGAGCGGTGCCTGCGCTCGGGCTTTTCCTCGCCGCCGCGCTTCACGCCCTCCTCGCTGCTGTCCTACGCGCTCAAGCCGCGCTGGGCGCTGGACTACGTCTTCCGCGAGAAGTTCGCGCTGCCCAACCTCGACACCCACGTCAGCGCCGGCACCGGCGAGGCGATGAGCATCCAGCGCTATTTCTCCGAGATGCTCGACCAGTCGATGGACTGGAAGATGGCAGCTTCGATCCGCGAGCAATGGGGCGGCACCTTCTGCCTCAAGGGCGTGATGAGCGTGGCCGACGCGCGCCGCGCAGTGGAAATCGGCGCGGATGCGATCATGATTTCCAACCACGGCGGCCGCCAGCTCGACGGCAGCCGCGCGCCCTTCGACCAGGTCCGCGAGATCGTCGATGCCGTGGGCGGCGAGATCGAGGTGATCTGCGACGGCGGCGTGCGGCGCGGCACGCACGTGCTCAAGGCGCTGGCGGCGGGCGCCACCTGTGCCTCGGGCGGGCGGCTCTACCTCTACGCCCTCGCCGCTGCCGGACAGCCCGGCGTCGAACGCGCAATCACCATCCTCAAGGAAGAGATCGAGCGCGATATGAAGCTGATGGGCGTGACCCGCGTCGATCAACTCAACCGCGAAAGCCTGCGCTGGCGTTAGGATGGAAAACACGAAAGCGTAAACAGAAACCGCTCACCCTGAGCTTGTCGAAGGGTGTTTGGTCCTGACCCCGTGCCAACGTCCTTCGACAGGCTCAGGACGAGCGGGGCCAGTGCGAATTTTCGATGTGATGCCGTGAATCCCATCACTCGCCCGGCTGAACGCGGTCAACCCGCCGGAGCGGGTCTGGGCACATCCGCCGGGAACGGCATGACCGCCAGCGGATCGGGCGAGAACCATGCATCGGCAAAGGACGCAGGCGCATCCGGCTCGCCGATAGCGCGCGCGAACTTCTGCCCCTCGAAGGTCGCAGCCGCCAGCATGCGCGCGGCCAGTGCGTCGCCCACGGTGAAAAGCTGCGCCACCTTGCCTTCGAGCGCGCGGGCAAGGGCATCCTGCGGCACCCGCCCGGTGGCGAGGACGACGGCGTCGGCAGGCTCGACGCGCGCCTCGCCCGTGTGGACATCGCGCAGCATGACTGTGTCCGGCCCGATCTCGCGCAGCCATGTCGTGGGCACGAGTTCCACCCCGGCGCGCTTCATGCGCCCGACGATGTAGTACTCCTCCCAATTGTCGGTGTTGCGGGCGGAGACCGGCGAATAGCCCGCTGTGACAAAGCGCACCCCTGCCCCGCCTTCGGCGAGCATTTCGGCAATGCCGGTCCCGGTGTGATAGCCCTCGGCATCGAAGATCCAGACATTGCCGCTGGGCCGCACCCCGCCGAGCAGCACCTCTTCGGGCGTCAGCACGTGGGGCTGGTCCGATCCGGGAATGTCGCCGTCATGCGTAATCGAGCGTCCGCCGGGGCTATAGGTGGCCCCGGTAGCGACGATCACCGCATCGGGCACCTCGGCCAGAACCACAGCCTCGTCCGCTGCGCTGGAGAGCCGCACGTCCACGCCGAGCCGGTCGAGTTCAGCCGCCCACCAGTCGATCGCGGCCCGGTAATGCCCGCGCCCGGGCAGTCCGGCCCAGAGCGACAGCGCCCCGCCCAGAGCCTCGCGCGCCTCGAACAGCGTTACCTTGTGGCCCTTGGCAGCGGCGACGCGCGCCGCCTCCATGCCGCCCGGCCCGCCGCCGATGACGACCACGCGCCTGCTCTCGCGCGCCGATTCATAGCTGTGCCGGCCCCAGAGGCGGTCGCGGTAGGAAGCGGGGTTGATCGCGCACCCCTGCGCGCCCTCGCCGCCCGCCGCTGTGCACCAGTTGCAGGCGATGCAGGTGCGGCCGCGTTCTTCACGCCCTTCGCGCGCGTTCTGCACGAAATCGGGCTCGGCAATGAGCTGGCGTGCGGCCCCGATCACGTCGCACACACCCGCCTGCAGCGCCGCCTCCGCATCTGCCATGCTGGTCAGGTTGCCCAGCACCGAGAAGACCGGAACACCGCCCGCCGCGCTACGCACGACCTCCACCCAGGGGCGGTAGTACTGCGCCTTCTCGAAGCCGGTCGGCATGCCGTGGCGAAACTGCTGCGGCTCCAGACCGACATCGAGATCGATATAGTCAATCAGCCCTTGATCAACGAGCCGAGTCACGACTTCGCGCGCCGTTTCGGGGCCATAGCCGCCGTCCAGTTGCTCATCGCAATTGAGCCTGAGACCCACCGCGAAATTGTCTCCGCCACCCTGACGCGCGGCCTGCAGGCTTTCGACAAGGAAGCGCATGCGGTTTTCCAGCGAACCGCCGTACTCATCGGTCCGCTCGTTGAACCAGGGCGAGAGGAACTGCTGGATCAGGGCGGCATGGCTGACGTGGAGCATGATCCCGTCGAAGCCCGCCTCGGCCATGTTCGCGGCGGTCTCGCGAGTCGCCTCGATCATCCGCGCGATCTCGTCACGGCTCATCGCGCGGGTCGAATGGGCGCGGCCACCGTGGCCGAACTGGCGCACCGAAGGGGCAAGAGCTGGTGCCGGCGGACTCAGCGGCTGCCAGAACCCAGCGCCGATCCAGTGATAGAAAGGCTCGCCGAAGATCTTGCCCCCGGCCTCGTGGATGGCATCGGTCAGGACGCGGAAGGCCGGGATGTTCACGGCCTCGTGCGGGACAGGCTGCCGAGTCCGCCCGCGCTCGTGCATGGCAAGCGCCACGATGACGAGGCCGCAGCCCCCGCCCTTCACCCGTTCCGCGCTATAGGCGACCAGATCGTCCGCCGGCTTGGTCCCCGCCGAAAGCGCGCTGCCGTGCGGTGCGAAGAAGAACCGGTTGGGCAGTTCGACCGGGCCAAGCCGAATCGGAGAGAATACCCCGGGGTATTTTGCATGCATGGCCACATCCTTCCCGTTTTTCCGGAACGATATGGCGCCTGAAAATACCGTGCAACTGCGAAAAAACAAAAACACCGGGGCGTTGAAACGCACCCGGTGCTAAATTTTATTTCAGGCAGTGCCGATCAGTTGCCGTTATGCATTTCCCTGTGCGCATCGGCGATTTCCCCGTCGAGGTCGGCAAGGATTTCCGCACGTACATCGGTCTTGAGATTGTGATCCGAAGCGATCGCCTCGCGCGCCGATGTGAGCGCCTTGATCGTCGCCGTCATCGCGACTCTGGGCGTGCCGGTACAAATGACCGTGGCAACCCTCGACGTGTTCTGCCCGGCGCGGGCCGTGCTGTGGGCGCTGTCGGCGGGGCACTCCGAGTCGAGGATCATTTCCTGCGTAACCTCGCGCTTGCCGGCCTTGTTCATCCTGACAATGCGGATGATCTTGCGCTTGCCATCGGAGGTGACGGTTTCCTCGACCTTCGGTGCACGGGCCATGGCCTCGGCCGCCATGCGCTCGGCCTCCGCCGCTCGACGCTCGGCTTCGGCGGCCTGGCTGCGCGCCCGGGCAGCAGCGCGCTCGGCCCTGGCCTCGATCTCGGCGTGGCGCGCTTCCTGCCTGGCGATCCACTCCCGGTCTTCCGGCGCCGGAGGAACCGGTGGCACCGGGGGAGCCGGCTCGGCAGGCTCTGCTTCGGACCAGCGCGGGGGCAGCGGAGCCTGAGGCGCCATGGGGGCCTCGGGAGGCTGCGGCACATCGACAGAGGGCACCGCTGGCACGGCCGGAACCTCGGGTACTTCGGGCACGCCGCTTGCCTCGGGGCCTTCGGATACTTCGTTCGCCGCATAGCTGACCGTGGCGGTCACCGGCACGGACACGACGGCAATGGCGAAGAGCCCGCGCCCCAGCACGCGCCGCGCCGGGCTCACATCCCCGCAGGCGAGCGCCTTCAGGCGGTGGATGATCGGCTTGTCACCCGTCAGCGGCCCGGCCATCGGCGCTGCCAGCGCAAGCCGGGTTCCAGCCGCATAGGAGGCGATCAGCTGTCCATAGCGCGCGCGGACCTCGCGATCGCGTCCGGCCATGACACGGGCATCGCAAGCCGCTTCCTGGTCCCCGCGCAGCGCGCGCCAGGCCGCCCATGCCAAGGGATTGAACCAGTGCAGCGCAAACAGCGGCTGCATGGCGATGATGGCGAGAAGGTCATTGCCGCCATGGTGTTCGAGTTCATGGGCAATCGCGAAGTCGGAGTTTTCCGAATCCGTGTTCGCAAGGAAACCCATGGGCAGCGCCACGACCTTGTCGAACACCCCGAATGCCAGCGGCGCCACGGCAGCCGGGCTCTCGACGATGCGCACGCCCTGCGCGCTGGCAACCTGCCGCGCTTCGGCCAGCAGTTCACGCCGCATGGTGAAGTAGTTCCAGGTCCGCCAGGCCAGAAAGGCCACCGCGCCGCACAGCCAGATCGTCAGCAACAGCCCGGCCCACGGGATCTGAGCAAGCAGACCGGGTTCTGCGGCAGCAAGAGGCGCCACGGGCGCGCTCGCGGCTGCGGCGAGGTCTGTCGCCATCGGCTCCACCGTGGTGGCACCCGCCATGATCGGTTTGATCGAGACTTTCGGCAGCGGTGCCAGATCGCGCGGCAGCGCCAGCGGCGGCAGCACCAGACGCAGCATCGGAAGAGCCCAGAGCGCATAGGCCGCGCCAGGTCCGAACCAGCGCCCCACGGGCCGGCGGACGAGCAGGACCAGCGCCATCAGCGCGCCGGTCATCACGAGCGTATCGGTGAGCCATTCGATCACGACTTGAGCTCCTTCAACAGGGCCTCGATCTCGGCGATGTCATTTTCGGTCAAGGCATCCGACTGGGCCAGATGCGCAAAGAGCGGCGCCGCGCGCCCGCCGAACAGGCGGTCGACCAGGCGGCGGCTTTCGGTTCCGACGTATTCGGCGCGGGCGATTTTAGGCGAATAGAGGAAGCGCTTGCCGTCGGGCTCGGTCGCGACGGCCTGCTTGGTCACGAGGCGCGAGAGCAGTGTCTTGACCGTATTGAGGCTCCAGCCCCTCGGACCGCAGACTTCCTCGCACACTTCCTGCGCGGTCAGCGGAGAGCGCTGCCACAGCGCCTCCATCACAGCCTGTTCGGCCTCGGAAATTCGTTCCGGCTGATCGGGCTTTGCCGCCACTCATCCCTCCATCGTTTACACACGTAATCGACTACGAATGTAAACATGAACCGTGGATGAATAGCCTCCGTTCAATCTTCCACTTTGCGGAACATCACGTCACGTCCGTAGCGCTGGAAAACGTAGGCTCCATCACGCAGCGGCAGGACGGCGTGATCGAAGATCTTGAAGCCCAAGGCATTGGGTACAAACGCGAAACTCAGGCGTTTTCCCCGCGCGTTGTCGACGAGCACAGGCTCCCCCTGCACTTCGAATATCGGCAGCCCCAGCCTGATCGAAACCTTGCCGCCCCCCTTCTCCAGCGGGACAATCAGCCCGTCATCGCTGAAATCCGAAGTGAAGGACCTTCCGTCCGCCAGAGTGACCACAGCGCGGAACAGGGATAGGGGAAGCCCCTTCGGAACCTCCAAATCAACAGCCAGCGCGCCCTTCGGCCCGCCTGCCGCAGCCTTTTCGCCGAGAAAATCGAAGCGGGGCGCGTCCACCGGATCGCTGGTCAGGACAATGGCGCTGCCGGTGCTCGTCCATGTCCCCTGCGAATATTCATCGACCGCGCCGTAGCTCAAGGCGTAGCGATAGCGTCCGTCCTCGCCCAGTTCGAGATGCACGGCCATTTCCATCTGGGTGCCGTTATATTGTCCGGCAATCGCGGCGGTCTCGGGCCCGGCCATGACAGTGCCCGGCAGGAGAACGCCGCATACAAGAAGGGCGGCAATCCCGAACTTCCGGATCGCCGCCCTCTTTGTCATCATCTCAAGCCGCCGCGCGCTTAGTACACGCGCGCCTTGGGCTTGATGTACTCGACATCGTCGGTGAGCGTGTATTCGTGCACCGGACGGTAGTCGAGGCGAACCTCGCCGCCCTTGCCGCCCCAGCCGTTGAACCAGGCTGCGGTGTGCTTCATCCAGTTCTCGTCGTCGCGGGTGGGGAAATCCTCGTGCGCGTGGGCGCCGCGGCTTTCCTTGCGCGCGTGGGCGCCGTGCAGCGTGACGGTGGCCGCACCGATCAGGTTGTCCAGTTCCATCGTCTCGACGAGGTCGGAGTTCCAGATCAGGCCGCGGTCCGAAACCTTGATGTCCTGCATCTTCTTGTAGGTTTCTGCCATGGCGACCTTTCCTTCGGCCATGACTTCGTCGGTGCGGAACACGGCGGCGTGGGCCGACATGGTCTGCTGCATTTCCGTGCGGATCTGCGCGGTCGGCATGCTGCCGTCGGCGTGGCGGAAGTGGTCCAGACGGGTCAGCGCCAAGTCCGCCGAGTCCGAAGGCAGCTCGGGCTGCTTGGCCATCGGCGTCAGCAGTTCCTTGAGGCGGTGGCCGGTCGCGCGGCCGAACACGACAAGGTCGGTCAGCGAGTTGGAGCCGAGGCGGTTCGCGCCGTGGACCGACACGCAGGCCGCCTCGCCCACCGCGAACAGGCCCGGGACGACCGTTTCGGGGTTGCCGTCGGCACCGATGGTCATGACTTCGCCGTGGTAGTTCGTCGGAATGCCGCCCATGTTGTAGTGGACGGTCGGAACCACCGGCAACGGCTGACGGGTGAGGTCGACGCCGGCGAAGATCTTGCCCGATTCGGTGATGCCCGGCAGGCGCTGCGCCAGCACCTTGGGATCGATGTGATCGAGGTGCAGGTAGATGTGGTCCTTGTTCGGGCCCACGCCGCGGCCTTCGCGGATTTCCAGCGCCATCGAACGCGAGACGACGTCACGCGAGGCAAGGTCCTTGGCCGAAGGAGCATAGCGTTCCATGAAACGCTCACCCTCGGAGTTGGTGAGGTAACCGCCCTCGCCGCGCGCGCCTTCGGTGATGAGCACGCCCGCACCGTAGATGCCGGTCGGGTGGAACTGCACGAATTCCATGTCCTGCAGCGGCAGGCCTGCGCGAAGCACCATGCCCGCGCCGTCGCCGGTGCAGGTGTGGGCCGACGTCGCGGTGAAGTAGCTGCGGCCGTAACCGCCGGTCGCGAGCACCACGGCCTGCGAACGGAAGCGGTGGATCGAACCATCATCGAGACACAGCGCGATCACGCCCACGCACTTGCCGCCGTCCATGATGAGGTCGATGGCGAAGTATTCGATGAAGAAGTCCGCCGCGTACTTCAGCGACTGCTGGTACAGCGTATGGAGCATGGCATGGCCGGTACGGTCGGCTGCGGCGCAAGTGCGCTGCACCGGCGGACCGTCGCCCATGTTCTGCATGTGGCCGCCGAACGGACGCTGGTAGATCGTCCCGTCCTCGTTGCGGCTGAAGGGCATGCCGGCATGCTCGAGCTCGAGGATCGCGTCGGGCGCTTCGCGCACCATGTATTCGATCGCGTCCTGATCGCCCAGCCAGTCCGACCCCTTGACGGTGTCGTACATATGCCAGGTCCAGTGATCCGGCGTGTTGTTCTTGAGCGAGGCGGCAATGCCGCCCTGCGCCGCAACGGTGTGCGAGCGGGTGGGGAACACCTTGGTGATGCACGCGGTCTTCAGGCCGGCTTCGGCCGAACCCATCGTGGCGCGCAGGCCCGAGCCACCGGCGCCGACGACGACGGTGTCATAAGTGTGATCGATGATCTTGTAAGCAGGCGCGGACATCAGGCGTGAGCTCCCAGCGCGAGGCGGACGACGCAGAAGACGCCGAAAGCGGCGCCAGCGAATGCGACAAGGTTCAGGGCGGCGATGCAGGCGAACTTGTTCGCATGCTCATGGACATAGTCCTCGACCATGACCTGCATGCCCAGACGCGCATGCCAGAAGGACGAGACGACGAGCAGGATCATCGCGACAGCCGGGACCGGAGTCGCCAGCCAGTCCGCAACCGAGGCGTAGCTCAGGTCCGGCAGCAGGACGATCGAGGCCGCCAGCCACAGGAGCAGCAGCAGGTTGCCGATGGCGGTGAAGCGCTGGAGCAGCCAGTGATGCGTACCGCTCTTGGCCGAGCCGAGGCCGCGTACGCGGCCGATGGAAGTTCCGTTACCCATTGTTTCCGTCCCTCAGCGAAGCAGCAGGAGCGCCCAGAAGGCGGCGGTGGCGAGCACACCCAGGACCGGCGACAGGATCGACCAGACCTTGTTGGACTTGAGCTCGAAACCCGCGCCGACATCGAGCACAAAGTGGCGAAGACCGCTCATCATGTGGGTGAAGAAGGCCCAAGAGATACCCACCAGCACGATGTAGCCGATCGGCGTCGTCATGGCCCAGGCGAACGTCTCGTATGCCTTGGGGCCACTGGCGAGTGCGCCCAGCCACCACAGCAGCACACCGAGCCCGGCGACTGCCAAGCCGTTGCCGGTGACACGATGCATGATCGAGACGAACATGTGCGGGCCCCAGCGCCAGATCTGGAGGTGGGGCGAAAGCGGTCGGTTGCTGGTGCCGGCGTTGGCCATGCTCTTGCGAATCCCCTTGCCTGCGGCAGCGAAGCGTGCTGCCCTTGTCGAAGTCCCCTTAGCCAAATCGCGGAATGGTGCAAGTTCTGCAACGCAAGATCGTGCAAGGGTTCTGGTCTATTCCGCATGCGAAGCCTAAAGCGGCGGGCATGAATCGGTCCCTGAGGAACATTGCGCTGGCAGCGCTGCTCGCCGCCGCTCCGGCCATGGCACACGCGAAAACGGCCGCTCCCGCGCCGCACACCGGCCCGCAACTTGCCGCAGCCTGCAACGGTCACGACGGCTGGACGGACCCGGCACCGCCCGCACATATTTTCGGCAACACCTGGTACGTCGGCACTTGCGGGATTTCCGCGATCCTGATCACCGGCGATGACGGCCACGTGCTGATCGACGGCGGCATGGCCGAGGCGGCTCCGCTGGTGTTGGCCAACATCGCCGCGCTGGGTTTCGATCCCGCGGACGTACGCTGGATCATCCTCAGCCACGAACATTTCGACCATGCCGGTGCACTGGCGGCGCTAAAGCGCGCCACCGGCGCGAAGCTGGCCGCGCTGGCGCCTGCGGCAAAAGTGCTCGAAACCGGCATACCCGATCCCTCAGACCCGCAGTACGGCATGCTCAAGGGTATGGCCCCCGTCGCAACCGACCGGGTCCTTGTCGATGGAGACAGCCTCGTCCTCGGCCGCATCACCTTGACGGTCCATGCAACGCCTGCCCATTCGCCGGGCTCGGCAAGCTGGACCTGGCAGTCCTGCACCGGGGACTTCACCTGCCTGATGATCGCCTATGCCGACAGCGCAACTGCTATATCGGCCGATGCCTACCGCTTCACCGACCACGAGGACCGCGTTGCGCAAGTGCGCGAGGGCCTTTCGCGAATCGCGCGACTTCCCTGCGACATACTGCTGACGCCGCACCCGTCCGCGAGCGGCATGATGGAACGCTTCGCCGGCAAGACCGCACTCGTCGATTCGTCAGCGTGCCGCTCCTATGCCGCCGCCGCGCAACACCGTTTCGAAGCCCGCCTGGCGCGCGAAGCGGGAGACGCGAACGAGGCGCGGCCGTGAGCTGGAAGATCACTGCCCTCGCCCCTCGCGCCGTAATCGAAGCCGCCCTTGTCGCGCACGAGGACGCGCTCGACTGGGACCCGGAAATCGTCCTCTCGGGCAGCGAGATCGCCGAGGACCGTCCTGACGACTGGCAACTGGAGGCCTGGTTCACGCACAAGCCCACCCGGACGGACGAGGCCGCGCTTGCAGCCCTGTTTGCCGGCCCGGTTCCTGACTTCGTGATCGAAAAGCTGCCCGATACCGACTGGCTCGTCGCCAGCCAGCAGGATCTAGAACCGATCCGCGCCGGCCGCTTCAACGTCCACACGCCAGACTATCCCGCGAGCACGGAGCCCGGCGTCGTCGACTTCACCATTCCGGCAAGCCAGGCCTTCGGAACGGGCCAGCATGCGACGACAGCCGGATGTCTTGCCATGCTCACGCACATGAAGGCGCGCGGCGTGGTGGTGCGCAACTGCGCCGACATCGGCACGGGAACCGGCCTGCTCGCTTTCGCGGCGCTGGCACTCTGGCCCCGCGCCCTTGCCATAGCGAGCGACATCGATGCGGTCTGCACATCGGTGGTCGAAGCCAACGCCCACACCAACGGCGTGACCATGGGCGCCCGGGGAGGCGAACTGGTGATGACGGTCGCGGACGGCATGGATCATCCGCTGCTGACGGCGCGCGGTCCCTACGACCTGATCATGGCCAATATCCTCGCCGGCCCGCTCGTAACCCTGGCACCGGATTTCGGCGCGGCGATCGTGCCCGGCGGACACCTGCTGCTTGCCGGCTTGCTGGAAACGCAGGAAGCCGCCGTGCGCGCCGCCTGCCGCAAGGCGGGACTGAGGCTTGCTGCCCGGCTCGTCAACGGCGACTGGTCGATCCTCTGGCTGCGTAAGCGCCGCAAGTAACCGACCTCACCTCGCGCCGCCATGCCGTGGGCAGAGGCGTTCGAAGCTGCTCGTTCCTATGCGAGGAACAGTTCCAGCCCGTGCACAACGCGGCAGTGATTGGCCAGCGCGTCCTGGGTACGCCGGCATAGCGGCTGATCGAAGGCGAAGCCGATCCGGTCCGAGACCACCCACCGCACGGTACCGACAACCGCGCCGGCCCCATCCAGGTTGAAGCGGAAACGCTGCCCCTTGGCCACCTGGTCCTGCTTGAGAATGAGCTGGCATCCTTCGGCCGAAACGTGCCGTGCCACAACCGCACCGTACGCAAATTCCATGTGCCCCGCCGAAACCATGTCCCTGCCCGAACTCCTCAATTCGTTCATCCGGAAAGGTAATTAAGACCGGTAAACGACCCGTAAAGAAACGCGAACGATTTATCCCCCGATTTTAGCAATATAGCTCAGTGACTTACGGGTTTATTCATAAGCCATCATTAACCATTTCGAGTGAGTTCGCATTAATGGATTCAGCCAAGAATCTGGCGCCAAGGGGGGTTGGTACTGACAAGTCGAGAGGCCAACCATGCTTCAATCCGATCTCGACCGCCGCAAGGCGGTCACCGGTCCACTTGGCGAAGCGTTGAAGAGAGAGAACCTTCCGCCCGCCAACACTTCAAGATGGGTCGTACGGCGCAAGGCCGAAGTCGTTGCAGCCGTAAACGGCGGGCTGCTGACGATTGCCGAAGCCTGCGAACGCTACAACCTGACGCTGGAGGAACTCGCGTCCTGGCAACGTGCCGTCGAACGGGAAGGGATGCCCGGCCTGCGGGCCACCCGCGTCCAGCACTACAGACAGGTGCACGAACGACAGAGCCGACAGCCCTGACCGTACCCTAAGGAGGGGGAGGGGCGGAAATCGCGCGTTGGCGGGCGACGTCTCCCGTCAGCCAGCGGCCTTGACGATTTCCGCCCATTCCGCCTCGTCGATCACGTCGATCCCGAGCTCTGCTGCCTTCTTGAGCTTCGAGCCAGCGCCGGGCCCGGCAACGACAAGATCGGTCTTGGCCGAAACCGATCCGGCCGCCTTGGCGCCCAGCCGTTCGGCCTGGGCCTTGGCCTCGTCTCGGCTCATCGTTTCGAGCTTGCCGGTGAAGACCACCGTCTTGCCAGCCACGGCACTGTCCCGGGTCTCCACCACGTAGGGCGGCGGCGAGACCTCCGAGAGCAGGTCATCCCAGACGTGCTTGTTGTGATCCTCGTGGAAGAAGTCGCCCAACGCCTCGACGACCACCGGGCCGATGCCGTCGATCGAAATCAGCTCGGCATAAGCGTCGCTGGCGGCCTGCACCCGCTCCTCGCCTTCCTTCTCGTGCGCCAGTTCCGCGATCTCGCGCAGCGCCGGCAGCGTCTCGAAACGCTTCATCAGATCGCGCGCGGTCACCGCGCCGACATGACGGATACCGAGCCCGAACAGCAGCCGCGCGGCATCGGGCGCGCGCTTGTTTTCCACCGCTGCCAACAGGTTTTCCACAGACTTGTCCTTCCACCCTTCGAGCGCGAGGATCTCCTCCCTGCGGCTCCTGAGGCGGAAAATGTCGGCCGGGCTTTCGAGCCAGCCCCTGGCGAAAAACTCGTCGATGGTCTTTTCGCCCAGCCCTTCGATGTCGAGCGCGGCGCGGCTGACGAAGTGCTTGAGGCGTTCGGTGCGCTGGGCTGGGCAGATCAACCCGCCGGTGCAGCGCACGTCGACCTCGCCTTCCTCGGCCACGGCTTCGGAGCCGCATTCGGGGCAATGGTCGGGGAAGACGAAAGGTTCGCGGTCCTCTTCGCGCGTGAGGTTGTCGACCACTTGCGGGATCACGTCCCCTGCCCGCTGCAACACCACCCGGTCGCCCGGTCGCACGCCGAGGCGCGCGATCTCGTCGCGGTTGTGCAGGGTGACGTTGGTGACGGTGACACCGCCCACCAGCACCGGCTTGAGGCGCCCGACCGGGGTCAGCTTGCCCGTGCGGCCGACCTGGATGTCGATCGATTCGAGCACGGTCTCGGCCTGTTCGGCGGGAAACTTGTGCGCCATGGCCCAACGCGGGGCCTTGGCGACGAAGCCGAGCCGCTGCTGCCAGTCGAGCCGGTCCACCTTGTAGACGACGCCGTCGATCTCGAAGGGCAGATCGGGCCGCCCCTCGCGGATCTCCGCATAAGCGGCCAGCATTGCCTCCAGCGAATGGCACTGGCGGAACTGCGGCGAGACCGGCAGGCCCCACGATTCGATCTTGCGGATCACCTCGTGCTGCGTCTCGCCGGGCACGTGCGAGGCCGCGCCCCAGCCGTGCGCCCAGAAGCGCAAGGGGCGCTTGGCGGTCACGCTCGCGTCCTTCTGGCGCAGCGATCCGGCCGCCGCATTGCGCGGGTTGGCGAACTGGCGGACTTTCGCTTCGTCGAAGACCTCGCCCTTGGCTTCCGCCTGCGCGCGCGCCTCGTCCATCAAGTGGGCATTGAGCGCAAGGAAGGCGGCCTTTTCCATGTAGACCTCGCCGCGCACCTCGAAGATCTCGGGAATGTCCTCTCCCTTCAGCTCGGGCACGATGTCGTCGATATGCGCGACATTGGGCGTCACGTCCTCGCCCACCAGCCCGTCGCCGCGCGTGGCGGCCCTTACCAGCTTCCCGTTTTCGTAGCGCAGTGAACAGGACAGGCCATCGATCTTGTCCTCGGCGGTCATCGCCACCGGCTCGTCCGCGGGGAGTGCCAGGAAACGGCGGATGCGCGCGACGAACTCGGCCACTTCCTCATCGGAAAAGGCATTGTCGAGGCTCATCATGCGAACCTCGTGGCGGACCTTGGAGAGCGGCGATGCAGCGATTTCGTGCCCGACCTGCTTGGAGGGACTGTCCGGCCGGATCAGGTGCGGGAATGCCGCTTCCAGCTCGGCATTGCGCCGCACGAGCGCATCGTACTCCGCATCGGAAATCTCCGGCGCGTCTTCCGCATGATAGAGGCGGTTGTGGCGCGCGATCTGGCGCGCCAGTCGCATCAGTTCGTTGGCAGCTTCGGCTTCGGGGATCGATTCGATGTCAGAGGCCACGTCGGGGTCCGTTTCCTTGTTCGCGCCTGTCCATGATACCCTGTCTTCGGGCAACAGGGAGATAACCGTGACAGACAGGCTCCTCAAAGCGCTAGTCGCGCTCATTCTGGGCGCAATGGCAATTCTCTACGTCATCCACAACATAGCCAATTTCGGAGCGGCGCAGGCGTTCTTTACCTACGTGACCAGCCATGCCGACCAGGAGGCCTATCCGGTCACCCTGCTGCCGGTTCCGCCGCCGGCCCTCGTGCTCGTCGCCATGGCGCTCGTCTTCACGCTGGAGATCGCGACGGGCGTGCTGCTGCTGTGGGCCGGCGTCAGGATGCTGACGGGTCGCAGCGACGCAGCAGCCTTCGACAAGGGCGTGCTCATTGCAAAGATCGGTATCGGCTGCGCGCTCGCCAACTGGTGGGGACTGTTCCAGGCAGTGGCCGGCGCCGGATACCAGATGTGGCAGATCCAGGCCGGCCGCGACCCGTTCTACAGCTCGTGGCTGTTCGGCGCGATGTACATGCTGCTGCTGATCTTCCTGAACCAGCGCGGCGACACGGAGGTGGCTTGAGCGCCTGTGCTTCTAGGCGCGTGCCAGCACGGTCGCGATCAGATTGCTCCTGATCTCGAAACCGAGGGACTGGTAAAGCCGTATCGCCCCGTCGTTCGCGGCGTAGCTGTGCAGGAACGGCGTATCGCCCCGCGCGGTAAAGCCGGCCATGATGCGGCGGATCAGCCGCGCGGCATGGCCCTGCCCGCGATGTTCGGGCCAGGTGCATACGCCGCTGACCTCGGCGAAACCAGGCGCCGGGCGCATGCGTTCGCCCGCCATGGCAGCCAGCCTGCCCTCGTGCCGAATACCGTAATAGGCGCCATAGCACTGCGTGAGCGCCCCCCAGGGACCGGGCCTGGTGGCAAGCGCGAGTTCGGCCATGGCTGGCACGTCGTCGTCACCGAGCAATTCCACCGTTTCATCGCCGGGCCGCATCGACGCGGGTTCGGGCGCGGTCAGCTGGACCAGCTCGGCGACTTTCTCCACGCGCGTTCCGGGCGGCGCCGGCCATTCGCGGGTTTCGACGATCCAGATCCTGTCTGCCGGGTCCGTCAGCAATGCCGTCAGTGCTGCCTGTGCCTCCGCACTGTCGTCTCGCGCGGCCGCGAACGGGCCGTAGCCGGGATCGAGCCGCACTGCGGCACCACGCGCCACGGCCAGCGAAGCCTGCGGACCATTGAGCATATTCCAGACCGGCCGGTCGAGCGGATGCGCGCTCACACACCCTCCAGCAGACGGTTCGCCTGCGCACGCGCCTCGTCGGTCACCTCGGCGCCCGAGAGCATGCGCGCGATCTCTTCCTTGCGGTCCGCCTCGTCCAGCAGCACGACCGACGTGCGCGTGACCGTGCCTTCGCTCGACTTGGCGATCATGTAGTGCCGCCCCCCGCGCGCGGCGACCTGTGGGCTGTGCGTCACCGCCAGCAATTGCCCGCCGCCCTGTCCATTGTTCCCGGCCAGCCGCGCAAGGCGTTCGCCGATGGCGCTGGCGACAGCCCCGCCCACGCCCCGGTCGATCTCGTCGAAGATCACCGTGGCTGCGCCCCCCTCTTCGGCCAGCGCCACCTTGAGCGCGAGAATGAAGCGCGAAAGTTCGCCGCCGCTGGCAATCTTGGCCAGCGGCGCGAAGTCGGCGCCGGGATTGGTGCTGATCAGGAATTCGACCGCGTCCATGCCGTGCGCCCCCCAGCGTTCCTCGGGCAGGCGCACGACCGATGTCTGAAAACGCGCGGCATCGAGCTTGAGCGGGGCGAGTTCCGCCGCGACCGCCACATCGAGGCGCTGTGCCGCCTTGCGACGCAGCTCGTGCAGCGCTTCAGCCCGTTCGCGATAGGCAAGCGCGGCACGCTGCGCCGCCTTCTCCAGGTCGACGAGATGTTCCTGCCCGCCCTCGATGGCGTCGAGCACGGTGCGCATCTCGTGCATCTTCCCGGGAAGGTCATCGACCTGGCAACCATGCTTGCGGGCCGCGGCGCGCAAATCGAACAGCCGCGTTTCAATGCGGTCCAGCTCGGCCGGATCGAAGGACAATGCCTCGGCCGCGCGCTCCAGCTTTTCCTCGGCCTCGCTTGCCTCGATCACCGCACGGTCGAGCGCGGCAAGCGCCTCGGCCAGCAGTTCGTGCTCACCGGCGATCCGATCAAGCCGACGCGCCGCGCCGCGCAAGGCTGCCAGCGCCGAATCGGAACCGCTCCACAAATGCTGAAGCGCGGCGAGATCATCGGAAAGCTTTTCGCCCTTCTGCATCCGTGTGCGGGCGGCAGCGAGCTGTTCCTCCTCACCCGTTTCAGGAGCAAGCGCGTTCAGCTCCTCGAGATGCGCCAGCAACAGGTCCTGATCCTCTGCGGCCCGCGCGACTTGCGCCCGCGCGGCGTCGAGCACGTCCTGCGCCCCGCGCCAGTCCTTCCACGCAGCCTCGATCCCACCGACGTCGCTGCCCGCGAAGCGATCGAGCAAGGCCCGGTGTCCGCGGGCATTGACGAGACCGCGATCGTCGTGCTGGCCATGGATTTCCACCAGCGCCGGGGCGATTTCGCGCAGCAGCGCGACACCGACGGGCTGATCGTTGAGGAACGCCTTCGATCCGCCGTCTGCCTTGAGCCTGCGCTTGAGAATCAGCGGTTCACCGGGCTCGATCTCCAACTCGGCATCGTCGATCGCCCCGCGCACCGCATCGGGCAGCGCGGAAAAATCGAAGCTGGCCGTCACGCTCGCCCCGTCTTCGCCCGCGCGCACGAGGCCGCTGTCCGCCCGGTTTCCGAGCACGAGCCCCAGCGCATCGAGCAGGATCGACTTGCCCGCGCCAGTTTCACCGGTGAGGACGCCGAGTCCCTCGGAGAAATCGAGGTCGAGCGCCTCGATCAACACGATGTTTCGAATGGAAAGCCGGCTCAGCATGTTCGCGAAGCGTTCTAGCGAAGTGCGAGCCCGGCGTCACCCCGCATCGCGCGGCCCCATCAGGCCGCGACGTTTTCGGGCGCGTACTTCCTCATGAGCTTGTAGGCGCGGGCGTACCACCTGCTGTTGGGATAGTTGTTCTCGAGAACCGCCGCGGCCTTCTGCGCCTCTTCCGGAACCCCCAGTGCAAGGTAACCCTCGACGAGGCGGAAAAGGGCCTCCGGGGTGTGGCTGGTGGTCTGGTAGGTATCGACCACGTTGCGGAAACGCAGCGTGGCGGCAAGCCACTTGCCACTACGTTCGTAGGAACGGCCGATCGTCATTTCCTTGCCGGCAAGGTGATCGTTGACGAGGTCGAGCTTGAGCTTGGCATCCGCCGCATAGCTGGTGGTCGGATAGCGGCGCATGATGTCGGTCAGCGCCTGCTTGGCCTGCTCTGTGGTCTTCTGGTCACGCGTCACGTCGCTGATCTGCTCATAGTAGCAGATCGCGATCAGGTAGTAGGCGTAAGGCGCGTCCTTGTTGCCCGGATGAATCGAAAGGAAGCGCTGCGCCGACTGGATCGACTTGTTGTAATCGCGCGCGGCGTAATAGCTGAAGGCGCTCATCAGCTGGGCGCGACGCGCCCAGGGCGAATAGGGATGCTGGCGCTCGACTTCGTCGAACAGCGCGGCGGCCTGCTTGGTCCGCCCTTCATCGAGCCGCTTCTTCGCCGCCGCGTAGAGCGTATCGACGTCGCGCGCGACATAGGCGGTATCCTTGTTCTTGCCCCCCCGCCCGGCGCAGCCGGCGGTAAGGACGAGCGCGCCGGTGGCAGCGGCAAGGAGGGCGGTCTTCAGTCGCGAACGTTCGAACATGGCGAGGGTCTATAGCCAGCACGATGCTGAACGCCAAGTGAAGTTGCGCGGTTGTGCCGTGGGTATCTCGACGGCGCGATCGAGGCCGGCATGCAATTTAACGGCACCTTGAGCATTGCCTGCCCGAATCGTCATGTCATAGTGGCGGCACATGGCCGGCAGCACCGATCTCTTTTCACCCGTCATGTCCGACGCCCTGGTCATTCTGGGCTCCGCGGGCATCGTCATTCCGGTATTCAACCGCTACCGGATCACGCCTGTGATCGGGTTCATCCTGGTCGGCCTGCTGGTCGGCCCGTTTGGCCTGGGGCGGCACGTCTTCGACCATCCCTGGCTTTCCTACATAACGATCACCGACCCTGACGGGCTGGAGGTCTTTGCCGAATTCGGCATCATCCTGCTCCTCTTCTCGATCGGCCTGGAGTTGTCGTTCGGCCGCCTGTGGCAGATGCGGCGCATGGTCTTCGGGCTCGGTTCGCTCGAACTGATCGTGATCGGCTCGTCGCTCACCTTCATCCTCGCCGCCATCGGCCAGGGATTCGTCGGCGCAATGGCGCTCGGCCTCGCGCTGGCGCTGTCCTCGACCGCACTGGTGCTCAAGATCACCAACGCGGCAACGCCCGTGGGCCGTGCCGCGCTTTCCATGCTGCTGTTCGAGGACATCGCCCTTGTTCCGATCATCTTCCTGCTCGGCGCCCTGGCGCCCCATGCGGACAACGACAGCGTCGGCAACCTGATCCATACGCTCGTATGGGGCAGCGGCGCCGTGATAGCCCTGCTCGTGTTCGGCCGGTACCTGCTTCCGCCGCTCTTCGCCCAGGCGGCGCGCACCAAGAGCCCGGAGCTGTTCCTGGCCGCCAGCCTGCTCGTCGTGATCCTCGCCGCGCTGGCGACCGCCGCGACAGGCCTTTCGCCGATCGTCGGCGCACTGGTCGCCGGGCTGCTGATCGCCGAGACCGAATACCATTCCGAGGTCGAGCAGATCACCGAGCCGTTCAAGGGCCTTGCCCTCGGCGTCTTCCTCATCACCATCGGCATGAGCATCGACCTCATGGTGGTCTGGGAGAACCTCGGCTCGATCCTTGTCGCGACGGTCGGCGTGCTCCTGCTCAAGGCCGTGGTGACGGGCGTGCTGCTGCGGCTGATGGGCGCGCGGCGCGGGACCGCGGCCGAGACCGGCATCCTGATGTCGAGCCCTTCGGAAACGACCCTGATCGTGCTCAGCGCGGCGGCCTCGGCCCAGCTGATCCAGCAGGGCACGGCGCAGTTCTGGCAGATCGTCACCGCCATCGGCCTTACCGTCACCCCCCTGCTCTCGATGGCCGGCAAGATGATGGCCCGGCGGGTCGACGGGGTGGACGCACCGCACCAGCCCGCAGAGGACGACGATCAGCCCCGGACCATCATCGTCGGCTTCGGCCGCGTCGGCCGGCTTGTCGCCGACATGCTGGCACAGCACGGACGCCCCTATGTCGCGGTCGACAGCGATACCGATCTCGTCACCGAGGGACGGCGGCGCGGCTATGCCGTCACGTTCGGAGATGCCGGCAGGGGCGACGCCATGCTGCGCATGGGCGCCGCCCACGCCGCAGCCGTGATCCTGACGATGGACGAGCCGGTCACCGCACAGCGCATCGTGCGCAAGCTGCGCGTCCAGTTCCCGGACCTGCCGATCATCGCCCGCGCCCGCGATGTCGACCATGCCGCCCAGCTCTACCGAGCAGGCGCCACGCATGCCGTGCCGGAAACGCTGGAAAGCTCGCTCCAGCTTTCCGAAGCCGTGCTGGTCGAAACCGGTGTGGCGATGGGGCCGGTGATCGCCTCGATTCACGAAAAGCGTGACGAGTTCCGCGAAATGATCATGCAGCAGGGTGGATTGTCGGAACGACCCAAATTGAAAAGCGCCGGCCTCGGCGAGTAATCCCTATCGGTTGCAGTTCACCCGGCATCGCGCCGGTGAACTGTCCGATGGGCGAACGCCATTTCAGTTCGCGCGCCGCGTGATCGTAACGACCAGTCCGCCATCACCCGTGAGGCGAACCGTCCGACCCGGCACGAGATCGACCTGCTGATCGAGACTGACGCTGCGCGTGCCCTGCCCCTCGCAAAATGGAATCGGGCGCGTCCAACGTGCATTGACGCTGAAAAGATCGGGAGCTCCATTCCTGTTGTAGCGGCGGATCGAAAGGTTGAATTGGCGCTGGGCGCTGAAATTGGAAGCGCTCGCGTTACCGGCCTTGTCATCGCACGGCTCGGGCGCATCGCGCAGCGATTCCGAATAGCTCGCCCCGGAATTGTCGATTTTCAGCACCCCGGTCCACAACGCTCCGCGCCCTGCCTCGACAGTAACATCAACGACGGCAATCGGGTTTTCGCTGGCCCTAGTGGAGCCCCGCAACGATGAAGCCATTACAACAGGAGGTGGTGGAACTATCTGCGTTGTTGCAGCAGCAACCGCGGATGGTTCCACTGTGTGGATTGCGGCGGCGATTACTGCGGCAAAAAATACGCTCTTCATCTTGCGTTCTCTTGTTCGCCATGAAGATTTCGACGGTAGGGTTCCAGTTTTAAGAAGATATTACACGCCTGAACGGCCAGTACGGCAGCGGCACGCAAGCTCTATTGGGCGCGCGGTTCGAACACCGACCAACCAGTCTTTTGTACGAGCCGCTCCAGGGCCAGTTGCCCCAGATGCGAATTGCCGCTGGAGTTCAGGCCCGGAGACCACACCGCGATGCTCGCGATCCCCGGAGCCACCGCCAGAATGCCACCGCCCACGCCGGACTTTCCCGGCAGGCCGGTGCGATAGGCGAAGTCACCCGAATTGTCGTAGTGCCCGCAGGACATCATCAGCGCATTGATGCGCCGAGCGCGCCGGTCCGATATGACCGAATGCCCGTCCGACTGCCCTCCGGCCATCAGATAGCGCCCCGCCATGGCCAGTTGCCGGCAACTCATGGCCAGCGAACAGAAGTGAAAATAGGTTCCCAGCACGAGGTCCACCGGCGCGTGGATATTGCCGAAGGCCCGCATGTAATTGGCGAGCGCCTTGTTGCGAAATCCGGTTTCCTGCTCGGCGCGCGCCACGACTTCATCGATGACGATGGTCTCGTCGCCGGCCACCATGCGCACGAAGCGCAGCATCTGCCCGATCGCCTCGCGCGGCTGCAACCGGCCGAGCAGCACGTCGCACACGACAATAGCGCCGGCATTGATGAAGGGATTGCGCGGAATGCCGTGCTCGGTCTCGAGCTGGACGATCGAATTGAACGCCGACCCCGAAGGCTCGCGCCCGACACGCTGCCAAAGCTGATCCCCTACCGCGCCCAGCGCCAGCGTCAGCGCGAAGACCTTTGAGATCGACTGGATCGAGAATGGGTCTTCGGCGTCCCCCGCCGTGTGGACCGTGCCGTCGCGCATGACAACGGCAATGCCGAACTTGTCTGCCGGGACTTGCGCGAGAGGCGGGATATAGTCCGCCACTTTGCCGCGATGCTCCTGGGCGCGCATCTCTTCGGCGATTTCGGCGACGATGGCAGATATCGCGTCCAACTGGCACTCCTCACCGCGTTATCCGCCTCCGCCGCAAACGGAAGCGGCTGCTAGCCGCCAAGCGCCGCCTTCACGGCCGCAATCGCCTCGGCGCCCTTCGATCCATCCGGGCCGCCGCCCTGCGCCATGTCGGGACGGCCGCCGCCACCCTTGCCGCCGAGCGCCGCGACGCCCGCGCGGACCAGATCGACTGCGCTGGCCTTGTCCTTGAGGTCGTCGGTCACGGCCACGGCGATCGAGGCCTTGCCCTCGTTCACCGCGACGATCGCGGCAACGCCCGAGCCCATGCGCTGCTTGGCCTGATCGAGCAGGCCGCGCAGTTCCTTGGGATCGAGGCCCTCGAGCACCTGGCCGGAGAAGGTCATGCCATTGACGGTCTCGTCCGCCGGGCCGGAAGCGGCACCGCCGCCGCCCAGAGCCAGCGCCTTCTTGGCCTCGGCCAGTTCGCGTTCGAGCTTCTTGCGCTCGTCGAGCAGCGCGGTGATGCGGTTCTCGACATCCTCGGGATTGGTACGCAGCAGGCCCGCGGCATTCTTGAGCGCGTCCTCGCGGCCGACCAGCCACTGGCGCGCGCCCTCGCCGGTCAATGCCTCGATACGGCGCACGCCCGAGCTGACGGCGCTTTCGGAAACGATGCGGAACACGCCGATGTCACCGGTAGCGCGCACGTGGGTGCCGCCGCACAGTTCGACCGAATAGGCATGATCGCCGCTCTGGCGGCCCATCGACAGGACACGTACCTCGTCACCGTACTTCTCGCCGAACAGCGCCATGGCACCTGCCGCGATGGCATCCTCGGGCGTCATCAGACGGGTGAGCACCGGCTCGTTGGCGCGCACTTCGGCGTTCACTTCGGCCTCGATCTCGGCGATGTCCTCGGCCGAAAGCGCAGTGGGCTGTGAAAAGTCGAAGCGCAGGCGGTCGGCGGAGACCATCGAGCCCTTCTGCGTAACGTGATCGCCAAGACGGCCCCGCAGCGCGGCGTGCAGCAAGTGCGTGGCCGAGTGGTTGGCGCGGATCGCATCGCGGCGTTCCACGTCCACGGCAAGGTTGACGACATCGCCCACCTTGATCGCGCCTTCCTCGACCTTGCCGCTCATCGCATGGAGGCGGCCGAGCGGCTTGGCAGTGTCGGCAATGGTGATCTTCAGACCCTTCCCGGTGATCGTGCCGGCATCGCCGACCTGACCGCCCGATTCTCCGTAGAACGGGGTCTGGTTGGTGAGCACGGTGACATCATCGCCGGCCTTTGCGACCTCGACTTCCTTGCCGTCGACGACCAGCGCAACGACGCGGCCTTCGCCGCTCGTTGAAGTATAGCCGGTAAACTCGCTGGCGCCTTCGCGCTCGGCGATGTCGAACCAGACTTCGCTGTCGGCGGCCTGCCCCGAACCCTTCCACGCGGCGCGCGCGGCGGCCTTTTGCTGGGCCATGGCGGCGTCGAAGCCGTCCTTGTCGACCGAAATGCCGCGCGGGCGCAGGGCGTCTTCGGTGAGGTCGTAGGGGAAGCCGTAGGTGTCGTAGAGCTTGAAGGCGGTCTCGCCGGGAAGCTGGGCGCCCTCGCCCATGTCGGCAGTCGCCTCGTCGAGCAGCTTGAGGCCGTTCGAGAGCGTGCGCCGGAACTGGACTTCCTCGCGCTCCAGCGTTTCCTCGATCAGCGGCTGCGCGCGGCCGAGTTCAGGATAGGCCTGGCCCATCTCCGCCACCAGCGCGGGGACGAGGCGGTGCATCAACGGGTCCTTGGCACCCAGCAGGTGCGCGTGACGCATGGCTCGGCGCATGATGCGGCGCAGGACGTAGCCGCGCCCTTCGTTGGACGGCAGCACGCCATCGGCCAGCAGAAAGCTGGTCGAGCGCAAGTGGTCGGCAATGACGCGATGGCTGGCCTGATGATCGCCCTCGGCCTTCACGCCGGTGAGGTTTTCCGAGGCGGCGATCAGGGCCTTGAAGGTGTCGATGTCATAGTTGTCGTGCACGCCCTGCATGACTGCGGAGATGCGTTCCAGCCCCATGCCGGTATCGATCGAGGGCTTGGGCAGGTCGCCGACAATCTCTCCAGCAGCCTGCTCGAACTGCATGAACACGAGGTTCCAGATTTCGATGAAGCGGTCGCCGTCTTCCTCGGGGCTTCCCGGAGGGCCGCCCCAGATGTGATCGCCGTGATCGTAGAAGATTTCCGAGCACGGGCCGCATGGGCCATCGTCGCCCATCGCCCAGAAGTTGTCCTTGGTGGGGATGCGGATGATCTTCTGATCGGGCAGGCCTGCAATCTTCTTCCACAGGTCGAAGGCCTCATCGTCCGTGTGGTAGACCGTGACGAGCAGCTTTTCGACCGGAAGCGCCCACTCCTTCGTCAGCAGGGTCCAGGCGTGGGTAATCGCCTGTTCCTTGAAATAGTCGCCGAAGGAGAAGTTCCCCAGCATCTCGAAGAAGGTGTGGTGGCGCGCGGTATAGCCGACATTGTCGAGATCATTGTGCTTGCCGCCTGCGCGCACGCACTTCTGCGAGGAGGTGGCGCGTGGCGTTGAGCGGGTTTCGAGCCCCGTAAACACGTTCTTGAACGGCACCATGCCCGCGTTCACGAACATCAGCGTGGGGTCGTTGTAGGGCACCAGCGGCGCGGAAGGCACCACTTCATGGCCCTGCGAGCCGAAGTAATCGAGGAAGGACCGGCGGATCTCGTTCGTCGTCTGCATGTTGGCGCCGATAAGCCACGCGCGCGAGGTCGGCAAGCTACAAGCTGCGGTCAGAGTGTTCGGGAATTGCGATGAATGCCCCTTACCAGCGACAGAGCGCCCCGATGCCGAGGCCGGAACCCCGGGAAGGCGTCATCCGCCGGGATATATTTTCACGCTGCTCGCCACCGAATCCGCGACGTGCTCCTTGGTAATGACGCCCACGACATCGTCGCCGCGCGGCACGCCGCTGCCATGCACGACCACTGCCATCGTCGCATGCTTGCGCCACATCCTGTCGATCACGTCGAAGACCACCGAGTTCTCGCCGACCACCGTGAACGTCCGGCTCGCGACATCGCCCAGGGTGACGCCGGTACTCGCCGCCTCGAGGCCGCGCCTGAGACCGGTATTGATGCGCAGGACGCCATGGATATGCCCGCCCTTCGTCACCACGACGTGCCGCAACCGGCCGTCATCGCGGGTCTCGCTGAGGAACGCATCGAATGGCACTTCCGCCGCCAGCACCGGCACGTCGGTTTCCATGACGTCCCTGGCACGGCGGACCAGGAACATGTTCGCATGCAGCGCCTTGGGAATCACGCGACCGCGCCGGACCAGTTTCAGCGTGTAGATATTCTCCCACGAAAGGACGCGCCGTACGCCCACGCTCAGGGCAACGGCCACGATCATGGGCATGACGATATCGTAGCTGCGGGTCATCTCGAAGATCATGACCACGGCGGTCATGACAGCCCCGGTCGCGCCGCCGACCATCGCGCCCATGCCGACCATCGCGAAAGCCGGAACGCTGAGGGCGACGGGAAATCCCGCGGAGGTCAGCAAGGCGGCGAAACCGCCGCCCAATGTCGCCCCCATGAACAACGACGGCGAGAAGATGCCGCCCGAAGACCCCGACCCCAGGCTCAGCGTCGTGGCCAGTGCCTTGCAGGCGAAGAGGAGAGCGAGCAGCCAGAAGGTCGTATCGCGACCCGCGAGGATGGACTCCACCGTGGCATAGCCCACGCCCTCGATGTAGTAGTGCCCGAATTCCTGCATCAGCACGTACATCAATATGCCGACCAGCAGCATGCCCAGCATGTGGCGAAGGTATCGCGAGCCGATCTTGTCGAACAGGTCCTCGAGCACGTGCAACCCGCGGACGAACCCGGCCGCAGCGACGCCTGTAATCACACCCAGCGCCGCGAAAAGCAGCAGCACCACCAGAGCATCGCCTTCGCTCACGACCGCAGGAAGACTGGGAACCTGGAAAGCAGGCTGATCGCCCAGAATCCAGCGGCTGATGAAGGTCGCCGCGCCCGTTGCCAGCGCGACCGGGAGGAACGTGCCCGCGCTCACTTCCGGCATCATCAGTTCGATGGCGAACATTACGCCACCGATCGGCGTGTTGAACGTGGCGGCAATGCCTGCCCCAGCCCCTGCACCGACCAGAATGATCCGCTGCCCCGGAGGCATGCGCACGATCTGCCCCAAGGTGGAGCCGAGCGCGGAGCCGATCTGGATGATGGGACCCTCGCGCCCCACGGACGAGCCGGTGCCGATGGCGAGCGCGGAGGCCAGCGACTTTATCACCGCCACCACGGGGCGGATGATCCCGCCCTTGTAGTAGATCGCGTCCATCACCTCGGGCACGCCGTGCCCCTTGGCTTCGGGGGCAAAGTTGCTGACGAGGAACGTGATCAGGACACCACCGACCACCGGGACCAGAATGACGAATACGCCCCATGGCGCCGGATCGCTGAAGACGTTGGCGTCGTAGTGAAAGGATAGCTTGCCGGCAAAGAACAGGTTGTGAATGAGGCCGATCAGATACCGGAAGGCGACCGAACCAAAGCCCGTCACTACCCCCACCACAAGTGCCAGCAACGAGAGTGCCACGAGGCCTCGCCGCTGACTGGTTTCATCCTCCGGAGCCGGCTCCCGAGAGCCTTGCGATCCGGACAAGTCGCCGCAGTGTACGGCCCGGGTTTCGGCCTGTTCCATGTTCAGCCTATACCGGGTTCCTCCCTCGCACGTAAAGCGAAGCAACCAGAAAAGCCGCACCATGCCCACAGGGCGGCAATCGCGCACCGACAGGGGACCGGCACCAACGAAAATGGCCCCCGCTTGCGCGGAGGCCATGATACCTGGGTTTCGAACAGTTGGGCGGGAACGCTTACTCGTCGTCCGCCGAAGGGCCGACCATCATTTCCTCGGACAGACCCTCGGTCTGGCCACGGATCGCCTTTTCGAGGCGGTCGCACACTTCGGGATTTTCCTTCAGGTAGGTCTTGGCGTTTTCACGCCCCTGCCCGATGCGGATCGAATCGTAGCTGAACCACGAACCCGACTTCTCGACGATGCCCGCCTTGACGCCGAGATCGAGGATTTCGCCGATCTTGGAGATACCCTCGCCGTACATGATGTCGAACTCGACCTGCTTGAACGGCGGGGCAACCTTGTTCTTGACGACCTTCACGCGCGTGGCGTTGCCGATGATGTCGTCGCGGTCCTTGATCTGGCCGGTGCGGCGGATGTCGAGGCGGACCGAGGCGTAGAACTTGAGCGCGTTGCCGCCCGTGGTCGTCTCCGGGTTGCCATACATGACGCCGATCTTCATGCGCAGCTGGTTGATGAAGATCACCATGCACTTGGACCGGTTGATCGAGCCGGTCAGCTTGCGCAGCGACTGGCTCATCAGGCGGGCCTGCAGGCCGACGTGGCTGTCACCCATCTCGCCCTCGATCTCCGCCCGGGGCACGAGCGCGGCGACAGAGTCGACCACCAGCACGTCGATCGCGTTGGAACGCACCAGCGTATCGGTAATCTCCAGCGCCTGCTCGCCGGTATCGGGCTGCGAGACGATCAGTTCGTCGATGTCGACGCCCAGCTTCTTGGCATAGACCGGATCGAGCGCGTGTTCGGCATCGATGAAGGCCGCGGTGCCGCCCTTCTTCTGGGCCTCCGCAATGACATGCAGGGCCAGCGTCGTCTTGCCCGAGCTTTCCGGTCCGTAGACTTCGATGACGCGGCCCTTGGGCAGCCCGCCCACGCCAAGCGCGATGTCGAGCCCGAGCGAGCCGGTCGAGATCGCCTCAACCTGCATCGTCTCCTTCGAGCCGAGCTTCATCGCGCTGCCCTTGCCGAATGCGCGGTCGATCTGGGCAAGCGCTGCGTCGAGCGCCTTCTGACGGTCCATGGAGTCCTTGTCCTTGCCTTCCTGGATCAGCTTGAGCTGAGCAGCCATTTCACTTCCCCTTTGCTACCGGTCTGACCGGAAAGGTCAACGTCACGAGAAGCGATGTATCTTATTTGTTCTCCGTGAACAAGAGGGGAACAACGGGAGTTTTCCCAAATTTAATGCTCGCCCCTACTTCGCGGTGCGCGCCAGCACGTCCCCCACCTTCTCGGAAAGTTGCTGCACCGAGAACGGCTTGGGCATGAACCAGGCATTGGCAATGCCGATTTCCTTACGCAGCTGCTCCTCGGCATAGCCCGACATGAACAGCACCGGCAGTTCCGGCGCGATCTTGCGGATCTTGCGGGCCATGGCCGGACCATCCATCGTCGGCATGACGACGTCCGAAACGACGAGATCGAACTCCCCGCCTTCCTCGACCAGGATAAGGCCCTCCTCGCCGTCGCGCGCGCTGGTCACTTCGTAGCCCTGGCGCGTCAGCGAGCGTTCCGCGACCATGCGCACCGGATCCTCGTCCTCGACCAGCAGGATGCGCCCGCCGCCGGCCCACTGGCTGGGCGCCGCCTCCACCTTTTCCGCGGCAGGTTCGCTCACCGTGCCCGGCGCGACGTGATAGACCGGCAGATAGACGATGAAGCGCGTGCCCTTGCCCACTTCGCTTTCAGCGAAGATGAAGCCGCCCGACTGCTTCACGATGCCGTAGACGGTCGAAAGGCCGAGCCCGGTGCCCTTGCCCTGCTCCTTGGTGGTGAAGAACGGTTCGAAGATCTTGCCGAGATGTTCGGGCGGGATTCCGCCGCCGGTGTCCTCGACGATCAGCGCGGTGTACTCGCCCGCGGGAATGATCTCGCTGCGCATCTCGCGCACGTCGGTGGTGGTCACCCGGCGCGTGGCCAGCGTAAGCTTGCCCGAGCCGTCGCCGCCCTTCCGCGACTGCATGGCATCGCGCGCGTTGACCGCGAGGTTGACGATGACCTGCTCCAGCTGGGTCGGGTCGGCGCGCACGGGGCCGAGATCGCGGTCATGCGTGACGACAAGCTGGATCTTCTCGCCAATCAGGCGGCGCAGCATCTGCGAGACGTCGGCGACGACGTCGGGAAGCTGCAGCACCTCGGGGCGCAGCGTCTGCTGGCGCGAGAAGGCGAGAAGCTGGCGCGTCAGCGAGGCGGCGCGGTTCGAATTGGCGCGGATCTGCTGGATGTCGTCGTAGTCGGAATCGCCCGGCGTATGGCGCATCAGCATGAGATCGCAGGTGCCCAGCGTCGCGGTCAGCACGTTGTTAAAGTCGTGTGCGACACCACCCGCGAGCTGGCCGACGGCCTGCATCTTGGTGGCCTGCGCAACCTGACGCTTGAGGCGGGTTTCCTCGGATGTGTCGGTGAGGCCCAGCAGCACCGCCGCCTCGCCCAGCCCCCGCACGCCGGCAAGGCTGAGCGAAACCGGATCGTCGGGCTGCGCCGCCAGGCGCACGGCGATGTCGCCGGCCGTCGCGGGCCCCTGCGCGAAACGGCGAATCGATTCGGACAGGGCGCGCTTGTCCTCCTTGACGACAAGGTCGGTAGGGTACGTCGGCGCCGCCTGCCCCTCGCGCCCGGCGGCACGCATGAAGGCAGGATTGGCGAACAGCAGGCGACCGTCGCGATCCGCCATGGCAAGGCCCAGCGGGAGCTGGCTGAGCAACGCCTCGAGATGCGGCGCGGCGGCGGTGCCGGTGGCACTGGCGCCGATGCCCTGTCCCGCCTCGACCACCAGCATCAGCGACGGCGTGGTATTCGGATCGGGTTCACCCGGCGCATCGGGATCGGCGACCGGCACGTGGTAGAGCACCAGCGCGGCGCCGCGCCCACCTTCGCGGGCCCAGCCGATGCGTTCGCCTTCCTCCTGGCTCAGCAGGTCAACGAAGTCGCGACCGGTCATGTCGGCCAGCACATCGCCGGTCGCGCGCTGCGCGAAACCCGTGCTCGCGGCCCGGATCGAGCCATCGGGATCGACGAGTGCGGTCACGATCCCTGCCTTCGCGAGGCCCCGGCCCAGCTTGCCATCGATCTGGCCGACCAGTTCGGCAACGAGATCGACCGAACTCAGCCTTATGACCCGCCAGACGAGGAAATCGTCGCCGCGTCCCGAGCGGTGCACTTCGACCCACCAGTGCTCGCCGTGGTGGCCGGCTATCTCGGCCTGCGCGAAGCCGTCGCGCCAGGCGACCCGCGTGGCATCGGCCAGGCACTCGACCGACGCATCGTCGACCGGCAGTCGCGGCGGCGCGCTGTTGACGCCGAACCAGGCCTCGTGCGTCGCATTGGCACAGGTGAGGCGCCCTGCCCGATCGGTCATCGCGATCGCCATGTCGGGACGGTCGATGGCAGCCACGGTCACCGACCAGTCAGGCTGCGCGAACTCCGGCTCTGCCTCAGGCTGCCGGCGCCCGGTGACGAACCACGCAAGTGCGGCGAATACCACCATGGCGGCCATGAAGACCGTCGCCAGCACGCCGTCGCCGGAAACCAGCCAGACCAGCGCGACACTGAAAACCAGCGCCAGAGCCACCACCAACGCATCGGGCAGGCGCCCGGTCCGATCCGGCAGTGGCTTCATGCGGTGGTATCCGACCCGACCGTATCGGGCACGACCGCGTCTACCCGCGCGTTCCAGCGCGTCCGCCGGGCAACATGCTTGCGGCCGATCCAGAAGCGCCAGAACCACATGGAAAGGAGGTATCCGACTGCGGCCGCCACGGTGGAGATCACGAAGAGCCCGACCAGCAGCGCCGGCGCCGCATCGGAAACCAGCCAGTGCGTCCAGTCCCCCACCCCGGCGCCCCGCTCGTAGAGCGCGTAGAAGGTCGTCAGGTCGGCATGGAAGCCCAGCAGGTTGCCGATCCAGATCGAACCGGCGAGAATCAGCGGCGTCGTTGCCGGGTTGGACAGGAAGGTCATCGCCGCAGCGAGCGGGATGTTGCCCCGGCACGGAACGCACATCAGCGCCGCGCCGACGATCTGCACGCCGGGAATCAGCGCGAAGATGCCCACCAGCAGCCCGACCGCGACACCACGCGGCACCGAACGACGGGTGAAACGAAACAGTTCCTGCCGGCGCGCGAACGGCGCGGTGAGGCGATTCGCCTCAAGCTGCTCGTGCGTCGGCATCTGGCGGTGCAACCAGCGACCCATGCGGGAAAGAAACGTATTCATCGGTTGTCCCGCAAAATCCTGGCCTGATCGCGCTTCCAGTCGCGCTCCTTGATCGTATGGCGCTTGTCCGCCGCGTTCTTGCCCTTGGCAAGCGCCAGTTCGACTTTGGCGCGGCCACGGCTGTTGAAATAGATCGACAGCGGTACCAGCGTCATGCCCTTGCGTTCCACCGCCCCCTGCAATTTGGCGATCTCCCGCTCGTGCAGCAGCAGCTTGCGCGGCCGCTTGGGCTGGTGGTTGAAACGATTGCCATGGCTGAATTCGGGCACGTTGGCATTGACCAGCCAGCACTCGCCGTTCTTGATCTCGGCATAGGACTCGGCAATCGAGCCCTCGCCGAAGCGCAGGCTTTTCACCTCGGTTCCGGTGAGCGCGATGCCGGCTTCGAACTTGTCCTCGATATGATAGTCGAAGCGGGCCTTGCGGTTCTCTGCGACGGTCTTGATCTTGTCGAATGTCGTATGTTGCGGACGTGCCATGATGATGCGGCATGTAGGGATGCGCGCGCCAAAAGAAAACGTCCGTTTCGGTAAACGACATGCTCGGCGGGGCGTGTGTCAGTCGTGCTGGAGATAAATGTCCAGATGGACGAGCTTTCCGGCGTGGTCGAACTGGTAGACGGTGCAGGAATTGACGACCGATTCCGTGCCGCCGCGCGGGTGGTTGTGCTCGGTAAGTTCAAGGAAAACCCGATCGCCCGCTTCGCTGATACGATGGAATTCGGCCCAGAAGTCCGTGGTGGTCGCCCACATCATCAGCAGCTTGCGATAGACGTCCCAGCCCATGTCGACCTTGTCGTTGCCAACGCGGCGGAATTTCGCGGTGTCGAGCATGGCCGCCAGTTCGTCCCAGCCGGATTCGCCGAAGCCGGGCTCCTTGGCCTTCTCGACCGTGCGCTTGATGCAATCGGTATAGGCAAGGACCTTGCGCGCGAATTCGCCGGTCACGGCATCGCGGTCGGTCCAGGTGGATGCTGTTTTCAGGCTCGTCATGCTTCGCTCTCCCGTGCTTTCTTGATTCGTATTGGCGACACACTGTTTACAACCCCGACAATCAAGGCAACCACGCAGCGAAATGCGACAAACGATGTCGAGACCGGAGGATTAAATCCCTGAAAACCCCTGCAAAGGACTTGCCATAATCGGAGCCTAGGCAAAGACTTACGGAAATCCGGCAAAGACTTAGGGGGGTAAGCGGGTGTCCAGTTTCGTGCGGCCAGTGTGTTCTGCGCTGGCGCTTGTCGTCGCATCTCTTGCCGTGCCGTCTCAGGCGAAGACCGCCACCGATATCCCGCTGGAAGCCTACGGCGATCTGCCAACGGTGGAAGACATCGCCCTTTCTCCAGACGGGACGAAGCGCGCCTCGATCCGCAACTTCAAGGGCACGTTGCGGCTGATCGTGATGGACGACAAGGACAACGTGCTCGCCAATGCCTCAGCCGGTACCAGCAAGGTGCGCAGCGTACGCTGGGCAGACGATTCGACCATTCTCGTCACCAACACGGCAACCGTTTCGCTCGGTCCTTACTTCGCCGCGTCGAAGTATGAACTGACCGGCACGATCATCGTCCCGCTCAACATCGACCAAAAGCCCGAACTGGTCTTCTCGAACCGACGCAACATCGCGGATACCACGCGGGGGGCCTATGGCATCCGCCGTATCGGTGGCAGGACGGTCGGCTATTTCGGGGGCATCGCACTGGATACCGGAATTGGCGGCGCTCAATTCCGGCATGGTCGCACGACGCTCTATGCCGTCGAGCTTCCCGACAACAGGGCACATCAGGCCGCCCGAGCGCCCGCAGAAGACCATTACCGCGACTGGCTCATCGATGCTGCGGGCAATGTCGCGATCACGCTCGACATAAACAACACCAACGGCAAATGGATCATCGAGAACGCGCAGGGCCAGGAACTTGCACGCGGTGTCGACCCTACCGGCGACATGGGTCTGATCTGTTTCGGCCAGGACGGCGCAACGATCATCTATTCGGTCAGGGACGACGACGAAGTCGACCACTGGTACGAAGTACCGCTGGCCGGTGGCCAGGCGACCGAATTCCTGCCCGACATCGCCATCGAGCGGCTCTACATCGATCCCGCGAGCAACAAACTGCTGGGTTATCGCAAGAACGACGAAAGCGGCGAGACGGTGATGTTCGATCCACTCGCCCAGTCCGCACTCAAGCGAATCTTCGCAGCTTTCCCGAACCGCAACGTGCGCCTGATCGACTGGACCGAGGGCTTTCGCAAGGTCGTGCTGCGAACCGACGGCAACGGCGACAGCGGCACCTGGTATCTCGTCGACGTGACCAACCGCCGCGCCGACCCGATCGGCTACGAGCGCCCGGCGATCTGGGGCGAAAACGTCGGCCCGATCTCCCGTGTCGAATACACGGCCACCGACGGACTGGAACTGGACGGCGTGCTCACCCTGCCGCCGGGGCATGAAGCCAGAAACCTGCCGATCGTCGTGCTGCCCCACGGCGGCCCCCGCGCCGCCGACGAAGTCGGCTTCGACTGGTGGGCGCAGGCTTTCGCGTCGCGTGGCTATGCGGTCTTCCAGCCCAATTTCCGCGGCTCGACCGGACGCGGCGATGCCTTGCGCAATGCCAGTTACGGCGAGTGGGGCCGCAAGATGCAGACCGACATCTCCGACGGCCTCGCCGAACTGGTCAAGCGCGGCATTGCCGATCCCAAACGTGCCTGCATCGTCGGCGCCAGCTACGGCGGCTACGCGGCGCTTGCCGGGGTGACGCTGCAACATGGCCTGTACCGCTGCTCGGTCGCAGTCGCCCCGGTTGCGGACATCGACATGTTCTTCGACAACCGCATGTACGAAACCGGCCGCTCGCACATGGCCCGAAATTCCTGGCGCGAGGAACTGGGCGATCCCAAGCACTACGACGAAGTCTCACCGCGCAAGCATGCCGCCGAGGCCGACGCCCCGGTCATGCTGATCCACGGCAAGGACGACACGGTCGTCCCCTATCGGCAAAGCGTGGTGATGGCGGATGCGCTCAAGGACGCAGGGAAGCCCTACGAGTTGGTCACCCTGAAGGGCGAGGACCACTGGCTCTCGCGCAGCGAAACGCGCCAGCAGATGCTCGAAGCCGCCATGGTCTTCGTCCAGAAGCACAACCCGGCGGACTGATCGACCGCCGGAACCTGCGTCAGAGCAGGCCGGCGTGGACCAGCGCCTCGTCGACCGCGGCGCGTGCCTTGGCATTGCAGGCGACGACCGGCAGGCGCACTTCCTCCGTCATCCAGTCGAGCACGCGAGACATCGCGTACTTGACCGGCCCCGGCGAGCAGTCGGCGAACATGGCCCGATGCAGCGGGTGCAGCCTGTCGTTCAGGGCACGCGCGCCAGCCATGTCGCCCGCAGCGCAGGCTGCCTGGAAATCGGCACAGAGCCGGGGCGCAACATTGGCCGAAACCGAAATGCACCCCATGCCGCCATGGGCGAAATGGGCCAGCGCGGATTCATCGCAGCCGGAAAGCTGGCAGAAGCTCTCACTGATGGTCCGGCGATAGTCCGAAACCCGCGCGATATCGCCGGTCGCATCCTTCATGCCAACGATGCGCGGCAGCTCGGCCAGCCGCACAATGGTCTCCAGCGCCAGATCGACGATCGAGCGGCCGGGAATGTTGTAGAGCACGATCGGAATGCCGATGGCATCGTGGATGCACTTGAAATGCTGGAACAGGCCTTCCTGGTTCGGCTTGTTGTAGTAGGGCGTGACGACCAGCACCGCATCGGCGCCGGCTTCCTCGGCATGGCGGGCGAGCATGACGGCGTCGGCCGTCGAATTCGACCCCGCTCCGGCGATCACGGGAACCCGGCCAGCGGTCACCTCGATGCACACGTCGGTGATGAGCATGTGCTCTTCAAGGCTGATCGTCGGTGATTCGCCGGTGGTGCCGCAGGGAACCAGCGCGGCTGAGCCGTTCTCGATCTGCCACTCAACCAGGCGGCAGAAAGCCGGCCGGTCGAACGCTCCGTCGCGAAACGGTGTGACAAGTGCCGGTATGGACCCCGAGAACATGGACTTTACCCCTGCTGACGTTCAATTATCGGGCCCGTCGGGGACCATCCCCTTCTGCATCGGCCTTTACGTTCAGCGCCTGATAAGGAGCCTCTTTCCAAAATGTCCAGCGTGTTGCGCAAATCTGCCCTGATCCTGACCGTTTCCGTAACGGGTATCGGCGCGCCTGCCTGGGCGCAGGACGGCCGTGAATGGGACGTGGCGCGCGCCCGTGCGCTGCAGCGACACGAAATGACCGTCCACCAATCGGTCGACCGCTGGAAAATGCTGGTCGCCAACGATCGGCAGGATTTTTCCACGTATTCCAGCTTTCTGCTGACTTTCCCCGGCTATCCGCAGGAAGAGAAGATTCGCGGATTCGCCGAAAGGGCGCTGTTGGGCGAATCTCCCGATCCGCAGACCGTCATCGCCTTTTTCGATCGCTTCCCGCCGCTCAGCAGTGAAGCCGCCGGACGCTACGCCACCGCGCTGGCCGCCGTGCGCCGGTTCGACGCGCGCGACAAGGCCGTCGCCGCCTGGCGCGGAGGCAGCCTGGCGCCCAACGCCGAAGCCACCCTGCTCTCCCTCTATCGGGACCAGTTGACCCCGGCGGACCACGATGCCCGCATGAACGCCCTGCTCTGGCAGGGAGAAACCGATCAGGCCGAACGGCAGATCTCCTTCGTTTCCGCGGGCAAGCGCAATGTCTTCATGGAGCGGCTGGCCCTGCTCCAGGGCTCGGCGCCGGGCAGCCTCGGCCTTGCCCTTCCCTCCAACGTCACGGGCGACCCCGGCTACGTCTACAATCGCGCGGTCCAGGCACGCAGGTCGGGACGTCTCGGCGATTCAATCTCAATGCTCGTCAATCGCCCCCTGCTGCGCGAACCCGTTCCGGAGCCCGAGAAGTGGGTGAAGGAGCTGCTTGCCGCCGCGCGCGGCGCCGGCGCCGATGCCGCGGTCAAGATCGCCAGTTCGATCGACGACGCCTTCGAGCCGGGCACCGACATCAGCCAGCAATCCTATCGCCTGCGCGACGACTATACCTCGCTGGTGTGGCTGGGAGGCACCAAAGCCCTGTGGACGCTCGACGACCCGCGCAGCGCCGCGCCGCTGTTCTACCGCTATGGCGCCGCCGCGCAAACGCCGGGCACGCGGTCCAAGGGGTTCTACTGGGCCGGACGCGCACTGGCGCAGGCGGGCGATACCCAGGGCGCCAATCGCTATTTCGAAATGGCGGCGCAGTATCCCCAGTATTTCTATGGCCAGCTGTCACTCGAACGCCTTGGGCGTCCGCTGCCGAACCTCGACACCACGCCGCAGGCGGTACCTACGAAGGCAGAGCGCCAGGCCTTCCTGAGCAAGCCGATCACCCATGCGGTGCGCGACGTCGCGCTCCATAACGACTGGCGAACCACCGTCCGGTTCTTCCGCGAAATCAGCGACCAGGCACAGAGCGAGGCGGACCACGTTCTTGTCGCCGACCTCGCAAGGGAAATCGGCAGGCGCGATCTCGCGGTGATCCTCGGCCAGAGCGCCCATGCCGACGGCTTCGGCGAATTCGGCGAAATTTCCTATCCGCTGATCCCCACGCCGCCCGGCACGAACTGGACCATGGTCCACGCCATCACCCGGCAGGAAAGCCAGTTCGCCCAGAATGCGATGAGCCATGCCGGCGCGCGCGGGCTGATGCAGCTCATGCCGGGCACCGCGCGCGAACAGGCGGGCAAGATGGGGCTGCGCTACGATTCCCCGGCGCTGACAGGCGATGCCTCCTACAACATCCGTCTGGGCGACGGCTATTTCGCGCGCATGATGGACTACTACGGCGGTGCCACGCCACTGGCCGTGGCCGCCTACAACGCAGGACCCGGCAACGTGAACAAGTGGCTGCGCGCCAATGGCGATCCGCGCACCGGCGCGGTGGACTGGATCAGGTGGATCGAGATGATCCCGATCTACGAAACCAAGAACTACGTCCAGCGCGTGCTCGAAAACGCGGTGGACTATGAAGCGATATACCCGGACAAATCCGACTATAAGGGGCCGAACAAGCTCACCCGCCTGATGCCGGGCAAGCGCAGCCCGGGCTGATGCCCGGCTGCCCCCGAGCGGCAAGAGAGGTTCAATTGGCCCCCAAGGTGCATTAGGGACGCGGCCATGAAACCCGTCGCCCCTCCCATCACCCCGGCAGGCATGGCTGCCCTGCGCGCCCGTTACGATCATCTGCTGGGCAAGGAACGCCCCGAGATCGTGGAAATCGTGTCGTGGGCCGCGGGCAATGGCGACCGTTCGGAGAACGGCGACTACCTCTATGGGCGCAAGCGCATGCGCGAGATCGACCGCGAGCTGGGCCATCTGGCTCGCCGGATGAAGAAGCTGCGCGTGATCGATCCCGCACGGCAGGAAGAGCGCGGCAAGGTGTTCTTCGGCGCCACGGTCGAACTTGCCGACGAGGACGATGAACGCATCACCGTGACCATCGTCGGCGACGACGAACAGGACGCCTCGGCCGGACGGATCGGCTGGAGCGCCCCGCTCGCCCGCGCCCTGCGCGGCGCGGCCATCGGCGACCTGCGCACCGTGCGCCTGCCTTCCGGCGAGAAGGAATGGGAAATCATGGCCATCGAATATCCCCGCAGCTGACAGTTTTGCGTTTGATCAAAGTTCCGCGCGCCCTCTCGGCGCTACGCCCCCGTCAGTAAACATCGTTGTTGATTAGCAACGCCGGCAAAACCTGACGGGAGCGGTGTCATGAACGAATTCAGCAAGCTCGAGGCAGCCACGGAAGCGACGCCGGAACCGGTCGTCATTCCGGTCGAGGCCTATATTTCAGAGAATTACGCCCGCACCGAGCGCGACAAACTGTGGCGCAAGTGCTGGCTGCAGGCCGGCCGCGTGGAGGATCTGCCCGAGGTCGGCAGCTACATCACCTACGAGATTCTCGACGATTCGGTGCTGATCGTGCGCGTTGCCGAAGGCGATGCCGCGAACGGCGCGGAGGGCAAGATCAAGGCCTACCGCAACGTGTGCACCCACCGCGGCCGCCGCCTCGTCGACACCCCCAAGGGCGAGCGCAATGCCCACGGCCAGCGCATGAATTTCGTCTGCGGCTTCCACGCCTGGACTTTCGAGCTGGACGGCAAGGCCAGCTATATCCAGTCGAAGGAAGACTGGGGCCCGAAGCTGTGCGACGAAGTGACCCGGCTTGGCGAAGTGAACATCGACACCTGGGGAGGCTTCGTGTGGATCAATCTCGATCCCGAAGCCGAGCCGTTGCGCGACTACCTTGAACCCGCAGCCACCATGCTCGATCCCTTCCAGCTCCAGAACATGCGCCCGCGCTGGCGCAACTGGACGGTGTTCGACTGCAACTGGAAGGTCGCGCTCGAAGCCTTCAACGAGACCTACCACGTGCCGGGCACGCACCCCGAATTCACCGAGTTCGGCGACTTCACCGGTTGGGGCCGCCCGCAGGGCAAGCACAGCCATATCGGCTACGACACCGGCGAAGGCCCCAAGGAAAACGCCTCGAAGCTGCGCCTTGGCGCGGGCGATCCGCGCACCACGACGGCGGTGATGCAGAAGTACACCTGGGAAGGCGTCAACACCAACACCACCAAGACGCTGGTGGACGTGGCGCAGACCCTGCCCGATGTCCTGCCTGAAGGCACTTCGGCGGCCGAAGTGCTGCGCTACTGGCTCGAAACCTCGCGCAAGATCGATGCGGAACGCGGCGTGGTCTGGCCCGAGGTCGATCCTGCCCATGTCGCGGCCAGCGGCACTTCGTGGCAAATCTTCCCCAACCAGCAGATCGGCCACGCGGTGAACAACATGCTCTGCTACCAGGCGCGGCCCTACGGCTACAATCCGGACAAGTGCATCTTCGAAGTCGCAGTCTACGAGCTCTATCCCGAAGGCGAAGAGGCCGACACCCAGTGGCAATATGCCGACCCGGCGGACTTCCCCCACGTGCTGCTGCAGGACTTCTCCAACATGGCGGCGGTTCAGCAGGGCATGAAGATGGGTGGCTATGCCGGCAACATGCCCAACCCCAAGGCCGAAGGCGCGGTGATCAGCCTGCACCGCAACCTCGCCCGCTACATGGGCACGGGCGAGCCGAAGGAACTCGGCTGAATATCGGCAAGCCCCGCACCTGTACCGGCAGACGCGGGGTTTGCCTGTTCAGGCTACCGCGACATGGCGCCCCGCGCGTTGCGGCAGAACCACGATCAGCAGGATCATCGCAGCGCCGAGCGCCATCGACGCCATCGGACGGCTGAGATCAAGCCCGCCATGGGCAAAAGGCTTGTCGAGGAAATCACCCACCGTCGCACCGAGCGGACGGGTGAGGATAAAGGCGCTCCAGAACAACAGCACGGGGCTCGTACGCGTCGTCTTCCACAAGACCACGAGGGCCAGCAGCAGCCCGCCGAACAGCATCGCCCCGCCCAGATAGCCGAAACCGCCATCGTCGGCAGCCCAATCGCCGACCGCGGTGCCCAGCGTCTGGGAAAACGTGATCGTCAGCCAGTAGAACACCTCGGACCGGGGCGTGCCGACCGTTTCCACCGAAACGGACCCCAGAACCGCCTTCCAAACCGCCAACGAAACCGCCACACAGCCGGCCAGCAGCAAAGCGCCGCCCGGATAGCCGATGCCCAGCGAACGCGTCGCGAAATCGGCCATGGTCGTACCGGCCGTGGTCGAGGCAACGATGGTCGCCCAGTACAGAAAGGGATAATATTGGCGCGCGCGGATTTGCGCTGCCACCAGCGTGAGCAGGGGCACCACGAAGATCGCCGTGCTGACGAGGTATCCCATGTCGTAACTCATCGATAGGGTATCGCCGCCGGTCTCGCCCAGCGTGGTCGCAAGGATCTTGATGACCCAGAACCCGAGCGTCACCGCCGGGACCTTGGCCATCGCAGAAGAAGCGCTTTCGTTCATCATCAACCTTCCGATCGTCGCATCGCGGCACGGGCCGGGCATGACCATGGACAACCAGCCTGCACAGCAGGCCCAGACCGAATACCGCTTCAGGCGATGAGACGCCGCCGCCGGGCACGACCCGCAGCTTCAGATGTGTCAGGTAAACTGCGGCCCGGCGCGCTCAGCGCGCCATGCGGTTCCAGGCGTCGAGCGCGGCGATCTTGTAGGCTTCGGCGAGCGTCGGGTAGTTGAAGGTATTCTCGATGAAATAGTCGATCGTGCCCTTCAGGTTGAGCACGGCCTGCCCGATGTGGATCAGCTCGGTCGCCCCCTCGCCGATGATGTGGACGCCCAGCAGGCGGCGGGTCTTGTTCGAGAAGATCATCTTCATCAGCCCCTGCTCCAGCCCCATGATGTGGCCGCGACTGGTTTCGCGGAAGCGTGCGATGCCGGTCTCGTAATTGATGCCCCGGTCACGTACTTCCTGCTCGCTCATCCCCACGGTCGAAATCTCCGGTACCGCGTAGATACCGTAAGGGAAAAACGCCGGCGCCGGCGGCAGCGGAAGGCCGAAGGCATGGCAGGCGGCGATGCGTCCCTGCTCCATCGAGGTCGAGGCAAGGCTGGGAAAGCCGATCACATCGCCCGCGGCGTAGATGTGCGCGACGTCGGTCTGGTAAGTCTCGGGATTGATCGAGAGGCGCCCGCGCACATCCGTAGTCAGGCCGCAATTGTCCAGGCCTAGATCTGCAGTCGCGCCCATCCGGCCGGCACAGTAGAGCAGCATGTCGGTACGTACCACACGCCCGTCCCTGAGCGTGGTCAGAACGCGCCCGTCCGCGCCCTTCTCCACTTTGTCCACCGGTGCGCCGAGCCGGAAAGCCACCCCGCGATCGCGCAGCTGATGGACGAATTCATCGATGATCTCGCGATCGACGAAATCCAGAAAGCTCGTACGCGGCTCGATCACGGTCACCGCCACATCGAGCGCCGAAAAGATCGTTGCGTATTCTATGCCGATCACCCCTGCCCCGACGACGGTCAGCGAGCGCGGCAGGCGCGGAACGTCGACCACCTGATCGCTGTCCATGATGTCGGGATCGGAAAAGTCGATGTTGTCGGGATGGAACGGCACCGTCCCCACCGCGATCAGGAAGCGCTCGCCCTCCACGATCAGTTCGCTGCCGTCGGGCGAAGTCACCACCAGCCGGTTCGCATCGAGAAAGCGCGCAAAGCCCGCCATGGTGGAAACGCCGTTGCGCAGGAACTGGTGCTCCAGCACGTCGACTTCGTAATCGAGCGTCTTGCCGAGACGGATCGACAGGTCCTGGCTGCCGATTTCCTTCTTCACCCGGTAGGATCGGCCATAGAACCCGCGCTCGCGCCAGCCGGACAGGTTCAGCGCCGTCTCGCGCAGGGTCTTGGAAGGGATCGTCCCGGTATGCACCGAAACACCCCCGACCTTCATCCGCCCCTCGATCACGAGAACGGACTTGCCCAGTTTCGCAGCCTGAATCGCCGCGCGACGGCCCGAAGGCCCGCTGCCGATAACGACGAACTCGTAACGCCCCGTCATGTCTGCCTCCGGAAGCCGTGCCGGCCGTTTGACCGGGCCCGTCCCTCTCCTCCGTGAGCCGGCAGAGTGTGCGGTCTGCTGCGCTGCAACGCAACAAGGATATGCACGTGTTCCAAACTTTTCGCTTGGCTGGGAGACACGGCGGGCGGCAATATGATAAGCGTGCTTAGTTTTAACTGACGGATGCCGGCCGAACGCTCGGAAAAAGCGCATCCGCGCTGTGAACGGGATGATGGGAATGACTGGAATTGTCGTAAAGGACCTGGACGAGAAGCTAAGCTTCGGCGCTGCGGTAGAGGGCCTCGATTTCGAAGCATTGGCCGACGAGAACGTCCGCCAGCAACTGCGGGACCTGTTCGTGGATCGCGGCATGATCGTGTTCCGCGACGTGGAGCCCAGCGCCAGGATGCAGGTCGCGCTCAGCAAGGTTTTCGGCCCGCTCAAGGACCACCCGACCACGACCACCCCGCGCGACGAGGAAACCGGCGACGCCGCCGAAGGCGTGATCGACATGCACTACCGCCCCAGCGACGACGTCGCCAGGGGCGAAGGCCTGGTGGAGATGAACGGCGAGGTGATCGCCCGCTACTCGCCATGGCACTTCGACCACTGCTACAACGACGAACTCAACTACGCCGGCGTGCTGCGCGCGCCGATCAACGCGCCGGTCGGCGGGCGCACCGGGTTCATGGACGGCATCGAACTCTACCGCCAGTTCCCCGGGGACCTGCTCGAGAAGATCGAGGGCAAGAACGTGATCTACACGCTCGACACCCGCCTCTCGACGATGAAGTACGGCGTCAACTTCACCCCGCTGACCGAGCATTCGACCACGCCGCAGCTCCTCAAGGAAGCCGCCAGGTTCCCGCGCGCCATGCACCCCGCCATCTGGACCCGCGAGACCGGGGAGAAGGTCCTCCACTACGGCCCGTGGATGGCTGTCGGCCTGGAGCACCACGAGGACCCGGAAGGCGACCGCATGCTCGACGAGGTGGCAAGGGAGATCAACCGCCGCGGCGAAGGCACCAGCGCCTACTGGCACCAGTGGAAGCCCACCGACATGGTGATCTGGGACAACCACCGCATGCTCCACGCGGTCGAAGGCTGCGATGCCAAGTACGAACGCCAGACCCTGCGCACCACGATCAAGGGCGACTATGGCCTGGGCTATTTCGAGGACGGCAAGAAAGTCGGCGAAGTCGAACGCGAGATCGCCTGATCCGGCCGTTGACGTAAGTCCAAAGACGCGGGAAAGCTGTTTTCATGAAGCAGCCTTCCCGCATCCTGCTGGCCATTCTTCCGCTCCTGCTGTTGGCTGGAGGTTGCGGCGGTGGCGCAAACCAGGCCTCGGCAGCGGCGAGCAGCCAATCGGCAAGCGATACACTGCGCCTACAGGGCCGTGTCACCGATGCGGCAAACATTCTTGCTGCGGATGTCGAAAGACGATTGTCGGCCCGGCTGCAAAGACTTGAGGAGGCGACCGGCCATCAAATGGTTGTCGTCACAACGCCGTCACTCGGTGGTGAAGATATCGCGACCTATACGCGCGCGCTCGGCAATCGCCGGGGCGTAGGCCGCAAGGACTACGACGATGGCATCATCGTCCTGATCGCGCCTCAAGAACGTAAGACCCGGATTGCTGTCGGCTACGGCCTTGAGAAGGTGCTGACGGATGCAGCTTGCGCCGAGGTGATCCGGGACGACATGATCCCGCACTTTCGCAAGGGTAATTTTGCCAGCGGCGTCGAAGCGGCGGTCGCTTCGCTGTCGGCGAAACTCTCCTGAAACGTTTGCGGAGACGCCATTTCGTGCCATGAGCCCTCGATAGTCATGCGCAGGACATTCACGATCTTCGCCGCCTTTGCTGCCCTCGCCACCTGCACCGGCGTGGCGCAGGCGCGCGACAGCCTTGGCCTCTACGGCGGCTGGGGGGCTTTTCGCGATCCTCTGGTGCCGCGCTGCTATGCCATTGCCATGGCGCTTCCGAGCACGCTGCATCGCGATTACCAGCCCTATGCCTCCATCGGGACCTGGCCCAAGCGCTCGGCACGCAACCAGGTGCATTTCCGCCTTTCGCGCAAGATGGCCGAAGGAGCGCAGATCGTGCTGCGCATCGGCGCCGAGCGCATCGAACTGACCGGCGGCGGCGGCGATGCCTGGCCCAGGGACGACCGCGACAATGCCGCCATCGTCGCGGCCATGCGATCGGCCACCCGCATGACGGTCTATTCGCGCGATGAAAAAGGCCGGCGGTTTTCCAACACCTGGCCGCTCGCCGGCGCGGCCTCCGCCATGGACGCCGCCGCGATCGGCTGCGCGCAATTGCGCTGATTCGGACGCTATTGATGAGCGCAAGAATCCTGCGCTCTTCCGAAATGCTCCGGCTTGCACTATATGGGCCCCAATCATGTCAGACACGAAACTCATGCCGATCCCGGGGCACATCGACCCCGTGCCCGTCCCGCGCGACGTAACCCCGCGCGAGGATGGCCGCGTCGATCTTATCGGCCTACCCAAGAAGCGCATTGCCGAGCTGTTCGAAACGGCCGGGCTCGATGCCAAGGCGGCCAAACTGCGCGCCAAGCAGGTGTTCCACTGGCTCTACCACCGCGGCGTCACCGATTTCGAGGCGATGACCGACATTGCCAAGACCATGCGCCCCTGGCTGGCCGAACGCTTCGTGATCGGCCGCCCGGAGGTGGTCGAGGCCCAGCACTCCAGCGACGGCACCCGCAAGTGGCTGCTGCGCACGGCGGACGGGCATGACTTCGAGATGGTCTTCATCCCCGATGCGGACCGCGGCACGCTCTGCGTTTCCTCGCAGGTCGGCTGCACGCTCAACTGCCGTTTCTGCCACACCGGCACCATGCGCCTCGTGCGCAACCTGACGGCGGGCGAGATCGTCGGACAGGTCATGCTCGCGCGCGATTCGCTGGGCGAATGGCCCAAGTCCGGCCAGGCGGACCTTGCCGCACTGGACGACGATCTGGTCGATGATGACGGCGGCTACTCGGCGGACGGACGCCTGCTCACCAACATCGTGATGATGGGCATGGGCGAGCCGCTCTACAACTTCGACAACGTGCGCGATGCGCTCAAGCTGGTGATGGACGGCGACGGCCTTGCCCTGTCCAAGCGCCGCATCACGCTGTCCACTTCGGGCGTGGTCCCCCAGATGGATCGGTGCGCCGAGGAAATCGGCGTCAATCTGGCCGTCTCGCTCCACGCGGTGACCAAGGACGTGCGCGACGAGATCGTCCCGATCAACAAGAAGTACGGCATCGAGGAACTGCTGCAGGCCTGCGCCGACTACAAGGGCGCCAGCAATGCCCGGCGCATCACCTTCGAATACGTGATGCTGAAGGACAAGAACGACAGCGACGAGGACGCGCGCGAACTGGTCCGCCTCATCAAGCACTACAAGCTGCCGGCCAAGGTCAACCTGATCCCGTTCAACCCCTGGCCCGGCGCGCCTTACGACTGCTCGACGCCCGAGCGGATCAAGTCCTTCTCCAACATCGTGTTCGAGGCGGGCATTTCCGCCCCGGTGCGCACCCCGCGCGGGCGCGACATCGATGCGGCTTGCGGCCAGCTCAAGACCGCCGCGGAAAAGAAGAGCCGCGCCGAGCTGGAACGCCTTTACGCAGAAAAGGAAAAGGCGCTGGGCTGACGCCCCTACCGACTGGCGCCTCCTATCGGCCCTCCCAAGCGCCCGATGGCGTTGACACATATCCATTGAACATACGGCATTGCGCAAGCGGCCCTCATGATAATAGACATGTGTCAAACACAATGCGGGGGTAGAGGAAATGACGGCACGCGACGTGCTGGTGGTGGCGCACGATGGCGTGATGACGATCACGCTGAACCGGCCCGCCAAGCTCAATGCCATGACCGCCGGAATGCACGCGACGATGCACGAAGCGTTCGAGCGACTTGCCGCCAACCCGGACCTGCAGATTTGCATCGTACGCAGCGCATGTGCCCGCGCATTCTGCGTGGGTAGCGATCTCGCCGCCTTCGATCCCGAGCGAGGGCTGCCATATGCCGAGACGGGCTATGCCGGCCTTGCCGAACGCTACGACCTCGACAAGCCGGTGATCGCCGTGGTCGACGGTCTCTGTCTTGGCGGCGGTTTCGAATTCGCGCTGGCCTGCGACCTCATCGTCGCGACCACCCGCGCCAGCTTCGGCCTGCCCGAGCCGCGCCGCGGCATGATCGCACTCGCCGGCGGCATCCACCGGCTCGTGCGGCAGACGGGAATGAAGCAGGCCATGCTGCCCCTGTTGACCGGTGCCCCCGTCAGTGCCGAGGAAGCCTATGCCATGGGCGTCGTCAGCAAGCTTGTGGCTCCCGAAGCACTCGACACGATGGTCGAGGCGATCTGCGCGCAGATCCTCGCCAATGCCCCGCTAGCCGTGCGCGCGACCAAGGCGCTGGCAGAGTGGAGCATCGACCAGCCCGGTCTGGCCACCGCGATCTCCGGGCAGCAGGACCATCCCGCCTTCCGGCGCTGGATAGGATCCGAAGACGGGTGGGAAGGCATCCGCGCCTTCGTCGAAAAGCGCGCGCCGGTCTGGAAAGGACGGTGAACGAACCACGCCGTCCGGCCTGCATGGCCGCCATTGCGCAACACCGCAAAGCGGCGTAAGGCGCTCACAGCATCAAGAGTTGGGGCGACGCCCAACGCCAACCTGCCGATCCGGGCAAGGTGGCACTCCGCAAGGAGGATGTGGCCGAGCCGGCAAGCAAACGGATCAAGCCACGCAGCGTCGTCTCCGCAGCAAGGACTACGCAACGTGCCCGTCAAGATTCCGGACGAACTTCCCGCACGGCAGACGCTGGAGAGCGAAGGCATTATCGTGATGGGCGAAACCGATGCGGTGCGCCAGGACATCCGCCCTCTGCGGATCGGATTGCTCAACCTCATGCCGGACAAGGTGGTCACGGAAACCCAGCTGGCCCGGCTGCTGGGCGCGACACCGTTGCAGATCGAGCTGACCCTGGTGCGGATCAGCGATCACGTTTCCCGCAACACCTCTCCCGATCACATGGCCGCCTTCTACCGCCCGTGGAGCGAAGTGCGCCCGGAGCGCTTCGACGGTTTCATCGTCACCGGCGCCCCGGTCGAGCGCTTGCCGTTCGAGGACGTAAGCTACTGGCGCGAACTGCAGGACATCTTCGACTGGACCCAGACGCACGTCCATCACTGCCTGACGATCTGCTGGGCTGCGCAGGCTGCGCTTTATCATTTCCACGGCGTTCCCAAGCGCACATTGGCGCAAAAGGCCTGGGGCATCTTCCCCCACAGGAACCTGGATTGCGGATCGCCCTATCTGCGGGGATTCTCGGACACTTTCCCAGTTCCCGTGTCGCGATGGGCAGAAGCCTGCAACAGCGTGCTCAAGACGGTTCCGGGCCTGCAGCTGCTCGCGGCCAGCGAGGAGACCGGCCCCTGCCTCGTCGACGATCCCGATCGCCGGATGCTCCACATGTTCAATCACTTCGAATACGATACTGGCACCTTGGCCAAGGAATTCACGCGAGACGGAAGCGAGCAGATTCCCTCGGGCTATTTCCCCGACGACGATCCTTCGCAGGCGCCCCGCAACCGCTGGCGCAGTCATGCGCATCTGTTTTTCGGAAACTGGATCAACCACATCTACCAGACGACGCCCTTCGACACGTCCGCGATAGGTTCACAAGCCGTGGCAGCCTGAGATTGGAACCCGCGCAAAAAGCGCGCCATTGCGAACCGCAGGCAATCATATGAAAACGAATTGGCGCTACATCGCGTGACGTGACGCAACGCCCTTTCAAAAATCGCCCGGCCCGTATGGGGAACGGCAAGGCGCTGCGATCTTGCCTCCGGGAGCAGACCGAATGAATGCAAATCTGATGCGCGCGGCGCTGGTCCAGCTGGATCAGGCACTGTTCAATCACGACCAATGGGCCGAGGCGATAAACCAGACGCTGATCTGCCGCCTTCCCTTCGACGAGCGCGACGTCGCCGCGGATGCGCACAGGCACTGCAGATTCGGCCAATGGTATTACGGAACGGGTGCCGCATCCCTACAGGATCATCCCGGCTTCGCCGAGATCGCCATAGAGCACGAGCGAATGCATCAGCTGGCCTCGGGCTTGCTGCGCTCGACAAGCGACGGCACAGCCCCGCCGCTCGGCGAATATGAACGCTTCCTCGCAGCCCTGAAGCGCATGCGGCTCGAAGCTCTCACCATGAAGCACGAACTCGAGGAATCGATCCGCAACCTCGATCCGCTGACCGGCACGGAAAACCGCACAAGCATGCTGCCGAAACTGCGCGAGCAGCTGGAGCTGGTCAAACGCAAGGTCCATCCCTGCGTCGTTGCAATGCTGGATATCGACCACTTCAAGTCGGTCAACGACCAGAACGGTCATATGGCAGGCGACGAAGTCCTCAAGGCTTTCACGCGACTGACCATTGCCGGACTGAGGTCTCACGACAGGATCTTTCGCTATGGCGGCGAGGAATTCCTGGTCTGCGCACCCGGGGCCGACGTCGCGACGGCCGAAACGTTGCTCGAGCGGCTGCGCGCCGACTTTGCCTCGCATTCGTTCGCATTCGGCGGGCGGCCCGCGTTCCAGGTTACGGTGTCCTGCGGCCTGACGCTGCTCGACCCTGAACGGACCGTAGAAGATGCGATCGACCGGGCCGACAAGGCACTCTATGCGGCGAAAGCTGCCGGTCGAAATCAGGTGAAAGTCTGGACGACGGCCATGGCTTGACGGCAAAGCGGGCGCTCCATCCGCCGACTTTGCCGTGCCGACGGCAGGAAATTCACGGCCCCTTGCCGCTCAGCTTGGTGTGATCCCACGAGACCACCTTCTCGGGCTCGACCGCCACGACCACACGCTTTTCCGCCATCCGGGCGCTCATCGATCGCAGTTGTTCGGGTGAAAGTCCGGGAAAGTGGTGGCCGATCAGCACTTCCATCAGTTCCCCGCGCCGGGGCTGGTCCGCGATGATCTCGGCCCTGCCGTTGATCGAGACGCCGCGCAGCGTGTCGTACGTCGTGCCGTCTTCCGCCAGCACCGCAAGACGCGGATCGCGCTGCAGGTTCACGACCTTTTGCGAGGTTCCATAGGTCTCGAACAGGATGCGCCCCTCGTGCGCGACGAACCATACAGTGGTGAGATGCGGCGCGCCGTCCTTGCCGATGGTCGCGACCTGCAGGTTCTGCTGCCGGTCCATGAACGCGACGATCTCCTCATCGGACATGCGGATCGCGTCGCGTTGCTTGGCCATCAGGTGATCGCTTTCAGGAAGTTGAGCCTCTCCTCCCGAGCTTCGGCATGCAGCGCGACAAGGTCAAGCCGGAAGACCATGTCCTCCATCGGCGTCTGCACCCTGGGATTGCCGGTCCAGTACACCACGCGGCACACGCGCCTGGCGATGCGCCAGCCATCGGCGGTGCGAACGAGCTGATCGTCGTAATAGCCGGTGCCGTCCCACACCGGCGGATCGCCCGCCGCGTGACGGATCAGCCGCCAGCTGCCGTAAGTATGCGCCGAAGCCGTATCGCCATCCACTTTGACGAGGTGGTTGGTCATAACGTGCTGGGTGGCGTCGAACAGATCGTGGAATGTGCCGAAGTCGGTCTTGAACGCCTCGCGCTCCCGCCAGCTCGAGGTCGGGCCGTAATCGACATCGCAATCGGGTGTGAAGATACGGTCGAACAGGTCCCAGCGACGGGTGTCCATGGCGAACCCGTAGAGGTTCAGGACTTCGATGATGTCTTCGCGATCGGCCATGCGCTCTCCCTTTTCGCATTGGCTGGACGGCGAGGCACGAGGCCTCGCCATTCGCTTAATGTCAGACGGGCAGCGAGACCGTTGCCGTGCCCTTGAGGATCGTCGCGCCCTCCTGCGTCGTCATCTTCGACTGTACGGTAACGACCGGCATGCCGAAGGGCGAGGTCTCCTGCTTGTCGATCACTTCGCAGTCGATGTAGGTCACGTCGCCTTCGAAGGCGGGGCTGCGGAACTGCGTCTTGGAATGCCAGATGTAGCCGTCGTGGCCCGCCCAGTAGGCAATGGTGTCGACGTGCCAGGCATTCATCGACGAGCCATAGCCATAGACGCCGCCCATGCCGACCTTCTCGCCCTTTTCGGCGTTGATGTGGCCGGAGGACGGACCGTGGAACAGGCCGTCGCCGTGGCGCGGATCGATCTTGCGGGCCTCGAAGTCGTAGGTCATGTCCTCGCCGAAACCGGCATCCTCGGTCGCCGGATCGTAAGTGCCCTCAGGCACGTTCCAGCGCCAGGTGCCCCAGATGTTCTGCCGGTGCGCGCGGCATTCGAGCGCGAAGGTCACGCGGCTGTGCGGGCCGATCACGCGGCGCGGCAGCTTGTCGCCGACCTGCACATCGCCGAAGCGCGGCGAGATGCCCTCGCGGTTGGACTTGATCCACTGCAGGCGCAGCTTCGCGACTTCTTCCAGTTCGGACTGGGTCCACAGCTTGGGCGGGACGTTGCCCTTGTCATAGACCTTGCGCTTGGCCGCTTCGTCCACGAGGTAGCGAATCGAGGTCGCCCGCTCCTTGGCGACGAGCGCGCCGTGCTGGTTGCGGTGGACGGTATCGCCGTCGGCAAACATGGTCGGCCCGGCAAAGGCGGTGTCGGTCACCTTGTAGCCGGCGAAGCTGCGCTCCTGCGTCAGCTTGTCGCCGGGGCGGACGGGGTTGCCGTAGAACCACCACTCCTCGCCCGCGAAGATCAGGTGCGAACCCGGGATCTTGCCGACGCACGAGGGGTGGCAGCCATGGCCATAGTCCATCGCCACCGTGAAGCTCTGCGGCGCAACGATGCCGCCGAACTTAGAGCTGCGGGCAAACTGCTCGTCCCAGTGCAGCGGGTTGGCATAGTCCATCGCCTGCACCCAGCGGCGGATGTCCGTCGCGTTGCACGGATCCCAGAACTCGGCGAAAATTACCGGCTTGCCGACCCACTTGTCGACATCGCTCGTATCCAGGGTCACGTCACCTTCGGCCATGGTTCTCTCCACTCCTGCGGCCCGGTTGCATGCGGTGCCGCTTGTGTCTCAACAATGCTGCGCTGTTTCGACGCTGCATCCAAGGCGCGCCTGCCCGTAGGCGCAAGCCCATCGTCAATCGGTGCAAGCCGGATTGCCGTCTCGGAACAGCACCGGGGCGTGGCGGTCCGCTCGAGCGATACTTGCACCCTGCAAGCATCCGCATTTCGACAATCTCGTACCGGTTGGGCTAGCGAGGCCTTCAATTCGATTCGCCAGATGCGGGAGACTTCGCCAATGAAAATCGACAACACCATCGCCGCTATCGTCACCGGCGGTGCCTCGGGCCTCGGCCGCGCCAGCGCCCAGGCGCTTGCGGATGCCGGCGTGAAGGTCGCCATCTTCGACATCAACGACGAAGCCGGCGAAGCGTTCGCCAAGGAAATCGGCGGCGTCTTCTGCAACGTCAACATCATGGACGAGGAAAGCGTCGAGGCCGGTTTCGCCAAGGCGCGCGCGGCCAATGGCCAGGAACGCATCGTCGTGCACTGCGCTGTCGTCGCCGGCGGCGGCAAGACCGTCTCGTGGGACAAGAAGAACAACTGCTACAAGCGCACCGCCACCGAGCAGATCGCCAAGTCGGCCGAAGGCATCTTCACTGCCTCGTACCGCATGGCCTCGATCGCGGCGCTGGGCATGGCCAATGCCGAGCCGCTCAACGACGACGGTGAGCGCGGCTGCATTATCTTCACCTCCTCCGCCGCGGCGCAGGACGGCCAGATCGGCCAGGTCGCCTACGGCGGCGGCAAGGGCGCGGTGAACGCCATGGTCCTGCCGATGGCGCGCGACCTCATGGATCTGGGCATCCGCGTCAACGCGATCATGCCGGGCACCTTCGCCACCCCGCCGATGCTGCGCGTCAAGGAAATGGCGCCGGAAGTGTTCGAGGGTCTGGGCAAGGCCGTCCCCTTCCCGCGCCGCCTCGGCAAGCCGGAAGAGTTCGCCAGCCTCGTGATGGAACTCTCGCGCAACACCTACTTCAACGGCCAGTGCATCCGCCTCGACGGCGCGATCCGCATGCCCCCGAAGTAAGCGCAAAGACATAACGAATTTCGAAAGGGCTGTGCCGCGAGGCACGGCCCTTTTTCATGCGCCCGCGCCACCCACGACGAATATCAGCCGGAAACGGCACCCCACGCCCTGCCGCACGGCATGGTCGTCTGACCGAACACAATGTATATTCGGCAGCGCAAACATGGACATAACCGAACGCGACTCGGTTATGAATTCTGCATACGAGGACCATCTGCGCCCCGCACAGCCCCCTCCTCCCGCACTGGCCCGGCCACGATCCCGACGATGGCCCGCAATCTTGACCGACGTCATGGTTTCGGCACCGCCGCGGTGCGAACGGAACGGCCATTCCCAAAATGTCGCAGGCGACATCGCCCGGCAACACGGCGGTGCCATCTTTGAGGGCATCGAGAACAGCGGAACCTGAACATTGACGAACACGAACACGGACCAAGCGCAGCCTACCGATCCGCTGGACGGCATCACCGAAACACTCGACCGGGCCGCCGCCGCGGCCATCGCACGGATGACCGACGGCCTGTCCCCGGCAACCCTGCTTCTGGCAGCAACCGACTGGGCGGTGCATCTGGCCAGTTCGCCGGGCAAACAGCTTCAGCTTGGCGCGAAACTGACGCGCAAGTACATGCGCCTGCTCGACTACATGGCACGCTGCAAGCAGGATCCCGAGGCCTGCCACGCCATCGAGCCGTTGCCGCAGGACCGGCGCTTCGCCGATCCTGCCTGGGATCAGCCGCCGTTCAACTTCATTGCCCAGTCCTTCCTGCTGAACCAGCAATGGTGGCATGCGGCGACGACAGGGATTGGCGGGGTAACCCGGCACCACGAAACGGTGATGGAGTTCAGCGCGCGGCAACTGCTCGATCTTCTGGCGCCGACCAACTTCATCGCCACCAACCCCGTGCTGCAGCAAAGGATCGTGGAGACCGGGGGCAAATGCCTCGTCGATGGCTTCCAGCATTTCCTCGAGGACGCACAGCGCCAGTTCCGGGGTGAACCGCCGATGGGCGCGGAAGATTTCAAAGTCGGCGAGGATGTCGCCGTCACCCCCGGCAAGGTCGTCTGGCGCAACCAGCTTATCGAACTGATCCAGTACGAGCCGACTACCGAAACGGTCCGCCCCGAGCCGGTGCTGATCGTGCCGGCCTGGATTATGAAATACTATATTCTCGATCTCTCGCCGGAGAACTCGCTCGTCCGCTGGCTGACCGGCCAGGGCTATACGGTGTTCATGATCTCCTGGCACAATCCGACCAGCAAGGACCGCAACCTCGGGCTCGACGACTATCTGAGGCAAGGACCGATGGCCGCTCTGGACGCGGTTACCGCCATTACCGGCGCCAAGAAGGTCCACGCCACGGGCTATTGCCTCGGCGGCACGCTGCTGTCGATCGCGGCAGCGGCCATGGCGCGCGACGGCGACGAACGACTGGCGAGCGTCACGTTGCTGGCGGCGCAGACCGAATTCAGCGAACCGGGCGAGCTGGGACTGTTCATCGACGAGGCGCAACTCAACATCCTGGAAAACATGATGTGGAGCCGCGGCTATCTGGACAGCAGCCAGATGGGCGGAGCCTTCCAACTCCTGCGTTCCAACGACCTCGTTTGGTCGCGCATGCTCAAGACCTATCTGATGGGCGAACGCGAGCCGATGATCGACCTTATGGCCTGGAACGCGGATGGCACGCGCATGCCCTATGCCATGCACAGCGAATATCTGACCGAGCTGTTCCTTCACGACGATCTTGCCGAAGGCCGCTTCAAGGTCGACGGACGCACGGTCGCGCTGAGTGACATCCGTTGCCCGCTGTTCGTCGTGGGGACCGAGCGCGATCACGTCGCGCCGTGGAAATCGGTCCACAAGATCCACTTGCTCACCGAGACGCAGATCACCTTCGTGCTGGCAAGCGGAGGGCATAACGCGGGCATCGTTTCCGAACCCGGCCACGATCACCGGCGCTATCAAGTCCTGATGCGCAAGGAAGACGGCAAGTCGCACGATCCGGAGGCATGGCAGGAACTCGCCCACAAGAAGCAGGGATCGTGGTGGCCCGAATGGAGCCACTGGCTGGACGCCCATTCGGGCGAACCCACCGCGCCCCCGCCGCTCGGCGCACCTGACAAGGGGTACCCGGCGATTGCCGACGCTCCCGGCCGCTACGTGCTGGAGAAATAGCCGCATGACCGAAGAGATGATCGAGAACCGGACCTTCGACGAGATCAAGGTCGGTGACACGGCAAGCGTGACCCGCACGCTCTCCAACAAGGACATCCAGCTCTTCGCGCTGGTTTCCGGAGACGTCAATCCGGCGCATGTCGACGCCGAATTCGCGCAAAGCGACTTCTTCCGCCGCATCATCGCCCACGGCATGTGGGGCGCCGGACTGCTCTCGGCCGTGCTGGGAACGGAACTGCCCGGGCCGGGCACGATTTATCTCGGGCAGTCGCTGCGATTCCTGCATCCGGTGGGACTGGGCGATGCCATCACCGCGACGGTGACTGTGACCGAGAAGCGGGCGGACAAGCACATCCTCGTGCTCGACTGCCGCTGCGACAACCAGAAGGGCGAGACGGTCATCGCCGGCCAGGCCGAAGTCATGGCCCCGACGGAAAAAATACGCCGCCCGCGCGTCGCCCTGCCCGACATACGGCTGGCCGACCACCATGCCTACCACCGCCTGATCGATGCCGCTGCGGGAGAGCCCGTGCCCACGGCCGTCGCCCACCCGTGCTCGGCATCGGCGCTGACCGCCGCCGTCGAGGCGGCCGAGGCGGGGCTGATCGAACCGCTGCTCGTGGGCCCCGAAGCCCGCATCCGCGCGGCGGCCGAGGAAGCCGACAAGGACATTTCGCCGTTCCGCATCGTCCCCGCCCTGCACAGCCACGACGCCGCCGAGAAGGCAGTCGGCCTCGTGCGGACGGGAGAGGCCGCACTTCTGATGAAAGGCTCGCTCCACACCGACGAGCTGATGGGCGCGGTGGTCTCCCGCGTGAGCGGGCTGCGCACCGAGCGGCGGATCAGCCATGCCTATGTCATGGACGTGCCGGGCCATACCGATCCGCTCATCATCACCGATGCCGCGATCAACATCGCGCCCGGCCTGATGGAAAAGGCGGACATCATCCGCAATGCCATCGATCTGGCCCACGTCATCGGCATTGCCGAACCGAAAGTCGCGATCCTTTCGGCCGTGGAGACGATCAATCCCGCCATCCCGACCACGCTCGAAGCCGCCGCGCTGTGCAAGATGGCTCACCGGGGGCAGATCACGGGCGGCTTGATCGATGGCCCGCTCGCCTTCGACAACGCGATCAGCGAAGCGGCGGCGAAAGAAAAGGGCATCGTCTCGCCCGTCGCCGGCAAGGCCGAAATCCTCGTCGTGCCTGATCTAGAGGCCGGCAACATGCTGGCCAAGCAGCTGACCTTCCTCGGCGGTGCGGACGCCGCCGGCGTGGTGCTGGGCGCGCGCGTGCCGATCATCCTCACCAGCCGGGCGGACAGCCTGCGCACGCGCCTCGCCTCCTGCGCAATCGCCGCCATGCTGGCCCGGGCATCGACCTTAGCCGCGCCGGGCCTGCCCGAGGGCGCACCGGCATGAAGGCGATCGTCAGCCTCAATTCCGGTTCCTCCAGCATCAAGTTCGCTCTCTTCACGCTCGATCACGAGCACGTCCCGACGCTGTCGGCAGGCGGCAAGATAGAGCGCATCGGCCTCTCCCCCTGCCTCGCGATCCGCGACGCGCATGGCACGGTGCTGCACGAGGAGGACTGGACCGACCGGGCGGACATGACCCATGCCGACTTGCTGGAATGGCTGTTCGACTGGGCGCTGTCGCATCTGGAAGGGCGCGAGGTCATCGCCATCGGCCACCGCGCGGTCCACGGCGGCACCGGTTTCGCCCGGCCCTGCCGTATCGACGACACCGTTCTGGCCGCGCTGGAAAAGCTCTGCCCGCTGGCCCCGCTCCACCAGCCGCACAATCTGGCCGCGATCCGCGCCATTGCCCGGATCGCACCGGACCTCACGCAAGTCGCCTGCTTCGACACCGCCTTTCACCACGACCGGCCCGCCGTTGCGACCCGCTTCGCAATCCCGCGCGCGCTGCACGATCAGGGTATCCGGCGTTACGGCTTTCACGGCCTTTCCTACGAATACATCGCCCGCCGCCTTGCCGAACTCGATCCCGAACTCGCCGCCGGCAAGGTGATCGCCGCGCATCTGGGCAACGGCGCCTCGCTATGCGCCATGGCCGACGGCAAGAGCGTGGATACGACCATGGGCTTCACCGCGCTCGACGGGCTGGTGATGGGCACGCGCTGCGGGGCGATCGACCCGGGCGTGATCCTCCACCTCGAGACGCAGCTGGGCATGGCGAGCGAAGAGGTGGAGCACCTCCTCTACAAGGAATCCGGCCTGCTCGGCGTCTCGGGCCTGTCCAGCGACATGCGCACCCTTTCGGCAAGCGAGCGGCCCGAGGCCGAGGAAGCCGTCGACCTCTTCGCCTGGCGCGCCGCGCGCGAGGCCGGGGGACTGACCGCCTCGATGGGGGGCATCGACGGTATCGTCTTCACCGCCGGTATCGGCGAAAACCATGCCGGCGTGCGCAGCCGCATCTGCAAGCGCCTGGAATGGCTGGGCATCGAACTGGATGAAGCCGCCAACACCGCCAACGCAGCCGTTATCAGCGCCGTAGGCAGCCGGGCTAAGGTCATGGTAATCCCCACAGACGAGGAGCGCATGATCGCCCTGCACACCCTCTCCGTTCTGTCCGGAACCGCGCCTTGACTTGTTTCTCTGCCCCCCACCCCCAAATTGCACGACGCCAATCGGCATCGCCGCGCAGGACCGCGCGCGCCCTTCTCCTCGCTGCCGTCGCCAGTGCGGCGCTGCCCAGCCCCGCCTGGGCACAGGATGCCGTCGAGATCCTGATAAGCCGCACCGATGCGCGAAACGCGGACGGCATGGCACCGGTGGAAATCCGGCTGCTCAATGCCGCGGACGCGCCGCAAACCGTCGACCTGCCCGACCGGGTGGAAGCCCGCTTGGAAACCGGCGGCGATGTGCAGCCCCTGTGGCTGGAGCGTGCGCCGGAAACGCCGCCAGCCGTTTCGGTCGCGCCCGGCGGCTTCGCATCTGCCCGCTATCTGCTTCCCGCCTCCGACATCGCGGAAGATGCCCTGCTCTCGGTGCCGGCCTGGGGCACACGGCAGATCGTGCTGGCGCCCGTCAGCACCCCTGATGCCCCGGAACTGGCCAACGCCGCCCCGCCCCTGCCGACACCAGACCCCGGCGACAAGACGATCGGGAACGCCTTCCTGGACAACCTTTCCGCCTACGAACCGATCTATGCAGTCTATGGTCCCGGGACCAATACCGAGGCACGCATCCAGTTGAGCCTCAAATACAAGCTCTTCGGCAAGCGCGCGCAGGAAGACCGCCCGCCCTCGCTGAAGGACGGCCTCTACTTCGCCTATACCCAGCGCATGTTCTGGGATCTCGGCGCCCATTCCTCGCCGTTCCGCAACATCGATTTCCAGCCGGAGGTCTTTTATCTGTCGCCTCCCGTCGGTCTCTCGCGCGAGGCAACGGTCAGCGGGCAGGTCGGGCTGCGCCACATATCCAATGGGCGGGCAGGAGACCTGTCGCGCAGCCTGAACACCATCTACGTCGCGCCGATGGCGGCCTTTTCGCTCGGCGACGGCTGGCGGCTGACTGCCGCGCCGCGTCTGTGGTTCTATGTCGGCGACTTGTCCGATAACCCCGATATCCGCCGCTACCGTGGCAATTCCGGATTGTTCCTGCAGATCGGCGAGGAAGACGGACTACGGCTTTCCACGACCACGCGTTTCAGCTTCTCCAGCGGCAAGGGGTCGTTTGCCGCAGACATGTCCTACCCCCTGCGCCGCATCCTCGGCGGCGGGCCGGACTTCTACCTCTTCGGGCAGAGCTTCGTGGGGTACGGTGAAAACCTGCTGGACTACGACGTGCGCACGACGCGCTTCCGCCTCGGCGTGGCTCTTGTCCGTTAGACAACGCGGGAACTTTTCCGTTCGATATGCGTTCTCGTGAGTATCGCGTAAAAGCGCGCAAGCTACGTTCCGAGCACACTAGAGGGGCCTGGGCAGCCATTTGCCGAGAGCCTCCGGGCACAATCGGGGCGCAGTCCAAATTGGGAGAGGAAATCATGACCAAGCCAGCAGTTGTCTTGCTTGCTGCAATCACCGCCTTTGCCGGCCTTGCTCCGAGTCAGGCCATGTCGCGCGTATATCTCAGCCAGACGGTCAAATATGCCGATCTGGACCTCAATCGCCCCAGCCAGGTTGCTGTGCTCGACCGGCGCCTGAACGATGCCGTCTGGGCCATCTGCGGCAAGCGCGGCATGCTCGGCATAGACGAATTCCACGACTGGCGCCGCTGCCTGTCCCAAGCGCGCGCATCGGCCAAGGAGGGGCGCGAGGTCGCGCTTGCGGGAACGAACCAGTCCTCGCCGCACGTGATCATCGAGAACTAGACTCTGATGACATTACGTTGATGCATATCCTGAGTTTCTGAGGTAGTTTGCGCATTCATTGGGCGGGAAGTCATCGAGCAGGGAGCCGATACGTCGCCATGTTGCTTCGACGGATCGTTCTG